>NZ_AP024485.1:1490000-2785000 GCF_020886695.1 Pseudodesulfovibrio sediminis
CGACTGAAACGTCTTATTTGAACTCAATTTCGGCCAGCACTTGAGCATGATCAGACTGTTTATGATCTCCCACCCCATCCCCGTTTAAGTGATCACCATGCACAGCAAAATCGACCACACGGCCCACATGATTGCGATTTTTGAGATTAAAGGCATTGGACATAAAAATATAATCCAAAGTACCACCACGGCCCATATGATAATGAGTCGGCGGCCTTACCCCACCCTCTTGATTGGGGGCCATGAAAAATGCATCGTATAGCTTATTAGAATAAGCAGCCCTTTTAGCCTCCATAGGCAAATCGCCATACGGGACACCAGCAATCGAATAAACACGCCCCTTGTAGGAAAGAGCTTCTATAGGAATGGACTCCTCATCGTCGTTGAGATCACCCATGACAACAATAGGGAGATTGTCGGTGTCACCCAAAACACGTGTGACTTCATGATACAAAGCCGAAGCTTCCGCTCCACGTTGTAGCAGAGAAGCTGCTTGTCCGCGAGAGGTTGCTCGCATACATTCACGCACTTTGACTTGCCAAGACGTATCGTCTCCAAACGTTGGCTCCATAACCATCGGCCTCTTAGATTTGAGATGAGCAACATAAACAGTGACAGCTAGGCCATCTGCAATCTCAATCTCTGCCCTAAGAGGAACCCGGCTGAAATTAAATTCATCCGGTACAGGCAAATCATGTTGAATCGTGGATGCGACTTCAACTGGCCCCACATTAGCAATGGGATGCTTTGAAGCAAGAGCCACCACAGGCCTTACGAAAATGCCAGTGATTTCATCACTCATCACAGGGGTATCCACTGTCGCGAAATACGGATAGCCAATAGTAGCCATAAGTTCTTTGAGGCTCTCTTGGCTAAAAACCTCCTGAAAGCCCACCACGTCTGCACCCAACGCTACAACTTGTCTCTTGATCCAAGTGTTTTTGGACTCCCAATCTGCAAGGGTATAGAAATTGTCCTTATCATACCAACAACTAGGGGGTTCAACATATTGGTATAAATTGAAAGTAGCGCAGCGAAACTTCATGATAAAACTCCTCATTGAAAACAAACGTAACGAGTTGCCAACATCTGAAAAACATAGTCACTACAAACATTACCACAACGACAAACAATTATCACCTAAAAGATATACGACATGTATTAGCAAGCCGCCCACTTGATAGGGTCTCGTCATCGTCCATTGTCCAACTTGCCTCAATTATACAACTAGTGATATAGACAGCGGTGAGTCACATGATCACAAACATGAAAGAAAAACCTACCGATAACTGAGAATTATGAATGAATATTCGTAGTATGCTTTGGCCGCTACAAATCGTTACCAACCTATTTCCCAGAAATGGTGGGGTTAACATCAAGCTCGTTACTGGTATCGTGTTCTTTTCGATATGCCAGTTGATTGCTCTCGTCGTCGCAACCCACCATGAGGGGACCTTTTCTCTGCCAGGTGTAGGAAAAGGATTAATGGAGCATGAAGGTGTATGGGCAATAGTAATCACAGATCCTCTGCTTCTCATCAGCACAGGCTATGCCTATGCGTTATTCAGGAAATGCATGAGAACACTCCCGATCAAAAATCCTGGCAGTAAGGGAACGATAAAAAAAACATTATTTCAAAGCAAACTGTCCCATTTGCTCATGAAGGAAGCGGGAGGGCAGCTTATATATGCCTTGCTTGTTGTTGTAGGTCTTTTTGCCTTTGCGAATAACATCGTACAGACATGTAACCCAGCTATATACTATGGGAATGACGTCTTTGATTCTTCAAAGTATGTGTACGGATTTATAACAAATAAGTTCAACCTGTTTGTTTCATGGACTATTGTTTATCCAATCGTAGCATATTTTTGTCTTACGATGTCAGCCAGCATCTATTTAATCTTGAAAAAACTTAGAGACAGCGGGCAGTTGGTTGCTGAAATGCATCATCCTGACAAGTGTTTCGGGTATTCTCAAATTGGAACTTTGAATCTGGTTCTCATGCTTCCCTTTTTCTTGACGTATAATGTAATGTTTTTCCTGGCTGACACTCATGAGAGCGCATACCTGTCTCTACTTATACCTCTGGTAGGGATGACTGCGGTTTTTATTGGAATAAGCTACATGACCCTCTATCCTCTTGCCGCATTCATTCGGGAGGAATGCGCGAAACAAGCGGGCGTTGTTCAAGGCCATCTTAGGAATGCCATGGAAAAGGGAACGAAACCCAGAATCCGAGTAGTGCTTGATTCCATGTACCTCTCGATGATGCATGGAACCCCTTACACAAAAAATGCACGAAGTCTTATAACAGCCCTCAGGATTGCAACTCTTACCATGACTGCTTACAGGACGTTTATTATTCAAGCACAAACCTGATTTGTCCGGCTAAGCCGATTCCTCCAGAGATAGCCGCAAAACTGCCGCATACGAGACCAACAATCATTAGCCATCCCGTGCCGTGTCCGATCATGGCAGAGATGTCATTGACTATGACAATCAAAAACCATAGTCGAATCCAAAACGCATGCAACAAGGAATAGACTCGCAATTTTTTTAATTCACTTTCAATATCTTTCGACACCACCCGAAGCGAATACATTGCAATCTCTCGCACGATAAGCAGCCAGCATAGGGTGGTTGATGCCGGATATTCACGCTGAATAACAAGCAGGAAAGCAACGTAGAAAGCCTTATCTCCCAGCCCGTCCAACATATAGCCAAGTCTGCTTGTACACCCTGAGGCCCGTGCAATTTTACCGTCTGCGATATCAGTAATAAGGGCTAATGCCACAACCGCCAAGGCATAGGTCAATAATCTTGGGTTATGTGGTTGATACAGCAAGATAAGGAGCAGTCCGAGCGGGATACGGCTAATCGATAAGGCGTTAGGCAGCCACTGACACTTTTCATTCATAATTCTCAGTTATCGATAACTATCACCTTGCTCTGTCCATAGCGTGGGTGCTATAGACTTCCTTATTTTGGTAAACGCTAGTGACATCTCTAAACCCATCGATAATTGGAAATTATGGAACAGTCATTTTTGCAGAACACAGTTCTCCCCAACTTGCCCTTTGTCGACAGGGAAGAGCATTTGGGTAGAATTGTTCATATACTGGAAGACGATTCAGCGTCAGCACTTCGCATCGCCTTGATGGATGGCAAAGGAGGTGTCGGGAAGACGGAAATTCTTGATCGGGCTGCCGCGGCTGTTTCTGATAAATGCTTAGTCGTATGGCTATCTGCTGCTCAGCACACAGGAAGCCACAAATCGATGATAGAAACCGCACTCGATGCCATATTGAACACTTTGGACAAGACATCAAAGCTCGGCAAGGCTGAGCACAAGAAGCAATCCGTGGTTGATTTCTTGACCGGCCTTGTTCCAGCGATGAAGACCGATGCAGAAGAACTGATCGATTTCGCACCCAAGACAACTATTGGCACTGTTCAATCATTTATTGGCTCTGCCGCCAAGTATTTCGATTTCGAAGGGCTCACACCAAGAGCTTGTTTAAATAGGCTACTGCACAACATATGGAAATCAGGAATCAAAACAACATTCATAGTTGACGATCTACACGAGCTCACACGGCTTGAGGGACAACAACTCATCAACTTTTTCAATGCTCTGGAGGGGGTTCAGGAACAAAAACAGAATTGGACCGTGTTTATGACTTCACACCCGATTGGTGATCATATGTCAAACGCGAATGCTCTGTCGGTATTTTGGCCGTTTCGCAACCGTTGGCCGTTTGAATTTTGGACGATCAAAGGCCTAGAAGATCACCATATGGTCAAATTGGCAGGACTCTATATTGAGAATGATGAAGTTTCTGCCCCCGTTCTCGGTGTATCGGATGGTAATCCCCGTCGATTCATGGAAACTATCCAAAAACTCGCATTACGCGACCAATGCTCGGTCCACAACGAACGCGTGTTTTTACGAGGCGAAATAAACGATATAGTTGTGCTTGATAACACATTCGAAAGGATTCTTGCCGAAGATACTCTCATGCGTCATCTCTGTGGTGCCTTGGCGATTGGAGCGGAAAAGGTACCGTTACAAGTGCTTTGCAAGGTTGCAGAAGACGTTGGGAAAAGTCAACCTGAATACCTGGAACACATAGAGAGGCTTAAGGATCTATCTTACTTCATTATTTGTGAAAATGATCTCGGGGATATGTGTTACAGGTTGTTGGATGACAACAAAAAGATGATTGTGAATGCTGTGCTGGAAGAATTTCCGGTAAGTCTTTTCCAAATTCACAGGGCTCTGGTGGATGGCTATTTTCAATGTTTTTCTGACGACGACTTGGTCACGATGAAAGCCATGGGAGAGCCAGCGGTTCCAATGGCTGACGAGGTTATTTCAAAACCCAGCACCGGTTATTTCATCCAGGCCAGTCTGCATGCCACTGCATCAAACTACCCGAATTCACATTATCTTACCGTTGCTTCTTTACGAATTCTTGACCATTTTTCGCGATATTCTGAGCTGATTAGCCACTATAGCGACACAGGAGAAAGTATAAGAAGTCTGTTTGGCGAAAAAAATGAATTGACTCTGTGCGTTCAATCTCTTCTTTGCAAGGCACACTACCATCTTGGAAACTTCGACAATTGTGTAAAGTCACTCACATGCGCGCAATTGGAACAGATTGAGCAATCTGAGTATCTATTCTATTACGCGATGTCGATTGTCATAGCGAAGAAAGATCCTGATCCGATAAAAAAGAATTCTCAGATAATGCAACGCATTACATCAAATTGTTTCAAAGATAAGACATGGGAACCGCAGATCGTAGCAGCATATGCCTTCTCTTTTCAAGAATACGGGCGGCATACGAAGTCGGTGTTCATTTATTCAAAGTATTACCTCAAATCATGGTTCACACGTAATGACCGCGGATGGCATACCTTTGCTATGATGTCTCCGCTATTCTTACCAGTCTCCGTCGCACGTATTGCATGCCGCTCAGCGCACGACTTTTTTGTTGGCATTGGCAATATGCGTTTAGCAGGTATGGCTCTCCACAACTTGGGATATTGTGAACTCCGGGCCTTGAATTTTGACAAGGCCTATAGAATTTTCGACGAATCAGATAGAATCTTAAGCGCAAATGCAGAAGAGGAGGCTGGGTTTGCCAAAATCAACAAGGCCTTCATCCACTTGCTGAGTGGGGAAGCACAAGAAGCAAAGCGGCTCAGTTATGATGCTTTGAAACACTTTCAATCTCCGTTTTACATTTCCGCCGCCCGTGTCAATCTCTCTATTGCTGACTGGCAACTGGGCACGAAAGATGCGCTTGATCATTTGGATAAAATACCCAAGACAGATGGGTTGATGAAAGATCCGAACCAGCGATGGCGCATCGCTTTCAATCGCGCTTTTATTCACCTGAATACAGAGGGAATTACACCTGATCAGACAATGGTGGATAATTATTATTCACAGATCGAAAAATGCCGTTCAATTATAGGGATGACTGATTTTTGGAATAATATGATGGCGCAACTGGCACTAAAACACCCCGACATCAGGTGGCCAAAGCTCCCTCAACAAAAGAGTAATAAATGGTCGTTTATTAACACAGACCTTGCCCCTTTTCGCGCAAGCACCCTATGTTTTGGTCACGCTTGACTTTGGCCGTATATCCGCCCAAGGAAGGCCGCAACAAATTCGGTTTGTAACTTGTTTGGCTTTTTGAACCATTCGGTATTAATCGCTGTGGGAATTGAGCCTGCAGAAACATCGAGCCCAGGCTGACCATTGCACTCGATAAAATAAACATCTCCTGTCTTTTCACATACTCTAAAATCAAATCGCGCATAGTCCCGTACCCTAAAGGCGTTGGCAAGCTTCCAGGTGATTTCCTCTATGGACTGAACGAGGTTCTCAGAAAGTGAGGCACAAGCCAATCTCCAACAAAGATTGTAAATGCGTTTCATTTTTTTACGATTGGAGGACAGTATGAAATCGGGCGGGAGTTGGGTATTATCACTTCTTGTGAGAACAAGGGGAATAATATGGCCAGAACCCTTTTTCCCAACAATGAATACGGTCACTTCAGTTCCGGAAACAAACTGCTCGACTATAACACCATCGGGGAATTGCTTTAGCATTTTGGCAATATACTCATGCCCCTCGTGGGGGCCTAGCACTTTTGCGCTAATGCCCACACTGGTGCATCCAAAGTTCGGTTTCACAATCATGGGATATAGATTGTCATGAAACCGCATATGTTTTTTGGGTGATTCCTCACTCAGCAACACCCCTTTGGGAGCCTTGACGCCAACATGTTCGGCAATCACTTTACTAAGTGACTTGTCACGCAAAACCAGCAACGTTTGTGGATCTGAGCCGGAATAGGGGACTCTGAGCATGTCCAAAAGTATCGCAGCTTGGCCTGCCCGAAAAGTGGCATGAGTCCCTGTGCTCAGGTTGATGACGGCGGAATAGGGAAAGGGCGTTAACTTTTCTATATATTGGGCGAGTTGTCTGGTGTCTCCATGGATGTCTACTTGGAAACCTTGCTCTGACAACTCCTTTGCAATCAGGGAGATAGTGGCTTTGGAATACCGTTCAACAAGGAGTTCTTTATAAACGGGGTCTGCCAACAGCGTGGGGCTTCCCAAGACAGTTTTATAGCTATCCAGTCTTTCATCTGTCACAATCAGGATTTTGCTCATGCCCCACTCCAGAGATTACACGCCACCACGACGGTGCCCCTCCATAGGAGGCCAGAGATACTGTGCGAGCTTTTTCGAGTGTCCTGGCATCAAGATACCTCCGGTTTGGCCACCAGGGAGATCATTTCTGTTGTATTGAAATAGAAATCAGGCCGGGCCAGTATATATTGTGGAGATTTCGGATCAAAGAGCTCACACCATATTTTCAAATCCTCGGCAGGACAGTATCCGTCGGCCTTCTCCGCACACCAGAGGGCTTTCATTTGCACGTACTCCAAGCTCCACTTGCATAAAGGCTGAGTTTTTTGCGTTACAAAAGTATGAGTTGTTACGGGACCGAGTGAAAGTTGTGTAAGCAGGCCGTGCATTTTGCGCCCAAGGTAGTTGTCAAAATTTCGCTGCTGCTGAAGGTTCTTTGCCATACCGTGCATTACGGAGAGCAAAACGGTAGAAGTGACAGGGTGGTACAAGGACATAGTATTATCAAAGGTGCGTATGCTTAATCTCCCTCCTGGGCGAACAACTCGCATATGCTCCTGTATGGCTTTCGGAAGTTCTTCTTTTGAAAGGTAGTTGTATGCATTTCCGCAGATCACAGTATCAAAGGAATTGTCTTCAAAAGGCAGGCTCCTCATATCTGCAACACGAAAATTGACGCGTTTTTGTGCAATCAAGTCAGCATGACTCTCTTGTGCATACCTGATCAGCTCAGAATCAATATCCACCCCGGAAACGTGGCCATGTGGACCAACCTGTTCAACCAGCAACTCCGTCCAAAAGCCCGGACCACAAGCAACATCAAGAACGGTATCGCCTTGCTTGGCCCCATGGATTTCAACCATTTTTTTTCGCTCGATCAATTTTGATTTATGATGAGCAGCTAACCAGTGAAGCGACGTAAGAGGAAGGTCTTGAAGGCCTTGAGTTTTATTGTTCATAGAACATAATTTCCAATTATCGATGGGTCTCCTGCAGCTTCAATCGCCCTCTTGGATGCCTCCTCCCCAAAGCTTCCCGCTGGGCTGACAAGCTCACATGCGTATAAATCTCCGTCACAGCCAATGAACTATGACCAAGCAAGGTCTGGATATTGCGGATGTCCACCCCATTCTCTAGCAGGAGCGTGGCTATGGTGTGCCGAAACATGTGTGGTGTGGCGTCTTCCGGTATGCAAGCTCGTTTCTGGTACTTCTTAATGATCTGACGGACGGATTGGTCTGAAAGCGGATGTTTGTCTCGGTTCAGGAAAAACGCTAACTCAGGCTCTAGGAACTCTTCGTAACAATGCCTATAATCTTTCAGTGCTTGAAGGCTCGCTTGGTCACATAAGGGGATAACCCTTTCTCGTTTCCCCTTTCCCATTACCAAAATATGTCGGTGCTTGAGATCGACATCAACGACCCGCAACTGACAAAGCTCTGAAACCCTCACTCCCGTTGAGAACAGCGTTTCAAGCACTGCGATATCCCTTGTGGCCTCCTGATAGCCTCTGGAGGCAACCGAAGCTTCGTTCCTATAGGAATATGCACACTGCAAGAGCTTGGTCACAGAAGACACGGACAAAGTTCGTGGGAGGCTCTTGGCTCGCTCAAGACGAAGCCTGAGTTTTCTGAATGGCGAGGCTTCAATAAATTCTTCCTGCTCCAGAAATGTGAAAAATGATTTCAGGGTGGCAAGTTTCCGTTTGATGCTGCGGGGCTTGTACTGCGCGTCAAGCCAGCCCAAGTATTCCCGGATGACATGCTTGTCGATGTCAGTGACAACTAGGTCGGTCTGTTGCTTTTTCTGAAACTGGTTCAGGTCGAGCTTGTAGGCGGTCATGGTTAGTTTGGTGAGTCCTCTTTCGAGGCGGCAGTGGCGGAGAAATACGTCAGCAGCATCAGACAAATTCATTGAAACCCTCTCTTGTTATGGTGGACAGAACAGGAGAGGGTTTTGGCCTAAAAAGCCAAGCATGTCACACGGCTACAATAAGGACACTAGATATAGAATAAGCGCGTCTACTTAATCAACTTCGGTTTGCGTGCAATGGCGTTGCGCTTCTCACCTTCGATCTCATGGTAATAAACACCCATGATCATTCGGAGGGAGGAATGCCCAAGCAAATTAGCCACAGCCTTGGCGTCTGCACCGTTTGTGATAGCCTCAGACGTGAACAAGTGTCTGATGGTGTACATGCACACGGACTTGTCCAGTCCAGCACGTTTCTTAGCTGACCTGAAAGCCGACCTCACGCCTTTGACGCTCTTTCCCTTGTACTCTAATCAGATAATTCGTTTGGGCCTCGGAACGCTTGATTCTGAGACGCTCCTTGAACTCATCTGTGACGGGTATGATCCTGTCGCTCGATTTGGTCTTTGTACCACGGACACGAATCGTGTTGCGTTCCCAATCGATGTCCTTCCACATCAAACCGAAAAGCTCACTTGGTCCAGGACGCGCACCCAACTCCCACATGATATCCAGAGTCCACTGAAGATGTGGCGGGGACACTTTGTAGAGTTTGCGGAAGTCCGTTAGGGTTAAATGTTCCAAGTTCCTCGGCTTCTCCGGCTGCTTCATTTCAGACCACCACTTTTTCATGGGGTTCTTGTCAATGTACTCCATCCTCACGCCGAAGTTGAAGATGATGTTTAAGTAGTCCATATAACGATTTCGGGTTGCCACGGCATTGTCGGCATACAGGGCATGAGCTTGCAGGAAATCCTTAGGCCTCAATTGAGAAATCGGCTTGCTATCGAGGATCGGATGCCAGTCGTTATTGACCTTTGCGGCGATGAAACGAAGGTAGTCAAGGGAACGGCCTTTCGCTTTCTCCTGCGCGACATACTCTTTGGCTAGGTCGGTGAGGTTCATTTCATCACGATGGATGGACCTCTTCTCGACTTTGCTCTTTTTGATGTCATAATCAAAAAGTTTGGCAGCTTTCTTATCCTCTGCGCCCTTGCCGAAGTATTTTTTGACGGGGCTTTTCCTGCCCGGAATCCTGTATTGGCAATACCAACTGCCCGTCTTCTTCACCTGCCCTACGCTCATACCGTCACCGGGGAGTAATCCGATCTCTTACGCGGCTTCACGGCAACAAACTCCGAAGGCGAAGCCATGAACTCATCAAGGACTGACTTTTTGTACATGGTCCTGTTGGGACCGTACTTGGGCAAATCATAATCCCTGATAAGCTTGGAGAAGCTTCTCGGATTCTGGAAGCCACAGTAAAAAGCGGCATTCTTGAGATTTAGGTATTCTGGCTCAAGCTGAGACAACGCTAAAAAATGGCATTGAACTGTATCGTCCCTTGGTAGAAAGCAAACCACAGACGGTCACCTCTGAAATGGAAAATTTCCTAGAGCACATCATGAAGATCAACGAGAGAAAGGTGGTCCCCACCTATTTCCCGCAGCTTGATGAGTATCTCAACGGTGGCTTGGTCGAAAAAACATTGTCGGTATTGATAGCCAAAACGCACCGGAAGCAAAACAGCCACCATGTTGAATATGGCGTATCGTCAATCCATGCAGGGACACAACGTCCTGTTTGTCACGCTTGAGGACAGTAAAGAAGCGTGCATGTTCAAGCAGATCGCATTGATGAGCGACATCACCCTGAACACACTCCAATCCGTCAGACCTGACAGCAAAACCGACGAACTCAAAGGGTACATGCCAACTTTCAAGGAACAACTTGAAAAGATGGGCAACTTCTGGATCGTTGATAAAAGTGAAAAGGAATTTCGCGTCAGCGACCTTCGAGCAGTTATCAACGAAATCGGTGTCGAAAACCTTGATGCTATCTACGTAGATTACATTGGTAAGATCATGCCATCTTTGGGCATGAAAACAGCCACCATGTATGAAGGCTCCAAGGAAGTTGCCGCCAGCTTGCGAAGACTTGCCATGGAAACGGCCATTCCCATGGTGACTGCGGCCCAGATCAACCGAGGTGGCATGAAGAAGGAAATTGACGACTTGGACATGGACTCCATCAGTGAATCCGTAGCCATCGTCCACTCGGCTGACCTAGCTATCATCCTGGCTAATCACGACGATACTGCCAGGGACTACTTGAATGAAAGGTTATACAAGATCGTCAAGAATAGAATTGCCGGAAAACATGGTTTTTGTAGCAGTTTCTATTGGGACCTCGGCACGTTGAAAATCTTCGACAAAACAGAAATCCATGAATGGATAGATTATGCCAAGAAAACTGGTGACAATCGAGACTGGCTTGATGGTAACCCGAATCAAGGTAAAACTACCGAAATTAAAAAACAGAACTCTCCTAATGAGGGAGAAATCGACAACATTATAACCGAGGCAAAAAAATATGCTTAATGAAAAAGATCGAGAATTACAGAGGCAAATGTACCGGGGTTAACCCCCAAACCGCATCAAACGGCGGCGGGGATAATAATGGCCCTAAGAACAAAAAAGGGACAACTCCTCCTGGAAAAAAGAAGCAAAACGGTTACACATACACCCGTTTGTACAACCACATTTACGATGCCATTGAACCTCGAAAATTCAGTGGTGCTCAGTATGCAGTCTTCATGTACATATACCGTCAGACCATTGGCTACCAAGGTCGCTCCATCATCTTCAAAACGGTGGATGTAGCCTATAAGACCAAGTATGAACCAAGGACCATCGACATGGCCTACAAGTCGCTCCTCGATGACAAAATCATCAAGACTGTTGACGGCAAGAAAAAAGGCGTCCAGATCAACTTCATGAAAAGTGAATGGACACCCATCGAAGAGTAAAACCGTCTAACCAAAGCCCGGAGGCCACAACCCTTCGGGCATTTTCATACCCTACTTCTGAGACTTAACTTTGATAGCTAGTGACAAATACGACCCCATATTGCTGGCATCAAGACTCCCCAACAAAAGGCACATCATAGCCATTACGTGATTAACTCGTTGAGCATCACCATCGGCCTGTCCGATAGCTCTGAATGATCTTTCGAGCTTTGGTCAACACAGTTTGTGAAGACTTGCCGCTCTTATCAGCCAGCAAGTCAAAAAATTCCACATCATCCACTTCGGGCAGTCCATTTTCACCATCAAGGTATTTCAGCATGATCTCGTTAGGCATGTTTCCTCCTCGTTCCAAAAGATAAAAGCATCCCTTGGTAGCCGATCTATTTATATGACCAGATACAAAGGAATGATCACGAGGGCCACACGAGCCACATTTTTAGTGAATTATTGATAAACTGGATCAACCGAGAAGACCGCCTGAGATATCAAGCGGCCTCGACCTTGAGTTCATCCGAGAGAACTATATGAGAGCAGGAATATACAACTCTCAATAGCTGTATACTATTAATAGCGATAGGTAGTTAGATCTACCTCAAAACATCCGACACGAGCCGATGAACAAGACGGACCTCGGCATCTTCAGCCTTATCAAGCATTCCACCTATATCCTTAATAAGATCAGAGCGATCTTCCATATGAGCATTGTCGAGAAGGCTACCGATGGTCACATCAAGGGCCACGGTAATCTTTTCGAGCTTCTCAACGGACACGTTGCCTTCCCCGCGCTCGACCTCACCAAGATATTTGCCGCTGATACCGACACGTTCAGCAAGCTTATCTTGTGAGAGATTCTGAGCCGTCCTCAATTCTCGAATACGTTTTCCAAGTCTGACCTTAAGTGCGGACATAGCCACCTCCAATTCATAAGTATAGGTGGCAAACGAACGAACTAAACCCTTTATAAGTATTTACAAGTTCTTTTTCACAACATATAAGTAATCAAACTCGACAATTGGACACACAAAGCTCATTGAACGAGCGAGACCACGATCTCAAACTGAAAAGGAGAAAGCATGTCTGTCAGCAAGGAAGAATTCGTCAAGATTATGGAGCAACGTATCGAATCCGATCCAAACCAACTCAATATTCCCAATGCTCAGTTGGTGAAGTTTGTTAATGACTTCGTTGATACAGAAGGCAGCAAATTTCTGGACTACGGACTCATCAATTGGGCTATCGGTATCCTTTTTTGGGGTGTACCAATGATATTCAGAAGCAAACTGTACCCCAAAGCCATTGTCCACGAACTGGATCATGGCAAAGCTATCGACCTCGACAAGCTGTACGCAGCCTGTTCCGAGTGGATTGATATAGACATCAACAACGAGATACCACTCCTTTTCCATAAGATTGGTACTTTAAGTCCGAGTTGCGTCTTACTCACCAACACGACCCTCTACTACAACATGCCGAAATCGAAGAAATCTGGGGATGCCAGACAGCCCTCAATGGGTAAAATCGACATTGCTGACATCACCCAATTCGACACCAAGCCGCACTCCATCATGGACATGATTACCATCATCGTGAACGGCAATGAGATTGGAGCATTCAATTGCAAAAAAGCTCATAACAGATCGGCAAACAACCTCAGAAAAATGCTCCAATCCATCATCATGAAGAAGAACAGCCTTATCGGATAGGTCGTCATGAAGACAGCAATCACTCTTCTTGTCTGCCTGTGCATACTCGGATGTACAGGTGGGCAAGAGGACTCACCACGACTGAAGTACTTCGACGATGTACGATGGAGTTGGTCACCAGAGACAACCGTTTTCGAACTGGACAAGCAAGAGTACTGCACAGCCTATCCCGACCACACCCACAGCACCCGACTTCAAGTCTTCAATGCTTTCGTGGACCAACTCAAGACGGATGGCTGCGGTAAGGTGCAAGGAATCCTCTGGAATCCATTGCCTTTCTTTTCCTATATGGAATGGAAAAACGATCAACTCCTCTCAAAGTACCAAGCAATGTACTGGCAAATCATCGAAGGTCACAGGATAGCAGACGGAGACAAAGTCACGAGGAGTATGGAGGCAATATGGCAACTCTGGAATGACTCCGTTTCGAATTCCAGCACCCTTCAAAAGATCAATCAGAACATCATCGTCTTTGACAAAGTCTATGCCGTTCCCAAAGCCGACGACTCGATCATCAAGCGGGAGTTCTTCTACTCACCTTTCTACGAGAAGACCTACGACAAGGACGACACCCTTGTTGCTCACTGTGCCACCATCGACATCAATCTGTGGCCCAAAGTGCTTACCGAGATTCAAGCCGAGTACGTTGAAGGGAAATCGAACACATGGATAAACGGAGATTACTATCTAGTAGCTTCCGTTGGTCCCGAAATTCGGTTATGGAACATCAATCTCCAAAGACTGAATATCTATCTGGAAACGTTAGCTGAAAAGCTTGCTGAATCACGAACTACGGAGTGACGACATGAAGCTGAAACGACTTACCTACTTGCTGGCTTTCTCTTGCATCCTTCTGGCAACCACGGCTTTTGCTGGCAACTACCACATGGCTGACACTGAGTATGGTCAAATTGAGTATGCCACGTTTCAGGGTGACAACGATGGAGCCATCATTTTCATCCACGGCAATGCTGACAAGAAAAAGCACCAGACACGGATCATAGCGGAAGACAGCACAGGTTATGGCATTGCAAAGAGAATCAATGAACAGACCGGGAAAACCGTCATTGCCATAGCACGCCCCGGATTCGGCAACTCCTTTGGAAAGAAGCCCGGTGATAACGTCACTGTTGAAACATGCAAGAACAAGCACGTTGACGCCTGTGTTGAAGGACTCACCAACATCATTAGCACCAACGGTTTGACCAACATTACCATTCTCGGCTTCTCCAAAGCAATGGTAGTGCTGTAGCCCCATTTGCGGGAATGGCTTCTTGGTTACATCTTCATAAATCTTAGGCAGTCTATCCTCGATCTCATGCTTTTCTACCAACCATATTCGACGGATTTCACGAAGTTCTTCATCGGAAATCAGCCTAATATGGCTATAGCCCAGAGGTGCATCCTTTCGAAGCTTCTTCTCTGTTTTAAGCAGCTCTCTTAAAAAAATCTCACGCTGACTTTGCAGGTAGGGGCCATGAATGGGGTTGCCTTTGTAGAATTGAATATTACCCTTCATACGTCTAAAATCTCGCATCTTCTTGTCATCTTTGACAGTTAGATGCTTACGATAATCCAATAATGGCTGGAGCCAGGCTTTGTCAGGAGCATTGGCAACCATATTTTCAAGAGAACTATCGCGCGTGACTAGAGTACATGTCCAGCAACCAAAACGGCTCTTGCCACAACTCGGAGTTTCTTCTTTTAACTCAACGATCATGGGACACTCTCTGTCTTCAGTGGCGTCTTTGTACAGTTCCACCAATTCTGAATTACTGAGGCCCCAAGGGTTGTCTTTGTCGTCAAGGAAGGCCCAGACGTCATCATCTGTCCAGTCTTCAAGAGGAGTGTATATGAGACAATTATCTACGTGCTTATTAGGGCTAAGACGTTCTCTAAGACGGTGCTTTTCATGCCGCTCCATATTCGCTTTACGTCTCTGACTCTCGTGCTTTCTCGTTCCAATCGCTAGGATCGTCTCACCATACTGATTAGCTATTTCCGAAATGAATTTATTCGAGGGATCAATCTTCAGTCGCTCAGTGCACCAACGGAATTTTGCCCAAGGCCGTGGGTAGCCTCTACCAATCAGATTGACCCAAAAGCTATTCTTCTTGTCAGGATGAAGAAGGTGAGCCTCGAAAGGCATGTCCTTTTCTTTGGCATTGTCATTGATGAGTTTAAGAGAGTTGCCGACCCATACTGATACAGCTGGGTTTTCGACAAGGGTATCGGTGCTGATTACGTGCACTTTTTTGCTATTTCTGATCTCACTTGGCAACTGCTCAAGAGCTAACCAAATGAGCTGAAGGACGGCTGTAGAGTCCTTGCCCCCACTATAACCAATCACCCAAGGATGGAGGTCTTCTTGAAAAAGACTCTGCACCTCTTCATAAAGGTGCTCGATATACTCTTGATAGCCATCATCGCCTTCGAGATTGAAGGCTGAATAGACTTTATGTTTGCTGTCGCTCATTTATGATCCCTATATAGCAATCGCCTACAACGGAGAGAGGCCTTCAATTGCAAAGAAGACAAGCAGTTAGACGATGTTCAATTCAGAGACGGAATACTACTGGAAATCGTGAGCACTGGCAATCAACCGAATACTAAAGCTAAGGCATTGTCTTTTTGAGTACACAGCTTGTCCAACACGTGTCACCACGCTTGAAAGTATCCCCACTCTGAGCCTTGGTCAGAACTAATTCATCATGGTTCTGGCCAACAATTCTCTCCAGCCTATCGATTGCGGGCAGCCATGATCTTCTTAAAATCAACCGGTTCTACAGAATCATACAAACAGTCCATATCATCAAAATAGAAATGATCTCCCCCCACTGCCTTTCTGTAAACATACACAGGCGGAGTTGTCTTACTTTTACTACAGCCAAACGGACAAACCCATAGCTCTGTGTCATCAAACAAGTAAGCCGAATACCCTAGGCCATGATTCAAAGTATAGACTTTAAATCTCTCCCGGCTTTCTTCCTCGATTCCGAGATAGATTTTCTCACACAAAATACCATCTATACATGTGGTTATTCTTTGAGCCACTTGCTCTCTATCATAGCCCTCGAATTTTTCACCACAAGCATCTACAAATTTACTATCTGGATTGATTACAATGAGATCAAGCGACATATTCGCATTAATCATTTTGATTATTTTTTCGTAATTCACCTTAAAAAAATCATGATTATGTATGCATAAAATTGTGCATTTCTTTGCGATTTCCATCCTATCAACTATAGCATTCTGACTCCAATAGGAAATTATCTCAGCAAGACCTGCATGAACAATCGAATCATGCTTTTCCTTGATTCTAAAAATCTTAAATATTGCTGACTCCAAAGTCTGCATGAATTGTTTTTTTAAGAACAGCTCATTAACGAACCCATAAGCAGAACTAAATATCAAGATAGAGGCAAACCCTGACAGAATGACCGACACGGTTCCTTTGAAATAACAATGACCGAGGAGCAATAGCAGCACTCCAACAAACAATAAGACTAATGCAGAAACCACAATCGTACTGTCATGGGTGAAATCCAATTTATATACTGACTTTTTTCTCTCACTATCAGCCATTTAATCCCTCCTCTCGTTAATATACTTCAACTAGCAAAATGTATTTCAAATACGTAACCTAACCTGGTTATCAATAGAAACAATAAACTATATCTAAATCACTCAAGCATTGACAACGTTAATTAAGAAGCACATATTTTATAAAGCATACTTCAACAAGCTTACCATATAAGCCCAATAATACTTTGGGAGGAAAGGAAGGATGGTGGAGCTAGGGCAAAAGGCGGCGATCCAACGATCCTAGCAGAAGTGATGCGAGCGGTTAGATGCCCAGTTCTTTTACATCTACCGAGAGAATCTACATGGATTCTATTACCCGCACTGAGCCTCCAGCGAAACCGACTGGACAAAGAGAAGAAGCGGAGCCAAGGCTATGAGAGCTCGGCAGAGAAGGCCTGGCTAGAAGATGGTAGCAAGATCTCAAGAAGGAGATGCAGAAATGCAAATCCCAATTGACTTGATCTATGCTATTTCAGCTTTGATCACCGCAGTCTCAGGCCTCTTGGGAAGCGTTTCACTCATACTCAAAGAGTACCGACTCTTGAGACGTGAGACGAAGCCCAAGCAATCAGAATAACTTGTACCAAGGAAGCATCTTCACAGAGGATGCTTCCTTCTTTTTTGGTTTGTATATTCTTTTGTATATTCCACAAAAAAAGGCTTAGAAGGAAAACCTTCTAAGCCTTTATAATCATTGGTGGAGCTGGAGGGAATCGAACCCACGACCTCTTGAATGCCATTCAAGCGCTCTCCCAACTGAGCTACAGCCCCACGTAGTTGGGTGGTGCGTAATTATCCAAGCGCGAGACTGTTGTCAACTGAAAATATGTAGAGAGCCGATGGACTTGCGCATTGATTGATGGGCGGTCTTGCAGTAAAGAATGGGGACTGCTGAAAATATCAAGGATGTTTAATGGCCCAAGTTCTGAAACGGATTCTGATCAAGCTCCTCTGGGTGGGCGTGGTGTTTCTTGGCATCACGGTCATCAGTTTCTGGGTCATTCATCTGGCCCCCGGTTCCCCGACCGACCTCCAGACCACATTGAATCCCGAAGTCGGGCAAGAGGCCCGCGCTCAGCTCGAAGAACTCTACGGGCTGGACCAGCCGCTCCACACCCAATACATCAACTGGCTGCAACGACTCGTCAAACTCGACTTCGGCCAATCCATGTCCGGCGACCACCGCCCGGTCTGGGACAAGATCAAGGAGCGGCTGCCGCTGACATTCGGCATGAACGTGGCCTCCATGGTCCTGACCCTGCTCATAGCCGTGCCCATTGGCGTGGCCGCAGCCTGGTGGCGTGGTGGCACATTCGACAAGCTCTCCACTGTCGTCGTGTTCATCGGCTTTGCCATGCCCGGTTTCTGGCTGGCACTGCTGCTCATGCTCTGGCTCGGCATTGCCTGGCCTATCCTGCCCATATCCGGCCTGACCTCCATGGGGTATGACGCCATGAGCGGACCGGAAAAGGCATGGGACCTCATCAGACATCTCATTCTGCCGGTGTTCATTTACACATCAGGCTCCTGGGCAGGCATGTCCCGATTCATGCGCTCGTCCATGCTGGAGGTCTTGCGGCAGGATTTCATCATGACCGCCCGGGCCAAGGGATTGTCCAGCCGTGTGGTGCTGTTCAAGCACGCCCTGCGTAACGCGCTCATGCCGGTTATCACCATCCTTGGCCTGTCCGTGCCGACCCTCATCGGCGGCTCGGTGATCATCGAATCCATATTCGCCCTACCCGGCCTGGGGCAACTTTTCTATCAGGCGGTCATGTCCCGCGACTACCCGCTCATCATGGGCTCACTGGTCCTTGGCGCGATACTGACACTTATCGGCAACCTGCTGGCCGACGTCGGCTACGGGCTGGCTGATCCACGCATCCGAGTGGGACAGGGGAGGAACCGATGAAAGCCAGGCCCCTGAAACGCATCTCTCCATGGTCGCGCCATGCCCTGCTCATTGTCGGCACACTCATTGTAGGCATCATGTCGCTGGCTGCTGTTTTTGCGCCGCTGATTGCGCCCTTTGATCCCAACTTCATCAACGTGGACACCCTGCTCCTGCCACCGTCTCTCGATCACCTCATGGGCACGGATGCCCTTGGCCGGGATGTCTTCTCGCGCATTCTTTACGGTGGTCGCGTATCGCTCTGGGTCGGCTTTGTGGCGGTGGGCATCGCCACCTCCATAGGACTGGTCCTCGGCCTGATCTCCGGCTACTTTGGCCGCGTTGTCGATGAAGTGATCATGCGGTTCGTGGATATCATGCTCTGTTTCCCCTCGTTTTTCCTGATTCTGGCGGTAATCGCCTTTCTGGAACCCAGCCTGACCAACATCATGATCGTCATCGGCCTGACCGGCTGGATGGGCGTCGCACGTCTGGTGCGCGCAGAAACCCTGACCATCCGGGAACGGGACTATGTCATGGCTGCCCGGGCAGCAGGAGCCGGATCGGCCCGCATCATTTTCCGCCACATCATGCCCAACGCCATCAGCCCGGTACTCGTCTCCGCCACCCTCGGTGTGGCCGGCGCCATCCTCACGGAATCCTCCCTCTCCTTTCTTGGCCTTGGCGTACAACCGCCCGACGCCTCCTGGGGCAACATCCTCATGGAAGGCAAGGAAGTCCTTGGAATCGCATGGTGGCTGTCGGTCTTCCCCGGTCTGGCCATCCTGTTCACCGTGCTGGGCTACAACCTGCTGGGTGAGGCGCTCAGGGACCTGCTCGACCCGAGGCTGAAGCAATGATCGCCATACGGCCGGCAACCGCGGAAGACCAGCGCGTCATCCGGGACATCATTCTGCAATCCCTGCTGGCAAGTTATGCCCATTTCCTGCCCGCCTCATTCATCGACAAGACCATCGAGAACGACCGCGCCGGAGAGATCGCCCGTAACGACGGCATACGTTTTGCCATCGCCGAACAGGAAGCCGTCCCTGCGGGCGTCATGCTGCTCAAGGAAAACTACGTCGACCATCTCTGGACTCACCCGAATTTCATGGGCCAGGGCGTGGGCAGCGCCCTGCTTGACCACGCCGCGCAGGTCGCTGCCAAAGCTGGACACGACCGCCTGACACTGGACTGCTTTGAAAAAAACGTGACTGCCCTCGCCTTTTACAGAGCCAGGGGATTCGCTCTCGAAAAGACCTACGAGGCCAAAATACTCCCAGGCGAAAACGCCTGTTTTCTCGTCAAAGACCTCAGGGGCTGAAGCCATGATCAGACCGCTGGTTTACCCCCTCTTTTTCTTACTTTTTGCCGCAGTTGCGGTTCCCCTTGCCAACGCTGGTCAGACCTTGCCCGACACAGTGGTCCTTTCGCCGCAGGTTCTGCACGCCACGAAACAACGCGTGCTTAAACGTGATCCGGCGGTGCGGCCAGCCTACGAACAATTCATGTGGGAAGCCGAGCAGGCGGTAAAGGCCCCGATCGAGTCGCCGACTTTCAAGGGAAAAACCGGACCGAGCAGAGACAACCATGATTACTGGTCCATCTCGCCCTATTGGTGGCCCGATCCCAAGAAACAAGATGGGCTGCCCTTCATCCGCAGGGATGGCCAACGGAACCCGGAGACGGCGTCCGACACCTATGACCGCACGCGCCTCAACCGCATGAGCAAAAACGCCCTCACGCTGGCTCTGGCCTATTACCTCACCGGCAATGAAGTGTATGCGACCAGGGCGACCGCCCTCATCAAGGCGTGGTGTGTGGACCCGGCCACGAAGGCCAACCCGAATATGCGCTACGCGCAGGCCCGCCCCGGCATATCCGACGGCCAGCCAACGGGTATCATCGAAACGCGCGACCTTATCCTGGTAGTGGACGCGGTGCGACTGCTTGAGCATTCACGCGCATGGGGCAAGGCAGACACCCGCAAAGTTGAAACATGGTTCTCCCACTATACCGACTGGCTCATGCACAGTGAATTTGGCCGCAAGGAAGCCGGTTCTCCCAACAACCACGGGACATGGTTCGATGCGCAGGTCGCTGTTTTCGCCTATTTCACCGGCGACAAAAAGCTGGCCAACACCGTGGTCGGCACCACGCCCACGCGCCGTATCGTGCGCCAGATCATGCCAGACGGGTCCATGCCGCTGGAACTGGAACGCACCCGATCGCGCCAGTATACCTTTTTCAATCTGGAAGCCTTCTTTGTTCTGGCCGCTGTCGGGGAACGCCTGGGCGTTGATCTCTGGAACTGGAAAGACCCGGTTGGCCCTTCCATCAGGCAGGCGCTGGACTTTGCGGCCTCCGGCATCGACCCGAGCCAGGAGTGGCCACACGGCCGGACCGGAGCGTTCAATCCCTATGTCCATGTTCCTCTTTTCCGGCGGGCCGCTGTGGTGTACAAGGACAAACGGTACATTGATTTTCTGAAGACACTGCCCGCTGATCGATTGACGCGGGACCGTTCCTTCCTCTTTTATTAGGCTGGTATGCATGCTTGAATTGTTGAGAATCCGAAACCTCGCACTGATCGAAGACGTTGAACTGGAGTTCGCTCCCGGTCTCAATGCGCTCACTGGCGAGACCGGCGCAGGTAAATCCTTCATCATGCGCGCCGTGGACTTTCTCATGGGAGAACGCATGGACAAGAAGCTGGTCCGTCCCGGTCGCGACAAGGCGACCGTGGAAGCCCTCTTTGTCCTGCCTGAAGGTGAAACCGTGATTAGGCGTGAGCTTTCTGCCGAGACCGGACGAAGCCGGGTCTACGTCAACGACACTCTCTCATCCCAGCCCACCATCCGGGACATGAGCACCAGACTGATCATTCACACCTCCCAGCACGGACAACAGAAGCTGTTGTCCCCGGCCTTTCAGTCAGAGATTCTCGACTCCTTTGTTCCTGACGCGTCACTGCTCGAAACCCGCAGGGAGCAGTTGGCCGTGCTCAACGATGTGCTGGAGCGCAAACGGAACCTCACAGAAAAATTCAAGGATATTGAAAAACAGCGTGATTTTCTCGAATTCCAGAAAAAGGAAATCGAAGCCGTCAATCCCCAGCCCAACGAAGAGGACGAGCTGGAAGAGACCCGCAAAGTGATCAAGGATCGGGAGCGGGCGGGCGAATGTCTGCAAAACGCCCTCGATATCCTGCACGGCGAGATCGGCATGCTGGACAATATGACCCTGCTCACCCGCGAGATGGAGATCATCGCCCGGCTCTTTCCCGGGTTCGAGGAGGACCGCGAAGCCATCGAAGAGTTGCGCATGCGGCTCCACGACCTCGACTCCAGACTCCGGCGCGGTCCCAACGAAGACAGAGACGAAGAGTCCATGTCCCTGGATGATATTGAGGCTCGGCTCTTCGAGCTGGCCAAGCTCAAACGAAAACTCCGGCGCGGTCTGGACCAGATCGTGGAGATGAAGGCCGAGATAGATGAAAGCCTCTCCTTCCTCGACGCAGCTGCGCTGGACATGAAGAATCTCACCCGGGAAGAAGACGCGGCCGCCCAGGCCTTGCAGGCGACCCTCGCCACCCTGAATGCCGCCCGAAAAAAAGCGGCCAAGGAGCTGTCCATCCGCATTGTGGATGAATTGCTGGACCTCGGCTTCTCCGAACACATCAAGGTGCATTTCGAATTCGATGCACGCGAGTTGTATCCCGGCTGTGAAGATCAGCGGGGCCGACTCATGTGGGTGCCCAACCCGGGCCAGCCAGCCCAGCCGCTGGACAAGATCGCCTCCGGCGGTGAGCTCTCCAGATTCCTGCTCGCGCTGGTCACCATGCGCGGGAACAAAACCGAAAATAAAGACGCGCTGCCGTCGCTCATATTTGATGAAGTCGACGCTGGAATTGGGGGCTTGACACTGAACTCGGTTGGGGACAAACTCCGCGCCCTTGCCGACCGCCAGCAGATGTTGCTCATCACCCACTGGCCACAGCTCGCAGGCAAGGCAGACCGCCATTTTCTCATCATGAAGGAAGTCGTGGACGGAGAGACCTACACCCGATGCGACCGTCTGGAATCAGGAGACATCAAGGCAGAACTCTCCCGCATGGCAGGCGGCGGCGAACAAGGCGAGGCCCTGGCCGAGAAGTTGGTGAGGTAATAAAGCTTCAACCCCACTCCCTCTCGCCCTCCTAAACTTTTAGTGGCGCGTTATGCGCGGGGAATAGCAATGACCCTCTTCATCTCTCTGTACATAAAACTCTTTTTCCTGCTTACGCCCTTCTTTGTGCTCACGGTTTTCCTTTCGCTGACAGAAAATATCGATGTGCCAAAGCAACGGAAACTGGCCGTGCGCACCACCATCGCCGTATTGGTAATCGCCCTGACCCTCTATTTTGCAGGCAACCCCATCTTCGCCACACTCGGCATCACCCTGGATGGTTTCCGTATTGGCGCAGGAGCGTTGCTCTTCCTGTCCGCGGTCTCCCTGCTGTCAGGCAAGAAACAACGGCCCGAGCTGGATGACGATGATGCGGATGTTGCCGTAGTACCGCTGGCCATCCCCATTACCGTGGGACCGGCATCTATCGGTACCTTGCTGATTCTTGGTGCGGAACTGGGCGGAGCCTCCCAGAAGATCATGGGAGCAGGCGCACTGATCGCCGCCTGTCTTACCGTGGGGTTGCTGCTTTTCTCGGCTTCCGCCGTGCAGCGCTTCATCGGCCGCATGGGCCTGTCCGTACTGACCAAGATTACCGGGCTGGTCCTCTCGGCCATGTCTGCCCAGATCGTGTTCACAGGGATACGGAATTTCCTCCACTAACGACCAGTCAGAGAGGCCACCGGTCTCGGCCATCCTCATAATGATCAGGCAATAACAGACGTCTTTGCCCTTTACACGCCCCCGTGCCTGCCGTAAAAAAGTGGGCACTATGAAACCCACCGAACACCCTTTCGAACAGACATATTCCATTCGATCATACGAACCTCGCACTGACGGTCGCGTGTCCATCGCCTCAATTTGCAACTACATGCAGGACATCGCTTCCGTGCATGCCGACTCCCTTGGTTTTGGCTATGAGGCACTGCAACAGAGCGGTCATTTCTGGATTCTGGCCCGTCTCCACGTCATGATGGACCGTCTGCCGGGATACAGCGAAAAGGCGACCCTCAAGACATGGCCCTCGGCCAACGAACGACTGGTGGCCATGCGCGACTTTCTCATCAATGATCAGGAAAAACGCATCGGTCATGCTACTTCTTCCTGGGTTGCCATGAACCTGGAGACCCACCGCCCGGACCGCCCCGAAGAAGTACTCAATGGACGACATATACCGGAACGGGAACGGGCACTCATCTTCCCCACCAAGGCAATCACCCGTCTCAAGGAAGCGAATCACACCACGGACCTGAAGGCGCGACGGGCAGACATAGACATCAACGGACACGTCAACAACGTACGCTATGTGGAGTTCTGCATGGAAGCCGTTCCGCACTCCTGGACCCAGTCGAACCGCTGCATGGGCATCGATATCCAGTTCAGAACCGAGTCCTTTGCCGGAGACGAATACAGCGCAGGCTGCACCGAATCGGAGCAGGACAACGGCATGGACACCTTTCTCCACAGCCTGACCCGTGTCTCGGACAACAAGGAAATCGTCCGCATGCGATCATGGTGGAAGCGGTCATGACACATGATATCACCATCCGGCTCGACTGCGACGGCGTGGACTGGACCAAGGCTGCTGAAATCTTTGAGAGAGCGCCACTGGGCACGCGTGAGCCGAACCAATTGGCGCGGACCTTTGCCAACAGTGACCTTGTCTGCTTTGCCTGGGACGATGAAACGCTCGTGGGCCTGGGGCGCGCCCTGAGTGACGGCGAAAAGCAATCCGTTGTATACGACCTGTGTATCCTCCCGGAATATCAAGGACAAAAAATCGGATCGATCATGATGGAAGTCATTCTTGAGACGCTCACGACACCCAACGTGGTCTTGTGGGCAGTGCCGGGCAAGGAACCGTTCTATGCCCGATTCGGTTTCAACCCCATGCGTACAGCCATGGCCCTGTTTGAAAATCCGGATTCTTCGGCTGAAAAAGGATACATTGACATCTGATCATTTGTTGCCACAACATACCGGTTTGTGTATAGTTCCTCATGCCTAATATCCTGTTCATCCGCCTCATATTATTCCTTCTCTCCGCTCTGTTCTTCGTAGGCATCCCTTCCGGCGCCCACGCAAAACAATTTTCCCACCTGACGGTCATTCAAGACAACGCATACCGCCCCTATTCCTACCTGGATGAAAACAATGAACCACAAGGGTATCTCATCGATTTCTGGGACCATTTCGGCAAAGTAAACGGTGTGGAGATCTCGTTCAAACTCGGCACATGGCAACAGGGGCTGGATAAGATACAAAACGGTGAAGGAGATATCCATGGCGGGCTGTTCTACTCTGAGGAACGGGATGCCTTTCTCGATTTTGGCAACGCGATATGCTCACTGAGCACCATTCTCTACATCAGCAACACTGCGACCATGGAAGAAGCGGCCACCTGCCCGGTAGGGGTCGTCAAAGGCGGCTACACAGAGTATTTCATGAGGACGACACGCCCCACCCGGACCGCTTACACCTACCCGTCACTGGACCAAACAGTCCAGGCGGCTGCAAATGGTGAACTGCTCGCTTTTCTGGCCGACCAGCCCACGGCTTTCTACGCCATGTCACGCTATGGAATACAGGACACCTTTACCGCGGGGGAGCGGCTCTACACAAAGTCCCTGCAGGTCGCCGTAAAAAACGGCAACAAGGAACTGCTTGACTTCATAACGCAGGGATGGAGAAAAATGGACAGGCAGCATCTGAACTATATTCACAAGAAATGGTTCATGGACGCCGAGACTGGCCCTGACTGGCTGCTCACAACAACGCTTATAGGCGCCATCCTCGTCTTTTTCGGCATAGCCATCAGCCTGTTCCACCACCACTCAGACTATTTCAACAGAAACTAGCTCCTCCAGAAACCACTGCATGGGAGCGGGGACTCGATCAACAACTCTCCGCCCTGTCCTCTTCACCTTCGAGTATGATGACCGCTAGGATCTTGGCCAGAACCGTCTCGTACCTGGTCGGTTCTTCTGTCAGGGACAAGGCGGCCTCTGTTATGCCCCGAGGACCACGGTATGGCCGCTCGCCTATCATGGCCGAGAAAGAATCAGCCAGCGCGCACACCCTGCCCGCAAGGGAGATACCCTTGCCGACTCGACGCTCTGGGTACCCGGAACCATCAAGCCGCTCGTGATGCTGGCTCATGCATTCAATAATGACCGGCGTATCGACCTTGAGCCTCTTCAACATGTTCAGACCGGCATCAATGTGTTTCTGAATGGATTCCCTGTCACGACGCACCAGATACTGTTCCTTATCCTTGATGAATCGTGGAACCATGGTCATTCCCAGATCATGTAGAATAAACCCCAAGGCAAAATTGACAAGATCGTTTCGTTCGAACCTGCCATTGGTGACCTTGGCATATATTGCCAGACCGATGAACATGGTGTTCACGGAATGCACGGCCAGATTGTACTCCCTGTCCAGCGTCCGTGTCAGGAATGCCAACCGGGCCGGATCCGTCCATATGTATTCAGCCAGAATCGAGATGTCCTTGACCAGATCCTTGTAGGCCGCCTCCTGGGGTTGATCAAAAAACGTCTCCACCCTGTTGCGAAAAGCAAGAAACAGGATTTCAGCGACTTCCACAGGCGTGAACCCCTCTTCCACCAGCAAGAGCCCGAGTTGTTTGCTCAGATGCTCTGCATAGACCAGATAGTCGTCACGCAGCAGATAGAGCTGGCCCTCCAAGGCAAAGTCCGCCACTTCGCCCTGTCCCTTGAGGGACAGACGCTCTCTGGCCTTGTGGTATTTCTTGACCTGCCCCACCTTCGTATCAAAGACGTAGAGATCGACCGGAGGCCTGAATTTGGGAAAGGTTTCGAGAATATTGGGACTTATCTGCAAATATGTTTCGCCAAAAGATTCGTCCGTCCGCGTATCCGACATGAGAAGCAACACCTTTGGTTGATTGAGTTATTGTCGAAGAGAATACGCGCCTTGCCCACTTTTTGGAACAGGAAATATAGCAACCGCAACAAGAAAGGGGTCCGCCGTACACGGCGAACCCCTTGAATGTTATTGAGACAACAGTAAATGTTCTATTACTTGCTCTTGCCTTTGCCACCGGCATTATTGCCCTTGCCACCGGCATTGTTGCCCTTGCCGGAATTGCTCTTGCCGGGGGCGGAGGAGGACTTGCTGGACTTGGAGCCGCTCTTGGCGGTCTTGGAAGTCTTGCTCAGGCCGATGGCCTTGCCATTGCCGCTGGACACGCCAGGAGTCTTGGACACTCCATTCTTGATATCACGCCCAGTGGTCTTGGTCTTGCCCGCCTTGGCGGAAACAGAGGCCATTGTCATGCCAGCGCCCTTTGCGGCGACCTTGGCGCGCTCACGATGCTGCTTCATGTGTCCCAGTCCGACTGTACTCGGATGGACACCCAGCTCCTGAGCGATCTCACCCCAACCCATTCCGTCATCACGCATGGCGGCAATGCTCTCGACACTCACGGAAGAGGCGTTGGAGACGGCAGTGTCAGCGTCCTCCTGTGCGGCAGCCAGCGCATCCTGCGCTGCGGTCAGTGCATCCTGCGCTGCGGCTGCAGCATCGGGATCTTCGTCCGCATCAATCGCGTCCAGCGCACCCTGTGCGGCTGTAACGGCATCCTCGGCGTCAGCCACGGCCTGTTCGGCATCGGCCACAGCCTCAGCACTTGCTTCAGCAGCGGCTGATGCCAGTGCGTCTGCTTTGGCAGCTTGCGCGGGATTACTGAAAACAGGGCCGTCGTCTTCAGCAGCAACAGGATCGGTAACAGTGTCGTCCGGGGCCGGATCTATCTGTGCAATAACCACCGAAGTGGAAAGAATCATAGTCATCAATACAAGAATCAACCAGAATGACATGCGTTTTATAAACGTAAACATGGTTTATCTCCGTTATGTAATTAATTACCGAACTTCGGTAATAAATTTAACTGATTCATCGAGGGAATACTTCACATCCCCCATATCGATTGTCTCAGCAATTTTAAACCAGCTCAAAGGCAGCCTGGAGCGTTGTATGCCTGGATTCGCGTTCAGCATGTAGTCGCGGATGACTTCTGCCCGTTCCTTGGCAAGAGCGGCATTGCCCTTGACAAAAGGCACTATGTGCAGCGTCAGTTCCTTGTTGACCGTCATCATTGCACTGATCAGATGCAGCGATACCTTGCTGTCGTTTTCCAGAACACTGGTACCCGGTTTGAACGCCATGCTTTTCAGCGTCACATTCCGTTTACCTATTATGAAGTTGCGGTAGTCGAAATTCCCACGCAGATTGAGTTGTGCCGTGGCTTCCATAGCCAGGCTCCCGTCAGGGTAATACTCCAGGAACTTCTTCCATGCCGCAATTGCATCATCTGTTCGCCCGAGCCCGTTCAGGGCCATCGCCTTGTTGTACAAGGCTTCGGGATTATACGGATCCAATCTGAGAACCGTCGTATACTGTGCCAGGGCCTTGACCCATTCACCCCGATCTATGTAGCCATGACCGAGATACAGATTGGCAGAAATATGGTTCGGGTCGAGTCGCAACGCCTTTTCGTAGGCGGCCTTCTCCCGATCGAAATCAAGCATTGCCCAGTATGCCACTCCGGTCCAGAAGACGTAATCGGCATTTTCAGGGTCAAGCTTCACGGCCTTCTCAAGGTACGGCAGGGCTTCCTTCGGTTTATCCAAAGCCAACGTATACCGCCCGACATAATAGGCTGCCGATGCATCTTCAGGGTGTTCCCGCATCTGCTCGCCAATAACCCTGACGCCTTCTTCATACTTCTCCTGTTCAAGATAGTATGGACCCATTACTTTGGCACATCCGGCTACTGCCAGAACAACTACAACCAGCAACATTGCTGAAAATACTTTCACCCAAGGACTCCCTTTTGGTTTTCCGGATCAACCCGTCCTCAATACCATATACCTTTTTCACACACGCAAGGTCACAATATAAAAATCACTCGGCCCCGGTATTTCCCGTCAGACTTCTACTGGTAAAACCGAGCTTGGTCGAAACATCGCTCAACACGCCACAGTCTCTCAGCGCTTCTGTCGCCGCCGCGGCTATGGACTCGTCCGAAACGCCACGCTGTCTGGCGATGACCACAAGGCGGACAAAATACCGCCACTGGGACTCAATGCCTCCGGATTCGAAGCCGGCAGCGAGCATGGATCGAACCAGATCGTATCTGAAATCAATCTGTCCAAGATAGGAGAGCATCTCTGCCCCGACAAGAAAGGACTCCGGGGCCTGCCCTGAGAATTCTTCCACATAGGCAGTGACATCCTGACGGGGAACACCTCTGGACAACCCCTCGCCGACCACGATGAGCAGCGGTGCGGGAACAGGCTTCACATGGGCGGCAAGAAGGGATCTGGCAAAGTCATAATCGTCGACTTTCTTGTTCAGGACACGGACGATCAACGGGACCGCCACATGTTTGACCAATCCTTCAGCCAGCTTGTCTTCCAAAGGGGCAAGGGGAAGTTTCTTGTCACACGCGGTGAGCAACGGAAGGAGCAGGCTTACGCCAGCGTCCTTGTCCATGTCCCCTTCCTTGATCATGGTTCTCACATGATCAAGAACATCGGGGGCCACGCCACAATCCCTGGCACGACTGTTCATGTCTGCCAATGATTCCGTCGCTCCCACGACTGAGGATGTGCCTGCAACGATGAACAGGCTCAAAAGAAGAACCAGAAATAATTTATAGTACATGTTCCCTTTCAACATTCACAAAGACGATGGAATTCCTGTTGCCAAAGCCATCATCCATACTCAACGGCGCACCCGGATCGGGCACCAGCTTTTCCCCGTTCACAAGGAAAAGATATTCATGGTCTCCCTGAGGCAGCTCGGCTTCAAGCACCCATGCCTCGTCTGCCGGACTGTACCACATGACGGACCGCTCTGCACTCCAACCGTTGAAAGACCCGATGACGGCCACTGAAGAGGCCTGTCTGGCCGCATCGTTCAAGACGAAACGGACAGTACTCAACTGGATATGATTTTCAGGCACAGGCCCATCCATTTTAACCACGGTCAGGATCAGCAGGGCCATGGCTATGGTCAAGGCCGGTATGGCTTCCAGAGGTCTGACCTTGATGGCATGAGGCCGCATCATCCACACACGAACCCGTGTCCAGAGAGTCGCGCGTCGGGGTTCAAGCCGACTCATAACCTGCTGGGTAAGGCCCTCTGGCACGGCGGTTTCAGGCGCACGCCGAATATCTTCAATAATGGCTTTTTCCGTAAGGATTTTATTAGTTTCTTCAGTCATCATTACCCTCGTCAAATTGGTGGCGGATCATATCCAGCCCCCTGCTTACGCGCATCTTTGCGCCACTGACGGAAATCTCCAACGAAGTCGCTATCTCCTGCATTGAAAACTCGTATTTGTATCTAAGCATCAACGCTTCCCTATACTTTGTAGGCAGGGCCAGTACCATTTCAAAGGCTTTGCCCCCATCCAAACGATTTTCAATCGCCTTATGCGTGTCCTGGCCATCTCCTGGAGGAACCATGACTGACGCATCTTCCATGAAAACATGTTTATCGCGACCATTGCTGCGAAGCCAGTCGCGGGCCACATTCAGTGCAATCGAATATAACCATGGGAAAAACCGTTTTCCCAATTTAAATGAATCCAGTTTTTCATAGGCCTTTACAAAGGCTTCCTGTGAAAGATCGGCGGCAATGTCTCCATCACTCACCATGCGCAACATGAGATTAAACACCGGTCCCTTGTACTCACGCACCAAGAGACCAAATGCCTGGGTGTCCCCCAGAAGCACATCTTTCACAATTTCCGTTTCCCGTTTATCTCTCATTTACCCTTTCCAAACGGTCCTTTTTCTGGACCAAAACTCAATCTGCACCAATATATACTCTAATTTCCATCAAAAGGTCACATGACTTGCCCACATTGCACACGTAGGCTAAAAAGAGGCTTGCATCATGAAGGAGCATAGCACATGAACAACCATGAGAATACCATTCTCGACGCCATTTTCAACCGTCGCTCCATCCGGAAGTTCACGGATGAGCCGGTCACGCGAGACGAGATTCACACCATTCTGGATGCGGGTCGATGGGCCCCAAGCGGCCTGAACAACCAACCCTGGCGTTTCATGGTTATCACACGTGACACGTTGCGTCATGCCGATTTGGCAGAATGCACCAAATACGCCCATATCGTCCGTCAGTCTGCGGCCTGCATCTGCATCCTGCTCGACAAAACAGCCATGTACAGTGAGATGAAAGACCATCAGGGCGCCGGGGCCTGTACCCAGAACATGCTGCTCGCTGCCCACGCGCTGGGCCTGGGCGCGGTCTGGCTGGGCGAAATCGTCAATGACCAGAAAAAAACATTGGACGTACTTGGTCAATCCCCTGATACATACGAACTCCAGGTTGTCATCGCCCTGGGCCGCCCCGATCAGCAAGGCAGCTCCAACCGAAAAGACCTGTCCGAACTCATGCTGGAGGACTTTTAATGACCATCAAGACCTTTGCTCTGGGCCCGCTCCAGACCAACTGCTACGTGCTCTCTAACGATAGACAGGCCGTGGCTGTCGATCCGGGGGGTGACCCCGCTGCCGTGCTCGACTATCTCAAGGAAAACGGCCTGACCCTGACCCATATCCTGATCACGCACATGCATTTCGATCACACGGCCGGGAACAAGGCGTTGTCCGAGGCGACCGGCGCACCCGTGCTGTGCAACAAGGGGGACGCCCCCCTGCTCGACACGTGGCTCGGCAAAGGCGGCGACATGGGCCTTCCCGTTCTCGATCCCTATGAATGGGAGAATCTGGAACCGGGAGAAACCGAGTTCATCGGCCTGCCCTGCACCATTTTCTATACGCCGGGACACTCCGAAGGCAGTCTGACCTTTTATTTCCCTGATGCACAGACCGCCTTTGTCGGCGACCTCATCTTCTACCGCTCCATCGGGCGCACGGATTTTCCGGGCGGCAACCTCGATATACTCAAAAACTCGGTGCAGACCCATATTTTCACCCTGCCGGAGGACACCACTCTCCTGTCCGGCCATGGTCCGGAGACCTCGGTGGGTGACGAAAAGAATCACAACCCCTTTTTCGGAGGATTTTGATGGCCGATCCCGTCATCATAGATATTCGCGACAAGTGTTGAGGCGTAGGCATGGAGGTAGGTTGGTATCTCCGCTTCGCCAGGACAGACCGCATCGAGGCCCTGGTGTCCATCAAGGCCGGTGCTCAGGTGCGCCATGAGGTCCACACTTTCCCTGATTGGCATTTCGAGTTCGAAGAACATGACGATCACGTTCGGGCCATCATGACCCGCAAGCAACCCGTCTACGACAAGGAGTCCGTGTGAACAAAGCCATCGTATTCGCCTGCAGCCATCGGCGGGGCGGCAACTCGGACCGGGCTGCCCGACTCCTGGCCCAAGGAATAACCGAGGCAGGCGGCGAAGCCGAAGTCCTGTATGTCCGCAACCGCGAAATCATGCATTGCCTGGCCTGTGGATACTGCGACAAGGCAAACAAGGTTCAGGGGCAACGGCGCTGTGTACTCGGGGCCAAAGACGAGGCATGGGACCTGTTCCAGCACTTTTTCTCCTCCCCCTGCATCCTTTTTGCGTCACCCGTCTATTTCTATCATCTCCCGTCGAGGTTCAAGACCTGGATCGACCGGGGGCAACAATACTGGCAGGCCCGTCTGGACAAGGAGCCTTGGATAGCCTCCCTGCCCAAACGCACGGCGCACGCGGTGCTGGTGGCCGGACAGCCTTCAGGAGACAAACTCTTTGAGGGAGCGCGCCTGACCATCAAGTACTTTGTCCAGAATTTCAACATGGACCTGGCCGACCCGCTGGTCTTCCGTGGAATAGATGACCGCAACGACCTGAAGGGACAGGAAACCTTTGAAGCGCAGGTCGTTGAGTTGGGTAAACAGGCCTGGGCTTCCTCCAGCTGATTCGATGCTCCACTTCTTTCAGTCCTGCGCGCACAAACTTGGATTGTCCGCCACACGGTGCCCTGTGTGCACATCCGTCATGCCAGACGCTTCCGAAAGCGTGTGCTCGGCATGCGCCCGGGAGATTGCCCCCCGCACCGGCGGCTACTGCCCTGCCTGCGGGACCGTGTCCGGGATTGCGGACGCGCCCCCGACCCAGTGCCCCGATTGCCGTCACTCTCCACCCCCATGGGACACGCTCATGTTCCACGGCATATACGAAGGCCTGCTCCGAGAACTTGTCATCAACTATAAATTCACAGGAAATATAGGGCAATCAACGCTTTTGGGGACCATGGTCTGCGAGACGTTTGCTCGCGCCCACGCACGGATTCCCGACTGCATCGTGCCTGTGCCGCTGCACACACGGAGGTTGCAAAAAAGAGGATTCAATCAAAGCTTGGAGTTATCGCGTTTGTTGAGTAGAAAGATCAACCGTCCGCTGCTGAGCCACGGATTGCACAGGGTGAGAAACACCCCGCCACAGACACGGCTCGGGCATCGGGAGCGACAGGAGAACATCAGGGATGCCTTTGTCGCGGACCGGGAACTAATCGAAGGGAAGAACATCCTGCTGGTGGACGACGTCTTCACCACAGGAGCAACCCTGTCTGAATGTGCCATCACATTGCGACGGGCCGGCGCTTCCGGAACAGACGTGCTCGTACTGGCGCGAGCAGTGCAGGACTAGACGCATAAAGCATGAGAGCTCTGCCGCGAGCTGTACTCATAAGGGCAGCAGAACCACCCTCTATCCACGAACGCGGAATCGCCTGACACAGCGCTGCTAGAAACGATATTTGAAATGCCAGTTGAAGAAGACCAGATCGAACGGCTCGTCAGACTCGAATTCCTTATAAAAATAGAGTTTCTTGTCCATATCCTTTCCACGGACCTGAAGAGGAATGCGTTTGACTACCTCGCGGTCCTTGGCAAGTACAAGGTACAAGCGTGTATCAGTAATCCTACCAAATGTTTCGAAATTTGTATTGCCTTGAATGACATAGGAACCGGGCTTAACCTGGTCCAGGCAGAAATTGAAACGAACAGGCCCCCCCTTGTTGCTTTTCTGCACCACGGTTTGGACATTGCTACAGGGCAGCTCTCCAGTGGGAATACCCTTCCCTGCACACCCTGCGAGCACAAAAGAAATCACAATCACAAAAAAGAACATCTTCAAACTTTGCACAATGATACCTCATGATTAAATTTGTGGGAATATACACAGGCCCCCCTCCTTTCACAAATTGAAAATCTATTTTTGCAGACCGTCATGTATTGATATTCCACTAAATAAAAGGATCAGCTTGCCCCGGTCAGGAAAAATCTTTAAAAAAGACGAATCGGGACTTGACTTCAACAGGGGGTGCGGCTAGGTTGCCTCCTCTTACGAATTGGAGGTTTTTATTATGTTTGCTATCATTGAGACCGGCGGAAAACAGTACCGCGTTGAAGAAGGTCTTGAACTTAATGTAGATTTGCTCAAGGCCGATGCGGGTAACAACCTCAGCATCGATTCCGTTCTCCTGGTCGAGAAAGACGGCGATACCAAGATTGGTGTTCCGTATGTCGAAGGTGCCAAGGTTGAATGCGAAGTTCTCGGTCACATCCGTGGCGAAAAGATCGTCGTCTTCCACAAGCTGCCTAAAAAGGACGCTCGCAAGACGCAGGGTCACCGCCAGGATTACACCCAACTTAAAGTCAAGTCCATCACGGCCTAGCGGTCAGGAAGGGAGGATAACATGGCTCATAAGAAAGCTGGTGGTAGTTCCAGAAACGGTCGCGACAGCGCCGGACAAAGACGTGGCGTGAAGATTTTCGGTGGTCAGGAAGTCGTAGCAGGCAACATCCTTGTTCGTCAGCTCGGCACCAAGTTCCACGCAGGCGAAGGCGTTGGCATCGGCAAGGATTACACCTTGTTTGCTCTGCGCGACGGCGTCGTCAAATACGAGAAGTACACTCGCAAGAAAGTCGTCAAGACTCGCGTGCTCGTACTGCCCTCCGAGGCCTAGTACTCGTCAAAAAGCAATTTCACCGGGCAGGGAGCGTTTCCGACGCTCTCTGCCCGTTTTGCTGTTTTCCTGCCGCAGACAAAGCGGCTGAGGTATTGATATGCGATTCGTAGATGAAGCGACCATCAAGGTATCGTCCGGCAAGGGCGGCAACGGCTGTGCAAGTCTCAGGCGTGAAGCCAACGTGCCCAAAGGCGGACCGGACGGCGGGGACGGCGGCAAAGGCGGCGACCTCATCTTCCGTGGTTCTTCACGTCTCATGACCCTGTACGATTTTCGTCTGAAGCGCATGTATGGCGCCAAGAACGGTCAGCAGGGAATGGGCCGCGACCGCTACGGCAAGGCTGCTGACGACCTGATCATCGATCTGCCCGTGGGCACCCTCGTCTATGAAGTCACCGAGGAAGAAGACGGCACGACCCATGAAAAGCTCATTGCCGACCTGGTGGAAGACGGCACCGCGATCACCATCTGCGAAGGCGGCAGAGGCGGACGTGGCAACCTGCATTTCAAATCCTCGACCAACCGGACTCCTCGTTATGCCGAGCCCGGCTTTCCCGGCGAGGAAAAGAAAATTCGCCTGGAGCTGAAGATTCTGGCCGATGTCGGTCTGCTGGGCCTCCCCTCTGCGGGCAAGTCCACATTCATTTCCAAAATTTCCGCTGCCCGCCCCAAGATCGCGGCCTATCCGTTCACCACGCTTGTGCCGAATCTCGGCGTCATCGAGGACGACGACTACAACCGCATGGTCATTGCCGACATCCCCGGCCTTATCGAAGGCGCTTCCGAGGGACGCGGCCTGGGCATCACCTTCCTCAAGCATGTGGAGCGCACCCGTTTTCTCGTGCACATTCTCGCTGTGGAAGACCTGAACCGTGAGGATCCCCTGGACGGCTATGAAATGCTGAACCAGGAACTCCGCGAATACAACGCTGAAATAGCTGAAAAAACGCAGATCAAGGTCATCAACAAGATTGATACGCTCTCGGATGAGGAGCTGGAAGAATTGAAAGCCACTGTCGCAGCCACAGGCGAAAAGGTGTTCTTCATCTCCGCCCTGCGCGGTGACGGTCTGGACGAGTTACTCGCAGAGATGTGGCACCAACTCTCCCTGCTTGAGATGCAGCCCGACGAGATCGAAGAGAATTAATTCTCCAGGCCGTTTCTATGATGGAAACGAATTCTGTTATCATACGATCTGTCTGATTGCCCTTCATTCAAAGACGATATAGTCCCGTAGAGTTCCCCAAGGCTCTCTTCCATTTCTGTAGAAAAACCCCGTGCCGCAGCATGGTTGTCAGCATCGGCTCCAGTGATCTCACCGGCACCGTTGATGACTGTGGTATCTTCGTGACCAGCAATACCCTGCACGTATGTAGAGGTGGTACGCAACTGATCCGGCCCATCCATTTTCACATCCACCCATTCTTTCGCATCAACAGACTCATGCGATACAGTTTTACCGTTCTCAAACACTTCTCGCTCATGACTCGATTCACGCAAGAGTCCCGGCGCGTCATTCTCGGTCAGGGCCCCACCTTTACGGAAGAGCTGACGGCGCTCCTTCTGCCGAAAAGAACTTTCCTTTGCCCCCTCGGTATCTTTCTGACGCATGACAAGCTCTCCGTCCTTGTACAACTCGTCAGTCCATGAAATTTCATAGGGCTTGTCCCCTTCTCCATAATCAGCAATCTTTTTTGCGGAGCTGTAGTTCGAGTCATTGATATGGTCAGCTACACCATCCAAAAATTGATCTGCCTCACTCCCGCTTGTAAGCAGCTTGCTACCAAGGAGTCCTACGGCTGTCTGCTGTCCCGCACCAAGATATTCCGCATCGCTCATTCCCAACATTTCAACAATACCAGCACGCCCTTCAAGGAAAGACGTGCCTGTCTCTTCTTCTACCATGGAGCCGTGGCTTCGCTTCACCAGTTCGCCCTTGTTGTACCAGGAGACATCAACAGACTGCTCCTGCTTACCGTCCGTCGAGGCCGCCTCATCCCGTTTGCGATCATCGAACCGTGCATCGCGAATCAACTCACCCTCGCTGTCGTAATCCTTGATCTGCACGATCAGATTTGACTCGTGTTTCATTTCTCGCGTACTTCGTTTCGGCATTCCGCCCACATCGTCATATGAGCGATTGGACTGCTGCGTGAAACGCCCCTCCTGTTCCACTGTGACTTCACGGGACAACTGCATGTTTTCGCCGTACTCCTTGAGCTCGGCAAAGTAATCCACAATATGCTTTTCAGAGGTCACACCACCGATAAGGTTATCCGCGTTCAGGTCCACTGCTTCAGCTCCCTGACTCATCAGGTTTTTTATAAAGATCAAGGCTCCCGTGTCCGGACGCTTACTATTCTTGGTCTGCAACAACATACTGTCATGCATCTCATACGTAAGCTGTCCATTCTCAAAATTTTGAATATCCCGAGTCATCACGGCCGAGGTCATGCCATTCTTGGTTTCACCTTCAGCGAGCTCCGTATGAATAGACTGGATCACCCGACCGGATGCATCATAGAATTCCGTATCCAAGATAGCCCCACTCTCACTGATGACACCGGTCACCGACTTGACAATCTCCCCATTTTTGAACTCTTCGATGGTCAAAGAGTCTCCGTCAATAGAGACTTTCTGTATATTACCGTTTTTGAGCGTAGAGGTTCCTTCCTTCAAATCCGAAGAGAGGCTCCAGTATGTCCCAGCCTCTTCATCCATACGACGATTGGCTTCACGAACCGCATTCAGGGATGTCTGATCGGCCTGAGCACGGCGAAACGCTTCATCGCTGATATGGACAACGTCCTGCTGCGAAGGAGGAGATATCTCCGTTTTCTTTTCTGAACGGGAAGCGGAGGAAGCAATTTGTAGTGAGGAAGAATATGCAGGATTGATGGCGTCCATGATGTATTCACCTTGAAAATGAGAAGTATCTCTGAAGACAGAAACGATTGCCACACTATGCCCATATCGGCATAACACCGGATTTCTTTACCCCTGAATATCGATTCATACATTATTCATTGCCCCTCTCTGGGATCAAGTCACTTCTTGCCACCTCCCCCCGGAGTGCTGTACTGTGCGCCCCATGATAAATCGTGAATCTCTGCTCACCGATATCCACCGTGTGGTGGTCAAGGTTGGAAGCGCAGTTATCACCACGGGAGACGGGCTGAATCATGCCGCCATCAACCAGCTGGCGGATCAGCTCGCGGCCCTGCGTGAGCAAGGTATGGAAATCGTTCTGGTCTCTTCCGGCGCCGTGGCTGCCGGACGCCAACGCATTTTCGAGCGCACCAGCAAGAAGAGCAAAAAATATACGGATATGGCTTCCCGCCAGGCAGCTTCGGCCATCGGCCAGGGACGACTCATGCACGACTATGACGAGGCCTTTGCCCGTCATGGTCTGGTCACCGCCCAGGTCCTGCTGACCCGTAACGGTCTCAAGGTCCGCGAACGTTTTCTCAACGCCCGCAACACCATGGAAAGACTCCTTGAGTGGGGCGTCATTCCCATTGTCAACGAGAACGACACGGTCTCCACTCGTGAGCTGGAGTTTGGTGACAACGACACACTCGGCGCCATGTGCATCGGACTTATCGGTGCGGATTTGTTCGTCAACCTGACATCGGCCGACGGTGTGTTCGACAAGAACCCGGACAATCACCCGGATGCCAAGGCCATGCCGACCATAGAAAAAATCGACGCCATGGATATCGAAACCATGTGCGACGGCACCACCTCTGTCGGCACCGGCGGCATGTACTCCAAATTGCGGGCAGCCCGACGGGCATCCCAGCTCGGCGTGCCCACGTTCATCGTATCCGGCAAGGGTGATTTCGACTTCATGACCGCCCTGCGCAGCACGGACAGAGGGACGCTGGTCATTCCCCGGGAGCATGCCGTTTCCAGCAAAAAATTCTGGCTCGCCTATCATGACGACCCGGCAGGGTCCATTGTCGTTGACAAGGGCGCGGCCGAAGCCCTGATGAGCAAGGGAAAATCCCTGCTCCCCATCGGCATAGCCAAGGTGGACGGTTGTTTTGATCAGGGAGCACTTGTCTTCATCAAGACACTGGACGGCGACGAACTCGGCGTCGGACTGACCAACTTTTCTTCGGATGAACTGTGCCGCATCAAGGGTAAACGTACCGGTGACCTTGATTCAATAATAGGCCACCAGACCTCCAACGAGGCCATTCACCGGGATAATATGCTGCTGGATGCGGCCATATAATGCGCAAACTCTATCTCGACAAGAATCTTCAGTATGTCTTCGCCGTCACCTTGATAGCCATTCTCGGTGTCTCTTCCATCATTCCTGCCTTGCCGGGCATCATTGAGGGACTTAACTTCACTCCGGCAACCATCGGGCTGACCATCGCGGTTTTCACCCTGCCCGGCGTCCTGCTCGCTCCAGTGGTGGGCATCCTGGCGGATCGTATAGGTCGCAAGATCATCCTGGTCCCATCGCTCATCATTTTCGGCATCTTCGGATTCAGCTGTTTTTTCGCTCAATCCATGACGCAACTGCTGGTTCTGCGATTTCTCCAAGGTATCGGAGCCGCGCCCCTTGGCGTCCTTTACGGCACCATCATTGGCGACCTCTACCAAGGCAAAGAACGCGCACAGGCCATGGGGTACAACGCCTCCGTCCTGTCCATGGGCACAGCCGGTTTTCCTGCGCTGGGCGGTTTTCTGGCCATGCTCGGCTGGAACTGGCCCTTCCTCCTGCCCCTGCTGGCCATCCCCCTCGGCCTGTCCATCATCAAGGGCATGGATTCTCCTGAACCCCAGAGCAAGGGCAGTCTCAAGGACTACCTCAAGGAAGCCTTAGACCAAATGAAAACACGACAGGCTCTGGCTCTTTTTGCCACAACCTGGCTCACCTTCATGATCCTCTACGGCCCTATCGTCACTTATGTACCCATCCTGCTGAGTCATAAATTTCAGGCTTCGCCCGCTTCCATCGGCATCGTCTTTCTGGTGGCATCAGGCTTCGCCGGGCTGGCCGCCTTCCAACTGGGCAGACTGGCCAATGTCTTCGGGCAGAAGATATTGCTGTCTGCCGCAGCCGTGCTCTATGGAGCGTCCATGCTTCTCATGCCCGAAGCACCGGGTCTGTGGAGCACCATCCCCCCGGTCATCTGCTTCGGCCTGGCCCAGGGCCTGAACATCCCCACCACCATGACCATGCTGACAACCATCGCTCCCATGGAACAACGCGGCGCATTCATGGCCGCAAACGGGCTGCTTCTGCGTCTGGCGCAAACCGTCGCGCCCCTGTTCATGGGGCTTATCTATGCCGTGCTCGGCATGACCGCCGTGTTCTGGAGTGGATTCCTTTTTGCCGTGGCGATTCTGATCCTTGCCATTTTCTACATACAGAATCCCAAAGCTGAATAGCGCCCCCTAATCCTGCGGGCGAAACACGCCGATAAGAAAGACAACCAAGGTGGTTGTCATGACTCGTTTACGTTCGCGATTACAACACAGGCTCAACCCGCTGCATATCTATTGCAGGCTGCGCACACTGGGCCTGACCCACAGCGTTGCCACAGCCATGAGCCGGTACTACGAACACATCCTCTATCGTCGTATGTTAGCCTGATGCCGACCTATCGCCTCTGACGCCACACGCGCAGCAGGCTACTGATTTCGATACATATTGATGAAATTATCCAGTGAGTTGCGCTGCCGTTCCATGTGCAAGACCCAGGCGTCCAGAATTTCCAACCCCTCCTGCGTGATGGAATAGACCCGCTTGGCCGGACCATCTCCTTCCGCATCCCACCGGGATTCGACCAATCCTTCATCATCCATCTGACGCAGATGCCGATAGATCATGCCAGGAGGCGCTTCATCACGCATGAATCCGTACTCCGCAATAGCCTGAATCAGCTGATATCCATAGGATTCTCCCCCTTTCAACGCCATGAGCAGAGAGGGCTGAACATATCTTTGCGGCTTGCTGCCACCAACTTTTTTTGACATTTCTGCAATGTCCTTCTTGACTATAGGTTCTTAAAGGATATATATGTTACAGACACAAGGGTTCATAAAGGCACAACGCCAAAGGAGATGAACATGAAGATATTTGTACGCGAACGTCGCAGGTCTGGCAAAGGCGAAAAAAAGCCCCGTTACCGTGTTGTCGGTGTTCAGGGGAGCGATCTCAAACTTTACGCCAAGCGCGTGCGCAAGTGCGAGCTTGACGAGATTGTGAAGCATACAGGTGCTGATGTCGTGCTGCTTGAGCGCGATGGAAAGGGTGACGCATCCGGTAGGTAGAGCAGTCTCATCCCAAATGAAAGGCCGGAAACACTATGTGTTTCCGGCCTTTTACGTTTACTGCCAGTTAGTCTTTATAAATAATGGTACCCACATGTTCGCCCCTGAGCGCGGCATGCAGATGTTCAGGATGACGCAAAACGTCGATAATCTGGAACGACTTCAACGTCTTGGCGTTCTTGAGGAAGGTCAGGACGGGGCGTTCCACGATGAGGTCTTCAAGGTCCATCTCGATCAGTTCGTCAACATGAATCTTGTCGAAAAACTTCATGGTATCGCGATCGCCCTTCTTCGGGTCATTCTCATACATACCCTTTTCGTCCTTCAAATAAATGAGGGACTTGGCACCGATGTTCTCGGCCAGCAGACAGGCACCGGAATCGGTGCGGTGAGGCGGAATGGAACCCAGCTCTGCCGGATGTTCGAAGAACCCATAAGGCGGGATACCGGTCGTGATGGGCAGGTAGCCCAGCTGGCAGTACATATGCAACTGCTCCAGATGATCACCGTGACCGATCATGGCACCACCGTGCTTGGCCAAAAGCACTGAAAGCATCTCGGCGTTCTGAGCCGAAACCTTATCGCCGAGCTTGGACAGGACACCGGTCGGCATACCGAGATCGATACCGATATTATAGACGTGGCGGGCACGCGTGCCACCACCACACATGAGCAGAATCTTGTGCTCTTCCTTGGCTTTGACCAACTCCTCCAGAATGGGAAACAGCGCCTTGGCACCACGATCCATTATGGACTGGCCGCCAATCTTGAGCACATGCACATCAGGCTGCATGCGGAAATAGTTCTCCGACTCCGTCTTCGCAAGCAATCCCTTGGCCACAAGGGATTCACCCAGCAACGGTGTATCGATGTGCAACCGGCCCTTCTCACCCTCTTCCTTGATAAGCTTACCCATGTAGATCCTCCGGGGAATTAGTTACTTGTTTGAGATTGATACTGTACGCGGCTGATCAAAAAAAACAAGTGGATGATAACAGATTGAAACTATGCTCATCAGAGCCGGATACAACGGCTAAATGGAAATCTTCCCTTTCCGCAACAGGTAGGCAAGGCAGATACCCACACCGAATGCCCAGGCCAGGTTGGCGGCCAAAGTGATGCCGAGCATGATGACAACGACAAAAAGATCCGACCGCGACTCCACATCCTGCAGCGTCAACGCCAGCTGTGAACCAGAGAAGAAGAGCAGCACACCCAGCACGCCCATGGGCAGCAGGTGCAGCACATTGACCGAGTCTGTTCCAAGAAATACCGCCAGCGCCACAAACAACCCACCGATGATCCAGTTCGATCCCGATGTACGTGCGCCAAAGGCATAGTGCGCGGCCAGACCGCCCGCTCCGTGACAGACCGGCATGCCGCCGACCAGCGAACCAAAGACGTTGGCCGCCCCCATGGAGATGCACAGGGCGCGGTCCGTGACCCGGCGGCTTTCATTACCGAAATATTCGAAGCTCAGGTCCCTGTTCGCAATGACCGCGTTCCCCATGGTCATGGGAATCTGCGGCGCCACCAACGCCAACAAAGCATAGGTGAAGTCCATTCCGGTCGGCATACCGAACGGCAGGACCCCAGGCAGGTGTATACCCACTGCAACGGAGGTCAACTCACGCCAGGCCCCCAGACATGCGCCGACAACGGCACCGCACACGACGACCACCAATCCAGCGGGATATTTACGGTTATTCAACAAAAACAGAGTGGCGGCGCCAAAACAGACGCCGGTCACGATGGACATGGGAACCGGACCAATGGACTGCACTGCCAGAAAAGGCTCGACCGCCCCGCGCACGACCTGAAAGGCATTGGTACCGGCAATAAGGGACGCGCCCTTGGTAAGCAGCAGAACGCCCGTGGCCATTTGCACGCCCCGGATGACAGCTCTGGGCACGACTCTGGCCACAATTGTAACCAGGCCGGTTGCGCCGAGGAATAGCAGGAAAGCGGCCAGCAGCATACCGGACGCGGTAATAACCCCGGGAGACAGGGCCATGGCAATGCCATAGGCAGAGACGACCTTCATGGGCTGCACGGCAATAGGCACCCGAAAATAGGAACCGGCCACAATATACATGAGCCCCACAGTCAGGAACACACCGGTGGGCGACAAACCGTTGATCATAATCATGCCGAAGGCCAGCGGCAGTAGTGTCCCCAGATCCCCAACGGAACCGGCCCATTCCATTCTGTCAAAACTGATTTTCATGGCAACTCTATTGTAGTGCAGGTATTAACTAATCAATAGTTACAGACTCTCCATATATTAAGCAACCACGGGTTGTTGACTTACGCCCACCTTTGAACGACAATCGTCACCCAATCAGGAATAATGCCGGTTTCAGGAGAAATCATGAAAAAAGAGTCCATCAGCAAGCGCGATATGAAGCGGTATCAGCTTCAGGCCAAATCCATCATAGAAACGCTGCCGTATATCACTGAATTCTATGGCAAGACCATTGTCATCAAATACGGCGGCAACGCCATGATCGACGATGACCTGAAGCATGCATTTGCGCTCAACATCATTCTGCTGAAATATATCGGCATCAATGTCGTGGTCGTCCACGGCGGAGGGCCGCAAATCGGCAAGATGCTCGACGCACTGAATATTCAATCCCACTTCCGCCAAGGGTATCGCGTCACCGACGACGCGACCATGGACGTGGTGGAGATGGTCCTCGTGGGCAAGGTGAACAAGGAGATCGTCAACCTGATCAACCTGCACGGCGGCGAGGCGGTCGGCCTGTCGGGCAAGGACGGCAAGCTCATCAGTGCCGAGCCCAAGGAGCTGGCCATTGAAAAAGATGATGCACCGCCCGAGATTATCGACCTCGGCAAGGTCGGCGAGGTGACTGCGGTCAACACCAAGCTCCTCCACTCCCTGCTGGATGACGGTTTCATCCCTGTCATCGCCCCTGTCGGCGTTGACGACGATGGCAACACCTACAATATCAACGCCGATTCCGTGGCCGGAGCCGTGGCAACCGCCATGGGCGCAAAGCGCCTCTACCTGCTCACCGACGTGCCTGGCCTGCTTGATGGAGACGGCGAACTCATCTCCTCCCTGACTGCCAAGGAGGCCTTTGAAGCCATCAGCACCGGCGTGGTCACAGGCGGCATGATCCCCAAGATCAAATGCTGCCTCGAAGCCGTTGCCGGGGTGGAGAAATCCGCCATCATCGACGGTCGGGTGGAGAACTGCATTCTCCTTGAGCTCTTCACCAAGTCCGGTATCGGTACCGAAATCATTTACTAGGTTGTCACCAATGAATCATGGCTTTTTCACCATCATCAGTCGCGAAGAGTTCGTTGCATTCCTCGCCGAGTTCCCGCAGCTCCCACCGGAAAAAGTGAACCTGGCACACGCCTCTGGACGCATATTGGCGGAAAGCCTCACAGCCGACCACGACTGGCCGCTCCTCGACCGCTCCTGCATGGACGGTTTTGCGGTCAATGCGCGGGACATCTTCGGTGCCACCGAGACCAACCCCGGCTATCTGGAATGTACGGCGACCCTGCCCATCGACCAGATGCCCGCAGTCATCGTCAACCCGGGAGACTGCGCCCGCATCTCAACCGGAGGGGTCCTGCCCGAAGGCGCAGACGCCGTGGTCATGGTTGAGCACACGCACTCCATGGAGGGCGAGGATGACCTCGGCACCATCGAGATTCGCAAGAGCGCCGCTCCGGGCGAAAATGTCATGCAGCGCGGTGAAGACGCACAGAAAGGCAAGGAGGCGTTGGCCCCCGGCACCACGATCCGTCCACAGGAAGTCGGACTGGCGGCGGCCCTCGGCTTTGAAGAAATTTCCGTTTCCAGACAGCCCCGAGTAGGCATCCTGTCCACAGGGGACGAACTCATTGAGGTAAACCGGACACCCAGTCCTGGTCAGGTACGCGATGTGAACTCGTACACCCTGGCCGCGCTGGTTGAACAGGCTCACGGCGTCCCGACCCGATACGGTATCATCAAGGATGATCTGAACAGCCTGTCCACCGCTCTGGAAAAGGCTATACAGGAAAACGACCTCGTGCTCCTGTCAGGCGGCAGCTCTATCGGTGTCCGCGACCTCACGGTACAGGCCATCGAGACCATGACCGACGCACAGATCCTGGCTCATGGGGTTTCCCTGAGTCCGGGCAAGCCGACCATCCTCGCCAGCGTGGGCGGGAAGCCGGTGCTCGGCCTGCCGGGGCAGGTGACCTCGGCGCTGGTGGTCATGCACGTCCTCATTCTGCCGTTGATCCGCCACCTTCAGGGTGATGCCACTACATTTCTTGACACCAGACGGCCTCTGCGCAAGGCAGAGCTGGCACGCAACGTGGCCTCCAAGCCGGGCCGGGAAGATTATGTACGCATCAGGCTGGAAGAAAGGGAGGACCAACTCCCCCTCGCTCATCCCGTACTCGGTAAATCCGGGTTGCTCAGAACCATCGTCCAGGCGCAAGGCCTGGCCCGCATTCCAGTCGATTCAGAGGGACTCTACGAAGGCGAACTGGTTGATATCTGGATGATATAATAGTCTTATATCATTGATCTTTAATTAAAAATCGCCCTCGCCTTCAAGTTCGACGATCAGCCACCCTTCATCGCCCTTCATCAGCGTGAAGACCGAGTCTTCCTCCATGTTCTGATCAATGTCGGCAACCTTGATGCGATAGGAGCCGAACACCCGGATCTCAGCCACATCCTTCTGGATGAAAACCGTCTCGAAACCGAGGCCGGAGGTATCCACCTCTGCGGTCTTCAGAATGGAATAGGTGCCGCGTTGCCGTTGCATCTCCTTGAACACTTCATACTGAAAGTCATGCTTGTCCCGAACATGTGGCGCAAAAAGCAGATGGTAATCATCTGCCATGGTCGTCTGCTTCACATAGAACTGCTTGAGCAGGCTCACCATCTCGTCAGGTACCGGTTCTGCCTCCACGGCAGGAGGTTGATTCGGGATGTAGAGCGGCTCCTGCCCCCCGTTCACATCATCTGACCGGGGCGTAAGATCAAGATAGAGCTTGATCTCTGACACCGCCAGCTTGATCTTGGCCACGGACGCGCCTTCGGGAAAGACCTCATCCACAACGATCCTGATGGATTTGGTGGGCTTGGGAATACAGTTGATTTTCTGCTCACCAGACTCATCGCGCAACCAGAAAGGGGACTCCGTACCATCGGAATAAATAATATGCCCGGAACGGATACGCCGAAACTTCTCGAACTGTCCTTCCCCCTGATGCCCGTTATAGATGCCGAGATTGCCCACACGCAACGGTACGGCAAAACGCAATTCGATCCACTGACCGACGCCGGATGAGATGCCGCCGCCAGCCCATGCCGTGGTCGGATCTCCATCCATGAGATGATCTGCCGTGTATTGAAACTTGAGGTCCACCTTGAAGCTGGACACGGTGACATTCACATCCATCGCTCTGGCCGGGGATGCCAAAAACAAGACTAAAAGAAGGCATGAGAGTACTCTGTTGCAATGCATGCCGGACTCATAGCACAAGAGCCACGCACAGTCCCAACAAAAAAGAGGAGCCAAAAGGCTCCTCTTCAAGAGTATCAATAGTTCACTCGGGAACCACTGTCGTTCAACAGTTTAATAGCGGTAGTGATCCGGCTTGAAAGGACCTTCCACTTCCACACCGATGTAGTCGGCCTGTTCCTTGGTCAGTTTTTCCAGATTCACGCCGAGACGTGCGAGGTGCAGACGGGCAACTTCCTCGTCCAGCTTCTTGGGCAGGATCATGACAGTCGGCTCGTAGTCGTTCTTGGCGAGGTCGAGCTGAGCCAGAACCTGGTTGGTGAAGGAGTTGGACATGACGAAGCTCGGGTGACCGGTGGCGCAACCGAGGTTGACCAGGCGACCTTCGGCCAGAACGATGAGGGCTTTGCCGGAAGGCAGGATCCACTTGTCGACCTGGGGTTTGACTTCTTTTTTGATGCACTTGGGGTTGCCCTCAAGGTGCAGCATCTCGATTTCGGAATCGAAGTGACCGATATTGCAAAGAATGGCCTCGTCTTTCATGGCATCCATGTGTGCGCCGGTGACAACGTGGTAATTGCCGGTGCAGGTGACAAAGACATCGCCTCGGGAAGCGGCATCGTCCATGGTGGTGACTTCAAAGCCTTCCATGGCGGCCTGCAACGCGCAGATGGGATCAATTTCAGTGACCAGGACGCGAGCGCCGAAGCCGCGCATGGACTGAGCGCAGCCCTTGCCCACATCGCCGTAACCGATAACGACCACGACCTTGCCCGCGATCATGACATCGGTGGCACGCTTGATGCCGTCTGCCAGAGATTCACGGCAGCCGTAGAGGTTGTCGAATTTGGACTTGGTCACGGAGTCGTTGACGTTGATGGCCGGGAAAAGCAGGTCGCCGTTACGCTGCATCTCGTAGAGACGGTGCACGCCGGTGGTGGTTTCCTCGGACACGCCGCGGATGACCTTGGCGATCTTGGTCCACTTCTGCGGGTCGGCAGCGTAGGAAGCCTCCAGACGGTCCATGACGATCTGAAATTCCTGAACGTCGTGCTTCTGGCCCAGCAGGCTGGGGTCCTTTTCGCACTTCACACCCTGATGAACCAGCAATGTGGCGTCGCCGCCATCGTCGACGATGAGGTCAGGACCGGAACCATCAGGCCAGGTCAAAGCCTGCTCGGTGCACCACCAGAACTCTTCCAGGGTTTCACCCTTCCAGGCAAAGACCTTGGACATGCCGGACTCGGCGATGGCTGCGGCGGCGTGATCCTGGGTAGAAAAGATATTGCAGGAAGCCCAACGGAGGTCTGCACCCAACTCATACAGGCACTTGATGAGCATCGCGGTCTGAATGGTCATGTGCAGGGAGCCCATGATCTTGAGGCCCTTGAGCGGCTTCTCCTCACCGTACTTCTCAATGAGAGACATGAGGCCGGGCATCTCGCGCTCGGACAGCTGCATCTCCATCAGGCCCCACTCGGCCAGGGACATGTCAGCGACCTTGTTGTCGCACTTCGGATCGACAGGCATAACGTTTTTAGACATTCTTTCCTCCAAATAAGGTATTGTTTATTTATTGTTTTTCGGCCTCGTAGAGAACGACGACAAGACCCATGTTGACTTTGAATTCAGTGACAGCATTGACGGTGAAGCGGGCGCGCTCCAGCCAACCAAGCATTTTTTCCTGCGGAATACCGAGCCTCCGGTCACCATATTCGCTACGCATGAGTTCATTCTCGTGCATGTCGAATTCGGCAATTATCAAACGCCCCCCGATCTTGAGCACACGGCCCGCCTCGCGGAGGGCATCCAAAGGTCTGGGAAGGTGATGCAACACCAAGGAAATAACAGTACAGTCTGCTTCCCAGTCGCGCAGGGGCAGGTGGGTCAGATCACCAATACGCAGGCTCATGCTCGCGTTATCGGAGAACCGCTCCTCGGCCAGTTCGAGCATCTTGGGCGAGTTGTCCACACCAATGACCTGCTTGGACGATTTGGCCATGATCTCCAGCATGTCGCCGGGACCGCACCCAATGTCGGCAGCGCAATCGCATTCGGGCAGTCGAGTCTGTATTTCACGACCCAGATCGAGATCTCCCAGCACCTCGGCAGTCATGCGATCCCACTCGGGTGCAATATCATCGAAGAACTGGCGGGTGGCTGCGGTTCGCTCCCGAATAACCTTCTCGGCCCGATTCCGATCCCGGACCAGATCGAATTCCGCATCCATGAGCGAAGTAATACCGTCGAGGAAGATGCGGCCATGCCCTTCTTCGCTCGCCCGGTAAAACGCCCACAACCCTTCACGCCGCACATCAACCAGCCCGGACTCGGACAGAATCTTGAGATGACGCGAAATGCGAGACTGTCCCATCTCCATGACCTGCACGATTTCACCCACATTCAACTCATATTCGAGCAGAACATTAACCAGTCGCGCCCGTGTCTCATCGGACAGTGCTTTACAATATTTAATTATTTCCATGCTTTATATCCTATATCAGTATATCTTGATATAAGGGATGAGTTTTATCTACATGAACCAGAGTGGGGGGTCAAGTCTTGAGAGAACAAGGAATCATTGCACTTGAACGAGTCCTATTCTATGGAAGGCACTTCAATTCAAAAAGGAGACATTATGCATTCACTCACCAAACTCGCACTTTTTCTCGCATTGGCCACCCTTTCACTCGCCGGTTGCCAAGCCGCTACCCAGAACATACCCGTATCCAGCAACCCCAGCGGCGCACTGGTTTACGCTGACGGACAGGAAAGTGGCACCACTCCCTGCTCTGTTGAGCTGGAAAAGACACAGGCTCATATTCTGACGTTGAAGAAAGAGGGCTACCAGCAGGCTGATGTACAAATTTCCCAGAAATATGACACTGGCGCTGTGGCCCGTGACGCAACACAGTCCGGCATGCAAAGCTCGTCCATGGGCAGTTCCATCGAAGGGTCCATTGCAGGCGCGCTCATTACCACCGAAGAAGACGAGGAAAGCGGCGCAGCCTATGTACTGACCCCCAGCTCCGTTGTCGTCACCCTTGTCCCCATTGGCCAGACCGCCCCTGCGGCTGGTGCGACTGCCCAACCTCAGGGCGCCACGGTAAAGACAACCGACCCAGCCACCATTGATTCTGCAATAAAAGAAGACCCGGAAGGTGTGGCCGAGGATGTCCTGAAAGAAGCCGCAGTCGCTGCCCCCACCATTGGCACCGAAAAAGAAATCTCTCACGATTCCCACTCCTCCACGCACATGAACAGCGACGGCTCCATGGAAACGAAATCGTCTTCAAGCTCGGTGAGCGTGGGTGTTCACGTCAATCCCGTGGAAGCGGGCTTGGGCGCCATTGAACTGCTCGAAGACCTTGAAAAACACGAAACCAAGAAGACAGACGAGACAACCGACGCCACAAAATAGCGCACACGTTCCTAGCATACTCAGGGCTGACACACAGTTATCATGTGTGCCAGCCCTTTTTTCTGCTTTTCATCAACACCGTAGCGGCATGTTCGACCCAACCTTGGTGCGACCCTCGCACCGGGTATCTGATGCCTGCATTCGATACTCCTTGCCCTGTGCAGTCGAACTTGCGAAGGTGGAAAAAGGAAAACCGCCACCCCATTGGCATAGCAACCGCCGATGGCTTGCCAAACCAATAGGTGCTACGAGGTAATCATGAATACAAAACTCGCCCCCATATACAGTATACTAGTCTGCCTGCTCCTGCTCGCGGCCTGCGGTCCACCCAAGCAGAAGATTCCGGTCTCCAGCGACCCCATCGGCGCCATGGTCTATGCAGACGGCGTCAAGACAGGCCCCACCCCGACCATCGTCAAATTCGACAAGCAGCGTGATCACCTCATCACCATCATAAAAGATGGGTACGAGCAGGAAGAAATCATTATCAGACGACAGTTCAAGCCGGACAAGGCCATCCGTGACGGCATCATCTCCGGCATCATCAAGGGGGGCGATCCCAAGGATGTGGCCGGCGCAACGGCCAAGGAAGTGGATGATCAGGAACGAAGCGGAGAAGCGTATGAGCTGACGCCCTCCATCGTCACCATCAAGCTCCGCCCGGTGGGCCAGGGTATCTAGATGGCATACTACAGACGCACATACAGCAAGCCTGGACGCAGGGGCAGAACCATACGGGTGGGTGACGCCCTGCCGCGATTCATCTCCAACATGGACAAGACCGGCGGACACGCGCTGGTCAAGCTCTGGCGGGCCTGGGACGATCTCATGGGCGAGATGGCGCACATGGTCCGCCCACTGGGTCACCGTGGCACCAAAATCATTCTGGCAGCTGAAGACCCCATCATCATGCAGGAAGCCCAATTCCTGTCAGAACAACTGCTGAAGACAATAAATGATTTTTTAGGCGAAGAAGTCTTTGACAAGGTGGTATTCGAACTGCTAAACGGCAGAGTTCCTTTGGACGGAGAGATTCGGCCGGAGGCTCCAGAGCCTCCGAGGAAACTTAAAAAGCCTAAAAATTTAGGCGATTTAAATGACAAACTGGACCCGGACTCACCTATTGGTAGGTGCTATCGGGCGTATCGGCGAATGTTTGAAGACAGTTAGTCTCATTCTCGCCTCAGTGACATTTTAAGGAGTACACCATGAGTGAAGAAGCAAAAGAAATTTCCTTTGACGAGCTTGGCCTGACCAAGCCCCTTGAGAAAATGACCGCCAAGGAGCTGCGTGCTCTGTGCGTGGCCAAACTGCCCATGATCACCGGCGCATCCGGCAAGGACAAGACCGAGCTGGTTCAGGAGATCAAGGACGCCTTCGGCATCGTCGAAGAACAGGCTGTTTCCCCCTACAAGAAGCAGATCGCTGAAATCAAAAAAGAAATCAGAGAGCTGCGGGTCAAGAAAGAGACTGTTACCGAGCGCGACAAGCGTGATTACCTGCGCCGCAAAATCAACAAGTTGAAGAAGCGTACCCGCAAACTCGCCCGCGCAATCTAAATAATGCAAAAAAGAAGTTGACATTCAAGGGCCTAGCCCTTAAATCATCTTCTCGCTGCTGGGCTGTCGTTCAATTGGCAGGACGACGGGTTCTGGCTCCGTTAATCAAGGTTCGAGTCCTTGCAGCCCAGCCAAATATATTGCGTCCCCATCGTCTAGTCTGGTCCAGGACGGCGGCCTTTCACGCCGTTAACAGGGGTTCAAATCCCCTTGGGGACGCCATATTTGAAAAGTCCAGTGAGGCAGTTACGAGAGTAACTGCCTCTTTTTTTTGTGCCCGGCACCGCCCCGCACAAGTATCTCATGTTCTCTCCCCCCATCCATACACAAGACAGATTCTCACTTCACTTTTTATACAATACCCTATAGGGGTATATTACGTATGTTATTAAGAAGGGCTATATATTGACGTGTTCGCTGAAAAAGCGTTCTATCTGAATATCTGACCACATTCTCACACAATGCAAACAAGGAGCATTTATGCCGCTTGTTCAACTTCAAGGCATTTCCAAATCCTATACCATGGGTGAAGTGGAAATACCGGCCCTGCGGGACATCACCCTCGACATCGACAAGGGGAATCTGGTGACCTTTGTAGGACCGTCCGGCAGTGGAAAGACCACGCTTCTCAACATCATCGGCTGTATGGACAAGCCCACGACCGGGGCTTCCTATGTTGATTCCACCCGGACAGATACGCTGAACCGCAAACAGGCGGCCCAGTTTCGGGGAGAGCATCTCGGGTTCATCTTTCAGTCCTTCAACCTGATCCCGGTGCTCTCCGTCTTTGAAAACGTGGAATACCCGCTGATCATGATCAAGAAACAGTCGGTCGCCGCACGAAAGGAGCAGGTCATGCGCCTGCTCGACGCCGTGGGCATGACGGATCAGGCAGACAAACGCCCTGACCAGATCTCTGGCGGTCAGAAACAGCGTGTGGCCGTGGCCCGCGCGCTGGTCACCAATCCCCGCATGGTTTTGGCGGACGAACCCACCGCCAACCTCGACAAGCAGACCGCACTGAACATCCTCAAGCTCATGCAGGACATGCGCAACGAATACGGGACCACGTTCATCTTTTCCACGCACGATCCCCGCATCGTGGAACACGCCGACGTGATCCACGGCATCGAGGACGGTCGGCTCGTTGACCACACCGCATTCCTCGAAGGAGGGGCCTCCAATGGGTAACATCTTCAAGATCGCCCTGCGCAACCTCACCCGATACAAACGCCGGACCATGCTGACCTCGCTGCTCATCATCATCGGCGTCTGCATGGTGGTGCTCTTTTCCGGTCTGGCCGGTTCCTTCAAGAACATGATGATCGGCATCATCACGGATTCATCGCTGGGCCATATTCAGGTCCACAAGAAAGGCTATGTCTCCTCCATCGACACCCTGCCGCTGAACATGAACCTCAAGCCCAAGGCATACCAGAAACTGGAAGCCGTGCTTCTGAACCAGAAAGGCATTGAGGCGTATGCGCCCCGCATCAAGTTCGGCTCCATGCTGAGCAACTATGCGGAATCGACCTCTGTCCGCATCAGCGCCATTGCTCCTGACAAGGAACGAAAGGTCTGTACGGCGCTCCACACCCGTCTGAAGGCTGAACATGATCCTGCCACGCCTCTGCTCAAACAGGGCGAAGTGATTATTCCCGAACGGATCGCCCGGGCCATGAAGATCGAACCCGGCGCACCCGTCGTGCTGGTTGCCACCAACAAGGATGGTTCGGTCAATGGCATGGAGTTTGTTGTCGCAGGCCTGATCGAGGATATCCTCGGCCCCGGTGGCAAGGATGCGTATATGCACATCGACGACGCCCGCAAGCTGCTGCGCACAAAGGGCGCAGAAGTCACCGAGATCGTTTTGCGAGCCAAACCCGGCGTCCCCCTGAAAAAAGTCGTCATGGGCCTCAGGAAGGACCTTGAGGGCTTCCTGAACAAGAAGGGCAAGCCCGCCTTCGAGGTGCACACATGGGAAAAACTCTCGCCATTCTCCAACATAGCCGGGATGATCGATCTCATGATCATTACGGTGAAAATCATCATGATCGCGATCGTGCTCATCAGCGTTCTCAACGTCATGCTCATGTCCGTGTTCGAACGCATCCGGGAAATCGGCACCATCGCGGCCATGGGCACGCTGCCCTCCAAGATCCTGGCCCTGTTCGTGGCCGAAGGCTTCCTGCTCGGCCTGCTCGGCACCATCGCCGGTCTGGTTCTGGGCCTGGGCGGCCTGCTCATCGTCAAGGCCATGGAGATCAGCTTCACCTTCGGTCGCATGCCCGGCCTGATGCTCCGCCCTGAAATCAATGTCTCGGAACTCCTGATCATCGGCGCCATTGTCCTGTTCGCCTCGGCCCTGGCAGCCTTGCAGCCAGCCTGGAAAGCGAGCAAAATGGAACCCGTGGACGCCCTCGGCCATGTTTAAGCAACAAGGATACACGCAATGAAACGATTTCTCATACTGCCCCTGCTCTGTCTGGTCGCGCTGGTGTCCGGCGCGTACGCCATGGATCCCAACGAGCTGCTGACAACCGTGGACCGCAACCTCAACCCGCAAAGTTACGAATCCTACCGCAAACTCATCAACATAGAGCCGGACGGCAGCAAGCGGGAGTATGTCCTCTACACCATCAAGAAAGGGCAGGACAAAGTCGCCTCGGTCTTTTTGCAGCCATCCAGCGACAAGGGCCGCGCCACCCTGCGCCTGGGGGAAAACATGTGGCTGAACATCCCCAACGTGGGCAAGCCCGTGCGCATCACCAGCCTCCAGTCCGTGACCGGCGGCATCTTCAACAACGCAGACATCATGCGGCTGGACTTCAGCACCGAATACTCGGCAGAAAGCAGCGAGGACGTGGAAGGCGGCGTGCTCCTCCACCTGAAAGCCAGGACAGATGATGTCGCGTATGACCGACTGGAAATGATCGTGGATACCAAGAACAACGTGCCCACCGAAATCAAATGCTTGGCCAGCTCCGGCATGCTCATCAAGACACTGACCTTCAAGAAGCTCCGGGAATTCGAAGGCGGCAGGGTCCGTCCCGCTGTCATGGAGACCGTCAGCCCGCTCAACAAGGGCTACAAATCCATCATGATCTTTGCCAAAGTCCGCTCCCGCGAGTTTGACGACGAAATCTTCACCCTCAACTATCTGCCCAAGATCGATTCGCTGAGGAAATAGGGTGACACCAGCGCCCGCACCATATGCATTTCTGAAAAGGGCGGCCCTGGTCGCCCTTTTCCTGCTTCCGCTCATATGCTCCAACGGGTGGGCGCAGGAGGAGGAATACGACCTCGATTTCGACATCCCCGATGCGGAAGCAGAGGACGACAGCGGCTTTGACATATGGGGACAGGCCGAGTTGCGGACCATTGCCCGATTTCTCGATGAAGACGCCGCCCTCTACAAACAGAAATTCTTCAATAAGCATCAGGAAAACCCGGCCATGGAGTTCCGTTTTCAGATCAAACCGGAAATTTCATGGGAAAAAGGCGATATCGGAGCCTATGTCCGCCCCCGCCTGGAGATTGCCTGGAGCCAAATGGTTTCCGGTCAAAGCGCTCAGCTGGACGAGCCCTCCGAACAGTTCTTCAAAGGCGACAACAACTGGGCCGGTCAGGTAATGGCCGAGGAGATGCTCCTCCAGTGGCACCCATCGCCGAGTCTCTCCTTTGAAGGCGGCAAGAAGGTGCTGAAATGGGGCAAGGGGTATGCCTGGAACCCGGTGTCCTTCATCAGTCGCCCCAAGGACGTCAACGACCCGGACCGCAGCCGTGAAGGGTATTACCTCGGCTGGGCAGACATGATCACCAGTCTGGACGGCCCGATCACCACCCTGGCCTTTTCGCCCGTGGTGTCCATGGTCAGCGACAACATCAACGAGGAGCTGGCGCGTGGCGATTCCACACTCATCGGCGGCAAGTTCTACATGCTCGCCTATGACACTGATTTCGATGTCATGTTCATGGCCGGAGACAACTACGACACCCGCCTTGGCCTCGATTTTGCCACCAATCTGGCAGAGAACCTCGCCATCCACGGCGAGCTCGGCATGCGCATGGGGTATCGCAAGCAGCTCATCGACTCAGCCGGAAGCATCACGGAAAGGAATTACAACGCCGTGAACCTCCTGCTCGGCGCACGGTATCTCACCGAGACCGACACCACCTATTTCGTGGAATACTACCATAACGGCGAAGGATACTCGCCCCTGGAGATGCGCCGGTACTATTCGCTCATCGAGGAAGGATACGAGGCATACACAACCACCGGGTCCGGGAACCTGCTCAGGCAAAGCAACAAGGTCGCGTCCGAATACAATGCCAGCAGCGCCGGTCGCGATTACCTTTATCTGCGGGTGTCGCAAAAAGAGCCCTTCGACATCCTCTATCTGACGCCCACCTTGACCACCATCATCAATCTCGGTGACGGCAGCTTCACCCTCAACCCCGAAGTATCCTATCTGATGACCCCGACTTTGGAGCTGAAACCGCGCCTGACAATCCCCATTGGCCCGTCCCAGTCGGAATTCGGCGAAAAAGTCAATAAATGCACCGCAGAGCTACGCTTTACCTACTTCTATTAGCGCAATAAAAAAGGGCAAAAAACCCGCACCATCGACCCGGTCCGGAAAAAAACCGAATCCAGACTGCGAAAGTTCTTGCCAGCCTCAAATATTTGTGTAAAACACGCCCTTCACGGACACAAGCTGACCAGCACGTCCGTTTCGATATATGCGTCCCCATCGTCTAGTCTGGTCCAGGACGGCGGCCTTTCACGCCGTTAACAGGGGTTCAAATCCCCTTGGGGACGCCACGGAAAAACAAGGCCTTGCGCACACCGCGTAAGGCCTTTTCCTTTTTGGTTGAAAACAATCACCTCAAGAACACGAATGCCCTGAAGAGCAATCTCTTCAGGGCGTTTATATTCACAGCACCCGTAAGGACGAACTCCACAGAGCTTCACCCTATTCTCCATGAAAAGAGGCTGGTCGACATCCTTAAAATGACATATGAAGAGGCAACCAGAGCAGTCTTCCCGATTCGCCCTTACTCCCTATCAATGGCGAGACACTTCAAAAGAGGAGAAGTGAATACTCATGCAACCCACTTCCCTGTCCCCAACCATCATCGTCAAAAACGTGGAAAAGGCCAAAGCGTTCTATGCCGAACATTTTGGGGCAACGACCACCTTTGATTGCGGATGGTACGTCAATCTCGAACTCGGTGCCGGTGGGCCAACACTGCAATTCATGCAGCCCCAATCCCCCAACCAGCCGGAGTATCAGGGCGGCCTCACCTATAACATCAGACTGGAATCAACCGAACGAGTGGACAGCGAGCACAACCGAATGAACGAAGCCGGGCTCCCCATCGTCATGCCTCTGGAAGATCACCCATGGGGCGACAGAGGATTCTGCACCCTCGATCCCTACGGTGTTGCGTTGTACATTTATGCGGACACCGAACCGAGCGAAGAATTCAGGCAATATTATGTGTAATACGCCGTAGAGACGGCTCTACTCAGTCACGTTCACCGCTTCCCACACATTCACTTCGGGAACACCGACCACACGTTCGGCAGCGACATGCCGCATGGCTGCGATATGGGGCAGTCTTACTCACCGCTGCCCAAAGGCGAAGCAGGATGTTCCTCCCCCAAAACAACACGCCGTCTGGGAAGACAGTCGGGATACTGCGCCTGCACAAAAGAGATAAGCCCCTCACGCAACAGACACCGCAAGTCCCAGGCCTTTGAAGCGTCAGGGGAACTCGCAAGAACTCTGACCGTCATGTTCTCTGCGCCGGCGTCAGTGACCTGAAGCACGCATGTTTTTCCATCCCACAAGGTGGTAGCCGACTCGCATATCCGTTGCGCCTCGTGTCGCAACGGCGCAAGCGGCGTATTATAGTCCAGATGCAGAAATACGCTTCCGGTAATATCGGCATTTTTTCTGGTCCAGTTCTGAAATGGTTTTTCAAGGAAATAGGACACCGGCACTATAAGACGCCGCTGATCCCATATTTTTACGACAACATAAGTGAATGTAATTTCCTCAACCCGCCCCCATTCTCCTTCCACGATGACAACATCGTCCAGATTGATGGGATGGGAAAAGGCGATCTGAATCCCTGCTATCATCGAACCAAAGGTTTTTTGTGCGGAGATGCCAAGTATGATGCTCAACACACCGGCCGAGGCAAGCAGGGTAGTACCAAGCACCCGAAACGAATCGAACTGCATAAGGATACCGGAAACAGCAGCAATCCAGACTATGACTGTAACTATTTTTTGAAGGATGCGGATTTTCGTGTGCATGCGTCTGGCGAGCAGATTATCCTCCACCTCCACGTCATACTTCCACCGTATGGTGTTCACAATAATCGACAGAAAAAGCGAAACGCCCCAGGCGCCGATAGCCACCCAGGTAACACCGACAAGCTTGACAAGGGTCTCCACAGCATCGGCATCGAAATCGGCTATAGGCCATACCAATGTGATGAAAAAGCACATGGCCGAAACAAGGATCAGGACATATGCCTGCCTCTTTATGGAACTCGTCAACGTTGCCCACAGTTCGCCCCACCCACCTCGATTTCCCTTGATCCATCGAAGAAAGACGAACAGTCCCCCGAGAATCAAAATCGACAGGAAAATCCGTACCAACCAACTTATCCAAACGTCATGTTGCATATCGCCTCCTCATTTAACCATGCTGTAAACGAAATGATCATGTCATACATATACACGAAGACACTGTTCGAATTGAGGCATTGATCTGATGAGAACAGTCCCGTGCTCACCGGCTGTTCACAGGAAGTACCGGCCCGGCAGGGCTTGAAGCTCAATGTCCTACGACCCTCCTGCCCATAAACGACACAGACCCTTGCCGTATCCATACAGGCTTTGGAAAAAAAATCACAGAAGACATGGAGCTTCTGTTGTCCCGTTCCTTTGCGGAAACCGGTGACACTGCCCCGCTCTCTTCACCTATAGACTAAGGCCATACTCAAGCGAGCATGTACCTCTTTCTGCACAAATGAAGGCGTAATGCACACGTTCTGTTGTGCGTGGTCCACGCAAAGACCAAACGATTTCACTATCCTCCTCAGGAGACTGAACCAACTGCTGTTTGCAAAACAAACCGTCCTACTCAGTCACATCCACCGCTTCCCACACATTCACTTCGGAAACACCGGCCACAAGTTCGGCAGTGGCATCGCGCATGGCTTCGATATGCGGCGTTTTGGCATGCACGGCCAGATGCGCCGGGCTTTCCCATATTTCATAGAAAAGAAATGCGTTGCCATACTCCGACTTATGCAGATCATACCGGATGCAGCCGTCTTCGGCCCGAACAGGAGCGAGAACCTTAACCAGTTCAGCCTCCAAAGCGGCCTCGCATCCTTCCTTGGCCATGACTGTGGCAGATACATATGTCAATCCCATAGCATACTCCTTAAAATGGTTTGTTTTACGTTCATACAAAGAAACGCTATCGTACTCTCATGCATCAAACAACTGGAGTTTATATGCCTGAAACGATCAATCTTGCTGACAAATTCGCCCTGTTCTCAGAACAATGGTCGCCCAAACTCATTGGCCGGGTAAATGACACGGACATCAAGATCGTCAAGATCGAAGGAGAATTCCTCTGGCATTCCCACCAGAATGAAGACGAGATGTTCTTTGTCATCAACGGTAAAATGCGCATGCAGTTCCGCGACAGAGAAGTCGAGGTCAACCCCGGAGAGTGTATCATCGTCCCGCGCGGCGTAGAGCACATGCCTGTGGCTGAAACCGAAACCCAGATCATGGTGATCGAACCGGCTGGCACAGTGAATACAGGCGGAGAGGCATCCGATCGAACCAGAGCCCCCCAGCCGATCTGATAATCACACTTATTGTGTAACCCATCCTGCCACCTGTACGATTGAGTATGTGTAACAGAACTTGTCAACCGGGCACCGCCTCTGGGAGGAGAGCGGGAGCGGCTCGGGTGACGGTTGCACGCACGTTCACGGCCAAGGAGATTGGTTATGGCGATACGTTCGGAAACTTCAAGTCCGGGCATGCAGATGGGAAGCATGCGGCCTCGCGGCCGACACCCAGGCAACCGCCTCGTACAACACCGACCAGGTGCGTCTTGATTCGTTTGATCTCGCAGTCAAGGCTGTCACCTTCTCCCCCGCCCTGATTCTGAGAAGGAGTCCGATCTCCCCACGGGGCGCGACCAGGTGCGGCCCAACCTAAGTGCTGTTACGCTTTTTCGGGTTATGATACACACGGGCATGAGGCGCCGGAGCCCGAAAACGAGACGACTGAGGAAATAAGGCTCGAATGGCCGAACATTTGGATGACACCGACGTCATCAGCCGAGTGCTGGATGGCAACAGTAACGCGTTCGCCTTGTTGGTGGAGCGTCATGAATGTCACGTGACCAAAATAGTAGCCGCCCATGTTCCGGGAGATCAGGTCAGGGAAATCGCGCATGAAGCCTTTATCAGAGCGTACACATCCCTGTCCGGCTACAAGCCGCTCAAGCCTTTTCAAAACTGGCTGACCACCATTGCCCTGCGCTGCTGCCACGATTACTGGCGGGTGCAGTATCGGAGAAAGGAATCTCTGGTCTGCGACATGAGCGAGGACGGACAGAACTGGCTTGATTCAGTGATGAGCGTCAGTTCCACCGAGGCATTTGAAGCCATGGTCAACCAGCAGGAGGCCAGACAGGTCCTCGACCTGATTCTGACCCAACTTTCGCCCATGGACAGGATGGTCCTGACCCTGACCTATCTCGAAGAGCATACGGTCAAGGAAACGGCGGCAATGCTCGATATCAGCGTTCCCAACGTCAAGGTGCGCGCCTTTCGGGCCAAACGGAAACTGAAAATCTTCTTGAAACGGCATGGCATCCAAGGAGGGCTGCATGAATCGTAACGAGAACAACACCATCAGGGACATTTTCAAAAGTGTCCACGCTCAGCGAAACGACTTTGCGCCCTCTCCCCAGTGGCGACGCAGCGTCATGATGGATGTATCCAGCATGGACATCGTCGACGATATGGAGACATTCAATGACCTCGCCCCCAGATTCACACTGGCGGCCACGGCGATCCTGGTTGTCACACTGGCGATAGGGCTCTGGACCATCCCCGGCCTCTTCAAAGAGATACAGATGGCCTATACATCCATGGCACTTGATGCCACCTCGAACCTCTGGGCATTTTTGTAAGGCGGTAACACCATGAAAAAATGGAAAATTTGGGCCGCTGTAGTCTCGGTGTTCACTGCCGGCGTCCTCGTTGGAGCCGTGGGCCTCGGCGTGACCCTCAGATACCACATGGCTCCCCCGAAAAGCCGCGCTGAATTCCAGGCCAGAATCAGTGAGGAGCTCATGGAACGTATTGTAAAACACGTTCGGCCGGATCCTTCTGCCATTCCGGACATCAAAGCCGTGATCCTGCAGACCATGGCTGAACTGCAAGCCCTCAGGGGTGAAATCGAACCTCGCCACAAAGCAATTATCGAGACAGGCAATGCGCGCATCAAAGCGCTCCTGTCCACCGAACAGCAGGCACGATTCGATAAAATAACCGAAGATATCAAGAAAGGCAGATTCAGCCTGTTCAGGCCACCGCCACCACCGCCCTTTTAAGGCCGGACGGTAAGCACGCTAATCGCAAAGCGGACCATCTCCAGCCTTGAGGCCGACCAGATAGGCGGCTGCCGCATCGATCTTGTCAACCGGAAAATCAGCTCCATTGCTGTTCATCCGTTTGATGGTCGAGACCCAGGCCGCCTCATCTTGCTTATCAAGCTTTTGGCAGATGTATTTGGTCAAATGACAGGCCGAACAATTCTCATCCAGCTCCTGCCCCAAATCCGAGGCCGTTCCCATACCCATGGCCAGCAAAATCACACCAGCCCCCATCGCCGCCGTCACAATCGCCTTCATCACCTTCATAATCCCCCCAAAAACAATATAATTAAGCATGTTATCGTTCAGAACACAAAACATATAAGAGTGTGAAGCATACGACAATTCAACTACTGTGTACACAGCTTAGTGCAAGCAAAGGGATACGAACCGCCCAGCACACGCAAAAAAACCATGCGCAGAGCAATCACGCCAACAGGCTGGCACGGATATATTCAGCGTTCCCTATTGCAGACCGACAACAAAGTTGCTACTTCTTATCTCCTTGCAAACAGCAAGAAAAATCAGGGCCATCGCGTACCCATAAAACGCAAAGCCCCAAGCTCTTTACAACTCCCACGTCAATTAAGGCGTGTGATACGATTTACGAAACACGCCCACTGCAAATCGCTTGAGAAAATCTAAATCAACGCGAACACGCCCCTACAAAGGCAAAACAGTGAGTGTACGTTCGTAACAACTATCCCGGAAGCGTTTCGTCACCGGTGTGGCGCTTGGTCTTCAAAACCAATGTTGGGCAGTGATGTCCTGGGCAGGTTCGACTCCTGTACGCTTCCGCCATTTTTCATTATCTTGAAGTGTCCCAACAGTATTCACAACAAAGTCATGGTAGCCTTGTCGAGTTGCACCCCTTGGCAGCCCTCCGCCTTTCACTCATTTTCAAATAGCCAAGCAGCCTGGGCAACAAGCTCCGCGTACGCCGGGTCACTCATCAATTCCTCCACAAAACCTGCCCCCGTTCTTCCCATCGCTTTGTTGGCTCTTCTTTTGCTTGCCGGAAAACCGACAAAGACTTGCTCTTTCGCTTGCTTCTTCCACTTAGATATCCGGTTGGTGTGAACACCATACTTGCTGGCCAGTTCGGAAAGCGTGAGTTCTCCGGACAGTGCACCCAGGGCAACACGGGCTTGAACTCAGCAGCAAATCGCCTTCTCTTCTTGGACATCGGAAAGCCTCCTTTGGCCATCACATATCCACCTTAAACCGTGCTCCAGTTTCTTGGCCCCACTTCTCAGTGGCAAATTTACTCAAGTCAATATAAAAAAATAACATCAAAGGACGGTAATCAGGTATAGCATGATGGCAATAAGGTATCCCGAAAGGGGGGAGGGGGGCAATGAGCTTTCGATGGAAGATAGCATCCTTGAATATTTTAATAATCATTCTATTGTTTGGTGTAGTAGGAGGCGCAAAAGCTCAAAATCTTACTATTTTTGTAGACACCTGGCCTCCATACAACTTTGAGGAAGATGATAAGATCGTCGGGATTTGCACCGAGTTGATAGAAGCTTCGCTGCAAAAGGCTAATGTGCAATACAAACTTGTAGTGTATCCTTTTAAGCGAGCCTTAATTACTGTGCAGAAAACCCCCAACACTATGTTCTTTACAGTGGCACGTATTCCACAACGTGAAGATATGTTCGCATGGATTGGTCCCCTCCACTCTAGAAAAGTATCTCTTTTCAAATTAAAAGATCGAACCGATATACAATTTAATGATATAGAAGACATTAAAAAGTATCGCACAGGTGTCCTTTTGGGGGGATCCGTTGAAACTCTTTTAATCGCAAAGGGTTTTCATAAGGGAAATTACCACTCAATTCATAAATCGTCGCAATTATTAAAAATGTTACTTGAAAAACGACTTGACCTTATCCCCGGAGACCCTTTGGATTTGGCCTATCAAATTAAGAGCTTGGGACACAAATATTCGGAGCTTGAAATTGTATATCTTCTATCTGAAGAAGGCGGTTATTACATGGTAGCAAACAAAGATACTTCTGATGAGATTATCGTAAAGATTCAAAAGGCGTTAGAGTTGATATTGGCAACAGGTACCAAAGATCGAATTTTACAGAAGTATATGGAGTAAGTCTGGTTTAAGGAAGGCCGTTTTCAACGGGGCATGCTGACTCTATAACTTACGGGCTTATGTCATCTGCACTCATCCTGCTGAGGTTGCCCAGATCCCTCCTAACGCCTGAAGTCGCCCCCCTTGCATTTGGCCCATTTTTGGACCATTTTGACCAAAATTCAATGTTTTCCGGCACGGCAAAGTTCGGATCATTTCGCTGAAATAACGTTGGATTTTCTGGTTAATCAAAAATAAATATTGGACAGTGATGACCTGGACAGGTTCGACTCCTGTACGCTTCCGTCTATCGACCATAAGGGCCTGCTGTGCTGGCCTTTTTCATGTTCGCAAGCGACGATCATGGTGTTGGTTACTGCACAGTTTCACCCGGTTGCATTGTAAGTACGTCCTCTCACACGCTGAATTCAACGGACAAAATCAACATACATTCCCCATATGGACACACTTGATTTATACTTCCAATTTGATACCGTCAGTGCCATGAAATACATCTTCCTCCTCGTTCTCGTCTGTTTGGGAACGCTGTGCATACTCGTATTGAATTCCAGAAGGCCCCCTGAGAATCTTGGGGTAAACAATGGCAGACTCGCGCTTTGCCCCAAAAGCAGGAACTGTGTTTCCTCTCAGGCGGACAATGAGCTCTCGTATATCAAACCGCTGGCAATGACCGGCGATGCCAATGAGGTCATGAACCGTTTGCGAACCATCATTGAAAAAATGGATGGAGCGGTTGTGATCGAGTCCACCGAGGGGACATACCTTCGGGCGGAGTTCACAAGTAGCTTCTGGAAATTCAAGGATGATCTCGAATGCCTCTACGATGAAGGAGAAGGACGGGTTGATGTCCGCTCAGCCTCACGCATTGGCTACTACGATTTTAACGTCAATCGAAATCGGCTGGAAAGACTGCGTGCCATGATAGCCGGTTCCGATGGCTAAGCATTCAATTGCCCGACAACGATGGCCTGAACAAAATTCCGGTCACCTACCCACCATTGCCAAAAACAAAGCCTCTCATATGGAGAGGCTTTTCGTATATGAATGAGTAGCACCTGAACAACCGGCACGTCAGTCATCACCGGGTCACGGGGCTTCTGGTCCTTCTGAAAATCAAAGAGAAACAAACCCCTTCTCTGATAACAACTGAAGGATAACCTGTGCGGCCTCGTTCGGCGTCAACTTGGTCGTGTCGATCCTGAGTTCCGGATTTTCCGGCTCGATATAGGGATCATCCACCCCGGTCAGCCCTTTGATGATGCCCGCTCTCGCCTTGGCATAGATGCCTTTTCTATCCCGCTGTTCACAGATTTCCAGCGGTGTGCTGACATGGATTTCGATAAACCCGCCATGTTCCTCTATGGCCCCCCGAACGATGCGTCTTGATTCGGGATACGGCGCGATGGGTGCGCAGACAGCCACCCCGCCATTCTTGACTATCTCACTGGCGACAAAGCCGATACGGGTCACGTTCAGATTTCTGTGCGCTTTACTGAAATTCAATTCACTGGACAAATTGGAGCGCACATAGTCCCCGTCCAGCAAGGTCACAGGGCGGGAATTCATCTCCAACAATTTGACATACAGCACTTTTGCCATAGTCGACTTGCCCGCACCGGAAAGGCCGGTAAAAAAGAGTGTGAACCCCTGTTTCGAGCGGGGCTTGTACTTCTTCTTGAGTTCCTTGATAATCCCGGGAAACGACATCCAGTCCGGTACCGTCTTTTCCCGGACGAGCAGATCGACGATGGCATGATGATCATTGATGCAGAACCCGCCCTCATGCGTTGAACGATACGCGCCGTTATCCTCGTTGAGCGCCATGCACCGTTCGGCAATGGGCTTGATGCCGATGACATCCTGCTGCTCGGACAACCAGCCGAGTTCGGTCTGAAATTCCGCGGACAGGGTTTCGTGCTTGCGTTGCCGGGTGTCGGAATCCCACACGAGGATGTGCGTACACCCATAGTTTCTGTTCACAATGGCGCGCAGCAGCGCATCCCGCGGCCCCATCTTGCGCTCAAACCAGGGAATGAGATTCAAGGCAACCGTATCGCCCTGGAACGTCCCCATGAACTCCTTGAAACAACGAACCAGAGTAAAGTGATCAATGCTGGAGTACATTGATGGCGGCATCAGGGGCAGAAGCAGGAGGCTGGCGTTTTCTTCCGCGGCAATCTCCTTGAGCATGGCCCGATCGGCTTGGTGCAACGGTCTCCCCGCCTGCACGCCGATGACCTTCTTCAGGCCCTTTTGCTCAAAAGACGCGCTCAGTTCTTCGGGAGTCAATCGGATATCCAGAAAATCGTAATGCTGAGGAAAGGCGAGCCCTTCCAACGCGCCCCCGACATACCAGGGATGCTCAAGCTCGCACTGGCAGACACTCAGGTCTTCAGTATGTGCGTCATCTCCCCATATGGCAGCGGCCTCTCTGGCACGATCCGGCTGCCACACGTCGCCAACGGTCAGCACCGCCAACATGAATCCTTCGGCATCACGCACGGCAACTCGCTCGCCCCTGTTCAGGCTCTTGGCAAACCCTTCCTCCACCTCAAGACAAATGGGAAGCGGCCACATGGTACCGTCGGTCAACCGCATGGATTCAAGCACACTGTCATAATCTTCCCGGCACATATACCCGGTTAAAGGATAGTAGGCCCTGCTCAACAGCATTTCCAGATCACACAGTTGCCGTGGAGTCAGCGAGACGGATTTGAACTCGGTGGCTTCTGCCTTGAGTTGCTCTCCCCGTTTGGAATCAGCAAGGAGGTTCTTGACGGTCGAAGGGGTAGAATTATCGGAGTAGAACATGGCTCAGGCGTCTTTACTCATAATATTAGTGTCAAATAGTGAAAGAAAAGCCGTAGACACAGATCAAACAGCTCTGATGGACAACGGGAGAACTCGCTGCCGGTTGACCCTGTTCCGCAAAAAACCGTATTGAGATTACGCTGTTAACGTAATTTCATCAACTGCATACTGTCACAGTCAAAGAAAGGCGCGTCATTATCTGTAGCGAAGATGCGCAACAGGAAGTAACGGCTGCACAGAAAAAACGCAAGAACCGGCTGAAATGTCGCCCCAGAAGAGACCGAATTCCCTCTCAAGTACAAAAGAATCCGACCGACACATGTCGACCGGATGCAATGGAGAACCTGGGTTGCAAACGGAAGCTATTGCGCAGCAGCATCACCAAACCATTGGGTGACATCGCTGCGCCACTGGTCGTCAGCTCCGCCGAGGACCAGAAAAAACGGATTCAGGATGCTCTCCTTGCCGTTGTATCCCAATGCCACGCCGCTGCCTTCGACAATGACGCCGCCAGCTTCGGTGACCACGCAATGGGCGGCCGCGGTATCCCATTCGCTTGTCAGCCCGAGCCGGGGATAGATGTCTGCGGTGCCGTCCGCCACGGCACACAGCTTCAGGGAGCTGCCCATGGGGACAAGCTCGGGATCACTGAGATGCGACATGAATTGTTTGATGGCGTCACTTTGATGAGAACGACTGCCCACGATTTTCAGCCCGGCGTAGTCCATGGGCTGTGAGGCATGAATGCGTTCAGGGGCACCATCACCCTTTTGACAAAGCGCTCCGTTGCCTTCCGCCGCGAACCAGCAGATATCAAGCACAGGGGCATACACGATACCCATGACCGAAACGCCCTCTCTGATTAATGCGATATTGACTGTGAACTCACCGTTTCTATTAACGAATTCTTTGGTTCCATCCAGAGGATCAATGAGCCAGTACTCTGTCCATTCCTTCCGGGTGCTCCAGGGAATGTCGGTTGACTCTTCCGAAAGAACCGGGGTGTCGGGGAAAAGGGCCTCCAGCCGCGCAACAATGTGCTCGTGCGATGCTTTGTCCGCCTCTGTCAGCGGGCTCTGGTCTGCCTTGTAGTCCACTTCGAAATCGGTGTCATAAATCTGCATGATCCGTTCGCCGGCTTCCACCGCAATCGGAACAATATCTTTCAGGACTTCGGATTCAATCAAGGAAAGATGCTCCTTTGTATGATGGGGCAACACGTCAGCACCCCTGGCGAAATATATTCAATTGACCGGGGCAGAAAAAGGCCGCTTCGGGAAGACTCCAGCGAACGCGCCTTCTCAACGGGCGTAACCCTATATTCCATGGCTGCATCTCGTCAAAGTGAAAATTCGCCAGCCATATTTAGACGAACAAAAAATGAGCGAAACGCACCTCTCCACCGATTTGGTAGGTTTTTTTGACGTCTTTCCTAACTGATCAAAAAACGTTGTCACACCTTTCACAAACACCCCTTTTGAGAACGATTTTCAAAAAACACACTCAAATGGTTCCTCTTTTATATTAGTAAGTTAATTATAAAATAATAACAATTATCATAATTCGATTTTTCCTTGACGAGAGACTGGTTTCTAACATACCGGCCCAGTATGGATTAAAAACCTCGTGAGCCGGTAGGTATTTTAACCTACCCAACAGGGAGGAGTTTGATTCACGTTTTTTGCGCAGGACCGGAGTCCGCGCTTGGGGGCCGAATCTGGGACCACGGTAAGGTCCCGACGAACGGATCGAAAGATCGGTTCATTGCCATCAACGCATTTTGAGGAAAGGGATCGACACATGGCAAACGGTAAACGGATGCTGCGAATGACTGTCATCGCGATTGCGCTGGTCGGCGTGCTGGGTTTCCAATTGGAAGCCATGGGCATGCTCGACTCGGTCGGCGACACCGCCGGTCGACCGGACGTTATCATGATTGACACCATCGCCCAACTAGAGGAACTCGAACAGTCTGCGGCCGTGTTCATGCACGACGCACACACCAAGGCCCTGAAAGATCAGGGCATGAGCTGCGAGTCCTGTCACAAGACAGACGCAAAGGGCACCATGGCCCTGACGTTCAATCGGGTGGAAGGTGAAAACCAGCCCGAGCTGAGCGCTTCCGAGCTCAAAGACATTTATCACAACGGCTGCATCTCCTGTCACGTCAAGACCGCTGACAAGGGTTTCAAGACTGGTCCCATGGTGGGCGAATGTCGCAGCTGTCACCAGGCCGCACCTGAAGTGCAGGCCGATCGCTTCGAAGCGGGCATGGACAACGCGCTCCACTTCACTCACTGGGATTCCAAGATCATCCCGGCAGACGCTGGTGAACAAACCAACTGTGGTTCCTGCCACAAGAAAAAAGGTGAAGAAGACGGCTGGCGCTTTGCTGCGGCCAATGCAGGCAAAAGCACCCAGGAGATCTTCCACAACCAGTGCGTCACCTGCCACCAGACTCTCATCGAAAAGAAAGCTGAACGCTCCGGCCCTGTCCAGTGTGCCGGCTGTCACGGTGAAAAAGAAGTGGCCGCCCGCAAAATGGAAGAAGGCAAGAGCCTGAAAACCATGGGCGCCCTGCCCCGTCTGCCGCGCAAGCAGCCCGACGCCGTCCTGATGATGGCCAAAGTCGAAGAGGGCGCAGCCCCCGAGAAAGCGACCGGCATGGCTCCGGTGGCCTTCAATCACAAATTCCATGAAGGCGTTGTGGACACCTGTACCGCCTGTCACGTGGATGGCGTGAACGCACCACTCGACACCAGCTACGAGGCCATGCATGACCTCACATCCGAAAGCTCCTGCATCGGCTGTCACGCCAAGGCCCAGGAAAAGCCCCAGTGCGCAGGCTGTCACGAACAGCGTCCCGCAGCCAAGGCCACTTCCGACGCCTCCTGCGTGACCTGCCACAACGCAGGCGTCAACGCGGCCGACACCGTCAAGCTGATGGCTTCCGCCTCCAAGGAAGAAAAGGCTGCCGAAGCCGCTCTGCTCATCGCAGCACGCCCGGCAACCCAGGCCATGGTCGCTGTCGAGGATATCCCCGAGTTCGTGAACATTGGAGCCATCTCCAAGAAGTTCGAGCCCAGCAAGATGCCTCACCGCAAGATCATCCTCTCCATGGTAAAAGGCATGGAAGACAGCCCCCTGGCTGCCACCTTCCACGCCGCACCTGAAGCCGTCTGCGCAGGGTGTCATCACAACAGCCCGGCATCCATCACTCCGCCCAAGTGCGCGAGCTGCCATGCCGATCCCTTTGTCACTGACGGCAAACCGGGACTCAAGGCTGCCTACCATGGCCAGTGCATGACCTGTCACACCGAAATGAAGCTCGATAAGCCCGCTGCCACTAATTGCGTTGCGTGCCACGAGAAGAAAGCCAACTAACCGGAGGAGTAAACGATGTTACGTAGAACATTCCTCGGATTGTTGGGCGCCGCAGGCGCGAGCGTCGCGCTTCCCGTGTCGGCCAAGGCCGGAGGTAAATCCTTCGGTCCCCACCCCGACACCCTGGGCGTGCTCTTTGACGCAACCCGCTGCATCGGCTGCCGCAAATGCGAGCTGGCCTGCAACGAAGTCAATGAACTGCCAGCACCCGACAAAAAGTTCGACGATCTGTCCGTATTGGACACCAAGCGTCGGACCGATGAAAAAACCCTGACCGTTGTCAATAAATATGAAAGCAGCAAAGGCTCCGTATTCCGCAAGATGCAGTGCAACCACTGCCTCGAACCGGCCTGTGCCTCTGCCTGCTTTGTCAAGGCCTTCAAAAAGGAACATAACGGGCCGGTCAGCTACGACGCATCCGTATGCGTCGGCTGTCGCTACTGTATGGTAGCCTGCCCGTTCGAAATCCCAGCCTATGAATACGATGAACCTCTGACTCCCCGGGTCATGAAGTGTACCATGTGCGCTCCCCGTCTGGCAGAGGGCAAGCTCCCCGGCTGTGTGGAGCGCTGTCCCAAGGAGGCCCTGACCTTTGGCCTGCGCAAGGATCTCATCAAGATCGCCCGCGCCCGCATCACCACCTACCCCGACCGCTATGTGGATCACATCTACGGCGAGACCGAGATGGGCGGCACCAGCTGGATGTATATCTCCGGTGTGCCCTTCTCCGAAATCGGCATGCGCGAAGACCTCGGCACCAAGTCCGCTCCCGAGCTGACAGCCGGTGCCCTGGCTGCCGTGCCCATCGTTGTTGGTATGTGGCCCGTGCTGCTCGGTGGTATCTACGCTGTCAGCAAACGCAAGGACAAGATCGCCAACGATGAACGCGTGGCTGCCGTCAAGGACGCCCTGACTCGCGCCGGTGAAGAAGCCGAGAAGAAGCTGCACGACGAGCTCTCCAAGGCCGACGTCGCCAACCAGCGCCGCATCGAAGTCGAGGTCAAGAAGGCCGTTGAAGAGGCTCTCGCTCCCAAAGAAGAGGAAGCCGAAACCAACGAGGAGGAGTCCTAAATGTCTGTCGACACCACTGCGGTCGAGAAGAAATCGCTCTTCACACCGTTCAATATCATAGCTACGATCATTCTCATTGCCGGTGCCATCGTCACGGTAATGCGTTTCACCGGCGGCCTCGGAGCCGTCACCAATCTTGACCAGAACAACCCGTGGGGCATCTGGATCGGTTTCGATCTGATGTGCGGCGTCGCCCTGGCAGCTGGTGGATACACCACCTCCGCCGCCTGCTACGTGTTTGGTCTCAAAAAGTACCATTCCGCTGTTCGCCCGGCCATTCTGACCGCCTTCCTGGGCTATGCCCTGGTGGTCTTTGCTCTGCATTACGATGTAGGCCAGCCGTGGCGACTGACATACCCCCTCTTCGTCCAGAACGGGACAACCTCCCTGTTGTTCGAAGTGGGTCTTTGCGTGTTCCTGTACCTGACCGTGCTGTTCATCGAATTCACACCGGCCCTTTTCGAATGGCTCGGCATGACGAAGATCCGCAACATCGTGGTCAAGCTGACCCTGGCCCTCACCATCATGGGTGTGGTCCTGTCGACCCTGCACCAGTCCTCCCTGGGCGCGCTGTTCACCATCGCCCCCTCGAAGCTGCATCCGCTCTGGTACTCGCAGTACCTGCCGGTCTTCTTCTTCGTGTCGAGTATCTGTGCCGGTCTGTCCATGGTCATCTTCGAAGGAACGCTCTCACACAAACCCATGCATCACTTGATGGATGAGGAGTACCTGAACAACCACGATGGTCTTATTCTTGGTTTCGGAAAGGCCGCTTCCCTCGTACTGTTCGGGTACTTCTCCATCAAGGTGATCGGCCTGGCATACGACAACAACTGGCACTACCTGACCACCGGCTACGGCGCGTGGTATCTGGTTGAAATGCTCGGTTTCGTGGCCCTGCCTTCCTTCCTCTACGCCATCGGCGTTCGGGACAAGAATATCACGGTTATCAAATGGGCCGCAGGGCTGACCGTCCTCGGCATTATCGTCAACCGATTCAACATCTCCATGGTTGCCTTTAACTACCAGCTGCCCTCCGCAGAACGGTACTGGCCGAGCTGGGGCGAGATCACCATCTCCCTGTTCGTGGTCACCATCGGCGTACTTGTCTTCCGGTTCATCAGCACCAGGATGCCCATTTTCCATGAGCATCCCGATTACAAGGAAGAACACTAGGAGGTTGCAACATGGAATTCTTCAGTCTGCAGGAATATTACACCCACACCAAAGGCATCGTCTATCTCATCATGGGCGGTATTCTGGTGGCGGTGACGCTGTACTGGCAGTTCCTCATGGGTGGAAACAAGAAGGACGACTAGGCTTCATCGCCTGCGTTCATCAATCAACGATATGACAATCAAGGAGAAGCGGAAATGTACGATTTCCTGACAGGGCCTATGCTCTGGGTGACGTTTCTCGTCAGCTTTGGCGGCCTGCTTGTACGCGCCGTGATGTATGTCAGGGGCCTCAACTGGCAGCTCGACAGAGTGGCTTACCGCCCCAACATGAAATACGGCCTGCGTGGTGGAATCATTTCCATCCTGGCTTTCATAATCCCGTTCAGGGCCCGACTGTGGCGTGTGCGCCCCGGTTTCACATTAATATTCTTTGCCTTCCACATCGGGCTGCTCGTCACTCCGATCCTGCTGGAAGCGCATAACGTGATGCTCAAGGAAGCGTTCGGAATCAGCCTGCCCACCCTGCCCACCGGCGTGGCGGACGTGCTGGCCTGGACCTGCCTTGTGGGTGGCCTGTTCATGGTCCTCCGCAGGATCGCCTTCCCGGAAGTGCGCATCATCACGACCTTCTACGATTACCTGCTGATCGCCATCACTGTTGCACCGTTCATCACCGGGCTCATCGCCCGTTATGAAATGGGTGACTACAACTTCTGGCTGATGGCTCATATCATCACCGGAGAAATCTGGCTTTTGAGCCTGCCCTTCACCAAGCTCAGCCACGCCATCCTGTTCTTCATGTCCCGCATGCAGCTGGGCATGGACTACGGCATCAAGCGCGGCGGCATGAAGGGCTCGGACATGGCCTGGTAACGGGCAGTTAAAGGAGAAGCACTATGCCTGAAGGACAATTCTGCAATAAGACGCCTATTACCACCGATGAGCAGCTCAAAGCCACGCTCAACGACAAAGGCGGCAAGCAATACTACGAAGAAATGAACCACCTGGATGTGGATTCAGAGAAATTGTGGGGAGCCATACAGAAGACCATGAAGTCCAGGATCAAAACCTGGCTGGAAATCTGCGCTCACTGCGGCCTCTGCGCCGAATCCTGCTTCCTCTACCAGGTCAACGGACGCGTTCCCGAACAGGTCCCTTCCTATAAGATTCAGGCCACCCTTGGCCAGATCGTCAAGAAGAAGGGCAAGGTCGACAACGAGTTCATGCAGATGTGCATGGAGACCGCATGGTCCAAATGCACCTGCTGCAACCGTTGCGGCATGTACTGTCCGCACGGCATCGACATGGGTATCATGTTCGGTTACCTGCGCGGCCTGCTCTACTCCCAGGGGTTCGTCCCGTGGGAACTCAAGATCGGTTCCGGCATGCACCGCGTGTACCGCGCCCAGATGGACGTCACCATGGAAGACTGGGTCGAGACATGCGAATGGATGGCCGAGGAAACCGAGGAAGAGTGGCCGGGACTTGAGATCCCCGTGGACAAGGTCGGCGCGGACATCATGTACACCTGCAACGCCCGCGAACCCAAGCACTACCCGGAAGACATCGCCGAAGCGGCCATCCTCTTCCATGTGGCCGGCGAAAACTGGACCGTGCCCTCCGAGGGTTGGGAGCAGACCTCCCTGTCCATGTTCGCCGGAGACTGGGAATGCTGCAAGGACAACGTCCAGAACGTTTACGACGCCATCGAGCGCCTGAAGCCCAAACGGGCCACGGGCACCGAGTGCGGCCACGCACACCGTGCCACCGTTATCGAAGGTCCTTACTGGACCGGTCGCCCTGACGGTCAGCCGCCTGTCCCGTTCCTCCACTATGTGGAGTGGCTGGCAGAAGCGCTGCGCACCGGCAAACTCAAGATTGATCCTTCAAAGCGGATCAAGGAGCCGGTCACCCTGCAGGATTCCTGCAACTACGTGCGCAACCAGGGTCTCAAGGACATCACCCGAGAGATCATCAGCTATATAGTCGAACCGGGCTACTTCGTTGAAATGGCACCGACCAAGGAGCACAACTACTGCTGCGGCGGTGGTGGCGGTTTCAACGGCATCGGCAAATACCGCGAACAGCGCAACATGGCCCTTCGCAAGAAGATGGATCAGATCCTCGATACGGGCTGCAAGCTCGTCATCGCGCCGTGTCACAACTGCTGGGACGCCATCCGCGACCTTGAAGAAGAATATGAAATCGGCATCCGCTGGTCCTTCCTCAAGCCGCTGGTCATCAAGATGCTGGATGTTCCCGAGCATCTGCTGCCCAAAGATGAATAGTCTGAGCACAAGTAACCAAAGGACTAGGTGAAATATGTTCAAAAAGATTCTGTTGGCAACCAGCGGTGCTCCGTCCACCTTCGGCGCAGCCCGTGTGGCCTTCGACATGGCAAAACGCTATGGCGCCGAGGTTCTGGTCTTCAACGTCATGGGTGTGCCCACCAAGGCCTTCTCGCAGGAGGTCAACGATGTCCGCACCGGTGAGAAGATCGAGATCGATGACGAATACCAGAGCTGGGTCGAAGAAGAGCTGAAGTCCACGTTCGAAAAACAGATCGAATCCGTGGAATTCTCCAAGATCATCACGACCACAGGTGTGCCTCACCGTGAAATCCTCCGCGCCGCTCGCGCCGAGGACGTGGACCTGATCGTCATGGGCGCAAGCTCCGGCGATTCCAGCGCCTACCGCAAGGGCTATCCCGGTTCCACCCTGCAGAAAGTGGCCAAGGCCGCCCGCTGCCCGGTGATGACCGTCCACCGCGAGACCGCATCCTACTGGGGCGGATTCTCCAATATCGTCTTTGCCACCGACTTCTCCAAGCAGGCAGAAAACGCGTTCAAGTTCGCCCTGGCTTCGGCCAAGGAGCTGAACGCCGACCTGACCGTTCTGCACGCTCTGGATATCAGCGGCAAACTGCTCGACCAGAACGCCATCGAAGACAAGCTCATCGAAACCCGCAGCCGCATTCGCAGCAGCTATGACTTCGGTGACTTCAAGAACTACGATGTGGAAGTCTGGGAAGGCGTGCCGTACGTAGAGATCGTCAAAATGGCCCGTGAGCGGAGTGCCGACCTCATCGTCATGGCGCACCACTCCCACGAGCTGGACCCGGAAAAGGCCCGCATCGGCTCCACCATGGAGCAGGTCATCCTGCGCGCCGGTTGCCCGGTGGTCAGCGTGAGCAAGCCTGACAAGGTCTAACAAAAGTAAAAAGCGTCCGGCCCTCGGTTGGGCCGGACGCCATAAATATTAAAGCCGCAGCCGACCTTTGGCGGGAGCGACTGCGGCAATGTCAAGAATCACGAATGATTCATGCGTACCAGGAGAAGTATTATGTCAAAGAAGATTCTGATTGTCGACGACGACCAAGAAATCCGTTCTTACCTGTCCGAACTGCTCGGCGACAACGGTTATGAAACCGTGACGGCCAATGATGGAGCTGAAGCTGTTGAGATTGCCAAGGCCGAAAAGCCTGATCTCATCACTCTGGACCTGGAGATGCCCAACGAATGGGGTCCCCGTTTCTATCGCAAGATCAGCCAGGATGAAACTCTCAAGCGAACTCCGGTCGTGGTTATCAGCGGACTGGCCTCGATCAAATACGCTATTCCCAAAGCAATCGCAAGTCTTACCAAGCCTTTTGAGCCTGCTCAACTGCTGAAAATCGTCAAAGACGCCATCGGCTAGTTCTGCTTTCCAAGGCTACCTGTTCCGGTTCGCGTGTGGGCCATGCGCGGACCGGATTTTGGGGCTTGAACAAGTGGACAGGTTAAGTATAGGTTTATGACGCGGGGAGCACCTCCCCGACACCTTGAGAACCAGGTAGAGCACATGCCAAAGAAAATCATGGTGGTGGACGACGACCCGGATATCGTCGATTACCTCGTCAATGTATTTGAAGACCATAACTACGAGACCTGCCGCGCTTCAGACGGCGTGTCCGCCTTTGATGTCGCACTGACGGAAAAGCCGGACCTTATTACCCTGGACATCGAAATGCCCCACGAGTGGGGACCCAGGTTTTACCGTCGACTGACAAATGAAGATGAATTCAAGGATATCCCGGTGATTGTCATCAGCGGACTTTCCGGAATTCATCTGGCCATCAGACGGGCAGTGGCGACGATAAAGAAGCCCTTTGACCCGACTGATGTGATCCAGATAGTGCGTGAAGCTCTCGGCGAGTAGCCGAGACAAATCAGGCGGCAATGCGCCGTCCACCAGAGAGAACTGAATGCTGGGCCGTGCAGGCGGTTCCGGGGGTATGATGGACTTCAGGAAGTTGATGCTCGTTGACGACGAAGAAGGTGTTCGTCGATTTGTGGGGCTCTCTCTCGAAGAGCTGGGGTATAAGGTCGAGACCGCGGAAAACGGTCAGGTCGCCCTGGAGCTTTTTGACGAGTTCCGGCCCGACGTTGTTTTCACGGACATCAAGATGCCCGTCATGGACGGCATAGAACTGCTCAAAAACATCAAGAAGCGCTCTCCCGATACCGAGGTGATCATGATCACCGGCCATGGCGACATGGACCTGGCCATCGAGTCGCTCAAATACGACGCCTCGGACTTCATCACGAAGCCCATCAACAACGACGTCCTCGAATTTTCCCTTGATCGCGCCAAAGAGCGCCTGACCATGAAACTCCAGCTCAAGGAATACACCGAAAACCTTGAGAACCTCGTGGAAGAAAAGACCCAACGCATTGTCCAGCTTGAGCGGCAGAATGCGGCATCCCATGTGGTTGCAGGCCTGTCAAACGCCCTGTCCGACGCGGCCCAGTCCGTGGAGACCGGCGGCGGCCTGTTCAATGAGCTGCCCTGTCTCGTCTCCATCCACAGCCAGTATCTCGAAATCATTTCGCACAACACGCTGTTCGAAGAACGACTCGGCAACATGGTGGGCGCCAACAGCTTCGATATTTACTCCGACCGCGACTCCGGCGGCAACGCCTGCCCGGTCCAGCAGACCTTTGCCACTGGCAAGGGGCAGCGAAGCAAGGAGACCTTCATCGGCAAAAACGGTGAAGAAATCCCGGTCACGGTCTACACCGCCCCCATTCCGGGCAACGACGGCGATGTGGAACTGGTCCTCGACATCTCCGTGGACATGACCGAACTGCAACGCCTCAAGGATGAGTTGCTGACCACACAATACAAGTATCAGCGCCTCTTTGACGAAGCCCCCTGCTACATCACGGTGCAGAATCCAGATCTTTCCATTGCCGAAGCCAACCGCCGCTTTGTGGAGGACTTTGGCGAGGCGGCAGGCAAGCCCTGCTTTGCCTATTACAAGCACCGCGACGAGCAGTGTTCGAACTGTCTCATAGAGAAGACCTTCAAGGACGGGCAGTCGCGCCAGCGGGAGACCGTTGTCACCACCCTGGCCGGAGAGCAGAAAAACATGCTGGTCCAGAGCGCTCCCATCCACGATGCCTCGGGCACCATTGTCCAGGCCATGGAGATGTCCACGGACATCACCGAAATACGGCGTCTGCAGGATCACCTGACCTCTCTCGGCATCATGCTCGGCTCCATGTCCCATGGCGTGAAAGGCATGCTCACCTCACTGGACGGCGGTATCTACCGCCTTGAGTCCGGCCTGCAAAAAAAGGACAGCGTGCGCGTCGAGGCTGCCACCAAGACGCTGAAGTCCATGATTGGCCGGGTCAAGAAAATGGTACTGGACATCCTGTACTACGCCAAATCCCGCGAACTGGAGACAGACGCCGTGGATGCCACCCAATTCCTGCTCGACACAGCGGATATCGCCGCCGCCAAAGCGGATGCAGCCTGTGTTGAATTTGTCCGCGACATCCCCGAAGGACTCGGCACACTGCATGTGGACACGGCGGCCATGTCTGCGGCACTCATCAACTTTCTGGAAAACGGCGTGGATGCCAGCGACCGCAAAAAGGACGGGAAGGTTGAACTCTCCGCTCAGCGCAAGGGCACGGATCTGGTCATCACCATCGAAGACAACGGCATGGGCATGGACCCGGAGACACGAGACAAGATATTCACCCTGTTCTTTTCTTCCAAAGGCAAGAGAGGCACGGGAATCGGCCTGTTCATCTCCAACCAGACCATAGAGCAGCACGGCGGCACCATCGAGGTCGACTCAACCCCGGCTCAGGGCTCGACGTTTGTCATCACCCTGCCCGAAAAACCCGGCCAGGTCGCGGCCTGATTCATCCGAAACGTTCCCCGGGCGCACCATTGGATTGTCCGGCCTTTTTTGCTATGCTGTGGAGATAAAACACTCCACAATCCATTCCCCCGGGGATACAGAATATGAAACTCACCACTCGCAGCCGTTACGGCACAAGATTGCTTCTGGATATAGCCCTGCATTCCATCGAAGACGCCCCTGTGCCCAGTAAAGACACTGCCGAACGCGAAGGCCTTTCCCTCAAATACCTGGAAAAGCTGATTAAAATGCTCAAACAGGAGGGGTACGTCAAAGGCAAGCGCGGCCCCAATGGCGGCAATGTCCTGACCAGGGAACCAGCCGACATTTCCATAGGAGAGGTGGCCCGCATACTGGACGGCGAAGATCAGGTGCTCGAATGCGACTGTGACCCTTCCACCTGCACCCGGGCAGCGGTCTGTCTGAAACGTTCCATATGGGATGACGCTTCCATGGCCATGTACAAGATGCTCGACTCGTATTCCCTGGCAGATCTGATGAAAGACGCTCGTCTGTGTCCGCAAAAACCACTCGCGGACGATTAGCCGTCCCTGACCTCAACACCGCATGAGGGGAGCCGCATGCTGTTCAAGAGACTGCGCGAAAGCCTGATTGCCAAGATGATCCTCACCGCCGGTGTCACCCTGACCCTGTGCGTGATCATGTGGACCGGATTCAACTTCTATTATTTCGAAAAAAACGTGGTCTCCAGCGTCAAGTCGGACATCGAGATGGTATCCGACACCATCCTGCTCGCCCTGCACTACGCCATGATGCTCGACTCCGAAGAAGACATCAAAGAGAACATCAACAACATTTCCAGGCAGGAGGAGATCGAGAATATCCGCGTCTACAACAAGCAGGGACGCATCGTATTCTCCAGCAAGACGGACGAGATCGGTACGGTCATCCAAATGGAGACCCCTTCCTGCTGGACCTGCCACCAGTATACGCCACCGCCTCCCAACCTGCCGCTTGCCAAGCGAACCCGCATGGTGGAAAGCGCTGACGGCCGCCAGCTCATGGCCATCATGACGCCCATTTCCAATGCAGAGGGATGTTCCCCCGGCCCCTGCCATGTCCACTCCAACGACGAGCAGGTCCTCGGCCTTCTGGACGTGACCGTGAGCATGGAAAAGAAAAACGCCATCATCTCCATGTTCGAACGGGTCAACGTGGCCATCTCCGTGGTGGTCTTCATCGCCACGTTCCTGGCCCTGTTCGCCTTTGCCTACAAATTCATTTTCCGCCCCATCAAGCGGTTCATCAGTGCCACCAAGGGGGTCCAGGGAGGCGATGAGTTCCCGACCATTGATATCGAACAGGTGGATGAGATCGGCACCCTCGGCGAAGCCTTCAACATGATGGGCCAGCGGGTCAGCGAGAAACATCGCCAGCTCATGGAGCAGCGCGAGGAGTTCCGTAATCTCTTTGACAACGTCCCCTGTCTGGTCTCGGTCGTGGACACCGACTACCGTGTCATCAGACACAACAACGCCTACGAGAAGCACTTCGGTCTCCCCATGGGCAAGCGCTGCTGGCAGATCAACAAGGGACGACTGGAAAAATGCGAGATCTGCCCGGTGGACCGCACCCTTGAAGACGGCAGGCCCCATATGTCGGAGGAATCCGGCCTGTCCAAGGAAGGCAGGCCCATCCACTGGATCGTGTACACCTCGCCCGTGCGCAACAAGGACGGCAAGGTCGTGGCCGCCATGGAAATGATGATCGACATCACCCGCAGAAAGGAGCTTGAATCCAAGCTGGCCGCGTCCGAGCATCGTTATCATGCCATCTTCGACTCCATCCCCAACGCGGTCTTTGTCCTCGACAAGGAGACCTTGATCATCCTCAACTGCAATGAATCCGCCGTGGATATCTACGGGTGGCCTCAAGAGGAGCTGCGCGGCCTTTCCTTCATGAATTTCTTCCGCGAGGAGGAAGTCCTGGATTGGGAGACGCCCATGCGCACGTGGCCGGAAATAGAACTCTGCACGCATGTGACCAAATCGGGAGAGCCGATTTTCGTGTTCATGCGCATCTCCCCGGCGCGATTCGACGAGCAGGACACGCTCATCGTCACCTGCACTGACGTAACCAAAAAGATGGAAGCGGAACAACAGCTCATCCAGGCGTCCAAAATGACCACGCTGGGTGAAATGAGCACTGGCGTTGCCCACGAGCTGAACCAGCCATTGACCATCCTGAAGGCTATTTCCAACCTGCTGGCCAAAAAGGTCTCCACCAACAAGACCCTGGAACCGGAGATCATGGAAGAAATGGCCGAAGGCATCTCCACCCATGTGGACCGGGCCGCAAAGATCATCGAGCACATGCGCGAATTCGGGCGCAAGGCCGATCTGAAGACCATGCCGGTCCAGATCAACGACGTGTTGGAACGCGGGTTTGAATTTTTCAGCCAGCAGCTCGAAGTGCACAATATCAAGGTCGTCTGGGAATTGGAGCATAACCTCCCCATGATCATGGCCGACTCCAACCGGTTGGAACAGGTGGTCATCAACCTGCTGCTCAATGCCCGTGACGCCATCGAGGAGAAATGGAACGGCCAGGGGTTGATGGCGGACAAACGCATCCACCTCACCTCGTTCAGACAAGACGAGCGCGTCTGTTTCCGTGTCTGCGATACCGGCTCCGGTATCCCCAAACCCATCAGGGAACGCCTCTTCGAACCCTTCTTTACCACCAAGAACGTGGGCAAGGGCACCGGGCTGGGACTGTCCATCTCGTACGGCATCGTGGGAGACTACGGCGGCGACATCAAGGCGCGATCCTGGGAAGGCGACGGAGCATGTTTTGAAATATGCTTCCCCATCGCCGAGTGCGAATTGTAATCAGCCCCACGACAGCAAATCCAATATGACACGACAGAAGTGCAGACTTCTGTCGTGTTTTTTTTTGCACCACACTCCGATCGAATTAAAAACCTCATAAAAATAAAGCAAAGCATACTGTCTTTTTCTATGGTTTGTAGTAAGTGAGAAGTACTTTCCTTTTCAGGTGGGGGCTATACCTGAAAAAGGGAAACACCGACCAGGAGGAGGTATGAAGCGAAAAACCAAGTCTATCTTATTGGTTTTATGCGGCATCGTGATCGCGTTTCCGCTCTTCAGCATGACCTATTACACCATGGTCAGGACTTCGACCCCGGAGTTCTGCGGCTCCTGTCATGAAATCAGGCCGGCAGTCATGGCGTGGAAGATGTCATCGCACGTCAACAACGGGCAAGGGTTTGTGGCTGACTGTATGGACTGCCATCTGCCCGCTCCCCATGACACGTTTGACTTCTTCTTTGCCAAGTCCGCACACGGGCTCAAGGATGTCGTCTCTCACTTCACCGGGGGAGCCGAAGCGTATGATCGTACGATCATGAAAGAACGCATCTGGGTATCAATGAAGAACGACCAGTGCTTGAAATGTCACCGCAACATCCTGCATATGCCGGACAAACGCGGGGCCATGCTTGCGCACCGAAGAGTGCTCTTCAACCAGGGTGGCGATGAATATCGCTGCACAGATTGTCACAGACATCTTGTTCACAATGACAGACAGACATTTGATTACAAGCAGTACAAGGCTCCCTATCGGGCCAACGGACTGCGCAATCTGGGTATCTAGGAGGACAGCGTATGTATCGTAAATTGACTCTCATCCTGTTCACGGCACTTGCTCTCACCACATTCCTTGCGATGTCGGCCAGTGCACAGAACTTCCCCAAACAACGAGAACTTCGCATGGACCGCGCCATCCCGCCCCAGGGCAAGGCCTGCATAGAATGTCACAAACAGGAAACCCCAGGTATTTTTGCTGACTGGGCAATGAGCCGCCACGCATCCGCGGGCATCACCTGCCTCGACTGTCACCAGGCCCAGCCCGGCGACAAGGACATCAGCGTCGACCATGAACAATACTACTCCAAGGGCAACATGCCCATGGGTGAAAAACAGTACTTCGTCCCCATAGCCTCTCCGGTCACTCCCAAGGATTGCTCCCGCTGCCATCCCGACGAAGCAAAGTCGTATGCAAAGAGCAAGCACGCCAACACCATCGAGATCATGTGGAAGCTCGATCCGTGGCTGAACAAGGGCATGAACTCCGACAATGAGCGCAAGACCGGCTGTTTCTACTGTCACGGTACGGTTCTGGAGATGAAAGACGGCAAGCTCGATCCGGCCACATGGCCCAATGTCGGTGTTGGCCGCGTCAACCTTGATGACTCATTGGGCAGCTGTACCAGTTGTCACACCCGTCACCGCTTCTCCGTCATGGAAGCACGCAAGCCCGAGACCTGCGGCCAGTGCCACCTTGGTCCTGACCACCCGCAAATCGAGATCTTCACCGAATCCAAACACGGCGACATCTACAACGCCTTCAAGCATGAGTACAACTTCGACTCCGCCCCTGGCGCGTGGACTCCCGGCGTGGACTATCGCGCACCGACCTGCGCCTCCTGCCACATGTCCGGTTCAGGCAATCAGCCCACCACCCATGACGTGACCGAACGTCTATCCTGGGAAACCCAGGCACCGCTCACGGTCCGGCCGCAGGACTTCAAGCCCTTCCCGTCAGGAACTGAGTGGAGCGTTGAACGCGACAAGATGAAAGACATCTGCCGCCAGTGCCATGGCAAGGTTTGGGTCGATGACTTCTATACCCAGCTCGACACCTCTGTCGAAGAGTATAACGAAGTCTACTTCAAGCCGGCCAAGCAGATGCTCGGCGAGCTGTATGAAAAGGGTCTGCTCGACAAGACAACCTACTTTGACGAAGGGCTGGAAGTCGAGTTCTACGAACTATGGCACCACGAAGGACGCCGCGCCCGCATGGGTACGGCCATGATGGCTCCCGACTACGCATGGTGGCATGGATTCTACGAATGCAAGAACCGTTTCAACAAGTTTATGGAAGAAGCACGGCATCTTATCGAGACCAACACAAAGGCTTACAAGTATCCCGATTTCCCCAATACGGGCGGCGATACGAAACGGCCTGAAAAAATCTTCGGCAAGAAGTAGCGTCAATAAACAGGCAAAAACACCAAGGGAGGGCGCGCATGGAGGCGACCTCCCTTTCACCATTCAAAACCTGTAAAAGGACACGATCATGACCCTTTGGAATTGGCTCATACCAGGTCATAATGGGTAAAACCCCCATTGACCTAACCCGCGTTTCACGTATCATAAATACTCGCCTTGAAAAGGGGGAATGAACACCCTTGACCCATTGATCGTTCAATCCCCTTTCAGGGCCAAAAGGATACACCATGCACAAAACAGGAATCGGCCTTACAACCCATTTTGCCTCGCCGGAAAGAGACACCAGGGAAACCATTGAAAAACTCGTAATGCAATTGCGGGAGGAACCCACACTGGGCTGGTTCAACGCGCTTCCCATGAGCATGGCCATTATCAATGAGCACCGCCAGATAATCCACTGCAACACAGAGTTCAAGGACCTTGCCCAAAAAGAGGACGTCATGGACATAATCGGACTGCGGCCAGGAGAAGCACTGAACTGTATCAATGCCAGAGCAGTCAAGGCGGGCTGCGGCTGTTCAAATTTCTGTAATGTCTGCGGTGCGGCCCAGGCTATCATCAAGAGTCTCAACGGCCATGCCGACTGTCAGGAATGCCGCCTTGTGCGTCTGGAAAATGGAACTGAAGTCCCTCTGGATTTACAGGTATTTACACAACCCATGCAATTCAATGGGCACCCCCTCATACTGGTCTTCATCATGGACATCAGTCATGAGCTCAGGCTGCGCTATCTCAACAGGACGTTTCATCATAGTCTCATAAACGGCGTTGGGGGCATTGCCACCCTGACGGAAATTATCGAATCCGATCCTGTGGATTCCGACCTCTTTCCCTTGCTCATCGAGTCTTCCCAGCGCACCTTGCGCGACGTGCTCTACCACCGGGATGTAGAAGCTGCCGAACATAATCGACTGACAGCCAAAATGGAAACCATCGAGGCCGAACCGTATTTCAAACAGATAGCCATGGATGAGTGCATTCAACGCAACACCCAGGACAGCTGTGTCGATATTTCCGTCACCACAAAAACCATCATCTCAGACAAACGCCTTCTGGGCCATGTCGTGCACAACATGCTGAGCAACGCCCTGGAAGCCTGGCACGAGAAAACAGGCACGATCACGCTTTCCTGCTCTGATTCAACCGATGGCAGAACTGTTATCACCGTGACCAACCCCGGCGTCATACCGGAAAACATCCAGAAGCAGATGTTCAAGCGATACGTCTCCACAAAGTCGAGAGATCGCGGTCTTGGAACCTACGTCATGAAGCTTCTTACGACAGGATACCTGGGTGGCGAAATCGCCTTTACTTCTGAAAACAATGTAACGTCTTTCACGGTTACGCTTCCCGCCGCATCTGCGGAAAGGTCTGCATAGTGACTTTACCCGATCTGAAAAAAGAACTTGAAATCGCCCGGACGCGATTGGCAAAGCTGGAAACGGAAAATGAAGTGGCCGAATGTGCCATGGACATGACCCTTGAAAAGCTCATTTTCGAAAACATTCCAGGCGGAATGGCCGTCATCGGTCTTGATGGCAGCATTCTGGTGCCCAACAGTGAAGCCTCCCAGATCATCGGGTATACCACAGAGGAAATAGTCAAGCTCAACGCATCCAGTATCATCTGCAACAGACAGGACCTCCTCACCCTGCTGAAACAACTCAAACAAGGAAAAATAATCTCCGGATATCCGCTCATGTTACGGTGCAAGGACAACTCGACCATATGGACCAGTTTCAGCGCCAAACCCATTGAGTACGGCGGATCAAAAGCAGCGCTGATCACATTCACGGACATCACCAAGCACAAGCAGGCACTCAAAGAACTGGAACTGGACGAGATTCGTTTCGAGATGCTCTACACCATTTCGGGCATGATCCATAAGCCTGAAAAGGATATCCTGAATTTCGCACTGGACGCCATCGTCAAAGTGACTGACAGCGAATTCGGCTACATCTTCCACCTGAACGAAGATGAAACTGAACTGTCTCTGCACGCCTGGTCCACAGATGCACTGAGGCAATGCAAAATAAAATCAATGCCTCGTGTGTTCAAAATCGAGGACACAGGACTTTGGGGCAATGCTGTCAGACAAAGAAAACCGATCATAACCAATGATTATATGGCGTGTCCGAACAAGAGAGGCCACCCAGAAGGCCATGTCCCGATCATCAGGCATATGAATATTCCCGTATTCGAGGGGAAACGCATCACCTTTGTGGCCGGCGTGGGCAACAAGGACACGGAATACACCAAAGAGGATATCCGCCAACTTGATCTGGTCATGGATGGCACCACAAGCGTTCTGCACAGAAAGCGGGCCATCACAGCCATGGAAAAGGCGCACGACCGGCTGGAAGAACGAGTCCAGGACAGAACAGCCAAGCTGCAAAAAGCCAACGAGGATTTTGCGCGCCTGACAACCAAACTGATCAAGCAGGACAAAGAGCGTGAGCTGGCCAAAAAAACACTGATCCGTTACGAACGTATCATCTCTTCATCGCCGGACCTCATTTCCCTGATTGATCAGGAGCATCGGTTCGTCATGGTCAACGACGCCTACGAAAAAGCCTTTGGGATCAAACAGGAAGCGATCATCGGGCACTCTATTCACGGCATACTTGAGGACACTGTCCTTGATGAACGATTACATAAAAACGTGGACAAGACGTTCAACGGTGAAGTCATCAAAGTGGAAACATGGGTGAACTTCCCCACACTGGGCAAACGGTTCATGGCCGTGTTTTACCATCCGGTTTCCATTGAGGAAGGGATAATAGAATTCGTCTCTATCGAAGCCCGGGACATGACAGATCTCAAGACCAAGGAGGAAGCGCTTCGGGAGGCGGCAGAGAGACTCGACCTCGCAACCGATGCAGGCAACATAGGCATCTGGGAATGGGACCTGTTGGACGACGACACGATATGGGATAACAAAATGCATGAACTCTACAAGGTCACCCCCGGCGAGTTCGATTCCATTTATGATGCCTGGAGAACACGGCTCCACGAGGAGGACCTCCCCGAAATCGAGCGCGAGCTGGCCGATTGCATTGCAGAAAAGAAACGGTTCGACACCGAATTCAGGATCGTCTGGCCCGACGGCTCCGTTCGTTTCATCCGCGCTGCGGCGTCGCTACGAATCAACGAAGATGGCGTTCCTTTTTCCATGACCGGCGTCAACTGGGATGTCACGGATCGCCGCACCATGGAAATAGAACTGCGCCGACTCGCCTCCACCGATCCCCTGACCGGCGCCAGCAACCGCCGTCATTTCATGGACCGTCTTCAGGCGGAATTTGAACGGTGCAAGCGGTACTCCACCCCCATGGTTCTGCTCTCCATCGACATCGATCATTTCAAAAAAATCAACGACAGCTTCGGTCACCCGGATGGAGATGAAGTTCTCAAGGATCTCGTTCAACGGTGCAAGGCCACTCTGCGTACCACAGATGTTTTCGGCCGTGTGGGCGGTGAAGAGTTTCTGGCCGCGCTCACCCAGACCAGCAACATCGCGGGAGAACGCACGGCAGAAAGGCTCCGCTCCATCATCGAATCCAATCCGGTTTCCGTGCATGGCAATCAGATTCCCTACACCATCAGTATCGGCCTGACCGGCATACTCGATGAAGACAGCTCCATCGAACCGCTTCTCAAACGCGCGGACGAAGCACTCTACAAAGCGAAAAACAATGGACGCAACAGGGTCGAAAAACACTGATTTTCCCCATTGCCCTTGACGAGAATACGCTCACTGAATATCTTGCAAATAAGATTGATTATCACATAGAACCAACGAGGTCAGCCATGGCACCCCATTTCAAGCGCGATAAAGACGATGACTGGTTCCTGCCCAAGGACGTTCAGGACCAACTCACCAAAACCTTCAAGGACCTCAAGGATGACGTGATACTTGAGGTCTTTACCCAGCCCGGAGTCAACGACGAATTTTCCGACTATACGGTCAAGTTCTGTACTGATCTGGCCCGACTGACAGACAAGATCACTGTGCGCGAGTTTGCAATCCCCTCGGCCAGAGCCGACGAGCTCGGGGTCACGGCCTCGCCGACCCTGTGCATCAACCCGGATGAATACCACATCCGCTTCCTTGGCGCGCCCCTTGGCGAGGAAGGCAAGGCGTTCATTACCGCCATCATGCTCGTCTCTCTCAAGATGAGCGCATTGTCCGAGACCTCTGCCCCCATCATCGAGGCACTACACGACAAACGACTGATTCAGGTATTTGTCTCGCCCACGTGCCCATACTGCCCCGGGCAAGCGATGAACGCCATCAAATGCGCCATTGCCAAGCCTGATCTGGTTACGGCCGAATGCATCGAAATGAACGAAAACCCCGAACTCACGGAGCACTATAACGTCGGCAGCGTTCCGCACACCGTTATCAACGAAGGCGCGCACGAGGCCCTCGGCCTCCTGCCCGAAGAGCGCTTCGCGGTGGAGCTGGTGTATCTCAAATCCGCCGAGGAGCTGCTCAAGGAAGGTGCTCTGCCCGGTCAGGAAGGAGACAAAGCCCCCAAGGGGTTCGGCACCATCGAACCCGGCGAAGTGGACCTGGTCATCATCGGCGCAGGCCCGGCCGGTCTGACAGCCGGTATCTATGCCGTTCGCGCCGGTCTCAAGGCCGTGGTGCTGGAAAAAAGCATTATCGGCGGCCAGGTGGCACTCACCCCCGTTGTGGAGAACTACCCCGGTTTTGCCACCGTACCGGGCAAGCAGCTCATGGACATCATGAGCGAGCACGCCCGCGAATACGTCCCTGTCCATGAAGGCGAGGGGGTGGAGTCCATTGAGATGGGCGACATCGAAAACGATGAAACCATCACCGTGACCACCACGCGCGGCGTCTACTCCACAAAAGCGATCATCCTTGTCACCGGGGCCAGTTACCGCAAGCTCGGTGCCAAGGGCGAAGACACCTATTTCGGACGCGGCATCAACTACTGCGCTTCCTGTGACGGCTACCTGTATAAAGGCAAATCCGTGGCCATCATCGGCGGCGGCAATACCGCCCTGACCGACGCCCTCCACCTCAAGAACCTTGGCGTGGAGGTGACGCTCATCCACCGCCGCGACACCTTCCGCGCCCAGCAGCCGCTTGTGGACTCGGTCGAGCGCGAAGGCATCGCGGTCCTCTGGGACACGGTGGTCGATGAAATACAGGGCAATGACCAGCGCGTGACCAATCTCAAAATACGCAACCTCAAGACCAAAGCTGTCACCGACCTGCCAGTGGACGGTGCGTTCGTGGCCATCGGCCAGGAACCTGCCACGGAGCTGGCCCTCTCCATGGGCGTGGAACTCAAGCCCGACGGCTTCGTCAAGGTCGGCCCGGACATGCGGACCAACGTTCCCCGCGTCTACGCCGCTGGCGACCTTGTCGGCGGCCTGCAACAGATCGTCACCGCCATAGGTGAAGGCTCCATAGCGGCCATGTCCGCCTTCGAAGATATCGCACATCCTTATTGGAAATAAGCACATCCCCGACTGGATGACGGGGAGGAAGCACCTTCTTCAACAGGTGAATTCCTCTCCGTCTTCAGGCCATCATCCCCCTTTTTACGAGACCATGCAGTCCCTCTATGCAGGGGCCAAGACAGGGCGGCAACAGGCTGTCAGGCAGCCTTTCATTCCCTTTGCGCAGCACCGATGACCCCACTGCCGGAACCCTCGGATATCCACTTTGATATCGCCTTTGCTTGACACTATTCTTGGGGGCGTGCTAGCTCTGAAACTCTTGAGTGACTATCGGTCACTTTTTGACCGCGAGTCACAATGCGACCGAAAGTCATTCAGCATTCATATTCTAACAGAAAAAGTGTAACATGGCGAAAAAACAACAGGAAAAATCACAACAAACCATGAACGAGCTCATGGCTTCGGCCATTGAATTGTTCGGTTCAAAAGGGTTTTCCTCCACTTCCGTAGCCGAAATCACCGACAATGCAGGGTACGCCAAAGGCAGCTTTTACCGTCACTGGAATTCCAAGGACGAACTGTTTCTCCAGATCGTTGAGCAGAAGTTCAAGCAGTACCGCGCCACCCGTCATGACAGGATACGCGAGGCCGAGAATCTGGAGCAGGCCATGCACATCATCTGGGATTTTCTGGAGACCATCGTGTCCGACAAGGACTGGTCTGCCATCTTCCTAGAATTCACGGTCTATTCCGCTACCAACGAATCCCTGCGCAAGATCTTGAACCAGTCCGACTACCGCCTGTCCAACAAGGTGTTTGCCGATCTGGTCCGCGACCACCTGGAGACGGATTTTCCGCCGGAAAAAATCGGCGCGCTGAACACGGCGTTATTCGAAGGCTACCTCATTCACAGCGCGCTGGGCACGCAGGTGCTCTCCTTTACCGATGTGCGCAAAACCGCCGTCGCCATGGCCCTGCACAATGGAACCAGACAGGACTGAGCCGAATCACGTCCTGTTCCCTATATCAATTTCAATCAAGCGAGAACGAACATGAAAAAACACCTACTCACACTAGCCGCACTGTTTCTGCTGACTCTGGGGCTATCCTCAATGGCCAGCGCCGAATCCGTCCGCCTCTCCTACTCCAGTTTTTTCCCGCCCACCCACATCCAGTCCAGACTGGCCGAGCAGTGGTGCAATGAAGTGGAACTGCGCACGGGCAAGGATGTCATCATCGACTTCTACCCCGGTAGCACTCTGACCAAGGCAAAACAAACCTACGACGGCGTGGTCGAAGGCATCTCCGACATCGGACAATCCGCACTGGCCTACTCGCGCGGCCGGTTCCCGGTCATGGCCGCCGTCGACCTGCCCATGGGCTACCAGACCGGCGTCCAGGCCACTCGCGTTGCCAACGCGGTGTACACCGAGTTCAACCCCGCAGAATTCAATGATGTAAAAGTCCTGTACTTCCACGCCCACGGTCCCGGCCTGCTCTTCACCACGGAAAAACCGGTCAAGACCATGGCAGACCTCAAGGGCCTGAAAATCCGCTCCACCGGCAACTCCGCAAAGCTGATCAAGGCCCTGGGCGGCACGCCTGTGGCACAGCCCATGCCCTCCGCATACCAGTCCCTGCAAAAGGGCGTGGTAGACGGTTCCGTTCACCCCATGGAGTCCAACAAAGGCTGGAAGCTGGGCGAAGTGGTCAGGCACTGCACCATGACCGTCCCGGTCGGCTACACCACCACCTTCTTCGTGGTCATCAACAAGGACAAATGGGACGAGATCTCTCCCAAGAGCCAGGAAATCATCGAGCAGATCAACAAGGAATGGTCCGTCAAGCACGGCCAGGCCTGGGATGAATCCGACAAGGTCGGCAAGGAATTCCTGCAGAAGCAGGGTGGCGACTTCACCGAACTCGATGCCGCCGAAGCCGCCAAGTGGGTTGAAGCCGCACAGCCTGTCCTCGAAGCGTATGAGCAGGGCGAAGGCAAGAAAGTGGACGGCAAGAAAGTGGTCGAATTCATCAAGGCTGAAATGACAAAAAGTCCATAGGGGACTTGCCCCTGTGCGTCATGCGGCGTGACAGGGGCATTGTATATATGGGTGGGGCTGGCGGCCCCTCCTCGGAACACAGTACTCTTTCGGAGGGAACATGAGAAAACTTCTGGCAACAATTCTGGTCGCAGCCGTTATCTGCGTCGCTCTGCCCACCCTGGGCCAGGCCGAAACCAAACTGACCTACTCCAACTTCTTCCCACCCACCAACCACCAGTCAAAACTGGCTGAAGAGTGGTGCAAGGAAGTGGAGAAGCGGACCGGCGGCAAGGTCGTTGTGGAATACTACCCCGGCGGCACACTGACCAAGGCCAAACAATGCTATGACGGTGTTGTCGAAGGCATGTCCGACATCGGCATGTCCTGTCTCGCTTACTCCCGTGGCCGCTTCCCGGTCATGGCCGCCGTAGACCTCCCTCTGGGATACAAGACCGCAGCCCAGGCAACACACACCGCCAACGCCGTGTACGAACACTTCAAACCGGCAGAGCTGTCCGACGTCGAGGTCATGTACTTCAACGGACACGGTCCCGGGCTGCTCTTCACGGTCAACAAACCGATCACGACTCTGGAAGACATCAAGGGTGAAAAAATCCGTGCAACCGGCAACTCCGCAAAGCTTGTGGCTGCGCTGGGCGGCACCCCCGTGGCCAAGCCCATGCCGGAGAACTACCAGCTCCTGCAAAAAGGCGTGGTGGACGGCAGTATGCACCCCATTGAGTCCAACAAGTCCTTCAAGCTGGGTGAAGTCTGCAAGTTCGGCACCGACTCCTTTGACGTTGCCTACACCACGGTCTTCTTCATCGTCATGAACAAGGACAAGTGGGCATCCATTGATCCCGCTTCCCAGCAGATCATCCGCGAGATCAATAAAGAATGGGCGGAAAAGCACGCTGCCGCCTGGGACGAAGCCGACACCAACGGCCGCCAGTTCTTCTTGGACCAGGGAGGCAAGATCGTCGAACTCACCCCTGAAGAATCCGCCAAATGGGTCAAGGCCGCACAGCCTGTTCTGGACAGTTATGTCGCTGACACCTCCAAGAAGGGCCTTGACGGCAAGGCAGTCCTGGAGTTCACTCAGTCCACCCTGAAATAACATTGAAATTGAAGCAGGGCAGGCAGTACCGCCTGCCCTGCTTTTGTCACAAGGATCAGTAGAAATGGAAAAACGGAAAAAGGGCATCCTCGGCATGACCGAGAAGACCATGCGGATAATCGCCGCGTGCAGCCTGTTTGCCATGGCCCTCATGACCGGCGCTGATGTCGCCATGCGAGGGCTTTTCAACACCCCCATTTTCGGATGCGAAGAGATCGTCTCCATCCTCGGCGTCATAGCCGTTGGATTCGCCCTGCCCTACACCCATTTTCAACGCAGCCATATCGGTGTGGAAATTTTTGTTCGCAAACTTTCAAAAGGCCCCCGCCGCATACTCAAGTTCATGACGAACCTGTGTACGCTCTTTCTGGTGGGCGTCATCACCTGGCGCATGTTCCTCTATGCGCAGACGCTGGGTGAATCAGGCGAAGTCTCCATGAATCTGGAACTTCCCGAATACCTCGTTGTCTATGTGCTTTCCTTCGGCTTTTCCATATACGCCCTTTGTCTCGCTAAAGACATCGTCAAATTTTTCACCGGAAACGAGGCGTAATATGGACCCGACCACTGCCGGAATCATCGGCATCACCCTCATGGTTCTTCTGTTCATGACCCGCATGCCTGTCGCGTTCGTCATGATGCTCGTGGGTTTCATCGGCTTCTCGCTCCTGACCTCTTGGAAAGGCGGCCTGAACCTCATGTCGCGTAATGTCTACGACTCCTTTGCGGCCTATGAGCTGTCCACCATCCCGCTGTTCATTCTCATGGGGCAGATCGCCTTCAACTGCGGTATTTCAAAACGACTCTACAACACGGCCTATCATTTCCTGGGGGACATACGAGGCGGCCTGGCCATGGCCACGGTCTCGGCCTGCACCGCGTTCGGCGCGGTGTGCGGGTCCAGCCCGGCCACGGCAGCAACCATGTCCACCGTGGGCATCCCGGAAATGAAACGCTACGGCTACGCCAACTCCCTGGCCACCGCATCCGTGGCCTCAGGTGGCGGACTGGGCATGATCATGCCCCCTTCCGTGGTACTCATCATCTATGGCGTGCTGACGGAGCAATCCATCGGCGCATTATTCGTGTCCGGCATCTTCCCCGCCCTGCTCCTGACCGCCCTGTTCATCATCGGTATCTACATTCAATGCCGCCTGAACCCGGCGCTCGGTCCCAAGGGGGATTCCTTCACCTGGAAGGAAAAGCTCAAATCCACGATCAACCTCATTGATACGCTGATCATCTTCGTGCTGGTCATCGGCGGTATCTTCAAGGGCTGGTTTACCCCCACGGAAGCGGCCTCCATCGGCGTCATCGGCGTGCTCACCCTGGCTGTCATAAAACGGCAGCTCTCGTGGCAGGCGTTCGTCAACTCTCTGTACGAGACCCTGCGCACGTCCTGCATGGTGCTTGTGCTCATCGCGGGTGCGGTGGTCTTCGGCAAGTTCCTGGCCGTGACGCGTATCCCCTTTGATCTGGCAAACGCGGTCGGATCTATGGACCTGCCCCCGTTCGCCATCATGGCCGCCATCATCGCCATCTACTTCATCGGCGGCTGTTTCATGGATTCACTGGCACTGATCATGCTGACCATTCCGGTCTTTTTCCCGGTAGTCACAAACATGGGGTACGACCCCATCTGGTTCGGCATCATCATCGTGCTGGTCACGGAGATGGGCGTCATCACACCGCCCGTGGGCATCAACGTGTACGTGGTCTACGGAATGTGCCAGAAGATAGCGCCGGATGTAACGCTGGAAGACGTGTTCAAAGGGATCATGCCCTTCATGTTGTCCATCATCATCGGCATCGCCCTGCTCTTCATCTTCCCGCAGATCATCCTGTTCCTGCCCGGTCTGATGTACTAGCGCACAGCCACACACAAAAAACCAAGGCCCCGGAATCCGTTCCGGGGCCTCTTTTTTGATAACAACATATCAATCGGACAGGGTGACCATCCGGCAAATCAATGACTTGTTTTGACAAAACCATATTCCTTGATCAGCGTCGCATACATGCCGTTTTGCCTTATGGCATCCAGACCGGCATTAAACTGGCCGCGCAAGGAATCACTCCGAAACGACAGATGCCTGGGGGCAGGGGGAAAGACAGGAAAAAACACCACCTGCTGCTCCATGCCCAACGCAGCAGCCTGTTGTGAATTCTCCAGATACTGGCGCCAATAGAGAAAAATCCGTTTGTCCGCGATCACCACATCGACCCGTTTGCTATAGAGCAGTCGAACCTGTAGCGCCTGGTCCGCAATTTCAGAGTAGTTTGCATTGGTCGCTGCCATGGCTGCATACTCCGGGCCGAGGTATTTACTGGCGTTGTTGAATCCGAGAACCCGCAGTTTTTTCAGATCGTCGATCTGTATGATGCGAACGTCTCTGTCTGCCAGGGCAATGGCATAGTTATGGTATTTGAGCGTGACCTCCGAATCAAAGGCAACAACGGCGGCTTCCGATTTCACGTCATAGGCGACGTTCGCGGCAATGGCATCGACCCGCCCTTCGTTCAGGGCAAGAGGCAGTCGCAGATTGGGCAGGTAAGAGAACTCGACATCATGCCCCACGGCTTTGAACGCCTCTCTGATGATCTCTACCTCAAGACCGCTCTGCGTCTCCCTGATCACATACGGAGGCATGGAATACCCCACCCCGACGAGTACTGTTTCAGCACGGCACGGCGGAACAATCAGCAATATTGGCAACATGGCCAGGAGCACTATGCTAAGTTTATTTTTCTGCAACACAGACTCTCTATAGACAAACATGCCAGTATCTCCAACCTGCAAGAAAAAATAATAACATGTTCAGAAAAAATCAGGCCCCGGCAAGTCTCCGGATTCGTTCCGCGTTGAGCCGCCCGTCGATATATTGAGCTAGCGCGGCAACCGCCTGATCCGAAGTGCGGAACGTACACAAACCCGCTTCCTTCAACCGATCCACCAACGGATCATACAACCGCCCTCCGTCAACAACCCCGATGACCGGGGTATCCAGACCAGGGAGAAGCTCCTCAAGCAGGTTCGTGATGGATCGCTCGTCATCCAACTGAAATTCGGCGTGCTCCGGGTCGGCCAACGTGCGCATGACCGGCGACAGCGGGTCCAACCCGACCACCACGGCATCCACGCTGTTGCCCTCAGCCAGGATACGGACAGCGTCCGCGTGTACCTGATCGTTTGCGCCGGGCGTGATATCCAGCGGATTCGTCACAGTGACCAGCGAAGCCAGCCGGTTCTTCTCACACAACGAGGCGAGGCGGTCCTTTGTCTCTTTCGAGAGCGGTGCCAGCTCCATGGAATAATCATCGGACTGGATGGAGTCGGCCATGCCCACGGCCTCGAACCCCGCCCCGGAAACCGCGGCCAGACGATTGCCGAGGATGGTCTTGTCGTGCAGCCGCTCGGCCAGCATGAACAGGTTCTCGAACTGGGTGAACGACTGGGCCACCACAGCTCCGGCCTGGCGCACACAGGACTCGCAGACCACGTAATCACCGGCGAGCGAGGCCGTATGTCCGCTGGTGGCGGTCTTGCCCTCCGGGGTCCGTCCGGCCTTGTAGAAAATCACTTCCTTGCCTTTGAGCACGGCCTGACGCACGCCCTTGCAGAAGTCCAGACCGTCCATGTCATTGAACCCTTCCGCATACACCGCGAGCACGTCCACCTCGTCACTGTCGGCAAAATAGGTCACCAGATCACCCAGCGTCAGATCGGTCTGGTTGCCCACGGAGATCATATAGGCCGGGTCCAGAATGGGACACTGCGAGAGACGGGTGAGCATGAACGCACCGGATTGCGAAATGAACGCTGCACGGTGATGCCTGCCGGACGAGAACTTCGGCAGCTTCTCCTCGGGGATGAACCATGTATCATAGGCTCCCGGTCTGGAGACCACCCCCATGCAGTTGCCGCCCAGAAAGACGGGCCCGCCCCCCAGATCATGCGCGGCATTGATCTTTTTGATGACTGTTCGTGCGCGCTCCTCGCTCTCTGCGGTCTCACCCAGTCCACCGGGAATGAGCATGACCGACTCGGCACAGTCAAGATCGATGAGATCGTCGACCAGAGCCGGAACCTGCCCTGCACCCACCGCGACCACGAAAAGATCAAGCTTTCTGTCCAGCGCGGACAGACTGTCCACGCACCGCACACCGTCGATTGCATCCACACCAGGACGAATAATGACGCACTCCTCCTTGTCAAAGCCTGCCTTGAGCACGTTATTCAGGATGATACGACCGAAATTCATACGCGAAGACGATACCCCCACGATTCCCATGGAGCTGGGATGCAGCAGCCTGTCGATCTTCTCCACAGGACGGGTTGCCGGCAATGCGTCGGGCTTGGAGAAACGACACATGCCATCCAGCGGCACCATGAGGTAATCCGCATAGGCAAAGGGGTTGATCTCCAGCTCCTCGATGATGAACGGCGCGTCAGGGTTGTCCGGTGAATACTGGTTGGCCATGTCAATAAAGGAGGTGAAACATTCGATAAGTTGCTCGTCAGTGACGATGCGCCGCTGGCCGCGCGTCAACCCGGCCAGCTTCTTGTAGGACAGGGTCTTGCGAAACAGCTCGAAAAACGTCTCGCCATCTGTCAGGGACGTGGACGAGGCCACCACGGCCTGCCCCTTGCGAAACCGCTCTGCATACAGCTCGGTATCGGTGCCGCCCAACCCGGCGCCGAGGATCATGCCGAACTCGCGGGTCCGGCGAATGCCCACGATCAGTTCATTGCCGAAAGCCTGGGAATCCGGCTGCATGAATTCGACCAGGAGGACGCCCCGGATATCCCGGGAGATGGCCGTGATCAGGCTCTCGCCGGTCAGTCCGGCGTACGGACCGGCACTGTCGCCGCCTCGCCGCTCGATCATGTCCGCACTTCGTTCCGGCACTTCGTACAACATGCGCCGCCAGGCCGAACGGATCTTGTCCGGGGTGTTCTCCACCACACGAACGCCCCCCACTTCGGTTTTGTGGATGATTGTCGGCGACACGATCTTGAGGACGACCTTGTCGCCGGTCATGCCGGAGATGGTCTCGTCGGCGATACGCGCGCCCCGTTCCAGCAGGATCGCACGGGGCGGTGTCTCGGCCCCGGATTGACGCAACAGATCGTACACTTCGTATTCAAACAGGGTGTCGCGCCCTTCGGCATGGGCCTGCTTGAACAATGTGGTGATGGCCGTGAAATCGATGGAGACTTCCACGGAGCCGAAAGCGTGACAGTTGGTGGACATGCGTTTCTCTCTTGAACGGGTTTACAACCAGGTAACAGACGGTTCCGGACGGGGCGGAATCGCTGTGTACCGACGCGCGGGATGACCGAGCATCAACGCACCATAGACGGTACAGTCATCAGGCACACCCAACACGCTGTCAAAGGTCGATTCCAGTGACGCGGCAGCCATCACATAGCCGCACCAGCAAGCCCCAAGGCCTGCAGCCGAAGCCGCCAGCTCCAGATAGGTGGTGGCGATGACGCCGTCCTGCAGAGGGGTGACGCCCTGTTTGGGACCATAGGCCACGGCCAACACCGGAGCATGACGGCAGATCATATCCTGCCCGTTGTCAAAGGCACGGACGATCCCTGCCAGATGGAGTTTTGCCGCCACAGGAGATTCGGCCTCCACCTCGCCCCGCATCCATTCAGCCGTTGCAGAGGCAATGGTCGCCACGGCCTCAGGCGTTGCGGCTACGGCCCAGCGAGTGGGGCGGGCGTTATGCCCTGACGGCGCGAATTCGGCCACCTTGATCAGCGAGGCTATCTGTTCCCGATCCACGGGCTTGTCCTTGAATGAACGCACGGAACGGCGGCCAGTGAGAAACTGCTCGGCCTGCGCGAAAGAGACTTTCAGGGCTTTGTCCTGTCGAACGGCAGACACAGGAAAACGGGCAAGCTCAATGGCGTCCGTGGGGCACACGGCGACACAGTGGCCGCACTCCAGGCAGTAGGCCTGTTTCTTTTCATGGGGGACAGGCAGGGCGCCTTTTTCAAAGACAATACAACCAGCCGGACAGTCGGCGGCGCACAATCCGTCCTTATTGCATTTGTCGGGATTTATAGTGAAAAGCGGCATAAAAGCTCCTTTGTGTGGCGTGCAGGGTAGTCTCTACACACTCAATATATACAATACCGGGAAAGTTACGTGACCAGAGCAACGGGGTCAACGCCGTCCAGATATAGGGAGTTTTTTGCCCCTCGCTATACCCTCCTTGCACGCTTTTCCCCTCTCATGTATATGTAATAGATGCTCAACCTCCTATCAACTTTTACAATCCTCGCTTTTTTGCTCATCTCAGGGTCGGCCATGGCGCAGGAAGTCGTCGTTGCCGTGGACCATTTCCCGCCCTGGAAAATCATCGATGAAGAAAAGATCAGCGGGATAGATATCGAGCTTGTCCAAGCCCTGCTCGCAGAGGTTGGAATGACCCCCAAGTTGTTCCCCTGCCCGTGGTCACGCGCCTTGAGCATGATGAAAACAGGGCAAGCCGACATGATCAGCGGGATACTCAAACGCCCTGAGCGCGAAAAAACCATGATCTTCATTGCCCCTCCCTATAAAACCAAATCACGCAAAGCCTTTTACATACGCACAGGCACACGAGACATTGTCAGTTATGAAGACCTGAGCAACCTGACTATCGGGGTGCAACACGACGCCATTTATTTCGACCGATTTGATACGGATCAAAGCCTGAGAAAAGCCCCCGTACATGAGGACAAGCTCAACTTCAAAATGCTCGCCGCAGGTAGAGTGGACACGGTGATCATCACTGAAAGCATCGGAGACTACCTTGTCGCGGACCTTGGCTTGAACTCCCGGATAACCAAGGCGACCTACTGCCACGACAAGGCCGTCCCGGTCTATTTCGCCGTATCGAGAAAGTCCCCGTTGGCCGCTCGGGTCAAGGAACTCTCGGAGGCGGCTCAACGTCTCTCGGAATCGGGAGTATTCGACAGGATCATCGCGGACTATTTCACACAGCTGAAGACAGACCAGCCCCCTTCTCAATAAGGAAACAACTTCGGGACAGACCGACATCGGAGCGTTGACCACTCATCCGATTTCCCGTATTTCCAGTGCCACGGACAGCGTCCGTCACAAGACAACGACACGGAGACCCGCAGGGTCAATCATATACAACGAGGTTTTTTCATGAGCGCCAAGCCTGATACCCCGGAACGGGGCAAAGATTTCATCCGACAGATCATCGATGCTGACAACGCGAGCGGCAAATACAAGGGACGTGTCCAAACCAGGTTTCCCCCGGAACCCAACGGATACCTGCACATAGGCCACGCCAAATCAATCTGCCTGAATTTCGGCGTTGCCAGAGACTATGACGGCATCTGCAAGTTGCGCTTCGACGACACCAACCCGGTCAAGGAGGACGTCGAGTACGTGGACTCCATCCGGGAAGACGTCTCATGGCTCGGTTTCCAGTGGGAAGCCAACCCGTTCGCTTCCGATTATTTCGAAAAGCTCTATTTCATCGCCGAGCTGCTCATCAAGATGGGCAAGGCATATGTGGACCACCAGTCCGCCGACGAAATCCGCGAGAACCGGGGCACGCTCAAGGAACCCGGCATCAACTCTCCCTACCGCGACCGCACCGTGGAAGAGAACCTTACGTTGTTCCGTGCCATGCGCTCCGGCGACCTGGCTGACGGCGAATGCATTCTGCGCGGCAAGATAGACATGGCCGCGCCCAATGTCATGCTCCGTGATCCGGCCCTGTACCGCATCAAGCATGCCGACCATCACCGTACCGGCGACACATGGTGCATCTACCCCATGTACGATTTTGCCCACGGCCTGTCCGATGCCATCGAGGGCGTGACGCACTCCATCTGCACCCTGGAATTCGAAAACAACCGTCCCCTGTACGACTGGTGCGTGGACACCCTCATGGACGGCCTCAAACAGCCTGAACTGTTCGGTGAAAACAGCGCGATCTACGAAGACCTGGCCGCACGACCCGGTCTGAAAGACCGCCCCTGGCAGTACGAATTCGCCCGCCTGAACATCACTGGCACCGTGCTCTCCAAGCGCAAACTCATCCAGTTGGTGCAGGAAGGCCACGTATCGGGCTGGGACGATCCCCGCATGCCCACCATTTCCGGTTTCCGCAGGCGTGGCTTCACCCCGGAATCCATCCGCGACTTCTGCGACCGCATCGGCGTTGCCAAGGCGGATTCAACGGTTGAATACGCCCTGCTTGAGGCGTGCGTCCGCGAAGACCTCAACAAACGCGCTCCCCGCTATATGGGCGTCATGGACCCGGTCAAACTGGTCATCGAGAACTACCCCGAAGATCAGGTGGATGAGTTCGATGTGGCGCTCAGCCCCGAAGATGATTCCTACGGCACCCGCAAAGTGCCGTTTACCAGGGAGCTGTGGATAGAACGCTCCGACTTCATGGAAGATCCGCCCAAGAAATTCTTCCGCATGGGGCCGGGCCGCGAAGTACGACTGCGCGCCGCATATTACGTCTTGTGCACCGGTTACGACACCGACGCAGAGGGCAATGTCACGGAAATCCGCGCCACCTACGACCCTGAAACCAAGGGCGGATGGCTGGAAGGTGGACGCAAGGTCAAAGGAACCATGCACTGGGTCTCTGCCACCCACGGTCTCAAAGCCGAGGTGCGCAACTACACCAGCCTCTTCTCCGTGGATAACCCCGGTGCTCCCGAAGAAGGCAAAACCTTTGTGGACTACGTTGACCCCGACTCACTGGAAGTCCTGCCCGAATGCTACGTTGAACCGGCGCTGGCCGACATGGAGCCGGGCGTGAACTTCCAGTTCGAGCGCACCGGCTATTACTGCTCGGACAACAAGGACCACAAGCCCGGTAAAACCATGGTCTTCAACCGCACCACCACCCTGCGTGACAGCTGGGCCAAGATTCAGAAGAAATTGGAAAAATAGCGTACCGCGCTGACAACTCCATACAAACAATCCCCGGCAGCCTGCAGCTGCCGGGGATTTTCATTTTCGGGAAGAGCCCCTGAAGTCTGAGGCTTCAGCAATGCCGGGGGATACGACCGCTACGCGGCAACCGGCTGCACCCGCTCACGAAGGGCGGCGACCAGTATGTAGACTATCGGAGTATCAAGTGCCGCGATCAGCAACTTCACCAACCATTGACCGAAGATGACCTCTCCCACCGGGAACACGCCATAAAAGGCAACAGTGACAAAGATGGATGAATCTATGAGCTGGGAAACCATGGTGGAAAGATTATTGCGCAGCCACAAAAAACGGCCATTCATGCGGCGTTTCAGCAGATGGAACAGCCAGATGTCATGCTTCTGGCTAACGATATATGCCAGCAGGGACGCGACCACGATGCGCGGCGTGTTCCCCACAACACCGGCGAATGCGTCCTGATTCTGCCAGAAAGACGCGGCAGGCCAATAGACAGCCAGCCACGCAAGAGCGGTGATGAAGATGAGAGTGACAAACCCGCAGGTCACGGCTTCATTTGCCAATTCCTTGCCCCAAACCTCGCTGATGACATCCGAGACAACAAAGGTTAGGGAGTACGCCAGAACCCCGGCGGGAACGGTCAGGCCGAAGATGGTAATGATTTTGCTCGAAATGAGCGCAGCCACAACGAGCCCGCCGATAAACAGGCTGATGAGCAAGGCATATGCCTTGCGTTCCAGATTTTCCATTTTTTCTTCCTTGGATTGAACTGTCCAAATGTGGTGGTACAAACCTGTCGCTTGGGGGAAAAACTGTCCCCGGCGACACCTCAGTTGAGCAGCACTTGCCATCAGCACATGGAAAAGTCAAAATTTCCCTCGATACCCGTGACGCATGAAGGAGCAATCCATGTCAAAGAGCCAAGATAAAACCAGCCACCTGCAAACCCTCGGTGCGGGTGGACAGACCACATACCAGATGGATTCGCCGAATCCCGGCATCCTCGAAGCCTTCCCGAACAACTATCCGGGCAGGCCCTATGTCGTGTCCATCTCCTTTCCAGAATACACCTCGCTCTGCCCCATGACCGGCCAGCCGGATTTCGGAACCATTGCCATGGAATACATCCCCGATCAGAAAATCGTGGAATCCAAGAGCTTCAAGCTCTACATGTTCGCCTACCGCAACCACCAATCCTTCATGGAGACATTGGCCAACAAGATGCTCGATGATTTCGTTGAAGTGCTTGATCCGCTCTGGTGCCGCGTCAAGGGACTCTTCGCACCGCGCGGCGCCACGGACCTGCATGTTTTTGCGGAATACTACAAACAGGATTCCTCCCAATATGAGCAGGTAAAAGGGATAGTGTCCGAGTGGAAACAGGAAGTAGGCAAACACTCCGCCTGAGGCCTCCAGCACGGCACACGAACTAGGTGGATCGTGCCCAAGACGCCAGCAATGCCTGCTCTCCCCCTATGAGCCGAGAGAGGGAGAGCAGGCCTCGTCCAGCCCATGACCCGCTGTCATAAAGCCGAAATCACAGGGCGAATCTCGCTTACATATAAATATAAAGCCGAAAGACGATTTATTCATTTTTTGCGCTTGACACTGATTGCACAATCAATCTATACATTGATCAACAAGTTGATTGCACAATCAATCGATAGCAGAAAGGGAACCGAATCATGTCGAAAAAGGAAGCAATACTCAGAGCCGCCCAGGAGGCCTTTGGCCAGCTGGGGTTCACCGCCGCCACCGTCAAGGACGTGGCCGGTCGCGCTGATGTTTCCTTTGGATTGGTTTCCCATTACTTCGGCAGCAAGCAGGAGCTCTTCCTTGCAGCGGGCTTTGACATGGCGGACAGCCTCATCACCCGACTGACCGAAGCCACGGCAGAACCCGCAGACGGGTTGGAACTCGTCCGCAGGTATATGGTCTCATATTTCGAGTTTACCGAGGAACACCGGAACCGCTTTCCGATCCTCCTCAGGTGCTCCCCTTTCAGCCACATAGAAGTCGGTGTCAACGGCAAGAAAGTGGCCGAAAAATTCAGCATCTTCATTGAAGGGCTGAAACGCTGCGTGACAATTGGCATTGAAGACGGCTCGATCCGCTCCCTCCCGGTGGAGGTGACCGCGTTGATCATCTACGGCAATATTGTCGGTTCGGTTCGCACCAGCCTCCTGACTCCGTATGAGTCCGACGGCATATTTGCGGAGACCATCAACCATGTCATGCGCAGCCTTGAAAACAGCCCTGGCCAGGAAGGCTGATAAAAATCTGGCACAACAACGGCACTGAATAGTTCACTGTCTTTACAAAAGTTATCAAGAGGATTTCAATATGTTCACTAATCTTACTGCCTCCAGAATCATGGAAATCGTTCTCGGCAGCCGCGCATGGCTGACATACATCGATTCCTGGAAGTCCTGGTCCCAGGACTGGAATCGCGATCAAAATTCCTAGAACACCGAACGGATCACCTCCTAAGGCACCAGATTGGACCGCAACCCACACCTGATAGCCTGAAAGATACGATTCGGAACCCGGTTCGCCGGGACCTAAAGGGAGCTGCCATTGGCAGCTCCCCTTTTTTTGTGCACGAATAACCACGATGAAACCCGATCAGTATAGGTTGAGCTGGTTCCAGAGAAAACGCCGCACATCCTCAGCCGTCCACTTGGGAACGTTCTCTCATCTTTTGCCTGCCTCCTGAGCAGCGTGCATCACCATTTTATTGTGTAGCGCGCCACTGTCGCATGCGACATAATCGTCGCATGCGACAACATAAAGTGTCGCATGCGACGCCTTTGCGACAAGATACCGTAATAATACCAAACCAATACACTCGTTATAACCATTAGAATCATTAGATTTAATCCATTACTTTCATCTTTGGCACGCTGGTTGCTCATAGCCAATCTAAATACCAAGGGTGACGACCTCACAGTGACAACAACCAACAAACTCTTGCGGGAGGGCAATGATGTTTGAAAAGAACGTAACCAAAGTGGTTCAGGACTGCATTCTCGACAGCGGCATTCAAGCGAAGCTCGTTGCTGAAAAGATCAACAAGCCGTATTCAACCCTGATGCGCGAGATCAACCCCTTCGACGTCAGCGCCAAACTCGGTGCCGAGACCCTGCTTGAAATTATGAAGGTGACCCATGACATTCGTCCGCTCCAGTACATGGCTTCGGAGATGGGCTTCTCGCTAGATAGTGCAAACGCGTAACTCGCCGCGTTCACGAATTTTTAAGGCCGGATTGGTATCCGGCCTTTTTTTTTGCCCCTTGCCTGCCCGAGGTGTAAGGAAAATGCCACGCGTTCTTGCCAAGATCGGCCGAACACCATATGAACTCAAGAGGTGATACATTCTTTCAAAAAAACGACCGCCACATGACACGAAACCACATGCATGGGCTGATCAGAGCCCACTCCATCAGCCGCCGGGCCTCGCTCGTACAGCTCGGAATCACTGCATTCATCGTGCTCTGCTTTTCCTGCGCCATAATCCTGTTCACGGCATATCGGCTCAATGTGCAATTGGAAGAGCAAACTGACAGAATCTGTGCACTGGCTGAAACCAGCCTAGCCTCTGCTGTCTGGCAGATCGACCAGTCCTCAGCCAGAGACTTTATCGATGCTGTTTTCCGTGACGAAACCGTTGTCTTCGCGCAAGTCACTACCGGGCGTGAGATCATGGCCTCGAAATCCCGGGCACAGTACGCCGGGATGCCGTTCAAGGCATTCACCAGGGAGCATGTTTTCATCACCAAGGATATACCCATCCGTAAAAACGGCGACTGGATCGGCTCATTCAGACTGGTGGTGTCGACCGAAGCCAACAACACCGAAGTATGGATATATTCCTGTGCGATACTTGGCTTTGCACTGTTGCTCATCATGGCCATATCTCAGACAACCATTCGCTTTACGCAAAAAATATTTTTTGCGCCACTGGCAAGATTGGAAGAATCAGCCGCACTCATTGCCGATGGCGATCTGGATGCTCCCATCGACACATCCGCGCCGAATGAGCTGGGGAGTCTGGCCCGGGCCATTGACGATATGCGGGAGTCGGTCCGCCACCTTATCCAGGACCTGCAGGGGGCAAATACAAAGCTCCAGAAATATCAGGATATTCTGGAATCCAGGGTCAGGGAACGCACCGAGGAGCTCAATGCCAAGAACACGTCCCTGAACAACGCACTGGAAGAGGTGCGCAAATCCAAAAAAGCCGCAGACATCGCCAACCTCGCCAAGAGCAGCTTCCTGGCCTCCATGAGCCATGAAATCAGAACCCCCATGAACGCCATCCTGGGCATGGCCGATGTGCTGTGGGAAACCGAGTTGACCGAGGACCAAAAGGAATATGTCGACGTGTTTCGGACAGCTGGCGAAGCACTGCTTGAAATCCTCAACGATGTCCTTGACTTGTCCAAGATAGAAGCGGGCTACATGGAGTTGGAAGGAACATGGTTCTCCCTGAACGAGATACTGGACAAGACCTGCGCTCTCGTAGACGCCCAAGTCTATCAGAAACAGTTGACGCTTTCCTGCGAAGTGTCCAACGGCATTCCAGACAAACTCCACGGAGACCCGGCACGACTCAGGCAAATACTCGTCAACCTCCTCGGCAATGCCGTCAAGTTTACCGAAAAAGGCAGCGTCTCATTGACCGTTGAGAAAATGCCCAACCCCGGAGACGAAGTACTGCTCCAATTTTCCGTGGCCGACACCGGCATGGGCATCCCGGGCCAGAAGCTGACCACCATCTTCGACGCGTTCACGCAGGCCGACAACTCCACCACCCGAAAGTTCGGCGGCACCGGTCTCGGGCTGGCCATCAGCAGAAAGCTGGCCCAACTCATGGGCGGACGTATCTGGGCCGAATCCACTCCCGGCAAAGGGAGCACCTTTCATTTCACGGCCCGATTCAAGGGCGACTCTGAAGCTGCCCCCGTACCGACAGCATTTCCCACCGCCAACAAAGAGCTCCCGCAGCTTCCCACGGCCAACATCCTCATGTTCGAGGATTCCAACTACAACGCCTTTGTCATTCAGACATATCTCAAGGACACTTCCTGTTCGATAACCGTGGTTGAAAACGGACGGGACGGCGTTGAAGCCTTCAAGAACGGCACGTGGGATCTTGTCCTCATGGATATCCAGATGCCCATCATGAACGGCTATGAGGCCACCCGGACCATACGGGAATGGGAACAGAAAAACGGCGTTGCACAGGTCCCCATCATTGCCATGACAGCATACACCTTAAACGAAGAAGCCAAGCAATGTCTTTCGGCAGGAGCCAATCACCATCTGCCCAAGCCGGTGAAAAAAAGCGCGCTTTTTGACGCTATTCGCAGGTTTGCAGGCACGACACCTTCAAGTGAGGAGTAGAATCATGTCTGACATCAATCTGATTTGGTGCCATGGCTCTCTGGGAGAACCCTGGGGAACCAAGAGCAAGGCCCTGGCTGAAACATCGGCTCAGTTGGGTCTGACCATGGAAGCCCCGGACTTTCGGGAAACCGAGGACCCTGATCTGCGTGTGCAATGGCTGCTGGACCTGCTTGAAGAAAAAACCGGCCCCACCATCCTTGCCGGCTCAAGCATGGGCGGATACGTTGCCACGGCAGCAGCCAAGCATGCGAATGTGCTGGGCTTGTTCCTGCTGGCTCCGGCCTTCTATTTCCCCGGCTACGACATACACGTCTTCACGAAGCTGCCGCCCGTCATCACCGTGGTCCATGGTTGGGATGACGATGTCGTGCCTGTTGAACACGCAATCCGCTTTGCCAAAGGGCACAAGGCGGACCTGCACATTTTTGATGATAACCACCGCCTGCAAAACAGCACCGGTACATTGTGTACCCTCTTCTCAAGCTTCCTGACTTCGATCACTGCATAAGGCGCTAAACATGACGAAACGTCCACTCGGGTTTACGGCATTCCTGCTCTTTCTCATCGCGCTCACCGTTGGCACACTCCCGGCCCAGGCCGCAGAAAGGGACAAGGCGCGGATTGTGCTGCAATGGCTGCCACAGGCCCAGTTCAGTGGATTTTACATGGCGCAGGACAAGGGGTTCTACGCAGAGGCAGGCATCGACCTGACCATTATCTCCGGCGGGCCGGACGTCATGGCCAGTGACTATCTCAAGGAAGGCAAGGCGGAATTCGCCACCATGTTTCTGACAACCGGATTGCAGAAGCATGAGACCATGCCCATAGTCAACATAGGGCAGTTCGTTCAGCGTTCCGCCCTCATGCTCATTGCCAAGAAGTCTTCCGGCATCACATCGTTTGCGGACCTGGATGGCCGGAAAGTCGGCCTGTGGGCCAATGAATTCGAAATACAGCCCCGGGCCTTTTTCCATCAGAAAAACATGAACGTTACTGTCGTACCCCAGACGTCCTCGCTGGATCTCTTCCTGCGAGGGGGCGTGGATGCCGCCTCAGGCATGTGGTACAACGAGTACCATACGCTATACTCATATGGTCTGGACGAAGACGAGCTGGTCCCGCTCTTTTTCAGCGACGTGGGCCTCAACTTTCCCGAGGACGGCATCTACTGTCTGCAAAAAACGGTCACCACCGATCCATCCCTGTGCAGACGACTGGTCGAGGCAACGGTTCGCGGCTGGAAATATGCTTTCGCCCACAAGGAGGAAGCGCTCCAGAGCGTCATGCGCCGTATGCGTGAAGCCAACGTCCCCACAAACACCCCCCATCAACGATGGATGCTCGCCAGAATGGAGGACATCATCGCCCCTGCCAACGACTCAACCATGGGCATGTTGCGCTGGGTTGACTATGACAGGGTTCGCAAGACCCTCCTCAAGGAAGGTTTTCTGAAAGAAGGCCCGCCCTTCGGCGATTTCTACAAGGGAAAAATTCGATGAAACAGCGCCGCCCCATAGCATTCAAGCTCACCCTCTCCATCCTGTGTTGCGCCTTCATCATCGTGGCCGCCATTGTCGGGTATAACTACACCTACTCGAAACAGGCCCTGCTCAAGCAGACTGAAGAGAACTCCCGACTCCTGGCCCAATCCACAACGGCCCGCATTGACGCCTTCCTCGCCAGCGTTCAACAAGTTGCCGAACACATGGCCATCTCACTTGCAGATGAATCCATGCCCGAAAAAGACCTTCTGGCCCTCAGTCGAAATATCCTGGCCCACAATCCCGAGGTGTATGGCATTGCCGTGGCCTTTGAGCCTAAAACCATAAAGCCGGAACAACGCTATTACGCGCCCTACCATTTCAGGTCCAACGGGCGCATCGCGCAGACCATGCTCGGCGATGCAAACTACCGGTATTTCTACATGGATTGGTACCAAATCCCCAAGGAGATGGGCACCCCCATCTGGACCGAACCCTATTTTGACGAAGGTGGCGGCGGTGTTGTCATGGCAACCTATGCCGTCCCCTTTTACCGAAACGTCGATGGAAAAACGATCTTTGCCGGTGTTGTCACGGCAGACATCTCTCTGGAACGACTCAGGGAGATGGTCTCCGGCATCCGCATCTTTGACAGCGGCTTTGCCTTCCTGCTCTCGCACCATGGCACATTCATCTCCCACCCCGACAAGTCGATGATCATGAACCAGACCATCTTCTCCCTGGCCGAAGAACGCGGCTCCAGCCGCATGCGGGAACTCGGCAAGCAAATGCTAAATGGCGAATCGGCTTTTATTTCAATCGGTTCCAGCTACTCAGGAGAAGATTCGTTCCTCTTCAGCAAGGGGCTCGAACACGGCGGCTGGGCCATCGGCATCCTGTTTCCCAAAGGCGAGATGCTGGCCGAAATGGAGCAACTGTCCAAGGTCATGACCCTTATCGGACTGGCCGGATTCTTCATCCTGGCCCTGGTGACCATAGCCATAGCCCGTCGCATCACCCACCCCCTGCGCAACCTCTCTGCCTCGGCGCGTGTGATCGCCTCCGGGAATCTCGACACCACGCTGCCGGAGACCAGCAACGACGAAGTGGGTGATCTGGCGGCGTCCCTCGAATACATGAAAGGCTCCCTCAAGGAGTATATCGCCAATCTGACCGACACCACAGCGGCCAAGGAGCGTATCGAATCCGAACTGCGCATTGCCCGCGACATTCAAATGGGCATCCTGCCCAAGCTCTTCCCAGCCTTCCCGGAACGCAAGGAATTCGAAGTCTTTGCCTCCATTGAACCGGCAAAGGAAGTGGGCGGAGACCTCTACGATTTCTTTTTTATTGACGACGATCATTTCTGTTTTCTGGTGGGTGATGTCTCGGGCAAAGGGGTGCCTGCGGCCTTCTTCATGGCCGTGACCAAGACCCTGCTCAAGGTCGTGGCCGAAAAGGGGCTCGATCCCGGCGAAGTCCTGACCAAGGTCAACGCGGACCTCGCCGCAGACAACGAGTCCTGCATGTTCGTCACGCTTTTCCTGGCGATCATGAACATCCATACGGGCGAGACCCGCTTTGCCAATGCCGGGCACAACCCGCCCATCTACATGCCTTCCGGCAAGAAACCGGAATGGATACCGCCTTTTGGCGAGCCAGTGGCCGGCATCATGGACACCATGGAATATTCCACCAAGACCATGACCATGCACCCCGGCGACATCATGTTCATCTATACTGACGGCGTCACCGAAGCCATGGACCCGGATAAACACATCTACTCGGATGATCGACTCATGAACCTTTTGGAATCCATGGACACCCCCACCGCTCCCAAGGTGGTCGGTGACATCGCAGAGTCCATCACGGTCTTTGCCAAGGGCGCCGAACAGTCAGACGACATCACCATGCTCGCCATGCAATTCATGGGAAATACAAAGAAGTGAGCTGATTCCGTCCGATTTCAATCAAAAAAAGTGCCTCAAGAGAAATTGTTATAAATTGTTAAATTTATAGTATAAAATAAAAAGACTCAGCATTCGGACCAGCGTTTTTTGTACAAACTTGCTATTTTCGTTGACGCAAAAAACCAAAATGGAGTAACTTCCAGCATAAGGCAGAAAATTCTACTTTATGGGGGGAACCATGTTCGAGAAGAATCTGACAAAAAAAATGCAAGATGTCGTTTTAGAAGGGCGTATTCCGGCCAAAGAAGTCTCACGATCGATCAAGAAGCCGTATTCAACGCTGCTTCGTGAATTGAATCCGTTTGATTCGCATGCAAAGCTCGGTGCCGAGACCATGTTCGAGATTTGCCGTGTGACGCACAACGTCGCCATTCTCGAGTTCATGGCCCATGAAATGGGCTACACCCTCATGCCGGTAGAAGGCGCGAAGCCCAAAAAAAACAAGACGAAAACCACCAAACTTCAGCTCGCACAAACCGCTACCATGTAGCGCCGAATGCTGATATCGTCGACAGGACGGAGTGTGGGCAACCATGCTCCGATTTTGGGTTGTATGAAATCCTGCATATCGTGCCCTTTCATTTTGACTTCCTGCAACGATTGGTTTCTACTATCCTGATAATTCAACGTTCCCAAGGAGGAAGGGTATGTCCCAAGACACATTCAAAAAAGCTCTCGCCGTCGGTCGTCCGCCGAACGTCGTTCAAAACTTCCCCGGCTCCCAGGCCCTGCTGGTCAGCGGCAAGGTCATTGACCGCGCCATGACCGCCAAAGGCGGTGCCATGACCATCGCTGCCAACGGCCGTAATATTTTCATTATAGAAGGCGCCCTCAAGGCCGCCCAGCGCGCCAACGCAGCGATCATCATCGAAATCGCCCGGTCGGAAGCCACATACTGTCCGACAACGCTGTGGAACATCGCCCGCAGGATTGACTACCTCTGCAACAAGCTCGGCATCACCATTCCGGTAGCCGTTCATGCAGACCATTATTTCATGAAAAAATGGGATGACGTGGCCGTTGCCAAAGCGGAAATCCCTTCCCTGTTCGAAACAGGCGTGACCTCCATCGCCATCGACGCATCACACATGACCGACGATCTCAACCTGCTCGCCAACATCGAAGTCTCTCCATCCATCCCTTCCTGGGCTGGCTACGAGACCGAAATCGGCGAGATCAAAGGCGCGTTCGGTCTGTCCAGCCCGTTGGAAGCCAAGTTCCTGTGCCAGGGACTCAACGCCCACGGCCTGTGCCCGGACTGGATCGCCCTGAACAACGGCACCACCCACGGCATCGAAGCATCAGGCGAAGGCATCCAGGTGGAACTGACCGCTGATATTCACAAGGCTCTGGAACCCTACGGCACCTCCGGCGCACAGCACGGCACCTCTGGCAACGACTCCGACCGTCTGCGCGCCATCGCCGCACAGACCGCCACCACCAAGGCCAACGTGGCCACTGCGCTGCAAATGATCGGTTGGGGCGTGAAGGTCAACGACTTCGGCAACGCCATCATGGACGGCGATCACTTCGCCAAGGTCCCGGGTGAAGGCGTGGACGACGCGCTGTGGGACGAAATGGTCGCTTACGCCGATGCCAACAACATCAAGGGCGGCGACTACAAGAAGCTCAACCTGGTCTTCGAACGCCGCTGGCAGGGACAATCCCAGGCCGTGCAACAGCGCATGGCCCAGGGTGTGGAAGAATTCGTCTACGACCTGCTGGTCAACGTGTTCAACGCCCAGGACACCGCTCCCATCGCCTACGACCTCATCCTCGAAGCCGGTTCCTACGATCTCGGCCTCAAGAAGGAAAAGTTCGAGGACGCTGCCGAGTGGACCGAAGAAAAAATCAAAGCCATGGCCGCCGAGATCGACACGGACAAGGGGCCAGCCGGCGACTTTGACGATTAGAGGCGGCTTGCGATAGCGGCGCATCTGCACATTTTTCGGGCACTCTTCAATCCTCACCGTAGCTAGGCTACGCCTCCGGTTGAAGAGCACCCGAGAAAATGCACAGCTACACCACTCTCACAAGCCTCACGGCTCGTATTGGAAAAATTAAGAAAGCCCCCTGCCTAACGGCAGGGGGCTTTCTTATATATTTGTAAGTCCGGCATCCTTTTGCATAGGGCAAATTAGATAAATCATTATATTATGAACCTACTGCTGATAGTCAGATCGTTACTGCCTAGTCTGGGCATACGGCTTGGTTTGGGATATAGAGTGGACATCGACCACGCCACCAAAAAGGAGAAGCCGTTGAACGTTGATAATATTATTGAAGGACTCATCATCGGGCTTGGCCTTGCAGTCATTCTTTGCCTGTTTAGAGCGGTCCGAATTGTTTTGATTGCAGTTGTCAAAAGTCCATACACTCTCGTCTGTTGGTTGAAGGGTAGAGCCATTGAATGGGAGTATGGAGAATTTGACCCCACACTTGGTAAATATCCCAACAAACGGAAAGCCGGATGGTTTAAGCGACACGGTATCTACATCAAAAAGTGATTTCATCTTTCACCCACTTCTTTTGAAATCTACGTTTACGCTGCCATCGGAATTGACAATTCATCCGGCAGAGGAGCATGTGTAATTGAAATCCAATATCTAATTAGTATGACGCGAATGGAGACAGCATGTTCGATGAGAATAAAAGCACCGACCCAAAGAAGGAAAAGATTGAATCCTCGATAGAGCATATGAAGGAAAATCCCTTCATAACTCTCCCGCTTCAGGCGTACAAAACACGTCGAAACATGCTTCTTGTCGCAAGCATTTGTCTCTTTCAAGCTTGCTATGGGCAACTCGGTGGCATGTTTACCGTATTTGGCAACACTCTGACTTTCCCCAAAATCCATTTTAACTTTCTTTTGATCTGCATAAGTGCTTATTTTATTAGTTACTTTGTCATGCTGTGCTGGCCTGCCAAAATGGAATGGCAATTGCGATGCACAGGAATCTCTTCCATGTTTTGGGATGACACCCCGAAAAAGATTACAGCTTACCAGGTGATAGATAGTATTAGAGAGAGCGGGAAACCTGAAGAAAAGGCACTGCAAGAGCTTCTGGATCGGCTCGCTGCTTTTGAAGCAACCTTTTGGGACCATCAAAAAGCTTGTTGGCGTAGTTTCCACATTTGGGAGTTTGGAGGCCCTTTGCTTCTGAGCCTCTCTGGCACTCTGGGGCTGCTTGGTCGAATTGTATTCGATCTCTTTTTGCGGTGTCCGGCAGTTCGTTAAATTCATTGGAGTCTACCTACTATCAATAGTACGCACCAATCCAGCCAACAAAAAAAAGACCCCGCCGAAAATCGGCGAGGCCTATATATTTCTTTCTAGCCGTGAGGCTTGTGAGAGTGGTGTAGCTGTGCATTTTCTCGGGTGCTCTTCAACCGGAGGCGTAGCCTAGCTACGGTGAGGATTGAAGAGTACCCGCTATACCTGAGGCATAAGATCTTGTACGGCTCGAAGACTCGCCTACAATTCACTTAAAATGTGCAGATGCGCCGCTATCGCAAGCCGCCGCTAAACATTAAACAGGAAGTGGACTACATCGCCATCCTTCATGACGTAGTCCTTGCCTTCGACTTTGAGGACGCCCTCGGAACGGCATTTGGATTCTGAGCCGAACTTCACGTAATTATCGTAGCTGATGACCTCGGCGCGAATGAAACCGCGCTCGAAATCGGTGTGAATGACACCGGCTGCCTGCGGGGCCTTGTCGCCGTCGTGGATGGTCCAGGCGCGGACTTCCTTCACACCGGCAGTGAAATAGCTGATCAGGCCCAGCGAGTGGAAGCCGGTACGGATGATCTGATGCAGGCCGGATTCCTCAATGCCGTAGGATTCGAGAAATTCCTTTTGCTCTTCCTCGTCGAGACCGACCAGTTCTTCTTCCATCTTGGCGGAAATCTTGACGAACTCGGCGCCACGTTCAGCGGCCAGCGCCTTGACTGACGCCACATACTCGTTGTCTTCGGCCACACCGTCTTCATCGACATTGGCGCAATAGATGACGTTCTTGGCCGTGATCAGATGCAGCTCGGCAAGCAGGTCACCAAGCGCCTTGTGCTCACCGGGGAACGTGCTGGCAGGCTGCCCTTCGTTCATGTGGGCGATGAGTTGCTTGGCCACCTCGATCTTCGGAGCCAGGGTCTTGTCGCCCTTGAGTTGCTTTTCCATGCGCTCCAAACGATTGTCCAGAACCTGAACATCAGCGAGGATCAGTTCGGTTTCGATCACCTCGATGTCGCGGATCGGGTCCACCGAGTTGGACACGTGGATGACGTCGTCATCATCAAAGCAACGGACCACGTGCAGAATAGCCTGTGTCTCACGGATATTGCCCAGAAATTTATTGCCAAGTCCTTCGCCCTTGCTGGCACCGGCCACCAGACCGGCGATATCCACGAAATCGACCGTGGAACTCTGCACCCGTTGGGGTTTGACCAGATCGGACAACACTTCAAGGCGGCTGTCCGGCACCGGCACCACAGCCTTGTTCGGCTCAATGGTACAGAATGCATAGTTGGCACTCTCGGCGTTTTGCGCCTTGGTGAGTGCATTGAACAAAGTGGATTTGCCGACATTGGGCAGGCCGACGATACCTATACTGAGTGACATGGCAGCTCCTGAAAAAAAATGAATTGCCGGAAAAGAACGTCTCCAGCGCGAGCACTCACTACATCTCTTCCCGGAATCATGCAAGCTTCTCCCGCTCGCACTCAAAATTCACCCCGAAAAGGCGTGTAGTCAGGGCCAACCACCATCCGCGCAAGGTGTGGCACAACCAGTCCGACCCAGCCTATGATGCCATTGATAGAGACAGCACTGGCAGTGATGACAGTCACGGCCACCACCACGCCTAGACGTAATCTGCCAGCCTCCACGCCCAATGCCCGGGCCTCTTCATCGCGCCCCTCTCCGCCGGTAATGCAACGCATATCAGATCAAAAAAAATGAGGAAGAAAAGGCTGTTAGTGGACCTTTTCTCCCTCATCGAACTGTCCCGATGCGAGGCGCTCATTCAAGAGGAGCGTCACAATTTACTGTCTACGAATCACTGTATTGGCCGCCTGGCTTCCACGGTCATGCCGGGCTTGAGATCATACTCCTTGCCGAAGATTTCAACCGGCACGATCTTGTCGCCCGTATGGTAGGCGGTCATGTTCACCCGGTCTGCCTCGATAACCAGATCAAACCAGATGGAGCGCCAGATAAAGCTCAGTTTCATCTCGCCCCAATGGGGAGGTAAATCCGGGTCCACCTTCATCGGCATGGAGGACAGGTTCAACCCGGCGAAGTCCTGTTTAAGGACCTCCAGGGTTCCTGCCATGACACCGGTGTGCACGCCCTCGACAGTGGTGCCGCCTTGGGTGTCATTGATATCTGACTCCATGGCCTCCATGAACCAATCCCATGATATTTCACTGGAGTAGATGTACTTGGAAATAACCGCATGTACAACCTTGGACAATGTTGAGCCATGGGATGTCCGCTTCTCGTAGAAGTCGTAGTTGGCCTCCAGCAACGACAGCGGATTGTCCACGTTGTGTCCCAACTGAGTCAGAATGCGAGCCACTTCGTCCGGCTCCAACAGGTACCAGGTCATGAGCGTGTCCGCCTGCTTGGCGACCTTGTAATGATCCGGATTGTCTCCTTCGGCCTTGAGAATCCGATCCATGCGGTGGATGGAATAGAACCGCTTGCGATACCCGTCCCAATCCAGCTCATCCAGATCCATATAGCCGTCAAACTGACTGATGATCCCGTCTTCGTTCATGATCACGTTGAGTTTGGTCGTCATTTCCCGCCACTTGAAGATTTCCTCTTCTGTCAAACCGATCTTGGCCACAACCTGCGCGCGCACCTTGGGCGGCAACTCGTCAAGAATGGCGAGCGATTTTTCGAGCAGCCAGACCACCATTATATTGGTGTAGGCATTGTCGCGCACTCCCGGTTCCTCTGATCCGGGCAGCGCCTCATGGAATTCATCCGGCCCCATTATGCCATCTATGTGATACTTGTCAGTAGCCTCTTCATAGGTCGCGATACCGCCCCAGAACCGGGCAATATCAAGCATCAACTCCGCCCCGTAGTCCCGCAGGAAACGTTTGTCTCCAGTCCAGGAGACGTAGCGCCAGGCATTGACGAACACAGCGATGGAGACATGCCGTTGGCGGCGGGACAGATCCGGTCCCCAATTGTCGGCATCGGGGTTGTAATGGACTTCCTGGGTCTCCTCGGAACCATCATCCGCTGTCTGCCAGGGATACATGGCCCCGATATACCCGTTCTCCCGGGCATATTCACGCGCGGCATCCAACCGGTTGTACCGATACATGAGCAGCGCCTTGGAAATTTCCGGAAAGTTCGTGTCAAAAAACGGCTGGATATACACTTCATCCCAGAAGATATGGCCGCGGTAGGCCTCGCCGTGCAGACCGCGCGCAGGCATGCCCGCATCCCGATTGACATTGTGCGGGCTGGCCGTAACCAGCAGGTGATAGATATGCAGTCGCAGTACGCGCTGGACGAACCGATCGCCAGTGACGCGGATGTCCGCCTTCTGCCACAGGGCCTTCCAGTTCTTGGCATGCGGGCCATGCACCCCCTTGAAGGTACGCATGTTTTTCAGACCGTCCAGGCACATTTCCTTGAGATCGCCGGGTTCCCTGTCAAGGGAGGTGCGCACATAGACGAACTTTTCAATGGAATAGCGATGGTTCTCTTTGACATTGACCTGCATTTCTTCGGAGATCTTGGCCCTGTCCCGAACATAGTCCTTTCGGACGGTGAGCATCTTGCCGTCTTCCTCAACCTTGGTCTTGGACGTCATGACGATCTGGTAGCGGGAATGGGAGGTCTCCACATGCAGGAAGAAGCCGTCTCCGGCCTTGCCACCGGCCACCTGATTCAGATGATGGGTATTCAGACTGGCATAGCGAGCCACGCCGTCATTGCTCACATTGCCGTCAATGGAAGAACGGATGGTCAACCGGGCTGAATAGTTGAGTGGCGTATAGTTGATCTTCATCGCCAATTGGTGCGGGTCAGCCATGGAAGCCACCCTTCGTGACGAAATACGGGTGATGCGCCCGACCTGATCCTTGACGACCAGGTACCGCTCCATGACGCCTTCACGCATGTTCAGCCTGTGACTATAGCTCAACATCTCCATGGATAACGGGCTGGTAAAATCACCAGTCCCGATCTTGAATTCAACAGGCAACCAGTTGGGGCAGTTGACAAAATCATTATTCCATATTTCACGTCCCTGGACCATGCTCGGAGTCTTGTTGAACACTCCGGAGATATAGGTGCCGGGGTTGAAATAGTACGAGGAGCACTCGCACTCATAAGCTCCCCGCGTCCCGAGATAGCCATTGCCCACGGTGGTCAGCGTCTCACGCAACTTTTCATCACCAGGATCAAAGCCGTTGTAACTGAGATACCACTCATCCGTGGCCATGCCGGTCTCAAACCATTCAAGGAGATCGAATACGGATATTTCACCGAGATCGGAGACAACCTTGTCCGCGCCGAACCGCTTCAGCATCTCGCCCGGCGTGTTTCTGGCCACTCCCAGCGTCAAACCGAAGTTCCCCATGCAACCGGCCTGCACGCCTGAAATAGCGTCCTCCACGACCACGCATTCGCCCGGTGATAACCCCAGATTCTTCGCCGCTGCCACAAAAATGTCTGGCTCTGGCTTGCCCTTGAGTTCCAGTTCTGCAGACACCACGCCATCCACCTGCGTCTCAAACATATCCTCCAGCCCGGCCAGCTTGACCACCAAAGAACAATTGCGGCTGGAGGTCGCCAGACCGACCCGGATACCCTGGCTTTTAAGGTCCTTGACGAGTTGGACGGAAGAGGCAAAGACCTCCGGCCCCTGCTCCTTGAGAATATCCTGAAAAAGTTCGTTCTTCCTGTTACCGATGCCGCAGACCGAGTCAAAACCCGGTTCGCAATCAGGCGAGCCGACTGGCAACCGGATATTTCTCGACTTGAGAAAGCTCATGACGCCTTCAAAACGCGGTTTGCCGTCCACGTAGTTATGGTAATCGGCAGTGCGGTCAAAAGGCTCGAACGAGATATTCGCGTTCTCGCTGTGAATCTTCAAAAATTCGTTGAAAGCCGTCTCCCATGCCTCTGCATGGACGCGAGCGGTTCGAGTAATGACACCATCAAGGTCAAAGATAACGCCTTTGAGTGTGATTGCTGACACGAAGAACTCCTTGAATACGGTATGCCAGGCTACAGAGTGCCCAGAATGGTTACCAGCATATCAGGTTCGGGTACGATCAACGCAGAGTGCGTAAGCCCGTTTATACGAGTTGCCAGTTCAGTATTTTCAGTAACGTAAATGGCCCTGGTGTCAGGAGCCAGCTCCAGGGCGGCTTCCAACATGGGAACATCGGACCCGGTGTCGCCGCAGATGAGGTGCGGCCCCCGGAACATCTGAAGGTCCAATTCATCATTGAGATATTTTACCCCGTCCCCCTTGTCGAAATCCTTGAGCCCTTCTCCCGCCGTTTCAACGGTGAGAATGATTTCCACATCCAGGCCGGTATCTTCCATGCGGAAATTCAGCCCATCCGGGTCAAGCTCTGCCACCAGTGCTTCCAAGGTCTTCAAAAACGCCTTGGATTCGGCTTCATCAATGGACTTGCCGATGTCCTGCCGGGCAACGGTGGATTGGCCGAACTTGAATTGCAGGCCGGAGCCGATGAGCGTGAACTTTTCGTATTCGGCCCCGCTCGTCAGATCACCCAGTCGCTTGTTAAGTAATTCAATGGCCTCCTGTTTCTGCGGTGTAATGCTCAGACGACGAACGCGGCCCTCCAGGTCCAGGCACTCCCGTCCCTTGGAAGCCGCATAGTAGATTTCACCCTCCGGGTTGACGCTGATCTCAATAAGCCCGTCCAATGGGGCCGAGGTCAGAATCACCGGCCGTTTCGCCTTGTTCAGGGCAAAACGGGTCAGAAAAACCGCATTGTAAATGGACTGAATCGAGGTAAGGTATCGAGCGCAATAGTTGTTGATGGTCCCGTCACGATCAGTGATAAACCCGTTCACATCCAATCCATTGAGCAACTCATGTCCGGCTCGAACGTGCTCCTCAAAGTTCGGATGCAGGTCGGAGAGCAGATCGAGGAACGTCTCCTCTCCTTCCTCCAGATAGAAGATATCCTTCCTCAATTCGTTGATCTCGTAATCCATATCAAGAGAGATGGTCCTCTCGCCATCCAGCGACAGGACCTTTTTCCCCTCGGACTCCGATACATCTTCGAGCGTGTCCAACCCGTTCTGTAACGAGGCAACGCTCCGTTCAGGTACTGCGTCACCATTGATGATGGCATTGACCGCATTGAAGCGAACAGCGCGTGTGGCCGCCATGAGCGCATAAAAACCTTTGAGTGTCTTCAGTTCATTTCGTTCGATTTCGACCATGATGTGCACCTCTAATATGTGATCCTGACGGTGTAGGTGATGACCTTGGGCACGCTTGTGAGACCGGAGATGTTAAACGCGATGGTGGAACCATCCACCTTGGAATACGGCACGTCTGCCTTGATCACTTCCCAGTCGCCGGGGAAGGAGTCGAGCAACTTCAGGTCCTGCGGCTTGGCGTTGCCATTGGTGGCAGTGATTTCCCAGGTCATGGTAAACGCATTCTTGCCGATCTTTTCATAGTTCTTCTGAACACGCTCCACATTCACGTCAAAGGAACGGCCGAGAACCAGACGGACCTCTTTTCCTTCTGCCTTGTGCCCCACGGCGACTTCACCTGCCAGCAGGTTGTTGCCATCGGACGTGGGCATGAAGACACGGACCAGCCCCTCGGGCATGGGAACTCCCAACCCGTTCTGCTTGGTGTTAGTGAAGATGAGCGCCGATTCCACAGGCTGTTTCATCTCACCGCGTCGTACTGACGGGCCACTGCTGAAACGGCTGGTCAGCTCCTGGGATACTGCCACAGCCGGAGCAGAGAAAAGGCCAACCTGCTTGGTGCCGTTGGCAGGCAGGGAGATTGCGCGGTCGATCGCATAGACATGATATTGAGAAAAGGATTCCTCGGAAGCAGGAGCCGGAACAGCGTCCATGTCCATGGATTCCATGGCCATGACAGGCGCATTGCGCGTCATCCTCTTGCCCAAGGCGCGACTGACCTCACCGGCCACAAGACGAACGTCAGCCGATTTGAACATCTTTCCCGAAGTATTGGTTACCGTGGCCCACGCATCAATGGCGGCACGGGCACCATCCTTGTCCACAGTCATTGTATAGTCGGCCCGCCAATTGAGCCCACCCATGAGATAGCTCAACGAGACGCCTTTCGTCCCCTTGTCCGCGCTGTCCGTGGTCAAGGTCAGGGTCGGCTCCGCGTTCAATCCTTTGGGCAGTTCCGGCAAAAGAATGGCGTCATAGTCACCGACATAGACTTCCTTTCCGGTGATAAAGACAGGACCATCCTGATTGGAAACCAGCGTGGCCTTGCGCAGGATGCGCGCATTGGCATCCGAAGGATCGGGAAGAATAACCGTCAACTCCTTGCCCACGTAGGCGTCCAGCAGATTTCTGACAGTTATGGGCGTATAGCTGTACGCTATATCATTGACTGTCATGCCTTGCGCAAAAGCCCGAATAGAGGTGGGGTCCAGGGTTTCGGGAACATCGGTAAAGACCACAGCCGCCGCGCCTTTGGGCAGGGTGACCACACGCGTCTCCCGGACCTGTGCACGGCCCGAATTATATACGGCTATAAACGCACCACTTCCAGCAGCAAAAGAAGGAAGCGGAAGGAGTGAGAGAGCAAAGAGAAAGAGCATCAGGGCAGCAGAAAATTTGAACCGAAACATCGGACCTCCGAATATAGATGGGGCTGAACAACACAGCTCGTTATCAGTACTTACCGTTCAAGGTACACCGCACCAAATTTTTTTGCAAAATAATAACACAGATTATTACATCATTTTTACAGTCGAATGCAAAAAAACGGATCAGGCCGAAAAGTAACGGCTGACAACGGAAGATATGGACGCAAATACCCGCCCATATTACTGAAAATAGGGGGTCGCAAAAAGTATAGATCTTTGCTAAAGAATCTGTAGTCATGAAAATTCTCTTAATTAACGACCTCATCGCCAATGTGGAGATTATATCCGACACCCTGAAAGCTGCCGGATATAATGATCTATTTTCAGTATCTACGCTGGATCAGGCCTTGAAATACATAGGTACTTCTCTCGACTCTGACACACCGGTGGATCTGATACTGCTTGACCTGGATATTCATGACACGAATGGCATTGGCGCCCTGCTGACGATCAAATCGCACCGCACATTTGAAGATATTCCGATAATCGCTCTCACGGCAAACAAGGAATCCGGCATCCTGGACCGGGCGTTTGCCGCCGGGGCCTCCGACTACATAGTCACCCCCATCTGCCCCATCGAACTGAGGGCGCGTGTCCGTTCCGCTCTGCAACTCCGCCGGGAAATGCTCAAGCGGATGTTCCGTGAACAAGAGCTGGAACATCTGGCCCGGCGTCTGGAACGCATGACCAATCTCGACGGCCTGACCGGCATCGCCAACAGGCGCTGCTTTGATGACACACTGGTTCGCGAGTGGGTGCGCAATGGCCGGGACGACAGGCCCATCGGGCTGCTCATGATCGACATTGATCACTTCAAAAAATACAACGACTCACTCGGGCACGTCGTGGGCGACACCTGTCTCTGCTCCGTTGCCAGGGCAATCCAGGCAGCCACCCACCGGCCGGGCGATCTCGTGGCCCGATACGGCGGCGAAGAGTTCGCCATCATTCTGCCCAACACCGATTACGAAGGAGCCTGCTCCGTTGCCGAGGCCATCCATACAAACCTCGCCAAATGCAACCTGCATCACCCCTGCTCGCATGAAACCGAATCGGTAACCGTGTCCATCGGCGTTTCCTCTGGCGTCCCGAACTGCAGCAATTCGCCGGAACACCTGCTCAAAGCCGCGGACAACGCTCTCTATCTCGCCAAACAATCAGGCCGCAACCGAACAAAATCCGTCAACCTCCCCCGCACCAAGGATATTCGCCAGTAAATGTCATCAACCGGATGACTACAGAAAGCACGCTTTCGTTCTCCATTTCCTGACCGACCACAGATTTTTTTTCATCTCAGCCATTCAGTTGCAAAGCCCAAGGCAAAAGCAGAACCGCCGCGCATTCCGATACGCAAGGGCCTGCTTACGCAATAGCAATGCGGCAGATGAACGACTGAGGGCAAAAAACAAGGGCCATGCGCTCCAGGGAGTGCGCATGGCCCTTGCCAACAGGGATGGGTGGACTGAAACCCTCAAGGATAGGGTGTCCGCCCGGAACAATTATCTCAGGAAATGTATGGAGAGGTAGGTCCCGCAACAGGGGCAGACCTTGACTGGAGAAACGACCGTGGAATCATCCACGATAACTGGCTCCCAGGGAAGAAAGCCATCAAGGGTATACTGCACCATCAACTTGTGACCACACTTGCAAAAACGTTCCTGCATGACTCTCTCCTTAGTATACGGGCGCCGCAGCGCAGTTGTTATTCTTTTAGCCCCAACGTGACTCTTTGATAAACAACTCAGCCTGTTTTTGTCAACTATTTTTTTACACTTTGTATCACTTTGATCTACAATCTGTCCTTTAATAAAAATAAATCAATCATATCAAGAACAAACAAAACCCCCGCACCGTGTACACGGTACGGGGGTTTTGTTTGTCTACAATATGCAATGATCAGCGATACTCTCTCGAAGCCCACAAGACCTGGCCTATGACCCGGACATTGTTCAGCTCGTCGCCCGAAAGATGGATAGGCGAATAATCCACGTTGTCGCTACGCAGTACCAATGTACCGGGCAGCCGTTCAACCCGTTTCACCATAACCGTGTCTTCCACGCCAACGGCATAAATGCCGCCGGAAAGCACATCGGATCGGGACTGATCGATAAGTACCAGATCCCCTTCCTTGATCTCGGGTTCCATGGAATTTCCTATGACTTCCATGAGCACCATATTGGCTGGATTACCGCGTCGGTTCAGCCAATCCGAACGAAAGGAGTAATAACCTTCCACCAGCCCTTCTGTCTCAAAGGACCCGCCACCGGCACACAGCCGAGCGCGCACTTTGGGGACTTCTTCATAGCAGGCCCCCTCTTCCACTGCAGCAGCTATGGCTGCTTCCGGCCGAGGAAACCCCTTGCCCTGTTCCAACCAGAGCGGGTTCAGTCCGAACCGCGCCGACAGGTCGAGAATCCACCGTGCAGGTACGGAATCCTTGCGCTTGGCAAGTGACACCGCGGCCCGGCCGACATCCAGCTCACGGGCAAGCTGGGATTGATTTTTGATTTCCGTCTCTGAACAAAGCCTCTCGAAAAAAGACTCGAATCCGTTACTCATTGTTGCGCCTTAGTTAATATAGTGTTGCTCTATGGAAAAAATGTTTACTAAGATTTAACTATTATGTCAACAATCGAATACATTTTTCTCCTCTCTTTGTTCACCGCACGGCAGGCAAACAGCGTGTATGTGCGCTTGCACCAAACAACACGCGCGCACAATGCACCCATACATCAGGGAGAAAACGGCGTGGAATCCTAGATCAAGTCCTTGTAATCCATGGCAGCGGCCACCACGGATTTGAGACTGAAGTTGAGTTCAAGCCGTTCAAGTGACGCTTCATCGAGCACGACCTCAACAGCCTGCCCAAGAGAAAACGCCCGGCCCGTGCGCTCGCCAACCAGCATCTCGCGCTGTGACCAGTAGGTGTAATAGTCATCGTCCATTGTGGACAATCGGACCAATCCCTCGGCCATGACTTCCTTGAGTTCCACATAGAATCCAAAGTCCGTGATATGCGAGATTACACCGTTGAACGACTCGCCCACATGGTCACGCATGAAGAGCACGGTCACGCGCTTGAGGATTTCGCGTTCGGCGTCCATGGCCACACGTTCGCGCCCAGAGATATGCCCCGCGACATTCTGGAGTTTTTTCTGCCCAGGCAACGGCATGGCCGTCGTCTCTTCGCCTTCAAGGGCAATGGCGGCCTTGACCAACCGATGGACCACAAGGTCGGCGTACCGGCGGATGGGTGACGTAAAGTGCGCGTACTCCTCGCTCGCAAGCCCGAAGTGCCCTTCGTTCTCCGGCGAGTATTTTGCCTGCTTCATGGACCTGAGCAGCATGCGGTTGACCACATACTCCTTGTCCGTGCCACGCATGGAGGCCACCAGCATTTGCAGCTTCTTGGGTGTAATCTCCTTGGGCATGACAATGGATTTATCCGTCTTGGACAACAGCCGGAACATATTCTTGAGCTTTTCCTCATCCGCAGGCGGATGGATACGGAAGAGACAGGGCAGGTCACGCTCGATGAGGTAATGCGCCACGGCCTCGTTGGCGGCGATCATAAACTCCTCAATGAGCTGATGGGCAAAATTGCGCTGACGAGGCCGGATATCCGTGGCCTCGCCGCTGGCATTGAAAAATATCTCCGGTTCCGGCAGGTCGAAATCAAGCGATCCGCGCTTGGAGCGAAGCTTGTTGATTTTTCGCGCCAGTTCTTCAGCCAGCTCCAGCATGGGCAGCAGCGGTTCCAGTTCTTTTCTGACGGCCTCATCCTTATCGATAATAGCCGCTTTGACCTGGGTATACGTCAATCGTGCGTGGCTCTCGATAACCGCCGGAAACAGCGTTGCCGATCGGGTGAGACCGGCCTCGTCCGTGTCCATGCGCACCACCATGGTCAACCGTTTGACCTGGGGATTGAGCGAACACAACCCATTGGAAAGCCGCTCCGGGAACATGGGTTCCACAGACCGTGGGAAATAGTACGAATTACCGCGCTCCAAGGCTTCCTTGTCCAGCGGGGTCCCCTCATTCACATAGTGCGCCACATCGGCAATGGCGACCCAGAGGCGGTATCCTTTGGGCAGACGTTCCACCAGAATGGCGTCATCGAAATCCCGGGCCGTGGCCCCGTCGATGGTCACGAACTGCTTGGCACACAAATCTTTTCGACCTTTGAAATCCTTTTCGGACGGCTCCGAAGGCAATCCCTCGGCCTGACCGGCCGATCCGGACGGAAAACGTGTACGGATATTGTGATTCGATTTGACCATGGCCTCCTGCACAGCCACGTCTGTCTCGGCTCCGAGTACCTCCGTGATCTCCCCTTCCCACATGGTCGGGTCGATCTTTTCACCGGGCGCGCACATGACGATATCGCCCACCGTGATCGCAAGCGAAGCCTCCTTGAGCGAGGCGATAATGCCGAACCCGAGGCGAGGGTCACTAGGCCGACACAGCCAGTCGCCGCCAGTCATGCGCTTGATGATCTTGGCGGGCAGTTCCTTGCGGCCACGCTCCAGCACCCGAATAATTCGGCCCTCGGCGTTACGACCGGCCTTGGGTTCGCCGAACACGGACACAACGACCTTGTCTCCATGCCATGCGCCTCCCAGATCGCGCTGATTGACAAAAACATCTCTGCGCCGGGCGTCTTCGGGCACCACAAAGCCAAATCCCTGACGCTGAATCTCCAGCCGTCCGGTGATACAGTGCATGGCGTCCGCCAGGCCATACCCTCTGCGAATACGAATGAGCTTGCCCTGCCGGACCAGCTCCTTGAGCATATCCTTGACGTTGCGCTTGTCGTTTTTCTTGAGCTGAAGCTGACGGATCACTTCTGCGCGCGACAACGGCCGCTGCACTTCCTTGAACAACTTGAGCAAAGCGCTCGGAGCAAGGGGCGGCTTGGAAGGCCTGGGTTGCTTGCGTTTATTTTTTGCCATCATCCGGCTCCTGTAATTCCGTCATTTCGCCCGCTCGCCGGGCCTGTAAATCCGCTTCATACTCCACCCGGTCCGCACGCCTGAGATCGAAGGCACCGTACCTGCGGCCCCACCAGGTCTCAAAGGTCGTGTCCTTGGCGATGGTCGACGGCCCGAAGTCCACACGCAGATTGAACTGCCAGAACTCTTCGGTACACATGGGACCCAACTTGACCGCATCCTTGGGCGTACACAAAATCCTTTTGCAGCCCAGCTTTCTGGCCCTGTCGAGCATGTTCATGACGTTATACTTGGTATATGTATGGTGATCCTTGAAAATCATGTGATCCACAGGTGAATACCCGAAATAGGCCTTGGCCGTGCGCTGGACCTGCTCAGGATCGCCCACACCGGTGACCAGCAGATAGCTTTCCGTGGCAAACCCGAGGGCGGTCTGCCCGTCAACCACGCGCCGTACCCCGGTGGGCTGGATCTGAAACGTGAACAGCGGTTTGTGCAAATGTCCCAGCCGCTCCTCGATGAACGGCTCGAGTCGTTCAAACCCCCTGGGACCGGTCTTGATCATGAAGGCATCGGCACGAGCCAGGGCAGCCTTGGGTTCACGCCAGGACCCCGCGGGAACAACCCGGTTCCACTCTCCGATGAGATCATCGGGCTTGAGAAGCACCAGATTGAGATGCCGCTTTACGGCCATGTGCTGAAATCCGTCGTCGAGAATAAGCAGATCCGGTTGAAATTTCTTGATGGCCATCTTTCCGGCGCGGGTCCGGTTCGGGTCCACAACAATATGTGCCTTCAGGTGATCCCGTGCCAACATCAACGGCTCGTCACCGGCTTCCTCGGCCAATGCCTCGGGATGCACCTCGTACGGAAGAGAGACCGCCTTGGAACGATAACCGCGAGTAAGCAGCACCGCCTGCACCCCATTGGTCTCGGCCCAACCAAGCAGCCAACCGGCCACAGGCGTCTTGCCGGTGCCGCCCCAGCCAATGTTGCCCACGGACACCGTCAGTACGGGCGGCTCCCAACTCGGCATCAGCCCACGATTGAACAGCTTCTCGCGCACGCGCATGCCAGCCCCGTACACCCAGGAAAAGGGTTTGAGCACAGGGGTGAGCGAGCGTTGCATCTCGGTTACGACATCAGACATGGGCCTCCAAGGGTATCAAGCATCCTGAGTATATACGTTGCTCCTCCCAACGTGGCAAGGCGCAAGAAGAGGGGGGGAGGAGGCTTGAAGCCGCCTTTGGCTGCGATAATTGGGTGATTTCGCCTCCGGCGGGCAAGGACTCGCGCCCTTGCATCCCTTTTGTGCACCTGCGGTGCGGGTTGGCTTTTTCCCTTGCTACTCATAAAATAGTCTTCCCCATGCAATATCGCACCATAGGTGCCAAACAGGATTCCAAAGGACATGTCCTTTGGCCGCCGGAGGCGAAATCATCCGACAAATCGCCGCCAAAGGCGGCTTCCACCCTGATCTAAAAAAAAGGGCCGCACCCGACAAACGAGTGCGGCCCTGATGATGCGTGTGAACCGGTTATCTGCGGCTGCCCATGAGGCGCAGCAGCATGAGGAACAGGTTGATGAAATCAAGATACAGGGTCAGGGCGCCCAGGATGGAGCCGCGCCTGATGGCTGTGGCATCACCCAGAGGGACATTCTCGCCCATGGTCTTGAGCTTCTGCGTGTCATACGCTGTGAGGCCCAGGAAGATGATCACGCCGATAACGGAGATGGCAAAGGACATGGCCGAGCTTTGCAGGAACATGTTGACGACCATGGCGATGATGATGCCGATCAGCCCCATGAAGAGTAGACTGCCCCAGCTCGTGAGGTCCTTCTTGGTGATCATGCCGTAGGCGGACATGGCACCAAACATGCCTGCGGTACAGACAAAGGTCGCGGCCACGGATTCAGCCGTATACATCAGCAGAATGGGCGTCAGGGTCAGCCCGTTCATGGCGCTGTAGACCAGGAACAAGCCTGTGGCCATGCTGGCGCTCATGGTCCCGATCCGTGCGCCCAGATAGAAGACAATACCGAGTTCGGCGAACATCAGTATCCAGACAAGGCTGGAAATGCCGATGGAGCCGTCTGCCCGAAAAGAAAAGACAAGCTGCTGCAAAGCCGGGGTAGTGGCAGTCAGAAATGCGATGACAGCGGTCAGCCCCAGGCCTGCGCTCATCCAGCCATAGACACCACGCATAAACGCATTAACCAGCTCGGCCTTGGCCGTGCCTGAACGTTGCATGCTGGGATATTGAGCCATTGTTATTCCTCCAAATGGATTTCGTATAAAAAGATCGGGATACTCCCGACATAGAGTCTATCTAAGCAGCTTTGCACTCCATGGCAAGGGGCTGCACACTTTTGCACAAGGATTATTGCTACCGAATGCCGTGCAGCCTTTCCGCCTCCTCCACCGTGACCGTAGTCAGCCCGATGGGAGCCAGGGTAAATCCGGCCAGCTTGAGATGCTGCCAGCCCCAGGGGATGCCGATGATGGTCACGAAACAACCGAGCGCCGCCATGATATGGCCCAGACAGAGCCACCAGCCCGCAAAGACGAACCAGATGATATTGCCCACCACGCCCCAGTCCGAAGTGCCCGCATCCTTTTCGCCGGTAATCAGATCACGCCTGACAAGGGTGCGCCCAAAGGGAAGCAGGGAGAACCGGGCAATGACAAACGCACTGCGCGCCCACGGGATGCCGATAATGGTGATGGCCAGCAAGCACCCTGCAAACAACCACCCAAGGGCCATGACCAGCCCCCCGATGATCCACCAGATAAGATTGCCGAGAATAGACAACATGGTCGCTCCTTTACGTTGGGAATTTCGTACGGTGTTCGCCTATCTTGGCCCCAACGTCAATATTGAAGAGCCGTTTTTTTTCTTCTCGCTCCCCACAAGGAGCATGCCGCCGACGATGGCGGTGAACGGCGCGACAGTGACCAGCCCGAAGCTGCCGACCAGCGTCTTGAGGACCTCGGCGGCCACATAGATGAAATTGAAGGTGGAATCGAGCGGTATACCCTGAGCCATGAAGGCCATCAGCAACGTCATATACCCGCCGGAATAGGCCAGAAGCAGCGTGGTGGTCATGGTGCCGACCACGGCACGCCCCACTCGGATGCCGGACCAGACCGCTTCCACACGAGATATCCCCGGCTTCTTGTGCACCACCTCGCTCATGGCCGAGGCCACATCCATGGCCAGATCCATGACCGCGCCGGACGACGCCAGAAACACTCCCGCCATGAAGATACGGGTCAGGTTGAGATGCCCGTACCCGGAATAGAGCAGGGTCTCGGCAAAGGGCATGACCGCCCCGTGGACGTGAAATTTGTTGGTGAAGTAGACACCCAGTGCACAGCTGGAAACCACACCGAGGAAGGCTCCGAGAAAGGCTGTCAGCCCTGTTCGGTTGATACCCGCCACCAGAAAGATGATACCGGCACACAACAGCGCGACAACACTGAGCGCCAGCCAGACCGGGTCCATGCCCTTGAGCAGGAGCGGCACCAGCACCTTCCACATGGTCATGCCCGTAAAGACAAACGACAGCAGGGCCTTGAATCCGGTAAGCCCTCCAAACAGCAGCAGCAATGTCGTGAACAGGCCGAGCAGGAAAAGCTCCAGCCCGAGCCGGTAGTGGGCCTGCGGATTGACGTAGATGACCTTGCCACTCGCATCCAGCGTCAGGATGACATAGACCTTGTCACCCTGCTGAAAAATCTTGTCCCGATCCAACTGCCCCAGCAATTGATTGTTGCCGGTGAATTCCTGTCCTTTGAACGGACCATCCAACACCTTGAGCGTGACCGCCTGCTCCCCGGCTCGGATCATGCCCAGATTCTGGATATTCCCGTTATCCACGGACACCACAGTCCCGCTGCAACGTACCGCGTCATTGTCCTTGTTCTTCTCAAATCCGGTGGGAAGGAAATACAACGCCCCGGTCACAACGATAAAAAACGCGACGAGCAGCCAATCGCGATAACTCTTGCTGGATAATTTCATGATGTCCTTGAAAAAAACGGGCGAGCCTGCATCCGGCTCGCCCGCAATGATCTCTGTAGTGTTTAGTTGGTAGCCATCTGTTCCATGGAGGAGTCGACAAACTGCGCCTTGGCGGGCAGGCCCATGGCTCCCATGATCTTGGTTGCCACGTCCTTGTTGTCATAGCTGCCGTTAAAGGTCAGGGCAGACACGCCGATGGCGGAGGTGGACACGGGCACGCCGGTGTGCTTGTAGGACGTCCAGCCCAGACCGGCCTTCTGATTGAGCACGTGAGTCAACGTGACGGACAAAGGATCATAGCTGCCGTACAGCAGGTACTCGGAGCCCTTGACCTTGTCGCCGCTCATGGAACGCTCGAACGCAGTCTTGATATCAGCGGCCTGATAGTCGGCCAGAACCATGGGGTCTTTCTTGGCGTCACCGTCAAACTTCAAGCCAAAGGCGGCGGTGATGATGGGCTTCATGGCAGCAAAGTCACCGCCCTTCTTCTTGAAATCGACCAGGGTTTCATCGGTGAACTTCTGAAACGAGACATTCTGGGTATTCAGGATATCGTAGTTAGAGCCATACTTGGTACCAGCGAAACCAAGGGTCAGGCCGCCACACTCATGGTCACCGGTGACCACGATAAGGGTCTCCTTGGGGTGCTTCTCATAGAATGCGAGGGCCTCTTTCACGGCATCGTCAAAAGCGAGCGTGTTCTTGATGGCCGCTGCGGCGTCATTGGCGTGGCATGCCCAGTCGATCTTGCCACCTTCGACCATGAGGAAAAACCCCTTGTCGTTATCCAGCATTTCAATGGCCTTGGCAGTGAACTCGGGCAGGGTGATGTCCTTGCTGCTCATGTCCATGACATAGGGAAGCGCCTTGCCGTCCTGCAGCCAGGCGTTCCAGGCGAGAACCTTGCCGTCACCCGGCTTCAGCGCCATGAACGCATCCTTGTTGTCGATGATCTTGTAGCCATTGGCCTTGGCCTTTTCCAGGGCGTCGCCCATGGGATCCTCGGACTTTTTGCCGGAAGGGTCTTTCAACCCGCCGCCGGCAAAGAAGTCGAAACCGGATGCGGCCAGCGCGTGGTCGATTTCGTGGTACATGTTGCGCGTCTTGACGTGCGCATAAAAAGCGGCGGGTGTGGCATGGTCAAGGGATACGGAAGAGACGATACCGACCTTCATACCGTGTTCCTTAGCCATTTCAGCCACGGTCTTGACCGGCTTGAAATTCGGATCCATGCCGATGTAGTTGATGTTGGTCTTGACGCCGGAAGCCAGAGCCGTGGCCGAAGCGGCGGAACCGGTGATAAACCGGTTTGCGGCAAAGGTTGTGGTCAAGCCCTGTGCAGGCATGGCGTCGATGGCCAGCTTCTTGCCGAGGTAGGCGGAACTGGCGGCACGCTGAGGCAGGCCCATGCCGTCACCGATAAAGAAAAAAACATATTTTGCGCCCTTGGCGTGCGCGTTCCCTACAGTAGCACCCACCATGAACATCATGGCGAGCATGAACATAAGCCCATATTTTGCTGATTTTTTTGCCAATTTCATCGAATTTGCCCTCCTGGAGCTCCTGAGTTTTAGGTTGACTCCCTACCTACGCCTTCAAGGTGACATAATTGCGTTTGAAGGCGTCGGTTGTGTCACAACAGGGCGGCAGCTATGTCACAAATGCACCGCAGAGGGGAATGGTTCCAGGTGGTACAAACGTAAAAAAACAAGCGTCACTCCCTGCATGGGTGGTGACGCTTGCTAAAACAAACTCGATTGATTTTGGTGTAATCAGACGCTAGGCCATGAAGTCGTGCGCCCAGCGCAACAGGTTGATACCGATGAGGAGTGCGCCCTCCAGACGGGAAACCCGCCATCCGGTACGCAACAGCACGAGCACCAGCCCGACCATGCCCACAAGGATGAACAGACCGGAGGAAGCCTCGGGAGAGACAGGAAGCGGCTTGAGCAGACAGGTCAGCCCGAGTACGCCCGCGAAGTTGAAGAAGTCCGATCCGATGAGGTTGCCGAGCAGCATCTCGTTCTTGCCTTTGACCGAAGCAGCCAGACAGGTGACCAGTTCCGGCAGGCTGGTTCCGGCGGCAACAATGGTCACACCGATCACCCATGAGGAGACACCAAGCTCCGTGGCAATGGACGTGGCTGCGGAAACCATGAGGTGCCCGCCAAGGGCAATGGCCACGAACCCGCCGACCAGCAGGAGCGCGTCCAGCCAGGAGGCGGTCTTTCCCTTCAACTCCTCCAGTTCCTCTTCCCCCACACTCTCTCGGTTCATGCCGAGATACCCCAGATAAGCAATGAGCAGGATCATGAGCGCGCCGCCGAACAGCCGTCCCAGCTCGCCCGTATAGGACACGGCCAGTATGGCCGCGGTGGTCAGAAACAGGAGCACCCCGTCACGGTAAACGATGGTCTTGTTGGACTGAAGCGGTTTGATCATGGCCATGAGGCCGAGGATGAAACCGAGGTTGAAAATATTGGACCCCACGACATTGGACAGCGAAATATCATTGTGCCCACGGAGCGCTGCATTGATGGTCACCAGAAACTCCGGAGCGGAGGTGCCGAGCGCCACGATGGTCAGGCCGATGACAAGCTCGGAAACATTGAACCTGCGGGCGATGAGGGCGGCGGATGTCACGATCCAGTTGGCACCGAACCACAACAACAACGCGGACGCACAGAAAGTGAGGATATCAAGAGTCATTGTGAACCTTTATATCATGGACACGTTTGGTGCAAGCGAGGCCTCACGTTCAGCCTTGGCCTTTTTCCATTCTTTCACGAGTTCGGGTTTGGGTTCGGCCCAGGGCAACAGATTCTCGCGGGTGGGCACGACTTCGATGATGTCCGTTTCGCCCCCGCGCGTCACCGTGACCCGGATCTTCTCACCAGTGGTTTCACAGTGCTTGCGCGCCTTGCCGGAATAGGAGGCGACAAGGGCCGCGGCATCGAGAATGGAGGCACTTTCCCAATCCCCTTCCACTGGACGACAGACGGCAAGTGGACCGGGGAAACCGGCCAGCTTGAGCACGTAATCCGTGGGTTCCACACAGGCTGCGATCTGGTCGTTGTCTTCGGCAGTCCGGCCAAAGGTCAACCAGTGCGCACCGGCCCAGTATTGCCGTCCGGCGCGGGCCAGAGAAAAATCACTGGGCGAAGGACGATGCCTATACGTGAGCAGTTTGACAAACCGGGCCGCGCCGGTCGCCTCGGTTAGGCAGCAACCGCCTGCCGGAGTGGGAATCTCCGTGAATCCGTAGTGCTCGGCCAGCGCCATTTGCGGCTTGCGGCCACGCCCGGCCCAGTCGTGAAGCCTGTCCCGATCCACCAAACCGGACTCTTCCATGGGAGTGGGATTGAGATTCTTTGCCGACAGGGGGCGCAGCAGAATATCACGGACCCGCGCCCGTTTGGAAATGAGATTGAGAGCATCAGGCCGCTGGCTCATGGGACGCTGCCCGACCACTTCGCCCGAGATGAGAAAGGTGGCTCCGTATTCCGGGAGCAGCTCCACGGCACGGGAGAGCATGGTGATCTTGCAGTCGATGCACGGGTTGAGCCATTTGCCGAACCCCTGCGAGGGGCCGTCGAGCATCATGTCCACGAATTTCTGTCGTACATCCACAGCCACCACTTCAATACCGTAATGCTCCCGCCAAAACGGGATACGGTCCTGATGGCCGAAGAAAGGGGTCACAAAGTGCAGGCCAAGGACGTGCAGCCCCTGATCCATGACTGTCCGCATGGCCAGAATGGAGTCCAGACCGCCGGACAGCAGCGCGAGTGCGTCATAGTGTTTTCGTTCCGTCATGGGCGGTCAATTATGGTAGATCCTCTCCAAGGGCAAGGTATTTACGCCCCGTGGAACAATTCTGGCCGGAGATCTCTTCTGTTTCTGACCGATGAGCGTTTCGAGTTCCTGATTGAACCGAGTCAGAAAGGGTTCGGCTTTCCACCCTCTTTGGACAAAATATTCCCGAGAAATAGGCGCGTTGAAATACCGGACGGCACCGACTGGTCGAGGACAGGCGGACACATTGTCGAATCGGGGAGCGTATCGTGTCTTGAGATACTCACCTAGACGACGCTCGCAAATGAACATGTCGGTGCGCCCTACCTGCACCATCTCGAAGTGGCGCACCTCGGGGTTCACATTGGCGACCATATTCACGTCGAAGAGTCTGCTTTCCACGGCCTTGTCCCATGCCGGTCCATAGATATAGCCATTGGACACCCCGATGCGTTTTCCCTTGAGATCCTCAACGCGCTCCCAGCATGCCGAACTGGAAGAGTCGAGCTTCCACAGCACGGACTGCACCTGATACATCGGCGCGGAGAAATGCAGGTAGGCCTGTCGTTCTTCGGTTATTGAACAGGGGAGCATAATCGGTATCTGTCCGAGTTTCAGGGATTCCAGACACCGCGTAATGGGCATGATGACAAATTTCGGTTCAAATCCCATGGCCCGCAGTATGGAGCGCATGGCTTCCACGGTCTCGCCCGTGAACTCTCCCGAATCACTGATGTATGACGCCGGGGGATAGATGAAAGCAGCGACATCAATGATTTTCCGTTTTTTCGTCGCTGGAAACGGGACAGTACAATCAGGCAGTGCGCTTTGGGCAACGGCTGACCCGATCATGAATCCCAAAGCGAGAATGACTGACAACAGGCATGACAGGATGTTCGATCTCGATCGCATATGACTCCGCACAGGTTTTCGACTTTGATCGCAAGGTATCCCATTCGCGACAACAGGGTCAATTATTCTCTGCTGAAACAGAAAGAAGCCTTTCTCGCACCCCCTCTGCCACTGCGCGAATTCCTCGCCGGGACACGTCCGTTTTACCATATAATATGAGTGTTGCCCGCAGGAGAGGTATCTGGTATCCAAACGTGTTGCTCGATTGTTGCCGCCTGTGAATCCTGGAGGACAAGTACATGGCACGAAAAGCTGTTGATCCCGAAACCCTGCGCAAAGAGGCGCTTGGCACAGCTCTGACTACTATTGAACGCAAGTTCGGCAAAGGCTCGATCATGCGTATGGACGGCGAAGCGTCACACTCCATCCCCGCCATTCCCACCGGCTCCATCGGTCTGGACATGGCGCTTGGAATCGGTGGTGTGCCGCGCGGTCGCGTTATAGAAATTTACGGCCCGGAGTCTTCGGGTAAGACGACCCTTGCCCTGCACATCATTGCAGAAGCCCAGAAGGCAGGCGGCAATGCCGCATTCGTGGATGCCGAGCACGCGCTCGACCCCGGATATGCCAAAAGGCTCGGCGTCAAAACCGACGACCTGCTCATCTCTCAGCCAGACTACGGCGAACAGGCTCTGGAGATCTCTGATCTGCTGGTGCGCTCCGGTGCACTGGACGTTATCGTCATCGACTCCGTTGCCGCCCTCATCCCACAGGCCGAGCTCGAAGGACAGATGGGCGAGACACAGGTTGGCGGCCAGGCCAGGCTCATGTCGCATGCGCTCAGAAAACTGACCGGCACCATCCACAAATCCAACTGCGTGGTCATCTTCATCAACCAGATCCGCATGAAGATCGGCATGACCGGCTACGGTAACCCAGAGACCACCTCGGGTGGTAACGCGCTCAAGTTCTATGCGTCCTGCCGACTCGACATCCGCCGTATCCAGACGCTGAAGGACAAGGACGAAGCATACGGCATCCGTGCCCGCATCAAGGTCGTCAAGAACAAGGTCGCTCCGCCCTTCAGGCAGGCCCTTGTGGACGTCCTCTACGGCCAGGGTATTTCCCGCATGGGCGAGATCATCGACATGGGCGTGGAGCATGGCATCATCGAAAAATCCGGCTCCTGGTTCGCCTTTGGTTCGGAAAAACTCGGCCAGGGCAAGGAGAATGTCCGCGCCCTGTTGCAGGACAACCCGGACATCGCCCAGGCAATCGAAGACAAATTGATGACCCATCTTGGTTATACAAATGGCATCAAGGACGAAGAAGTCGGGGACGCCGGCGAATAAACTGTTTTTAGCCCGGATAAAGCGCCTCGGGGAATAATCCTGAGGCGCTTTTGTCTGGAGATTATCATTTTTTGGAGATTTTTTTACGATGAAAGCTGCTGAAATCCGTCAACGGTTCCTGGAATATTTCGAAAAGAACAGTCATTCCATAGTGGAGTCCTCGCCTTTGACTCCCAAGGATGACCCGACCCTGCTCTTTACCAACGCGGGCATGGTCCAGTTCAAGAAACTCTTTCTGGGACAGGAAAAACGTGACTACGTCCGGGCCACCACCAGTCAGAAATGCCTGCGCGTAGGCGGCAAGCACAACGACCTGGAAAATGTGGGCCGCACCGCTCGCCACCACACCTTCTTCGAAATGCTCGGCAACTTCTCCTTTGGGGACTACTTCAAGGAAGACGCCATCAAGTTCTGCTGGGAGTTCCTGACCGAAGAACTGAAGCTGGACAAGGAGCGTCTCTATATTACTATTTATAAGGACGACGACGAAGCAGGCGAGCTGTGGAAGAAGGTTGCCGGAGTCCCCTCCGAACGTATTTTCAAACTGGGCGAGAAGGACAATTTTTGGTCCATGGGCGACACCGGCCCCTGCGGTCCCTGCTCCGAAGTCCACTTCGACCAGGGCGAGGAAGTCGGCTGCGGCCCCAACTGCGGCATCGGCAAATGTGACTGCGACCGCTACCTGGAAATCTGGAACCTCGTGTTCATGCAGTACGATCAGGCCGAGGACGGCACCCGCACCGACCTGCCCCGTCCTTCCATTGATACTGGCATGGGCCTTGAGCGCATCGCTGCCGTGGCACAGGGTGTGGCCTCCAACTACGAGACCGACCTGTTCCAGTCCATCATCCAGTATACCGCTGATCTGGCTGGCGTGAAATACCGCGAGTCCGAAGAGATCGACACCGCACTCCAGGTCATCGCCGACCACTCCCGCGCCATCGCTTTCCTCATTCCCGACCAGGTGCTCCCGTCCAACGAGGGCCGTGGCTACATCCTGCGCCGCCTCATCCGTCGCGCCTACCGCTTCGGCAAACTCATGGGCCTCGAAGGTTCCTTCCTCTGGAAGACCGCCTCCAAGGTCGTTGAGGACATGGGGTCCCACTACGCAGAGCTGGAAGAGACCAAACAGTTCATGATCGAAGTGGTTCAGGGCGAGGAAGAAGGCTTTGCCAAGACCCTGGACAAAGGCCTTGAAATGCTCGAACTGGAACTCGCCGAACTCAAGAAGGCCGGCAAGGCTATCGTTCCCGGCGAGACCACCTTCAAGCTCTACGACACATACGGATTCCCCATCGACATCGTGCGCGACATCGCTGAGCAGCACGGCCTGGATGTGGATGAAAACGAATTCGACAAATTCATGCAGGAGCAGAAGACCCGCTCCAAAGCTGCCTGGAAAGGCTCCGGCGAAAAAGACGTGGCCTCGGTTTTCCAGACCCTTCTGGAGCAGGACGTCACCTCCGAATTCTCCGGGTACGAGACCATGGCCGATCAATCCGAGGTCACCTATGTGCTGACCCTGGACGGCGAGGTCGTGGACGCGCTGGCCGAAGGCACCACCGGTTGGCTGGTCGCGGCCACCACGCCCTTCTATGGCGAATCCGGCGGACAGATGGGCGACACCGGCTCCATTGCCGCCAGCAACGGCAAGGCCGACGTCCTCGACACGGTCAAGCCCTCACAAAATCTCACGGCACACAAGGTCCTGATCACCGAAGGTGCGCTCAAGGCAGGTGACGCCGTTTTCCTGAACGTGGATCGCGGTCAGCGTCTGGCAACCCAGCGCAACCACACGGTCACCCACCTGCTTCACGCAGCACTCCAAAAAGTGTTGGGCGATCACGCCAAGCAGGCCGGTTCGCTGGTCGGCCCGGATCGTCTGCGTTTCGACTTCACCCACATCAAGGGTCTCTCCCCGGAAGAACTCGCCGAGGTGGAAGCCATCGTGAACCAGAACGTGCTCGACGCCATCCCCGTGGACCGCACCGTCATGTCCATCAAGGAAGCACAGGCCAAGGGCGCAACCGCCCTGTTCGGCGAGAAATACGGCGACACCGTCTCCGTCATCGAGGTTCCGGGCGTGTCCATGGAATTCTGCGGCGGCACCCATCTGGAGAACACCGGCATCGCCGGATCGTTCGTCATCATCAGCGAAGCCGGCGTGGCCGCGGGCATTCGTCGTATAGAGGCCGCCACCGGCGGCAACGCGGTCGCCTACCTCAACGAACGACGCGCAGCCGCTGCCGAGGCCGGAGCCATGCTCAAGGCCCAGCCTGCCGAACTGCCCAAGAAAATCAAAGACCTCCAGAAGCAGGTCAAGGACATGGCCAAGGAGATGAAATCTCTCCAGGCCAAGCTCGCCTCCGGCGCAGGCCGCGACATGATGAGCGAAATGGAAGAGATCAACGGCGTCAAGGTACTGGCCGTACAGCTTGAGGCCCCGAACATGGGCGTCATGCTCGAACAGATGGACGCCCTGCGCTCCAAGATCGATTCCGGCATCATCTGCCTGGTGGCCGGTCATGGCGAAGACAAGGTCTCCGTGGCCCTGGCCGTGACCAAGGACCTCCATGACCGCTTCAAGGCCGGCGACCTGATCAAGGCCGTGGCCGGTGAAGTCGGCGGAAGCGGCGGTGGCCGCCCCGACCTGGCCCGTGCCGGTGGTTCCAATCCGGCAGGCATCCCCAACGCCATAGCCAAAATCAAGGAACTGGTCGCAGGCTAACGCACGGACGACTCCCTAAAAAAACAATCCCCCCGCACCAATCGGTACGGGGGGATTTCTCTTTCATGCCTGTTGGTAGAGACTGTTCAATGGTTCTCGATCCCCTGCCCATCGCCGACGGTGTGGCCTCCCCACGACGATGGCCCTAGTCGTCATCCCCTTCCATGTCGGCGGCGACTTCGGCCAGCCGCTCGGGGATGTTGATGCCCTGCGGACATTTCTTGAGACACTCGCCGCAGCCCACGCACTGGGAGGCCAGACCGGGTTTGCCGCCAAGGATGCCGCCATTGAAGACCTTGTAGAATCGGCTGGCCGACGGGTCCTTGAACGTATGCTTGGAATTATAGGTCTCGAAACAGGTGGGGATGTTGACCCCCACCGGACACGGCACGCAATACTGGCAACCGGTGCACGGCACCATCATCACCCGACGAAACTCGGCGGCGGCCTCTTCCACCAGCGCGACCTCGGCTTGCGTCAGGGAATCGGCTTCAGCCGCTGAAGCGATACGCAGGTTCTCGTCGATGTGTTCGGTGTTGTTCATGCCCGAAAGGACAACGGTCACTTCGGGCTGGTTCCAGAGCCAGCGGAACCCCCACTCGGCAGGGGTGCGTTTGGTTTCGGCCTTGTCCCAGATATCCTTGACCGAGGGCGGAGGCGTTTTGCCCAGATTCCCCCCGCGCAGTGGTTCCATGATCATCACGGCCATGTCCTTTGAGGCCGCGTACTGCAGCCCGGGGGTGCCAGCCTGGTTGCCGGTATCAAGATAGTTGTACTGAATCTGGCAAAAGGTCCAATCGTACCCGTCCACAATGGTGGAGAAGTCTTCGGTCGCTCCGTGGAAGGAGAACCCGGCATTGCGGATTTTACCACTCGCAAGGGCAGTATCCAAAAAGGTCTGCACACCCTTGGCCTGGAGCTTTTCCCAGGAGGGACCGCTCAGGGCATGAATAAGGTAATAGTCGATGTAATCCGTACGCAGCCGCTCAAGCTGATCATCGAGCAGCCGAAGCATGTGGTCGCTGTCTTCGGTCAGCCAGTGCGGCAACTTGGTGGCAAGCTTGATTTGGTCACGGATCCCGTTGCGTTCGATGACTCTGCCGATGAAAAGCTCGCTCTTGCCTTCATGGTACGGATAGGCGGTGTCAAAATAATTGATGCCCTTTGCCAGCCCGTCCAGCACCTGTTGCTCGGCCAAAGCCTCATCGATCTCGTCGCCGTCCGTGGGCAGACGCATGAGTCCATAGCCCAAGGCGGAAAGCATCTCGCCGTTTTTCGATACTTTTCTATACTGCATATGAAAACCCTTTTGCATTGAATGGTTATTTCCTGTTCTTGAAACGCGGAGGCGCACGTATCCCCTGCTCCACCGGCTTCTCATCATATTGAATGATCGTTCAATCTTATTCAAAAAAAAATTTAAAGCCGAATAGCCTCCCAAAGCGACTCCACCACACGCTCGACCACTTCATCCGTCAGTTCCAACTGGCCGGTCTTCTGCCGCTGCACCAAGGCGCTGGGGACATCCACGGCAAAGGCACCGAGCACGGCCGGGGGCAGATCCTTGATAATCCGCTCCTCTTTGGCTCGATCGTAGAGTGTCGACACGGGACGATAATAGCTCGCTCCCCGCGCCTGCACCTCCGGGGTGAAGTACGGTGAATACATGAACTGGGTCATGAACCCGGTCACTTCGGGATTGTTCAGAAAAAATAGGATCATCTTACCCCAAAGCTGACGAATCTGCGTCCGCAACGGGCTGTCAGGATCATGGTTCTCCAACTGGGCCGCGACAACGCGCTGTTTCAGCTCCAGATACAACTCGGTGATGAGTTCATCCTTGTTCTTGAAGTAGTGATAGATGATTCCCGCGCTGACCCCTGCCCGCGCCGCGACCTTGGATATGGACGTGCCATGAAACCCGTTATCGGAAACGAGTGACAGGGTCGCCAGCAGAATGGCCGTTTTCTTGTCGTCTACCTTCGTCATATTTTTACCGCCACAAGATTGAACGATCATTCAACCTTTCACACCTGCACCCGTGTGTCAATGCTCATCCGAAGAGGTCCTGTACCCAAGAGACAGGGCATAAAAAGCTTGTGCAGCATTGGGTTTTCATGTAGGTACCTTTTCCCAGTCGTGACCACCGGCGTTGTTTGGGCACTCCCCGTTACACCCGCCTGAACGCGTTATGTTGTTGGAATAACGACTGATAATACAGAAATTGCCTGGCCGACACGTGGGCTCGAAGCCCAAGATCGTCGTGTCGGCAGATGTTTGCTTTTTTTTAAGGAGCTTTTTATGAAGACATATAGCCCGAAGCCGGAAGACGCGAACCGCGAATGGTTCATCGTCGACGCCACGGACAAGATTCTGGGTCGCCTCTGCACCGAGATCACCACACGTCTGCGCGGCAAGCACAAGCCTGAATTCGCCCCCCACATGGACATGGGCGACTTCGTGATTGTCATTAACGCCGACAAGATCAAAGTGACCGGTCAGAAACTCGACAAAAAAATGTACTACAAGCACACCAACCATCCCGGCGGCCTGAAAGAGAAGACTCTGCGTCAGATGTTGGAAATCAAGCCTGAAAATGTCATCACTGCCGCAGTGAAAGGCATGCTGCCCAAGAACAAGATCGCAGCCGCTCAGCTCAAGAAGCTGAAGGTCTACGCAGGTTCCGAGCATCCGCACGCAGCCCAGGCACCCAAAACTTTGGATATTTAATCGGGGATTATCATGAGCGATTTCACTTACTCTACTGGTAAACGTAAGAACGCCATCTCCCGTACCCGTCTCTACGCTGGTACCGGGCAGATCACCGTCAACGGTCGTCCTTTCGAGGATTACTTCCCCCGCAAGACCCTGCAGATGGTCGTGCAGCAGCCCCTGAAGCTGGTCAAGATGCTCGATAAGTTCGACATCAAGGCCAACTGCTCCGGCGGCGGCGTGTCCGGTCAGGCCGAGGCTCTGCGCCACGGCATTTCCCGCGCCCTCTGCGAGATCGACCCTGAACTCCGCGCCGTTCTGAAGCCCGCCGGTCTCCTGACCCGCGATGCTCGTAAGAAAGAGCGTAAAAAGTACGGTCTCCGCGGCGCACGCGCCAGCTTCCAGTTCTCCAAGCGTTAAGCCGCTTACCTGGAACACAGACTCTACAAGGTCGGTACCCATTGGGTGCCGACCTTTTCACGTTGGCCAATATGCATCGCCTCATTCGATGCTGCTACGCACGGTGCCCATTCGTCCTGGGCCACAGTGCCTTGCAACGTTGCTCCCTCGCACACGACACTGCGTGAGCATCCGTTGGTGGATGCCCCCCCCGGGGAGAACCGTCTCCTCTGGACAGACGAGCCAACGCCCCAATCAAAAAAGGCCGGCGCCCTTGTGGGTGCCGGCCTTTTTGGTTGGTGGTATAGGGATTAATCTTCGAGGATATAGTCGATGGTGGTGACCACACGGACCCGCTTGACCTCTGGGGTATACTGGTCGCGATCCTGCAGACTGAAATAGCCTTGGGTGGCGCGACGGATGGTGCCGACATGGGAACCTGAATCCTCGGCAAACTGCTTGGCCGCGCTGCGGGCGTTGCGCGTGGCCTCGGCGATCATGTCCGGCTTGATCTCATTGAGACCGGTAAAGGCGAAGGTGGGCTGAAATTCATAGTTCTGCACCAGCATGACTCCCTGTGAGACCAGGTTGCCTGCCATGGACATGGCCTTCTTGACGGTGGCGATATCCTTGGAACGTACGGTCAGGACTGCCTGCGCCTGATAGCGCTGGGCAACATGTTGATCCGGACGATACAACTGATTGTCCTGAATGCGGGGAGCGGCATCCATAATCTCGGCTGATCCGAGCCCCTGCTGTTCAAGAAAGGCGATGATCTGTTTACGGGACTGCTTGATCCCGGCATCGACTTCGACAAGCGTATTGCCCCCTGCGCTGAAACTGATGGGCCACATGGCAAGGTCTGCCGGAACTTCACGCTCGGCCAGACCCTTGACCGTCACATAACGGTCCATGGCCTTGAAATCCACCAGGGCGTTCCCGAGTATCCAGCAACCGCCAATGAGACCGATAGCCAGAACAATGGCTGCGGGTAACGGCCAGACAGTACATTTATTTTCCACGGCGTCTCTCCTTTGTGCCATATCATCTATACATATCATCTATACATATCATCTATATGGATGACAGCCATAACACATGCAACATGTAAAATCCAGCCAGTCCTATTTCCTATGAATATGATATGTTTCCCGCCCTGCCTCATGACAATCAATACGGGACGGCTTGCCGGTCTTACTCCTGTTGTGATCGGGCATTTCCTTGAGAACATGGACCTTTGGAGGGTGCGCCCCCTTGTCCTTGAGTTGCAGGACAGGGGCTGCCGGAATCCTGCGCCGGATCACGGCCTTGGGACGGTGCCCCTTGCGACCGATTATCCTGACGGAAGTCACACCATATATGAGGCGATCAGGTTCATACCGAATGACCCGCTCCAGCTCCGCACTCATGGGTGTCATGGAAGTAATACGACCGCCGTTTTCGCTGATCGTCACATACACCCTGTTTCCCGTATGCGGATAAAAATAGGTCGCGCCGCCGACCATGACATTGGCCCGCTGTGCCCGAGTATCTAACGACAGGCAGGAGCCGGTGAAAATTCTCGGAGTTCCGCCAGTGAGCGCGTATTCCAGCCTGAACGTGGCAACCTTGGATGTGGCCCGCGGACCGACATGGCCGACATCCACATTGACGATAGTGGCGATGGCCTTGATGCGGGAATGGCGTGACGCCTGGGCATAGGTTTCAGGAGGCATGAGCGCCTGCGCGCTCCCGACAGCCAGACAAACCAGTGTCAGCAGTGTCCCGATCATGATTGCCGAACAATACAACCGAGTGCATTTATTTGATTCTGTGTGCATCAATTCGTCTCCAAAGCTTGCAGTAAAACACGCATAAAGCCATGTTTTCAACAGGTTAAAAGGCCATCATGGTCGATCGCCCCGACACTCCCCCTGTAATCTGCAAACCCTGTTCCCAAAGCCCCGGAGCTTGCCGAGTCTCAGCATCCCTGCTCCGCATGCGCAGCCTTTTGCTGCATTATTGCGCGCTCTTGTGATCGGCATAATCGTATTTCAATGAATACTTTCTTGCCCAAATGTGTATTTTTCCATTAGGGTGCTCTAATTATGTCATCCAAAAAGAAACCACAGCCAAAGATGTTATTTGCCAACTCGGATGGTGAGATATTCGACCACCCGGACTTGCTGCTCATGGTAAGGCGAGGGGACGAATACGGCCTGCCGAGGCCGGACGAGATCACGCCCCTGCCTGCTGAAAGCGAATTTTTCATGCTTCCAGGCCGTCATGCCATGGGCTACAGCCAGGAGAACGGACAGGTTGAGGTCATGGAAGAACTCGCAGTGGCCGCTTTTTCCAGCCCCGGCTACACCGTCACCGGTGTTGCGGCGTACGAATCCGACGAAGACGCTCCTGTGCTCCCCCTCCTTTCCTATGGTGCCATTGGCTATGCCGAAGGCAAGTTCTGGGTTTGCGCCAAGAAAGTGGACAGTGACAAGCGGCAGGTATTCAAACATATCCCGCCCGACCGCGTCGAGGCTGGCGCCCACAAACTCATAGCCGAAATGCCGGAAAACAGGCTGGTCAATCACCTGGCCGGGTGCGCCCTGACCAGCGGATGCCCGGCGGCGAAGAACCTGGCCTTGGGTCGCTTCGAGTGCCCGCTGCCGACAGCCAGAACCTGCAACGCCCGTTGTATCGGCTGCATTTCGGAACAACCGGACGACTCCGCCTTTCCGTCTCCCCAGTGCCGTATCGCGTTCACGCCTACCGTGAACGAAATCGTGGAGGTCATGCGCCGCCATGAATCCCGCGAACGCCACCCTATTTTTTCCTTTGGTCAGGGATGTGAGGGAGAACCTCTCACCGAAACGGAGCTTATCTGCGACGCGGTCAAGGAATACCGCTCAGACGGCGGCACAGGGACGATCAACGTCAACACCAACGCGTCCAAGCCCGGTGTCATGCCCGCCCTGAAAGTGGCTGGCGTCAACTCCATCCGTGTGAGCATGAACTCTGCCCGCCCGGATGTGTACGCGGCTTATTACAGACCCAAGGGGTATTCGTTTGAAGATGTGCGCGAGGCCATTTGCAAAGCCCATGAGGTCGGCCTGTTCATCTCGCTGAACCTGTTCTATTTCCCTGGCATCACGGATACCGAAGAGGAACTCAGCGCCCTTATCGAGCTGGGAGAAACAGGCAGATACGATCTCATCCAGCTGCGCAACCTCAACCTCGACCCGGAGCTGTATCTTCAGCTCCTGAAACCCTTTGGCCATTCACCGAGCATGGGCTTCATGAACTTCAAGAAACGCCTGAGCAAGGCCCTGCCCTGGATCAAATACGGGTATTTCAATCCCTATCTCGGATAACAACGACACAAAAAAGCCGCCTCAGGGCGAGCCGTTCAGCAAAGGTGTGGACTTTCAACATTCTTATACCATGAATCCCCCGCCCCGTAGGGGTTGGGGGATTCTGTATTCCCAGCAAGATTTCTTGCCAGAAAAAAATGCATCATATCTTTTAGATAGATGCGCGCCGACTCATGCTAGCCATACTTAAAACTGAACACATGATTTTATATGCGCTAAAAGCGCCAAGAATGTTTTTTTATCTGCATAGTTATTCAAACGATCACTCACGACTATGGTGGTTTCTAGGGCTTCAATGTCACTGATAGCATTACTCAGCGTTTCGTGCAGTTCATTCAAGTCCATACCAGTAGCTGCGGAGACGATGGCATTTGGATAGAAATCAAACGCATCAAAGCCACAACATTCAGCTACGCAATGCTGTTCCAAGGCTTCCCAAAGTGGAAATAATTTTACCAATAAAGAATCAACTTGGACTGCCTCGCCTTGCCGATCTGCCAGGTCAATGAATTCTATCCAACTGGATTCGCCAATAGGTATGTCATCTTTATTCATTATTAAACTCATTTAGAACTAAGCGGGTCAGGATATTACAATAACTGGAAACAACTGTCACTTTAGGCGGTTCGACATAGTAACAAAAGCCCACACCTATGCTGAACGCCTTGGCCTCAGGGCGGCTTTTTTTTATAATGAACGCATTGATTTCAATTGGGTCGGATACCCTTCAACTTCCCAATTGTGCCACCCGCCCTTGAGAGCGTAGACATGGGAGAACCCGGCTTTGATCAACTGCAACGCCACACTGGCGCTGGTGTGCTCCTCGTTTCAGGCACAGTAAAGAACAATGGTCTTGTCCCTGGGCAGCTCTGCAGACCAGACCCTTGCCGTATACGGAGACCGGCGCAGGGCGTTCCTGATCATGACCTCACTCGTGTTCCAGTCACCCTCACGACGGACATCAATGATAATGACTTCCGGCGAATCCAGTTTGGTCAGCAGTTCGGCTGCCTCCATGCGGGGCACTGTATCCTCGGCCACGGCGTGTATCGCACAGGCCAGTATGAACAAACCACACAGGAGCACCGCCGCCATTCTTTTCTTCATGCAGGCCTCCTTATCGATCGTTGACAAACGCCGGACAGGATTCTCTGCACAAGTGAAAACCCCATCCATACCAACAGTAGATCAAAAAGAGGCGCAGTCCTCAAGAAAAAACCCACCACAGCGCCCTGAAAAGGCCGTGGTGGGTGATGAAAACGTGGTGAATCTTTTTTTGTTAGGGGAAGGTGATTTCCACCTGCTCGCCTGTGCCTTCACGTTTGCTGATCTCGCCGATGCGATAGGCGTCCACATCTTCGCGGGCGTCGAGCATTTCCAAGGCTTTGTCAGCGTTTTCGCCATCCACGATAAGGATATAGCCAACGCCGCAGTTGAAGATCTGAAGCATTTCCGGCCAGGAGAGCTTGCCCTGCGTCTTGAGCCAGTCGAAAATGGGCAGCATGGCCCAGGAGCCGAACTGGATATCCGCCTTGACGTCGTCAGGCAGGACACGCGGGATATTGTCGTAGAACCCGCCGCCAGTGACATGGACCATGCCCTTGATGGTCATGGCTTCCATGAGTTCCAGCACGGGTTTGACGTAGAGTTTGGTCGGCTTGATGAGGACTTCGGCCACGGTCTCGTCCGTACCGGGGAAGGTGTCATCCTGTTGCAGACCGGACTCGCCGAGAATCTTGCGAATGAGCGACCAGCCATTGGAGTGCGCCCCGGAGGCACCCAGCCCGATAAGTACGTCGCCAGCCGAAATATCCTTGCCGGTAACCATCTTGGGAGTGTCCACCATACCTACGGCGAACCCGGAGAGGTCATACTCGCCGTCCGGGTAGAAGCCGGGCATCTCGGCGGTCTCTCCGCCAAGCAGGGCACAGGCGGACTGACGGCATCCTTCGCAGACACCGGACACGACCTGCTCGGCCACGCCGCTCTCCAGCTTGCCGGTGGCAAAGTAATCAAGAAAAAACAGTGGGGTTGCGCCCTGAACCAGAACGTCATTGACGGACATGGCCACCAGATCAATACCCACGGTGTCATGTTTGTCGAACATGAAGGCGAGCTTGAGCTTGGTACCCACGCCATCGGCGCCTGCCACGAGCATGGGGGCTTCCATGCCAGCGATTTCGGGCTTGAACAATCCGCCGAATCCGCCGATCTCCGTTGCCACACCGGGCGTGAAGGTGGATTTGACCATATTCTTGATGCGGCTGACAAACTCATTGCCTGCTTCGATATTCACACCGGCTGCGGTGTATGCCTGGGAACGTTTGGCGCTGTCGCTCATGTAACTCTCCATGAAGTGCGTTTGTGATGGAAGGTTTATAGATGGTTGATCGTCGGAGTTCAAGGACCAAATGCACGGTCCGGCAATTGCATTGCCAACTCACGGATTGATGGGTATATTCATACAGTAAAAAAACAGATTTGCCATGGAGGAAACCATGCGCCATTTCAACATCATAGCTCTTATCGGGACCCTTGTCCTTTTTTTGACAGTAGCTCCCGGCCTGGCTGGAAACAAATTCAAGAATGAGGATACAGCCAAAAATCGCCAGGATAATGTGTTCGGCACGGAACAGGATGAAACCACCGGCACCACCACCCTTGAAAAAAATGAACAAGGTGATACTATCCTGAAGCACAAGGGTGCTGAAAAGGAGGAAGTCGACTGGTATGAAAAAATGGACGGCACATTGGGAAAACAATTGGATATCAATGTAGACTCCAACGATTACCACACACCCTGACAAAGCTCACACGCTGTTTCTGAACACCATGCCTTTCAAGAGGTTCTGACATGCATGAAGCGAGACTTTGGAAGTCCATAGGCCGCGACATTGTCGCATGCCGTCTGTGTAATCATTATTGCGCCATCAAATCCGGCCGTTGCGGAAAGTGCGGCGTACGCGAAAACCGCAACGGCACCCTCTACACACTGAATTACGAAAAAGTCGCGGCCATGAACCTCGACCCTATTGAAAAAAAACCACTCTACCATTTCCAGCCCGGTACCAAGACATTCTCCTTTGCCACCATGGGCTGCAACATGAGTTGCTCGTTCTGTCAGAACTGGTCGCTCTCCCAGTCTCCACTGGACGGCGATGCCATCAAGGGCCAACCCCTCTCCCCGGAGCAACTGGTCAGTGAAGCCCTCAGGCTCGACGCGGATTCAATTGCCTACACATACTCGGAACCGACTGTTTTCTTTGAACTCATGCAGGACACGGCCAAACTGGCAAAAGAACACGGTCTCAAAAACATCATGGTTTCCAACGGGTTCATGTCCACCGAATGCCTGGAGGAACTGGCCAATCTCATTGACGCCATCAACGTGGACCTCAAATGTTTTACGCCGGAGTTCTACCATCAGATTTCAGGAGGCCGTCTGGAACCGGTCCTGGATAACCTCAAAAGAATAAAGCACGACCTCAAATGGTGGTTGGAAGTGACGACTCTGCTCATCCCCGGAAAAAACGACTCCCCGGAAGAACTGGACCAGCTCACGGATTTCCTGGCCAACGAGGTCGGCACCGACACACCGTGGCATATCTCCCGTTTTCACCCGAACTACCGCATGACCGATGCCCCGCCGACCTCGGGGGATTCATTGGACATGGCCTACAACATGGGTAAATCCAAGGGACTGCAATACGTCTACATAGGTAATATGCCTGGCCTGGACCGACAGAACACCCTCTGCCCCGGTTGCGGAGAACTCCTCATCGAGCGCAGCGGGTTCGGCATGACCAAATCAAACCTGCACAACGGCAAATGTACCAAGTGCGGCCACACGATCCCCGGTGTGGACATGGGCTAACCAGGCGCATGGTCCGGCACGAGCCCCCACTGCCAGACACCAGGCGGCCATTCCCCTTTGTGTCCGCCTGCTGCCGGTATGCGCTCTGCCGTTCCGACAACCGATCAGCGCACAACAAAAAAGCAGATCGAGCGCATTGCTCGATCTGCTTATTGCTTTTCTGGTCGGGGCGAAGAGATTTGAACTCCCGGCATCAATGCCGCAGGCCGTCCACAAAGCAGGCTATGCTACAAACCCGCGCAATACATGTCATATTTGTGGAAGCAGTTTTAAATTTGATTCGGGTCTTGAATCAGTAATTAGTATCTAGTGTAACAGTCTGGTGTAACACTTTCAAGCTTGGATAAGGTTGGTGGTCGAGTCCACGAAAAGCCCATCCCCGAAGGAATGAGCCAAACAACAAATCCAATTGGAGTTAATCGGAAATTTTCCTGAGTTCTGCAATAACCTCTGCCGTTGTCATGGGTGGATTATCGGGTGCCTCAAGTGCCTTAGTGAAATCGCCGTCACTATTGAAACCACTATTTGCCCTGAATTGCATGTAATCCCGCAAGCTCGCCACATCGTCTGAAATATCCATGAGTTTCCTAAGTGATTGGAGCCGAGCATATGACGCACCCTTTTGATAAAATGATTGGAATTTCGATTCAAAATCATCGTTAGTGATATCGAGGAGGTCCAAGCAATTCGCTATGGGCAACCCAACGAAGCCAAAATCAAAGGCCACTTGCTCTTGTTCGTTCATGTTAAGTTCTTCAATTAATTTACTCATCTTCTGCCTCTAATTGCCTGATCTTCTCTTTGATTTCGGCCATTTTGTGATTCATGACCAGCAGGGTGATAACGGTGGACGGGTCCCGGTACTCCTCAAGGGCCTCACGTACCCACATCGGTACTTTAATCTTCATTTCTGTATATTCCATTATATCTTAACCTCGTAGTATTTTGATTTTTTTTGGGGTTCTTGGAGTGCGTCCTTCAAGACAAGATCGCTGACGTACTGCGACATGTTCGGATACTGGCGAAGAATTTTGTAAACCTCTTGACTGACCGAGATGTGCAGGCGTTTCTTTTCCATTATTTCGCCTCCTGCGCGTGGTAGAGGTCCGAAAGTGTCTGCTGACGTTGGTTTTTGATTGAAGCCATTGCCCCTGAAAGATCGTGTTGTGCAATATACCCGTGGACTCCATTCCCGTACTGGTGCCGAGTGATTATCCATTCCTTGGGCTTGCACTCGATTTCTAGAAAGCACTGCTCATGAGGACTTTGAAGAATCACGTGGTTCCCGAACTCGCTTCGAATGGTCGTGTCCCTGCCTAGCTGTATGTCGTAGTACTCTTTGTCGGAGATACTGCGGGTCTTGCGCCAATCGTAAGAACCTTGTTGCTTGTAGTAGAGGTTGCTCCATTCCACTTTCCAATCACCGACCTTTCTGCCTTTGTCGTTTATTACATTGCCTGATTGTTGCATTGTATTTGTCCTTATTCCTGATTTTATTGTTATTTATACTTATAAATAAGGAAAACGTGGGAATAGACACACATACTGACCCACAAGTGAGGAATATGGATATGAAAATAGAACAGGCTTTGGAGAGACTAGGGAAAATGTTTGATGCTGTACGCCGTGGTGAAAATGGCTTTCGTGAATACCTTGAGAAGAACCCCACGTCTGCGGATGGCTCCGATGGACCGTTTATGAAATTCGTTCAGACCGGGGATATTGAGAAAGGAAAGTTCCGATATAACTGGGACGATTAGGTTAGAAATCTAGCGGTAAATTTTTTATCATTGCTGCTAGTCCCAATATGAGCCGTGATCGGTTCAGGATTGCTTGTAGGGCGATTTTGAGCGAGCTGCGGCTCTTTGTTTGCTGTAGTAGGCACAATTCTTCTGTGTTGATTCTGAAAAGGAAAAGCCCCCGACTAGCGAGGGCAAAGGAGTGTCTGACCCACTACAAGAAAAATGGGTCGAACTTTTTGAATCTATTAGTATTTATATAACTGGTTAACTTACTTTGATTCGTGCGAATCGTCCCGCCTCACGTAGATCATCGGTATCTAGGACCGGGAATTTTTCGTCACCATGCCCGCCCTTAATATTAGTTTGCGCCCACTCATGCCCAAGGTAGGCCGCTGGGTTGATGCCACGTCTCACTTCTTCGGAAATCTTTTTGTTCTCGGCCTGAACGTCTTTGTTCTGGTTAGCCTGGTTGTACACCTCATGGGAAAAACCAAGGCGGCAACCGATTTTTTTTCTGATATGTTCGGATAGCATCTCAAGGGTGGACGGCTCAGTGGCTGCGTGCCTTGGAAAAATTACGCAATCATGAATCTGGTATACTTCGTCGATACCCTTGCTTCTAAGGAAGCGAATCATTTCAATCCTGATCTGGCGTTCAACTGCTTCATAGATGCGGAACATTGTACGGTCTTTTCTGCTTCGACCTCTGCCGCCTTTAATACGCTTGCTATCACCGAGTTTGATCACCTCATCAATCATTTCTGGCAAGTCACGAAGGAGGAGGGTGCCAATACGGAAATTCGGGTTTTCGTTGGTTGTACGATCGTACCATCTATCAAGCAATATCTTCCTGACAAGATTGCATTCTTTGGATAATTTATTAGCAAGGATTCGGGCCATTTTTTTTGTCTTTGGTGGCTTATCCTTACAATATTTTCGAATCACATTGCTACCGGGAGCAACCGTGAGCTGCAAGATGATGAGCTTGGCATCAACTATGTCAACGTTGAAAGTCTTGGCGAACAACGCGCGAACTTTGTTCTTCTCCATACTCGTCCCGGTGAGCTTGTGGAGCATAGGAAGGTCTTTCCTGATTTTATCGTAGTCCGGTTCATACCACTTTTTTCGGCTGTCCAAGGATATCAGCCACAGGAAGGTGGATTGCATGGCGGCGTTGATATCTACCTCGATGTAATCCGCGAATACACGTTTACGCATAACGCGCTTGAGTTGTCCCACAACGGTATAATCGCGCCCGATTTCGTTTAGTCCATGCTCCCAGCCAGAGCTAATGAAATTCTTGAAGTAAAAAAAATCTTCGTCTTGATATATGACTTGTCGAATAAGATATATAACCTGAAAATTATGGAACTTATTGAATAGAAAGACTTCCTTTCTGAAAATTTTCCTGTTTATCCTGAGATGCATAGCTGAATTAAATTCAAAATCGCTAGGAACCGCAGGGATGGTGTAATCTGCCTCGTTTATGTGGTGTATCCTTGTTTTTGAGAATCCACATGCCCGTAGAAGGTTCCGGTTCGCCATGGCAAGGATGATAATCAAGTCAAGATGGAAGCGATACCAACGACAATACCCATTTTTTTCTTTCCCCCATGCGTTGTTAGCGTGATAGGTGCTGCCTTCATCTTCGGCTTCATCCAAGAAGTACGAGAAGTACTTCCCGATTTTGTTCTGTTTAAAATTCGCTAGGAGTTTATATTTGATGTGATAGGTATACCCTGTCAAGCCGAAACCTGTGGTGTTCTTAGGATTCCTATATGCAAAATCTAAAATGTTGTTAAGTTGCCGAATAAATCCATTGAGATTTCGCTTTGTGATATTCTGTTTCAACCAGGGATCACCTTTGATTTTTCCCCCTATGAATTCTTTTACTGCCTCTGCCATGCACTTACCGTAGTAAGTACTTTCGTATTTCTTGTATTGTTTATCTCTCATACATTTATTTATAAAGTTAGACACTTCAATATAACTATAAATGGGCATTTTGAAGGACTTTTTTAAAATAAATGCATTTTTTATTAAGTTAGACACATAATAGGGTAAAAATATACAAATCTTACATTCTCAACTAGTTCAGAAATTTCAGATAACAGTTGATTCAGGTAATTCAGAAATCCAGATAACAGAAAATTCAGAAGTAAATCTCTTCCAAAAAAAAATTGACCCTATGATTTTCGTGTAACGATAAATCAGGGTTCTTTTTTTTGAGGAGGAAGAGATTTACTTTAGAAAATCATAAAATTAATGAACTACTATTTGAGCCAAATAATAAATTGAGTTGTGATATAGTGTTAACACTAGTTAAAATACTGACACTATCATGCATTGATATTCATTTTTCATTGAATTCTATTGATAAATACTAGTAAAAAGGAGAATTCAAAACAAAATGAATTATTTAACTACAGTTGACGCAGCTGATAGATACTACCAAATTATACCACAGCATTACAGAATCACTCACGGCGTGAAGTTCTTTTCACCGCACATCCTCACTCACTTCCACGTTTTAACACACCGGAACAGTATCACGGACCTCGATACCCTTATGCATGACCTTGAGGCACTTCAAGACAAGCCAACTTTAGCCGTTGTCAGAGGCACGCTGAGAGGGACCCAAGAGGAAGCCGATAGTGTCGGACTCAGCACCCTACAGGACACCCCACAGAATTGGATATGCGTCCCGATAGATGGCCTTGATATCCCCAGAGCACTTTCCGAACTTCCTTCATATGAAATTGCCCGGAACCTAGTAGACAATCATTTCCCAGAGGAATTCCACCATGCCCGCTTCATTCTTCAACACCGAGGATTGGCTGGCTATGACTTCGACTGGTCCGAATTTCACGCGAATCTGTTCTTCTGGAACGAAACACCGATCACATCCCGTGAAGTACTCAGATACTTCGACAAGAACACCCCTATGTATGGAATCGACCCCTTGCACAAGCCTATCGTGAAGCTAGAGGAAATCGGTCACCACATAAGAATCATCACCGCTAACCCGGAATACGAAGATATTAACAACCCGGACCTTGCAGAGCCTCTTTATCCCGAACTTGACCCTGTTCTTGCCCGTGGAGAGAAGCGCGTCCAGATGATCGAAGGCACCAAGGCCCATATCAATCTAGATATCCCCGAAATCGAATACGACAATGAATTTTTCCGTTCCCGCGTTTTCAAAAAAGCCCTGTATGCTAAGTCCAAAGGAACCCTGAATCACTATGACTTAAAGGAAATGGGGTATGCTCTTCGGAACTTGGGTTTAGGAGTAGAGTCGGTAAGGTTCACTCTCAACAAATGCGGTCACCCAAAATCAGCATTTACTAACAAAGACCTACGGGCAATATACGGGGACCCCGACCCACGCCCAGAACTCGGAAAGGACACTCTCCTCAAATTCGCCGGAATCATATAACGAAGAAACCCACCCAGCTTATGGCCAGGTGGGTCTTTTCTTGTCTCTATGGTCAAATCGACTAAAACGATACCTTCACACGTTGAACCGTCTTCGTGCTACAGCCTAACTTCCGAGAAATTGCGGCTTGGCTCATACCTTCATCAAGCATCCCCTTGATTGTATCCTTGTCGAAGCTCGCCTTCCTCCCTGCGTACTTCTCAGGATTATCCCGCTTGGCCTTCGCTATCCCGGCTGCTTGGCGTTCCTTGCGAAGATTCGTTTCAAATTCAGCGAAAACACCCAACAGTTGCAGGAAAGCCGTACCCGTTGAAGTGCTGGTGTCAATTTTCTGGTCCAAAATCTCCAAGTGCGCTCCCTTGGTCTTCAAGAGGTCCACGATCTTCAGGAGGTCGTGCATGTCACGGGCCAGCCTATCCAGTTTCCAGACTACCAGTTTATCGCCTTCCTCGACACTCTCCAAAAGTAAGTCCAGCTTGTCCCGGCCTTTCATGGAAGTACCACTGACCTTTTCCGAGCGAATCACAGCATTGGGGTAAGCCTTTCTAATTGCCTCCTCCTGCATGGTTGCATCTTGGTCCAGAGTGGAAACACGGCAGTATGCGAAAATAGTGGACATGGACTTACTCCTTTTTGTCTATGTGGACATTACGGTTTAAACCATAACGACTGACTTGGACAACTGCAAGCAGAAAAACCCTATTGTCCAGAAAATGTCCACTCCCCAACAGGGTATACCCTATTGTCCACAGTGGGCAGAAATAAAGGAAGAGCAAGCTGTTACTGCCTTGTAATGTCGAGGATCGTTTAGGTCTGGGTTGGTAGAAAAGTTAGATCGAATCGTCTTAGGTACATAAGGAGAGGCAATGAGGGAAAAGAGTCCCATTCAATAACGTACACACTCTCTCACAAATAATTATCATTTTTCCAAGAAACAACAGAGAGCAAAGGCCATCACCTAGTCTTAACCATCTTAATGTACTGATCTTTTCCAACGACTCTACTTTCTTCTTTCTTAATTTCACTGGGAGTCATGTATTCTTCAAACAGTTCTAACTGGTGTTTCTGAGCACGGACTGATCGTTTGTAATCCCTTGAAACCCTAATCTTCTTATTATTCACGTTGACTCCAGTGACCAGTTTCCCATTCATTGGAGTGAAGAGTTCTTCTTTTCCTTCATTCAGCTTCAGCCCAAATGATTCTACTATTTCTTTGGCTTTGAGCATGAATTCTTCAGGAATAACTCTACCTGAAAAAGTAAGATCATCAATGAATCGTGTGTAAACTACATTATGAGCATCTGAAAGGTTACCCAGTCTTACATCTAAAGGCTGACACAGAATATTGGCTAATACAGGACTTGTTGGAGACCCTGTTGGTAGTTTGTATTTGTATGTTGTCAGCTTGGACAGCACACCTGCGACAGGAGGAGAGCACTGCAATTGTTGAATAAACAGCTCATAAATACGTCTTGAAGAAATAGAAGGGAAGAAGGAGCTAAAGTCCAAGCAATAAACAAAGGGAGCAGCCGCATGTTGCTTTGCATTATCTACGTGGCATCTTTTCTTTACTGCCCCATAAGCTGCGGGATGTAACTCAAATTTACTTAAATGCCTCAGAATTGCAGATTGAATCCTGCGCAATGGAGCAGACGGCACGGAAAGGACTCTGGCAGAACCATCTTTCTTTGTGATTTCCTTCTTCCTATAAAAGCTAGGAATACTTTCACAAACTTCATTCAAATGGTCGAGGGAATAGCCAAGGATTCTGGCTAATGAGTTCGGACTTTTAAGTCCAATTAAAGGGCAAACTTCATCATGCGGCGTCACAAGAAATTGTTTCCATTTCATAAGTGATTATTGAAAACATATTCTTCTGAAGCTTAATAAAGTCTCCTCGTTCTTTGTCTGAAAGTTCTACAGGAACTTCACTTGCTACAATGTAAATCAACTCTTTCGAAACTCCTATCAATACAGCAAGAGCTTCTATGAGCTTTGCACTCATTGTCTTCTTACCACTCTCTACGAGAGATAAGTAGTTCTGAGAGATACCCAAGCAACCTGCCATGTAACCTTGAGAAAGGCCTTGGCTTGCCCGAATAGTTTTAATCAATTTGCCGATCGTCATATGTAATCCTAGTAGGTTATTGTCAGGGCTTGGCAGTCTTCCATCATCATACTTTCTTAGAGCATAAGTCCGAGAACTTCATGGAATCTATTCCAGAGTTCCGGCCCCCAACGAAGAGATCCACGTAACACCGCCCAATAGAACGATGCCTTTGCCCACCATTTCTTCTTTTTCAGAAGTGGTAAGACCGTTTTTTCCATTTCGTCAGATGAAACGAGTTCATCCGTAATTCTTAAGGTGATTTTCCGCTTACGCACTAATCCACAAAGGATGTGATGCGATTCCTCGATCAATTCGAGTTGCTTCTTCTTCTCTACAATTTCTTTATTCATTTGATACCCTACTTCACATGGTTCCCCATGCAGTTTAATGGTTGTACGGCCCGTTAACATTCACTCTTTGCTCTAAGACTGCTGCCACCATGAAGTGCTATCGCCTCAGCGCATACGATCACTACGTCGTCGCAGTCAGTGCGAGTCGTTTAGCTTTCATTGTTCGCGTGGGGGCGACAATTCCACCTTATCGGTGGCGACCATGTGGTCACAAACCTGACCGAAGCCAGGGCGGTCTTTCAACCGGAACGGGACTTATGCACCATGAATAAATAATTGATGCCTTAAGACGGATTTCAAAGAGCTATTGACTGGCGTATCGCCAGCTGTTGAATACACAATAACCAATTCATACTAAAAGTCAAGACTTTTCCAACTATTAGTTGTAATAATCACTAATTTGATCAAAGTTTTCATACTTTATAAGTCTGGATTACTAATTTAATGTTAAATAACAGACAGTAAGACACAACAAATAACTGAGTATGAGAAACACAAGATAGAAATCTATCCCCTTAGCCTTGTCCCTTGATACATGAAGTGGTACATATTGTGGCACAGAACGTTGATACCAATTTGATTAAAAGCTGCATCTACAAGATGTTATAAAAGTAGACAGGTGAAAACTGGTCTCCCACCCTCTCCGCCGTTTTATAGCCAATCAGCCCCTTATATCCCAATCATGGCCGTGCAGGAAACTGTCCGGCTTTTTTTCATGTGGTCCTCGACTCAAGATAAATACAGATAAAGACCACAAGGAGAAACGATATGTTCAGACAATCGCCAAATTACAAAGAAGATCTTTCTATGCTTCTTACCGAACAGACAGCCCCGGAAGGATACGACCACCACGAATGGTTCAACCTAGATAAGCCCAAAGCCCCCAATCCAACCGAATATTGCAAAACGGTATTAAATGAATTGAAAAAGAAGCTCGGATAACTTCACAACAAAGATAAGCCTTGTAGGAACTACAGGGCTTTTTTTTATCCAAAAATAAAATGTAAAAAAGTGTTCTCAGAATACAATTTTGAGCGAATTGGAACACTCCATATGTATAAATAATATTACAATGCCAAAAGAAAAGAAACTGAAATCAAGTATTACATTTACTAAGGATAATTATGAATATGCTAAGAGCACCGGAAATATTTCAGGGTATGTAAACGAGCTAATTCAAGCCGATAGAACAACCGGGATTTTTATCCGAAACGCTTTCAAAGAAGTTATTGCAAAAAAACTAAAAGAAAAAATTATGGAGAACTTACAAGATGTTTTTAAATCACATAGAAAAAACTAACAAACCAATTCCATCTGTTACCGATAAAGTAGCGGATTCTGCCGTTGATGAAACACGCCGTGAACGAATCAAAGAGAAGATCAAGCTTCGCAATCTTGTACGTGAGTATCACGAGGCCGAAGGCGAGGAGAAAGAGCAGGCTTTTCAAATCCTACGGGACCATCTTTTAATAACACCAGACGCGCCAGACGTAACCGAGGAAGTTCTTACTTCGGACATTTCAGCCGCCGTTGTACGTATCCGAGCTGATGACGATAAGATTAACAATTTCTGGAAACGCCAAATGAAGAAAAGCAAGGACTCCGACAACCCAAACGATGCACTGATTTACGATATAGCTGATATTTCTCTTAAGCTTCGCCAGACACATTTAGAACTGCTTGAAGAGATGAACCTGCACCCCAAACAAGCCGAACAAATGGTTCTCAGAATGTCAGTATTGGCTTACTTTAAGCTCCTAGAAAAGCATCTATAAGATTTTAAAATGATTCCATTTTATTAATGGCAGAGTGATCTCCTCACTCAATGTAAAAAGAAGTCTCCCTTTTTTTTGAAAAAAAATATTGGGGAGGCTTCGCCTTTTTGCGGCTACAAGATCAGCATGAACAGCTCTATCTCCTCCACCCCATTTGGCCTAAGCCTTCACCCGCTCTTCGGCCTTTCGACTGAATTCATCACACGACTATCCTAATCCGATTTTAGCCAAGTCACTGTGTAGTAATGCTCGTTGATAATGTTCTTCGTTAGCAGACAGCCATTTCGCAGATGGTTTAAACAACTTGCTATAGTCGATAATTAAACAGGCAATTACAAAACGGACCATTTTCAAAGGTAAGCCGCACATTTGCCGTTGAGCAACGATATCGTTATGCGATGTATAGATTTGGCATACTGCGGTTCTACCAGAATGGGCATGCTCACAGAAAAATTTATATGTGTACTTAAACCCATTTGACAGCTCCGAAGCAACAATCAAGTCATTCCATTGTGGTCGTACCCCATGATTCTGTTTCAGCCTCTTCAGATAACTATCCCGCTTTCCCGCAGACATTCTTTTCCATTCAGCACTTCGCTTGATCTTCCTCATTAGTTCTTGATTGTGCGTCTTCTCAGCGGCCATCACCGGATCGTTTTCATCTTTCAAAGAAGAAAACTTCAACCTCAGATTTGACCCGGTTAGCCTCCACGAAAGATAGGTAAGGTTGCGTTCTGAAATCGATTTCGGCGAAATAAATAGCCAGAAAAAAACCAAATAGGTCTCAATACTAGACCGAGCGAGAGCAATTATTGACGAATAATCACAAAAAGAGAGCGACAAACCATCAAGCTCTATTAAATCCGTAGATTGAAAGATTTTATTCATTGATACAGCATGATTGAGGAGTTTAATTGAAAGGAAATGTGCATCATTATACATTCCGTATAACCCTGTACCTTGCCCTCTGTTAGCCTCAATTACTCCAGCCAACGTTTTGTTAATTTGACTAAACGACCGCACTAGATTGTCCATATAACTATCCATTCAATGCCTCTCTTTCATGATGCTACTGGATAATAGGCCACGACCAAATCGACCATTACCGTCTGAGCTTATTCCGCAATGCAAAAGCGAATAAAGCGGCCAACAATGGCATAACCAATCGTGTTACACCTATAAGAATGGTTTCAGCCCAACCAGCAACAGGCTTGAAGGGAATGGACGAGTATTTGAAAAGCAACGAATTCATGACCAGCGTTCTAAAGACATGGCCAGCATTGGCAAGAGCATTGTCTGCTGTGAGACTTAGCCCTTGAATGACCATGCCTTCGTCGTTCTGGATTCCTCCAAATCCTAAAAGACACCAAGTCAGCACAAACACCAACAGAAAGCTCATAAGCGCCCAATTGTGCTTTTCCCCGTATCCGCTTAATCGCCAGTACCACCACGTTGCATTGTAAAGCCTACTGAAAAGAAAGTGACGAATCTTCATTTTCAACAAATAAACCGATGAAATCAGAGTGTTGCTTGATCCGTTGTTTAGCTCTTTAAACCTAGTGTATGCTTGCTTGTCTCTCGATCTGTACTTGGCCCGTTGAGCTTCCCTTTCCAAAAAGTGCCACTCAGAATATTTGACCCTATCCGCACTGTCTTCCGCTGCCTTTTTCATGGAACGAAAAATGTTTTCCCTTTGAAGAAAATATGCGTGATCAGCATCTTTTTCTAAGAAATCAAACAGGCGAAATTCTGTTCCTGAAAAAGAAACATGGTTAAAACTTGGCACACCATGCATTTTAATTGAGTTAGGCTTTGCAACTTCACACGAGGTAAAAACAGAATGTCTATGAAAATGAACCTTTGAGAAATCGGCACCTTTTAAAAATAACGATCCAGAAAAATCTAAGCCGCGAGTTATAGCCTTAGAAAAATAGAAATGCCCTTCAAATATCTTATTTTGTAAATCTAACTTATTTTCAAAACACGCTCCGTGAAAATTTATTGCAGGAAGGTAGGTAAAATCAGGAAAGACAAAACGACTATGAAAAAATGCCCCACTGAGGTTACATACTTTCTTCTGTTCGACTGCTTCTTCAATTTTATCACGAACCAGCTGATTCAAGCGATCACTAGCCTTATCGACCCTGTCTTTTAAAGCAGGATCATTGAAACCACCAATTTCGTCATCGCCTTTTTTACCTTTATTGTTGTTCCTTTGATGAAAGAGGCATAGACCCCTGCCATCATTTTGGACTTCAACAATTTCTTCATCTGTTTCCCACTCGAATTCATCACATCTATAGCAACGCATCACGACCTCTTTAGCCTGTAGATATAGGGTGTAAGGTATAGGATAGGAGGGACTTGAGCAAGCAACGTAAAAACGGATTCTATCGGCGTAGTCAGCTACACAATGTCCACAGCATCTTTACTGGCCATCCTCAAAGAATCGTCAATCAAATGCGCGTGCTCTTTCAGTACAGGTGTTTCAAGTTTAATGCCCCATATTGAATCCGCTTCATAGCCTCATTGAGTACCCCCAATTCATAGCCGCTGCCATATCTAGCCGCCATGCCTCTCTCCCTATGGCCCTGAATGGCATCCATGACTTCTTTGGGGACACCAGAAGCTCGACATGCATCCTCAAAACAATGCCGAAAACTATGGAAACAATTCTTCCCGTGCTTCACCCCAACAACTTTAAAGAACCGCTGGAAGTGCGCTGAAGCATTCTTTGACCAATACCCTTCACTACTCATCTTCAGGTCAGGGAAGAATCTTTCTTGGCCCTCGGCTCTGAGTCTCTTAACATACATCTTGAAGCCGAGTCGGAACAACTCTGCATGAACGGGTATCTGCCTTTCAGAGTGGGCGGTCTTGAGGCTCATATCCTCCCGGTTGGCGTGGATGTCAAAGAAGGTAATCCCCTGCTTTTCCCGCACGTCCTCGGTGTAAAGCTGGCACATCTCACCCAGCCTCATACCAGTGAACAGACCGATCAGGGGAATCCAGTAGCGATACGAATCTCTCAATGAGTATGTGCCGGGATTCCTCCAGCCTTTGTACGACCTACAGCCAGTGAAGGTGGGAGCCTTGAAAATGATGTTTAGTTCCTCTGTGGTGAATGGGTCACGGTCCTTTTTTGGGTTTACTTTGATCTTGTACGCCATTCCATCCAATGGATTCGACGGTTCCTCATCGTAGTTCCTGCTTATCCATTTCCAAAGAGCCGAGGCTCCAATAATGTACTTGTTCACATTGGCCCTCGACATAAGCTCTAAACCCATGGATTCAGCTGCTTGGGGTATGTTTTGAACTGAAAACCCCTTCAATTCTTTGAATTTATCAACGTTCTTAGGGAATTTTGACATGACATCCCTGAACTTCCTACCATCGGCCTTGGTGTACTGATCAATAGGCCTGTCTCCCACAATGGTTATGAAGCGATCAGTCCAAGCCTGGTTCTGGTCGGTTGTACGTTTTGTCCATCCACCTTCAATGGCTTTCATCTTGAACCACTCATCGCGGACCTTAGAAAGCAATGGTGAACGTGTTTCAGGCTTGGCTACTGTGGTGTCACCGATTATATTCTTAGTCTTAAGAGCTGGTTCACCTTTAAGCATACGACGATGGGCTTCAAATTTTTCATCCACTTTCACGGCAGCAATACGAAGCAACCTCAATGCCTTATCGTAGTCCTTTGTCATGAGAGAGAATGTTTCTTCCGTCTTGGGGTAGGTTCCCTTGATATCAACAGGGATTTTGGCACGGTGATAGTAAGTTGCGCCACGGCGAAAAAGTCGAGTTTGTCCAGCCATTATTACGACCTCGGTGTAACAGTTTGGTGTAACAAGGCCACAAAAAAAGGCCTTGAACCTTAGTAAGTTACTAAGAATCAAGACCTAAATTTTTCCTGGTCGGGGCGAAGAGATTTGAACTCCCGGCATCCTGCTCCCAAAGCAGGCGCGCTACCAGACTGCGCCACGCCCCGTCAGATTCGTGAGGATTCTCACTGGCAGCGATACTTTCGTACTTCGCCGCCGAAGGGATGAATTACCTACTGCAAAAGACTCGCCTTAGCAAGTGCCGTGTCACGTTCAATGCAATATCTTTGTTCCCGGCTGAACCACAGGCGTCTCTGCAACCCATGTCCCCAGGCACCCCATCGATCTCGACACACATTGTTATTGATGAAATGCGATCACATGCACATATTCTCAGAAACGACTTGTGTTTTTATAAATAGTAATTATTATCGCTTCAGTCGTGAGAGCACAGTCGTCAATCCGCCATGTAACGAATTAAACGGAGACTGCCGTGGCTGCAGCAAAAAACAGGATGTGAACGGCCCGGCCCCGCTCTTGTGGGCAGAGCCTGGGAGGAATGGAACGTCGAACAGGCTTTCGAGGAGAAATAAATGACGACGACCCAGCCCTCAGGCATATGACTGGAGGGCCTTTGTATGAACAACAGGAGGAATCATGAATTGTCTTTACGCCTTTAACGGCGAACTTATGTGTTTTGTCCACGTCCTGCTCAATGCCTTGGACATGAAGGAAAAAGGAACGGAAGCCGTTATCGTGCTCGAGGGCGCTTCCGTCAAGCTCATCCCCATGCTCGAAGACAAGGACAACCCGTTTTCACCCCTGTACTTCAAAGCCAAGGAAGCCGGACTCATTGACGGCGCATGCAAGGCGTGCTCTGCCAAGCTCGGCGTGCTCGACGCGGTCAAGGAAGCGGGCATCACCCTGTTGGACGACATGGCAGGCCACCCTTCCATCGACGCATACCAAAAAAGAGGATATACGGTTATTACTTTCTAAATCAGTATATTCATGTCGATTTATAGAACCACGGAGAATAATCTCCGTGGTTTCGCAGTTTAGAGCTCTGGACATTCAGTGGAGAATCACCTAAGCCAGAACCGTTTTAGGGAAGCAACCGGGACCGCTATGCAAACGTCAATGTGTACCGATCCTGATTACGGCAGCGCAGACTCTCAACCTCGGCTCTGCCTTTTTTACCCGTCTCTGACGGGAGACTCGCAACTTTCATAGGTGATACACAATGGCTCAACGTGAACAATGGGGTTCCCGTGCCGGCTTCGTGCTGGCCGCGGTTGGCTCCGCTATCGGTCTGGGAAATATCTGGCGTTTTCCGTACATGGCATATGAGAACGGCGGCGGCGCCTTCCTCATTCCCTACATCTTCGCCCTGCTTACCGCAGGTATTCCCTTCATGATTCTCGAATTCGGCATGGGCCACAAATTCCGTGGCTCCGCGCCCAAAGTCTTCCGCTCCCTCAACGCCAAATGGGAATGGATAGGCTGGATGCAGGTCGTGGTGGCGCTGGTCATTTCCATATACTATGTGGCTGTCATCGGCTGGACCATCAACTATACCGGCTTCGCCTTCAGCCAGGCATGGGGCAGTGACCCGAAAGGGTTCTTCTTTGGGGATTACCTCGGTCTGACCGGCTCTCCCTTTGAGCTGGGCGGCATCCGTCTGCCCATCCTGGCCGCCTGTACCCTGGCCTGGGGCATCACATGGCTCGCCATCACCTCCGGGGTGCGCAAAGGGATCGAACGCGCATGCAAGGTCCTGATCCCCCTGCTCTTCGTCCTCGTGCTGGTACTCATCGCCCGTGTAGTCACCCTGCCTGGCGCCATGACAGGCCTGAACTTCCTGTTTCAACCCGATTTCAGCAAACTCCTGGACTTCTCTGTTTGGGCTGACGCTTATGGCCAGATATTCTTCTCACTGTCCATCGGCTTCTCCATCATGCTGGCCTACTCCAGCTACCTGCCCAAGGACTCGGATATCAACAACAACGCGGCCATCACCGTATTCATCAACTGCGGCTTCTCCATGCTCGCAGGCGTCATGATCTTCTCCGTGCTGGGCAACATGGCCCATGCTACCGGTCAGGCGGTTTCCGATGTTGCAGGCGCAGGCGTCGGCCTGGCTTTCGTCACCATTCCGGCAGCCATCAACACCATGCCTGCTCCTATCTTCGTGGGGACGCTCTTCTTCCTCTGCCTGACCATGGCCGGTATCAGCTCCCACATCTCCATCGTGGAAGCGGTCAGCTCCGCCTTTATCGACAAATTCGAATGGAGCCGCAAAAAAACCGCCAGCCTGGTCTGTGCCTTCGGATTCGCCATGACCCTCATCTTCACCACCGGCGGCGGCCTGCTCATCCTTGATATCGTGGATCATTTCATCAACAACCTGTGCATCCTCGGACTGGCACTGGTCGAAATCAGCCTCATGAGCTACATTGTCGGCCTTAATGAAATCAAGACCCACGTCAATGCCACCTCGGATTTCTCTGTGGGCACTGCCTGGAAGGTCTTCCTCATGCTCGTAACCGTGGCCATCCTCGGCTACACCTTTGTCATGAATATCATCACAGACTACGGCACCCCCTACGGAGGCTACTCCACTCAGGATCTGATCTCCCTTGGCTGGTCGATCCTGCCTGTGGCCTTTATCCTTTCCCTGGTCCTGAACAAGCGACAGGCTGCACGCAGCTTTGCCCGCATCAAATAGGAGACAGTATGTCCACATTCGCAATCATCATGATGATCCTCGGCCTTGGTGTGACCTGGGGCGGCGCTGCATTTTGCATCCGTCTGGCCATACAGAAACAAGGCCGCTAGACCGCATACCATCACTCACAAAAAAGGGGCGACATCATACTGATGTCGCCCCTTTTTCATAGTCAACAACCATTTTCCCAACAGGATTATTGACATACTTTTCAAATGAATTGTACATTTGAGCCTGCTCTGGCACAAAAGGGTCTCTTTTGTGCGTATTGACGCTTCCCCCTTTTCATAAGCTCCGTAGTTTTACTGGATTCACCTTTATTCAGTCGGGGAAACACCATGCCAATGACCAGAGCCTTGCTTTACTACCTTGTCTACTTTTCGATTTTCACCATTCTCGCCGTAACCCTGTGAAAACCATTAGAAGAATTGGGAGTACCAAATCAGGACCTGCCAATCCTTCTTTCCTGGATGATGACAATTATTTTCATGATAATGACCTTGATCCTCACCGTCATTGCCCCTGAAAAACCATTTGCCTTTACCAGTAAAGCCCGTCGATTAACACATTTCTGCGTATATGTTGGCCTATTTACCCTGTTGGCCTGCATTCTCCCCATCTTCCCAGCCAAGAAAAATCTGGATTATACCTGGGCAGCTGGCTTGGCACCACTCGCCCTCTTTCCTTTGATGGTTCAATCCATACGCCCTCCGATCAAACTGATTGCCATCCCCAAGTCGCGCGACAGTCGATGGCGGCACCTCAAATACAGCGGCATATACTCCCTCGTTTTGCTCCTTTTAGGCATAGCAGTAGCCGCCTATGCCATGACCATCGGACCAAAGCGTATTGATTCAGCTAATTTTACTGTGCTTATATATGCCACTGCGGCTATTCTTTACGGAGTTCATTTGATCCTGCTCCACCGAATCATCGTGATCAAGCCACACTCTCGGTTTGACGCAATGCCTGCTATGGCCCGCTACAAAAGGCTGGCTGCCTATATCATTACCTATGCTGCCATCGACATACTTGGACCCTGGATTATTTCGGAATACTGGCAGTGGCAGTCTGACATTTTTGCCAATTGCTCTCTAGCCATCGTTATTACCTTCTTTTTCTGTGCGGCATATGGGACTGATGGGACGCCGTTCAAGGGCGTAACCATCTTCTCAGGACCGATTCAGGCACATAAAGAGGGGGCGAATAGCTCAATCAGACGCCGTCTCAAGGAGATTCACGCGAATACTGAAGTATAGTTGGCCGGACATTCAGGGGGAAAAAAATCAGATATACCTGTACATCACCATGAAGTGACACGCGCTGCCGCCAATGACGAACAGATGAAAAATCTCATGAAACCCAAAATGACCGGGAAGCGGGTTGGGCCATTTGATCGCATAGATAACCGCACCTATGGAGTAACTCAGTCCGCCAGCCACCAGCCAGCCAAGGGCCGGACCTGGTAGAGACAGATAGAGCGGATAGGCACCCACCAGGATCAGCCACCCCATGCCGAGATAGATACCCGTGGAAAGCCAACGCGGTGCGGTCAGCCAAAAAACTTTCATGACGATGCCTGACAGGGCCAGCCCCCAGATGACACCAAAGATGGACCAGCCCCATGGGCCACGCAGGGGGATGAGACAAATGGGGGTGTAGGTGGCTGCGATATAGAAGAAGATCATGGAGTGATCCACTCGTCGCAGAAAACGCACCTTGTCCTCGGAGACCGGTAGCCAGTGGTAAAGCGTGCTGGCCGTGTACAGCAGCACCATGCCCCCGCCAAAAATGGAAAAGGTCACGATATGCCACGGCATGGCCGGACTGACCGAACGCAGAATCAACAGGACCGTACCGAAAATGGCCAGCGCCGCTGCTATACAATGAGTCAGTCCGCTCATGGGATCACGAAGGGAAATGGCCACAGATGCTCCACGGTAAAAGATACACCGATCATACAGGATACACCAGTCCACAGGGATAAACAAGCGTTTCACCCCCTCCAGGATCAACAACAGCGCACGCTGATCAGGGCCGGGTACGCCCCAATGGAGTCGGGACAAAATGGCCGCAGGTTGCTGTGTCGCTCAGCAGGTCTGCCAGTGTGAACGTATTCAACCGATCATACATGGCGTCCGCAGCTTCCTGCCACAACCTGCGGGTGAGGCAGACATCAAGGCGGTCACAATCCTTTTCATCACTGCGGCATTCCACCAGGGAATCGTCGCCTTCCAGGGCGTACACGACCCGTCCAATGGATATCTCCTCTGGAGGAACAGCCAGTGAGTGCCCGCCGTGGGGCCCCCGTTTGGAAGTGACAAACCCGATATCTTTCAACTTGCGGATGAGCTTTTCCAGATACTTTGCGGAAACGCCCTGTCGATCTGCAATATCATGAATGCGGACAGGTCCTTCCTGACAATGCTGTGCAATGTCGATCATCATTCGTGTGCCGTAACGGCTTCGTGTGGTCAGTTTCATATGAACCTCTTGATTCATCTCTATGTTGTATGCGTGACCGCCTCTTCCACGACAAGGCGGTCGTTCAGAAAAAATTCTTCAGCATCCCGAAGTAACCAAGGACAACAACAATTTTGGCAAGTACAGCCCACGCCTTTTGACCTTGATACCATTGGAACTACGCCAGATGGCAACGGAAATGAAGATCCAATAGACAAGACTCAACAGAAGAAAGAACAGTATGCTCAGTGCGGTCAATCTGTTTTGGGCAACAACAACGCTCAACAACAGTATGATAACATTCAAAAAAAACAGTACCGACGACCCCATAAATCCAATAGGTTTGAGCCAACGGGAACTCACCGCGCCATAGAGCCTTGATCTTGTCTATTTTACCTCCGACGCATAATTCACCTACTTTTCATAGGAGAATTATCATAAAAAAAAGGGCGCGACAACAATTCACGCCCTTAAAAGTCTGATTTAGGGCAAATTACTTTCCCTGACGCCGCCCTTTCATGTATGCGGCGACACCGAACAAACCGATAATCCAACCTATTCCGCCGATAATCTCAGTCATTGAAGGCCCGGCATCGTGCATCTCGGCAAGCATGCGCTTCACTGGCTCCAACTCCCGATGCACGATCTTCTCCACTTCAGAGGAGCCAACAGAAGACGTCACGGCTGTCGGTTGGACAGCGGCAGGGTCTTTTGCCGAGGCCGCTGGGGCCGTATCAGTACCATACTCCGCATACTTGACGACCCACTCTGCCTGATGACCGGTACCGGCCTTGAGCAGCAGACGCAGATCCATGTGATTCGCATGGGCCGCCTCGGGAATTTCGAAATCAAATCGTCCCTGCTGATTGGTAGAACCGCTGAGCAACAGGGTGCCTGTGGCAACGTCATAGACCTCGACGATCCCGTCGTACACGCGCTTGCTCTTGCTGTACCCGCTGTCCGTGACCACGGTGTTGCCTTCGACATAGGCGAAAATATTTACTTTATGCGCTTCGGATACCGCTGCCAGAAACAGGGTGACGGCCATTGCCAGACAAATGGAAAGAATCAGACGTTTCATGCAGCAAGCACCTCCGGCTTGACTTTGGCGAGAAATCCATACGCGAACCCGGTAATAACCCCCTCAACAACCATGATGGGCAGGTGGGCGTAAAACAAAACCTTGGCGGCATTCACAAAGGCATCTCCAGACAGTGCCAACGCACTGGCTGTAAGGACTGTACTGAGTAACATGGCCAAAAAACCGCAGGAGAAGGCAGCAATAAACTTGCTCCCGGTCCCCTTTGCGAGCATGGGCCGAAATAGATAAAAACAGATCACCGCAGGTGCGGCCATGGTGAAACAATTGAGTCCCAGCACGGTCAATCCCCCAAACTGGAACAACACGGCCTGGAGCGTCAGCGCCACCAGAATGGACGGGAACGCGCCCCACCCGAGGATCACGCCGAGCAGGCCGCCGAGGATTAGATGACCGTTGGCCGGTCCGATGGGCACATGGATAAGTGAGGCGACAAAAAAGGCGGCTGACAATATGGCCACTGACATGAGCTCGTCATAGTCGATTTTCTTGAGCCCGATGGCAGTTCCAGCCACGGTCAGAGCCGCTCCTCCCAGGAGCACGGGTCCGGACAAGACCCCTTCTGATATATGCATTTATTCCTGCTTTTTCTGTATGTCGCGCCACGAGAACGAGTGCGATTACAGGGCGTTTTTAAGTCGTGTTAACATTTTCAAATCCGTATACACCCTGTGACAGCATTTTTCAAGGGGTGTTCACTGTTCTGAACGCTATCCGCCCCGGTTGCCAACACCCTGTATTTTCGGCACTGTTGGGAGCCTACAAACATCCAATGGGAGCACGCATGTCCGTTATCATTCGCAAGAGCCTTCTGGAGCTTATATTTTCCGGCGCATTCATGAAGCGGTGGAACGACAAGCTGCGGCCCATGGAGCTGGTGGAAGTGGACAAGCAGGGACACAAGATGATTGTGGCCTGGCTGCTTTTCCTGCTCAACTCCCACGATCTGGACGTGGCCCGAAAGCGCGCCCTGGGCGAAGCGATCATCGAAGGCGGTATCTATGACTATCTTTTCAGACTGGTCATCACGGACATCAAGCCGCCGGTGTTTTATCGCATCAAGGAAAACCCCGAAGACTACAAGACACTGTCCAAGTGGGTGCTTGATCAGCTCCGCCCCCGGATCATGCCGTTGGGTGAAGAGTTCATGGAAGGGATGAACGAGTATCTCATGCAGCCCGAAGACAAGGGGCTTGCCCGCCGCATCCTCAAGGCGGCTCACCTGTATGCCAGCTATTCCGAATTCAAGCTGCTCAAGTCCATCAATACCATGGACCATGAACTGATCGAGATCGAAGAAAGTTTCATCTCCCGTCTGGAAAGCCTCCGCGACCTTGAAGGCGTCTCTGCACTGTTGAATGAAGATAGCAACGTCCTCGGCGGATTCGCGCGCATGTGCGGTCGGCTCCGGTTCCAGAAGCGCTGGTCGCAAACACCGCGTGTGCCCGAGACCTCCGTCCTTGGACACATGTTCATCGTGGCCACCTATTCCTGGTTTTTCAGCATGGAAGTTGGGGCGTGCCGCGCTCGACGCCAGAACAATTTTTTCTGCGGACTCTTTCACGACCTGCCCGAGCTGCTCACCCGAGATATCATCTCGCCGGTCAAAGGCGCATCACAGGAGATCGGCGATCTGATACATGAGTATGAAAACCGCGAATTGCTGCGCGTGGTACTGACCCCGCTCAAGGATGGTGGCTATACGGATATCGCGGCCAGGCTGGAGTATCTGCTCGGACTTGAGGTGGGCAGCGAGTTCAAGGCCACGGTCGTGCATAACGGCATCATCAAGGAAGCCAGCGACAGGCAACTTGCCGGGGAATACAATCAGGACTCCCTCGACCCCAAGGACGGTCCGTTGCTCAAGGTCGCGGATTCACTCGCAGCCTATATCGAAGCCCATACCGCGCTCAAGAACGGCATCTCATCCGACCAGCTCCATCACGCTCTCTATCGTATCCAGCAGAATTACAACAAGAAACCGGTCATCGCAGGAGTGCAGGTGAGCGCCCTGCTCGCGGATTTCGGATAAAAATTTTTATTTGTATATAGATCTATGAATTGATACTTTTAAAAAAAAGAAGGTAGCAATTTCGGCATTACCACATGAAATTCTGGAGAAGGCTGTGGTTTCCAAACATTTAATTATGGTTATCGTATTGGTGTTGATCTGTACGACGACGCCTGCCTTTCCCAGGGATGAAATACTGCTTCCTTTGGGAGCTTCTCCTACCGACCAGCGCAACATCTATCCTGTCAGGGTACTCAAGAAGGCACTTGATGCCACTCTTGACACGGATGGTCCATATTCGATCACTTATGCATCGCTCCGAATGACACGAAATCGTGCGTTGTCAGAACTGGAAGAAGGAAAGACGCTCACCGTCTATCCAGCGGCAACACGGGCAGAATGGGAAGCAAATGCGATTCCTGTTCGCATTCCCTTCATGAAAGGTCTCTTGGGGTATCGCCTCCTTCTTGTCCATAGAGACCGCTTGCCATATTTAGGCAACGTGAAGGATATTGAGCATCTGAAAAAGTTCAGGGCCGGGGGAGGGACCCAGTGGACGACAACAGCCATCCTGAACAAAGCAGGGTTCAATGTTATTACCAGCTCGCATTATGATGGACTCTTCGGGATGCTCGCATCTCACCGTTTTGAGATATTCCCTCGCGGAATAAATGAAATATATCTAGAGCTTAAAGAAAACAAAAAAAAGTACCCCGAACTTCGGGTCGAACCCACACTTGCACTCTATTTCCCCACTCCAAGCTACTTCTTTATTTCGCCCAAACACCCTGAACTTGCGGACCGTATCAGGCGAGGAATGGAGATTCTGCTCAAAACAGGCGTCCTCGATCAACTGTTCGAAAGGGAATTCAACACTGTAATAGCACAAGCCAACCTCAAAAGCAGACGCATCCTGACGATCCCCAACCCGATGCTCCCCAAAGAAACACCGCTTGATCAGCCAGAACTCTGGTTTATCCCCTGACAGGCCCGTCCCCAAAACCACATACCCACCGCAACCCTGAGGCGGGCACCACGCTATTTTTTGACCAGCAACGCCACTGTTTCGATATGGTGCGTATGCGGGAACATGTCCACAGCCCGAACGCGGGTGAGTTCGTATTTCTCGGACAACCGTTTGATGTCGCGGGCCAGCGTTGCCGGATCACAGGACACGGCGATGATTTTAGCCGGAGCGAGCCGGAGCAGCGCCTTGGCCGTGTTCTCGTGCATGCCGGACCTCGGCGGATCCACAACAAGCACGTCCGGCTTGGGCAGAGATTTCAGGTTGGCCGTTGCGTCCAGAGTTCCGGCCACGAATTCACAGTTGGTCAGATCATTGAGCTTGGCCGAACTCCACGCCTTGGCCACGGATTCTTCGCTGATCTCATAACCGACCACGCGCTTGACCTTGTCAGCCAGGAACACGCCGATGGCGCCGGAACCACAGTACAGGTCCAGCACGGTTTCTGAGCCGGAGAACTCGCCGAACTCGACCACAGTGCCGAACAGCTCGCCAGCGGCAGCGGTGTTGGTCTGGAAAAATCCGTTGGGAGAGACATGGTACCGCGCCTCACGATCACCGTGTGCAACCATCTCCTCCACCACCTTGGAGCCGAGACGAAACTCGACATACTCGCCAATGGCCAGCGTGCTGCGCTTGCTGCGTGAAGAATGGGTGAAGCAGGTCAGCTCGGGAAAACGATCCACCAAGGCCGCGCCAAGCGTTTCGACCTGCGGGTATTTCCGCCTGTCAGCTGAAGTAATGATATGCACCAGCACTTCGCCAAGGGACGTGCGGCGAATGACCAGATGACGCCAGAAACCGTTTTCGGTCTTGGGGTCATACGCGGCAACACCGGACTCGCGACAGAAATCCCGGACAGCCTTGAGCACGTCGATGTCGCGGCTGGAGCAGAGGTGACATTCCTCGATATCGAGTACAGGTGCCAACCCCTTTTCTCCGGCAGGCAGCTGTGCGCGCAGGCCGAGATGCAGGGAGCCGTCACGCCGCTCAAAGGCGAACTCCATTTTATTGCGGTAATTCCACTGCGCCGGAGACGCGAGCGGAGCATCCATGGCGACATCCACGCCGCCGATGCGATTCAGGGAGCTTTGCACCTGAGCCGCTTTCTGCGCAAGCTGCTCGGAATATTCGAGGTCCTGCATGGCACACCCGCCGCACTCTCCGTAATGGGCGCACCGGGGGTCCACGCGATGGGACGAAGGAGTAACCACGGACTCGACCACGCCTTCGGCAAACCGTTTCTTGGCACGAACGATTCGGGCGGACACGATGTCGCCGGGCAATCCGCCCGCCACAAACACGGCCATCCCCTCCACGCGGGCCACACCGCGACCGCCAACGGCCAGAGATTCAATGGTGCATTCGATGATGTCGTCTTTCTTCAAGGGCATGGGTACTCCGATATGTTGTATTGCATAGCTGTTCTGAATGTTTTATGCGCCGGGCGCAAGGAAAAGTCTGCCCGTAGCGTGTTTCCACCATACGTGAAGACTAAACGTTTTCCGCAGCTGTGCCGCGATTGATCATTCAGGGCAGGGAGGCGGTTTGACACGGATTCCTTCGCTTGTCTATGAGATATGTCATGATCGACAAGGCCACCGCACTGGAAACCGTTCTCCGCAAGCTCAAAAAGCTACCCGTGGGACACGCCATCGACCTGCGCACATACAAACGCAACAGATCCGTCGTCATCAAACACGTAGCCCAGGATGCATTTGATGTGATGGAACACGGATTTCATGAAGAACGCTTTCAGGTTCCCCTGTCCGCAATGAAGAAGCTCCTGAAAAGTCTCTTGAAAAGGGAATTTCCCCGCTCAACGAAAATCCGCCTTTACGACCTTGGCGAGACCGAAACAGACATCCGTATCGCGAGAAAAAAAATATGATGTTGCAACTTCTCGCACATACTGCCCATACTCTCGGTCACGACCTGCAACCAACAACAGAGAGCGCACACAGATGATCGACGCAGCCTCCGCACTGACAACCATATTGACCAAAACCAAAAAACTGACCGTGGACACCGGCCTTGAACTGCTCACCTACAAACGGGATCGCGGCCTGCGCATCTGGTACAATGGCAAGGATATGTACACCATCAAGGAATTCGGTTTTGAGTACAATGTCATTGAAACGAACTTCAACGACCTGAAAAAGTTGATCAAGACCCTGCTCAAGCGGGAGTTCCCCCGTTCAAAGAAGATTCGGGTTCGCGAAATCCAGGGCTGGGACTAGGTGCGCGGCGGCTTGTATTCGATCAGCTTCATGGTGAAATGACCCACCGCAACCTTTGAACGGACCTTGACCGGAATGCGCCGTTCGTCTGCCGAAAACCAGACAAGCAGCTCGGCGTCATCGCTCTTCTTGAACACGCCGGAAAGATGCTTGATGTCGAGGCGCACCCTGTACGCTTCAATGTCGCCTATGCCGGTATCCACATTTTCCTTTTTCTCGACAACGGCTTCGCTCACCACGGAGACCTTGCCATCGGTCACGTTGGACTTGAACTTCATGCCCACATACAGCGGTTGCTTGCGAAATGCGAACAGGATGGACATGGGATCGAACACTTCATCGGGCTGGTCGATGACATGCTGCAACTTGCCCCGCGCCCATCGCTTGGTCTGATTGTTGTCCGTATCAAAAAGCAGATCGACCTTCTTGTGGTACGACCCTTCATTCTGATCTTTCTTGTACCGCAGAGAGTGTGTGACATCCATGTTGGTCCATGCCTCAAGAACATCCCGGACCTTGTAGAAATTATCCACCCATGGCGCGGTCTTGGCCTTGGCCCAGAAGTAGCGCGCAGGCACACCGTTCATATCAGTGTCCGCCTTGACCTTGAGCTGCGCATATCCGGCGAAAAACATGGTCCAATGAATTTCATATCTCATTTGTTCGCCCGGTCCGAAGGGAAAGCTTTCCTTGGCATGGACAGGCGTCACAACAACGATGCAGAGAATGGCAAGCGCCATCAGTATTGATTTGTTCATGCTTCCATGGTTGCACATTATATGCCCAAGTCAAGAAAAGAGATGCATACTCCCTTTCTGGGACACTCTATCACACTGTCATTTCAGATAGATAGAGCGTTGAACTCACCGCATGTCGTTGCATGACCTCAAGGAGAAATATCGCAGTTCGAGTTGTTATGGACAAAAAATTACTCTATGGATACGAGTAATTGCACAAGATGTCCTGACACACACCCCTTTTGAAGGAGATAGCCATATGATGCTCAGAAAACGCGCCTGGGACATGATGCGCGACGAATTCCCCACCGTTCAAGAAGACGCCAGCCTGGCCGAGACAATCCGGGTCATGCGCGAAGCCATGGTGGAAGCACCTGATTCCCAAGTCGTCGTTGTTTTGAACAAAAGCGGCAAACTGGCAGGCACAATAAATCTGTGGAAGCTGTTCAAGGCGGTCAAGAAGTCCGTACTCAAGGACGAAAATCTCCTGTCCAACGCCGGAGTTGACTGGGATCAGCAGTTCGCCAATGCCTGCCTCATCTGCACCCAGATGCGGCTGGAGGATTCACTCATGAAGAATCCCCCCATCCTCAAGCCCAACGACCCCATTCTGGTGGTCCTGGACATCTTCCTCAAATCCCGACGCGACTGGGCGCTGGTCATGGAAGGCGAAAAAGTCATGGGCGTGGTCTACGTCACGGACGTCTACAGAGAAATGACCCGCGACATGGTTCAGATCTTCAAATAGCCGTATAGAAAAACACGTTCGCCGCATTCAACTGTACGGAACTAAAGGGCTTTCGAACATGGCCGGTGCGGTGGTTTACCGCAAAAGCAGCCGACAGCCCCCCTCTCTAAGGCTTCATTTTGAGATCCATCATCAACAGCATCTGCAGGGCCTTGGTGATCTCGCGGTCATACTTGGCGTCCTGCGTCAACTCCATGGCTGCCTGCACCATCCCCTTGCCCTTGGCATAGGGACGATTGGAGATCATGGCGCAAAAGGAATCGGCCACGGCGCACAGGCGACCCGGGAATTCCTGCTTGATGGATTTGAGCGGATAGCCGGACCCGTTGCACCGTTCGTGATGCTCTGTGACGCATTGCTCCATCTCGGCAAACCGAAGCCCGAGCTTGTTCAGCATCTCGAATCCGACCTTGGTGTGACTATTGATCTTGTTCCGTTCCTCACCGGTCAGGGGTTTATCCTTGGTACGAATGAAAACAGGCACCTTGGCCATCCCCAGATCGTGGATGAACAGACCGGCCACCAAATTATCGAACGTCTTGCGTTTGATGGTGTCCTGAAAGTTTTTTTCCTTTATCTTGCCCAGCAACGCGACACCCAGAAAACCGGTATTCACCGAATGATTTTCCAGAGAATGCTCAGTGTGCAGACGCCTGACCAAAGCCCTTGCGCGACGAATGTCCTCGTAGAGATATTCGGTCAGGACCATCAAATCCACCCACAGTTTTTCAAACACACCCTTGACCGGCTGCTCGAAAAACTCTGCCAACCGACGGGTCAAGGCCTGGGTGAAAATATCCGCGATTTCCTTTTCCTTGAGGTTCTTGTCCACCAGAACGAGGTCAAGCTGAAAGCTGATATGCTTGACATAGACGGGATGATCCTCGCGAGAAACAAAAACCATCCCATCCTGCGTCATCTCCAAAAGCTCGGCGACCTGTTCATTGGTCAGCCGCCCGCCCACCTTGTAATAGGGCATGATACGAGCCACATCTTCCTTGAACCGGAAGATATTGAGCGGCGGGCGATATTTGTTGAAGCTACCGAGGATATCAGTGCTTATCTGGTAGTATTCCTCGTTGAGACCGTCCGGGATATCATGCTTCTGGGATGAACTCATTAACTCGCTACTTTCTTTAATTTTTCATACAGTTTGACCACGTTCGTCTGAGTCACGGACTTGCCCTTGATGGGCTGACCCGCCGTGATGATGACGATGTCCCCCTCATCAAAGGCGGGAGACTGCCGGACGAACACTTCGGCCCGTTCCTGATGGTCATCGATTACATCCAGTGGTTTGGCAGGAATAACCCCCAAAGAGAGATTTGTGAAGTGCCGCACTGTGGAATCCGAACTCAGGGCATAAATCGACTGTGCCGGACGACAGGATGACAGGATGCGCGACGTCGCGCCAGAGGTGGAATGACAAACGATGGCCTTGGCGTCCGTCTTGCCTGCCAGCATGGCCGCAGCGTGGGCCAGGAAGGTGGACGGGTGCTCCTTGACGCCATCCACAGAGATATTGACCATGCCGGATTCAACCATGTACGCCTCAATCTCGTAAGCGATCTTACGCATGAACTTCACCGCTTCGCCGGGATACCGTCCCACAGCCGTCTCTTCACTGAGCATGACGCAGTCCGCACCGTCCAAAATGGCGTTGGCCACGTCCGTGGTCTCGGCGCGGGTCGCCATGGGTGAGTTGACCATGGAAAGCAGCATCTGGGTTGCCACGATGACCGGCTTGCCCAGCCTGTTGCATGCCTTGATGATACGCTTCTGGGCTGCGGGCAGTTCGGCCAGATCAAGCTCAAGACCGAGGTCGCCGCGTGCCACCATGATGCCGTCGGCCTCTGTCAGGATTTCGTCCAGGCATTCCAACGCGGCCGTGCGCTCTATCTTGGCGATAATGGGCACGCGCCTGCCGTACTGAATCATCTCGGCGCGCAGGTTGCAGATATCTTCGGGCTTCTGGACAAAACTCATGGCCACCACATCGACCCCGAGGTCCATGCCGATGGCCAGATCCGCCTTGTCCTTTTCGGTAAGCGGAGCCAGCGGAGTCTTCATACCCGGGAAGGTAATGCCTTTCCGGGGCGGGCAGATACCCGCGTTGGTGGCTTCCAGACGAATGAGCTGCGGCTCCTCGATCTCGACCACTCTGAACCGGATGACACCGTCACCCAGCGCCACGGGATCACCGACCTTCACGCCTTCGAACATCTCCGGGATATCCAGGCAGATGAACGGCGCTCCGTCGTCCTTGTATTTATCGGATGAACCAAGCATGACCTCGTCACCCTTGTTGACCTCAAACGTGCCGAGCCCGACATCACAGGTACGGATCTTGGGTCCGGAGAGGTCCTGCAACACGGTCAGGGTCAGCTCGGTCTCCTCCTCAAGCCTGCGGATAATCTCCACCATTTTGGCGAAAAATTCACGCCCACCATGGGAAAAATTGAGCCTGAAAATCTTTGCCCCGGACTCAACCAACTCCTTGACCGCTTCATAGCTGTCCGTTCCTGGTCCCAGCGTGGCAATAATCTTGATATGCCTGTCCATAAAAGCCTCCTGGCTGACGGCGTGTATTGGGAAACAACAATCTTTTCCCTGGCTGATGATCTTTATAGTTTGATTTTAATGCACTTTTCCAAAGCACACATCAACAGGTTAGGATCAACTCTAGGCTCCTGACCCAAAAAAATCAATTACACTCCCCTTTTTTTTATCAAACAAAACCGTGACGACGGTTGACTTTCCCTTGTTTTTCAAGCACAGGTGGGAAGAAGTGGAATTTAGTGTAAAAAAGTGTAAATAAGTGGTAGCACAAAACCATACCGAGGAAGAACATGCTGTTTTTTGGCCATGCACACAGAAGCCTTGACGATAAGGGGCGGCTCATTTTGCCCCCCGAGTTCAGGGATGTCATCCGGGAGAACGTCCCGGAAGGCTATGTGGTGCTGACCATTTACGGCAACCAGGTCATCGGCATTACTCCTTCTCAATGGGACCATGCTGTCAAGGAATTCATGAGCGTCAAGGCACCGGACAACGATTTGGAAGAAGAGATGCTTCTCTTTTTCTCCTGCTACACCAAAGCTCCCGTCAGCAAACAGGGCCGCATCGCCATTCCCGCGGACCTGCGCAAGAGCGGTGGCCTGGAAGGCAACGTAACAGTACTGGGTGCCGGACGTAAATTTGTAATCCGTCCCGAAGATGGTTTTGACAATCTGCTCAACAGAAAACGGGATATCTCGCGTCAGTTGGCCGAGAACAATCTCGATCTGAAGATATAGCCATGGCTGATACCACTATCAACCCGGCCGATCTACACGCAACAGTTCTTTTACATGAAGTGGTTGAGTGGCTGAGACCCAAACCAGGCGGTCGGTATATGGACGGCACGCTGGGCATGGGCGGTCACAGCCTGCAGATACTCAAAACTGCGGGAGACAAGGCCGAGCTTTTGGGGCTTGACCGAGATGAAGAGGCTTTGGCGCTGGCAAGGAAGCGCCTCGTGGAGTTCGAAGACAGGATTCACCTGTTCCACACCCCCTTCTCCCGGTTTGAGGAGGCTCTGGATGAAATCGGTTGGGATTTGATAGACGGCGCGGTCCTCGACCTCGGCGTCTCATCCATGCAGCTGGACGTTGCTGAAAGAGGATTCAGCTTCATCCATGACGGTCCGCTGGACATGCGCATGGACCCGGATTCCACCACTTCGGCCGAAGAATTGGTGAACACGCTGAAACACGGTGATCTGGCGCGGATCATCAGAGTCTACGGAGAAGATCCGTTGGCCGGAAAAATCGCGTCAGCGATATTGAAAGCACGGGAAAAGGAAGCAATCACGAGAACGCTTCAACTGGCCGAGATAGTGAGATTGGCCTACCCGCCCAAGATGCGGCACACAGCGCGGAATCATCCGGCGACCCGCACCTTCCAGGGGCTTCGTATCGCAGTCAACAGGGAAACTGAGGAACTTGAATATTACCTTAAAACCATTGTCGGACGCCTTAAACCCGGCGCCAGAGTAGCTATCATTTCGTTTCATTCCCTGGAGGACAGGGCCGTGAAACACGCATTTCGGGATGCCGCCAAGGGGTGCAAATGCCCCCCGCATCAACTCCACTGCACCTGCGGCGGCAGGCCTGAAATGAAAGTGCTGACGAAAAAGCCGCTCATGGCCGGTGAGGCTGAAAGGGAAGCGAACCCCCGCGCACGGAGTGCCAAGCTCAGAGTCGCGGAAAAACTCGCCCCAGACGGAGAAGAAGCATGAGCAAGACCGACAAAACGCTCCTTTGGATGACACTGTCCCTGCTGGGGATAGCGCTCACTCTTGGTCTGGGAGCCGTGTGGTTGAGCATCGAGCGCATGGATCTGGCATATGACCTGCGCAAGATGGAGGAGAGCCTTGGCCAGAAAGAGGATCTGGCCACGAAACTGACGGTTGAGAGGAACAACCTGGTTTCGCCATACAGGCTCAAAAAACTCGCAGGCCAGCTCGGTCTGGGAGTGGCTGCGCCGGGTCAGATACGGCGGATAGCCAAGCAATAGCAGCGCGTTTTGCCATAGACGCGCCGCCATAAGTGGGAAACAGGGAATACTTGATGGCACAGGACACGAAAGGGCGCACAGATCACAGCACGATCAAAATAGGGTTTGTAATGGCCCTGTTTGGTCTTGCTTTGGGTGGTCTGTGGTTCCGCGCCGGATGGGTGCAAATCCATGAAGGCGAAAAATTGGCCGCAAAGGCCGACAGGCAGAGCCACGTAACCGAATACAAGTTCGGCGAGCGCGGCCGTATTCTCGATCGCAACGGTCAGATGCTTGCAACGTCCATCGAGTCCAAATCCGTCTGCGCCCATCCCTACAAGATCACCAATGTGGATGTGGCCGCGGATATGCTCTCCCGCGAGCTGGGCATTCGCCGCACCACAATCTACAAGAAGCTCAAGTCCAAAAGAAATTTCGTCTGGATCAAACGGCAGGTCACGGACCGCGAGTCCTCTGCCGTGCTCAAATCCAAACTCCCCGGCGTGGTCCTGACCAGTGAATATCACCGCATTTACCCCAATGAACATCTTGCAGGACAAATCCTCGGCTTCGTGGACATCGACGGCAAAGGTCGCGAAGGCATCGAGCGGATCTACAACGACCGCCTCAAACCGAGCGAAGCCAAGTTCGTGGTCCAGCGCGACCGCAAGAACGGCCGCTACACCCTCGACATCTCAAGACAGGACGTGGACATCAACGGTCAGGACATACGGCTGACCATCGACATCCAGATCCAGCACGCCGCGGAACAGGCTCTGGCCAAATCCATTGCCAAATACGACGCCCGCTCCGGCATTGTGCTCGTTGTCGATGTTTCAACCGGCGACATTCTGGCCATGGCCAACCAGCCCTTCTTCAACCCGAACACGGTTCGCTCTTCCAAGGCCTACCAGCGCAGACTGCGTGCCCTGACCGATTCCTACGAGCCGGGTTCAACATTGAAGCCGATCCTGTTCGCTGCCGCCCTTGAAGAGAAAGTCATCGAACCGGACACGCTTATCAACTGCGAAAACGGCCGCTGGCATGTCGCCCGCAGGCTCATCCGCGACACCCACCCGGAGCAATGGCTGCCCGCAAACAAGGTGCTGCGGTACTCCTCCAACATCGGTTCAGCCAAGATCGGCATGGAACTCGGTGCAGAGCGCTATTACTCCTATCTGGCCAAACTCGGTTTTGGCGAAAAGACCAATATCGGCCTCCCCGGCGAGTCCTCCGGCATCATGCGGCCTGCCGCACGATGGACGTCCGTTGATCTCGCGGCCATCAGCTTCGGACAGGGCATCGGCGCCACAGCCCTGCAAATGGCCAAGGCATTTCTCTGTATCGCCAATCAGGGCGCAACGCGCGAACTCAATCTGGTCAAATCACCAAAGGCCGAACGCAAGAACGTCTCGGTACAGGTTTTCAGTCCCGAAACCACGGCCAAGGTCCTGTCCATGATGAAGGACGTGGTTCACGAAGACGGCACAGGACGCAGCGCGCGCATCGAAGGCATCACCATGGCGGGCAAGACCGGCACCGCACAGAAAGCCTCTCCCAAGGGCGGCTACGGCGATCAATATCTTTCCTCCTTCGTCGCCCTGGTCCCGGCCGACAACCCCGAGCTGATGGTCATCACCATGATCGACGAACCGCAGAAGGCCAACTACGGCTCCATGGTGGCGGCACCGGTCTGCCGCGAGGTGACCGTGCGCACGCTGGCCTACCACGGCAAGCTCTCCGAAACACTTGTGGCGGATGATGCCGAAATCGTGCCCATGGATGAGATCGTGGAAAGCGCCAAGTCGGATATCGGCCCGGCGCAGGTACAGGCCGTCATCGACACGGACCGTGTTCCGAACATCGCTGGCATGCCCGTCCGAAGGGCACTCGAAGTTTTAGTGAAAATGGGAATTGTCCCTGTGCTCAAAGGCACGGGAATGACGGTCAAACGGCAGAAACCCGCGGCGGGTACACCCTGGCCGGAAGACCAAACTTCGGAGGGAGAGGATGATGTTTTTATTCTCTGGCTCTCATAGCGGCAAGGAAGAGGAAACCGGCGTCATGGAATTTGAAACCCTGCTTACCAAAGCGAAAAAGGGACTGGTGGTACGCACCGATTCACGCAAAATCCAGAAAGGGGAATGCTTTGTTGCCATGCCCGGCACGGCTGTGCGCGGCATCGACTACATCCCCAGCGCACTGGACAACGGCGCGAAGTACATAGTTGCCCCCAAAGCGGCCCGTGATCTGGTCGCCCCTGTGGTCGAGAACAAGGCCGTGGCCGTGTACCACGACAACCCGGCCATCGCTCTGGGCGAGTTGGCCCGCGCCTACTTCCAGGTGGAACAGCGGGACATCAAGCTGGTGGGCATCACCGGCACGAACGGCAAGACCACAACGTCGTATATCCTTGAACACCTGCTCACCACCGCGGGCCTGAAGGTAGGCGTCCTCGGCACGGTCAGTTATCGCTGGCCGGGCTTTGAAATGGACGCCCCGCTGACCACGCCCGACTGTTGGATGATCCACGAACTCCTCTTCAACATGAAGAAGGCGGACGTGGACGTGGTCATCATGGAAGTCTCCTCCCACGCACTGGATCAGTATCGTGTGGCCGGACTCGACTTTCACGCAGGCATTTTCACCAATCTCACCCAGGATCATCTGGACTACCACGGCACCATGGAAGACTACTTCCGGGCCAAATCAATGCTTTTCAAGGACTACCCGCTGCCCCGCAAGGCCAACGTGCTCAACTTCAACGATCCCTATGGCCGCCGCCTTCTGGCCGAAGTCGAAGACGGCATAGGCTACGGCATCGGCGACACCAATCTGGTGGAGCAGGAAGTGGGCAACAAGCCCCTCCTTCAGGGACGCATACTCTCCATGACCGGACAGGGCATGGAGATCGAGACCTCGTTCAAGGGCAAGAGTTGGCTGATCAAATCGCCGCTCATAGGCGCGTTCAACGCCATGAACCTGCTGGCCGCACAGGCCGTCGGCCTGCACCTCGGCCTGAACTGCAAGGACATGCGCAAACTGTCCACATTCGCCGGGGTACCCGGCAGGCTGGAGCGGGTCATAAACGACCGCGACCTCGATATTTTCGTGGATTATGCCCACACGCCCGATGCCCTTATCAACGTGCAGAAATCGCTCAAGGAGCTTGACTTCAACCGCTTGATAACGGTGTTCGGCTGCGGCGGAGACCGCGACAAGACCAAACGCCCACTCATGGCCGAGGCGGCCGCCAAGTATGCGGATGTGGCTGTCCTCACTTCGGACAACCCGCGCAGCGAACAGCCCGAGGCGATCATGGCAGACGCCCGCCCCGGCCTGACCGGCGCGGCCCGCATCATCGAACACCCGGACCGGCAGACCGCCATCAATCTGGCTGTCATGGAAATGCAGCCCGGCGACGCCCTGCTCATCGCGGGCAAGGGCCACGAAGACTATCAGGTCATCGGCTCCGAAACCATTCACTTCTCCGACAAGGAAGCGGCCATGAAGGCCATAAAGGAAAAATATTCGTGATTCTGACCCTGGCTGACGCAGCACGGTGCTTTGGCGCCCTGGCCGAAGAAGGCTACGACAAGACCGTCATCAACTCGGTGCAAACCGACTCGCGCACCGTGACCAAAGACGATCTCTTCGTCTGCATCAGCGGCGACAACTACGACGGGCATGAATTTGCTGCACAGGCCGCCAAATCCGGCGCTGCCGCCATCATCGCATCCCGCATGCTGGACGATGTGGACGCCCCTGTCATCATGGTCAGGGACACCCTCAAGGCGCTGGGCAAGCTTGCCGCCTGCTGGCGGGACATGTGCGGGGCCAGACTCGTCGCCGTCACCGGCACGGCCGGCAAGACCACGGTCAAGGAGATGCTCTACGCCGTGTGTTCGCAAAAGTTCAGCGTTGCCAAGAACTATCGCAATTTCAACAATCAGATCGGACTGCCCATGTCCATGCTCAAGGCCACCGACGAACAGGAACTGTGGATCATGGAGCTGGGCATTTCACATCAGGGCGACATGGAAGAGCTGGCCCCGGTTGCCAGCCCGGACATCGCCGTGATCACCAACGTGGGCCCCGGTCATCTGGAAGGACTCGGCGACGAGGCAGGCGTGGCACAGGCCAAGACCGTTCTGCTCAAATATCTGCGCCAGTCCGGTTCGGCCATCATCAGTCGGGATTACCCGCTGCTCTGGGACGCGGCCCGCGAAATCGTGGACGCCCCCACAGCATTCTCAACTCAAGGTCATCGTGACACCTCCTATGTTGCCTCGTTCCTCGGCGGGGCCGAAGTCGAAGGGTGGGGACGCTTCGACCTTCGGACCCCCGAGGGCGAGGGTGAACTGATCGCTCCGTTCTGCGGCGAACACTACGCCGAGAACCTGGCCTGCGTGGCCGCGGTCGCCCATGAACTGGGCCTGAGCCGGGAGGATGTCATCAACGGTTTGAAGACGCTCGAAGCGGACACCCAGCGGTTCTGCTGCAAGGTAGGCGGAGACGTCACGGTCATCGACGACACGTACAATGCCAACCCGCTGTCCATGCGTCGCTCCATTGCCACGGCACGGGAGCTGGCAGGCGACACGCCGCTGGTCCTCGTGCTGGCCGACATGCGCGAACTGGGACGTGAGACCGTCATGCGCCATGAAGAGCTGGGGACGATCATCAGGGAAGCGGCACCCTCTGCGGTGTTCTACAAAGGTGACCACCGACAGGATGTCGCAAAGGGGTATGGCGGAGACATCACGCAGCTGACCACCCCCGATGAATTCATAACCCGGTGGAACGAACTGGGGATCGACCGGGGCGTGGTCCTGGTCAAGGGGTCGCGTTCACTGAAGATGGAAGAATACGCCAACATCCTTTGTCGTAAGGTCAAAGCGGGAATGCAAGGAGACAACCAGTGATTTACAATTTCCTCGTTCCACTCAGTCAGGACGTAGGCCTGTTCAACGTCTTCCGCTACATCACTTTCCGTTCGGTGTGGGCGCTGCTGACCGCGTTGATCATCTCCATCCTGTTCGGCCCGGCAATGATCCGCTGGCTGACCCGCATCAAATGCGGCCAGTATATCCGTGAAGACGGCCCGCAGCATCAGGCCAAACAGGGCACCCCCACCATGGGCGGACTGATGATCCTGTTGAGTGTGGGTGTCTCCACCCTGCTCTGGGCAGACCTGACTAATATTTATGTCTGGCTGACACTCCTGGTCTACGCGGGATTCAGCGCCATCGGCTTTGCCGACGACTACATCAAGGTCATCAAGAAGCAGAATCAGGGACTCTCGGCCAAGGCCAAATTTGCCATGCAGTGTCTGGTCACGGCAGTGGCCATCGCCATGCTCATCAACCAGCCCGCCTATTCCACCCAGCTATCCGTGCCGTTTTTCAAAAACTTCAGCCCGGACCTCGGCTGGTTCTATCTGCCCTTTGCCATGGTGGTCATGGTGGGCGCATCCAACGCGGTGAACCTGACCGACGGGCTGGACGGGCTGGCGATCGGCCCCATGGTGGTTGCCATGGCCTGTTTCGCCCTCTTCATTTACGTGTCCGGCCACGCGGCCATGGCCAACTACCTTCAGGTGCAGAACATCCAGGGCATCGGCGAGGTCACGGTCTTCTGCGGAGCCATGGTCGGCGCAGGGCTCGGCTTCCTCTGGTTTAACGCGCACCCGGCACAGGTCTTCATGGGCGATGTCGGTTCACTGGGACTTGGCGGCGCACTCGGCTTCGTGGCCGTGCTGGCCAAACAGGAGCTGCTGCTCACAATCGTGGGCGGCGTGTTCGTGTTCGAGACCCTCTCGGTCATCCTGCAGGTGGGCTATTTCAAACTCACGGGCGGCAAACGCATTTTCAAGATGGCCCCGCTCCATCACCACTTCGAACTCAAAGGCATCCCGGAATCCAAGATCATCGTTCGTTTCTGGATTCTCTCCATACTCATGGCCCTGATGGCCCTTTCCACATTGAAACTGAGGTAGAAAGTGAACCGTACCGTCCGCAACTTCATCGACCAAGCCATCCTCACGGACAAGCAATCCGTGGTCGTGGGCACAGGCAAGTCAGGCCTGGCCGCTGCCCGTCTGCTCCATGCAGTGGGTGCGCAGGTGCGCGTTGTGGATCGCAATGAGGACGTCAACGAAGATATCCTCGGCGAGCTCAAGGGCAAGGTCACGCTCATCAAGGGCGAACATCGCAAGGAACACTTTGCCGATGCGGACATCGTGGTCTTCTCTCCCGGCGTACCGGTCAAGAAACTCGCCTCGGTGCTGGACGGCATCCCGGCAAGCAAGCTGGTGTCCGAGCTGGAATTCGCGTCCTGGTTCATCGAAGCCCCGGTGCTGGCCGTAACCGGCTCGAACGGCAAGACCACCACCGTGAGCATGATCGCTGCAATCCTGGAGCAGGCAGAACGCCGCATCTTCACCGGCGGCAACATCGGCGTGCCCCTGTGCGAATACCTGCTGGACATGGAACCGGCTGAGATCATCGTGCTCGAAGTCTCCAGCTTCCAGCTCCAGAACTGCCGCCTGTTCAAGCCGCATGTGGCCCTGTTCCTCAATTTCGCGGCCAACCACCTCGACTACCATGAAGACATGGACGAATACCTCGACGCCAAGCTGGCCCTGTTCAGCCAGATGACCGGCGAGGACACGGCGCTCATGCACGAAAGCCTGCGCGAGATGCTGGAAAACCGCCCCTTCACCAACGCCCATGTAGAGTGGTTTGGCGCCAACGAAACCTTTGAAGCGCCCAATCTGCTGGGCACGCACAACCGGGCCAATATCGAAGCCGCATGGCAGGCGGTGAAGCGGTTCGGCGTGACCGAAGAACAGGCTGGCGAGACCATCCGGAATTTCAAGCCCCTGCCCCACCGCATCGAGCCTGTGGCCGAAAAATTCGGCGTACTCTATGTCAACGACTCCAAGGCAACCACACTGGACGCGGCCCTGGCTGCCGTTCACTCCTTTGATCGTCCGGTGCGCCTGCTCATGGGCGGCGTGTGGAAGGGCGGCGATGTGGACGCGTTTGCCAAGGCCATCAAGGGAGCCGTTGTTTCCGTCGGACTGTTCGGAGGCTCCCGCGAAATACTCGAACCGGCCCTGGAAGAACACTGTGCCGTATTCTGGGATGAAACACTGGAAGACGCCGTGAAACGCCAGACCAATCTTTCCGACATCAACGACGTGATCCTGCTCGCCCCGGCCACGTCCAGTTTCGACCAGTATAATAACATGGCTGAACGCGGTAACGATTTCAAACGTGTGGTGGAGGGACTCCATGAGTAGTCTCAATTCAAATACGTCAAGCGCCGTCAGAGGCAGCATTGATCCCTGGCTGCTCACCGCTACCCTGCTGCTCGGTGGTTTCGGTTTGATCATGGTCCTGTCCGCTTCCGGCATCATGGCCGAATACAAGCATGCGGACAAATTCTACTTCTTCAAGCGCCAGCTCATCTACACCGGTGTGGGGCTGGCCGCCATGATCGCCTGCATGCAGATTCCCCGTCGCTTCTTCTATTCCATGACCTATGTCTGGATTCTGACGGCCATCGTCCTGCTCGGCCTGTGCTCCACTCCGCTGGGTACGTCCGTCAACGGTGCCAGCCGCTGGCTCAAGTTCGGCCCGGTCAACTTCCAGCCCCTGGAGTTCGCCAAGGTGGCGCTGGTCTTCTACCTCGCCTATTTCTTTTCCAGAAAGCAGGACCTCGTACAGACCTTTTCCGTGGGATTCCTGCCCCCCATTCTGGTGACAGGTGTGCTCGGCGGTCTGCTTCTGCTCCAGCCCGACTTCGGCGGCGCGGTCATCATGTCCGGCATTCTCTTTTTCATGTGCCTGGTGGGCGGCACCCGGTTCATCTATCTGCTAACTTCTCTGGTCCTGGCCGCGGGGTCCGGGTACATGCTCATCGCGTCTTCGCCCTACAGAATGAAACGCTGGACCGCCTTCCTCAATCCGCATGAACTGGCGCAGAACGAGGGCTACCAGCTCGTTCAGTCCCTGTATGCCTTTGGCAAGGGTTCCATTTTCGGCACCGGCATCGGCGCGGGCCAGTCCAAGCTCCTCTTTCTGCCCGAAGCGCACAACGACTTCATCATGGCCGTGGTGGGCGAGGAACTCGGCTTTGTCGGCATGTCGCTCTTCTTTTTCACCATCGGATTTTTCATGTGGCGCTCCTTCCGCATCGCCCAGAAGCTGGAAGACCTGCAGGACCGTTTCACCGCGTTCGGCATCACCTGCATCGTGGGGCTCGGCATGGTCCTCAACTTGGCTGTCGTGCTCGGCGCTGTCCCGCCCAAGGGCGTGGCCATGCCGTTCATCAGCTACGGCGGCTCCAGCCTGACCGCGTCATTCATCTGCGCCGGTATTCTGCTCAACCTTTCCCGGAGGGTGAAGACATGACCCTGAATCGCGTCGTCATCACCACCGGCGGTACGGGTGGGCACATCTTCCCGGCGCTGGCCGTGGCCACAGAGCTGGTTCTGCGCAACAAGGGCGTGGACGTCCTCTTTGTCGGCGGCCCCGGTCCTGAGGGCGACATGGCCCGCAAGTTCGGCCTGCGGTTCGTGGAACTTCCGGCCAGCGGCATCATGGGCCGCGGCATCCCCGGCATTCTGTCCGCCATAGGCTGGGTCGGCACGGCTGTGCCCAGAGCCATTGCCACCATCTGGCGGTTCAAGCCGGAAGTGGTCATCGGCTTCGGCGGATACGCAGGGTTCTGCCCTGTTCTGGCTGCATGGATGCTGGGCAAGCCCACGGCCGTGCATGAGCAGAACTCCGTACCGGGTGTGACCAACAAGGTGCTCGGCAATCTGGTCAAACGAATTTTTCTCAGTTTCCGGGACAACACCGTGGCCTTCCCGGTGTCCAAAACCACGCTCACCGGCAATCCGGTGCGTCTGGATATTTTCAAGGCCGCCGAACGCCGCCAGAGCCGCATCACCGGCAAGCGCGTACTGGTGCTGGGCGGCAGCCAGGGTGCCAAGCCCATCAACGACGCCATCATCGAAGGGTTGCCCAAACTCATGGAAGCCGGTGTCACGCTGGTGCATCAGGCCGGCAAGGCCGACTACACCCGAGTCAGGGCCGCCTACGAGGCAGCCGGTGCGGACTCGGCCCAGGTACACGAATTTATCGAGGATATGGGGACCGAATACGCCTCCTGCGATCTGGCCATCTGCCGATCCGGGGCGACCACGGTCTTCGAAATAGCGGCAGCAGGGGTCCCGGCCATTTTCGTGCCATTTCCCCATGCCACACACGACCATCAAACCATGAATGCCACAGCCATGTCGGACCTCGGCGCGGCCAAGCTCATCCCCCAGTCGGTACTGACCGGGGATATGCTGGCCCACGCCGCATGCAGGCTTCTCGACGATGAGAAGCGCTTGAAAGATATGGAAGAAGCGGCCCGCCAGTTCGCCAAGCCGAACGCGGCCGCAGATATAGTATCGGGGCTGGAAAGTCTCGTGACGCAAGGCAGAGGAGTATAGAAATGGCAGCAGCACAAGGACCGTATCTCACCGTTGGCGGCGAGGCATGTCCCGCAATGCGGGCACGGGTAAACAACATCCACATGGTGGGTATAGGCGGCTCCGGCATGAACGGTATCGCCGAGGTGCTCATCAACATGGGCTTCTACATCACAGGCTCGGACCTGTCCGCGTCTGCCGCAGTGCGGCGACTGGAAAAACTGGGAGCCAATGTTTTCATCGGTCACGGCGCAGACAACGTGGGCCGGGCGGATGTGCTCATCAAATCCACAGCGATCCCGGACAAGAACCCGGAGCTGGTGGAAGCCCGCGAACGCGGTATTCCCATCATCCCTCGCGCCGAAATGCTGGCCGAACTCATGCGCCTGCGCACCGGCATCGCGGTTGCCGGAACCCATGGCAAGACCACCACGACGTCGCTCATGGCAACGATTTTCACTGAAGCGGGGCTGGACCCCACCGTCATCATCGGCGGCAAGCTCAACACATACGGCGCCAACGCGCGGCTGGGCGAAGGGGATTACCTCATTGCCGAAGCCGACGAATCCGACGGCTCGTTCCTGCGCCTGTCGCCCATCATCACCGTGGTCACCAACGTGGACAAGGACCACATGGATTTCTACGACAATCAGGACGCCATTGATCTCTCCTTCATCCGGTTCATGAACTCCATTCCCTTCTACGGCATGAACGTGGTCTGCGGCGATGACGAAGGTGTCAAGCGCCTCCTGCCGCTCATCAAACGCCCGTGCATGACCTACGGCCTTGAGAAGCACAACAAGCTCCGCGGCGAAATCATCTCGTCCCATCTCCGCACCCTGTTCAAGGTCTATCTGGAAGAAGAGGAATGGGGCGAAGTCACCGTGGCCCAGCCCGGCACGCACAACGTGCTGAACGCCCTGGCCTGCATAGGCGTGGCGCTGGAAGCCGGACTGGAAAAAAAGGATATCATCAACGGACTGGGCAACTTCGGTGGCGTGGGACGCCGCTTCGAACGCAAGGGCGAACGCAAGGGTGTCATGGTCGTGGACGACTACGGCCACCATCCTGCCGAAATCGTGGCCAACCTCAAGACCGCCCGAGAGTGCTACCCGGACAGACGTCTGGTGGTGGCCTTCCAGCCACACCGTTTCTCCCGGACACAGGCCCTGTTCGGGGAATTCTGTCAGGCATTCACGGACGCCGATCTGCTCCTGCTCACGGAAATCTATCCGGCCAGCGAGTCACCCATTCCGGGCGTCTCCGGCCTCTCGCTGGCGCAGGGCATCAAGCAGGTATCCGAGACCAAAGTACAATTTTACCCGGACTTCGATGCCTTGGAAAAACGACTCAAGGACACACTGAAACCCGGCGACCTCTTCATCACCCAGGGAGCCGGCTCCATATGGCAGATCGGTGAACGTTGGCTTGAACAGGAAGAAGACCAGGACACACAGACACCTGAACCCGCGATGGAAGAAAACGAGGAATAAAGGTCTATCATGAGTCTCGAATTTATCACCAATCCGTCCCTTTCGGAACGCACCTCCCTCAAACTCGGCGGCAACGCTGAAGTTGAAGTGATCGTGCGTGAGAAACAGGATCTTGACGAACTCGGTGATTTTCTCATGACCGAAACCCTGCGTCCGTTTGTCATCGGCGAAGGGACCAACCTGCTCGCCCCGGACGGCCAGCTTGATCTGGCGCTCATTCGCGTGGCGACCCCTCCCGGTCCCCAGCGGGTGGAGAAAATCAACGACGCCCTCATCGTCCGCTGCGGCGCGAGTCAGCGCCTGTCGGGCCTGTTGGGCTGGGCGCAGATGGCCGGCCTCTCGGGTCTGGAAGGCCTCACCGGCATCCCCGGCTCCGTGGGCGGTTCCGTGGCCATGAACGCCGGTTCATACGGCACCGAGATGAGCAACCTCGTGACGCGCATACGCCTCTGGTCCCCGGGCCAGGGTCTTATCTGGCTCGACCACGACCAATGCGATTTCGGCTACCGCCATTTCGCGCCCAAACAGGGGATAGGCAAATGCCTGGTCTGGCAGGTTGAGCTCAAGCTGACCGAATCCAACCCCAAGGCCGTACGCAAGGCCATGCAGGACAATTACAACAAGAAAAAGGCCACCCAGCCGGTAACGGCGCGGTCTGCCGGATGCGTGTTCAAAAACCCTGAAGGCCAGTCCGCCGGCATTCTGCTGGATCAGGCAGGCATGAAGGGCGTGCGCCTCGGCGGCGTGGGATTTTCCGACATACACGCCAACTTTCTGGTCAACCTTGACAACGGCACCAGCGCAGACGCGCTCGTCCTTATCGAACAGGGTCGGGAAGCGGTCAAAGAGAAATTCGACATCACCCTCGACACGGAGGTCATCATACTGTGAGCACCTTGACCATGGATAAACAAAGCCGCTTGTCGCTCGGCAACAAAAAGAAAAAACGCGCCAACAGCTTCAAGCGTACCAAGAAGACCACGCTGTCCAGCTACAAACGGAAATCGCCGCGCAGCCTGACCGGAATAGGACAGATCATCGTGCGGACCATCATGACGCTGCTGCTGCTTTCCTTTGTTGCGGCGCTCAGTGTCGGCATGCTCTACGGCTATCGCTATATCACGTCGAATCCCTATTTCAATCTCACCGAGATTCACGTTTCCGGCAACACCCGCCTTTCCTACAGCGATGTATTGAGCAACGCGGATGTGGCCCTGGGCCTCAACAGCATAGACATGAACGTGGGAGAAGTGGAAAGCCGGTTGTCAACCAACCCGTGGATACAGTCCGTGACCGTACGCCGGGAGCTGCCCAACAGGTTGCGCATCGGCATTGTGGAAAAGGTCCCGGCCTTCTGGATTCGTCAGGGAGACGGTCTCTATTTCGCCGATGCCAACGGCAAGGTTATCGCCCCCATGCATCCTGGCGAGATAGCCTCTCTGCCCGTACTGAGTGTGGCTGACAACCTGAACGACAGCCAGCAGGTACTGACCGGCATCCTGCAGAAAATGGCCAAAAAGCAGACGCCGTTCACCCAGAATCAGGCCGCATGGATCAAGCTCACCAGCGCCCACGAACTGGAAATATATCTGGACGGCCACGCCGGTGGCCAGGGGCTGACCGTCAAGCTCTCCATGGACCGCTGGGAAGTGCAGCTTGAACGGCTCAAAGTGGTCTGGCGCGACCTCATGCGTAGAAACGAATTTGACAAGGCAAGCATCATCGCGGCCAGCGGTGACAAGATATGGATAAAGAGGCGTCCGGTTCCTGCAAAGGGCTAGTCGCATCAAGATATTACTCAGGGAACAACAGAGGAGACACTATGGCTAGAAATGATTTAATCGTGGGACTCGACGTAGGCACCACAAAAATTTGCACCGTTGTGGGCGAGGCCAGTGAAAACGGCGTCGACATCATCGGTATCGGCACGTCCCCTTCGACCGGCCTGCGACGCGGCGTGGTCGTGAACATCGAGAAGACGGTCCAGTGCATCAAGAAATCACTGGAAGACGCGGAACTCATGGCCGGTTGTGACATCCGCACCGTCTATGCAGGCATCGCCGGTTCCCACATTCAGGGCTTCAACTCACACGGCGTCATCGCGGTCAAGGGCGGCGAAGTCACCCAGCGCGACGTGGACCGTGTCATCGAGGCAGCCAAGGCCATTGCCATCCCCATGGACCGGGAAGTGCTGCACACCCTGCCCCAGGAATTTATTGTGGATGACCAGCGCGGCATCGTCGACCCGCTGGGCATGGCCGGGGTTCGCCTGGAAGTGAAAGTCCACATCGTAACCGGCGCGGTCACGTCCGCACAGAATATCATCCGCTCCTGCAACCGCTCCGGGCTTGATGTCTCCAACATCGTGCTCGAATCGCTGGCCAGCAGCAAAGCCGTTCTCTCGCCCGAGGAGCGGGAAATCGGTGTGGCTCTGGTTGATATCGGCGGCGGCACAACGGATATCGCGGTCTTTTCCAAGGACTCCATCAAGCACACATCCGTACTGGCTCTCGGCGGTCACAACCTGACCAACGACATTGCCTACGGTTTGCGTACCCCCATGATGTCCGCCGAAAAGATCAAGATGGACTACGGCTGCGCCATGGCCGATCTCGTCACCAGTGAGGAGATCATCGAGGTCCCCAGTGTGGGTGGCCGCGAATCCCGCAAGATGAGCAAACGGGTGCTGGCGGAAATCTGCGAGCCTCGTTGTGAGGAAATCCTGGCCCTGGTGGATCAGGAGCTCATCAAGTCCGGTTTCAAGAACATGATCGCGGCAGGCGTTGTGCTCACCGGTGGTACGGTCATGATTGACGGCATGCAGGAGCTGGCCGAGCAGATTTTCGATCTGCCTGTCCGCATCGGCATTCCCGAAGAAGGCATCGGCGGACTGGCCGCAGAGGTCAGAAGCCCCAAATACGCAACCGCTGTCGGCCTGCTGCTCCACGGAGCTGAGGAAGAAGGCCTGCAGCACGTTCGTCCCTTCAAAATCCGCGACGATTCCGGCTTCGACCGCATCGTCACGCGCATGAAGAAGTGGTTCACGGACATCGCCTAGGAATGAGTTTCGAGGATACAGGGAAACCAATAAACAGGGAAAAAACTGAGGAGAAAGACACAATGGAATACTTTGAAATCGAACATGAAAATAACGCCAAGATCAAGGTCGTAGGCTGCGGTGGTGGCGGCGGTAATGCTGTCAACAACATGATCCAATCCGCGCTCAAGGGCGTAAAGTTCATCGTTGCAAATACGGATAACCAGGACATCCACAAGTCCCTGGCCGAACACAAGATCCAGATCGGCGAGAAGCTGACCAAGGGGCTGGGCGCAGGCGCCAACCCTGAGATCGGCCGCTCTGCCGCCATGGAATCCGTGGACCAGATTCGCGAGGCACTCGAAGGTGCGGACATGGTCTTCATCACCGCCGGCATGGGCGGCGGCACCGGCACCGGTTCCGCTCCTGTCGTGGCCGAGGTTGCCAAGGAAATGGGCGCACTCACCGTCGGCGTTGTCACCAAACCTTTCTACTTTGAAGGCAAGCGTCGTTTGCAGCAGGCTGACGAAGGCGCCCGCGCGCTCGGCGAAGTGGTCGACTCCATGATCACCATCCCCAACGACCGTCTTCTCCAGTTGGCCGCAAAAAAGGCCTCCTTCTCCGACATGCTCAAAAAGGCCGACGAAGTGCTCTACTACGCGGTCAAGGGTATTGCCGACCTGATCACGGTCCACGGCCTGATCAACCTTGACTTCGCAGACGTCAAGGCCGCCATGTCCAGCTCCGGCATGGCCCTCATGGGCACCGGCATCGCCTCGGGCGAGTCCCGCGCCAAGGAAGCCGCCATGAAGGCGATCACCTCCCCGCTGCTGGAGGACGTCTCCATCGAGGGAGCCAAGGGCGTGCTCATCAACATCACCTGCGGCCCGGACATGCTCATCGACGAGGTCTCCGAAGCCGCTGACATCATTTACAAGGAAGCGCACGACGACGCCGAGATCTTCTTCGGTACCGTGTTCGACCCCGACGCTGGCGACGAGATGCGCATCACCGTCATCGCCACCGGCATTGAGAACTCCGTGGAAGAGGCCGAGCCGGTCCTGAGCAAGGCGGAACAGCAGAAGATGCTGCTGCTCAAACGCCCCCAGGGCATGTCTGCACCGCAGGCACAGCCCAAACGCGCAGGGCACCAGCAAGTCATCAACACCGACCGCAACATTCCGGCATACCTGCGCAAGCAGGGCGGCGAACTGAACACGACCGAGACTCCGGCCATGCAGCGCAGCCAGCGCGCCGTTGCCGGTCCGGGCGAAGACGACTTCATCTTTGATGAAGGCGACCTCGAAGTCCCGGCGTTCATTCGCAGAAATGTCGACTAGTTCACGAGATGAAGCGCGAGACTGAATCAGCTTCATCCCTGATCCGTGGAGACGAGACATGACCGGCACGCAGCCGCTTCATATCTCCGACAAGCATGACGTGCGTCCGACGCACGCCAGAAACTGACCTGAATAAAGAGAGTCATGCATTGAAAATAGAGCGCGTAAGAGGATGCTGCCATCGGTAAGCGAACCCTGTATCATGGCGTGTCGGAGCCAACAGCTCCCGACTTCGGTGGACGGTTGCCTGTGGCACTGACCGTCCCCGGAGGTGACAAGGCCGCCATATCCGCCCTTGGTTGGCAAGCCGTCTTTCGGACGCTTACCGAGGAACCCGGCCTGGCCGTTGAACGTGTCTTCCCGGACAAGCTGGGATTAACCGATGGCACCGACCCTAGAACGCGCGAATCAAATAGCCCATTATCCTCATTCCCTGTAATCGCCTGGAGCATCACGTTCGAGGAGGACTTCCTCAGCCTTCCTCGAACGCTCCAGGCAGCGGGCGTTCCGCTACTTGCGGCGGAACGCCCTTCTCTTCCCCTTGTCATGGTAGGCGGCCCTATCGCCTTTCTGAACCCGGCTCCCATCGCGCCCTTTGTGGACATGTTCTGGGTTGGCGAGGCGGACGACAATTTTCTCCGGCTGTTCGAAACCCTGAAGCAGCTCGTCTTTGACGGCAAAGACAAGGAAACAATCCTCGACGCCATCAAGGACATGCCCGGCGTCTATGTCCCGGGCCGCTCGAAAACACCTGTCAAACGGGTGGTCTCCGGCAGAACCGGCCCACTCAACGACCCCGCATTTTCCTGCTTCATTTCCGGGCGCGCCGCCTTTCGCGACACCCTGCTCCTCGAAGTCAACCGCGGCTGTCCCTATGGTTGCCGATTCTGCGCTGCCGGGTATATCTATCGCCCTCCCCGCCACGCAAAACTGGATGAACTCAAACGCATCGTCGAAATCGCTGACCCGCCCAAGGTGGGGCTGGTCGGCACCGCCCTCACGGACTGGCCCGAGCTGCTCCCCTTCCTCAAATGGCTGCATGGCAAAAAAAAGAAATTTTCGCTGTCCTCCATGCGCGCAGACGGGATCACCGAAGAGCTGCTGGTCTATCTGCGCGAACGCGGCATTCGCACCGTGACCCTCGCCCTTGAAGGAGCCAGCGAGCGACTCCGACGCATGATGAGCAAGAAGCTGGACCCCAAGGATTTCCTGAACGCGGTCAGGCTCTGTGCCCGCTACGGCGTCAACCACCTCAAGCTCTACCTCATTGCGGGCTGGCCCGGCGAAACAGATGAAGACTATGAGGAACTGACTGAATTTCTGGCCGAAATCGTGCGCATCCGCAGCAAAGAACCCGGCGGCAAGAAGAAACAATTCATGCGCATCACCATCGGGATCAGCTCGCTGGTGCCCAAGCCGTTCACTCCCTTTCAGTGGGCACCCATGATGGACGAACGATCCCTGACCGCGCGCATGAAGCAGCTCACCAACATGGTCAAGCCGTACAAGGGCGTGACCCTGCAACATGATTCCCCGTTTCAGGCCCGGCTCCAGGGGTTGCTGGCACGAGGCGGCGAAGAGTTGGCCGAGTTCATTCTGTTGGCAGCGGAACATGGCGGCTGGAAAAAGGCACTCAAACGATGGGACGGCGACCCGGCAGCGTTTCTTGACCACGAACGCGGCGAAGACGAAGTCTTTCCGTGGGAAGTGGTGGACATTGGCGTCAAACGCGATTTTCTCTGGAAGGAATGGCTCAAGGCCAAAGAAGCGCAAGTCACCCCCGGCTGCCCGGGCATCGAGTGCAGTAAATGCCGCAAATGCGGCATGGAAAACGTCTAATTTTTATCCGACAGTGTGCGCCGCTTTTTTCTGGAACGGCCCGTGGTCAGGAGCAGGACTATCAGGCCTCCCACCAGGCTCGCTCCACCCAACACAACATGGCCCTGCCACCACCCTGTCTGTATTTCCTGATCAATGAACCACTTGTTGACAATGGCTCGTCGTTCACTCGCGGATACCCGCGCCATTCCCAGCTTGACCAACTCCATCAGGTCGGTCCGTTCCTTCTGCACTCCACCCAACAGATCGCCGACATACACTGTTTCGCAGATATTAAACGCGTTTTCGACACCAAGGTCCCGACCGATCAGTACGACTGCTGACATGTCATCAATCGCCGCCTGTATGGTTCCGGCATCAAGCGCCTTGAGCAGGCTTGTACTGCATGAAAACGGGGTCACTTCTCCGGCAACAGAATAATTCCGTGCGTAGTCAATATCGACGGTCCCGGTAACGCCTCCCCAACGGAGAGAGGGCAGGTCTGATTCGCAGGAGACACCACTCCGTACCACTATGACACTCGACCCCTGATATACAGGGCCGGTGAAAGCGAATATCTTGGCGCGTTCATCCGTAGCGTACAGCCCGCAGTGGAGATCACATTCTCCATTGATGACCAGCCTGAGTGAATCGTTCCACTCAGCCAGCTTGAAGCTGACAGGAACACCGGTTTTCTCTGACCATTTTTCCCAATAATCAACGAGGAAGCCAGCCGGACGCCCGTCACTTCCTTTAAATGAGTAAGGTCTCCAGTTTGCAGTAGCCGCAATGGTGATGCCTGTTTCCGTGTAATCCGCACCAGCGAAGACGTACTCTGCCAACAGCAGAATTACGAAGAAACTCGCTCCTATTGCACAGAAGAAACGACAGCAGGATCCAGGCATATGCATACTTCTTGTTTTCACCATCACGGTTGCCAGCGCACAGAGGAATATCTGTTAACAAATATTTTATCACATGACTACATATCATTCGTACAACAACACCATTTTTGTTCAATTATTTCCATAAACAAACCAAGAGGTTACACGTTGGGAAAAAAACACTGGACTTTTTTGTATCCGGCACCCTAACAATCCAAGCGCACTCCCCTGGCGGACTGCACTGTCTCGTCATTCTTCTCTTTAATATGGCTGCCGCTCCCACCTGCTACTCTGGGCCTGACGGCGTGCCGCACTACAGACCACGCCTCTGTAAAGGATTGATACATATTCATGGAAAACCTGCAAAAAAAGTACGGATTCTGGACCGCGACCGCCATGGTCATCGGTATCACCATCGGTTCGGGCGTATTCTTCAAGGCCGACAACGTGCTCAAGGCCTCGGGTGGAAGCCTGCCAACCGCCCTGACAGCCTGGCTCATCGGTGCCGCGATCATGATCGTCACAGCCTATGTTTTTTCACTGATAGCCACGCGCATCGAACGCGTGAACGGCGTGGTCGATTATTTCGAGCAGGCCTATGGTCCCAAGGCCGGCTATATGGTCGCCTGGTTCATGACCTTTATCTACCTGACCACCCTTGTCGCGGTGCTGGCCTGGGTCTCGGCAAACTACACCGTCGGGCTGCTCGGCCTGGAAAGCGGCGTCTGGCCCATCGCGTTCATCTACATGACCGGTTTGTTTCTGCTCAACTACTTCTCCCCGATTCTGGCGGGCAAATGGCAGGTCACATCAACAGTGATCAAGCTTATCCCGCTGGCCCTTGTGGCGGTCGTCGGCTCCATTGCAGGACTGAAAAGCGGCATGACCATACAGAACTTCACACAGACGGCGCAGACCGTAGCCACGGAAGGCGGAGGACTGGCCGTAGCCACACTGGCGACAGCCTTTGCCTATGAGGGCTGGATTATCGCCACGGTCATCAACGCGGAACTGAAAGACGCCAAACGGACGCTGCCCAAGGCGCTGGTGACCGGCACAATGGCGATCGCAGTCATCTACATGCTGTACTATCTCGGCATTTCGGGCGTCCTGACCAACGAAGACGTCATCAAGGCCGGGGATGCCGCCCCGGTCCAGGTTATCTCCCTGATCTTCAACAACCTGGGCGGCACGCTGTTGACGCTGTTTGTCATCATCTCCTGCCTCGGCACCCTCAACGGCCTGATCATGGGTTCGGCTCGCGGCATGTACTCCATCGCCTCACGCGGCATGGGCCCCCGACCGGAAATATTCAGCAAGGTCAATCCGCGAACCAACGCCACAACCAACTCCGCGCTGATCGGCTATGTGATCTCCTGCATCTGGCTGGTGGTCTGGTACGGCAACTTCCACGGTTGGTGGGGGCAATTCATGGATATCTCGGAGCTGCCCATAGCATTCCTCTATGTCATATACATCTCCATCTACTTCTGGGTCATGAAGACCTTTACGGACCTGTCTCCGGTCAATCGTTTCCTGTGCCCTTTTCTAGCCGGTTGCGGCTCCCTCTACATCATATGGGGCGCAGTCCAGAAAGACATGTTCATCCATTTTCTGCTCATTTCGGCTCTTATTCTGGCCGCCGGACGGGCACTGATGAATAACTCGAAACGAGAACTCACACAGGACCATTCACCAAACTGATCCGGCCCTGAAATGGAGCCGCACTCTTTTACCTCTCCCTCCTCGGAGGAGGAGCATTCTCTGTACGGCTGACATAAGAAAAGGCCCGCGCCAGCTTGAGCTGACGCGGGCCTTCATATGTACTCTATAGTGCGCTACCAGGCGAAGATCGGGAATTCGCGGGCGAACTCTTCGACTTCTTCGGAGATAGCCTTGAGTGTCTTGTCATCGTTCATGTTGTTGAGTGCGGCGACAATGGCTTCTGCGACCACGATCATGTCTTCTTCGATCATGCCTCGGGTAGTCAGCGCCGGAGTGCCGAGACGCACGCCAGAGGTCTGGAACGGGGACTTGGTCTCGAACGGGATGGTGTTCTTGTTGGCAGTGATGCCGGCCTTGTCCAGAGCGATCTGGGCGTCCTTGCCGGTGTAGTCCTTGTCAGACAGATCCATGAGCATCATGTGGTTGTCGGTGCCACCGGACACGAGCTTGTACCCAGCCTCGATCAGGGAAGTGGACAGCACCTTGGCGTTCTTGACGACCTGCTGCTGGTACTCGACGAAGCCGGGCGACAGCGCTTCGCCAAAGGCCACGGCCTTGGAGGCGATGACGTGCATGAGCGGTCCGCCCTGAATGCCGGGGAAGATGTTGGAGTTCAGCTCCTGGCCCAGATCCTCGGAAGCGAGGATCATGCCGCCACGAGGACCGCGCAGAGTCTTGTGCGTGGTGGTCGTGGTGTAGTGGGCGTGCTCGATGCAGGACGGATGCTCACCAGCGGCGATGAGACCGGCGATGTGCGCCATGTCGACCATGAGCTTGGCACCGACTTCATCGGCAATGGCGCGGAAGCGGGCAAAGTCGATGACACGCGGATAGGCGGAAGCGCCGGCAATGATCATGGTCGGCTTGTGCTCTTTGGCAAGGGCTTCAACTTCATCGTAATCGATGGTCTGGGTTTCCTTGGACACACCATAGTGGACCATGTTGAACAACTTGCCGGAGAAGTTCACCGGGGAGCCGTGGGTCAGGTGCCCACCGTGGGAAAGGTCCATGCCGAGCACGGTGTCACCGGGCTGGCAGGCGGCGAAATAGACAGCCATGTTTGCCTGGGATCCGGAGTGCGGCTGCACGTTGGCATAGGCAGCGCCAAACAGTTCCATGGCGCGATCACGGGCGAGGTCTTCGACCACATCCACATGTTCGCAGCCACCGTACCACCGTTTGCCGGGGTACCCTTCCGCGTACTTGTGGGTCATGACCGACCCCTGTGCCTGGCGCACGGCCGTGGACACGAAATTTTCACTGGCGATCAGTTCCAGTTTGGAGACCTGACGGTCTACTTCTTCAATAATAGCCTTGGCTACATCCGGGTCTTGGATAAGCAGTTCTTCCATGGTGATATCCTCATGGTAAAAAGGTGGATTCGAATGGCTTCCCAGCCCCTACAGGCACCCAGCGGGTTGTAACGTGCCCGACAGAAATCAACTTTTTCATCGATCCCGGCCAGGTACTTCCACCGATACGTGTGGGGTGGAGATCCGTCCATATATCAAAAAAGGGAGACCGTTCGGCCTCCCTTGTTAACGCTACTTAACCGGAGAACCGCTTGAACAGGACACAGGCATTGGTTCCGCCGAAGCCGAATGAGTTGCTGAGCGCATATTCGGCCTGCTTTTCTCGCGGCCCGTCTGCGCACACATCCAGGTCACATTCCGGGTCCGGGTTATCCCGGTTGACCGTGCCGGGGATCACACCCTCGGATAGAGTCTTGACCGCGAACACGGATTCAACACCACCCGCTGCGCCGAGCAGATGCCCGATCTGGGATTTGTTGGCGCAGATGTCGATGTTGTAGGCATGGTCGCCAAAGACCTTCTTGATGGCCCGCGTCTCACACAAATCATTGAGATAGGTGGAAGTACCGTGAGCATTGATGTGATCAACCGCACTCGGGTCGATCTTCGCTTCGCGCAGGGCAGCCATCATGGCGTAGGCCATGCCGGAGCCGTCCTCGGGCGGAGCAGTCATGTGATAGGCATCTCCGGACGCACCGTAACCGACCACTTCGGCCAGGATTTCGGCACCACGCGCCTTGGCGTGTTCCAGAGATTCCAGGAGCAGGAGACCACACCCCTCACCCATGATGAACCCGGTGCGGTCCTTGTCAAATGGGCGGGACGCGAGTTCCGGCTCATCGTTGCGCACGGACAACGCCTTCATGGCATTGAACCCGGCAACCGCAAGTTTGGAAATAGTGGACTCCGCACCGCCACAAATCATGGCGTCCACGCGGCCCATGGCAATATCGGTATAGGCCGTGCCTACGCCGTGCGTACCAGAGGCACAAGCCGTGGTTGTGCAAACGTTCGGCCCCATGGCACCCGCTTCAATGGACACCTGACCGGCAGCCATGTTGGCGATGAGAATGGGTATGAAGAACGGAGAAATACGACTGGGGCCTTTTTTCAGCAGCTTGGTATGGCAGTCCTCAATGGTCTGCAGGCCACCAAGTCCGACGCCGATAACGGTGCCGACCCTGTCGCGTTCGGATTCGGGAATAGTCCATCCGGCTTGATCAAAGAGCATCCTGGTCGCGGCCACTGCATACTGAGTGAACGTTTCCATGCGACGCGCTTCTTTCTTGCCGATGTAGACGGTGGGATCAAAATCCTTGACCTCACCGGCAATCTTCGTCTGAAAGTCCGTGGTGTCGAACTTGGTAATGTGTCCTATGCCGGACTTTCCGGCCAGGAGGTTCTGCCAGCTGGTTTCCACGTCATTTCCAAGAGGAGTGACTGCGGCTACGCTGGTAACAACGACCCTGTTCATAATACCTGCCGTGTCTTGATGTAATGAAAAAGGAGCGTCTTACACCCAACAATGCATAAGACGCTCACATATATACTTTTTCAAAAAAGTCGAACTAAACAGCCTTCTCGATGTGAGAGATGGCATCGCCGACTTTGAGAATTTTCTGCGCCTGTTCATCGTCGATTTCCAGGTCGAACTCTTCTTCCATGGCCATGATCAGTTCGGTCAGGTCCAAGGAATCTGCGCCCAGATCTTCAACAAATGCTGCGCCTTCAACGACTTCGTCTTCGGATACACCCAGCTGATCGACAATAATTGCTTTAACTTGTGCTGCTACGTCGGACATGATTTCCTCCACTATCAAATTGTTTTCTTGACTTACATGTACATGCCGCCGTTCACTCCCAGAACCTGGCCGGTAATATACCCGGCTCCGGGTCCAGCCAGGAAGGAGACAGCGGCTGCGATATCCTCGGACTGCCCGAGGGATTTTAACGGAATTTGTGCGAGCATGGCTTCAACGACTTTTTCAGACAGTTCGTCGGTCATGTCGGTTTCAATGAAGCCGGGTGCCACGGCATTGACCGTGATCCCGCGTCCGGCCAGTTCTCGGGCGGCTGACTTGGTCAGACCGATGAGACCGGCCTTGGCCGAACAATAGTTGGCCTGGCCTGCGTTCCCCATCTGTCCGACAATGGACGTGATGTTGATGATACGGCCGGAACGCTGCCTGCCCATGATCTTGGAAGCTTCCTTGAGGAAGGTGAAACAGCCGGTCAGGTTGATGGAAATGACCTTGTCCCAGTCGTCGTCCTTCATGCGCATCATCAGGCCGTCACGGGTGATCCCCGCGTTGTTGACGAGAACATCCAGGGAAACCTTGCCCTTGATCTCTTCCTTGAAGAAGGTGGCCACGGCTGCACGGTCACCGGAATCAAGCTGAAAGGCCCTGGCTTTACCGCCCGCACCCTGAATGGTTTTCACCACTTCCTCGGCAGCCTCGGGACGGCTGACGTAGGTCAGGCAAATTTCAAAACCATCTGCTGCCAATGTCTCGGCAATGGTGCGACCGATGCCACGGGAACCGCCCGTGACCAGTGCGACTTTTGAAAGATCGCTCATGGAGTAACCTCGTTGTATTCTCGTTGATCAGGGTCCAATATACCAATTGGTCCCGGACTGCAAATTCATGGATGCATTGTCACCAAAAAATCTATTCCCCATCTGCCCGAAAAAAGCAAACAAACAAACGTTTTAATATCTAGAACTGAATGAGGGCCGAACCCCAGGTAAACCCGCCGCCGAAAGTGGGGATGAGCACAAGGTCGCCCTTGTTGACAAACCCTGTTTCCAGCGCTTCTGACAAGGCCACCGGGACCGATGCCGCAGAGGTGTTTCCGTAGCGGGCTATGTTGGTGAAAATTCGTTCTTCAGGAATATCGAAACGGCGACCAACCGCGTCGATGATACGAAGATTTGCCTGATGCGGAATGAGTACATTGACGTCGGCCTTGGTGAGACCGTTACGCTCAAGGATGCTCTCGCACATGTCGGTCATGTTGCGCACGGCGTGCTTGAACACTTCACGCCCTTTGAACTCGACAAAATATTCAGGACCGATCGCTTCACCCAGCTTGTAGGAATATGCGGACCCGCCACCGTTGACCGTGAGCAGGTCGCCCAGTGAACCATCGGCAGCCAGCATGACGTCAACAACATGAGGACCGTCGGCGGTATCGCCAGAGGTCATCACGGTCGCACCCGCAGCATCGCCGAAAAGCACACAGGTAGCCCGGTCTTCCCAGTTCATGCGCCGGGAAACGACCTCACTGGTAACCACCAGGATCTTGGAATCCGGCTCCAGGCACAGGTAACCGCGGGCAGACTGCAAGGCATACAGGTACCCGGAACAGGCAGCCTGTACATCAAGACACATCTGCCCCTTGATGCCGAGTTTTTCCTGAATGCGACACGCTGTTGAAGGAATCATTGAGTCAGGAGTGAATGTACCACAGATGATATGGGTGAGTTCTTCAGGCTTGATGCCTGCCTGAGCCAGCGCTTTTTGAGCTGCTTCATACCCCATGTCAGAGGTACACTCGTCATCAGCGGCAATATGCCGTTCCTTGATACCTGTTCGAGAGGTAATCCACTCGTCCGAAGTATCGACAATTTTTTCGAGATCGGCATTGGTCAAGACCTTTTCAGGCGCATAGTGACCGAAACCGCGGAGGATGAAATTCATCATGGGTGGGTGTGTATGCCAATGGGCTGGTGTGGTCAAGCCGTGCACGAATTTGCACAACCTGGGTTTATGAACGGAAAGAGTCTACGCTGCTGATTTTGTGTCCTTGTTTGTCAGCCCTTTATGAGCGGCCAGACCTTCAGCCAGATGTGCAGTCGCGTTATTTCGATAGGAGGTTGCAGCCATGCGGATGCAGTTGGTCACGGCCAGCTCATTGGATTTGCCATGCGTTACAATGACAATATCCTTGAGTCCCAGCAATGGCGCCCCGCCGTATTCGGCGTAATCCGTCACTTTCTTGAACCGCTTGAACGCGCGGATGGAAAGCAACGTGCCCAATTTGGAAATCCAGCTCGATTTCAGCTCTTCCTTGAGAATGCGACCAAGTGACGTGGCCAATCCTTCGGACAATTTGAGAGCCACATTGCCCACAAACCCGTCACAGACGACGATATCCACTTCACCAGTAAAGATATCGCGGCCTTCGACGTTGCCGATAAAACGAAGCTGGGAGGCCTTGAGCAGGTCAAACGCATCGCGCACGGTAGCGTTGCCCTTACCCTCTTCCTCGCCGATGGACAAAATGCCCACGGACGGGTCCTTGACGCCCAGAACATACCGGGCAAGGACGTCGGCCATGAGGCCGAACTGAAAGAGATGCTGGGGCTTGGAGTCCACATTGGCGCCCACGTCAATGAGCACCACGGGATTCTTCTCCGTGGGCAAAATGCCAGCCAGCGCCGGACGCTGCACGCCACGGATACGGCCAATGGTGAACATGCCACAGGCAACGGTTGCGCCGGAGTTACCCGCCGAAACCACGCCATGGGCTTCACCCTGCTTTACCATGCGGCAAGCAACCTGGATGGACGAATCCTTCTTGCGCCTCAGTGCGTCCGCCGGCTTGTCATCCATCTCCACAACCTGTGAAGCGTGGACGACCTGGATATCCAGTCCGTCGGCATCGCACTTGGCAAGTTCCGCGTTGACACGCTCTTCGTCACCGACAAGGGCAATAGCAATCCCCTCGCGTGCGGCATCAACCGCAGCGGGAACAACCACACTGGGGCCGAAATCGCCCCCCATAGCATCCACGGCAATGCGTGGAGCCGAAGTTGTGTCGATGCTATGCATCGTCGCTGCTGACTACCTGGCGTCCCTTGTAGGAACCACAGACGGCACAAGCGCGATGAGGAAGATTGGGCTCACCGCATTCGCAGTAAACGATATTGGGAACTGCCACATGATCGTGGGAACGACGCATACCCTTACGGGACCGGGAAGTCTTTTTCTTGGGGACTGCCATGATGTATACCTCTTATTATTAAAGTCGTTAATTCAACCCGCCGGATGATCAAGTCACCCAGGCAAGGGGCGTTACTTTATCTTCAAGTTGCGGAAAACCGCAAGCCTTTCGTCGCCCTCTTCCTGCTCACATTCGCATTTTTGCGTATTAAGGTCCTTGCCGCACCCCGCGCAAATCCCCTTGCATCCCTCGGAACACAACGGTTTGAACGGCAATGTCAATGCAAATTCCTCCCACAGGATGGCACCTATATTCAGCTGAAGCTGCCCGTTCTCCTCACGGATACGGGGCTCTTCGTCGTCGCCCTCTTCAGGAAGCTGCTCATAGGTGTCAAAGGTGACATCGATATCATATTCAAACAGACCGGTACACCGATCACACGCCATGGACACGCTCCCTTTCAGGGAACCCTGCACAAGCGCACCATTGTCAGACTGGGGCAGAATGGTATATTCCGCAACCAGATCTTTTGCAGGACGAAGCTTCAGCTTGAACTCGTTCCACCCCTTCTTCCAGAAAGCCTGGTCGTCAAAGGTGAAGGCGCGTCCTTCTGTAGCAATATCACTGATCGGTAACCATAATTCAAACATAATATTCTCCCGTGCCAGGGGGCATGCCCCTTGCGGCAACCGAAGCTTCCTATATGGGAACAATTTCATCTGTCAAGGAAAAAAACTCTTGCCATTTGCATGAAGGCTCGGTAATGAATCACTCCCGCTGCCTGGGGAAGCTACCAATCACAGGCAACAAGCAATAAAGAAAGTTTAACAATTTCATTTGAATACATTAGGAGGTCGCAATGTCTCAGGTTTGCGATATTTGTGGAAAGGGCCCTCAGAGCGGCAACAATGTCAGCCACTCCCACATCAAGACCAAGCGTCGTTTCATGCCCAACCTGCAGAAGGTGCGCCATCAGCTCGAATCCGGTCAGGTTGTCAGCATCAAGGCCTGCACCCGCTGCATCCGTAACGGTGCTGTTACCAAGCCCGTTGCGCAGAAAAAAGCAGACTAAGTCCGCTTAGACATTTCAGCTACAAAAGCTATGCTGCCATCGACCATATGTCGGTGGCAGCTTTTTTGCGTCATGAGAACAGGGCACCCCGTCCCGCTCCGCACACGCTCTTCCTCCCTTCTGCCGCCCGAAGTACTGTCCCTCTTTATATGGTATACAACCGCTTTTTTTTGACGACAGCCTCAGACTGCACACATTTTCCCCGCCACCACAGATTCTGTGCAGATTTCGTGCAAATCATTTCATGAGCATTATGCAAACCTATGCACAATTGCACATGTTTAAATTCGTCAAAAAAAGTCAACACACCGGAATCATTACAAAATACTTCTGGCACGGTCTATGCTCTATCTTCAATCAACAGCGTGGAGATAGAGAATGGATATCGTCGGCACAGTTGGGAATTGGTGCATCGGCACAGGTTCTTTCCATGGCGGCGGACATGGAGTCTGGCAAATTTAGATGCCATTTCAATTCGGCGGCATATTCCAACCGCTCATCATCAGGCTGATTATATATTTTACGGTACGCATGTTCCGAAAAAACCGCCACTGTCACGGGAGCGGAGTCACCAGCCGATATCCTCCGGCGTCGATACGCAGCCGGAGCGATTGACAAAAAACCTACCGGCCGCATGAAAAGCGAGATTCATGAGGCCACAAAAGTAGGAACGCTCCCCTCCAGAACAGCCCCCGCCCGAGTCCCGGCGGGGGCTGTCTTATTTTGTATTCCTTTTATTGAGAGGGCGGATTCGCTTTGCGAATCCGTAATTCATTGGTGCGTTGCCCTATGGGGCACCTACCGCGAGAGGTCTTTCCCAATTCAATGAAACTGTTTTTTACGATGTGCGCGCTACGCGGTGAGAATGCTATCCCAAATTATTCATACGTTTTTCGCCTTTACGGCGACCTGCTTTTTGCGAAGCGGCAAAAAGGAGGCAAAAAGCGCTTTGTTGTCTGTGAGCGAGGAAGCGCACCCAAGAGCCTGTAGGCGACTTCACTGCCCGACAGGATGTCTATGATGATCAGACTCGGTCGGGCTGCGCTGCGTCGCCCGCGACAGGCTCTAAGGTTCGCTTCCGATTGCCCGTCGTTAAGGGAGATGCTCTTTTGATGTGGACGGCGTGGATTTCAGGCTGTCGGCAACTTAGTGGGCATCCTTTGATCTCGCCTGCAATCAGCTCAGATCGCCCTAGCTTAGCCCTGTTTGCAAGGCCTAGAAGCTGACAACGAAAGGACGGCGGCTCCGGTCAGGCAATACGAATGCAGCCACTCGCCCCGGCAAGTCACGGAAAGGGAGGTCCTCTACTTTTCCCGGCATGGAGCCGTCCCGAGTTGATCAGCTTCTCGCCGACAAACCTCGGGCGGGTACGCTAGTGCAAGGAGCTTTTTGCGTCTCTTTTTGCTCCTCAAAAAGAGACCGCCGCCCGCGAAGGGCATGGAAGGCCTTTGGGGCGCATGCCCCAAAAAACTGGCTCTCGCTCCAAAGGAGCGTGCCTTTCATTCTTCAAAACACAAGCATGAACTTACAACCATCGACTACCAACTGAACAGCATTGAAAATCGCATAAAAAAAAGCCGCTCATAAGAGCGGCTTTTTCATCTATCACAAAGAGATGGTCTAGTTGAACGTGGTTCCGATGCGTCCAAGACGAATATCCGTCAACGACCCCCAGGACCAGTAAATGACCAGAGCCTTGCCCACGATCTTCGAACGCTTGACCGTGCCCCAGAAACGGGAATCATGGGAACCTTCGCGGTTGTCGCCCATGCAGAAGTATTCGCCCTCGGGAATCTTGACCGGACCGAAATCGTCGCGCACCGGGCGTCTGTCCGCCTTGGTGTGACGGGTATACGGTTCCTCAATGGGCTGGCCGTTGATGTAGACCACCTTATTACGGATTTCCAGGGTCTCGCCGGGCAGACCGATGACGCGTTTGATGAAGTCAACGCTCTCATCATTGGGGTACTTGAACACGATAATATCGCCGCGTTCGGGATCGCCGACCTTGGCCAGCACCTTGCCGTCAGTGGTGTCGAGCCAGATGGTGGATGGCAGACGCACGTCATAGGCAAACTTGGTCACCAGCAGGTGATCGCCGATCTGGAGGGTCTCCAGCATGGAGCCGGAGGGAATCTTGAAGGCCTGGACGATAAAGGCACGAATGATAAAGGCGAGTATCAATGCGACCACGACTGCCTCAACAGTGTCGCGGAAGGATTTCATGGAACTATGAGTCATTAGGATGTCCTAGAGTATATGCAGGCGATTAGTCTTCGTCGGCTTTGAGTACAGACAGGAAAGCTTCCTGCGGAATTTCAACGTTGCCCATGCGGCGCATACGTTTCTTACCCTCTTTCTGCTTTTCCAACAATTTACGTTTACGCGTGATATCGCCGCCGTAACATTTGGCGGTGACGTCCTTGCGGAACGGCGCATTGCGTTCCTTTGCCACAATCTTGTTGCCGATGGCGGCCTGAATGACCACCTCGAACATCTGACGTGGGATGCTTCGCTTGAGCTTGAGCGCCAGTGAGCGGCCTATGCGGGCGGCGTTCTCGCGATGCACGATGCAGGAGAATGCGTCCACAGGGTCGCCGTTGATCAGGATATCAAGGCGGACAAGATCAGCTTCGCGGTAGTCGATGACTTCGTAATCAAGGCTCGCATACCCCTTGGTGGAGGACTTGAGCTTGTCGAAGAAGTCATACATGACCTCGGCAAACGGAATCTCATAGGTGATGACCACCCGTTTCTCGGTCAGGTAGGCCATGTCCTTCTGAATGCCGCGTTTCTCCTCGCACAAGGCGAGCACCGCGCCGACGAATTCATTGGGAACATGCACTTCCAGCCGCACGAACGGCTCACGGATGCTGCCGATATTTGACGGGTCCGGCAACTTGCTCGGATTGTCGATGGTCAGGATCTCGCCCTTGATATCCGACACCTCATAGATGACGGACGGGGCCGTGGTGATGAGCTTGGCCTCAAACTCACGCTCCAGCCGCTCCTGAATGATCTCGATGTGCAGCAGGCCGAGAAAACCGCAACGGAAGCCGAAGCCCAAAGCCTGAGACGTTTCCGGCTCGTAGCTGAATGCCGCGTCGTTGAGCTGGAGTTTTTCCAGCGCGGCCTTGAGGGTTTCGTATTCCGACGGCTCCACGGGATAGAGACCCGAGAAGACCATGGGCTTGACCGGCTTGAAGCCGGGATACGGCTCTGTGACCGGGTTCGCGGCCAGAGTGATGGTGTCACCCACGGGCGCATCGCCCAGTTCCTTCATGGACGCACACAGAAATCCGACCTCGCCCGGCCCCATGGCCTTGATATCCACGGCCTCGGGCATGAACGCACCCACGCGGGTGACTTCGAATTCCTTGCCCGTGGAGAATATCTTGATGCGATTGCCCTTCTTGAGCGTACCGTCAAGAATGCGGAACAGCACCACAACGCCCTGATACGAGTCGTACCAGGAATCGAAGATCAGCGCTTTGAGCGGTGCATCCGGGTCGCCCTCGGGCGGCGGCAGCAGATTGATGACCGCGTCGAGGACTTCCTGCACGTTCTTGCCGGTCTTGGCCGAAACCATGATCGGGTTGGAGCAGTCCAGGCCAATGACCTCTTCGATCTCTCTGGAGATCATGTCCGGGTCGGCGCTGGGCAGGTCGATCTTGTTCAGGACAGGCACGACCTCAAGGTCGTTATCCATGGCCAGATAGACGTTTGCCAACGTCTGGGCCTCGACACCCTGGGTGGAGTCAACCACCAGCAGCGCGCCCTCGCAGGCGGACAGCGACCGCGAAACTTCATAGCTGAAGTCCACATGGCCGGGTGTATCAATGAGGTTCAAAATATATTTCTGGCCGTCGGTATCGGTGTATGGAATGCGCACGGTCTGCGCCTTGATGGTGATACCGCGCTCCCGCTCCAGATCCATTTTATCCAGATACTGTTCTTTTCTCTCACGATCGCCGACCATGCCGGTGATTTCGAGAATGCGGTCCGCCAACGTCGACTTGCCGTGGTCGATGTGGGCGATGATGCTGAAATTGCGTATTTTATCGATCTTGCTCATATTTTCTTTTTGCTAGCGGCTATTACAGCCGGACACAGGATAAGACCCCCGCAATCGGGCGTTTCGGAACAGTCTTCTACGGCATTTGGAGTTGGTTGTCTAATATAGTTATAGGTGGCGGCTTGCGATAGCGGCCTAGGCGCTTCGAGCAGCGCGGCCTCGAAGAGTTGAGGGAGAAGAGTGAGATGGAAGCCGCCTTTGGCGGCGGGATTGTCTGGGATGCGGCTTCGCCGAGATTCGTCGCTGGCGCGACTCCGGCTTTTTTTCTTGCCCTCCCGGCGGGGTCCGTTTTTTTGTTGGGGCAAAAAAAGGGACAAAAAAAAACCCCTTTCCGAGCGCCGCCGCCTCACTCCCAAAAGCAAGAATCTGATCGATTTCGCCTCCGCTCCACGAAACAGTCGCCAAAGAGGCTCCCGGTTTCGAAGAACCGCTCCGACAAAATCGTCAGCTTCTAAGCTTTGGGGGGGATGGCTAGCAATTTACACAGTTAAGCATTATCACCCAATTTTATAAATCAACTCCTCGTGATAATAGACAGAAATGGGCCCATCTTCAGACACTTTTAAAGCGTTACCAAAAACAGATCCTGCGCATACTGCTGTAGACCGACCTCCACCGCCAGCATTTTTGCATCCAGCAGACTTTGAGGCCAAAGAAGTGTCAACGATTACTGAAAAATCTATAATCCCCTCGAAATCATTTGTAAAAATCGTCATACCATCCGTCGTGAGTATTCTAAACAATTCACCTGTCTCGCATAAACGATCAATAGAGGCCACAACGATACCACTTTCAACGGCCTGTAACATCTCCTTATCCTTCGAAACATGCCCAACCAGCATTTCTTTAAAGCCTGGCTCATCATCATTCTCAGCAAATAATGCTGCAGTACCTTTCCTTATTTTTGATAATGAATAGAAAATACGCCATGGATCAACAACGCCCTTATCTAATCTTTCAATTATTGACCTGTTGACTGATTCAGTATCAATAAAATACCAACGTCCTTTTCTAAACAAAATTCTAAATTTATCATCGTAAAATATCTCAATATCTGAAGAGCTTGTTATACCAATGTAAAAGTGAACATCATCAAGCTCTTTAATAAGAAACTCAATTCTTGCTCCAGACAATCTCTCAAACACATTAAATTCATCATGTAATATATTTACATACCCGTGAATGTTAAGGCCTGCATCACAACAATAAAACGATTCTACACCATCAACATATCTGAAAAAAGCTGTATCACTTAATATTTTTTGAGTAAGGTGAACACTACTATCAAATGCAACTTTTTCGTACCTCATTTTATTAATTTGGGAATCTCCGGCGTTAAAGCACTTACCTTTCCTAACAACCATTCCTGTTTTGACTTGTTCTCCTTCATATCTCTCAAAACTCAATCTTTTAAAATGCTGAATCAATGTATGAATATTAAGGAACTGACTCCTTGATATTGCAATATAACGAGAAATTGCTATATCGAACACAGAGGCCATAATAGATGTTTGTAAATATTGGTGTGCAACACCTCTTGAGCCAATTTTTTTATCTAAACTTACAAAGCTATCGAGAACTATCTTTGCAAATTTTTTTTCGTCTCTAGTAAAGTCTATCCCCCTTTCAAATAGAAGAACCTCTCCATTCCATTTTATTGCCCACTGCCCATCACTTCTAGGAAGAGGTTTATCCCATTTTTTATGTACTGAAATTTTTTTTGCAACCAAGAGCTATTTTCAATTCGTCTAGAATATACAAGAACGCAGTTGTAGACATTGACATTTCCTTTTCGACAATATTGCTGAATAAATATTCACTTCTTAATATCATCAAAAAAGCTATTGATCAATGACTTAGCCTTCCCCACCCATTTAAGAAGTTCCAGAGGAGGTAAAATGATCTTCAACGCAGAAAACCGATTCGACAACCGACTTTTTGCGAAGCAACAAACCCTCTTGATGTATCACGCGGGAATTTTCACCATAGAAACGCCTCATGGACAGCGTATGCTGCCGTATGTAATTTCGCTCAAATCGTACAAACTTAGCCCTGTTTGCAAGGCTTAGAAGCTGACAACGAGAGGGCGGCGGCTCCGGTCAGATGATACGGATGCTTTTTCTCAACCCGGCGGGTTGCGGAGAGAGAGGCCTCTACTTTTCCCGGCGTGGAGCCGTCCCGAGTTGATCAGCTTCTTGCCGTCAAACCTCGGGCGGTCGCGCTAGAAAGCCGCATTTTTTTGGTTCTTTTTTGGGGCGGCTCAGCCAAAAAAGAACCCCGCCGGGAGGGCAAAAAAAAAGCTGGAGTCGCGCCAGCGACGAATCTTGCCTTTATTCTTCATTCTTCATTCTTCCTTTTCTCTTCCCCTCTTCAAAAAAACAGATAAACTAGACTCCCCCCTCCCTTATGCCTTAGTGACTTGAAATGTTCAGACAAAAAGAATGGCCCTTCATAGGCTCCTCCGGCACAACCTACACCTTCACCATATACCCCAAGAGTGCTGAACTGCCCGACGCAGGCGGCATCATCCTGCTCGCCTACACCCACCCGCGCGGGCACCGCGCCGGATATCAGGCCAACATCCTGCATATCGGGCATGGCGTGGACCTGAGCGCGCCCCTCGACCAGCAGGCGAACCTTGAATGCGCGGCCTCCGAATGCTGGAACTGCACATATGCGCTCATCGAACCTGACGAAAAAGCGCGCGTGGCGTGTGTCCACGATCTCCTGCAAAACCATATGCCTCCCTGCCAATCCAAGGGCGGACGCCTCGATCAACCCCCTGATTGAAGCGGACGTTTCCACGCCACATAATTGACATCTTTGTCATTCGTTTTTTGGTTTTCCTTGGCCGCAAAACCCGATAGAAAGGGTAAATGACCTCATACGATTTCAAAATGAAAACCCGCGCACTGACATTCGGCGTTCCCTGGAATGTCGCGCTGCTCACCTGCGGCTCGTTTCTCATCGCCTTTGCCATCAAGGCCGTGGCCGTGCCGCACGGCCTGCTTACCGGGGGAATGTCCGGTATCGCCCTGCTCTGCTATTACGCATTCGGCGGGCTGACCACGGGCCAGTGGTATCTGGTGCTCAACCTGCCCGTGTTCGTGCTCGGCTGGGTCTTTGTGAGCAAGCGATTCTTTTTCTACTCGCTCTACGGCATGTTCATCACCTCGGTCTTTATCGACATCATCCCGTGGACGGTGCCGATCAAGGATATCTGGCTGGCGGTGATCACCGGCGGCGGGCTGATGGGCGCGGGCGTGGGCATGGCCCTGCGATCGCTCGGCTCCACGGGCGGGTCGGACATACTGGCCGTCATCCTCAAAGAAAAATTCAACATGTCGCTGGGGGCCTTCGAGTTCTGGTTCAACATGATCGGATTCGTGGCCGGTTTCATCTATCTGGACATGAACATCGTGCTGTACTCCATTGCCATGACCTTTATCATCGCCATCGGCATCGAGTACGTGCTCGGCATGTTCTCGGAGCGAAAGATGGTCATGATCATCTCGGATCATCAGGCTGCCATCAACGCGGCCATCCTCACGGACCTGGACCGGGGCGTGACCATCCTTGATGCGACCGGCGGATACACCGGCGACCCCAAAAAGGTCATCATGACCATGATCTCTTCCATGCAGCTCAAGGAGTTGGAGGAGTTGGTCTACACCATCGACCCAGAGGCGTTTTTCATCATGGGCTCGGGCTTCCACGTTCAGGGCCAGGGATTCTCCAACAGGAAGGTCTACTAGATGCTCTCCGCTTTCAAGAAAGAGACGCCAGCATCCCGCACCATCGGACTCATCACTGATTTCGGCCTCCACGACCCCTATGTGGGCCAGATGAAAGGCGTCTTTGCCAAGAAGGCCCCTGTCTGCAATGTCATAGACATCTCCCACGACGTGGAGCCCTACAACGTGGCGCAGGCCGGATTCTTTTTGGCCGCCAGCTACGAACATTTTCCCAAGGACGCGGTCATTCTGGCCGTGGTCGACCCCGGCGTGGGCACGGACCGCAAGATCGCCTGCCTCGAAGTCGGCGACCGCCTGCTGGTGGCCCCGGACAACGGCCTCCTTGCCCTGGCGCTCAAGTATGCCTGGGACAATGTCCGCTGCTTTGATCTCTCCCGCGCCATGGACGCGCCAAAGAAGATCTCCCACACCTTTCATGGCCGGGACGTGTTTGCGCCTCTGGCCGCATGGCTCGCTCTGGGCGGCAAGCCGGAGTCTCTGGGCGAGGAAATGCCGGCGGAGGAGCTGGTATCCCTGCCCTGGGCCCATCCGAACGTGACCCCCAATCGGGCGCGCGGCCATGTGCTGCACATCGACCGGTTCGGCAACTGCGTGCTCAACCTCGAAGGGGGCTGCCTGGGCAATCACGAGACCATCCGCATGGTGTCCCCGGCCGGTGGCATCCTTGCCTATGTCAAATCCTACGCGGCCATGCCCGAAGGCGAACCCGGTCTGCTCGAAGGCAGTCAGGGATTCCTTGAAATCGCCGTCAACCAACGCTCTGCGGCCAAACGCTTCGGCCTGTCCATGGGCGACGCAATAGAACTCTCCTGGGAGGGGTGATGCTTTTTTTCGACACACTCGGCTTTCTGACCCGTCTGGCCCCGGCCCGAGTCATCTCTGAGGAAGACATGAACAAGTGCATGCGCTACATGGCCCCGGTCGGAGCGCTGCTCGGCGCGGTGGTGGTGCTCCCCTTTGCCCTCGGCCTGCTCAATACCGCACCGTGGGTGCAGGCATGGCTCATGGTCGGCCTGTCCATCATCCTGACGCGGGGGCTGCATCTGGACGGTCTGGCCGACATCTGTGACGCGGTCACCACCCACACCGATCCGACCCTGTTCTGGAAGGTGGTCAAGGACAGCCGGTCCGGCGCGTTCGGCGTCATCGGCCTGATCATGGCTCTGGGCGGCGAGGTCATTCTGTTTCACGAAATGGCGCGGGTGGAAGCGTATCCGGCCATCATCTGGGCGTTCATTCTCGGACGCAGCGGCGCGGTCTGGCTCGGCTATCATGTGCGCCATCTGGTGCGCTCCGGCCTGGGCAAACTCTACATCGACGGCGCCACTCTGGGCGTGGCACTGGCCACCGCGCTATTCTCTTTTGTTGCAGGCATCGTGCTGGTCGGGCTGACCGGCGCCATAGCCGGAACCATCGTTGTGTCGCTGGCGTTGCTTGCCCTGTACAGATTGGCCGTCAAGGTCGAGGGAGCCAACGGCGATTTCCTGGGCTGCGCGGTCATAGTCGGCGAGATCGCCGCCGGTATCGGTTTTGTCCTCACCATGTAGTTGGCGGAAACGTCGAACAAAACGCATGGCGTAGAGACAGGTAGTCCGTCTGTACAGACATCAGGTTATTCGGATTCGTGCATTGTCTTGCGACGGGTTCTATACGCGTCCACAACAAACACAAGCGACACGAGCTGCTGCACCATGAGAATGTAATACTGCTGGATTCCCATCAGGGTCGAACAGCTGACATTCCCCAGCATCAGCCAGAAATATCCCTGGATATTGTCCTTTGCCATGAGGTAGGTGCCCAGCAGGAATCCGGCCGCGATGCACAGTTCAAGGACTTGCTTGAACGTACTGATGCCCCCGAATTCAAAAAAGCTCAGCCCTAATCCGATAACGACAGAAAAGCGGGCGAGATGATCAAGCCACTTGGGCTCATGCCCATGTCCACGCAAGGCGATGATCAAACCGATGATCATGGCCGGAGCGCCGCCTGACTCCACTGCCGCGGCAATCCAGTTGTGTTCGGTAACAAAGACGGTGACCCAGGCAGGAAGCCCGATCAGATAAACACCCCACGACCATAGACGCCAGTGACGATTTCCCCGGGAAGTCGTGCTGCGCTCGGCCTGAGAAAAGCACACCTTGTTAAGGAGATAGGATATGCCACCCCATATCTGGAGGAATAATTCCATCTGGAAATCCTTGCATCGTGTTTACCGCCCTGCCGCTGAAGATGAGCGATACGCCCACCAGATGTAACCGGCGCCAAACACGATCATGGGCACGCACAGGATCTGCCCCATGGACATCCAGTTCAGCGCAACGAAACCAAGCTGGGCGTCCGGCTCGCGGGCGAACTCCACCAGAAAACGGAAAACACCGTACCCGAGCAGGAACAACGCGCCGACACATCCCTTGGGACGCGGCTTGGCCGAATACCACCACACGATGATGAACAGGGCGAGGCCCTCCAGAGCGGCTTCATAGAGCTGGGACGGGTGACGAGGCAATCCTCCGGCGCCGGGGAACGGCATGGCCCAGGGAAGATCGGTGTAGCGCCCCCAGAGTTCGGCATTGATGAAGTTGCCGATACGACCGAAGAAGAGGCCGGGCGGCACCAGTGGGGAGATGAAATCACCGACTTCGGGGAAACTCATGTTGTTGGCACGGCCAAAGAGCCAGATGGCGAACAGCACACCGAGACAGCCTCCATGAAAGGACATGCCGCCTTCCCAGACCGCGAATATTTTCATGGGGTTGGCGAAATAAAAACTCGTATTGTAGAACAGGCAGTACCCGAGGCGTCCACCCAGCACCACGCCGAGGATGGCCCAGGTGATGAAGTCATCCATGAGCTTGGGGGTGAACTTGTTCCACGGCTTGGAGGCACGGTATCTGCCCAGCAGCCAGCCCGAAACAATGCCGAAAACATACATCATGCCGTACCATCGCAGATGGAGCGGGCCGATGGAAAAGATAACCGGATTAAATTGAGGATATGCAAGCATGCAGTCGATCTCCGTGAGTGCAGTGCGTTCTTTGTTTTCTTGAAAAATTCTGGTAGAGTGCGCAGTGCATAACGTGTCTTTTTTTACACTTCCTCGTCAACCATAAAGCGCAGTGCCATGGAAAAGTTACAGGAACTCGATATTCTGGAAATGCCCCTGGAGGGGCTGGCCGCCTATTGGCTGTCCATCAAGAAGATTACGGACGCCAAAAAAAGTCGCGCCATTCTTGACGAAGAGATCGCCAACACCATGGAGCCGTATATCCTGCATCTGCTGGAAACGGTTTTCTCGCCGCTAGACGTGCCGCTGGTCAGAAGGCTCACCGAGGCCAAACGCGACCTTATTCTTGATGAATATCGAACCAAGATCGACCTGATGCGGCTGGCCATTTATGCCATCGCCTCTGGCGAGAATCCGCGTATCACGCTGGTGCGCATGGACTCCAAGTTCGCCCACCCGCTCATGACCGAGGACCGCGCCTTTGACATGGCCACCGCCATGTTCGACGCCATCAAGCCCAAAGGCGTGGACAGGGACACCCTGCTTTCGGTCGACCACAAGCTGCAAACGGACCGCCTGCTGGTCAAACTGCTCTTTTTCGTCATGTTTGCGCGCCGCGAAGGCAAGGAAAATCTCCAGACATTTATTCCACATATGGGTTCCCGCTTCTTTTCCGAAGGCATCTCTTTGGCCATCGACAAATTCGATGCGGACTTCGTGACCTACCATCTGGAAGGAATCCGGGACCGCGTCCTGATCGATACCGGACGCAAAATGGATATGGCCATGGAAATGGCGCTGGGCATCAGAAACAAATTGGCGTATGATGATATTTTCCGAATTGCCAGGGCATACATGCCCTGAAAACGAGGGTACAAATGAAGAAAACCATAATTTGCACACTGACCGTCATCCTCCTTCTGGTCGCTGCCGGGGGAGCCATGGCCGGGGCGAACACCCGGGTCGGAGACAAGAACTTCGAACGCGCCTGGCGCCTCTTCACGTCCAAACAGGGGGACAAGGCCAACGATTTTTTCAAAAAAGCCGCTGACAGCTATGGGCTGGCTTTGCAGGCTGATCCGCCCAACCGAACCGCGCTTTTCCCCTCCTCCCTGCTCAAGGCCGGTATCTCTTTCTATTATGCAGGGCGGTACAAGGAATGCCTCGACGCCATGGAAATGGCCCACCGCAAGGAAGAAAAGAAGGCATGGGAAGCGAGCCTGTACATGGCGCTGTCCTACGCGCGGCTGGACAACCGGGAAAAGACCATTGAGACCCTGGAGCAATTCAATGAAACGATGTCGTCCCAACGCCGGATCACTGCCGCGACCATTGCCCAACTGCAGAAGCTTGACAAAAACGAGACGACTCTTGAAGAAACCGCCGCAGTTCTTGAACACGCAACCATGCGCCAATTCGTAGAGAACACGACTCGAAACACGTCGCCTCGAAACATTTTTCCGGCCAAAGAACAATGTGGCGGGGGATACTGGTGGCGTCAGAACGCGTCTCCATGCTCCTCACTGCACTTTCGTTGGGATTAACCTGGTGTCAAAACGCGCCCTCTCCACCTAAGGCTTGACGAATCCGCATCAATATACCACGATCGCGCAACTTTTAACGAAAATGACACCGCATTAATGACCACGGACACGTTAGACATACCAGCAGAGCACCTAAGGGCCTTCTCCAAAGACGAGATCAACGCCATGCCTCTTCGTCGCTACGAGGGGAATATCAAGCTAATTCGCAACCAGAAAGAGTTGGAAGCGGCTCTGCCTGATCTGACGGACGAATCCTTGCTCGGTTTCGACACCGAGACCCGCCCCGTCTTCAAGAAGGGAAAGAAGCCCGGCCCCCCAGCCATCCTGCAGCTCGCCACCGCAACCTGTGTCTACGTCTGTCAGATCTATGCCGTGGGCCTCAAAGAAGGCCTGTGCAACATCCTGGCCGACAAACAAACCACTAAAACCGGCGTAGCCGTGCGTGATGACATCCTTGGCCTGCAACGCCATGCCAAATTCAAACCCAGCGGTTTCATTGATCTTTCCACCATCACTGCCCAGGCCAAAATGCAGACCCATGGTCTCCGCAACATGGCCGCCAACCTGCTCGGATTCCGCATTTCCAAATCAGCCCAATGTTCTAACTGGGCCAAGGAAAAACTCACCACCCAGCAGATCAACTACGCCGCCACCGACGCCTGGGTCAGCCGCGAGTTATATATGGCCCTGGACAAACTGGGTCTGATTTCCTACTAACTTCTGCCGCCACGCCCCTCCTCTCGCGTCACTTTGTTGACGTTTTTTTCTGTATGTCTTCGGCGACTCGAATACTCTTCTCCTATGATTTCTGAGACTTGTCTCTCGACTCAGCACCCGCATCAGAACAGCGCTTCGGCATGACTATTGCTAGAGTGTGGATTGGAATTTTATTCCGTACTTCACTGATATGGAGGTTAGGGTGAAATACTTACAAAATATCAAACAACTCAATGGATTGGCTAACCAAGTGTACGCATCTGCCAACGTCGGACAGGTGGACTCGTTTCCGGAAAATATCACAGTAGCCGTCTCTAATCGCTGCAACTATCGCTGTATAATGTGTATGGAGTGGCGGCGCGAGACAGACAACGATCTGCCACCCGAAACCATTGAAAAGCTGGGCGATATTCTGCCTTTCGTAAAAACGCTTTACGTGACCGGTGGCGAGCCTCTCATGTACCCCCATCTCGACATGCTCTTCGAAACCGCACTCAAAGCCGGTTGTAGCCTAACCATGGTGACAAACGGAGTTTTGCTCACTGACAAGAATATTGCAAAAATTCTGAATTTCGGACTCTTCAGGGTCAAGTTCAGCCTGGATGCAGCGACCCAGAAGACCTATGCCAAAATCAGGGGCGGCAACCTGCAAAAAGTCCTCATGAACATCAAGAAACTGGCTCAGGCCAAAATCGCCCATGGTATAAATTGGCCCATGCTTGAGGTCGGCTTTGTAGCCATGCGTTCCAATATCATGGAACTGCCCAAGTTCGTATCCATGGCCGCAGGTGTGGGCATCAATCACATCAACGTGTCATACGGTGTAGCCCATGTAGAAGAAATGATCCCCGAATCTTTGTATTTCATGCAAGACGAAGCAGACCAAATCATGCTCGCCGCCAAGGATATGGCCGACCACATCGGCATAAGCCTGACCCTGCCCAATCAGTTGTTTAAAGATGCCAAACACGCTGTCACCCCGGTGGACCAAGCGCCCCCTGCAATCTGCGAAGACCCATGGCGCTCGACATTCATCTGGCCTGACGGCCGCATGTCCATGTGTTGCGGCGGTGGCGGCAACACCGGCAACCTGAACAACGGCGAATTCATGGACGAGTGGAACAACAAGGCGCGTGTGGGGGCCAGGAAACTCATCAACACCCCCCATCCCCCTGCCCAGTGCAAGTCCTGCCGTACCACCCGCCAAAACCCGAACCTGACCTCATCGCTGTTCTCCGGAAAGGTCATGGACGCAGCACAAAATTTTATTGATTCCGGAGAAATACCGACCCCATGCTTGGACGCGAGCCCAGCCATTCACGTGGATTAGGAGTATATTATGGACGCCAGATACTACCCAAACATCAAGCAAATGAATTCTATCTTCAATGAAGAGTTGGCCAAAGGCAATGTCCCCACCTCCATCTGCTTCCCCGAGGAAGTGACTATCACCACGACCCTGCGGTGTAATTATCGATGCACAATGTGCTACCAGAAACACTTCGACAAGGATATAGACCCAAAGGTTTACGAACAACTGGAGCCGATTCTTCCCTTTGTGGACCGGTTGCAGATTTTCGGTGGCGAACCTCTCATGTACTCGCACATCACAGATATCTACGAACAAGCCCACCGCAATCAATGTAAAATCACCATGATTTCCAATGGCTCACTGCTCACGGATTCCATGTGCGAGGCCATTGTAAAAAACAGTGTCTTCCACATCAAATTCAGTATTGATGGAGGCAGTCAGGAGACGTATAAAAAAATTCGGGGCGGCAATTTCTTCAAGGTCATGAAAGGTATCGCCAACATCACCCAAAACAAAATCAAATACGATTCCCCTTTCCCGGACATGCATTTCAACTTCCTCCAGATGCGTTCGAACATGGCAGAACTGCCTCAACTCATCTCCATGGCCAGCGACATCGGCGTCTCATCCATCAACGTCTTCTACCCATCCTGCCACACTAAAGAACTGATTGAGGAGTCTGTTTTCTTCTGCCAGGAAGAGAGCGACAGATGGTTGCGTCGATCCCGGACCATTGCCGCTCAACTCGGCGTTAACCTGCGCCTGCCACCGCTTTTCTCCGAAGGCCCGACCGACCAGAGCGGAACAAATAACCGGTTCTGTTCGGACCCATGGACCAAGCTGTTGATCGACCTGGACGGCACTGCCAATCTATGCTGCGGAGGACCGACCAACATCGGTAATCTGCTTGATCAGAGCTTTGATGAACTGTGGAATTGTGAAAAGGCTCAGAAAATCCGAGCCACGGTGAACACTCCCAACGAACCTGCATACTGCCGCAATTGCAGAGTACGCAAACCAATTCCCACGGAAATAGATCTGCACATCAGGAACAAGCAATTACAAGAATACGCCTTGAAGCGATTCGGCATGAGGGCAACTTCTGCCGCCGAATAACGCCGATCAAAACAGAAAGGTATCAATCTCGACCGCTCGCGCCAAACTCCTTGAGAAGCGCGAGTGTTTCTTTTGCCAGTTGATTGATGACGGAAGGGGTGGCCTTACATTGCTCAAAATTCTGCACCAATCCGGTGAGCATGTCCGGTGAAAAATTGTCCGGGTACTCCGAAAGCACAGTACGCATTATTTTTACCCACCGTTCTGGATCTGCCGACTGTGAAGCAATAAAGGCATGCTCATACAACCGAGCACATTCTTTCGGCCCGCACACGGCTTCGCCCAGAGGTTTGGAATCAAAGAGCACGGCCAACGTTTCATCTACAGCCCATGGATTGGCATACAGCCTCGTTTTCATGCCTACACCAGGAATCATTTTTCCATTGAGATATGGCAGGATAAAACAATACGCCTGAGACATCATGTATGACAGCCGGGGGAGATTCTGATGAAAACGCCCGGATTCAAGTTCAATGATAACCGGCTTGTTTGAGAACATGACGTTGCAAAAAGCCGAGCCTTCTTCCCCGGCAATGACTTCAGCACCCGCAACCATGGCCACCTGCTCGCCAAAGGAATGCTCCTGTGGATGGATGATCTCAAAGCCATGACCTGCAAACAGAGCCTCTATTTGGGCGGCGTTGATCAGGTTGCGTCCTTTGAACCGACTTCGGCTCAAGAAAATTCGTTTGGGCGTCTGAGCAGACGTATCAATAAAAGCGTCCCTGATCCGGTCGGCGATTGCAACGTATTCGGGGTGATACCCTTGCGTGTACCAGTTGAGTGCCGTAGGGCAGATGACATCGTCAAAAACCGTATCTTCAGTAATAAAATGAATCTGGGACCGATCAATGCCGAACAGGTTCATTATGGACTCCACAAACCGAGTGGAACGGGTGTCAGTGTCCCATGCTGCGATGGAAGCAGGGGTAGCATGAAAGACGTATTTCACATCCCTGCCGCGCAGTTCATCACTCAACCAGAAACGGGAAACAACCTCTGAAAGGAAATGACCGAAATACGGCATGAGCATGCCGAGATACACGCAGGCCCCGCCCATCCTGACCGGATTGACGTATTCGTAGGGAAGCCGGGAGGAATCCTCCGAACGCTGAAGCAGATCGTGGAGTAGCCGCCCTTCACTGGAATGAATATACATAATTTCAGGCCAACGTCCGGGGCGACGTACCAGCGGAGACATGACAGCGTTGTAAAGCCGGTACACCCGTCGAGGCGGGGAGAAGAATTTGCCTCTGGTATTCTTGCAGACGGTGCTAGCAAAAAGACTTGTAGGAACATTGGAAAAAAAACGGTCGGAATCAATGGGAACGTATTTCCCTTTTTCCAGCTCCACCACTACACCTTCCCCGGTGCGGTCAACGCGGTTCAGCAGGCTCTGAATATCCGGCAAGTTTTCGATCATGTCTATTAGCACCGCTCGAAGCAGGTTAGGCAACAGCCTTGAGAGCGGCCTTGCGTGCCATAAGTCTGCGGATAATCTCGTGCTCGTCCGGCTCAACGATGTCCATAAAGGTCTGCTTGCCAGAATCGTACACGGAAAAGTCCGCTTCAAGAATTTCCTGATGGAAGACCGGATCGAACCGTTGTTCAGGATCAGACGGCCACAGCACACCCATGCCACAATCAGAATTAACCACAAACTTCTCTACGCCGGGGTGATATGTATTGAGGTCGAGCATGATCTTCCAGACATCGCCGTTCCAAATGTAACTATCACGATCTCGGGCTGCCTCCTCCTCCTTTTCGGGAAGGAGGTCGTGCGCAATGACGAACCCGCCGGGGTTGAGGATATTGAAGGCGTTCAGAACATCCTTGATGGCTTGCTCATAAAGATGCAAGCCATCTACGAAAATGACGTCAAAAGTCTCCGTATTATCAGCAAAAAACGGATCGCTCTCCAAAGTGAACATCCTCACGCCATTCATTCCGGCACGGTACCGGTCCTCCAGCTCTGCCAGCCGCGGAGCCGGATCAACACCGGTTCTATTGGACGCAATAACACTGCTGAGGGTCTGGCCTTTGGAAATGCCAATCTCCAGATAGTCCTTGGCCCTGACGTGGGCGCAAATAAGGTTAATCAATTCGGCGCGAGTCATGGGATTCTCCACATTAAAGTTATATTATATCAAATAATTATTTACGCATTAAACCCCACTTACACACAAGCGAGCCGTCAAGCGCACAAGAAAATTGACACCGATGGAGCATTAGATACAATTTATGTACCATTTCCACTATGCTACACCGCAAGGAGACGGCATGTTCGGCCCGAACCCCACCCTTGACGCGCCCTACACAGTCCAAAGGAGCTAACCGTGTCACCACAACGCATTGCCTGGATAGGCGGCTATTACTTCAAACAGCACTATGCCCGCGATCTCGGCTATGACGTGATCAACATGCCCATCACCGAACCGGTGACTATTACCTGGGACGACATCGTCGCCCGCTGTGATGGCGAGCCGGACATGGTACTTTATGCCGACCGCAGTGTTCCACCACCGCTCATCGGCGTGGAATCATACCCCTGCCCCACGCTCTTCTATGCCATCGATTCCCACATCCACTCGTGGTACCCCATGTACGCCCAGGGATTCGACCGGGTAGCCGTCAGTCTGCGTGACCATATGCCCCGCTTCCGCCAGCGTCTTCAGGGCGATCAGGTCTTCTGGCTGCCGCCGTATCCCCTCCGCGAGGAGACACCGCCCGCCACCCCTCCGGCAAAAATATGGGACGTGCTCTTCGTGGGCAATGTGGACCGGGAAACCACCCCCATACGCTACGGATTTCTCAAGGAGCTCAAGGCGCGCCTCCCCAATCTCGAAGTCCGCAAGGGCGCATTCTCCGAGTTGTTCCCGCAGGCCAGGATCGTGCTCAACTTTGCCGAACGGGGCGACCTCAATTTCCGAGTCTTCGAAGCGCTGGCCACAGGCGCGTGTCTGCTCACCCCGGAGGTCAAGCACGGCCAATCCCTGCTGTTCGAGGATGGCAGGCATCTGGTCACCTACCCTCAGGACGACATGGACGCCTTGGTGGACATTGCCTGTGCCTTGCTGGCCGATGACGCCCGCCGTGAAGCCATCGCGCAAGCCGGCCACGCCGAGATCAATGCCAGGCATCGCTCGCGCCACCGCATCTCCACCATTCTGGACGCACTGGACTCCGTCACCGAGGACGAAGTCGCGGCACGACTCAAGCATGCCGCGGCAATCCACGCTCAGTATCTGAAAGTGATCTACCTGCATCTGGCCGAAGCCCATCCCGGAACCCGGTTGGGCGAAAGGTATCTGAAAGCGGCCCTGAATAAGGGCTAATACTCGCCAGAGAAATCCGGCAGTTTCCGATTCTTCTTGCGATCGCTGACCTTCTTTTTCCGATCCAACCGTTTGCGCTTGGCCGATTTGGGGACCTTGGTGGCCTTACGGGGAATAACCGGTTCCACCGCCCACCGCATAAGCTCGATGAAGCGCTCTATGGCAGCGTCCTTGTTGGATTTCTGACTACGGAATTTCTGACTGGTCACCTGAAACACGCCGCGGGAATTGATGCGACGCCGCAATTTTCCTTTGATCGCGACCTTTTGTAACTCCGTGAGGCTGGGGGACGTATCCACATTGAAAAGCAGGGTCACCCGTGTGTCAGCCGTATTCACATGCTGACCGCCCGGCCCGGAGCTGCGGCTGGTGATGAAGCGTATCTCGTCATACGGAATGCATATTTTGTCTGTAATGCGCAACATGGGAGCTGGTATGCCACGTCTGAAAAGCGCTTGCAACGTCTTACTCATTGACACACGGCCCGTTTTCTCTACAATCCGCCTCACTAAAACACGAGGTACCCACTATGAGTAATGAATGTCCCTGCGGGTCTGGACTGGACCACACCCAGTGCTGCACCCCATATATTTCCGGTGAAAAACCGGCCCCCACAGCCGAAGCGCTCATGCGTTCCCGCTACTCCGCCTATGTCTTTCAGGAGCTTGATTATCTGAAGGCAACCCTGGCCCCCGAAGCAATGGACGGCCACGACGACCAGTCCGTGCGCGAATGGAGCGAGTCTGCCGAATGGCTGGGCCTGACCATCCACGACACCTGGGCCGGGCAGGAAGGCGACGAAGCCGGTATCGTGGAATTCTCCGCTTCCTATGCCATTGACGGCGAAGCGCAGACTCACCGCGAACGGAGCGAATTCAAGAACGACAACGGCAAATGGCTGTACGTTGACGGGCATATGGTCTCCGGCCCGCCCATCAAAAAGGAAAAGAAGATCGGCCGCAACGAGCCCTGCCCCTGCGGGTCCGGCAAAAAATACAAGAAGTGCTGCGGAAGATAGAAAGTTCCGACGGCTTTCTTTCCACAACATTTGCCCCGAACCTGATTCAAGAAAAAGCGCACCGTGCTGATGCATGGCGCGCTTTTGTATGAGCAGTCTCTCCCTCTCTGCACCAAAATGGTGCGCGGGGAAGCCTTATTTACAGAGATTTTTGACCGTTTTTTTGATCCCGGTCACATCTATACCGAGCATGCTCCGCAATTCCTTCTGCGTGCCGTGCTCGATAAACTCGTCCGGGATACCGAGGTGTTGAACCTTTTTGCCCTGGAGCGCATCGGCGTCGTTCAACAGTTCCAGGATAGCGGAACCGAAGCCGCCCATGCGAGCGTTTTCTTCCACCAGTACGATCCTGTCAAACCTGCCAGCCAGTTCCAGCAACTGCTTTTTGGGCAGCGGTTTGACGAACCGGGTATTGAAGACAGCCACTTCAAGCCCGGATTCCTCCAGCTCCATGGCCGCTTCCAGAGCGGGATACACGCGGGAGCCGAGAGTAATGACAACGGCATCCTTACCGTCACGGATCAGCTCGCCCTTACCGATGGCGATCTTGCGGGGGGAAGCGGAAACAGAGGCTCCCACGCCGGTACCACGCGGATACCGCATGGCGCACGGCCCGTCATAGGCAAAGGCCGTGACCATCATCTGCGCCAGCTCAGCTTCGTCCTTGGGGGCCATGATGACCAAGTTCGGGATATGCCGGAGATAACTCAGGTCATACACGCCATGATGCGTGGCCCCGTCCTCGCCCACCAGCCCACCGCGGTCCAGAAATAAATTCACGTTGAGATTCTGCAGACAGACATCATGCACAATCTGATCATAGGCCCGCTGCATGAAGGTCGAATAAATGGCCACCGCGGGTTTGAACCCCTGAGTCGCCAGCCCCGCCGCAAAGGTGACGGCGTGTTGCTCGCAAATCCCCACGTCCACGAAACGGTCAGAATGATTCTGACGAAAACATTCGGTCCCGGTGCCCTCAGGCATGGCCGCGGTGATGGCCATGATGGTCTCGTCCTTGTCCGCGAGGGAACACAGGGTGGCCCCGAAGACCTCGGTATAGGACGGCAGACCGTTCCCGGTATATTTCCGCGCCAGCCCGGTTTCGGGCGTAAACTTGCCCACTCCGTGAAAATGGGACGGATCGCTTTCCGCGGGTTCGTAGCCCTTGCCCTTTGTGGTCATGACATGCACGAGCACAGGTTTATCGAGTTTCTTCACTTCCTCGAAAACCTTGACCAAGGTGGCGGTGTCATGTCCGTCAATGGGACCTACATAGGTGAAATGAAACGCCTCGAACAGAATGCCCGGCGTAAAAAACGACTTCACGGAATCGCCGTATCGCTTGGCATATCCGGCCAGATCGTCACCGATCTTGGGAATGGTGCCCAGCAGCCCTTCCACGTCTGACTTGAGGCGCTGCAAAAACGGCGAGGTCATCTTGCGCGAAAGAAACTGGGAGAGTGCGCCCACGTTTCGGGAGATGGACATCTCATTATCATTGAGGACCACAACCATTTTGCGACCCAGATCGCCTGCCTGGTTCAGGCCCTCGAAAGCGAGCCCTGCCGTGAGCGATCCGTCGCCGATAACGGCCACCACTTCATGATCTTCGCCCTTGAGGTCTCGGGCCATGGCCATGCCGAGCGCGGCGGAAATGGAGGTGGAGGAATGACCCACGCCAAAATGATCATAGGAGGACTCGGCCATGCGCGGGAACCCGCTCATTCCGCCCTTCTGACGCAATGTCGAAAAATCGTCCAGCCGCCCGGTGAGCAACTTGTGGGCATAGGCCTGATGGCCCACATCCCAAACAAGCTTGTCCTTTTCCAGATCAAAGGATCGAAACAGGGCGAGGGTCAGCTCGACGACACCAAGAGAGGGCGCGAGGTGGCCGCCCCGGTTGGAGACCTGGCTGATGATGATATCGCGCAACTCCTGGGCAAGGACGTCCAGTTGGTCGCCTTCCAGGTCACGCACATCGCCGGGCTTATGTATTTGAGACAGCACGACTGTCTTCTTTGGATCTTTAATCATAGGCCGAAAATTCTATGCCAATCAGTAGACCCTGTCCACTATGTATCGCGACAACTGCCACAAGAATTCCTGCTCGCTCCCGTAATAGCCGGAAAGGTACTGAAGGGCTGTGTCTATATACTCTGCGGCCAGCTTTTTGCTCTTCTCCAACCCCATGAGCGACGGGTAGGTGGATTTGCCCATGGCCTCGTCACTTCCGGCAGGCTTGCCCAGCGTTTCAGTGTCACTGATCACGTCGAGAACATCGTCCACGATCTGGAAGGCCACGCCGATGGATTTGCCGAACTCGCGGGCATGCTCGATGTCCTCGTCTCCGGCACCGGCCAGGATCGCCCCGCATTCACAGGCGGCGGTAATGAGTGCGCCGGTCTTCATGGCATGCATCTCGCGCAGCTCCTCCAGCGGCACGTCGTCCCGCCCCGTGAACTCCATGTCCACGGCCTGACCGCCGACCATGCCCCCGGCTCCGGCAGCGGTGGCCAGCACATATATGGCGCGTAGTACGCGATCGGCGGGCAATCCCTTGACGATGGAGGCGGCGCTCATGAGGCCGAACGCCTCGGTGAGCAGCCCGTCGCCAGCCAGGATGGCCGTGGCCTCGTCAAACTGCTTGTGATTGGAGGGTTTGCCGCGGCGCAGATCATCGTCATCCATGGCAGGCAGATCGTCATGAACGAGCGAGTATGTGTGGATGCACTCCAGTGACGCCGCAAAAGGCATGACCTTGTCCGTTATATCCGTATCCTGCGGATGCAGCAGAGACGCCCAGGACAGGACCAGCACGGGCCGCAACCGTTTGCCGCCGGCCAGCAATGAATATTCCATGGACTGCTGCAATCGTGCGGGTATTCCCCGATCATGCAGACAGTGTGTCAGGTACGCTTCCACGTCCTGAGCGCGCTTGGCGAGTTGTTCCTTGATGGTCATGCAGACTCCGATTCATCGGCAAGGGCGTCCAGCGCGTCGAACTCTTTGACAAGCCCGTCAGACACTATCTTGACCTCATGTCGGGCGTTCTCCAGCTGTTTGCCGCACGACTTAACCAGCTCCAGCCCCTCTTTATACAGGGCCACGCCGTCTTCCAGGGGAAGGTCTCCGCTTTCCAGCTTCTCGACCACATCCTTGAGCCGCTCCAACCTACTTTCAAATGTATCTTTCGCCACAGGGACCTCCGGCAGCTAAATTAATCAATAACGTATTATTTAAATATGTTGTCAACAGAGCTTTCGAATAAAACCTCTGGATCAACCACCCCGCCAAGGACAAAGACGGCCAGGTGCAGATGGGCACCGGTCACACGGCCCGTGGCCCCGGAAAGACCGACCCGCTGTCCGGGTTGCACCACGTCCCCTTTACCGACCAGAATTCTGGACAGATGGTCGTACATGGAAAACAGCCCGTTCCCGTGATCGATCAGGACAGCGTTGCCAGCATAGTAGAAGTGGTCTGTAAGAACAACTCTCCCTGCGGCAATGGAATGCAGGGGTGTCCCTTTCCAGGCCCGAAAGTCCAGCCCGGTATGACGACTCTTGGTGTGCCCGTTGAAAACACGGTACAAACCGAAACGGCTGAGCATCTTGCCTTTGGTCGGAAGCACAAAAGGCAGATCCCAAAACCGTTCAGGCGTGACCTGATTCAGAGCTGCAAGGATCTGCGCGCGCTCCGCCTTGATGCGATCCAGCACCTCTGCTGGCGGGTCAACCATCTTGGGCGCAACCCGCAGCGTCTCCTTCCCCCAGACAGACTCGACCACCTTGATGTTCCGCGAGAAGTGATAGGTATGCCCCCAGATATCGACGGTAACCTTGAGCGGATACGTCCCCAGATCCTTGCGCAGGCCGATACCGAGCATGAGGAGGGCTTCCGACTTTTCGCCAGGCCGTGTCACCGTCGGGCGGACGGTCTTCTCATTCCACTCCACCTGCACGTTTTCCAGCGGATACCAGGAGACGATGCGCAACAGAAACGGTTTGCCCACCCCGACCTGTTCCGGGACGAGCAACTCCACCCGATCCCCGGCAAGGGCAGAACCTGCCATCAGCAGACACAGCATGACCCCGAGCAGGTGTACACGCAACACGTTGTTCATTATCTTCATTTATTTGAGCAACGCGTCTGTGTCAGCGGCAAAAAGGGGTGCAGGATCAACCAGCTCGCCCAGCACCGACACCGAGAAATGCAAGTGCGGACCGGTGGCACGCCCGGACATGCCGGACAGGCCGATGGTCTGCCCGCGCTGCACCTTGTCCCCCTCTTTGACGGTGGGCTTTGACAGGTGGAAATACAAGGTCACCACACCGTTGCCGTGATCGATATAGACCGAATTACCGGCATAGTAGTGGTCACCCACCAGAATGACGATGCCATCGGCAGCCGCCTTGACCGGATTGCCCATGGGGGATCGCAGGTCGTTGCCACGATGCGGATTCTTGGGCTTGCCGTTGAGGATGCGCTGCAAGCCGTACTCGCTACTGACATCGCCATCAACCGGACGCAACAGGGGCAACCGCCACATACGCACGGGCGACACCGTGTTCTTGGCCGCCGTGGTCTGTTCGCGCTCGGCCTTGATACGGTCATAGAAATCTTCGGACGGGGTCACCATGTCCTCGGGCAACGTCAGCTCCTGCTTGGGATACTTCTTTGAGGTCAGCTGGATGTCTCGACGAAATGTACTGTCCTTGCCGTCAATGGTGGCAATAACCGCCAGCTCCTTTTTGCCCGGCTTGACGTCAAGGACATCACTGCCGAGCATGACCAGAGCCACGTGCCGATTATTCCAGACTGAAATGGACGGCACCACTTCCTTGCCCATCCAATGGACGGACACGGACTCAAGAGGCTGATCAGAGGTCAATCGGACAAGAAACGGCTGCCCCACACCCGCACGGCTCGGTGCGGCCAGAATAAGCGCGGACCCGGCATTGGCGGCCGGTTTGTCCTCGGCCTCGACGGCTGTCTCGGCATTGGCGGCATTGGCATCCTTGGGCAGGATCAGCCCGATGCCGTCGCCCTCTTCCAGCCCGAAATCCTGGGCAGTCACGGAAACGGGAACCAGCGGCAGGGTCAGTGTGATCATCATGAACAGGAACAGAAAAAACCGTTTCATCTCAACCTCTATGCGTCATGTTTGCGTTCTTTGGAAACCGTGGCAGCAACATGCCCGTGTTTCACTCTGATATCAAGGGCATCCCCTTCCGCCACCTGCTTCGGGTCGCGCAAAAAGGAACCGTCCCCTTTGAGTTGTACCAATGCGTAGCCACGCTCAAGCGGGCCTTCTGGATCAAGCCCTTTGAGAGCGGCCTGCGCAAGTTCAAACGCCCGCACCTTGTCTGCGTGCGTGCGCTCCATCCCCTGCTCCAACCGCCTCGCCATGATCCCAAGATCGCTGACCGCGTCCTCCAGCTCATCCGGCCCGAACGCCCTTTCCATGCGATGCATCAGAGTGGACAGAGTCCTGCCCTCCACATCCACCCGCCCCACACCAAAGGCTCTGTTCAAGCGCTTGGACGTGCGGACCGTTTCGCCGACAGCCTCGTAATAATGGTCAAGCCCCGCGCCCTGCAATCGGGACATGAGCGAGGAGAACATATCTTCCATCCGTTCCAGCCGACGCTCGGGCGACAGCCACACAAGCGCCTTGCGCAAATGCTCGAAATGCGTGTTCTTGCCCTGCAGCCAGTTGGCATATGCCCGGCCAAGGTGCATATCAAGGACATCCAGTCCCTGAGCCAGAACCTCACGTCGGGGCCATATCTCCTGTGCCGTATGGCTCGGCGTGGCCGCCCGTTTATCCGCCACGAAATCCGCGATGGACATGTCCGGCTCATGTCCCACGCCCGTGATCACAGGCAGACGCGCCCGAAAAATGGCATCGGCCACCGGCTCGGTATTGAAGGCCCACAGGTCCTCCAGCGAACCGCCGCCACGGATGAGCACGATGACCTCGGCCCAGTCGTCCGCGTCCACCTGATCGAGCGCCGCCGCGATCTGCTCCGATGCGCGGTCACCCTGCACCAGTGTCGGATAAATACGGATTTCCGATCCGGTTCCGCGGGTGTCGGCAATACGCAGAAAATCCCGGATGGCCGCTCCTGAACGGGACGTGACCACTGCCACCCGCTTTGGGTCGCGGGGCAGCGCGATCTTGCGGTCCTCATCAAAATAGCCCTTCTCTGCCAGCTTCTTCTTGAGCGCCTCAAAGGCCACGGCAAGGTCGCCCACGCCCTGATCCTGCACCAACTCGGCCACCAGTTGATACTGGCCACGCGGTTCATACACATTCAGCCGTCCGGCGCAGAGCACTTCCATGCCGTCCTCGATGCCGCTGCCGGTCAACGCGGTGGCTCCGTGCTCTTCCTCGATTTCGCCGGTGAGCGGGTTGACCCGTTCCCCGCCCTGATCAACGGGCCGTGCAGACTTCTGCGATGATTTGAACCAGACCACGGACAAGGCCGCGTCCCCGTCAGTGAGCGTGAAATACACATGCCCACTGGCCGGACGAGCCAGGTTGGACACCTCGCCACGCACCCAGACAAACGGAAATTCCGCTTCCAGCAGATTTTTGACCGAACGAGTCAGTTCACTGACAGTAAGAATATTGGACAACTATTGCCTTCCCCAGCCCCATCCCTCTCCTGTGCTCAACGGCTTGTCAGGCCGTCCGCGCCAGCAAAAAAAAAGAGAGAGAGGCGAGCTATATTAATTCATACGTATTGAAGCTGGTCAAACAGCTACTTTGTCGCCACAGCCGCACCAGCGCCAATCATGATAGAGCCTGCGGTTCGGTTGAGGACCTTCCACATTCTGGTGGAGCGGACAGCGTTGCGACCTCTGGCGGCCAGCCATGCATAGCCTATGGGAACCGAAACGATGATCGGCACGATAATGGAAATCACCAACAGGATATCCGTGCCGGTCAACGCGGACATGTCCACGAAACCGGGCAGGAATCCGCAATAAAATGCGATGGCCTTGGGATTCCCCAGGGTCACGCAGAAACCGGCCAGATAGCTGCGACCGGCTCTGGCCGGGGCCTGACAGTCTCCGGCCTGCTGAACAGGCGGTTTGGCCAGCCAGCACTTCACGCCCAGGTAGATGAGATAGGCAGCGCCGGCCCATTTGAGAATGACAAAATACGAACCTATCTGCGAAGCCACCCAGCCCATGCCGAACAGGGCCGTGAGCAGGTAGATGACATCACCCGAGGCCAGGCCGCAGGAAAAAGCGGCACCAGCCTTGAAGCCACGAGCCAGGGACTGGGCCACCACCGCGGAAATGCCCGGTCCGGGGATCAGGGCAAAAATAAATGTGGCCAGTGCCAGTGCAATTCCACTTTCAAGCGTCATCGTTCATCTCCTGTTCTTTGCTATACAACGGGCAACGTACCACCCCCCTCTTCGAGGTTCAACCGGAAAGCCCACATGGGACGGACCAGCAGGGGATCACTGTTTGACTGACCATCCGCAGTGACTACATTAGCAAAAGCCCGAAGAACCATCCCCCGTGACAAAAAGACGAATTCAGCAATTTTGTCCAAGTTTTCCCCTGAAGATTCGACTATCTTCAACAGACAGGACAGCGAGAGAAGTATGACAACAGCACAGCAGAACACCTTTCAATTTGCGAAGGCAGAGAGTGATGTCGATATCACGGTTCTCAATGCTGTCATGGCAGATTTCTCCTACGCCAACCATGCGCATGAAGACTTTGCGCTGGGAGTGACGCGTGAGGGTATTCAGGAGTTTTCCTGCAACGGCAGCCAGTTCCGCAGTGCTCCCGGCAACATCATTCTGTTCAACCCCGGCGACGTGCACAACGGCCACCCCGGAAATGAGGACGCACTGAAATACACAATGCTCTACCTTGATCCGAACCACCTCCTGTCGCTTGTCGGCTGCGCCTCTGAAACGGGAAGGAAACCATTTCGGATCGGGGAAAATCATTTTGAGGACAGGATGCTCCGACCCCTGATCATGGACATGGCCCAACTGGTGGCCGGAACAGCGCACACGCTCCTTGAATATGATCACCTCCTCTACGAAATAGCCAAACGACTGGCGCAGAGAATGGGCGTCTTCGCCCCTGATGCCTGGAAAGACACAAAAGACACCCTGTTGCTGAAGGTACGGGATCACATCCATGACCACATCAGCGAGGACATCTCGATTGACGACCTCAGTCAGGTGGCCAGCATCTCGAAATACCACTTCATTCGTCTCTTCCGCAGCCAATTCGGGTTGACCCCGCACAGGTATATTCTCATCCACAGGATCAACCGGGCCAGAGAGGCCCTCGACTCGGGAATAGCCCCCTCCACCCTGGCACAGGAACTGGGGTTCTTTGACGCGAGCCACATGAACCGTCACTTCAAAAGGGCATACGGCGTCACGCCCAAACAGTATCAACGGCAGTTGACAAAATAAGGACACCACATGCTCGGCATACTGCTCTATTGTGTAGGCGTAATGTATACGCCCGGCCCTGTGAACATTCTCAGTCTCAACAGCGGGATGCAACACAGACTGTCCGCACATTTCCCGTTCTGTCTGGGCGTAGGCGCTGCCCTCTGTTTCTGGTTTCTCCTTATCGGCTATGCTGGCGGCGCGATCATCAGCGAACAGGTGATGCCTTTCATCACGGCTTTCGGCGTCATGTTCATCCTGTACCTCGCCTACAAGATCATCTCGGCGGATGTCGACACGAACCAGAGCGAAAACAGCGCGTGCCACTTCACTTTCAAGGACGGCCTGCTCATGCAGTTGCTGAATCCGAAATCATTTCTGGTCGTCCTGCCTGTGACAACAGTGCAGTTTCCGGCTGCGAACATTGAGGGGAGCGGCATTGCGATCTGGTCCATGGGGTTGGGCCTTCTCGGTTTCGGCGCGCCGCTCGCGTACGCGGCCTTCGGCGCGACCGTCACCAGCCGCATGAGCAGCACTGCCTGCTTCAAATACTTCAATATAATCATGGGGGTGATGCTGGTGGCTGTTGCCATGGACATGGTCTATCATCACATCTATCTCGCCATATGATCGTTCTCGGATATTGCTGCAAAAAAAGCCCGGCGCAGTGACTGCGCCGGGCTTTTTTTATGAATATGAATACTGAGCCTAGGCTATTTCAAGACCCCAGTTGTTCCAGATTTCCTTGCGCCATGCGGTAAAGGCTTCGGCAAAACCGTCCAGCGGCAGCTCGATCTTTTCGCCGGTCTTGCGATCCTTGGCCTCGATGATGCCGTTTTTGAGTCCCTTGCCGCCCAAGACCAACTGCATGGGGTAGCCGATGAGGTCGGCCTCGGCGAATTTGACGCCAGGACGTTCCTTGCGGTCGTCATAGGCCGCGTCAACACCGAGCTTCATGATCTCGCCATACAGCTCTTCAGCCTTGTCAGCCACATCCTGATCCTTGCCGCCCAGGGAGATCAGACAGACCTCGAAGGGAGCGATGGAGGGCGGGAAACAGCAGCCGTTCTCATCATTGTTCTGTTCGATGGCAGAGGCCACGATACGGGACACGCCGATACCGTAGCAACCCATGACCATAGGCTTGGACTTGCCGTTCTCGTCAAGGAACGTGGCTTCCATCTTCTCGGAATACTTGAGGCCGAGTTTGAACACATGGCCCACTTCGATGCCTCTGGTGAACTCGATCTTGCCACCGCACTCGGGGCAGGGATCGGTTTCCTCGATGACACGCAGATCAGCGTAGCGTTCGATGGTGCAGTCGCGCTCCAGGGCCAGATGCAGCACATGGGTGTCGCTCTTGTTGGCACCGGCCACCCAGTCGGTGGACATGGTCAGCTCGCGATCGGCATAGATGGGCACGTTCGTGTCCAACCCGGCGGGACCGGCAAAACCGACAGGCGCGTTGGTCAGCTCCCTGACCAGTGCTTCGTCTGCCATTTCGATCTCGTTGCCGCCCACGATGTTGCGCAGCTTGATGTCATTGAGTTCGCGGTCACCGCGCACCAGAGCGGCCACAGGCTCGCCGTCCACCACGAGGAGCAGCGTCTTGACCAGCTTGTCAGCGGTGATGTCGAGGAAGGAACAGACCTCCTCCACGGTATGCACGCCGGGAGTGGCCACTTCTTCCATGGCGGGCACAGCGGATTCGTCGACCTCGGGCTTGGCCTCGGGCAACTTGACCCGCGCCTTCTCAAGGTTTGCGCCGAACTCGCAGGAGAGACAGGAGGCAATGGTGTCCTCGCCGGTATCGGCCAGGACCATGAACTCGTGGGAGAAATCGCCACCGATGGCACCGGAGTCCGCCTGCACAGGCTTGAAACGGAGACCGATGCGGGAGAACGCGGCCCTGTAGGCTTCGAACATCTCCCAGTAGGATTTCTCTGCGCCGTCCTCGTCCTTGTCAAAGGAGTAGGCGTCTTTCATGATAAATTCACGTCCGCGCATGAGGCCGAAACGGGGCCGGATTTCATCACGGAACTTGGTCTGAATCTGATAAAGATTCACGGGCAACTGCTTGTAGGACTTGATCTCGCCACGAACCAGATCGGTAATGACCTCTTCGTGGGTGGGGCCGAGGCAGTAGTCGCGGCCATGACGGTCCTTCACGCGCAGCAGTTCCTTGCCGTAGTAATCCCAGCGTCCGGTTTCCACCCACAGATCAGCGGGCTGGACCATGGGCAGAAGCACTTCCATTGCCCCGGCGCGGTCCATCTCCTCGCGAACGATGGCGGCCACCTTGTTGATGGAGCGGAGGCCGAGCGGGAGATAATTGTAGATGCCGCTTGTCAGCTTGCGGATCATGCCCGCACGCATCAGCAATTTATGGGAGACCACATCGGCGTCAGCCGGATCTTCTTTCAGGGTCGGAATGTAGTAACGGGAAAGACGCATGTATCACTGTCTCCTTTCTTCGAGGAATCGATTAATTTCTTGCATGAATTCGGGCAGAAGATTGTCGTTGCCCTTGACCTTGCGAACGACTTCGCCCTTGCGGAAGATGATGCCCAGATCGCGGCCACCGGCGATGCCGATATCTGCTTCCTTTGCTTCGCCGGGCCCATTGACCACACAGCCCATGACAGCCACGGTAAAGACCTCTTCCACGCCTCTCAGCGCCTCTTCCACCTTCTCTGCCAGCTCGATGAGCGCGATCTCGGTACGTCCACAGGTTGGGCAGGATATAATCTCCGGGCCGCGTTCGCGCAAGCCCAAAGATCGGAGGATTTCATATGCCACGCCGATTTCAGCCACCGGGTCGTGGGTCAGGGAGACGCGCAGAGTGTCGCCGATCCCTTCGTACAGCAAAATGCCGAGTCCCACGGCAGACTTGACCGCGCCGCGCACCAGTGTCCCGGCTTCGGTGATGCCGATGTGCAGCGGATAGTCCACCTTCTCGCTCATGAGCCGGTAGGCCTTGATCGTGTTCAGGACAGACGAGGTCTTGAGTGAAATCTTGATATCGTGGAAGCCGCGCTTTTCCAGCATGGCGATATGCCGCAACCCGGACTCGACCATGGCCTCGGGCGTGGGACCGCCAAACTGACGGAGCAAATCCTTTTCCAATGAGCCGCCGTTGACGCCGATGCGAATGGGCGTCCCGTACCCCATGGCCGCCCGGACCACGGTGTCCACCTTCTGCTCGTCACCTATATTGCCGGGGTTGATGCGCAGCCCCTCAAACCCGGCCTCCAGCGCGGCCAGTGCGAGCCGGTAGTCGAAATGGATATCCGCAATGAGCGGCACCGAGGACTGTTCCCTGATGTCGGCAAGGACGGCTGCGGCCTTTTCATCGGGCACCGCCAGGCGCACCATCTCGCACCCGGCGTCAGCCAGACGGTTGATCTGCGAGACGGTCTCGAAGACGTCACGGGTGTCGGTGTTGCACATGGACTGAACGCGAACAGGGTTGTCCCCGCCCACGCCGACATCGCCAAGATTCACTGTGCTGGTTTGCTTGCGTTCCATAAGGAGTGGCACGTTACGCAATTTCCCGGGGCAAGCCAAGCGTGCCATGCTTCCGGCAAAAAATGTGCTGCATGACGCAGCCGGGACTTCACCGCCGGGACGAATTTGAAAAGCATGAAGAATACAAAATCATGAGGAGCTGCGGTGTTGACAGATTGTATCGAGACAACCATTTGTATTTGGTGTATAAATTTCAATTGCCCATCTTAAAGTCATGGTATGGGCCAAGTGGTCACCCATCTCGCTTTAAATAATAATGGTGAACCATAAGTCTTCTATTTATTATTCAATAAATAATTAACAACGGAGCTTGAACCATGAAACTCAATGTTCGCACAAAGATTCTCCTTTCATTTGCTGGCTCCCTGTTACTGTTATGTGCAGCGATCCTATCTGTCAGCCTGACCTCAATCTACAGAGACTCGGTCAATTACAGTATGACGTCTGCCGCAGGGCAGTTGAAGCATATTGACGGCACAATCTCCATGTATATGCAGGAAACGCTGAACAACACGGTCATGATGGCAGATGATCCACGCGTCAGAAGAGTCGATGAGATCCTGACCAACTATCTCGATCCCAACGGGAGCTACACGACCACGGACCCTGTACCGGGAGATGATCTCGGACGGGAAATACGCGGATTCTACCAGATGATTCTGGCCTCCCACCCAAGCTACAAGGATTGCTACATCGGCACCAGCAACGGTGGATTCATCATCGGCGGCGATGACCCGCTCCCGGCAGGCTACGACCCGCGCAAACGCCCCTGGTACAAGACCGCCGCGGCCGCCCCTGACAGGCCGACCATTTCCAAGGCGTACATTTCCACCACCAACGAACCCATGGTCAGTACTGGCAAGGCAGTAAAGGGAAGCACAGGCATCCTTGGCGTTGCGGCCATGGATCTTTCACTGTCACAGCTGACCAAACTCATCGAGCAGGTCAAACTGGGCGAAACCGGCTACGTCATCATGGTTCAGGACGACGGCGTCATCATCGCTGACCCCCGTCATCCTGACAATAACTTCAAGAATGTCAGCGAGCTGCCCGACAAGCTCTATGCCAAGGCCTTTGCCATGCAGAAAGGAGCGATAGAAGGTCCCATCAACGACATCGACGTCATGGCCGTTGTGCACACCTCGCCGGTCCTCAAGTGGAAATTCATCGCCTTTACCCATGTTTCCGAAATCATGGCCCCGGTGTGGTCCAACGCCATAAGCGCGACACTGCTTTCGCTTCTGGCGCTCCTCATCATCGCCGTGATCATGTGGTTCTACATGAACGGATTGCTCATCAAGCCTCTCAGTGAAATCGTCGGCGTCCTGCAACTGGCATCCGGCGGTGATTATACCGCTCGTGTCAAAGCGGATCGCAAGGATGATATCGGTGAGATATTCACCGCCCTCAACACCATGTCCGAAAAACTGTCAGCCGTAGTCGGTCAGGTCGTGGACGGCAGCTCCCATGTGGCCTCAGGTAGCGAGGAGCTGTCCGGCACCTCGCAGTCCCTGTCTCAGGGAGCGACACAACAGGCTTCCGCCCTCGAAGAGGTCTCGTCCTCCATGGAAGAAATGGCCGCGAACATCCGCGCCAACGCCGAAAACGCCAAGCAGACGGAAACCATCGCCGCCCATGCGTCGGAAAACGCCCATATCGGCGGCACCGCGGTCAAGGAAACAGTCAAGGCCATGCAGGAGATCGCCGAAAAGATCTCCATTATCGAAGAAATTGCACGCCAGACCAACCTGCTCGCCCTGAACGCAGCCATTGAGGCCGCACGGGCTGGTGAACACGGCAAGGGGTTTGCCGTGGTTGCCGCAGAAGTTCGCAAGCTGGCAGAGCGAAGCGGACAGTCCGCAGCAGAGATCAGCGAGCTTTCATCCAACAGTGTGGAAGTAGCCGTCAAGGCGGGCGACCTCCTGGGCGCGATGGTCCCGGATATTGAGAAGACCGCAGAACTCATTCAGGAAATATCGGTGGCAAGCAACGAACAGAACACCGGTGCCGAACAGATCAACTCGGCCCTGCAACAGCTTGACCATGTGGTTCAGCAAAACGCCGCCGCATCTGAAGAAATGGCTTCGACATCGACCGATCTGGCCAACCAGGCTCACGGACTGCAGCAGATCATCTCCTTCTTCAAGGTCAACAACAGCGGCTCGCGCATGCCGACAATGCCCACCAAAACCACCCGGGTGGCCCCGGCGCAACCCGCAAAACCGTTGCCACAGGCAAAGCCGACCCCTGCGCCTGACGCAGACGGCGTGGCCCTCTCTCTGGATGACGGAGACGATGGAGACTTCGAACGCTTCTAGACAGAACGACACTGTACGCACTTCTGGTGACGGCGGCTCCATTGAGGGCGGCCGTCACCTTTTTTTGCCCACCGAAACCACACCGACTCAGGGCGAGCAATGCCGGAAAATCGGCACGTGGAAGACGGCCTACTGAGCCAGATAGGTCAGGGAGGCTCCCACAGTGATCAGGATCACCCCGACCAGCCGGGGCAGCGTGATGGCTTCCCGCAGGACCACCCAGCCCAGCCCGACACCCACCACGAGGCTGACCTGACGCAACGCCCCCACATAGGTCACCTTGGTCAGGTTGAGCGCCATGAGCATGAGCACATACGACAACGTGTTCAACACGGACACGGAGAGAATGCTCCATCTGTTTTTGGCCCACTCCCGTTGCACCTCTGCCCTATCAAGTCGCCGCAGTGATGGCAGGAAATAGACGCAGGAGGCCAGCGTATAGCAGTACATGTAAATAAATGGGTGAATATGCCGAACGGCCTCCTTGCCCCACAGGGTGTACAACGCCACCGTAAAGGCGGCCACGACCGCAAAGAGCAGGCCGAGGTTCAGCTTAACCCCGCTGCCGAACAGCGCTGACCGGCTAAAGCTCTTCAGTTGAACGACCAGCACACCAGCGGTCACGGTGATGACCGAGGCCCAGCCGACGACATCTATGCGCTCCCCAAAGAACAGGAACGCCAAAAATGGCAGGAACAAGGTGCTGGAACGCGAAATGGGGTAGGCGATGGAGAGATCCAGCCGCTTGTAGCTGTTGGCAAGGCAGAAATAATTCAGGACAGAAAGCAGGGTACCGACACCGGCGAACCACAGGGAGACCGGATCAAGTCCCCATTTGAATACGGCCACGCCAAAAGGAAGTGCGTAGATGACCGGTTCGGCCAACTTGCTCAACCCGAGAAAGGCGTCCTTGTTGTCCGCTCGCTTGAACAGAAAATTCCAATAGCCATGCGCTGTGGCTGACAACAGGACGAGGATGAAGGGAAGTTCCTGCATGGCGTTTAAAAGTAACCAAGGCTGGTCAATGTATCGAGCATCGCTTCCTTGGATTGACTGCGTCCCTCCCGCTCAGAAGCACCCTCGCCGGGCTTCCGGGTGCACGGCTGGCACCCCAACGACCGGTATCCCTGATCATACAACATGCAATGCGGCAGGTCGAACCGGGCATGAAAGGCCCAGATATCGCTCTCGGTCCAGTCCAGAATGGGGTTGACCATGGTATGCGGCGGTTCCTCCCGCACCTCGAAAGGCATACGCCCTGCCCTGTCCGGGTGCTCATCCCGACGAATGCCGGTCAGCAAATGAGAGGCACCGGTTGCGCTGATCGCCGCCTTGAGAGGCTCCACCTTCAGCTCACGGCAGCATGTCAGCGGATTCCGAGCCAAAGGGTACCCATCCAGGTCCACGGCCGGACAGGCGATGTGCAGATCAATGCTCCACTCCTCTTTGAGTCGATCACGAAAGGTCAGAATCTCCGGAAATTTGCACCCTGTGTCCAGATTAATGGCGCGAACAGGGCCAAGACCATGGTGATCGAGGAGCGCCTTCCAGATGAACAGGACCACGGTGGAATCCTTGCCGCCGGTCCAGGCGACACGCACCCCCTTCGGATCAACCTCGTCAAGCAGTTCTTGCAGCGCGCCTTCGGTATGGCGTATACACTCTTCCAGCGTCTTCATATCAATCCACATCCACGTCTTTATAATTGCCCAAAACCCCGCAACCTGCGATAGGACATTTCATGAGCAAGGAAAAAATGCAAATAATCGACCAGTTGATTTTGGCCAAGGACACCTGTGTCCTTGCAACATCCGATGGCATCAAGCCACATACGTCGCTGATGATCTATTTTGTTGATCACGCCACCATGAAGTTCTATTTCCTGTCGGGCAAGGATTCCCGAAAACACAAGAATCTCAAAAAATGTCCGCACGTAAGCCTTCTCATCGACCGTCGGGACGAAGACGTGGCCTTGACCATTGAAGGAGTGTATTCACCCATCAAGCGCAAACAGACTGTTGAGGCCATCACCAAGCTCTACCTCATGAAGCATCCTGACATGAAGGAATTCGCCGACCATCCTGAAACGGAACTTATCCGTATCGAAGGAAAACACGCAATGCTCGTCCAGGGTCATTCGGATATTTTTTCAACAAAATTAAAAAATTCCTAAAAAATTGCTTGACGGATCACGCCCCCGGGCATAAACAGACTCTTCACTTTGCGCGCCCGTGGCTCAGCTGGATAGAGCATTCGGCTACGAACCGAAAGGTCGCACGTTCGAATCGTGCCGGGCGCACCACGCAGGTTAAGCCCCGATCAGAAATTTCTGATCGGGGCTTTTTCTTTAGTATGGCTGTGATTCCAGCGGGTTGACTGCAAACAAAAACCGCGCCTCATGCGCTGACAACACCGCTGAAGTTCCTTTGAGTAGAGACTAAAGTGTGCTACCTGTCTAAATCATGAAATGCCCGAAATGCAGCAAATCAGTTTCGAATCTGGCAAAACACTGCCCACAGTGCGGAACCCGGTTCATTCGTCAAAGTGACAAACTGGCCAGCAAGATGGCTCTGTCCGGCAGACTGACCACCCTCTGCGGTGGCGGACTGATTTTTCTGGGCGTCCTGGCCTTCCTGTATGGCAGCGGCCTTGGCGGCACCATCCTGCTCGGCATCGGCGTGCTGCTCGCGCTCACAGGCCTGATCAAGCGGTAACACACCACAACCCCCTCTCAGATCACGCAGAACGGCCCGAGAAGCGTCCGAAGGGCTATTCCCCGACGAACTTGCGCAGAACGATTTCGGCCGGGCACCAGCCCGTTATGGACGATTGGAAAAGATTCAGTCCGACGAACGCGGTCAACCAGTACCAGTTGGGTGAATGGAAATGTGCCAGCCCAAGGCTGACGAGAATGAAGGAACCGGCCATACCGCGAATGATGCGCTCTATCTTCATACAGACCTCCACCGGATAAACCGGCATCGCAGAAGTGCGTTATTCAGTTCAGAGACGGTACAGAAGCACGTGCAAGACTGCCGGCGGTAAAGGTCATGGACCCAAGCTCGCCGAACGTCGTGGCCTGCCGTACTGTCAGCTCCAGAGGAGCTTCAAAATCCACGGAAAAAGGCTGTCCCGCTTCCAGGGGCATGTTTCCGGCCGTGGCCACCAGCTTGTCAGCCGGGCCATTGGACCAAGCTGCCTCGAACACATACCGGCCCTTGGGCAGACGATAACTGCCACCGGATGTCCACGGAATCAACAGGGACTGTCCCCGCTCGTCAGCCAACCGCAGGGCGTGCACGGTACGCGGGGCAATATCCACATAAAATGTTGCGGCAGGGATGCCCGGCGTTTCGCGAACGACCCGAAATCGAGTGGCGCCCGAACGATCGGAGTCGAGAGAATATTTGCTGATGAAGTTGCCGGGATCGAGGATGATCTCCCACCCGAGGTCCTGGCCGTTGTTGGCCCACGGGATCGCCACGAACCCCTTGAAATTCACAATCTCTTCGCCCTTGCTGCCCCATATTCCTTCAAGGATGAGCTGGTCACCCAGCACCGTGTTCAACACTTCTCCTTCGCGTACGAACACCGGGTTGCCATTGAGCCAGCAGACGAAAACAGGCTTGCCGTCACCGGGCGATTCAGGCTGTGCGCCTGTCCAGTGGACCCCGGTCTTGGCGACACGTTTTCCGTCGGAGCGAAGTTCCAGCTCCGCAAAGGGCGTCAGGGCCATACGACGGGCCTGAATCAGATTGACACCCTTGCGATCCGAAGCGAACAGCGCCAACTCGGGCGCAAACTCGCGCGGACCAGTGGACACCTGTTCCACGGCCAATGTGGCTCCGGGCGCGAGATTGATGATGCTGGAATCGGTCAGCAGACGACCGTTGACCCGCACCTTGACCCCTCTGTGGGCGTACAGACGCACATCCTCATCCGTGAACTCGGGCGGCGTCACCGACACACCCAGCCGTTGCAGGAGCATGATGGTGGCCGCGAGCTGTTGGTGTACCTTCCAGCCTATCTGTCGGATGGACTTGCTGACCTCCACGGCCATGGCCGGAATGCCATGTTCGGACAGGGCATAGCAGGTCAGGGATTTGCGCATCTCAGGGTAGTCGGTGCCCTGATCAAAGGTCTTGGTATTGAAAAGCTTGAACTGGTAATCCCGAGAGTGAATCTTGCCGTTGAGCTCATTCAGCACGGAGTTGACGGTATGGGCCAGATCGATTTTGTCGAAAACCAGGGTGTCCACGATGATGGACTGCCCGTACCGATTGGGGTTGCGCAGATTGTCCACATAGGTCGGGTTGTAGAAACCGCTTCCCTCATGGAGATGAATAAAGGCGTCGGACTGGGCCAGCAGAAACCGAATGACCCGCGCCACGCGGTCTTCGTAAAACCGATTGTAGTTCTGGTCGAAGCGGCGATTCATATCCACATTGATCTGCCGTTTGCGCAGATTGATGGACGGAACATTGGCACGGGGCAGTATGATGATGTTGCCACGGGTAACCTTGGCCTGGGTCAACAGCTGGGCCGTAATGAAACCGGAAGTCTCATCGCCCTGAATACCGCCCTGCACCATGATGGTCGGCCCGGGCAGCTCGCCCTGAAGATAGACGACCTTCAGCGGATACTGGGTACCGGAAAAGAAGGAATGCTCCCACGACCCGGCAAGGGCCGGAGAGGCACAGAAAAGAAGACTCAGGCTAAGAGCTGAAAATATGATAAAAAGGGTATGTTTCCGCAAAGATGACATTGCCGTCCTTCCCCTTAATCTCCAACCGCAACCCGAAAAAATCCTTTTTCCCCATGCCGTCAGGGAGAAGGAAGGAGGTCTGGATGCGTTTGAAGCGTTGAATTTGGAATGACAGATCGTTCTTATCGGCACTGATCTCCATGGCCTTTCCTTCCTTTGTCACAAAGGAAAGGTCGGCCTGCCCGCCCATGGGCTTGGTCGCCTGGAGATTGTTGAGCTCGAAAGACAGGGTAAACTTGCGGTTGACGAGTTTGGCCTGGAGATTTTCCACTCCCACCTGACGGGTGTCCACACGCACGAAAACCTTGTTCAAATCGATTTCTACCGGAACGTCCTGCTGTTCCACCTCGGTTGAAGCCGCCGAAAGCAACGATTGCAATTCAGTGGGGTCGTAGGATTCGAGAATTTTCTCCATATTACCCAACCGTTCCAACCGGACCTCGGCATCCACAAGACGCTGTTCCAAGTCTTTGTTCTCTGTCTGAAGCGTCGTGTTCACGTTGAACCCGCGCACACCCATGTAGATGCCGCCGGCAGCACACAGAAAGAGAAAAACCTGAGTAAAAACAAAGACGCGAAGCCAAAACGGGCTGACACGATATCGGGTCACATCCCGATCATCACGCATGAATAGAACGCTATATTTTGAATCGCTCATCTACCCCGTCTCCACTGCTCACTGCCGATTTTCCACTTGTCACCATCTGGAGTCAGAACCATGGTTTTTCGTCCCACATCGCTATATCCACCAGCATTTTCAAACACCTGAACAAACGCTACCCGGAGCCCCTGAGGATGCAGAGTCACCTGCAAGTCATCAATCTCAACCGTAACAGGTGCAGTCTTAGCCCACAATGTCTTTTTGTAATTAGCAATGCTAGTTAGCCCCTTCCTGTTCCCCTGTACAGCCTGGGAGTCATAAAAGGCGGTGTAGCTGTCCAGGTCGGTAGCCAGCCATGCGGCCCGCCATTCATCAACCAGCGCTCTGGCCTCTTTCGATTTGATGGCCAGATATTTCTCTTCCATGGTTTCGGTGGCCGGGGCGAATTCACGGCCAACGATACGCCACTGGCCGGATGCATCCTGTTGCCAGTAGAACCGTTTACCTGTCGTGGAGACATGCCCCAGAGTGCGGTAGAACTGATCGAACCAGGTCACCCAGTAACCAGGGCCGGGAATGGCGCGGAAGTTATCCACCATGACATGAATCCATGGTTTGGAGGCAAAGAGTCCCTGTTTGTGTGCCACGAAACCGGCGAAGCTCCGCCCCTCGGACACGGTCATCATCTCCGCATTGTAGTGACTGAAGAATTTTTCGTCCCGGTGCTCCCAGTCGGAAGCCCACGCCGCAAGCTCTTTGGACAGGACCTGGGCGGTCACTTCGCTTTCCCCCGGCTCCTTGGACCAGGCCAGGTCCGAGGCGATGACCACGGGCGTGCCGTAGGTCAGGTCGGTGACCATGTCCTGCATGTCCGGCACCTTGAGCGCCACGCAGCCGAGCGTATCGCGGGGCACGAACTTCTTGCCCCGACCATGCAACCAGATACCGCCGCCGGTCTTGCCGTGAATGCGGTCAATAGGGTTGGGGTAATTCAGGGAATACGCAATGTTGCCGTAGAGATCCCAGTCGAGCGTCCGATCAATACGGTGCCCCACGAAATAGATTCCCTCCGGGGTGCGCAGGTCACCTTCGATGGACTTGTCGCCCACCATCTGCCCCGTGGTGCAGGGGAATCGCCGAACCTCACGCAACGGGGATTTATGCTCCAGCATGATGATCTGCTGAGAAGCCTTGTCCACGGCAATGATCCGGTCGGGACCATAGGTATGCGATGAGAGTGTCGGCGCCCAGCCGTCAGCCAAGGCCGCACCTGCGGTCATCAAGAGTATCAGAACTAAAAAGACTATACGCATGACAGAGCTGTATCCACTCCTCGCTTGACGAACCCTGAACCCGACACGCCCCCCCCCGGCGAGCCTACCTATTTGCCTGCGGCCAAAAGCTCCTGACGGGTGAAAATGGAACTGAGCTCAAGCCCGGCTTCCTTCAACTTTTCACGTCCGCCCTCTTCTCGATCCAGCACAGCCAGTACGCCCACGATCTCCAGGCCTGCATCCCGCACGCGCTGGGCTGCCGTGATCAGCGTACCACCTGTTGTGCACACGTCCTCAAGCAGAACGACCTTGTCCCCATCACTGAAGTTGGCCAACCCTTCAAGATACTGATCGGTTCCGTGTCCCTTGGACTTCTTGCGAATGATGAATCCCGGCAAAGGCCGCCCTTCCAGGTGGGACACAACGGTCACCGCCGTGATCAGGGGGTCTGCGCCAAGGGTCATACCGCCCACGCCGTGCACATCAAATTCCTTGAGCATCTCGAAGAAAAGACGCCCGATGAGGTAGCCGCCTTCGGCATGCAAAGCGGTCTGCTTGCAGTCGAAGTAATATTCACTTTTCTTGCCGGAAGTCAGTGTAAAATCTCCCTCTTTGTACGAGAGGTTCAGGAGAAGTCTGGCAAGTTTTGTTTTCAATTCCATCATGTCTATTTATCCTCGAAGACCCGGCTGAAGACAACTTCCTCGTATCGTGTGTAATACGAGGGGTCGAAAGCTTCGTCAAGGTCGTTATTTTTAACGTGTTTGTTTACTTCGGCATCCACACGGATTTCGTCCTCGAACTGGATGCGCTCCTTCCAGCATTTCATGGCGACTTTCTGCACCATCTCATAGGCTTCCTGGCGCTTGAGGCCGGTGTTGATGAGTTTGTTCAACACCCGCTGAGAGTAGAAAAGCCCAAAAGAACTCAGGAGGTTACGCTGAATGACATCTTCCTTGACCACCAGCCGTTCCAGCACGCCGGACAAGCGGCTGAGCATGTAGTCGATCAGAGCAGTGGTGTCGGGCATGATCACGCGTTCCACGGAAGAATGCGAAATATCACGCTCGTGCCACAGGGCCTGATTCTCCATGGCGGCCAGGGAATTTCCGCGGATGACGCGGGACAGGCCGCACAGATTTTCTGCGGAAATGGGGTTCTTCTTGTGCGGCATGGCCGAAGAGCCTTTCTGCCCCTTGGTGAAGCCTTCTTCCACTTCGGAAACTTCGGTCCGCTGCAGATGCCTGAGTTCGAGAGCGATACGCTCGACACCACCGGCCAGAATGGCCAGGGCCGAGAAGAACTGGGCATAGCGGTCGCGCTGGACGATCTGGGTGGAGTGGGGATCGGCTTTCAGACCGAGGATGGCACAGGTGCGCTCTTCCAGCTCCGGAGAAAGGTGGGCAAAGGTGCCGACCGCGCCGGAGAGTTTGCCCACGCGAATGGCTTCGCGAGCCGCGTCGAACCGTTCCTTATGACGCAGGAACTCGGCGTAGAAGCCGGTAAATTTGAGACCATAGGTGGTCGGCTCGGCGTGAATGCCATGGGTCCGCCCCATGCAGAGAAGCCCTTTGTGCTTGAAGGCCAGATCCTTGAGCACACCGAGGATGCGGTCAATACCCTGGGCCACGATATCGGCGGCTCGGGTCAATAACACGCCGTTGGCAGTGTCCACGATATCGGAAGAAGTACACCCGAGGTGAATGTAACGGGAACTGGGACCGACTTTTTCTTCCACTGCGGAAAGAAAGGCGATGACGTCGTGCTTGGTGGTCTCCTCGATTTCGAGGATGCGGTCCAGTTCGAAGTCCGCTTTTTCGTGGATTTCGTCACAGGCGTCCTGAGGCACTTCGCCCAGTTCGGTCCATGCTTTGGTCACGGCCAGTTCGACTTCCAGCCAAACCCGGAACTTGTTTTCCAGGGTCCACAACTCTCTCATCTCGGGACGGGAATACCGTTCAAGCATTATCTCTCTCACTTATGTTAATGTGCTGCATGGGGTATGGGCATAGTAGGGCAATGCGCCATGAAAACTCAAGGGGGGATATATCACAAAAAAAGGCAGCCGGTTGCTGCCTTTTTTCGCGTACTTTCTTAAGACGCGGAGCCTGCGCTTGAGGTGTCCGACTGTGCAGGACACTTGGATGCAGGAGCCGAGTCGGCCTTGGCCGAACTCTCACCGCCGCTTTCAGCAGGCTTTTGCGCTTCGCCGGGAGTACTCCCGCTCTTTGCTCCACCATATCCGTCGGCATACCAGCCCCCCCCCTTCAAATGAAAGGAAGAATGGGAGATGAGCCGTTTGGACTCACTCCCGCACTCGGGACATTCCATACTCTGTTCTTCAAAACCGGACTGCCATTCCTCGAAAATGGTCTGACAGGCCTGACATTGATACTCGTAAATGGGCATGACGGGAAACTCTCTTGATGCAAAGGAAAAACTGTTCAAAGTCGTCAACTGCAAGGCGCAAGAAAAATCCAAGGCCGACGCGTGTAATGCCACACGAGGATTTGGATTTCTTGCATCGCCACAGAAGGCGTGCTCAGGACAATGTGCTAAGCCTTGGCGGCTTTGGCTTCCTTGATTGCAGCCTTGATAGCTTTTTTGCGACGATGACGCTTGCGGTCGAGTTCTTTCATACGCTCATGTTTCTTGTGACGTGCCATATTGGTCTCCTTGATATTTCAGCCCGGTAAGGGCTTTTCTTTCTTGCGAGCCGCACTTCATATACCAATAGCGACCCACTTGTAAAGCGCAAAGGAGGCGGTTTTTCCTTGACTCAACCCGGCTTCATGTCCATATTCCCACCTCACCAAGACACTCACCAGACAAGGAAATGCATAATGATCAGAAGCGTCAGTATCAAGAATGCGGTCAAGGATGCCCTGGAAATCTTCCAGTTCGATCAGTGGATCAGATTTTATTTCGTTCAGGAAAAAGACAATGAACTGTTCGTCGATATCCCGAACGAAGTCATGGACACTATCAAGGAAAAAACGCCTGGACTGCACCCCTTTGCCGATCTGGTGAACAACGCGGTCACCGATTACAAACGCTCCCAGGACAATGTCTGCTCCTTCATCGCCGCCCGGCTGGACGGCCAGAAGTACGAAGCGACCATCCTGCCCCAGGTGTTCGACAACGCCACCTTCAAGGTGGAAATGTACATCTTCAACGTCTGGCTCAAGATGCACGAACAGCATCTGGACGAAGAATCCATGACCTTTGATGATTGGATGGAAATGTACGAAGGCTGGAACTCTCTGGAAGAAGTGGCCGAATACCGTTCCAAGCTGCTCGAAAGCGGAACCGATCCGCAGGTCCCGACCTGCAACACCGCTCAGTAGTTCTGCACAACGCACGCAAAAAGCCCCCGCGACCACTCAGGTTGCGGGGGCTTTTTGCGTTGGCCGGACAAGCCGACACGCTTACTTCTTCTTTTTCTTCTTTTTCTTGACGTCCTTCACCTTGCCGCCCTCACCCTTGATGACGATGATACGCTTTGACCCTTTGTCCGGGCTGGAGGCCACGAGCAAAGTCCCGCCCGGGCTGTGGTGCTCCACGGCCTGGGCCGGTGTCAGAATCAAGAGTGTGAGGACTATCGCCAATGCCAGTATCTTCACTCGGGGCCTCCGCTTCTGCTGAAGCAAGGGACGTGCCTAAAGCCAACCCACTGTCCCGCCTCATTATCCGTTTACCGCATGGGACAGTGTGCACCAAAAAATGCGCACCGAAACAAAAGTTTCCCATACGGTTCAAACATATCCGCGCCCTGCGCCACGTGTCAACGTGCATCAATACCGGATACGATCATCCAGATACAGGGTGAGCACCGCCTCATCGATGGCCTGCCGGGCGTGTTCGTCCGCCGGTTTCACATAACCCACGAACGTCAGCATGCCTTTGCGCGTGTAGACGACATAGGTCAGACACCGCAGCAGCTCCCCGTTTCGGATCACTTCGGTCTCAAGACGCAGCGTCTTTTTTTCCTCGAAATACCGGGCGCTCTTCAAGGTTGTGCGGGTGGAATCTGCAGGATCGTGTTTGGCAACCATTCTGTGCAGCGACCGGACCAGAAAGCTGTTGAAATTGGAGATGTCCGCGGCCTGCATCTTGCGGCCGTCCTTGACCTCCACAAGCAGGCTGCACCGCTGGTCTTCGGCAGCGCTGACATACCCGGCTTCCCACGAAGTGTCGTCTCCCTGAACAGGCATCGTACAGGTGTGCTTGGCCCAGTCCAGATACTTCGACGAAGCCTCCGCCCAACTCGGCGGCAACCAGATCGTATACCCTATGTCTTCGTTATAATAAAATGAAGAAGCCCACGAAGAGGTGAACAACACCAAAGACCCCAAAAGGGTGACAAGGAAAAAAAGCGGACGCATGAAAACCTCGACTTCACGGCTGTGAAGCGGTCAGAGCAGATTTCCCTCATACCTCGGGCGAGCAAAAATGGCAACCGCCAACAAGTTGCCGCACACACCTTTCTCTCACTTCCCCCAAAGCTGCGCGGCCTTTTTTGATCAAACGGCGCCGCCACCGCAGACACCCACACGAGTACAAAAAAACCCCGCATTGAAACGCGCCTTTTCCCCACTTGTGACATACGACCGATCAAAGTGTTTTATCCTCTTCCCACAAGCTCTTTTTTGTCATATATTATATACAACCGGAGAAAAAAAGAGACGGAGGTCTACAATGAAGAGTTTCACCTGCATCATCGAAGGAAAGGTCACCGGCGGCAACTTCCAATCATGGGTTCTCGATGCAGCGACCCAACTCGAGCTCAAGGGATGGGTACGCAACATCGCCAACAACAAGGCTGAAATACTGGTACAGGGGACTGAGGAGGCATTCGGCACGCTTCAGGCCCGGCTTGAAGCAGAAGCTCCCGTACCGGACATGCGGCCCGTGAAGGCTTCGGTCATAGACTATGACAAGGAACATGATCACTTTGAAATCCGGGGCTAATATTCGCCCGAGCACTTTCCGTTGCCTGGCTGCCTGTTCACCAGAATAGGCGGTCAGGCAACACTTGCGTCGGGCCATGCACAACATTGCTCTGTTTCACCGAATGAATTATGAGGAGTGTCATGCCCAAGGTCCGCCAACTCACCATCGCCACCAAACTCATGATCTGGGCGAGCGCGTTGATCATTGTCTTTTTCGCCACCTCAACCTACCTCTTCAAGCAGGTCCGCCAGGACGCCGAAATCTCGAACCGTCTGGTCAATGTCCACCATGACCTGGATTCCGCCATTCAGCGCATGCTGGAGCGGCTGTATTCGGTACAGGACAATATCCGCCGCTACCGCCTGCTGGGCGGGGATGAACAGGCCGTGGATTTCATTGTCGAGGACCTGACCCGCTTCGGTGAAATTCTGAATGAAACATTGAAAAAACACCCGGACCACACTGAAGAGTGGAAGACGCTGACCGCGGAATACGAAATCACTCTGGACCCCGGCGAAACCACGGACGACAACCTGACCCCCAACGCCACGGTTCGGGAGTGGACGGATATTCTGGAACAATCCCTGTTCGACAATGTTGCTGACACCGAAATGGTGTTGACCGAACTCCATATGGCCGGGAAGCGGGCTTCGGATATCGGCCTGTACGGGCTGATTTTCTGCCTGCTCATAGGCATACTGGGCAGCCTGGGGCTTGCCTGGTCCCTCAACCGATCCCTCTCGGAAGTACAAAAAGGTATCCGTGAGCTCGGCACCGGAGCGCCTCCACGCGATGTCCGCATCCTCTCCAAGGATGAACTGGGCGAACTCGCCCTGGCCTTCAACGCCATGGCCGCCCGACTCCGACGCGAGGAGCGCATGCGTGCCGATTTCATCGCCATGCTCTCGCATGAAATCCGCACCCCGCTGACATCTGTTCGGGAATCCGTGGACCTTATCGAATCCGGCGCATTCGGCGAGGTCAATGAAAAGCAACGCAAGTTCCTGCGCATCGCGGAAAAGGAATCCGCCCGGCTCTCGAACCTGCTGACCCGCCTGCTCACGGTTTCCCGCATGGAATCACAGGAACTGGTGCTCTCCATGCAACCGCTGGACGGGCAGCACCTTGTCGCCTCAACCCTGGAACGGCTGACCCCGGCGGCACAGGCCAAGGACATCACCCTGACCTCCGAACTGAGCACGCCCTTCACCCTTGAGGCAGACCAGGAGCACATTCGTCAGGTACTCATCAACCTGGTGGGCAATGCCATCAAGTTTTCCCCGGAAAACACGACTGTCACCGTCACCGGAGCGACGACCCCGGACAACGCGACCTTCTGCGTTCGGGACAACGGTCCCGGCATCGCCGAAGACGAGCAGAAGCGTGTGTTCCACAAATACTACCGAGAGCCGGAGGTACGGGACAGCGTGGACGGCGCGGGCCTCGGCCTGGCCATCTCCAAACGCATCGTCCTCGCCCATGGCGGCCGCATCTGGGTCGACAGCGTCCCCGGCAACGGCGCGACGTTCTGTTTTACCCTGCCCATCAAGCCTTCAAAGGATACCGCATGACCACAAAGCTCGATATACCCACCATACTGGTGGTGGATGATGACGAAAACATTCTCCAGGTGCTGGAAGCACGACTGCTCTCCTCCGGCCTGAACCCTCTGCTGGCGGACCGGGCTGAAACAGCGCTGGAGATGCTGGCCGGAGAACAGGTGGACTGCATTGTCTCCGACGTGAAAATGCCCGGCATGGGGGGGCACGGTCTGCTCAAGGAAGTGCTGGCCAACTGGTCGCATATACCCATCATCATGCTCACGGCCCACGGCACCATCCCCGATGCCGTGGACTCCATCCAGGCCGGAGCGGCCGGGTATGTGACAAAACCGTTTGACGGCAAAGAGCTGGTGCGAAAAATTCGCAGCGTGCTGGAAGAGTGGCAGGAACCGACGCCCTCCAAACCACAGGCGACCTCTCCGGCCACGACAAAGACCTCGGACACAGCGCCTCTCTCTTCGAACAACGGCCTGTTGGGCGGCGTGGCTCCGTCCATGGCCCGATTCATGGAACTCCTGAACAGGGTCGCCAAATCCACGGTCACGGTCCTGCTGTTCGGTGAGTCCGGAACCGGCAAGGAAAAAGCAGCCCGCATCCTCCATGACGCCAGCCCTCGTGCCGACGGCTCCTGCGTCATCGTTGATTGCGGCTCAACACAACCGACTCTGTTGGAAAGCGAGCTGTTCGGGCACATCAAGGGATCCTTCACCCACGCGGTCAAAGACAAGAAGGGCCTCATAGAGGAAGCTGACGGCGGTACCCTGTTCCTTGACGAGATCGGCAATATTTCACCGGACATGCAGACCAGACTGCTGCGCTTTCTTCAGGAGGGCACCATCCGCAGGGTCGGCGACAACACGGAGCGCTCTATCGCGTGCCGGGTCATCGCAGCAACCAATGCCGACCTGCCCCGCATGGTGGCGGACGGCGAGTTCCGCGAAGACCTCTACTACCGGCTCAAGGTGGTCACCCTCACCATCCCGCCGCTCAGGGAACGCGCAGAAGACATCCCGGTCCTGGCCGAAGGATTCCTGACCGAGCTCTGTGCGGCCCAGGACCGCCCGACAGCCCGTCTCACGGACGCGGCCATGAAACGGCTCATGACCCATCCCTGGCCCGGCAACGTGCGCGAGCTGCGCAACACGCTTGAGGCAGCGCTGGTATTCTGCCAGGGCGACGTCATCGACGCAGACGACCTCCAGATCGAAGCGTTGCCCGCCGGTTCAACCCTGTCGCAGGGGGCGAGCCTCTCGCTGGAGGACAACGAACGGGAAACGATCGTTCGCGCCCTCAAGGCCTCCGGCGGAATAAAAAAGGACGCCGCCGACCAGCTTGGCATCAGCCGTCGCGCCATCCATTACAAAATCAAGAAATACGGCATCGGAGAATCTGACATCTAACCCTTTATTATTTTATTTTGCCGCTATCACAGGCTTGCGCCATCCAAATGTATTGGTATATATAAACAGATCCACAAAGCCAAACAATGTGATGATTCTGGAGAGACATGAGCGACACAAATATTCTGCTTGAATCCGGCACCAACGAGCTGGAAATCGTCGAGTTTTATCTTGACGAATCCCGACCAAGCGGCAACTACCGGGGCTACTACGGGATCAACGTGGCCAAGGTGCTGGAAATTATCCAGATGCCCAGCCTGACCGAGATGCCGGAAGCGGCACACCCGGCCGTACTCGGCGCCTTCAATCTGCGCAACGAAATCATTCCGCTCATTGATCTGGCCATGTGGCTGAACAAGGACCGGGCCGACAGTGAAGCACCCAAGGTCATCGTCACCGAGTTCAATCGCACCAAATCCGCCTTTCTGGTCTCCGGCGTCACCCGCATCCACCGTATCGGCTGGCAGGAAGTGGAAGCACCCACCAAATATGTCTCTTCCCTGACGGTCAATTCCATCACTGGTGTGGTCAAGTTCACCGATCGCATCATCTTCATTCTCGACATGGAAAAAATCTGCATGGAGCTGAACCCCAACGCTGTGCAGCTGGAAGAACCCGACATCACGACCCCGGACGGGATCGCCCAAAAGGAATATCGCATCCTTCTGGCCGACGACTCCTCCATGGCCCGCAACATGATTGCCGGCATCCTGACCAAGGCGGGATTCATTGTTCACGCCGAAGAAAACGGACAATTCGCGTGGAACCACCTCATGCGGCTCAAACGGAAGGCCGAAGAATCGGGGCAACCACTGTCCCGTTTCATAAACCTGATCGTCTCCGATATTGAGATGCCGTCCATGGACGGCCACTCCCTGACCAGACAGATCAAGGAAGACCCGGAATTGCGTCATTTGCCGATAATCCTCTGCTCCTCCATCATCACCGAGACCCTGCACCACAAGGGTATCGCCGTGGGTGCCGACGACCAGATTTCCAAGGCTGAGCTCAGCGAATTGGTCAACCGCGCCTGCAAGCTCCTGGGAGACAGTGCATGCGAAACCGCATGAGAACCAACCCATGAGCCTTAAAATCGCTAAAAAATATTTTGCGTATGTGGCAAAGCAATTCCCGGTCATGTGCGCATCCGGTGCTTTTCCCATGCTGCCGCCCGTAACGGACTCCTCCAAGTGGATGGACAGATTGGATGATCTCTCGCAAAAAGGGATCGCCAAACACGTTGCCACACTGACTCAATACAAAGAGAGCTTCCTGAATTCTGCGGCCAAGGCCGCCTCTCCCGAGGCCGAAGCACAGGCGCAAGCGCTAGCCCTGAGCGCCGGCGGCGCCATCGCGGAGCTTGATCAGATCCGCGCTTGGGAAAAGATGCCCGAGCTTTACCTGAGTGTGGCTTTCACCGGCCTTGAACAGGCTGCGGACCTCCCTGCCAAAAACGACAAGGTTCTTCAGAAACGCTTCATGAAACGCCTCAGGGAGATTCCCGGCCTGCTGGAACAGGGTACCAACAATGTTGAAGCCATCAGTTCGTCCAGTCGAGCCACGTCCCAGACCATGATCCGGGATTGCGCCCGCTACCTGACCAACCTTGGCAACAGTGACCTCGGACAGGTGGGCAAAACCCCCAGATTTCTTGCCGACGCACTGGCCGCGCTCAAGGAGTACGACCGCTTCGTCACGACCAGACCTGAAGTCATGGATAATCAGGGGCCGTCTTTTGCCTATCTGGCAGAGCACGTCTACGGCACGGACAAATCTCCCGAACAGATTCTGGCCATTGCCGAAGAAGAGTGGGACTGCCGTCTGGCTTCGCTCGCCTGGTTTGAATCCGAAATCGGACAAGGCAAAGGCTGGCGTGAGCTGTACGACGAATATGCAGGGCCGGTCATTGACGACATGGAAGCGCTGGATGTTGTCATCCGGGAAATCCATCGCCTCCGCAATTTCGTGCTGGAGACCGCCCTGCCCGGCGTGTTTACCAATACCGGGCTGCGAATTGAGCCACAACCCCTGCACATGGCCTCGACCCTGCGCCCCATCCACCACGATCCGGCTCTGGGCGCCTGGGAGAACGAGCCGTCACGGTGTTATGCCTCCCCACAAATTTTTTCCGGGCGCGGCTTCCGGGACAACCCGATGCAACTGGCCAGAGCCCGTAAGGAATTCCCCTTTTCCGTGGCCAGCCAGACCTACCCGGGGCGGCACCTGCTGGATTCCCAGCGCCGGAGTCTCGGTGACTCCCCGCTCTCACAGGTGACCAACCCGCTGTTCATGGCCGGTTGGTTGGCTTTTGCCGAAAATCTGCTGGAGGAACTCGGCTACCTGGAATTTCCGCTGGATCGACTGGTCCACCACAAGCGGGGACTCGCTCGCGCCGGGCTGGCCATGGTCGACGCCGGACTGGCCACTGAAACCATGGATCAGCAGCGGTGCATGTCCATTCTCAAGACCGCGGGGTACTCCACCACCGAAGCCCTGAACCACATCTTGAGCATTCGGCTCGCACCGGCTGAACGGGCCATGCCCATCCTCGGGTTGCACGAGATAACCTCGCTCCGAAAGGCGTCCAGAATGGATCTTGGCCCATTCTGTACCGCTCTGTTCGCAGGGGGTCAGCTCCCGTTCCACCAGATCAGACGGCACATGGGATTCTAACGAACTGTTTAGTGAAGATAAGGTGTCTACAGACTTGCGCACTCGGAGAGTTCCGAGAGATGTGAGATGCGAGTAACCTTGACTCGTTCGGACAACGCTTCGATGTACTCAAGGTTTTCCAGAAAGAATGTGGCAAGGTCGACGTCCAGTTTGCCTTCCTCGACTTCCAGATTGAGGATTTTCACTGCCTCGGAACGGGTGAAAGCCGGTTTGTAGTGCCGGTCCTGGGTCACGGCATCATAGATATCCACGATTGCCATCATCCGACTCTGAATCAATATTTCATCACCACGCAATTGGTCCGGATACCCGGAGCCATCCATACGTTCATGGTGCTGACGAATGATGGTCAACATATTGGAATAATTCTCGTGCATGGGGATGTGCTGCAGAATACGTTCACTCTCTGCCGGGTGGCGTTGAATCTCCCTGCGCTCATCCTGCGTCAGATTGCCGTATGTGAGCAGCAGATGCTCCAGCTCCTCTTCATACAGCAGGGGGATATCGTTTTCGCTGCCATGCAAAACCTGCTTGCCCAGCGACTTGATGAACAGCAGGTCTTCCTCGCTCGGTGTCATGGCCTTGTTAACGGCAGTCACCCGTTCAAAGGCCTGAACCCAGTCAAAGTCCCCGAACTCTCCCATGAGCTGGAAGCGGGCGCGCACGACATCAAGGCGCGGCTTTGACAAACGGGTATTCTTGGTCAGAACCTCTTCCTTGATACCGATCTTTCCGACGTCATGCAGAATACCCGCATAGTAGATTTCCCGCAGGTCTTCGTTGGAGAACATCCTGTCTTCATGGCCGCCATTCTCGTTCATGGCCTGAGCAAACGCCACCCCCAGATGGGCGACCCGTTCGGAATGACCAGCAGTATACGGGTCCCGTGAATCAATGGCCTCGGCCAAAGCCTGCAAAATAGCATTCATGAGCCGTTGCACGCCTTCGAAGTTGAAGGCGTTGCTAACGGAAAGTCCGGCCACCGAAGCCAGGGTCGTCAGGTTACGAAGATGCGCGGCCTCAAACACGCCCGTGTTTTCCGAAGCCAGCACAAGGACACCTTCGCACCGGTTGGGCGAAATGATCGGGACGATTGCCAGGGAACCCATCCCACGCACGCCATCGCTCCACCGAGGGTCCCGGCTCAGGTTGTTGACGATCTCCCCTTTACCTGAGCTGGCCACGGCATGAAACAGGTTGCTGGAGGCCATTGCCCGCAGATTGACACTGAGAGGGAAACCGAACTGAGCTGCCAACTGATAATTCATACTGGTTGGATCCATAAGAAATATCATGCCCAACTCACCGGGATAATTCTCCAACCGGCATTCATCAATAAGAGCATTGACCACGTCCCGCATGTGCAGCGACGTGTTGATTTTGGGAACGGAACGGTGAAGAAGGGCCAACTCTCGATACTTGGACAGCGCTTCGTCGGCCAAGGAGCGTCTGGCCCGCTCCATATCGATGAGTTCCTGAATGGAATAAACCACGAAACCGAGCAATCTTTCACACTCGTTTCTGTCTACCGAATCGCACCCAGGCTGCATCCGGACACTCAAAAGTCCAGAGTGGATTTCATCAAAATAGATAGGGGAAGAAATGACACCGGGATCGTCTTCGCCGAATCCTTCAAAGGACTCGGCTCCTTCCACAATGACAACCTCACCCTCGTAACTGATGGCTAAAGGACATTTTCCACCAACCAGCACATGGGCCTTGCGCAAAAAATTTCTGAGTACGCCAGGGCGTATATACTTTTTAAGAGGCGTCATAAAGGATACCGTCTGACCTAATATCCAATTCACAGATCAAGCAATTCCTTGGAGACCCGCAGAATTTCGTCTGGATCAAAAGGCTTGGTCATATACATCATCGCGCCGAGCTCCAGTCCCTGCTTACGGTCAACCTCCTGCCCCTTGGCGGTGAGCAATATGATTTTGACATCATCAAGAGTGGTATCTTCCTTGACGATACGACACACTTCGTAGCCGTTCATCTTGGGCATCATGATATCCAGAAAAACAAGATCTGGCCGTTTTTCACGAATGAATTCCAACCCTTCTTCACCATCCGAGGCCGTGAACAAATCCACTTCAAACTCATCTTCAAGCTCTTCCAAGGTCTGCTCAAGCAACATCTTGATATGGACCTCGTCATCGACAATGAGGATTTTCTTGGCCATTATATACTCCTTTACAGGATCATTTTGTTCTTTTTGCGCCTGTTATCTTAGTCTTTTAATGCGAACTATGCCATAAAACACGCTCTCTGCGCAATCGCAATAATACCTTGTGAGAGTATAATTATTTACTAAAATGCAGACAAAACCGCCGCCGGAAAGTCCGGCCTGCCTGTTCATATTTTAAAGTATACCCGCACCCTCGGCAATGAAAATGAATATAACGACAGTTGGCCCCCTGTCCAGAATGATATGAAAAAGCATTCAATCCGATACCGGACAGACACAAAACAGCGCACAAGCCCCGGCCTGAAGACAAGCTTATACGCATTCTTATGCCACAGCATGACAATCCGCCACAACAAGATAAATATTTTCATTCAATACAGCAGGTTAAGAGACAGACAGGTGCCCCTGCCTCCGCGACAAAGCAAGCAATTCTCCCTATGACGGCACCCCCTTTCCATGCTTGCAATGGACTGCCATGTCTAGTAATTCATCTACCGCACAATGCAGCATCGAAACACGTCGATCGCCTGCTGTGCCCAAACTGAAAACATCCATCAGGAGAACGTGACCGCCATGTGTGGAATCGCCAGTTTCTTAAGTAATAAAAATTGGTTGGAAATACCGGATAACACCTGGATCAAGGACCTGAACGCCTCGCTCAACGACGTGGCCGACGGAACGGACCTGCTCCGGGCCGCACCAGCCCTGCAGACGTTGACAGACAGGTTCTACGATCTCATGACCTTTGGCCTGCACATGCAGTTGGTCGCCGAACCTGAAACCCTGACCGCGCTCTCTTCTGTCCGCGACACCATTCGGAACCTGCGCAACGCCGCCGCTGTCAAGCTGGAGCAAGGCCCGCGCACGGACGAGCTGGAAGCCCTGCGCGAATCCCTGGACGACTATCTTTGGCAGATCGACAAGGAAGTGCTCCAGAACGTGGACCGCACGCTGGCCATCATGCCCGCCGAACTGGCCGAAAATCATGCCGCGCGTGACCGCCATTTTCTGGCCTGGGGCACCGAGCAGATCCTCGAATCCATCGACAAGCTCGAAGTGCGGGGCCGCGACTCCGCCGGTGTGGCCGTGGCCTTTATCCTGCCCAAGGGCAAAGACCCTGAACTCGCCCTGACCAAGACACAGAAAGACGAGCTCGACATCCGTTCCTCCATCGACAACGCAGACACCCGACAGGTGTTGGTACGCAAGCTGCCCGATGGCCGCATAGCCTGCCGGTTCCTCTACAAAGTGGCGCAACTGGTCGGCCAACTGGGCGACAACGGCAGCGCACTGCGCAATTTCATCGTTGCCGACGAGCTGCTCTGGTCCATGGCCGAAGGACTCGAGACCCTGAACATCATCGCCCACACACGCTGGGCCAGCAACGGCATCATCTCCGTTCCCAACTGCCACCCGGTAGACGGTCTTGTTGAAGGCGACATGTCCACCGGTCTGGAAAAGACCATGTTTGTGCTCAACGGTGACGTGGACAACTACCGCACACTGGTTGAGGAGACCGTCATCTCCAAAGGGGCGCACATCCCGTCAGCCATTTCCACGGACGCCAAGATTCTGCCCGTGCTCTTCCACCTGGGCGTGGGCGAAGAAGGCGACGCCGAAACCCGGTTCCGCAGCGTCCTCAAACGATGCGAAGGCTCACTGGCCGTGGTCATGCAGAACCTGTCCGATTTCGACTCCCAGTTCCTGGCACAGAAAGGATCGGGCCAGTCCTTTTACATCGGACTGACTCAGGACGGCTGGCTGGTGGCGTCCGAAGCCTATGGCATGGCCGCTCGCGCCCGGTCTTCCTACCCCATCGCCGTGCACCGGCAGGGCGGCGTGTCCGTGGTCCTGCGCGACTCGGACCCGGCAGGCAGCGTGCCTGTTGCCCGCTACCTCGACACAGGCGAAGGCGTGGAGCTGAAAGAAGAAAAGATCGAAATTTTCTCCAGAGATATCTTCCGGGGCAAGTACACCCACTACATCGAAAAAGAAATTCATGAGGCATCCGAGTCCGTGCGCAACACCCTGCACGGCAAGTACCTCAAGAAAAACGACATCATCGAGTTCCTGCCCGAAGGGTTCGGCAACGGCCCCGCATTGGTCGACCGGTTCCAGAACGCGAACATGCCCATCAAGCGCATCATCTGCGTGGGACAGGGCACTGCTGCCGTGGCCGCCATGGCCGTGGCGCAGCTGCTCCGGCGTTCGCTGGCCGGGACCTCGCTCATCATTGAATCGTATACCGGGTCCGAACTTATCGGTTTTCTGGGCGACGAACGCATGGACGACGTTTTCCTGATCCCGGTATCCCAGTCCGGCACCACCACGGACACCAACCGCGTGGTGGACCTGTGCCGCGACCGTGGCGCGTGGGTCAACTGCATCGTCAACCGGCGCAACTCCCCGCTGGTCCAGAAATCCGATTCCTATATCTACACCTCCAATGGGCGCGACGTGGAAATGGCTGTGGCCTCCACCAAGGCGTTCTATTCGCAGATAGCGGCTGGCAAACTCCTCTCCCTGTGGCTGGCTGACGTGCTCTTCACCATGGACAGTGCTGCCATCCTCACCGAAATCAAGGCCCTTGAGACATTGCCCGATGCCATCGACCGCGTACTGGAGACCAAGGAAGCCATCGGTGAAGTCGCCAAGAAATACGCCCCCATTCATCGCTATTGGGCGCTGGTCGGCAATGGCGCCAACTGCATCGCGGCCCAGGAAGTGCGTATCAAGCTGTCCGAACTCTGCTACAAATCCATCCCCTGCGATGTGACCGAAGACAAGAAACACATCGACCTCTCCACTGAGCCGCTGACGCTGGTCATGGCCTCTGATCTGCCTGAAATGGTGGTCATGGACACGGTGAAGGAAGCGACCATCTTCAAAGCGCACAACGGTTCGCCCATTGTTTTCTGCGCCGAGGATGAGACCCGCTTCGATGGCGTAGCCGAAGCGACCATCAAGGTCCCCCGCGTGGGCGGCGGCCTCGATTTCGTACTGGAAACAGTCGCGGGACACTGGTGGGGCGTAATGGCCGCCAAAGCCATAGACGCTCATGCCGAGCCGTTCCGCAAGGCCCGCGTCCTCATCGGAAAAATGATCGACGGCAGTGCCGACTGGGACAGGAATACCCTGCTGGTCGCGCTCAACAAGTGCAACGAACGCATTGCAGCAGGCGCCACCGACTCGGCCCTGCCCGCTCGGGTTGCCGCGGCACTGGCCAACTACATGCTCTGGCTGATCAACCAATCCTCAGACATCTGTGTCACCGAAGCACGGCTGGCCGACATCCTCACGGTCCTGAACAAGGCCATTGAAGAAATGACCCGCCCCATCGACACCATCCGTCACCAGGCCAAGACCGTCACGGTCGGCATCAGCCGCCCGCAGCAGTAACTCTTTTTGTGGGAGAACAATAAAGTTGTTAACTACACAATAAAGTCGTTAACAGCACAATAAAGTTGTTAACAAAAGCCGCTCCGGTTGCTATAAAGATGGCAAACTAGGAGCGGCTTTTTATGGCCAAGCGATATTCCCATTCCGAAGTGACCTTCCAGCGATGGCTGAGGGAAGGCCGTGGCAGCGGCAGGCAAGACAAGTATAAACCTTGGCTGACGATACGGGACCTCCCTTCCCAAGGTCGATCCCATCGTGTCTTCGGTCACAAGGCACTACGAACCCACCATCTCTTCTCGGATCTCGAACTTGCCGTCTTTCTTCTCTTGGAATGGCAAAAAGATGTTACCGAGATCAGAGAACAATTCCCGCTTCAAATAGAACTTACCCGCGAGATCGCCGAAACACTCGGCATCCCCCACCCGGCAATGTCCGGCGTGCCCCAGTACATGTCGTCGGATTTCCTCGTTGACACCTCCCGCCCCGATGAGCCCAGATTTGCCTTGCAGGCGAAATATTCCAGCGAGCTTCAAAAGCCTCGCGTGATTGAAAAGTTGGAGTTGGAGCGCAGATACTGGGAGCACAAGGGAGTCCCGTGGCGGCTTATCACGGAAAAAGAAATCCCGTCCACCGTGGTTGCCAACATCAAATGGCTCTACCCCGCTCAACGGGACGACATCTCTGAACTCGACCTCGCACTCAGGACGGACTTCTACAGTCATCATTTCGCCCAAAGCAAAGCGACCACGCTCATCGATCTGGCCAAGTCCCTGGATGTCGCATACACCCTATCCCCCGGTGAATCCCTGCGTGAAATCAGACAACTGCTGGCCTTGCGTTGTTTCCTCTTCGACATCCACATTGCCTACCGCAAGCTTGCGCCCATAGAGCTAATTGTCGCCGAAGATACAGCCATGCAGGAGATGCTCCATGTTCAGGGTTAATGAAGTCCTCAAATATGACGAGAGGCTATTCCGTGTCCTTTCGGTGCTCGGGACGCAGCTGGTTTGGATAGACATGGAAGCCCCCAATGCCTTCCCGTCATTGGTTAGTGCCGATGACCTGATGAATGCAATCGATGACGAGACCCTTTTCCGGGCGAAAGACCCATATGCGGAACTCGCCATGGAAATGCCCGAACAAGGAAGCACCGCTCAAATCAAGCGGGACAATAATTATGCCTTGGTTCGGAGGGTTGCCGACGACCCTGAATACTATGACCGTAAAACACTAACCGTTCGAATTAAAGATGTCCTGGCCACCGGAAAAATCTCAAAACCTTACCTCTACAAATTGCTCCGAAGGTATTGGCAAAGAGGGCAAACTCCCAATGCCATGCTTCCAGATTACAAAAATTCCGGCGGGAAAGGTAAAAAGCGTTTAGCGCCCAACAAAAAACTCGGACGACCGCGTAAATTCACGCCCGGAATCGGGGCAATCATTGATGCACAGTCTGAGCGCCTTTTTAGAATAGCCATCGACAAGTACCTGCTTAGAGACAAGGGTTGTAGCTTCCCCTATGCGCACAGGCGATTCAAAGACCTATACGAGCAGTACTTCCCGGACATTAAGGAATGGGAGATGCCGACACGCAGGCAGATGCAGCACTTTTATCAAAGAGAGTACCAATTACCCGAAACGCTGAGGAAGCGGACAAGCAGCATTGAATACAACAAGGATGTCAGGCCGATGTCTTCTACAGCCAACGTGGATGCTCTCGGACCTGGCTCAAGATATGAAATTGATGCGACCATAGCCGACATTTACCTGGTTTCGGACAGCGACAGGCGAAATATAGTCGGGCGGCCAGTCGTCTACTTCGTCATCGACGTCTTTAGCCGCATGATCACCGGCCTCTATGTCGGGTTCGAAAATGCTTCCTACCCAGCAGCACTCCAGGCGCTCGTTATGTCCATGACCGACAAGATCCAGTTCTGCAAAGAATACGGTTTCGAGATCACGGAAGAAGAATGGCCCACTGTCGGATTGCCGGACGCCATATTGGCCGACAGGGGGGAATTGCTGGGACACCAGATCGAATCGCTGGAAGCATGTTTTTCGGTCAGGATAGAAAACACACCTCCATATCGAGGTGACGCCAAAGGCATTGTCGAGCGGAACTTCCGGACGATCCAGGCCGAATTCAAACCATTTGCGCCCGGCGTTGTCGAGAAGACTCTCATAAAGAAGCGCGGTGGACGAGACTACCGGCTGGACGCCAAACTCACCGTACGAGATTTCAAGGAGATTATCATATCCTCCGTGCTAATGCATAACCTCTACGACGTGCTGGAGAAATACGACCGCGATTCCGATATGCCGGCAGATTTGGTCATGACCCCGCTTTTGCTATGGAATTGGGGCATCCAAAACCGCACAGGTCGGCTGAGAACCGCCTCGGAAGAGGCAATCCGCATCAGCCTGATGCCGAGAACGAAAGCTACCGTATCCGAACTGGGAGTATCTGTCTTTGGCGTTCACTACACTTCTAGGGAAATCATCAAACACGGCTGGCTCCATAGGGCCAAGGGGGTGCGCAGACCGGTTGGATTGCAAGCGGCATACGATCCGTCTTCAGCCGACACAATCTACCTGTTCCCGTCACAAAACAGCGGTGATTACTGGCAGTGCAACTTGGCGCAACGTTCACGGGAATTTGCCGGGGCCTCCTTCTGGGATGTCTGGCAAATCAAGGATAAGCAGAAAAAAGTCACTGCCCAAAGTCGGTTAGAAATGGAAACGCAAAAGCGAAAGCACGAACGCTTCATTGCGGGCAAAATCAAAGAAGCCGAGGAACGGGCTCCGGATACGGATGGCATGAACAATGCCAAGAGAATCGGCAGCATTCGCAGCAATAAGGAACAGGAGAAGCGACGGGAAAGAAGCCCCTTGATCAGCAAGTCGCCCCAACGGAACTCATCGACAGGTGCCAAAGTGACACCCCTCCATGGCAATGACATTGAAAGCGGCGAGTACCCCGACTTCATTGATGAACTTTTCGGAGACGAGGAGAACTAAATGGCACTCCCACTTAACATGGTAAAAGCGGTATATCAGGAATCGGCTATCGCTCAATATCGAGGAAATCCTTTTATCGAGGCCCTGCCGCCGACTCTTTCCTTGAAGCAGGTCAGGGCTGGCCTGACCGGTTCTGTCCAGTATGACCTCAAAGACATTTTTGCTGAAGGGCGAGACAGAGCGCATATGATTGCCTCGTTGCTCGATGATTTCTTTCAGCCGCTCGCTCTGCATGTACAACTCGAAGCGAAGTTATCAATAATGATAAGAAAGGGATACGTTGGAAGAAACCTAGAAGACGGTTCGCTCAATGCCCATATGCAAAACGGGTATGAGCGCATTATGACCGGCGACCTAGACGTCTTTCCTTTCCATCAGGTAAAATCAACGGCTTCGAGTTCGTTGCTGATCGGCTGCTCAGGAAGCGGAAAAAGCACATCGTTGGACAGAATCCTTTCGACGTATCCGCAAGTCATTTTCCATGAGAACCACAATTTTACCCAAGTCGTTCATCTCAAGGTGGATTGCCCGCACGACGGCTCTCTGAAAAGCCTGTGTATTCATTTCTTCAGAGCCTTGGACCGTGTTCTGCATACGGATTATGAGACCAAGTACGTCAAAAAAGGGCATGGGATCGAGACTCTTTTAGCCCAGATGAGCCAGGTGGCAAACGCGCATGCAATTGGAGTGCTCGTCATAGACGAAATCCAGCACCTCAGTCGAAAACGTTCCGGCGGCGTAGAGAAAATGCTCAATTTTTTCGTCACGCTTGTGAACACCATTGGCTTACCTGTCATATTTGTGGGAACGCCCAAGGCAAGACCTATTTTTGAAAAGGATTTGCGTTCCGGCCGACGAGGCGCCGGCTTCGGTTCTCTTCTCTGGGAACCGATGAAGCCTCCAACTCAGATTATAGATTCTACAACAGCCACGAGTAGGATAACCGAATGGAAAGCCTTTACGGACAAGTTGTGGACCTACCAATGGCTCCAGAAAAGGGATGAAGTGCTGACGGATGATGTTCGTGACTGTTGGTATGATTTGTCCCAGGGTGTTCTTGATATTGTCGTCAAATTGTTCGTCCTGGCCCAACTCAGGGCAATCGTGACGGGTGTAGAAAGGATTACGATCAACATCTTGAATAAAGTATATGAAGACGAATTAAAGCCGGTACACCCGATGCTGGCCGCCCTCCGATCCAGTGATCCTGAACGGATTGCGGAATTTTCGGACTTGATGGTCCCTGACATCGACAACAAATTGCTGACGCTTACAGCCGCCATAAAGCCACCGCCATCAATGGCCGCCACCTCTGATCCGTACCAAGGGAATTCTAACGCCCTACGCCTACACAGCTTGCTGATAAGCATGGACTTTGACAGCGAAGTAATCGTTCCGCTCGTGAGAAGTGTTGTCGAAGAACATCCGGACCTCACCACAAAGGATTTGGTATCAATAGCGCTGAAGTGGTATGAATCTGACAAAAGGCCTCAGAAGACAAGGCCGAAAACCAAGTCTGTCCCTCAAAAAGGCTGGCACACGTTGGAATCAGACGACTTACGATTCATGTACTCCCAAGCTGACAAGAAATCTCTTCATGCGCATTTAAGCAAAAACTCTGTAATATTCAATTTGGAGGACTGGCTGAACAAAACAGGGTAGCGATATGCTCAACTTCCCCGTGCCGTATCCGGACGAACTCCTCTATAGCGTTGTGGCACGGGCAGGAGTCCATTTCGGAATAACAAGCCCCAAGCAGCTTCTTGATACAATCTTCGGTGATAGAAAAGTCGTGGCCACGGTTGATCTGCCCTCCCACATAGATGCTATCTCCAAACAGTACCCGGATTCATTGGGATTTACTGCTAACACGTTGATTTATAAGCACACCTTTTTCCCGCTTTACGCTCCCTTCATACCGGAAGAAAGAAGACTCGCAACTCTTGATTGGATGACATACCGGGCCAAAGGGGCCGTTCATGTCGGATTGGGAATTACGACGTCTCGGATTCGCCAGCCGGAGTACCTCCGGGTATGCCCCCAATGTCTAGAAGAGCAACTCTCAGAGCATGGAGAGCTCTACTGGCTACGTCAATGGCAGGTTCCGGGTTGCAGCCATTGTCTCAAGCACGGCGACCTGTGCGATACACAGTACAGACTGCATAATTACCACAGACATGCCTATGTGGCCCTAACCCCAACCATGATGTGCTTACCATCCAACTCGAACAGTCCTCCCAATGGGAAACGAATAGAGAGGCGAGTGAAAGAACTTCTTAATCTGCCGCCTGCACGATCGCCCAGCCTTGAGCAATGGAGCCTCTTTTACAAACAAACTGCTCATGCAGCCGACATCACCAGAAAAAGCAAAGTCATCTACGATCTCCTCAAGCACAAAGTCCTCTCTTCCTGGACATCCCAACACCTTGCCCAATTAGGTATTCCCATCACCGACAACAAGTCCAACTGGTTACGCCTTTTCATGCGAAAACACAGGAAGTCACACAGCTTCCTGCAACACATCGTAATCTTGGAAACACTGCTGGGAGCGGAGTGGAATTTTAAAGATGTGATTTCTCAAGCTCGAAAGCAAATCGCCCAAAACCTTCCGGTGGCCTATTTCCCATCGAAGAACATTTCGCAATCTGTTTTGCATGCCAAACGAAAGGCATGGCTTGAGATGGTTAAAGGACAAGGAACCAGGAAATCCCGAAAAACAGGAGGCGATTCAGTCTACACCTGGCTTTACAGAAATGATCGAAACTGGCTAAATGCCATCAACAATAAATATAGAAGAACAACACGTTCGGAGAACCGACGAGTCGATTGGAATGAGCGTGACAGGTTAATTCTTGAGCGCCTCAAGGCGATAAAGCGTGAGCATGCCAATATACTGGAAGGTCCGCGTCGGAGCTCAAGTTGGTACCTGGCTCAATCCGGGTGCCGACATCTTTCTCGCAAGCTCGGGAAAATGCCGCTCTCGGCTGCTTTTTTGAAAGGCAACAGCGAAGATGTTGCCAGTTGCCAAATAAGGAGAGTCATTCGAGCCATGGTAAACTATGACTCACATTTAGGAGAAATTCCCTATTGGGAATTGCTACGGTTATCCGGCCTGAGCGAACAAAGGATGTATGAGCGGACCAGACAATTCCTGCACTACCTCGGATGGGCGAAATGAATGATTATCGATTCAAAAAATTTGATGACGATGTGAAAATTCTGGGGATTGGCTCATTGTTCAGACGGCATTCCGGAAACAAATGGAACGTCAATCTTCAACTCACTCCTAGGCAAGACAACAGCTACCTGAGCCTCTCCAATGCCCCTATTCTCGCGAGAAGGCGCATAATTAATCCAACCACAGAATTCTCGAAGCCAGGGTACAACCAACGAATAAAGATCACAGATACGCGAAAGTGGCTCGTCAAAAGAATTGGAGAATGTCCAATCACAGGATTTCAGAAGAAGTTGGATGCTGGCCAGTTCTGTTTTGTTTTTGAAAACTATGACGGCAGGACAATATTCCTCCCGCAATTTGAGTTGGCTCGAACTCTGTTTTTTCACGGCAAGTATCTCTCCAAGACGGCAATCGAATCGGATTGTTTGAGAAGCGAGTTCGACGTTTTCGTGGACCATACGCAAAATTGTGCGACCATTCGAGTCATGCCTTCTGCCGGTTATGCCGTATCTCATTTGAATGAGCCAAAATCGCAAAACTACCTGTCTTGGGTCCTGTTGGATGCTGATGCCCGTAAATCCTATGAAAGCATATGCAAATTCCAACGATTATACGGGAAGAATGCGCCAAGCTATCGAAGATGGACCTTCCAGTTCGAACCGCCACCCCTGGAAAATGTCTTCCTACAAGCCCATGGAGTGTTTGATAAAGAAGTGAACTGTTTTTTCGCTTGGGAGATTGACGCCATCAGAGGCGTCCCCAATGCGATGCCGGAAGAAATATATATTGAGCATCCAAAATTTGAGCACTCCATTCCAGGAAGCGGACAAGTAGTCCATCCTGCCTGCAATGGCGAGACGTCTGCGCTAGTTATCCATGATGACATTGCCGCCAACGCCAATACCACTCCAATCCAAATGGAGGCCGACAGCGTAGCCGTCGTGTTCAAGAAGGCCTTCCACGTAAAGAGGGTAGCCTCCAAGGACAGAAAGAGGCCAACTTCAACTCAGGGAGACGAGAGTGGTAACAAAGTGATTTCGGTCAGCACGGAAGAAGGAATTGCCGATCACGGCCTGCCTTCGGCAGACTGGAACACCTTAAACGACGAAACAGATTACAGCCGGTTCTTCGAAAACAAATTTGAGTGCTTCCTGGACATGGTGCGAGTTCTTATCAGAACGTATGGATGCGTCTTTGTCGAAAAAAGGATTGTCCCGCTCCCCAAAGTGGGGAGGTGCAAGAAACACCTGCTGTCAACAACCGGTGAAGCGAGAAGCATAGCAGAGGTTAGCCTGAGAGTTGGAGGCAGGATTGTGCACCTGCTCGAAGTAGACACTTCAGATGCCGACAAAGCCATTTCCACTCAGGTTCTCGTAGTGAGGGATTTGAGAAGGTGGAAAGCAGACTTTGAGGTCTTGAAGCGAGAACTCATTCAAGATTCCCTCAACTGGCCAAAGAAGTATCTCTGTGACCTGTGTGGAAAGGAACGCCATTGTGGCGTCAATCATCCCCAGGCCCCCAAAGGAAGTAGAGGTGTCCTCGACCCTGAATCTATCGCTGGCTGGGCTGCTAGGGTTTATGGGTGGATGCAATCTCTGTAGAACACAGAGATTGTTTCTTCATAAAATATTTATATGTTGTGACAACAAAATCATATTTGTCTTCACTAAAAGTCGCATGATCTAAATGGACAGACATACTCTTGAACAACGTAGCCGTAATATGGCCAACGTAAAAAACAAGGACACAAATCTTGAAAAAACGGTGCGCTCTTTACTGCATGCAGCAGGCTACCGTTTCCGACTCCACAGAAAGGACCTGCCAGGTTCACCAGACATAGTATTGCCCAAATATAACACAGTTATCTTTGTGCACGGTTGTTATTGGCATCGTCACCAAGGATGCCGCTATGCATCAAAACAAACTGTTTTGGCTGGCAAAGTTTGATGCGAACGTAAAGCGTGATAAAAACGCAGAAAAAGCGCTTATAGAAACGGGATGGAAGGTTATAGTCGAGTGGGGATGCGAAACCCAAAAGCGTTACTAAAACGGGGAGATCTCCAAAAGGGCCGGAAACTCTCATAGCGCCGGGCACTAAAAAGGGGAGACCTCCAGAAGTAATGGGATGGCCCCGTTCCTTACGTTTGAGCTTGCACTCAATGTACAAGCTTGGTGGCAGCCTAGGCTGACCCCGATGAAAAGCCAAAGAGCTCATCAAAGGGGCGGGTCCAGCCCATTACTTCTATTTGACGATTCAAACAACATATTGTAACTTAATAAAATCACACAACGGGAACAACACATTGTTTTAACTGATCAAAATGGAGAACTCGTGCCACAAATAGCTCTTGTAACTGGGGCAAGTAAAGGGATAGGGGCTGCGATTGCCATTAAACTTGCCGAAGATGGGTTCGATATCTGGTTAAATTATCGCAATGACACTTCAGGGGCGCAGGCCGTTTCCAGTCACATTACTAACATTGGACGCAAATGTACCCTGCTCCAATTTGATGTTAGCAACCCTGACGATGTTGAGGATTCGCTCGCTCCTATGCTCGACAAGGATATCCCGTTCGCTCTGGTTAACAATGCTGGGCTGACTCGTGACGGACTAATGATGCTCATGAGTTCCAAGGATTGGGAAAAAGTGCTCCAAGTGAACCTGACAGGGTTCTTCAACGTCACCAAGCCCGTGGTCACACGGATGCTGCGAAAACGGCAAGGACGTATTGTCAACGTGGCTTCAACTTCTGGCGAAACAGGAGTGCCGGGGCAAACAAATTACTCCGCGGCCAAGGCCGGTCTTATTGGCGCCACACGCTCATTGGCCCTTGAAGTTGCCAAACGGAATATTCTCGTCAACGCTGTGGCCCCCGGATTCATCCAAACATCCATGCTTGACGAACTCCCCTTGGAAGACATCATTCCACGTATTCCGCTGGGCCGAGTAGGCACCCCCCAAGAAGTAGCCAATGCTGTCTCTTTCCTTTGTTCGCCTATGGCAACGTACATCACTGGACAAACTCTTTCCATCAACGGTGGCATCTACACCTAGCCCGGAACACATATGCACGAAGTAGTAATCACAGGCATCGGCATCATCTCCGTCCTAGGCAACTCCATCGAGAGCGTCTCTACGGCGTTGTATCGGGGACAATCCGGAGTCATCATCGATGAAGAACGGATTGGTCTTGGCTTTGAAAGCCCCCTTACTGGTGCGATAACCGACTTTGCCCCCAGTTCAAGCCTGACCCGCAAGCAACGAAAAACCATGACAGACCACGCTGTTCAGGCTCACGCAGCAGCCATGGAAGCTCTGGAAATGTCAGGTCTGCAACCCGAAGAGTGGCAGAACGATCAGACCGGAATAATCTTCGGGTGTGATTCAAGTTGCCTTGCGCCTCTGGAACATGTTCGCCTGCTCAAGGAACGTGGTGAGACAGCCCTCATCGGCAGTGGAGGGGTTTTCCGGTCAATGACATCAAATGTCACCATGAATCTCAACACCCTGCTCAAGACGCAGGGTGCCTCCTGGTCCTTGAGTTCTGCCTGCTCCAGCGGAGGCCATGCCGTAGGGCAAGGGGCGGTGCTGATCGCTTCGGGCCAACAGGAACGCATCATCTGCGGCGGTGCACAAGAAATCAACTGGCAGTCCATGTGCAGTTTTGACGGCCTGGGAGCATTCGCCTCCGTGGGCAATTCCCCGGAAAAAGCCTGCCGCCCCTTTGACAAGGACCGCACAGGTCTCGTCCCAAGCGGCGGAGCTGCCGTGGTGATTCTGGAACGACGCGACCTGGCAGTAAAAAGGAACGCGACCATTCTGGGCACGCTGTGTGGATATGGTTTTTCTTCTGATGGCGAACACCTCTCCGTGCCAAGCAAGACAGGGCTTTCCAGGGCCGGTGAAATGGCCCTGAACAACAGTTCACTGATCCCCGGCGACATTGACTATGTTTGCGCCCACGCCACGGCAACCCCGGCTGGAGACATTGCCGAGGCCACGAATCTAAAAAATCTGTTCGCCGATCATTCACCGGTCATCTCATCACTAAAATCAATGACCGGCCATGAACTCTGGATGTCGGGCGCGAGCCAGGTTGTCTACACGACACTCATGGCGCAAAAGGGATTCATCGCCCCCAACATCAATCTGGAGACACTCACGCCAGAGGCTGAAGGGCTGAACATCACCCCAAAAACCATTGAACGCCCCCCGAAAAAAGTGTTGTGCAACTCAGCCGGTTTTGGCGGCACCAACTCCTGCCTCGTTTTAAGCTACTGATGACACACTACGATCACATAGTCGCTGGCGGAGGCATTGCCGGAATGACTACCGCTCTGCTTCTGGCCAAAAGTGGGGCAAAAGTTGCGCTGGTGGAAAAATTTCCCCTTCTGTCACCTACGGTTCGCGGTTACAGCAAGAATGGTGTCCACTTCGACACCGGGCTCCACTACCTCGGCGGGCTGGGCGACGGGGACCCGCTCGATATCTATTTCAAGCATCTGGACATCATCTCCCTCATCAAAAAAAAGCCATACAATCCTGGCGGCTACGATTTGTTCAGTGTAGAAACAAGCCAAAACGAATACGAAATCCCCAGTGGTTTTGATGAATTAAAAAAACGACTCACAGACTATTTCCCTAATGAAGCCGATGCAATTGCCCAATTTTCCGAGGCCATACAAAGCACTCTGGCAGCCTCGCCATTCCTCAATTTTGACATGAAATTCAGCCTAGAAGCAGCCCTCCACGAGGACGGACAAACCCTCAAGGAATTCCTTGATTACCTCACAGACAATGAAGAACTCAAAGCCCTGTTAAGCTACCAGACTCTGCTCTACGGCTCGTCACCAGATGAAGCATTGTTGACCACACATGCTCTCGTAGCAGGCTCATACACGCTCTCGACTCATACTCTCGAAAACGGCGGGCTTGCCTTGGTAAAAGCGTATGAAACGCGGCTGAAAGAACTGAATGTGGATGTGATGTGCAACGCCGCAGTCACGCACATTGAGATCGACGAGTCCCGATCAGTTACTGGCGTCAGCTTGTCCAATGGGAAAGAATTCTCTACTAGGTCTTGTATCTGGACAGCACATCCTCGCGGCCTTGTCGATGCAACCCCGGACAACGCATTTCGTCCAGCTTTCAAAAAACGGCTGCTCACACTTGAAGATACGGATTCAGCGCTCATCCTGTTCGGTGTCAGCGAAACTCCCTTGCCGGAATTGGAAGGGCGCAACCTCATTCTTTGGCCGGGACAGGATTTTGCAGATAACCTCAAAGGGTTGCTGCCCCCTGAGGAGAGCATCATATATATTTCCGCAGCCGAAGACACTCGATCGGGCAAGACCACGCTCACGGCGATCATGCCCCAGAATTTCAAAACATACGCTTCATGGGCAGATTCGCGGCACAACAACCGCCCCAAAGAATATGAATATCACAAACGCTCCATACTCGCCGTATTTGAAGAAGAAATATTTCGCCGAATCCCGACCTTTCGCAATTTGGTCACCTTTGTTGACGGCGCGACCCCGCTGACCATCAAGGATTTTTGCGCCACCCCGACTGGCAGTTTATACGGGCTACGCCATTCAGTGAACCAATTCAACCCGGCCCCTGTGACCAAGATGACAGGGCTGACTCTAGCTGGACAAGGAATCGTCGCGCCCGGCATTTTGGGTGCGGTTGTCTCTGCGTACCTGACCTGTGGCATCATATTGGGACACGAACCTTTGCACAAAGAATTGAGGCAACACACATGAGACGAGTCGTCATAACGGGCATGGGAGCTCTCTCCCCTTACGGAGAAGGGCTGGAAGCATTCTTCAAGGGACTGGAATCCGGCGAAAGCTGCATTCGCTCCATGCCCGAACTTCTCGAAGTATCAGGTCTAACACCGTCTATTGCGGGACAAGTTCCCACATACAATGCCAAGGCCATCCCCCGCAAATTCCGACGGACCATGTCCCCTATGTCCATCTTCGCAGTTCTCGCTGCCACCGAAGCAATTGCCATGGCCGAACTGGACGATACAACCCTGGAAAACGGTCGGACCGGGCTTGTGGTTGGCTCAACTGTAGGCAGTGTCCAAGCACTCCAGTCAATCTTCACCCATTATTTGGACGGAAAGAGTGTTGATGGGGTTAAATCGACTGAATTTTTCAAGATAATGAACCATAGCTGTGCCACAAACATCGCCCAATTCTTTGGGGTCCGAGGACGAGTCCTCGCGCCATCTGCTGCTTGCTCAACTGGCTGCCAGACCATTGGTATCGCCATGGAAACAATCGCCATGGGTAAACAGGATGTGATGCTGTGCGGCGGTGCCGATGAGCTCCACCCCCTGACCGTCGGAACCTTTGATATCCTCCAGGCAGCCTCAACAGGATACAACGTCCACCCCACAGAAACGCCCCGCCCATTCGATAAAGACCGAGATGGCATTGTCTGTTCCGAAGGCGCAGGTATTGTAGTGCTCGAATCACTTGATCACGCCAAGGCTCGCAACGCCCCCATCTTGGCCGAACTCATCGGATTTGCCACCACCTCTGACCCCTCCAATCCGGCCAGTCCCAGTGCCAGCGCGATCGCGCAATGCATGGAATTGGCTTTGGACGAAGCGGGCACAGTTCCAGAGGATGTTGACTACGTCAACGCGCACGCCACAGGGACTGATCTGGGGGACATTGCTGAAAGCCAGGCAATAGCCTCGCTCATGGGCAAAATCCCTGCTGTCAGCAGTCTCAAAGGGTACATGGGACACACCATGGCAGCCAGTGGCGCACTGGAAACCATAGCCACCCTTTATATGCTGAAAAACGGGCTTGTGTTCCCGACACGAAATTTGCTACACGTCTCTCCTGGCTGTGAAGGCGTCAACCATATTACAGCCAAAACGCACCGTTCCATCTCAATCGCGCTGAAAAACAACTTCGCTCTGGGCGGCATCAATACATCCCTTGTTATACGGAGATACAATGACTGATTCGGAAATAACCGCAGTAGTCGATAAATTGCTTATCGAAGAGTTCGAACTTGAGCCGGACCAACTAAAACCAGAAGCTCTATTTAAAGATGATCTTGATCTCGACAGCCTTGACGCAGTCGACATGGTCATCATCCTGGAACAAGAATTCAAATTCAAAGTCAAAAAAGATACAGCCTTCAGGGCTATCCGATCACTGGGTGATTTACACGCATATGTACTTCAGAAAAAAAGCGAAATGTAAGCAACTTAAGGGCTGATTCTTTTTCGGCTCCCCCTCACCATCCATGAAAATTCTGCACACTATATGGATCAATTTCGGAATCTATGCCGGAATGATCCTGTGGACTCTTGCAGGACTAATCCTCTCGCTCCCGACTTTTTTGATATTCAAATATATCAAATCTCTTTCCACGGCTGAAGCAGCCAGGATGCTGGTCTGGATATACGGTCGCGTCTGGGTGTGGATCGTCTCCCTTTTTATCACTGTGCGGTTGAGCGCTTATGAAATTCCCTCACCCTGCGTCCTGGTCGCGAACCACTCATCGATATTCGACTCCTATTTTGTAGGCGGACAGCCATTGTGGAACGTATGCTGGGTCATCGCCGACTGGCCGTTTTCCATCCCTTTCTATCGCCCCTTCATGCACGCGGCAAAATATGTACGCGCGAACCAGGCCGAACCAGGATCTGTGGTGAAGCAATCCGTGAACGCCATTGCCAACGGCGGTTCTATGTTTTTTTATCCAGAAGGAACCAGGACCTCGACAGGCGAATTGGGACGCTTTCACTCTGGACCATTCCAAGTCGCGATCAAAGCAGGGGTCCCTATTATTCCCATTTGTATTTATGGAACTTTCGAACTCATGCCTAGAGGGGCCAGGTTCCTCAGTCCTGCCACCATCAATATCCACTTGCTTCCACCCGTATATCCAGATAAATCTACTGAGCTATCTACTGGACACACTGCCATGAAAAAAGACGTGAAAGCACTCATGCTCCACGCGCTGGAAGAAATGAAGAAACAACCCCCAATTTCTGCTTAGGAGTGATAATGAAAAAAGTCAGAACCGTCCTGCTTTTCGCAACACTTGCGGCTATTCTGCTGTTGACCGCCTGCCGTACGGCCTCCGTCTACAATGTTAACAATGCTGCAATCCCGTCAGGTCAGGAAAAGCCTCTAACCATGGCCCAAATCGAAAAAGCCATTGTCCTGGCCGGTTCCGACCTCGGTTGGGTCATGCAGGCAGACAAGCCTGGGCATATTATCGGCACTCTGAACGTTCGCTCCCATATGGCCGCTGTGGATGTAACTTATGATGAGAATAGCTACAGCATCAATTACAAAAACAGCACCAACTTGAAATATACGGGCAGCACCATTCACAGCCAGTACAACAACTGGGTAAAGTATCTGTCCCAAGCTATCGATTCGCAAATCTCTGCCGCCAAATACCAATAAAACCATGGAGGGGGGAGCCAACGCTCCCCCTCTTCTTTTCAGAGGATTCCACATGACCGGGAACAAATGCTGGGGCAGCCCTTTCACGGACGATGAAATCGACGAGGCCAATAAAAACGGCCGACTTCTGACAATGGAGCTTGAACTGAGTCGAGCCTGCAACCTCAATTGCATATATTGCTATGCGGACTCCGGTCTCCCTCTGGATAACGAACTTTCATACGAAGAAATCGTTGATACCCTTGATCAAGGCATCGCCCTGGGCGCCCGCAAGATCATAGTCCTCGGCGGCGGAGAACCCATGGTTTATCCCCGGATCATGGACGTGCTCCAAGCCATCCACGAACGTGGATGTGAAATCGAATTGTTCACCAACGGCATTCTCCTGACACAGGAGATTGTCGAAAAGTTCAAAGAATTCAAAGTGAATCCTGTCATCAAATGCAACAGTCTCAAACCTGATGTGCAGGACCATCTCGCCGGGAAAAAAGGGGCGTTCGAGGGTATTCGCAAAGGGTTTCAACTGTTACTCGACGCCGGTTATCCGAGCAACGGGCTTACCTTGGGTGCTCAGACCATCATCTGCCAGGCAAATTATACCGAGCTGCCCGAAATATGGAGATACCTCCGCAATCGGGATATCATCCCCTATTTCGAGGTCATCACCGAACAGGGACGGGCCAAAACACATGGTTCTCTGGCCGTCCAACCCAAGCAGCTCCAGCCATTGTTTGAAGAGCTGTCTGCCATCGACCAGAATGAATTCGGTGTGGAGTGGAAGCCCAAACCTCCCGTGGCCGCCTTCACCTGTCGCCGCCATCTCTTCTCCTGCACCCTGACCACGACAGGCAACATCATCCCCTGTCCCGGCGTTGACGCCCCGGCTGGTAATATTCGCAGACATAAACTTGCAGACATCCTCGCAACTGCAACGATTTTCAAAGAACTTCGCGATATCCGCCAGACCATCAAGGGGGATTGCAAAGAGTGTGAACTGTCCAGTGAGTGCTATGGTTGTCGAGGTATGGCGTATCATCATACTGGCGATTATCTCGCATCAGACCCTCTCTGCTGGCGTAACAAGAGCGTGGTGTTCCATGAAACTACCGATTGCCAGTCATAAAGTCATTCCACACAGGGATTCCATGCTGCTCATAGATACCCTGACAGCATCCGACCAAGGTGCTGGCACGGTGGAAACCGTCCTGTCGGCAATATCCGTGGCGGCCAATGCGGACCAGACTCTGTCTCCACTTATTCACGTAGAACTCATGGCCCAGGCCTATGCCGCAGTCAAAGGATGGGAGATCATGCAAGCCGGCCTGGACTTCCCTATTGGGTTTCTCGTTGGTGTCCAGAAGTTCACCCTGCATAACCACGCCCGCGCCGGAGAACACCTCACCATCGATGTGACCACAGCTGGGGAGTTCGAAGGTTTTGCCATTGTCGAGGGAACCGTTTCCTGCGGCGAAACCGCCATCGCCAGCGGAAAAATCAAACTGTGGGTTCCGCAGGAGGACGCATGACCAAGCGATATCTACTCGCGGCTCTCTTCCTAGTCCTGCCCTTCATGGCAGGGACCAACGTATCTCATGCCGCCGATTTCCTTATGGACCTCAAAGCCAAAGCGGAAAAAGTCACCTCTATCCAAAGTCGATTCACTCAGGAAAAACACTTGTCCATGTTCGATGAAGTGCTCATTTCTGAAGGGAGCTTCGCCTTTCAACGTCCCTCCAGCCTTCGATGGGAATACACCACGCCTTTCAAGGCAGGGTTTCTGCTGACCGGCAACACGGGTATCGAATGGGATGAGGCGGCTCAAACAAAAAGGGAATTTTCACTCAAATCATCGCCCATTATGGCCATGGTCGCGCAACAGATAATGGCCTGGACCACTTTTGATATTGCGTGGCTCAAAAGCCGCTATGATATCACGCGAACCGGGACGGCTCCGACGATCCTTGACCTCCGCCCCAAAGGAGAAGGGGCCAGGAAAATGCTGACCCGTATCATCATCCGCTTCGCGCAGGATGACACCACCATTGATTCATTGGAACTGCGTGAAGTCGATGAGGACTTCACTCGGATCACCTTCATGGATCGGGCCATCAATACCCCACTGTCTGACACACTTTTCACCTCTGTCCAATGATTCCGGGTACTCCTTTCCATACAATTTACGTTTTCTTCGCAACCAAACGGCGCGTTCTCTATTCCTGTACCGCCGGGTTTCTTGTCCTCTGCCTCGGACTCCTCCTCCTAACTCCTATCAGTGCAGACATCAAAACCATGATTCCGCGTGGAGAGGGCGGCATCCTTGTCCGCGATCTGGAGAGCCTCACTCGATCCGGTCTGGGAAATATCATTTTCATCTCGGTCCACACCACAGACAGAACCAACCGGGACAACCTCATAGCCGGGGCCGATTCCCTGACCCAGACCCTATCATCAGCGGGTTTCACCTTCACGAGCCAAGCTTCCATACGGCCGGACAAGGTTATCGCCTTCCTTCTCGACAACGCTCCGAACTTAATGACGCAGGAGGACCTGTCACGCCTTAACTCGCTCCTCACGCCCGAAAGCATCCGCACCAACCTGGAAAAGGCTCTGCGGACCCTCAACTCTCCGCAGAGTATGGGAATGAAAAAAATCATCCGACGCGACCCATTGGACCTGCGCACCATTTTGCTGCCCCGGCTCAAGGCATTCTCTTCCCTCTCCCATGCCAGGGTGCTTGACGATCATATCTTCAGTCCAGATGGAACCGCCATTCTCCTCACGGCCAAATCACCCATTCCTCTCACGGACACCGAAGGTTCGGCCAGACTGCTCAAGACCTTCGAAGACGCGACAAAGGATCTCCCAAGCGGGGTCAAGGCTGACATGATCAGCGGCCATGTCCACTCAAACGCCAACGCCGTCACTATCCAAAACGACCTTACGACTATTTCCTGTGTAGCGACTCTGGCCATGGGCCTGCTCTTTATCTTCTTTTTCCGCACTTGCCATGCCCTCGGCGTCTTCCTGACACCACTCATTTCCATGTCCGTCGGTCTCGGTGGACTTGCCCTGTTTGAAAAAAGCGTATCGGCCATCGTCATCGGCTTTGGTGCCGTCATCATCGGCATTTCCATCGACTTTGCCATGCACGTCTATTTCAGCGTGATTCGCCACTCCAGTACCCCTGGCAAGGGTGTGGACAGTGTGGCAAAACCCATTTTTTTCTGCGCACTCACATCCTGCGCCGCATTTGGAGCTTTATTCCTTTCAGGTATGCCGGGTATGCGTCAACTGGCCCTCTTTTCCATCGTCGGGCTGCTGGCATCAGCGATATTCTCCTTTGTCGTTCTCCCTCACCTCAGCAGAAAAGGGTTATCTCGCCCGCCACTCACACTCAAAAAACTCCACGGTAAACAGCACCCAATTTTCGTCCTCTGCCTCGCGTGCCTCTTTGTCGGAACATGCCTCTGGTACGGCACTTCCGTTACCCTTGACCCTGACCTACGGAGCATTGAATACGTTCCGGAGACAGTCCGGATCACGGAAAAGCAGTTCAATGAGACCTGGGGAGACGTCCGCAACAAAGCCCTTGTCTTTACCCAGGGGACAGAGCTGGCAACAACACTCAGTCAAAACGAACAACTATACTCGACCCTTAAAACCAATTTCCCCCAAATTTCTGTTGCCAGTCTGACTCCGATTCTTCCAGCCTTTACCACTCAGGCCGAGAATCGCGCCCGTTGGAATGACTTTTGGACAGACGCACAGAGGCAGTCAGTCGTCGAGAGCTTGCAAGCAAGCGCCAGGGAACTCGGTTTTTCATCCAAGGCTTTCGCCCCATTCATCCGATCCCTTTCCCACACGCCGACACAAGTGACACCCGAGAGACTGGACACGGCCAGCCTTGCCCTCCTGCGCAACATCTTCCTGCCTGACCTTTCGGCCGGCGATCCTACCCTGGTGACTTATCTCCCGGATTCCGCGAATATCCGCAGCTTCTTCACCCCGAAGCGGGAAACCAACCTCGGAGTCCGCCTCGTTTCTACCAGTCGCTTCAAAACGCTTCTTGAAACGACCATGAAGAACGACATTGAACTCTTCATCACTGTCTCCGGCATCGCAGTATTGGTGCTGACTTTTCTCTTGTTCCGCAATATCCGCCGAGCAAGCATAGCCCTTCTTCCGGCCATAGCCGGTGTCGCAGCCGTCATTGGGGGGCTGGGCTATTCTGGGACCCCGCTCAACCTTTTTCACATCACAGCCCTGCCCCTGATCATTGGCCTCGGAGCCGACTATGGAATTTTCCTTGTATCAAGCGAAAGCCAGTCCCTTGAACAGGATACGATCTTGGCTGTCATCGTATCCGGCCTGACTACCCTGGCCGGGTTCGGCGTACTGGCCTTGGCCCGCCACCCGTCCCTTAATGCCCTCGGCACCATGGTCTTGCTCGGTGTAGGAACAGCCCTTTTCGTGGCCTTGTTCATGGTCCCGCACCTGCTCAGGAAACAGTCATGATACGAACTCTTCTTCTCATCATTGTGTTGTGTACCGCCGCTTGTGCAACAACAGTTGAACCTGTGCTCCAGCCATGCCAGCCAGCCATTGAATTACCCCAACAGTGGTTCAACAGCGGCAAGACAGTGCGTCTGCGGCATGCAGGGGCCATCACGATCGGTGATACTGTCATCCCCATAAACGGTTTCATGGAACTCGACACGCGACACCACACAGCCAAAGTCGTCATTTTGACCGGGTTTGGCATAAAACTCGCGAGCCTGAAAGTGGGCCCAGACTCAGCGCAGGTCCTTGGTACAAGCCCCATTGCAGATCAAATCCCACACTTTATGGATCAATGCATCCTCTCTATAAGACGCATGTTTCTGGCGGATTTCTACCAGGCTGAGGATCGATGCGCATACACGGACGGTTACCTTGAATTCACAGGCCCGAGGCGGAACGGTGTCCTCCGCTCTGTCGTTGACCAACACCCCGGCTTCGTGAGGAAAAAAATCTTCGAATCCACGGAAGAAAACTGGACTGTGAACTATGGTGACGCCGTCGTCGTAGACGACGTAAGATTACCAGGGCAAACTTCATTCGTCAGCAACGACAAAAAGTACTCCGTGACCCTAAAACTCAAAACCCCGGACATGCCATGAGTGCATTGGAAGACACCATACGTAAAGCTGGAAAACCCGTTCTGATCGGCGAAGATGGATTCACAAAGGATTTCACTTTCGATAAAGATTTCATTGGGTTTGACGGGCATTTCCCTGGCAACCCCATCTTGCCAGCCGTGGTGCAGCTCATGGCTGGGTCAATGGCAGCCACCGAAGCCATTGACGCCACAACCGGAAAGCAAGTGACGCCCGTTGGCGCAGGCCGGGCAAAATTCCTCAAGCAGATCGCACCAGGTGACCTCTTGAAGGTCACAGGTAAGCTGAAGTCTAAAAAAGACGAGACGATCGCCGTCATATCGATTCTCGTCAGCGGTGAAACCGCAGCAACATTCCACATCACCCTGGGCGGAGGCCTTTGATGAGCAAAAAACCGTATTTCAAATCGCCGGAGAATGCCCCGGCTCCCCTGCGCTCCATTACGCAACGCCCCGTTCGATTCGAAGAAGTAGACCCGTTGGCCATTGTCTGGCACGGTCGGTATCCCAGCTACTTCGAAGATGGCCGCATTCACCTGGGAGACCAGCATGGCCTTGGCTATCTCGACTTCAAAAGACATGAAGTAGCCGCGCCCATCAAACAAATGTATTTCGACTACATCCTGCCTCTGTCTTATGGTGATACCGCTCATATCGAGACCTTTCTGCACTATACTGAAGCTGCACGGCTCAACTATGAATTCATCATCCGCAATAGCGCCGGAGACATCACCACAACTGGATACACAGTCCAGCTCTTCATGACCTTTGATCATGAGTTACTCATAACTCCGCCCGACTTCTATCAGAAAATTCTAGAACGCTGGAAGAACGGGAAATTGTAATGGCTCGACTCCTGCTCATTTCCACCAACATCACGGTGGAACCATATCTCGTATACCCATTGGGCATGTCCGTGATTGCTGCTGCCCTGCAAAACAGTGGACATGTCGTTCGCCAATTTGACTTTCTGGCCGAGGGTGAAAGCATGGACGCCCTGGAGCAGACCCTCGCTGAATTCAAGCCGGACATGACTGGCATCTCCCTGCGAAATATCGACAATGTGGACTCCTTCACTTCGCACGAGAACTGGTACCTCGAACATGTACGAACCATTACGGCTTTTCTCAAAATACGAGGCCAGACAGTTATAGTGGGTGGCCCAGGCTTCTCCCTGATGCCCGAAACCATCATTGAATATCTCGGCGCAGACCACGGTGTGGTGGGCGAAGGCGAACGCAAAATGGTCCAACTGGTCAAGATGCTCGAAGCGGGCGAAACCCCAAGTAGACTGCTCAAACCAGAGCAGGGATTGGTCAGTTCGGAAATGTGCACCCCAGCTTGGGATACGAACATTCTCAATTTTTATATTGACCACAGTGGCATCGCAAATATCCAGACCAAGCGAGGGTGCGAAAACCGCTGCTCATACTGTTCATACCCCTCCATTGAAGGCGGCAAACTCCGACTCAGGGAACCGGATGAAGTCGTGGACGAAGTGGAAAGGCTGCATCTCAAACACGGAGCTGAATTCATCTTTTTCACAGACTCCGTATTCAACGACAGCCAGAATCATTACCTGGAAGTTGCCGAACTGTTGGCCCGCAAGAACCTCGCGCTCAAATGGAGTGCATTCTTCCAGCCCACTCCCATTAGCCGAGGCGAACTCAAACTTCTCAAAAGGGCCGGTTTATCGGCCATGGAGGTCGGGACTGACGCCTCCACGGACGAAACATTATCAGCCATGAACAAGCCATTTCTTTTTGAAGGGGTTCGTGCCTTTAACGAAGCATGTGTTTCGGAACATATCCCCTGCGCTCACTTCGTCATCTTCGGTGGCCCAGGAGAAACACCAGCCACTGTTTGCCAGGGCATCGACAATTTGAATTCTCTTGAGAGTTGTGTGGTCTTCCCTTTTTCAGGCATCCGCCTCTACAAGGGGACCCCGCTTTACGCACAGGCCAAAAAAGAAGGAACCGTGCCTACAGCGCAGGAACTGCTCAAGCCGTATTACTATTTTTCCCCAAACATCGACCAGGCCTGGATGAACGAAGAACTCACCAAAGGATTCCTTGGACGCAGGGACCGGATATTCCCGCCTGCCGATGCACAAGACCGAATGGACGTCTTGCACCGATTTGGATACCGGGGACTGCTCTGGGACACCCTCGTCACTTTTGCTGACACCCACAAGCCCAAACAGGCGAGAGCAAAGGTGAGTCAATGACAAACACTCTCATCGTCATACCAGTGTACAACCACGGTGCCACGTTGCGCCAAGTGGTCAAGGACTGCCTTGCCATCCACCCAGAAGTGCTCGTGGTCGATGACGGTTGCACGGACGGCGGCATTGAGACCATTCAGGACCTCCCTGTGGAGGTGATCCGGCATACAGCCAACGCAGGCAAGGGGGAGGCGATACTCACAGCCGTAGTCGAGGCCAAACGCCTCGGTAAGAGCCACATAATCACCATGGACGCCGATGGACAACACTATGCCTCCGACATCCCCGCCTTTCTCGAAAAAATCCGGAACAATCCCCGCGCTGTAGCCGTTGGTGCGCGGCTGTTCACAGGCCCCAACATCCCGAAATCCTCACGATTCGGTCGCGCATTTTCCAATTTTTGGCTTCGGGTGCAAACCGGATGCAAGATCTCTGACGTCCAGTGCGGATTCCGAGCGTATCCAGTGGTCATCTTCGATGCCATTAAACTCTACGAACGCAAATTCGCCTTTGAGGTGGAAGTCCTGGTCAAGGCCGCCTGGGCTGGTTATCCGCTCGAAAACGTCAATATCAGCGTCCACTATCCCGATCCGGCCAAACGCATATCCCATTTCAATTTTCTCAAGGATAATGTGGATATTTCGCTGCTCAACACGCGGTTGACCGCCCGCAGTTTCCTGCCTCTGCCTCACCGCCAGTACACCGAAGACACCGAGGGCAAGGTCTCGGCCATCCACCCCATGAAGTCTTTGCGCTTACTGTTAAAGAAGGAGAAAACACCCTCTGCTCTCGCCATGGCAGCCGGACTCGGGATGCTTCTGGGTGCGCTCCCGCTCATCGCCATGCATAGCATCTCGATCATCTTCATTCTGGGCTACCTGAAACTGAACAAGATCACTGGGCTGGCCGTCAGCCAACTCTGTATGCCACCATTTGTCCCTGCGCTCTGTATAGAAGCAGGATATTTCATGCGCCACGGACACTTCCTCACTGAGATTTCCATGCAGACCCTGGGCTATGAAATTTTCGACCGACTCTTTGAGTATGTGCTTGGCTCACTTGTCATCGCGCCCCTGTTGGCGGTTATCATGGGGCTCCTCGTGTACATGCTGGCCTGGATCGTCAAAGTTCAACTCAACAAAACCGGGTGATGACTCTGCATGACAGACGACACAAAAAAAGACATACCCTGGTCAAGCCAAAGTGTAGCCTCCCAATTTGCCCATTCCTTGTTTTATCAGGCGATCCGATTGGCAGGCCGTCCCCTGGCCTATTGCATGCTCTTCTTTGTGGTGCCCTTCTACACCCTGCGTCCAAATATCCGCCGCCGTTCAGCTGAATATCGCCGTCGCAGATTCGGAGACAGGGGGGCCCTCGGCCAGTTTGTTGATTGCTTCAAACTGCATATGGAATTCGGCAAGATGCTCGTGGACCGTGCGGTTATGGGCATACTCGGCCAGTTTTCTCTCGATGCATCCCCCGAAGATTTCCAGACTCTTGTCGACCTCGCGGCCCAAGGGCGCGGTCTCATATTGATCACCGGGCACGTCGGGTGCTGGCAGCTCGGCATGTCAGTCCTCAACAAGATCGATGGCCCCAAAGCCATCGTCATGTACAACAACCGCAAGGATGTGGACAAACACTACTACGAGCATGACGATGGAAACGAGCATCCAGGGTTTTCCATTATCGATCCACGCTCTGCCATGGGCGGCACACTGGAAATGATGACCGTCCTCAAACAGGCTGGGCTCCTCTGCATCATGGGCGACCGAAGCTTCGGCAGCACCAAAAACGTCGTTGATGTGGACTTCATGGGTGGCACTATCCCTCTCCCCATAAGCGCATACAAACTCGCTTCCAACCTCAATGTCCCCATCGTCGTGACTTTCTCGCACCGCACCGGTGCTGGGTATGGACGAATCTGGATTTCAAGGGTAATTGATGTCCCCGAGAACATGGGGAGAAATGCCCAGATATATCAACCCTACGCTCAATGCTTTGCCAAAGGGCTGGAGGAATTCACCGAACACCACCCCTGGCAATTCTACAATTTTTACAACATGTGGGAAAAAGAAGAATAACAAATGGATTTAAAAGAACAAATCAAAGCGACTTTGGTAAAAGAACTCGACCTGATAGATATAAACCCTGCTGAAATTGATGACGAGGCCCCCCTGTTCGGCGATGAAGGATTGGGCCTGGACTCTCTGGACGCGGTGGAAATAGTTGTGCTGATACACAAATTTTTCAAGGCTGAAATCCAAGACATGGAACAGGGCCAAAAGGCGCTCCAGTCGATCAATTCACTCACCGCTTTCATTCAGGAAAATCAGTAACAATGCCTCAGGCGGGAGCGTCCATCATCGGGGTCGGGTGCATATGCGCAGCCGGAGAGACCATTGACCATTGTATCGAGTCCATGTTCCGAGGAGAAGGGGCCCCCAGTGCTCCGACTCACTTCTCGTGTGAGCATCCTGTCTCCTACCCTGTCTTTGAAGTACCAGATACAGCACTCGCCGACTCGAACACATATGTCAGTCGCTCGGTCCAACTCCTTGAACGTGCTTTCGCCGACGCCTTGACTGGTGCACACCTCTCATCACACGACCTCGCGCCCTTTAATGTTGGCGTGTGCATAGGCACTTCAGTAGGGGCATCGCTGAACTTCATTGATTTCTATAGAGAGAGAAAACAGGGGAAGACACCGGATCTTGAGCCTATTCACCGCTATCTCACAAGCAATCCGTCACAATATCTTGCCCGCAAATATGGTTTCAACGGCCCCCATCAAACGGTGGTGAATGCCTGCTCTTCGGGTGCAGACGCCATCGGTATTGGTGCGGCCTGGGTTCGCCATGGCCTCTGTGACATCGTGGTGACAGGAGGTACCGACGAACTCAGCCCCATATCTTATAACGGATTTGTCCGCCTCATGATCAGTAGCCCGGAGGCATGTAAACCCTTCGATGCGCACCGCAAGGGGCTCAATCTCGGAGAAGGGGCTGGCGTACTCATACTCGCCACCGATAAAACCGCCAAAGCACTCTCCTGCGCTCAACGAGGTATGCTTTTGGGATACGGAACCTGTGGCGATGCACACCATCTCACCGCCCCCCACCCAGAAGCGCGTGGACTCAACATGGCTTTGGACGCGGCCCTCGGCCAAGCACATCTGGATGCCTCCCAAATCGATTGCATCAATGTCCACGGTACTGGTACTCCGGCCAATGACACTGTGGAAGGGGTGGTCCTTGCTCAGCGGTTTCCAGACACTCCATTTTCCGCCACCAAAGGATTCACCGGCCATACTCTCGGCGCAGCTGGTGCCATCGAGGCAGCCTTTACGCTGGCGTGTATGGAACGGGGTGAACTCCCACCAAGCAAAGGGCATGCCGAAACCGACCCTGCCATCGGTCGCAGTCCGGTCAAGACGAGGACACAACTTTCAGCCAACTATGGCCTTTCCCAATCACTGGCCTTTGGCGGCAATAATTCAGTCCTCATCATTCAGGGAGGGCCTCGCTCATGAAAATGTCCCTTCTCGGAATGGGCCTCTCCACCCAGCTGGGCGGTATAGCAGAACTAAGGGCGGTAATAAACGACCAACTGCCCCGATCATCCGAAGCGCGACCTGCCAACACCGAAGATCTGATCAACTACCTCCCTCCCCGGAAATTGCGGCGTATAGACCACTTCACCCGCATGGGGTTGCTCGCGGCTCACCGAACCTTGGAGGATGCAAACCAACTGGCACCACTCCCAGACGACATGGGTATCATCATAAGCTCGGGATACGGCCCGTCCGAAACCACATTCGACTTTCTGGACTCCATCATAGACGACGGCGCGCACCTTGCCTCGCCCCTCTCTTTCTCTCACTCGGTCCACAACATACCCGCAGGCGTCCTTTCAATGATGCTTGGGCGGCCCTGCCCACAAACAACCATCTGCCAGCTCAATGAACCGGTCATTGCCGGATTGAGGACAGCCGCTCTCTGGCTGATGGAGCAAAGGGTTACGACTGTCCTTTTCGGCGCCATGGATGAATCCACACAGCTTTTGATCGAAAATGGAGAACGGCTCGCACAAGAAAGGGGGCACCCCGCCAGACAGGTTGGTGAAGGATGTGCTTTCTTTCTGCTAACCAAAGCCGCCCCTTCCACCATCCAGGTAGAACTCAACACAGCGGAACCAATGGCCCAGGACGCATTCTCTATGGCCCCGCTCTGGGGCGATATCCCGGTTGTCGCAGCGTTCGACATGGTCGCGGCCACATTGTTGGTCAGAAACGGTGCCCCGGCCACATTGTGCCGGGATGGCTCCGCAACCATCCGAGTCTCGAAGGCATAGTATGGACGCTCTTTCACTGACCGCCAGCGATATTCAGGAGATGCTCTCCAGTTTACTTATGGCACAGCTCTCGTACGATTCTCGTATGCAGTTTGCCAAAGGCGCGAGCCTTCCCGCTCATTTTGTACCCTCCCCTGACACGATCCCGGACTTCGACTCTGCCCTCAAGACCATCGGCGCCATGTTTCATGCGCCTCAGCTTGACAACACAGACACAGCTTCGCTTGCAGAACTGACCAATGCACTCTTTGAGCATTGGCGAGACAACGGAGATAAGATCACCTTTTTCACCTCTGGCAGTACCGGTGCCCCCAAGCCCTCAACTCATGATTATGATCTTCACGTTCAGGAAACGATTGCCCTTGCCGAGATTTTTCGAGACCGAAAACGCATTGTCAGCTATGTGCCCAGACATCACATTTACGGATTCCTCTTTTCCATCCTGCTCCCCAAGGTAATGGGAGTCGAAGTGCGCTGGGAAGCCCCCCAGCCCTTTCCGGGCATGACCTCGTCCCTGAGAGATGGCGACCTCATCGTGGCCTTCCCTCTGCTCTGGGAAAAACTGACGGAGATGCACGCCACATTCGGCCATGGCTTGCACGGAGCGACCTCAACCGGCCCTTGTTCGGCGCAAGTGATCACCTCGCTCAAAGCACATGGCCTCGACCGGATGTACGAGATCTACGGGTCTTCGGAAACAGGGGGTATTGGCTACCGGACTTCCCCGCAGGACAATTACACTTTGCTCCCGCACTGGAAGAAAACCGACAGCGATTCTGTCCTGCTCCGTCCTCATTCCGATGAGGATCTGCACCGCTATGAGTTACAAGACCTCCTGAAATGGCAAAAGGATACATTCATTCCCGAACGGCGAACCGACAATGCCGTGCAGGTGGCGGGCATAAACGTGTACCCGTCCAGAGTCCGTGCAGCGCTTCTGGAGCACCCGGATGTGGATGACTGCGCCGTCCGGCTTATGCGGCCGGACGAAGGGCAGCGCCTCAAGATCTTTATTGTATTGGCAAAGAATGCACAGGAAGACATGGATGCCTCGCTCCGTAAATGGGCTAAAGAACGCCTATCCCCACACGAACAGCCCATGATCTGGACCTTTGGCCCAAAGCTCCCTGTGAATAGCCTCGGCAAACAAACTGACTGGTAGCCACAGACTTTTCATGCAGCCACGACTCATGTATAGTCATCCCAACAATATCTTATGGAGAATCTAACATGAAAAAGATACTTGTCTTGCTAGTTGCCATCACTCTCCTCTGTTCCGCCTTGGGCTGCGCCAAGATAGGCGAAGCGACTGGAAAAACCGTTAAAGAGATCAAGGAACTCCCAGGAGAGTTTAAAGATGGATACGACAAAGGACGCAATTCTGAGGATGATGGAAAGAAATAATCCCCATCACAATCGTCCTGATAAATGCATATCTCTTTGTGAATCCGAGGTTTGAGTATGTAAACCTGCCCAGAGGTTAACTCGCTGCCCGTGGTCCAGAGATGTGGGCATGTTTAGGCAGGTCTCCATTAAACTTATCCCCGCCTCAGGTCGACAGCTAGCTTCGTGGTCCAAAGGGCCGAGATATCTCCTTTCATCTCAATTTTTGACCAAAAACCGCAATGGCTGTATCGTCTACTTCCAAGGAGAGATCATGCCCGTGCTCGACAACTGGCGTTTGCTCAAGACACCTAATGGGGATTCGTTCCTCGCTGGAACATGTACAGGCCATCCAAGTATACAAGATGGTCCGATTATTACCAATGGGGTGAACCCGACTCAGTGCTTGGAACACGCCGTTGTGATCTCACAATCTGGAACAGAATATAGACTTGGGGAAAAGATGCCACCGGATGAAAATCCTGAATTCGCTTTTGCTTTGCTTATGCAGAGAGCCTTAAATCGGCTTTATCAAGCAGGGCAGCCATTATCCAAAGAAGACTTGGAAAAACTAGGAGAGTTAGTCGGCAAAGTGGTTCGCGGTGAAGAAGTTGGCAATACGTTTTAATCAACCCTTTTGAAAAACCTTTAAACATTTTTGACGCCTCAACGCGGAGTCATGTCTCGAAGACTAGTTAACAACTTTATTGTTAAGAAAATTTATCAGAAGGGAGCGTCGCAATCACACAGTTAAGAACTTTATTGTTCAGCTACTAAATATCAGCCATGGAAAACAACAACATCGGGGCATTTTAGTTAACAACTTTATTGTTCTCCCACACTTTTGTAGCGTGACAATAAAGTTGTTAACATGACAATACAGTCGTTAACGACACAATAAAGTTGTTAACGACACAATAAAGTTGTTAACAAAAGCCGCTTCTGGTGATCCTGAAAATGGAAACAACCAGGAGCGGCTTTATTCATGGCTAAAAAGAGGTACTCCCATTCGGAGACAACGTTTCAACGGTGGGTCTAGGAAGGACGCGATTCCAGCAGGGAGCGCGACTACAAGCCATGGCTGACAGTAAGAGATGTCCCTTCCAAGGGACGGTTTCGCTGGAAAAAACTCACGCTGTCGGTGGGCCTATTTCACGGGAGCAGATCAATGGTGACCCACCCCCAGTTTATGTACCGGGCTTATGTTAGTCTGCACTCCAACTGCTGAGGTTGTCCAGCCCTCAGCATAGCTCCCCCTAGGGGGGGGCGACCGGCGCAGGTCATTGGTTGACCACTTCAGCTGCGACAATTTAGCCTTTTCAAAAAGCCCCCCCATTGATATTGCTTGTTCCGACGAGGTCGAGGAACGACTGGCCGCTGGAGCCAGCCGGCTCAAGCCCGATGATTGGAAGTCGGGCGAACAGCTCTGGCTTGTTGATCTTGTTGCGCCGTTCGGTGGGGGTGAAGATATTTTGAAAGAGCTTCGCGAGAATGTGCTCAAGGGGCAGAAGATTAAAACGGTGCAGATGGTTCCTGGTGGGAATGGGATGACTGCTGTTGGTGGTGATTGGTGATGTGCCCCCCGAAAGTTCAAAACAACAGAAAAATCAGGCCGCCTCTTCGGGAATCTGGTCTTAATTGAAAAATTAACCTTTTCCATAATTAGTAAGGGAGTATACTACTTTATGCCCATTAATAGTAGTTCGTCGTCTATTAAGATGCCGCCGTTTTCTTCTTTTTCTCTGGACATGCGGACCTTGTTTTCAACGACAACAATAGCTTATCTCTATTTTGTGCAACTACCTGAACTGCTCTACATAGTACATTCGATGACACAAGGAGTCGATTCAAATACAAATGCAGCCGTATTTAGCATGGGACTAATTTTGATTTCATTCATTTTAAACCTATGCTCTTCTTTGTTTACTTATAAATATCGTAAAATGTACTTGCTAGGTTTTTTTGGATGGATAATTGTATCTATAAAAACTAGTTGTACCATTTTTTTTCATGTCTATCATATTTTATTTACACAAATAATAGATGATGTTTTTTTATTAATTCTATCTGTTTTCATGTTTTTATTAGCGATTAAATTGTTTAAAAGTGGTTCTGTGTAGTTGTTCATACAAATAGACCAATGTATTATTACATTTTGAGGTTTTGTTTTTATCATGACTTTAATTCAACATATTAAACAAGACTATGATATCAAGACATTTTACATCTCTGTAACGATGGTTTTTATCATAGGCGTACAAATACAAAATGTATCAGATAGGTTGTTCTTTCTGTCGATAGCATTACCAGTTAACTTTAGTCCATTCGGGCTAGACGACGTTGTTTTGGTTTTTACTTTTTGGAATATCGTCTTTTCATTTCTGTCGATTGTTTTCAATATTGTTTCAATAGCACTTACATTCACAGGTCGGACTTGGTGGGTCCTAGGGGGAGTGGGATGGATAATCCCTCTATTGTTGCAGGCTGGGTATGGTTGTATTTGGCACTTATCAAATCTAACCGCTAAATATAGTTTTTATGACTGCATAGCAATTTTGGGTGGTTTTTTGATGCTTATATTTATTTGTACCAAAGGTAGGGCAAAATGAGTGGAGATTCTAACTCAATTTGGGATAAGCTCGCGGATGTGATAGGAAAAATTGCACAATCCCCAGGGAGGAATACTGCTGCTGATCTTGCTGCGGATCAGCGCGAGAAAACCATGGCACTGGCTAGAGAAGAGAAGTAGGTCCACTTTGTTGGACCGCTGAGCAGCGTTTTTATGGTGGACAGTCCCGCCGCACAACAATGATCATCTGTTAGCAACTTTATTGTTCGCCCACAGTTGTTTGGCAGGTACTAAAAACCGCTTCTGGCTTGTTGATCTTGTTGCGCCGTTCGGTGGGGGTGAAGATATTTTGAAAGAGCTTCGCGAGAATGTATTCAAAGGGCAGAAAATCAAAACTGTGCAACTTGCGCCTGATGGAAGTGGAATGACTGTTGTTAAATTGTAATAAAAATAAATTGTAAGCAGAATCAGTATCATATTACAAAATACATAGAGATGGATCAAGAATGAAAAAGATAAAAATTTTAATTTTACTGTTGGTATGTTTTTCATCCATGTTAGCAACCACTGGATATTGCGAAGACATAATTATTGATAACTTTGGACGCGATCCAGCATCTTTACTAAACAAAATGAATGCAACATATGTCAATGACACTACCTTTAAAGAAATAGTATCTAAAGATGGTATTTATTTCCTCCTCTTTTGTAGCACCAAAAAAAACCGTGAATTACATGGTCTTGCCACAGTAATATACACAATTTACAAAAAATTCGGTCCAGTCAACATTGTTGTATACCCAATAGATAGAGATATTTCAGAAAAAAAACGCCAATTAATAATGGCTAAATACCAGCTAAAACATCTTCCAACCGCTGGTATAGTTAAAATAGACTCTTTAAACGGGAATACTATCATGAGTATCGTTGGAGGCCCACAAACTATCAAATCAAGCATTCATCTGTATCATGATATCATCGAAGAGCAACTATTTCCTCTTAAGGAGGCAAAATAATGGGTAGCTTAGGCGGTAATTACTGCCCCTCCCCCCATCCTTTGGACCACTGAGCAGCGTTATTAAGGTGGACAGTCCCGCCGCACAAACTATGATCACCTGTTAACAACTTTATTGTTTGACACCTGATTTTCCACTGCGAAAAATGTGGGATTCCGCCCCCTCTCAGTTAACAACTTTATTGTTCGCCCACAGTTGTTTGGCAGGTAATAAAAACCGCTTCTGGCTTGTTGATCTTGTTGCGCCGTTCGGTGGGGGTGAAGATATTTTGAAAGAGCTTCGCGAAAACGTGTTCAAAGGGCAGAAGGTCAAGACCGTGCAACCGGCACAGGACGGCAGCGGCATGGCTGTTGTGGAGTGGTAAAAAGTGCAGACAGGTGTGGCATAAACTATCAACCTCTGGGCTCTATCCATTAATGGGTTTAAAAATAGTATTTACTCCCTTTTCCTTTTTAAGCACACCTCTTTGAAGTTTAACATAAGCTGTATTAAAAAAGGTATTTATTTTTATGTCACCATGGATCATGACGATAATAATGATCATGTATTTGGTCGGCCTTAGTAAAACTTATGAAAAGGCCGGATATGAAGCCTATGATATGCTTCTGCCTTATAGGTATATGGATATCGCAGGGCTGCCCAAAATGGCCTGTTTAATAATGTTTCTGCCTTTTGTTAACATTCTGTTTTTTATTTATATTTTTAACCGAGTTGGTATTCGTTTTGGCTTGAGTAAATGGCTGTCAATTTTTTTGTCCGTGTTTCCATTTGTCCTTGTATGTCTAACTGGCTTTATGAAGGCCAAAAAATACGACGGATAGTATATGTCTAAATATGATGCTTTTGGTGGGTATGTTGCGGGTATAGGTGGAGGTATTTACGCAGATAGAGAAAAAAAGGAGAAGAGGAAGCTTGGCAGCTATAAAGCTACTTGATGCTTATATACGGTGGTCTAAATTGAATGGCGCTGTAGATATATGTATTCATGTTACTTCAGGCGTCAATTTAACAAGGACTGACCGTTTTTTAAGGAAATGTGGATTTAGACAGACCGGCGGTAACTACGCACTAGGATAGGGATTCATTAATAGCGATCAATATTGAGGTAAACCATGACTCCAACACACACTCGATTGCTTTGGTGTAAACTCCAATTCTCAATTGTAATTCTTGTTCTTTGCGTAAATGTAGCTTTCGCAGGCCAATATGAAGATGCCTGTAGGCATATGGCTGCTGGCGAATATGCTGAAGCATATAGAATATATCATTCACTGTCACTCGATGGCGATACAAACGCCCAATTTAATTTAGGAATGATGGCTCTGGGGAGTCTTGTCGGGAATATCAGAAAAGAAAGTGCCGTCTTTTGGCTTAAATTAGCAGCAGACAGTGGGCACTATCACGCTCAATATGTGCTTAGTAGATTATACGATAGAGGTGTTGGAACTCCAGTTAATAAACAAGCCGCGAATGAATATCGTGGATTGGCGGCCGAGGGCAAGGACCCAACAGCTTTGTACGACCTCGGAATGGCCTATATACTCGGGGCTGGGCTACCGCAGGATGAAGTGAAAGGTGTTGGGTATATAAAGGAATCTGCGAATCTTGGATCTCCTTATTCAATACTTCAATTGGCACTTTTTTACAAAAATGGAGTGTACGTAACAAAAGACATTTCCAAATATCGAAAATTGATCAAGAGTATCGAAATGTTCGATATCGAAGGTGTCAATGATGAAATCAGGGCAATAGAACGTGAGGGGAACTAATGGCAGGTTTCTCATTCAAAGAAACCCAGTCGGGCCTTTTTGACCCTGTCAACGACACTCATAAGGTAAACCAAAGGGCAATTGTGAGGTGCTCGCGAGTATTACCAATACACTCCAAGAGCATAGTGCTTTCTCCTTTTGGCTTTGCAATTTTAAGGGGTAATTGTACCGTCACTATGGACTTCAAATTTAAAGTCCATCCGCTTTCCTGTTTTTGGATCAAACACGTAATGTATCACTGACTTCTTGCCAGCCTTGAATCTAACAAGAAAAGGCCCAATTGTACCGGGCCTAATGGTCTTAAATGTATAGTAATGTATATAAGCTTACGGCAGGTTTCAAATGATCTAACTAATGCAGCAATAATAAGAGAGAACAGACACTCCCTTATCAAGGTATTTCTTTTGTTCTAAAGAGCAATAATGTTTGGCTCATAATCGTCAAAACACTTTTTAATCAATCCCTCGTAATCAAATATTCCATCCTTGTTAACAAAATCATCAGAATAATAGATATATTCCATGTAGTTTGGGTCGGGTATAATTTTATCCAAAATGGACAAGATATAATCCGACCTTTCTTCTGTAGGCAAAGGCTCGCTTAACAACTCAGATAAAAGAAACAAGGCTGAGGCCCTATTCAAATCAGCATCACTCATAACACACTACTTATTTAAATGGTTATAAGGAGTTCGAATTACAATGTTATTCATATCATACACGCCACCACCATTTTGCAATTCCTTGATATGATATGACCTAGCTCATATCGTTTTATTTTACCAATTTCACCGAGAATCAACACAAAATGAGGATTATCATAATTCGCGTGCTACTAGTTCAATGAGCTTCCTAAAAGGGCTTTAGACCTCACAGCTAAAGAGCGATCGGCTTATAATCAAAACCTTTCTCTACCACCCTATCAATATCTAGAATATCTTCCTCATAAAATTCCGAAGAATGAAAGATATAGTCGCTAAAAGCCGGGTCAGGAACTAAATCGCTGACCACCTTCCACACGACGCTGTCCTCTTCCTCTGTCAACTTCATAGTAAAAAAACCGAGCAACAAAGCTTTAACTAGTATTTTTTTTCTCTAACTGTCATCACTTTTTACCTTTGATATGATTTAATGGTGTTTTTATATATTATTCATATCATACACACTGCCCCCATACTGTAACTCCTCCATATGGTCTAGCTCGTACTGGACACGGCTACCAATTTGTTGGGTCTCGTGAGCATAAGGTGCCTTTCCAGATTTCATCAGCGTAACGTTAGAAGGAGAAAACTGCTTACTCAAAACAGGGTCAGCTGCTACTTCTTGCCAAAACGCCTTCCTGAACTTATTGAAATCTGAAAATTCTCTTCCATTCAACTTTTCGGCTATTTGAGCAGGGACTTTACCGGCATTGCCTGCGGTTCCTTTAAGCCAAGTTTGTCCCTCGATTATTCTGGGCAGATCACTGCCGTGCGAAGCTGCACCTGGGACCAATCTACGGGCAGAGAGCGAACCTTCCCAGCCTGGCAGTTCTGGTAGATTCGTCTTACCCGCACCGCTGCCTGGGACATTGATTTCATCCATCCTCTTGGCAACGAGCGTTTCCAGTTCGTCGCTACTCTTGAGGCCTTCGAAGTCAAAATGCGCCAGTGCATCTTGCTGGTCCGGTATTCGCCAATGAGCTTTTTTGGGGAGCTTGCTAAATGCCTCATCTGCATGATTGACCATCCATTTTATCGCACTGTCGGGCAGCAATTTCAGTACGACATCCAGACCCTATTGTCGTCTCAGCAGCTACAGAGAATGGGGATGTCTGTCGGGACCGCCACAGGCCCCCTTTCAGTGAGCGTGCACATCCTGCAATTCCATGACCACGACTTTGGCGGTTGTGATGTCAGATTGGGACAAAGAAAAATCACGACACGCTGGCTGTCAGAAAAATATTGATTTATCGTATATTGAAACCTCTTCCCCATTATTGCCTGGCCGAACCAGAGTATCAGGGGCACAGGCCAAAACGCTGGGGGACTTTTATCCAGTCTTATAGACAACTATCAAGGGCTATTGTACGATTACAAATCATGTATGAAGATGGGGGCTTTATGGATTCTAAGAGGTTAATTTTAATTCTCTTTTTCTTGTTTCTACCAAAACAGGTGATTGCAGAACAAATCAATATGCAGGTCATCATCTACCCTCCTCTCGCATACGAGGAAAATGGTGAACTCAAAGGCGTCGCCCCTGAAGTTGTGAAAGCAATCCAAGCCATTGTTGGCGACTCCAATCCGATCAAGGCCGCGCCTTGGCTTCGTGCTTATGAAGCGACCAAGGACGAATCCATGCAGGCCCTTTTTGCCATTGTTCGCATCCCCAAACGCGAAAAACTCTTCAAATGGGTCGGCCCTATCTTTGAAGAAGGTGATTATTTCTTTAAAAGAAAAGGTGAGCCGATTGTGCTGCACTCTCTGGATGACGCCAAAAAAGTTGAGCGCATCGCTGTTCGAAAGGATGGCTATACACATCAGACACTCACGGCCAATGGATTCACCAATCTGGACATCAGCCCTTCATATGAATCCAGCTACAGAAAACTCGACGAAGGCAGGGTTGACCTCGTTCTCATGGGTGAGCGGACATACTATTACATGCTGAAAGATGCCGGGCTTGATCCGACAAAATTCGAACGGACCAACATCCGGTTTGCCGAGTCCGGCGCCTGGCTCGCATTTTCACGAGATATACCGGATGAGACCATCGCCAAATGGCAGCGAGCCTTGGACAGCCTCAAAGTGGACGGCAGTTTTGATGCGATCATGGAGCACAACTTCCGACACTAGTACCATGCCTTGGGCGGGATTCCAGGCCCCCACGTGCTCACGGCTAATGAATCGCTCGTACCAGGAAGGCTTTCGAGAATGAGCAGCACCAACTCCAATCAGACACTGTCCCCCGTTGTTATCCCATTGAGACACATGTGGCCCTCTTTGTAAGAAGCAGGCTATATTTCAGGAGAATTCATATGCAAATGACCGTAACGACCCCGGCCCTGCTTTTCCCTGCCATTTCACTGTTCATGCTGGCCTTCACCAATCGATTCCTGTCCTTGGGTGGACGCATACGCAGCCTGCACGACCAGTACCGTGAATCCATGGACGATTCCGTCCGTGCTCAGATCGAGAATCTCCGCCGACGCGTATACATGATCCGACACATGCAGGGATATGGCGTCATGGCCATGCTGAGCTGCATTTTTTCCATGGTCTGCATTTCCCTGGATCAATACATGGCTGGTCAGATCCTGTTTGGAGCCAGTCTTATTTTCCTGATCATATCCCTTGTCGTCTCGTTCATGGAAATCCGTATCTCCGTGAATGCTCTCGATATTCTGCTCAACGACATGAAGGCCAACCAGCCACAAAAAAAGACCCCGACCAAATGATCGGAGCCTTGAAAAATTCTTGTTGCGCGCCCTAGATATACAGGGTCTGAAAATTCTGATTCACATCCGGGAACCTTGTAAACTCCTCATATTCACGAGCAGCCTTGTGCATGTAGGAGACCATCTGCCCCACCAGATCACTTCGTTTCACCTTCCGGCTCCAGGACTTGACCTCGCAATCGCCAGGCGTTTCCAACGCCATGGACCACGTCATTTCCGTTTTATCGGTTATGTTGTCTGCGCCGCCCTTGGCATCCAGATGCAGATTGACCTTGGTGAAGGTGCCTCTATGTGCCGCCACAGCCCTGTTGATGGAAGCGATTTCCTTTTGAGAAAGCTTCAACTGCTCCAGGGAAACCGTCCCGCGAACCAACACCAAACCGGAAAGCCCTCGGGAAGAACTCCCGGATTTGAAAAAGTCTGTTTTAAATAAAACAGCGGCAGACAACACAAGAACAAAAGCCGTTATAATGGAGATTGTGACTGCCTTGGTATTTCGCGCTTTTTTTACGCTCATTGAACCGCACCCGTGTAACAATATTTCAACGCCACCGAGAAGCATGACCTTGCATGCCTGTACTATTCTGAGTAACCCTAAAGAAAAATTGTTGTCAACGTATTCCCCAACATAAACAACCGAGAATAGTTACTTAATTATATTTTACGTACTATCCTGCACAAACTGCCTCCAAGCCGTACTCATTCTTATTAGTTGTGCATATTATCCCGATACGGTACAATAGAATGACATGCGGAATAACAACAGAACACAATATCGAATCTCGGTAGATCAACTACAGCCAGGGGTTTTCATCCGACTGGAAAAAACCAACTGGTTTGACCACCCTTTTCTGTTCAGCCATTTCAAGATCAAGGACGCAGAGCAGATCAAGCTCATAAAAAACCTTGGTATTACGCATGTCCTCTGCCTTCCAGAAAAATGCGACGTCCTGCCCCTGAGTCCCGCAAAAGCGAAAAAGGCCAAGGTTATTGAGCCGGACAAGGCGCTCTCACAGGAAATTATTGACCACTTATGGGATATCAAGAGAGAGCGTACCCGTCGACTTAAAGAGAAGAAAAATCATATAGCCCTGTGTGAAGAGCGATTCTTAACCTGCATCAAGACCTTTGACTCAATCCTGGCTGGCGTTCTCGGCGGCACTCTCGAATCCGTTGAACAAGCCTCTGCCTTTGTGGATCGTCTGACCACTTATTTTGTGGAGGATCGTGAATCCACCCTCCACCTCATGAATGTCAAGGCCAAGGAGGAGGCGACCTATTCCCATTCCATGAATGTGGCCATTCTCTCCATGATCGTGGGCAAGGAGTCGGGATTATCTCCCGGCGAAATGCACGCGCTCGGCCTTGGGGCGCTTTTCCATGACATCGGCAAAGAACGTATCGACAAAAAGATTCTCAAGAAGCGCGGCGCACTGACCCGCCCGGAGCAGGATATTATGGAGCAACACCCTGCTTTCGGCGCAGGATTGTTGGCCGAGATCCACCTGTTCCCGCAAGCAGTGACCCGCATCGTGGCCCAGCATCACGAACGGATGGATGGTTCCGGCTATCCCGAAAAACTCGCAGACGATCAGATCGACAAGCTTGCCCGCATCGTGGCCGTGGCAAATGGCTACGACAACCATTGCAATCATGCCGATCCCCTGGAGTCACTCACGCCCTACCTGGCGCTCTCATACATGTTCGGGCAGCAGAAACACCTCTACGACGTGGAAGTGCTCGCCATGTTCATCCGTTGCCTGGGCGTCTATCCTCCCGGCACCGTGGTGGAGCTGTCCAACGGCGCCATCGGCATGGTCATGGCCGTGAATCCCAAGAACCAGCTCAATCCGAGCGTGGTCCTGTATGATCCCGACGTCCCCAAGAAGGAAGCGCTCATCGTTGATCTGGCGGACGAGCCGGACCTGAGAGTGGAAAAATCCATCCGTCTGGCGCAACTGCCGAAAGAGGTGCACGACTACCTCTCACCACGGGCACGGATCACCTATTACGTGGACCCCACAGGGCAATAACCCCTTCCCCTGTTTCGGCGCAGCCTGTTCCCCGCTGTTGACGCGCTGCCAGCCGCCTTTCACACTCAAGTATATAGCAAAAAAAAGCCGCCCCTCGGGCGACCAGCGAACTCCATTGACAACTCGTTGTTTGAAAAAACCAGAGTTATACTTCAACACCTTGTTTCTTATATTCATTGAGTTTGTTCCTGAGGGTACGAACGGAAATCCCGAGCAGCTCCGCCGCACGGGTACGATTCCCGGTGGTCTCCTCAAGACTCTTGAGAATGAGCCGCTTCTCCATCTCGTGAAGCGGCATGACCGACAACGCTTCATCCGGTGAAGACGGTGCCGCGGCCTCGCTCGCGGCCTGCTGATCAGCGTCGACCTGACCGAGATCATCGGGGGTCCACTGCTCATCGCCCATGAGAAAATGCCTGGTCTGTATAGGGCCTTCCCCGGCCAGCAGCACGGCACGCTCCATGAGGTTCTGGAGCTCGCGCACATTGCCCGGCCAGCCGTAGGACATGAGCCAATCCTTGACATCCTCGGCAAAGGCGAGCTGTCCCAGTCCATAGGTAGCTGTAAATTTGTTGGTGAAGTATTCAGCCAGCAGAAGGACGTCGTCTCCACGCTCCTTGAGCGGCGGCAGAGCAAGCGGAATCACATTGAGACGATAAAACAGATCCTGTCGGAACTTGCCCTCGTTCACCGTGGTCTCGATATCCCTGTTGGTGGTGGCCAGCACACGCACATCGATCTTGACTGTTTCCACTCCGCCCACACGGTCGAACTCGGACTCCTGAAGCACGCGCAACAGTTTGGCCTGAAGCCCCAGGTCCATCTCCGTGATTTCATCAAGAAGAATAGTGCCGCCGTCAGCCAGCTCGAACTTGCCGAGCTTGCGATTAATGGCACCGGTAAACGCGCCTTTTTCATGACCGAACAATTCCGATTCCAGCAGATGTTCCGGCAGGGCCGCGCAGTTGATTGCGACAAAGGGTTTGTCCGTCCGATTCGAATTATGATGCAGGTAACGGGCGAACATCTCCTTACCTGTGCCGGATTCGCCGGAGATTAGTACCGTCGCCTTGCTGCCAGCCACCTGGCGAGCCAGGGCGAGCACTCGCAGCACGGCGTTATGACGGCCGATGATCCGAAATTTCCCATGAGAAGACGGTGAAGGCACAGCTGTTTTGACCACAGCGGGTTCCGGTTCGACAGCCGGTTCCGGCACGTCTTCGGGGATGAGCAATTTGATCTTCTCCCAGATGAGCGGCTCGATCCAGTAATCGCGGGCACCAAGCTCAAGGAACTCCGTGGCCGCCTCGGCATTGCCGGACCCGGAAAAAATCACCACCGGAGGAAAGCCTTCAATGGTCTGCGCCTTCTGGAGAAAGGCCTTGGCATCAAACCCCTGAAGTTCGGGACGGCAAAAGATAAGACAGGGATTCGACTTCTTGATGAACCCGAGCGCACCCATGAGGTTGTCGGCCAGCCCGGCCTGTAGCCCGGCTTGCTGCAAGGTGGGAAATATCCCGGTGACGGACTGGGGTTCCGCGATGAAAAGTACTGTTTTAGCCGACATGATCTCTTCTATTAACGGTAAGTTGGATTGTTTACAAGGGGTTCGCACATTCAGGGGCGTGCTCCAGTGCACGCCAAACACTCACCAGTCCAATTTCAAAACATCAAATCGCCTCAGACGGCCCACCGAAGATCAATAAATATTTCTTAACATAATGAAATACTTGATTGTAATAATTGAGTGCAACCTTTGACACAATCCGTTCAGTCCACCGACTGGAAAAAACCCGTGATGATCCTCCTTGCTACGGAACAGCTTCCTTTCTTGCCCTGCTTCACCCCATCTGCTACTTCTCGATTGCTTAACCGCAAATGAGAAAATAATGATCAAAACATCCATACCAGTCCTCTGTTACCACAACGTTTCTGACGTTGACGGCCATACCCCGGAACGCTTTTGCGAGCACCTGGACGCCATTGTCGCTGCCGGGTACTCAACCATTTCCTCACGGGATCTGCTGGCCGTTACCCGTGGCCAGATAAAAGCCCCCGGAAAATCCGTGGTCCTCACCTTTGACGACGGCCACCTCTCCAACTGGCTGACCGTGGTTCCGGAACTGGAGAAACGGGGCATGACAGGCACCTTTTTCGTGCTCACGGATTTTACCGTGCCGGGCACAGTGCGCACCTTTGAGACCGCTCCGGCCCTGACCACCATGCCGCAAGCCTTCAAGGACGCACATCTGAACGGTGATTTTTCCCAATTCATCAACGAAGCTGAAATCAAGGCCATGCTCGACAAGGGGATGGAGATTTTTTCACACGGTTGCCGCCACAGGGGAGCGTTCATCGACCTGAAGCCGCTCCAGCCCATGGGCAAGGGCGCCCATTGGGGCGCATGGTCCATCTATCCGGGATTCAAGGAAGACTGGCCCACATTCAAGGTCTCCAGCGGGTATGTGTATGACGGATTTGAACCCGTTCTTGATGGGCTGGACAAACCCCGTTTCTTCAAACGATCCACCGAAGACCGGCTCGCGTTCTGCCGCAAGGATTTCAAGAAAAGCCTTGAGCGCATCCGCAAACTGAACGGCTATGACGAGCAGGTATTCTGCTGGCCCTGGGGCAACTTTGACAAAGCCGCCGAGGACGAACTGAAAGCGGCCGGCTATGTCGGTGCGTTCACGCTGGAACGGTGGGCCAACACCAAAGGCACAGACCCGTTCCGCCTCAACCGCATCGGCGTGGGCAAAAACAAGACCGGAAAATGGGTACAGTCCCGACTGAAAATGTACGGCACCAGCTTGTCTGCCAAACTTTTTTTCAAGCTGCACACCAAACGGCCAGAGGTGCGTGCCGTGCTCTACACCACGGACTCCACAAAGGTCTCGGGCGGCAGTCGCCAGATGATCAACAACATCAAGGCCATGGCAGCCATGGGGCTCAAGGTGTATGCAGTGATCACGCCGGACACGCCCATCAATGGAGCACTGGACGGCGTGGACGTGACCATCATCCACTGTGACTATTTCAAGGAATACAAACGCGCTGGCAAATTCCTCAAAGGTATCATCGAACAGCACGGGATCAATGTCGTGCACACCTTCCACAACAGGGCATACAAAATGGGTGTGCTGGCCCGGCTCATGGGAGCGAAGTTCAAGCTGTTCATCAACCGAGGTGTCATCTCCCGGCCCAACGCCATCTTTTTCCTGTGGACCGCCCTGTCCCACGGCGTCATTGCCAACTCCCGCCAGTGCGCCGAGGTCATGCGCCGATACTGGGTCAGCAAAAAACGGCTGAACGTGGTCTACAACGCCTATGCCGGACCTGACCACGGCGACCCGAAACCGCGCAAAAAGCGTGGTACCCGCTTCATCTACATAGGCAACACCGTAGACATCAAAGGGTTTGACGTTTTTTTGGATGCCGCGGCCAAACTGTGTGACACAGGATGTCGTGACATCGAATTCGTGGCCGTGGGCGTGCCTGAAGACCGACTGGAACGGTTTGCCGACAACCTGACTCCCGCTGTCCGTGAACGGTTGAAAATCGCCGGCGTCATCCCGCATGAGCAGGTCCTTGAGGAACTCAGATTTGCCGATGTACAGGTGGTCTCTTCACGCAAGGAGAGCCTGCCCAACGCCCTGCTTGAAGGCTTTGACCTGGGGGTGCCCGGGGTCTGCACCCGCGTGGGCGGCATCCCGGAGATTATCCACGACAACATTACCGGTTTTCTCTGCGAATCCGAGGACTCAACCTGTCTGGCCGAAAAAATGCGCTTCATGGCAGAGAATCCAACCACACGTTTTGCCTTGGGCGCCAACGGACGAGCCGTGGTCCGCACCCTGCTGACCCCGGAAGCCAAAGGATACAATCTCATGCGCGTCTATATGGGCGAACAGCTGAATTCCCCTCTGCCTCTGGAAGCCATCGCTCAGACCGTGGAAATCGAGGAGCAACCCCATGGACAGTGCCAACACTGATTCACTGAGTGCCGCCTGGCGCGCCCTGCCTGAAGGACTCAAGACCAAACTGCGCCTGGGCTTCACAGGCAAATCCCACCTGCTCGACATTGCGGGCTGGTGCCTGCGCTCGGGAAACCTCGCCCTGAACCCCATCGCCAACAACGCCATTGAAACCGCGGTCAGAGAGAACCCACTGGACGGGGCCATGGCCGCCGAGCTCCTTGCCCTTGCGCCAATCCGCACTCTACTCAACCCCGACATAGTCACCCGGCTGACCTCGCTGTCCACGAACTGGCGCATCCCTGCTGACCTGGAGGACTACCGACACCATCTGGCCACCCGAGATTTTGCGGCCATCAAGACGTACATCACCCAGGCGGTGGCTGACGATCCCGACAATCTCTATTGGATGGAACAGGCCACGACTATCGGATGCATAGATAACGACATTGAATTTTGTACCGAATCCTTAAATAAAAACACCGCCAACGGTGTCGAAAAAAATATTTCCGACACAGAAACAACCGTGACCGCGTTGTTTACACCGCAAGCCACCCCGAAAGCACAGGCTTTAATGAATGCAGTAGCAGCGACTCCCTGGAACATACATCTCGCTTTACGCGCTTATGACACATTGAAAGGTATCTGCAATAAGCGGGCGGCTCTGCCCGGCACAACCGCCATCCTGCTCTATTCATGGAACAAGGCGGCTGAACTGGACGCGACCCTGGCTTCGCTACTGGAATCCGACCTTGGCAACGCCTCGATTTTTGTCCTGAACAACGGCTCAACAGACGGCACAGCAGACATGCTCGACAAGTGGAGCGAGCGCTTTGCGTCCGAACTCGGTGCAGCGCGTTTCACCGTGATCACGTTGCCGGTCAACATCGGTGCGGCAGCGGCCCGCAACTGGCTCATGCATCTGGAGGCAGTGCAGACACACGATTTCATCTGTTATCTTGATGACGATGTGGAATTGCCCGTCGATTGGCTGCCTCGTCTGGGCGCGGCTGTGGACGAATATCCTGAAGCAGGCGTATGGGGCTGCAAGGTGGTTGACCACGCCAATACGGTGCTCATGCAAAGCGCGGACACCCATCTGCTGGCCGCCCCGGAACCGACCATGGACCTCGGCCGCGCGGCCCCCAACCCATTCAGGTTGTCTGATCTTCATATTCAGACCCTGGATTCCGGACTGTTCGACTTCATGCGCCCCTGCGCCTCGGTCACGGGATGCTGTCACCTGTTCCGCACGACCACTTTGCTGGAAAGCGGCGACTTTGCCCTCCAGCTTTCACCCTCGCAATACGACGACATGGAGCACGACCTGCGGCTCTGTGAAGCAGAGCTTTTCCCTGTCTATCAAGGGCATCTGACCGTGCATCACAAAAAACGCAGCGGCGCGGCGTCACGGACCTCCATGCAGGAAGAAGGTAATGCGCTTGGCAACAAGTACAAAATGCAGACGATGCATGAGGCGGGGGATATCGCTGCTGCCATGCAGGCAGAACAACAGCTTTTGGAGGGGGATATCCTGCGAAAGCTGGCGTTTTTGGATGAATGGGGTACTGCCTGATTTTTTTAAGCACGCGCCTGCAGCGCGAGAGCCAATTTTTGGGGCATGCGCCCCAAAGGCTTTCCCTGCCCTTCGCGGGCGGCGGTCTCTTTTTGAGGAACAAAAAGAGACGCAAAAAGCTCCTTGCACGAACTTGCCCGCCCACGGTTTGATGACAAGAAGCTGATCAACTCGGGACGGCTCCATGCTGGAGTAATAAAAGGAATGCCCTCTCCGAAATCCGCCGGGGTGAGTTGGTGTATTCGTATCCCCTAACCGGAGCCGCCGTCCTTTCGTTGTCAGCTTCTAAGCCTTTCAAACAGGGCTAAGCTAGGACGAATTGAGCAGAGCCAATTCGGAATCCAAGGCTGTCCATAAGGCTACCGACAACCTATAATCCAAGCCTCACACACCAACAACGCAGGCTCTTACAGCGACGAGCAATCGGAGGCAAACCTTAGAGCCTGTCTCGGGCGACGCAACGCAGCCCGACCGAGTTTGCGTCGCAGACAATCTGTCGGGCAGTGCAGTCGCCTACAGGCTCTTAGGTGCGCTTCTTCGATCACACACAACAAAAGCGTTTTTTGCCTCCTTTTTGCCGCTTCGCAAAAAGCAGGTCGCCGTAAAGGCGAAACCTTTGAAATAAATTAGGATTGCCCCCCCACCGCGCAGCGCGCAATACATTAAAAAGCACATTCCCAAAAAAGAAGGCGCACCCTGACAAACAGGGTGCGCCTTCTTCAAATGTCTTTAAAGACCGTGCGTCAGCACATCTACCCAACTTTCGGCGGATCAGGCAGCTCCAACATGGGAGCAATAACCTTTTCCATGGCCTTGCCGGTGATCGTATCCCGATGCACTTTCATGAAGGGGAATCCTTCGTCACCGGAGGTGGCAACCTCAGGATCAAGCGGAATGCGTCCGAGGAACCGGACCCCGGCTTCCTTGGCCAGCTCTTCTCCACCGCCGGACTTGAAAATATCATGCACGGCGCCGCAATCAGGACAGACAAAGCCGGACATATTCTCGACAATGCCGAGTACGCGGTTGCCCACTTCTCCGACAAAGGACACGGAGCGACGAACATCATCAACAGCCACACCCTGCGGGGTGGTGACAATGACGCCCATGGCCGTGGGTCCGAGAGTCTGCAGAGTGGACAGCGGTTCGTCGCCGGTTCCGGGAGGACAATCAACCACCAGATAATCGAGTTCGCCCCACATGACGTCCTGCACAAACTGCTTGATCAGGCCGATCTTGACCGGACCGCGCCAGATGACTGCCTGACGATCGTCCGGCAACAGGAAACCCAGGGACATGACAGAAAGATTTTTGGACCAGGGAACCGGTTCCATGATCTCATCACCGATGTGCGGCTGTTTCCCCTTGAGGGAAAGCAGACGGGGCACGCTGGGCCCATGAACATCCACATCCAGCAGACCGACCTTCTTGCCGGCCAGAGACAGGGCCACGGCAATATTGGTGGCTACTGTGGACTTGCCAACGCCGCCCTTGCCGGACATAACCACGATCTTGTGTTTGATGCGGCCAAGGGTCTTTTGCAGTTTGATCTCTTCGGGATTATCGCAACCATTTGCGCTGCTGCAGCTTCCGTCAGGCGCAGCTGATGCGCAACCAGAACAATCACTCATAATACTCTCCTGAATAGAACGGCCATGGCCGTTTTTAACATATCTGTTGTCTACCCCAAGCCCGCAATCAAAGAACCGGACTCCGGGCGGTCAGACAGAGATAACCACAGTGCGGGAAAAGTCAAATGGATGCGCCGGGCATAACCAGATCCGACAATGAATCATGTAAAAAACCATCAAGGATTTGATCTGCCGAACCGGTAAGCCAGGGCAAAACCGTCACCCCTCCCCTTTCGAGAAGCCAGCGAGTCTGATTGCAAATAGCTCCGCACAAGAAAAAGGCTACCCCGCAGGCCAATATGGCGGATGTCCTGTCCATAGGGTCCTTTGAGGGAAGGGATAGGAGGCCTGCGGGGTAAAATTTAGTATCACGTAGTTCAAACAGCTTGTACTCGTCCGCGTTTTCACACACAGACGCCAACCGGTCCTGGTAACACGCCAGGCAAATCAGCTCGGCGGAATCATGCATCGTAACATCTCTCCATATCCGGCAAGGACCCATGCCGGTTGACTCATAAGGTAGCACAGAACGTGCCAACAATTTTAATCAATAATTAAAGGATGTTATATTTTCATCAGAAAAGAAATGACGAATTATTCGCCCACAAGAACAGATGGAAGACGAATTATTCGCCTGTTTCTAGAGCAGCCAATAAACGACGGAGGGTGTCCTTGGTGATGCCGAGATCGCGGCAGGCAGCCATCTTTTTCCCGTTATTGCGCTCAACGGCATGGTGCGCGGCCCTACTTTTGATCTCATCCATGGACCCGCGCAGGGGGTCTGGGCCTGATGCACGCGCCAGGTCCGACTGGAGATACTCCGGCAAATGCTCAACCTGAATGAAGTCACCGGGACACAAGATGAAGGCGTATTCGAGGATATTTTCCAATTCCCGCACATTGCCGGGGAAATCATGGTGCATGAGCACATGCAGCGTGTCTTCGCTCACGCCCTGAATGGATTTCCCCTGAATGGCGTTGAACTCCTCAAGGAAGTGATTGATGAGCAGCGGCAGATCTTCCTGCCGCTGAGACAATGGAGGCAGCGTCAGGGTGACCACGTTGAGGCGGTAGAACAAATCCTGACGGAAGGAGCCGTCGGCCACGGCCTGTTCCAGATCCTTGTTGGTTGCCGCCACCACACGCACATCGGCATGCACAGCCTCCACGCCACCAAGCGGCTCGTACATCTTGTCCTGAAGAAAACGAAGCAATTTGACCTGCAGATTGCCTGGCATGTCGCCGATTTCGTCCAGAAAAACCGTGCCGCCGTCCGCCATCTGGAACCGACCGGGTTTGTCTGACCGGGCATCGGTAAACGCCCCTTTCTTATATCCGAAAAGCTCGGACTCAAGCAGGGTGTCGGGCAACGCCCCGCAGTTGACGGCCACAAACGGACCGTCCCGGCGCGGGCTCAGGTTGTGAATGGCGCGGGCAAACAGCTCCTTGCCGGTACCGGACTCGCCCAACAGGAGCGTTGTGGCCTCGGAGTCGCTGATGCGCGGCAGAATACGAAAGATTTTTTCCAGACCGGCACTGCGGCCCACGATATTCTCGAACCGGTAGATATCCTTGGCCTGCTGCCGCATGGCGTGAATGTCGGTCAGATCGCGGAAGGTCTCCACCCCACCGACCACATTGCCGTCTTTGTCCTTGAGCGTGGAAGCTGAAATGGAGATGGGCAATGTCGTACCATCGGAACGGACGATGAAGATGGACTTGTTGACGATACGCCCGTCCTTTTCAATGCAATTGCCCACGGCGCAGTTGCCGTCGCACAGCGAAGAGCGGAACACGTCCCAGCACTTGCGGCCCACAGCTTCATCCACGGGGATTCCGGTGATCCGCTGGGCCGCCTCGTTGAAATAGGTCACGTTCCACTCGTTATCCACGGTGAACAATCCGTCGGCAATGGAGGAAAACACGTCCTCAAGGGGGAGATCGGCTGGAAATGGCATGCGCCCACACTACGCCACGTCGCCCCCGCTGCCAAGAACTTTGGGCGAATTATTCGCCCACCAAAAAAAGCGCCCCAACCTGATCCAGGTCGGAGCGCGTAACAGACGCAAACGAGATTTTTTTTACAGCTTTTCAGCACGCTTGGCGCGGAGCCAGCGATACCACTCGTCCATGTTTTCGCCAGTGCGGGCGGAGATGGGCATGACTTCGATGTCCGCATTGAGTTTTTTCGCGTGATTCTTGGCTTTATTCAGATCAAAATCCACGTAGGGGAGCAGGTCCACCTTGTTCAGCAGCATGACTGCGGAAATATGGAACATGAAGGGATATTTCTCGGGTTTGTCATCGCCCTCGGCCACGGACAGGAGCGTGACCTTGTAGTCTTCACCCACGTTGAACTCGGCCGGGCAGACCAGGTTGCCCACATTTTCCACAAACAGAATATCCAGACCGTCCGTGTCGATGGCCTTGAGGGCGTCCATGACCATGCCGGAATCGAGATGGCAGCCGCCTTCCGTATTGATCTGCACGGCCTGTGCGCCGGTGGCAGCCACACGCTGTGCGTCGTTGTCGGTCTGCAGGTCCCCCTCGATAACGGCCATCTTGAACTCGTCACGCAGATCGGTGAGTGTCCGCTCAAGGAGCGTGGTCTTGCCTGCGCCAGGGGAACTCATGAGGTTCAGACACAGGATTTTCTTGACCCGAAATTTATTTTGCAACTCTTCAGCCAGACGGTCATTTGCTTCCAGCACATTGCGAACGATTGTCACTTCCTTGGACATATTCTTCACTCCTCAAAAATTGGGCTCTTCCGTCGAATAGCCTAGCCGACTTCGATGGAGTCAACGAGCAACTCCTTTCCTTCCAACACATCGTGTCCGATAATCGCTTCGCATTTGGGGCACGGCATGTACTTGGTGTCCTCTGGCATGAAGGACTCGCCGCACTCGCCGCAGGCGACCTTGATAGGGACTTCCACCACTTCCAATTCAGCTCCGTCGAACTCTCCGCCGGGGATAAGCGTCTCCCAGGCAAAGGTCAGGGAAGCCGTAACCACTCCGGCCAAAGCGCCGTTTTTCAGGGTCACTTTCTTGAGCTTCTGGCCTTCATACTTAACCATTTCCTCGCGCAAAATACCGAGGATGGATTGAACGATTGACATTTCATGCATGGAGGTCAGCACTACCCCTTTTTCAATGCAGGGGCAAGGGGTGGCGGCAGCTTCTCATGCCCAGCTTCAGAGCTGAACCCAAGGCAATATGGGCGCGCAAAACGCAAAAGGGAAAAACAGATATTTTTCGGAGGTGAATGTGTTGACAGAACCCGTCCGGCTCTTTAATGATTTCTCAACTTGTTCTCAGGGCGGGGTGGAAATCCCCACCGGCGGTGATCTGTTCAACAGAAAGCCCGCGAGCGCCTCTCGCTGTTGAGAGGGTCAGCAGACCCGGTGTGATTCCGGGGCCGACGGTAACAGTCCGGAAGGAAGAGAATAAGACAGTTTCCACTCGCGCCCGAGCGATCCTCGCCCGGACTTCGCGCGTCATGACGTGTGCAACTGCACGCGCCAGACTGTCTATGCGCCCTGATTCATTCATACTCTTTACAGGAGATTCATGATGAATCAGCCCCTACTCAAACAGTTCGGTGGCCCCATTTCACGGGTCGAACACGCTCTCGCGGCACTCCGCAAAGGTCAGGGAATCCTGGTCACGGACAATGCTGACCGCGAAAACGAAGGTGATCTCATCTTCGCCGCAGAGACCCTCACCAATGAACAGATGGCCATGCTCATTCGCGAATGCAGCGGCATTGTCTGCCTCTGCCTGACCGACGAGAAGATTCAACAGCTCGGCCTGCCCATGATGGTTGAGGAAAACAACTCCCAGTACCAGACCGCGTTCACGGTGACCATCGAGGCCGCCGAAGGTGTGACCACCGGCGTTTCCGCAGCCGACCGCGTGGCCACCATCAAGGCAGCCATTGCCCCGGACGCCAAGCCGTCCGATCTGGCCAGCCCCGGTCATGTCTTCCCGCTCCGGGCCCGTCCCAACGGCGTTCTGGAACGCGGCGGGCACACCGAAGCGACCGTGGACCTGACCCGTCTGGCCGGACTGAAGCCATGCGGCGTACTCTGCGAAGTGACCAACCCCGACGGCACCATGGCCCGCATGCACGACATCGTCCGTTTTGCCAGAAAGCACGAGCTGACGGTCTGCACGGTGCAGGACATCATCGCCTACCGCGAGCACCTGGGCGACACCAAGGCAGACAAGGTCGCCCCTGTGGACGCGACCATCCTGCAGAAATCGAGCATCACCCTCCCGGCCGGAGCTCTGGCTTCATAACCCCGCAAGCGTGTCAGGTCGCTCCAAACCTGACAAACAAAAATACATAGCTTCTCCAAGGCCCCGTTACTCCTAGCGGGGCCTTTTTTTGCATCCTTTTGCGCTGTTTCCTCCTTTTTACACCACCACGAGGGCTCATTTGGGCAACTTACCGCGTTGTCGCCCCCCCCAACCACAGACGAATCGACAACGGAAGTCCCCAAGCCCTCGGCCCTGCTCCCATCCAAAGAAGACCGACACAGGCTTTCCACACGCTCACCACTGCAAAACCCATTGACAACACCCCCCAATAGGTAGTGAACTGACCGTCCGAATTTCACATATTGAGGAGTAATTCCATGCGTAGTAAGAAAATGACTGGTGGATTGGAGAAGGCCCCGCACCGTTCGCTGTTGTATGCGTCCGGGTTGTCTAAAGAAGAAATGGACAGACCGTTGATCGGTGTATGTAACGCCCAGAACGATATCATCCCCGGTCATGTCCATCTGGATACCATTGCCGAAGCCGTCAAGACCGGTATTCGCATTGCTGGCGGAACCCCCATGGAATTCCCGGCCATCGGCGTGTGTGATGGTCTGGCCATGAACCACGAAGGCATGAAGATGTCGCTGCCCAGCCGCGAAATCATCGCCGACTCCGTTGAGATCATGGCGACCGCCCACCCCTTTGACGCCATCGTCTGCATCCCCAACTGCGACAAGATCGTACCGGGCATGCTCATGGCCATCCTGCGTCTCAACATCCCCGCAGTCATCATTTCCGGCGGCCCCATGCTGGCCGGACGCAAGAAAACTGCCGACCTGATCAATGTCTTCGAAGGCGTGGGCAAGGTCAAGGCTGGCACCATGACCGAAGACGAACTCGAAAATTTCGCCCAGACCGCCTGTCCCACATGCGGGTCCTGCGCCGGTATGTTCACGGCCAACTCCATGAACTGTCTGTCCGAGTCCATCGGCCTGGCCCTGCCCGGCAACGGCACCATCCCGGCGGTTATGTCCGCCCGTGTGCGCCTGGCCAAACAGGCAGGCATGCAGGTCATGGAGATGCTCGAAAAAGACATCAAGCCACGCGACATCGTGACCGAGAAATCCGTGCACAACGCCGTGACCATGGATATGGCGCTGGGGTGTTCCACCAACACCACCCTGCACCTGCCCGCACTGTTCGCCGAAGCCGGTCTGGACCTCTCCCTTGAGATGTTCAACGAGATCAGCAAGAAAACGCCGAACCTGTGCAAGCTGTCCCCGGCAGGCCCCCACTACATGGAAGACCTGCAGGAAGCGGGCGGCATCCCCGGCGTCATGAGCGAGCTGGTCAAACGCGACCTGCTGAACCTCGACGTCATGACCGTCACCGGCAAGACCCTAGGGGAGAACCTCAAGGACCTTGACGCCAAGGTGACCAACAATGACATCGTCCGTCCCATCGACAAGCCATACTCGGAAGAAGGCGGCATCGCCATCCTGTACGGCAACATCGCGCCGGAAGGCTGCTGCGTAAAGCAGTCTGCCGTGGCGCCCGAGATGATGAAGAGCACCGGAACCGCCAAGGTTTTCAACTCCGAGGAAGAAGGCATCGAAGCCATCCTCGGCGGCAAGATCGTGTCCGGCGACGTGGTCGTGATCCTGTATGAAGGCCCCAAAGGCGGCCCGGGCATGCGCGAAATGCTCTCGCCCACCTCGGCCATCTCCGGCATGGGCCTGGGCGAATCCGTTGCCCTGCTCACGGATGGCCGGTTCTCCGGCGGCACCCGTGGCGCGGCCATCGGACACATCTCGCCCGAAGCCGCTGCCGGCGGTCCGTGCGGCCTGATCAGAAATGGCGACACCCTCGAGATCGACATCCCGGCCCGTTCCATCAATCTGGTGGTTGACGATGCCGAGCTTGAGGAACGCAAGAAAAACCACACCCCGGTGGTCAAGGAAATCAAATCCCCGTTCCTGCGTCGTTACGCCAAACTGGTTACCTCGGCCTCCCGTGGCGCTGTGTACGAAAAATAATTCACAGGCAATCACAAAAAATACAGGCCGGTCAGGATATCCTGACCGGCCTTTTTTCATGGTAAAAAATTAGTCTGGGAGAGGGCAGTGGCGCATTGCCGCAGAATAAACAGACGTATCCCCTGCAATCCCGCCTGACACCCAAGGTGTGCCCAAATTGGTACCTTGGCGCGGGTAGACTTTACAGCGACTTACTCACGCCAGGGGAGACGCACATCATACGGGATATCCTGCCCCGGCTGCCATTTGGAAAAAATGACCGCAAAGGTACCGTCTCTCTGCATTTCGGCAAAGGCCGCCTTCCACGCCGTGACAGTCTGCGGATCACTTTCCTTGTTGATAGCCAGATAAAGGTCCATCTCCTTGATCACGTGGACGACCTCAAGGTCGGCGATATCGACCCCGGCACGTTCAGCGGTCTCGACAATGCCGATAGGCGTAGCGGCCAACAGGTCGATTCTGCCACGATTAAGCTTGCGATAATTGAGGACATTACTGGTGCTGCGATCAAGATTCAAAAAACCGTTCCGCAGCAGAAACCGGTCACGCGCATCATCGATATAGGTGCCGATGGACCGGACCTTCTTGGCGTCATCCAGAGAATTGATGACAATCCCCGATCCCTTTCTGGCAACCAGAATCCATTGCAGCCGAACAAATGGACCTATCCAGTGAAAATGCTGCTCTCGCTCTTCCGTGCGGGTGGTGGAAAACAGTGCGGTGTTCGGCGTGACCAGAACAGTCTCATACGCCCTGGCCCAGGGGAGAGGCTCAATCTCATTGGTCGATCCCACACGGGCCATGATCTCCTGTACAATCTCCACGCCCCAACCTGTCAGAACGTCATCCTGATACATGGCCGAACGACCCGTAAGCTCGCAATACACATTGAGGTCCTCGGCAGAAGCGGGAGTGGCCCAGGTCACCATGAGAACCGAAAAGAGTAGAAGCAACGCGCCTCTACACCGGCTGTATATGAAATGTACTACGTCCATCATGGCAAATTGATAGCACAATCTTTTTCCAACGGCATGCACAATTTGGGCGGGAAATCCGATTGAAACGAGAAAGGCTCCCTTTCGGGAGCCTGTTATTTTCTCGGTGCAAATAAAAGGAAGATGCTTTCTTTATAGCATTCGCCGTGCCAAACTTTTTCATCCGCATAATTTATTTATAAAAACACATTATTCCAAGATGTTACAAACGCAAACAAGAGGAGGTAATTCCCTAACCAACATGCCGTTTCAGTACAATTTTTTACACTCTGCCCGACAATCCCCTGTGTTGGGACAATTTTTTATACTCACAAAAAAAGGGCTGCTTGAAAGCAGCCCTTGAACATCTTCTGAAACGAGGAACTAGGCGTAGCGTTTCATGGCCTGCACGAAACCGTCCTTGGAACGCAGGATCACATCCTCGCCAATGCAGAAGGCGAGCCGGAAGTAACCGGGGCAGCCGAAGCCGGAACCGGGTACAGCCAGAATCTTCTCTTCCTGAAGGGTGGCGCAGAACTTGACGTCGTCTCCGCCCGGAGCCTTGGGGAAAAAGTAGAATGCGCCGCCGGGCATGGTGTATTCAAATCCCGCGTTGTCGAGCACGCTGGCCATGGCCTTGCGGCGGGTATCATAGATGCCCACATCAACGGTGCTGCCAAGCGCTTTGGCGAGCAGCTTCTGGGCCAGAGCCGGGGCATTGACAAAACCAAGGATACGATTGGCCAGGATGATGCCGCCGACCAGCGCCTCCTTGCCCTCGATGGCCGGGTTGACCAGCGCATAGCCCACACGTTCGCCGGCCATGCTGAGGTTCTTGGAAAAGGAAGAGCAGACCACGGAGTACGTATAGACATCGAGTATGCTCGGCACTTCCGCCCCGTCAAAAGCGAGGAACCGATAAGGTTCGTCCGACACAATCAGGATAGGCCTGTCACGGCCTTCATTGTGTCTGGTCAGGATGGCGGCCAGTCCGTCGAGCTGTTCCCGTGTGTAGATGGCACCGGTCGGGTTGTTGGGGGAGTTGATGAGCACCACCCGGGTTCTGTCCGTAATGGCTGCGTCCATGGCCTCAAGGTCCAGCTCAAACGTCAGCTCCTTGGCCGGAACCGTGACCAGTTTGGCCGCATGGTTCTCGCAGTAGAACCCATATTCGACGAAATAAGGGGACGGGACCATGACTTCATCGCCCGGTTCAAGCACGGCACGAAAGACCGAGTTCAAGGCGCCGGCGGCACCGCAGGTGATGACCAGTGAATCCGCAGGAACATCCACGCCCTGCTCCTTGGAGACCTCTTCGGCCAACCGCTGGCGCACGTCCGGGTACCCGAAGTTGGGCATATACCCCATGAAGAACGGGGTATCAGCCTGCTCGGCCAGCTCTGCCAATGCATCCTTGATGCTCGAAGGCGGCGGCAGGTCAGGATTGCCGATACTGAAGTCGCAGACCGCGTCTTCACCAAACTTCTTTTTCATGGCGAGGCCTTCCTCGAACATCTTGCGAATCCATGAAGAACATTCCATATACCCGGCTATCTGAGGCGAAATCAATTGCATGCGTGACTCCTTATTGTCATGTGAAGCGATCACTGTACGGCAAACAGTTTTCACCCGCAACACAATGCGAACACGAGGCGAATCAACAAACTTTCACTGGGAATGGGTACAAAACAAGAAGGCCCCCTTTCGGGAGCCTGTTATCTTTCTTGTGTGCAAATAAAAGGAAGATGCTTTCTTTATAGCATTCGCCGTGCCAAACTTTTTGCATCACGCAACTTTATTTTTTATTCATGTAATTACAACATTTTACAAACGACAACAAAGGAGACAATTCGTCCTTCATCCCTGCTCAAAAAGTACAACTTTTTAAACTATCCCCAAGAAACTCCCCCCTCGGAACAGTTTTTTATACTCACCGCTGGCACCAAAAAAAAGCTCTGACGGGAACCGCCAGAGCCTTGCTGCGAACATGGTTACTGCGTCAGCCCCTGAGGCCAGGCGTAGTAGAATCCCGCCTTGGGCGGCATGATGAAACCGGCATCCACACCCAGCAGGCTGGGCGAAGGCGGATTGGCCATATCCATGGTATTGTAGGGGTTGTCGTTGGGATAGCGATCTCGACGGTAGACTATCACCTTGGAGTCTGCCGGCAACCCTGACAGGGATCGCGCCTTGGCAAAGGCATCCTGTACATAACCGATCTGATCGATAAGCCCTATCTCCTTGGCCTGACTGGCCGTGAATACACGGGCGGTCTTCACGACAGCCATCTGATCATCGGCAAGAACGCGATGCTTTTGGACCAGCGTATAAAAACGGTTTGCCATGTCGTCGATTATGGCCTGGAAAAGAGCGGCTTCCTCTGGTGTGGCCGGTTTGAACGGCGACCCCATATCCTTGTCCTCGCCGGATTTGGAAACCTCCACGCCCACACCGACCTTGTCCAGCAGAGCATGGACCTTTGGCCGCATGAAGATCACGCCCACTGACCCGGTAATGGTCGTGGGATGTGCCAGAATCCAGTCTGCGGGCAGAGCCGCGTAATAGCCGCCGGACGCCGCCACGTCGAACATGGCCACAACAACGGGCTTGTCTGTCCGTTCCTTGAAGTCCAGAATCTCATGATACAGGATATCCGAAGCCGTGGTGGTGCCGCCGGGAGAATCAATGGCGATGACCACGCCCTTTACCGCATCATCCTCCTCGGCCAGCTTCAGCGTGCTGACCACTTCCTGCACCTGACTCGCCGTGGACCGGAACATGCCCTGTTTGGGCTGGGACGCGAGGAACCCCCGCAGTTGAATCAGGGCGATTTTCCCTTCTCCTTCTCCCTCAACCACATATTCCTTGAGTGGATCAGTTGTGGTTGAACCAAACATTTTGATCTTGGGCGCACAGCCCGGCAGGACAAGAAGCACCAAAGACAGGATGAGAAACGGACGAATATTCATGAGTACCTCCAGAATTCATAGTATGATTGCCCATACTAGCGGGTTGGAAGGATGATGCCAAGGTATTCCCCGACGTATCAACTCACTCTCTTTAATACCGCTTTCTCATTGGAGACAAGCTTTTCAATAAAGGACGCAGATTGTCGAAAGACTTCCACCACTCTGGGATCAAACTGCGTGCCGGAGCATCGGGTAATCTCCTCAACCACCTTCTGATAATTCTTGGCAGATCGATAGGGACGGTTCTGCAACATGGCTGAAACAGTGTCCGCAACCGCAATGATACGCGCACCCAGCGGTATCTGGGTCCCAAACAGTCTTTTGGGATATCCTTTGCCGTCATATCGCTCATGATGGTGCAGAACCATCTCCACAACGCCAATATTGTCAAGTGCAGTGACCGGCTTGAGAATATCCGCACCAGCCTGAGGGTGCTTCTGTATGGCCGCCCATTCGGACGGCGTCAACGAGCCCCGTTTCTTGAGTACCAGATCTGGTACACCGATCTTGCCGATATCATGCAGATGTCCGGCAACGTGGATGATGTCAGCCTCACGTTTCGTCAACCCCATGGCCACGGCCAAAAAACATGAGATCTCAGCCACGTCATCCGAATGTTTGGAGGTATAGGGGTCCTTGGCGTCGATTGCGTTCCCCAAAGACTCGGCGAACTGATGCAACACCGTGGTTACGAACTGGGCTGATCCGATGCACTCCCTTGAAGAGCCCGTCAGCGTTGGCGAAGCTGACGGGCGTTTCATTGATGATTTCATTGCTAGGCGGCCTTGCTTTCCAGGGTCGACTCCAGACGGGTCAGGTTGCGAACAATGGCTTTATGCAAAACGTTTCCATCGCCCGCACCCTCCACAGCGAAATTGGCAGCCAGACGGAAGCAGGCCAACGCCTCTTCGATGTTGCCGGAACCCTGATGAACCAGGCCGATATTATTACGCACCTTGGCCTCGTGCAGAGGCATATCCATGGATTTGGCCAATCTGTCTGCCTGGATCAACTGAAACAGCGCGTCATCGCTTCTTCCATCATTGAATGCCTTCATGCCTTCCCGGTTCAACATGCCAAGCTGGTGTAACTGACTCATATTCGACTCCTTTGTTTACGTTGATGTGACACCGGCCTCGCCCAAGGGCGGACCGGCAACTACATCGAACGCAACCGGAGTCGGAACGGGTGACTGCGTTGTCTTGTGTTTCGTGTATCAACATGGGAGCACTATATTGAGAGTGAATTTCAATATCAAGTAGTTTTTTCACTTTTTTTGCTGAGCCCTGAACCCGTTGGAACCACGCAACAAAACACAACTTGCTCTATACAGAGGGATAGACGCTCTCCTGCATTGGCTGCAAAAAGCCCCCTGCACACTTGGTGTGCAGGGGGCTGTATACGCAACAATGAAGGAAAAGTTACCGAGCGATCATGGCGCGCAGGTTCTCGGCGCAGTTCTCGGTGTCGTGTCCCATTTTATCCAGACAATCGATGAAATGAATGAGCTGGTAGATATCCTTGAAGTCGATATCCTTGTCATACACCTTCTTTTGCAGGTCATTCTTGAGCTTGCGAACATTGTCGCGCTCGGCACGGACCTTGCGGAAGCACTCCTTGGTCCCTTCGCGGTCCAGGGATTCGCCATGGAGCAGCCCGATGGTGGACTTGAGCGCCGGGCCAAGCAGGACCGTGCAGCGAGCCACGCCGTCGAGCAGGTAGATCAGATCCTTCTGCACGTCGTCAGGGACAGTGACCTTGCGCATGGCCAGCCAGTGCAGGGCGTCCTGGGCGGAGTCCAGAATATTGTCCTGGCTCTTGGTGTAGGAAAGGAACAGCGATTTCTCCACAGCCATGAACAGCCCCTTGGGCAAGTGGTTGCGGATATTACGTTTGATGGAGTCAGCGTGATTTTCGATTTCATCGACAGCGCGTGTCAGTTCCTCAAACTCGCGGCACACGCCGCCGGAGACATAGCACTCCAGGGAATCATCAATCGCCGCTATGCACTCGGCGATTTTGTCATAGTGTTCGACCAGCCCGTCCATGGGGGAGCGGCTGGCAACCAGTCCGAAAAATGGAATACGAATAGACATATAAATGACCTCTTGAGAAAAGGGTTTCTTTTTAAATTGGACAGCCTAGCTGTAACACAACCACTTCAACAGCACAAAGATAACGATACTGGTCAATGCCGCGATGGGCACAGTCGCTATCCAGTAGGCCACAATCCGGAACAAAACCCGGAAGTCGACCGCGTGGAAACCACGAGCCAGGCCGACACCGACAACACCGCCAACCGCAGCGTGCGTGGTGGAAACGGGCAGTCCGAGATTGGAGGCGACCAATACAGTGGAGGCCGCGCCAAAGTCAACGGCAAAGCCACGGGTATTGGTCAGTGTGGTGATCTTTGTCCCCACGGTTGCCATGACCTTGTGTCCGAGCAGCGCGATACCAACGGCGATGCCCAGGCCGCCCAGCACGAGCATGGGCCAGGGCACGGCAGCCTTGGCAAGCAGCTGATGTTCCTTGGCAATGAGGTAGATGGCCGCCACCGGACCGATGGCATTGGCAACGTCGTTGGCTCCCTGAGACAGGGCCACGTAACACGAAGTACCCACCTGCATCTTGCGGAAGAGCAGCTCCACGCCTTCCGCGCCTTCCTCTTCATTGAGCACCATCTTGTTCACGAAATACCGTGCGATGAGCCAGGCAATGAAGGACATGCAGGCGGCTACACCCAGGGACCCGGCCCAATGCAGGTGCAGCGACTTTCCGGCCGGCGTCTTGTACAGGAAGGAAAGTGAAATCATGGACAGGGTGATGGCCACCCAGATGGGTGCCCACTTCTTTGCCTGTTCGATGAAGTGTCGCTTGAACAGGATATATTTCCTGATATGCGAGAAAATAAAATAGGCAATACCCGCAGCAAAAAAAGGCGAAATGACCCAGGAAAGGACAATACCGCCCATCTTGAGCCAGTTGACCACGTCAGGGCCGCCCGCGATCAGACCAAAGCCGGTGATGGCACCGACGATTGAGTGCGTTGACGAGACCGGTAGCGACGTGAGCGTTGCCACAAGCACCCATAACCCCGCAGCCAGCAGGGCTGCGAACATACCGATCATGAGGAGCTTGGGGTCACCAATTGCGTCCGGGTTGATAATCCCTTTACTGATGGTTGCCGTCACATGTGAGCCGAGAAAGACCGCCCCGACGAAGTTCAGTATTCCGGCGATGAATACGGCCTGTTTGACCGTGATCGCTCGTGCGCCAACAGCCGAAGCCATGGAGTTGGCCACGTCGTTGGCTCCCAGGTTGAAGGCCATGAGGAAGCCCGCTCCCAGAGACATGTATAAGAACAGATCGTAGATATCCATTGTATTGCCCCTCTTTCGAGGGAGTTGGTTAGATGTTCGTCACAACCGATTCTTCCGGTTTATTCAGACGGAAACAGAACCGCGCTCCGCGCGTCCCTTCACCGTATCCGTCATGCCAGATCTCCCCGCCAAAGTTCTTTACTATTCGCCGGCATATTGCAAGGCCGAGACCTGCGCTGCCGGAACCGTCGATGGTGTTCTCGTCCACGCGATAAAACCGTTCAAAGACCTTGGTGGAGTGCTCCCGCGAGATACCGGGGCCCTGGTCTTCCACGCTGAACACGATGGACTCTCCATCATCCTCTGCGCTGACGGTGATGACACCGCCCACAGGACTGTACTTGACCGCATTGTTGAGCAGGTTGTGGAAGACATGCAGCAACCCGTCTGTTTCACCCATGACCATCATTTCGTCTTCAGGGGTATGCATGGAGAAAGTAATCGACCGCTCCTCTGCCCAGGGGATCAGATCGCCCACGGCGCGAGAAAGCTGCACCCGCCCGGACAGGGGAGCCAGCTCAAGGGATTTGCCCATCTGCTCGGACTTGGCCAACGCGAGCATGGACGAAATGACCTTGTCCATGTGATCCGCGCTCTTGAGCACGGTATCCAGAAAACCGCGCGCATCCTCCAGCTTGGCCGGAGGGTTGTCGATAAGCGTCTCGGTGTACCCCTTGATTGATGTCAGGGGCGTCCTGAGCTGATGCGAAGCGTTGGCCACGAAATCCTTGAGCCCCTCTTCGCTCCGCTTCATTTCCGTTATATCATGGAACACGACCACCAGCTTGCGCACCCCCTTCTGATCGAAATAGGGGACGCCGCTCACTTCAACGGTACGTGAATCCATAAGGTCAAGCTGAATGGATTGACCCGCCGGTTTCGGGTCGGCCATGATGGAGTCCACCAATTCCTGAAGCTCGTACCGGCGAGACACCTCTATAGGCGTACGGCCCACGGAAGAAGACGGCATATTGAACATGTTGTCCAACGCGCCGTTGAAAGATTCGATCCGCCCCTGGGCGTCAACAGTCATCACGCCTTCGCGCATGCCGTCGAACACGGCCTGGAGCTGCCCTTTCTGGTCCTGAACCAATTGAACCGATCGCTCAATGGACTGCGCCATGGCGTTAACCGACTGGGCCAGGGGTTTGAACTCGCCTCCGGGCAGCACCCGCAGGCGCATGGCATAATCTCCGTTACCGATGGAGCGGGCCAGTTCGGAAAAAGCCCGTATCTCACGCCCCATATTGTTGGACATGAGCCAACTGAGCAAAGCGGCACAGACCAGCGTAATCAGGAATATCCACAGAAAATTGACACGAAGGGAGTCAAGGCGCTGGCTGACCTCGGAAGAGGAGACGGCCATTCGCACCACCCCGGCAGGGACCCCGGAAGCTGCTTCCACCCGGGACGCCACATACAGCATGTCCTTGCGCAGTGTGTCGGAATAGCGAACGTTCGATCCCCACCCTCTGTGCAACGCAGCGACGACTTCCGGTCGACCGCTATGGTCGTCGAGAGAAGAGACATTACTGTAATGGACATCCGAGTCAGCGATGACACGGCCGTCTACTATATAGGTAATACGCGAGCCGAGTCGCAATCCCAGGGCATCGACCCATTCTGCAAACTCTTTCTCGCTCTGGAAGGTCGTGTGATCCTGGATGAGCCACTTTATGGACTCGATCTCACGATGGGACCGTTTCTCGGTATCCGTGACCAGTTCATCTCCCACAATGGATGTGGAATAGAAAAATATCACACCAACGACCGTGAGGAGAATCCCCCACGTCCATAAAAGGATACGCATTTGAAAAGAACCAAGTCTCATTCCTCTACCCTCTTTGCACAGCGGCGACTTACAGTTGATCAACGAATGAACATAGCTCTTTCGCCGAGCGCGTGCGCTGTGTAACACAACCGTAACCAAATTGTAACGACAACCATTGTTACGGTTGTGTTACAAAACAAAATAATCAGCTTAACACCTTGATATTTTGAATTTTTTATACATAAACAGAAGAGAAAGCCCCCTCTGAACCACCCTTCTATCGCCTTCCTGAACGCACGTCTGTCACCTTTCAATCACGGCTGAAACCTGAAAACCATAATAATATCAAAGGCCGCGCGCCCTCCTGCCATGCATCGAAAATCGTACTGTTTTATCTCTGTCCAGCCGTATTGCCAGCGCACACAAAGAAACAGCCCCTCGCAGAATCATTCTACAGAGGGGCCGGATTTTTTTGATGGGTAACTCGACTGATGCGTACCTGTACTCGGGTTAGAATCCCCGCATGCACTCCATGAGATACACGGAGACTTCGATGCGGCAGACACCGTTCTCCTCAAAGGTACGCACATTGTTCTCCGGAATCAGCGCCATGTCTTCGGCCACGTTGAGCCATTTGCCCTCAAGCCATTTGGGGGACACGCCGTTCTCTTCCATTTCCTTCAAGGTGTAGCTCTCGGCCACGACCCATTCGTCATCTTGAACTGCAGGCATACAGGATCTCCTTCAAATTAAATATATTCTCGCTGGTTCATTCCCAGCAGACAAAAAACTTCATAACTGATGGAGCCCCACCACCCGGCCATCTCCTCGGGCGTGATGGTCTCAGGCCCGGGTCCGCCCAGCAGATAGGCTTCATCTCCAGGGGCAACGCCCTTTCCTTCACCCATAAGCGCAGTTACGTCAACCGCTGTCATCTGCATGCAGACCCGCCCTCGGATGGGGACTCGTGTGCCATGAATGAGCATCTCGCCCGTGTTGGACAGGCTGCGGCTGTAGTTGTCAGCATAGCCCACCCCAATGACGGCCACCACGGAATCCGCTTCCGCAGTATAGGTCCACCCGTAGCTGATGGACTCCCCTTTCTTCAATGGGTGCACCTGCATCACCGGCGCGACCACATCCATGGCCGGTTTCAGCTCCCGCCCCAGCGCTTCCAGCGAAGTGCCGCAGAAGGGATTGCCGCCGTACAGGGTGATGCCCTGACGCAGGGAACTCAGACGGCACTGTTCAAAGGCCAGGGCTCCGGCAGAGTTGGCAAGGTTCGCCTCCACCTCGAATCCGGCCTCGGCCAGCCCGTCGATAACGGTTTGAAATTGTGCGTGCTGCCCTTCCACATCAACTTCCCGCCCCGGCGTGTCAGCCGAAGCCAGATGAGAACTGATCATGACCGGTGTCAGCTTGGAGCCGGAGAGAATCTCGATAACCTGCGGCAACTCTTCCGGCAGAAACCCGAGTCGGCGCATTCCGGTGTCAAACTTGAGTCCGATGGCAAGCGGCCCATTGGTTTCGGCGGTCGCAACCAATCGACGCAACTGATCAAAATGGGAGACCGCGGCCAGAATTTCATGCTCCCACAAGAGGGCGTCATCTGCCGCATCAATGGGACCGAGCAACGCAAGGATCCGCTTGTCGCATCCGCCCTGCCGCAACGCGGCCGCCTCATGCACGAACCCCACGGCAAAGGTGTCAACGCCTTCGCTCTCCAGCGCACGGCTGACTTCAAGGAGACCATGACCATAGGCATCGGATTTGATGACTGGAATGACCCGATCATGCAGGCGCGTATAGGTCCTGTAGTTGTGACGGAGGTTGTCCAAATGGACCCGGACACGCAATTTATTGTATTCTATCATTATTTTCTCTTAAACATTTTTTCGAGATCAGCAGAGTTCCACCGCAGGACAACAGGACGACCGTGTGGGCAGAACTCCCGTTCCGGGGTCATGAGCCATGTTTCAAGCAGGGCCAGCGCCTCATCCACAGCCAGCGGCTGATTGGCCTTGATGGCGGTCTTGCAGGACATCATGGTCCACAGATCATCCAGCCCCCGGGCCTTTTCAGCCAGAGCATCAGCCAGATATTCCCTGGCTTTGCCCGTATCCAATGTAGGAGGAATGCCCCGTACCAATGCCTTGGACGGCCCATCCATCTCGACAATGAATCCCATGGAGCGCAGGTCTTCGTTGATATCCTGCAACACATCCGCTTCGCTGGGATGCAGATTCATTTCAAGGGGCATGGCCAGCGGCTGGGAGTCGCCTTTGGTGCGCGCGTCCCGCATGGCCGCCAGAATAACCCGCTCATGGGCGGCGTGCTGGTCCACCAGCACCAGAGAATCACCTTCCCGCAACACAAGATAGGTATCCGAGATCTGTCCAAGATAGGTATAGCCGCTTCCGGCAAGGGGGGCCGCCCTGGTGGAATCCAGACCGGACCGCATCATGCCTGAGGAGGCTGCGCCAGGTTCACGGGCCATGCCTGCCGATGGAGGCAGGGGCAGCTCCAGGTCCCTGGGCGGAACGTACTCCGATTTGAACTCGCGGTACGTGGAAAATTTCGGTGCAGACTCCATGGGATCGGGTCTGTGGCTGTACTTCACCGGTTCCCCGGACGGTGCCGGGTGAACGGGACGCTCGGTCAACGGCGGGCCAGAGTGCGGACGATCGCCCACGAAGCCGCCGGCCAGTTCCATGCCGGGCTGACTCAAGGCCTGCATCACCCCGCCCCGGATGGCGGAAAAGACCTGCTTCTCATCAATGAAACGCACTTCCAGCTTGGCCGGATGCACGTTTACGTCCACCTCTTCCCGAGGCAGTTCGAGAAACAACACAATCTGCGGATATTCCCGCGACAGGAGCATGCCCTTGTAGGCCTGACGCACGGCGGACAGCATGAGCTTATCCTGCACAGGACGGCCATTGACGAACAACAGGATGCGGTTGCCCCGGCCCTGAGCAGTGCCCGGAGAACCGGCCACGCCATGGACGCGATACCCGTTCCGTTCGAAATCAAAGGGGGAAAGTCCCTGGCACACAGCCGGAGGCCAGAACGCGGCCAGCCGTGCCGAAAGTGCCTGATCAGCCGGAAGGCGAAAGGCTTCGCGCCCGCCCATGGTCAGGGAAAAGCCGGTCCCGAGATGGGCCAGACTGGTCCGCATGAGCGTTTCCTGACAACGCCGATTTTCAGTGGATTCGGTCTTGAGAAATTTGAGCCGTGCCGGAGTGTTGGCAAAAAGATCACGGATTTCCACCCGCGTCCCTGCGGCCAGGGCCGCAGGCCCCTGGTCGGCCACAGTTCCAGCGTGCACTTCGATAAAGGCGGCCTCGGCAGCCCCGGCGGCACAGGATGTCATGGTAAAACGGGAGACCGACGCGATGGACGGCAACGCCTCACCCCGGAACCCGAAGGAACCGATGGCGGACAGATCCTTGAAATCTCGAATCTTGCTGGTGGCATGTCTGGTAACGGCCAGCTCAAGCTGGTGCGGCTGAATGCCGGCCCCGTTGTCCTGCACCACCATCAGTGAACGTCCACCCTGCTCGATGGTCACATCCACGCGGGTCGCCCCGGCATCAAGGGAGTTCTCGACCAGCTCCTTGATCACGCTGGCAGGCCGTTCCACAACCTCGCCCGCTGCAATCTGGTTCTTCAACCCTGCTGGCAGAACACGTATTTCAGCTGTCTGGGTCATACTAGAAACTCAACAGGTCGAATCCGACTTCGTACCGATTGTCGCTGGGCTTCTGCGTAAAGGAAAAATAGAGCGAATAGCACTCGGCCGCCCAGCTCAGTTTAAGGGTGCGCTCCAGATCTCTTTCAGACTCGAAGTCATGACGGTACTTGGCAGCGAGGGTCAATGAATCGGTCATCTCCCATTCGGCGCCAAGACGAACGATGGACATACGGTCGGTCCGGGCACGCAGATACTCGTCTATGCGCTCCTGAAAATCATATCCCACGGTAAACGAACCCAGTCCATCCTTGTGCAGCCTGACAGATGTCTCACTCTGGGTCATATCTCCAAGATAGGGAGAGAACCAGTTCCGGGTCAACAGATCAATCCAGTTTTCCGGCTTGATTTTCAGCTCGGCCATGACATCGGAGAACGGACGCCGTTTGTACGTGGAGAGGTCATCCTTGCGTTCAGCCTCAAACACATCATAGGACTGCTCCACGCGGAACATGAGAAAATCGAGATAGTCGCTGACGACCCGAGCCGAAGGCGCTTCGTCCTCACCCGGTGCAAGGGACACCCGATCACGGCGTCTATCCAGCACGTTGGTCAGGGAGTACGTAATCCTGTTATCCCCTTCCAGGCGGTCTTTCGAATCAAAATACGGCAGCGAAGACTGGCCTGTTATTCTCGGCGTATACCGATATTGCACACGGGGAACCACCGAATGTTTGAGCCGTGTCCAGCGGGATGTTCCGGCCAACCCAGGCTCGGCCGACAGGTCGTCTCCCGTGTTGAAGACTTTGGACATCTCCGAAAAAGCGGTCAATCCACCGGCCCAGGTCGTGCGGCTCTGATAGCCGTCCTTGATCTTGTTGGTGTCGACCACCTGCGTCCTGCCGCCGGTGTCTATATATGAAATGTCACCGGTTTTTTCATGCGAAGTGAGATTGTAGGAAGTATGGTCTGCAGAAAGTGACGGGATCAGGGTCACCATGGATGTCTTGATGGGCATCTTCAGCTCAGGCACTGCCCGGAAACGGTGCCCTGCGTTGCCGTATTCCCTGTGGAAATAACTGTATTCGGTGTCAAACGAACCTTCCAGCCCAAGGCCGAGCAGGGACTGCTGAAAGGCGAACCCGCTGATCTGCGGCAACGTCTGGACTGTCGGGTCCTCGCTCGACGTACCGTTCTTGTTGCGATAGGCGAGGTTCTGATCATACTGGGCCAATCCCACCAGGCCGAATCTGTTCCAGCTGCGGCTGATGTATGCCGTGTTCAACCGTTCCAGAGAGTCCTTGTTTTCGATATCGCGGCCAAAGGCGTCGAGAAAATCGTCTCTGGTCCGATCAAATCCGGTGGGGCCATCCTGAAAATCACGCAGATAGTTCTGGTCGGAGACCACGTCCAGGTCGAGCTTGACCTGCCATTTCGGGCTGCCGAGCCAGCCATCGTATTTACTTCTGATCCACCAACGATCACGATTGGACCGGGTCAACCCGTCACTGTCGTAATCATCCCACTCGTCGCTTTCCTTGGTGGCCCGGACAGCGTCCTGCATGAAATCCGCCTTCCACAACCCTTTGGTGGAGGCGTCCTCAGCGTGTCTGAACTCCACGCCCTGCATGTAGCCACGCTTGCTCATGTAATTCTGATAAAATGTCGCGTCCATCTCGTCGTTGATGACCCAGTAATACGGCTGGTTCACCTGAAGGCCGAGCTTCTTGCTGGAAGACACGTATGGCATCAGAAAACCACTTTGCCGCTTTTTCTTGCCGGGCAGGGCCATGTACGGCCAGTAGAAAACCGGGATGTCCTTGATACGAAATGCGGAACGATAGAGATGCACCCGTCCGTCCAGGGTCACGTCGCCCTCTTCCGTGGTCACGGACCAGGCGGGTTTCTCGCCTGAACAGGATGTGACCTTGGCATTCTTGAACGTATACGTGTCGCCCTGCGTCTTGCCCACGCGCTCGGCTTCCACATAGACATGGGGTTTGGCCATGAACAGTTTCCCGTTCTTGAGCCAGCCGGTCATGGTGTTCAGGTCGAACTCGCCTTCGTCGGCCTGAATAAAGTCGCTCCCCCAGTTGGCGCGGATATTTCCCTTGAGGAACACCCAGCCCGTGGACTGATAATAGCGGGCAAAGTCGGCCCGAAGCTGATCTTCTCCCAGGCTCAGGGAGCAGTTGCCGAACGCTTCGATATATTCGCTGGTATGGTCGCCCACCACCCGGTCGGCCGAAAAGACCCACTCGTTCATCTCGGGTGTCTTGACCGGAGCATCCGGCACGTATTTTCTGACCGTGTTCACCTCTGCCGACTTACCGACAAGCGTCCACGGCAGGCACAGCACCAGGATGACAAGCATCCCGGCCAGAATCGATATGCGCGACCTTTTCTTCAATGAAATCCCTACACCCTACCTGGACATCAGGTACGAATTGTCCTTGTTGAGATAATTCTGCACGTAGTCTTTGGCCCCATCTTCCAGACTCGTCATTTTTACGTCACATCCCACGGACTTGAGCTTATCCATGTCTGCCTGTGTAAAATATTGATATTTATCACGAATCGACTCAGGCATGGGGATATACTCAATAACAGGCTCCTTTTCAAGTGCGGCAAATACTGCATTTGCCAAATCATTCCAGGTTCTTGCACTTCCCGTACCGATATTGAAAATACCCCCGGTATCAGGATTGTCCAGGAACCAGGCCATAATATCCACGCAATCCTTGATGTAGACAAAGTCCCGTTTCTGCCCACCGTGCGGATATTCGTCGCGGTAGGATTTGAACAGTTTGAGCTGGCCGGTTTCCAGAATCTGCTTGTGCGCCTTGCAGATGACCGACTTCATGTCGTCCTTATGATATTCATTGGGGCCGAACACGTTGAAAAATTTGAGGCTGACAATCTGATCGAGGATACCGGAATCCTTGGCCCAGATATCAAAGAGCTGCTTTGAATACCCGTACATGTTCAGGGGACGAAGCCTGTCAATGCCCTCATGATCGTCGTTGAACCCATATTCACCATTCCCATAGGTGGCGGCAGAAGAGGCGTTGATAAATCGGGCATCGTGTTTCATGCAGAAACGGCAGACATATTGTGTGTAGCGGTAGTTGTTCTCCATGAGAAAGTCCGCATCAAGCTCCGTGGTGGAAGAACAGGCACCCATATGGATGACAGCTTCGGTCTCGAACGGGTCATCGCCTTCAAGAATAAACTTGAGAAACTGGTCCCGATGCAGATAATCCTGATATCGCAAACCAACCAGATTATTCCACTTTTCACTGGAAGAAAGATTGTCCACGATCAGAATATCTTCAATTCCCAACTGATTGAGCTTCCAAACCATGGCGCTCCCGATAAAGCCCGCGCCGCCGGTGACTATATACATACTTGCTCCTTGCTGCCCTGATAACTGATGATCTAAACTATTTTTTATACTGTGTTACAGGCCGGGACGCAACCTGAACGTCTTCACTTTCTCCTTTTGATTTAAGCGTTTTTCCTATATTTTTCTCAGAACCCTCTTGCACCAACCACTCCAGTTGCGTATATTGGGCAAACATGCAGCAAAAGGGCTGCATGAAAATTCAGGAAACCACCTCCAAAGGAGTAATATCATGAGACAATCGAGGAAACTGCTTCTGTTAACACTGACCGCTGTCATGGCCCTCTCCTTTGCGTTTGCCTCCACGGCAAGCGCCAAAAAGGTCAAAAGAGTCGACAACTTCATCATCCTGCTGGACCATTCCGGTTCCATGGCGATGAAATACAGCGACTCCAAGGTCAAGAAAATCAACATGGCCGTGAACAACATCCAAGCCATGGATAAAGCCGTTCCTGCGGAACTGGGCTACAACTCCGGCATGTTTGCTTTCGCACCCTTTGCCGAGCTGACCGCTCCCGGCGCCTATGCTCCGAACGCTCTCACTCAGAGCGTCGATGGCCTCGAAACCGAATACGAAATTTTCAACCGGAGAACACCCCTGGGTGGCGGCGTTGCTGATATCGACCCGACCATCGGTTCCATGTCCGGCAAGACCGCTCTGATCATCCTGACTGACGGTGAATCCAACACCGGTGCCGATCCGCTGGCTGCCGCTCAGGCCCTGCACGATCAGTACGGTGACAATCTGTGTGTTCACATCATCAGCTACGCAGACACTGCCGCCGGTGAACAGACCATCAAACAGATGCGCTCCATCTTCCCCTGCTCCGTTGCAGCCACGTCCGAATCCCTGATGGAAGCCGGTGCCATGGATGCATACGCCAGCAAGGTCTTCTACGAAGAAGTCGCAGACGCTCAGGCCCCCGCACCTGCTCCGGTCGTGACGCCTGCAGCTCCCGAAGTCGTATCCTTCAACCTGAACTTCGGCTTTGACAAGTACGAGATCCTGGACGACATGGTCCCCGTACTGGAACAGGCCAAGATGATTCTGGAAGAAACCCCCTCCGCCACCTTCGTGGTTGCCGGTTACACCGACTCCACCGGAGCCGACACCTACAACCAGGGTCTGTCCGAACGCCGCGCCAACTCCGTGGTCGAATGGTTGACCAAGAACGGCGTCTCCGCTTCCCGTCTGGAAGCAGTGGGCTACGGCGAAACCAATCCCAAGTTCGACAACGGCACCAAGGAAGGCCGCAAGCTGAACCGCAGGGTTGAAATTCGCACCAAGTAACGTTATGGTACTCAAGGTTGGGCGGCACTGCCGCCCAACCTACTGCTCTGGTTAAAGGAACCACACCATGATGAAATTCATACTCCCTGCCGTCTTGGCGGCTTTTTTGATCGGGGCTTTTTTTGCGCCCATAGCCTGGGCCGGTCCCTCCACAGATGTGGCCTCTGCCGCACCGGGCAATGCGAATGCGCCTGTCACCAGCAAGAACATGCCTGCCTATCTGGATGAAGACCTGGCCAGCAAGCATGCCAACTTCTCCAAATTTGCCCGGATCAGGGTCAACTCCCTGAACCTCAATCACGGCATGTCCAAAACCCGCATGCAGATTGTCAAACAGGCCGACGGGACATACAAGGCGCGTTATCACGTCATCGACTCTAATACCGTCGTCCCCAAAGTCCGCCGCTCCAGCTCCAAATCCGTTCCTTATGTAGCTGTCCTCAAATTTCAAGAGGTCATCATGGAAGCAGTGGGCGAATCTCCGGAGGCGTGTCGCAAAGGCACATTCTCTCCGGTTCAGATTATCCCCAACCGCCAGATTTTCAGCTACAAAAAAGGCAGCTGGAAATAACTCACAGGCATCGCACTTTCAGCAGACCAACTGGTCTGCTCTTTTCGCATGCTCAAGCCACGGAGCCACTCCTATGGATGGGAAAACCCGCAAAAACATTCGCCCAGGCCAGCGCGTCAATATCGTCCTCAAAAAAGATCAGCGCAGCGGTCGCCTGACAGAAGGTATCGTAGCCAAACTCCTGACCAAATCCCCTACTCACCCCCACGGCATCAAGGTCCGGCTTGAAGATGGACAGGTTGGGCGAGTCAAGGAAATCCTGGACACCCAGGAGGCATAGGCATGCGCATCTGGGTAGACGCGGACGCCTGTCCCAATGTCGTCAAGGAAATCATATTCAAAGCCGCAGCACGGTGTGAGGTCAGAGTCACACTGGTCGCCAATATCCCGCTCAGAGTACCGACCTCACCGCTGTTCGACTCCATTGTCGTGAGCGAAGGATTTGACGAAGCGGACAAGGAAATCGCCCGACAGGTGCAACCCGGCGATCTGGTCATCACCGCAGACATCCCACTGGCTGACGCCATCGTGGCCAAAGGCGCAACCGGTCTCAACCCCCGTGGCGAATTGTACACGGAAGAAAACATCAAGGGCCTCCTGCGCATGCGCAACCTCATGGAAGAACTCCGCTCCGGCGACATGGTCCACGGCGGGCCTCCACCGTTCGGCCCCAAGGACAAACAGGGGTTCACCAATCAATTGGACAAATTCCTGACACGCAACGCCAAAAAGCCTGCTCTCAAATAAAAGAGCAGGCTTTTTTTTGAGTGAAACGCTGAACTCTGTAGGGAAAATCAGATCTTGATGCTGCCTTGCGGCGGGAAGATTGGGTGATTTCGCCTCCGGCGGCCAAAGGACATGTCCTTTGGAATCCTTGTCGGCACCTTCGGTGCGGAGTTGATAGATTGTGGTTTCGGCGTATTTGCAATGGGACAACTTGTCGTAGAATATGAACAGGTAAGTATAACGACTCACTTTACACCGGAGGTGTACAGATGAGATGCAAGGGTGCGAACCCTTGCCCGCCGGAGACGAAATCACCCGACAAATCCGCCGCATGGCGGCATCAAGCCCTCTTTCCCAATAGAACGACAGACTGATCGCATGAATCCATGGTCACACGTTGCTGAATTCGCGCACATGCTGTATGTGAAAATCAAGACCTCAACCCCGGCGCGTTCCATCGCAAAGGCGGATACGCCCTCAGCACAAAGAGAAGCCTGTCATGATACACTATTGGCCACTCAAGAGACTGGATACGAAGACCCGAAAGCGGACTGTTGCCGGGCTGGAGAGAATCCGAAAACTGGTGGCGGACGTCATGCCTCCGCGCACCCTCCGGTCCACGCTGGTTCTGGGCACCTGGAACATACGGAATTTCGACGACAATCGGTTCGGCGATGGCCCGCGTATGGAGGAGTCGCTGTATTACATTGCCGAAGTCATCTCCGCATTCGACATCATCGCAATCCAGGAGATCTGTCGGGACATGACACCGTTAAAAAAGGTCATGCGCCTCCTCGGAACCAGCTATGATTATATCGTGACCGACGTGACCGAAGGGCGGAGCGGCAACATCGAACGGCTCGGCTTCATCTACAATACGGACAAGGTCCGGTTCAGAAACGTTGCTGGTGAAATCGTCCTGCCGTGGAAGGATCAAATCAGTGACGTAACAAAGAAACGCCAATTTGCCCGAACCCCGTTTTCCTGTGCCTTTCAGTCGGGCTGGTTCCGCTTCATCTTCTCCACGGTGCACATATATTACGGCAAGCAATCCAAAAATTCGGAAGAATACAAACGGCGAGTCAGTGAAATAAACTCTGTGGCCCGCTTCCTCGCCAACCGGGCAAAAAGCGAAAAGGACAACCACATCCTCGTGGGCGACTTCAATATTGATAAAAAAAGTGATCCCTCAGGAAATGCTCTGGCAAAACAGGGATTTGAAACCACACAAAACATCATCGGCAGCAACTCGAAAAAGAACAAATTCTACGATCAGATTTCGTGGATTCCCAGAGACAATGCCGTACAACGGATTGATTCTGACCGCAGTGAAGGGACACTGGATGTTTTCAGCGCTGTTTTGCAGGAAACACAAAAGGATTTCAAATCGTATTCCCCGTTTGTGATCGCTTCTCTTGAAAAGAAACTGACCAAGGCACGAGCAGAATTGACCGCAGCAAAAAAGAAGAACAAACCCACCAAAAAGAAACAGCAAGCGGTGGATAAATGGAAAACAATGCTGGCCGACCCCGATCAGCAATTCGAGTACTATGTCGATAAATGGCGCACCTTCCAGATGAGCGACCACCTGCCGCTGTGGGTGGAGCTAGATGTCGACTTCAGCGCCGAATACCTGACCTCGCTCAAGGACGGGACCTTCACACCGCTCTCGGAATAACACTAGCTCAACAAGAATCAGGACAGCGGCCCACGCTCCTCATCCGTAAAAGGAAAAGGCCCATCCCCTGAAAGGGGGGTGGGCCTTATGTATTCACTTACACCAGAGCGGTGCGGAAGGAGCTATTCAGCGAGTTTCGCCTTGATGGCAGCGGCAATGGCCTTGCCTTGGTCAAAGCACTGGCTCAGCGTGTCGTGGTCAGGCACATGCTTGACTTTGACCGGCTCGACCAGCTCCATGTTCATGTCTTCAATCCACTGGGTGAGTACCTTTACGCACTCACCGGACCAGCCAAAGGAACCGATGGCGGACCCGATCTTGTTCTGGGGACGCAGACCCTTCATGTAGGTCAGCATATCCGCCATGAGCGGCAGGATACCGTTATTGTGCGTCGGAGAACCGAGGATGACGGCAGCGGAGTCAAAGACTTCGAGCATGACATCGGAGTGGTGGTTGTTCTTCATGCACATGAGGCGAACGGATACACCCTCTTCAGCCAGACCGGAAGCAACGGCCTTGGCCATCTTCTCGGTGGAATGCCACATGGTGTCATACACGATGACAGCTTTGTTCTTGGGCTTCTGCTCGGCGTATTCCTGATATTTCTTGAAGGCCCAGGCACAATCCTCGCCACGGAACATGAGGCCGTGGTCCGGGCAGACCGTGTCGATATCCAGATTCATTTCTTCCAGCGCTTTCAAGGTCTTGATAACAACCGGGGAGTAAGGCAGCACGATGTTGGCGTAGTAGTTGCGCATAAGCTCTTCGAGCTTGGAGCGATCCACTTCGTCAGCAAAACGCTCGGAGGTGGCCCAGTTCTGACCAAAGGCGTCGTTGGTGAAAGCGATCTTGTCTTCCGGGCAGTAGGTCAGCATGGCGTCCGGCCAGTGCAGCATACGGGTCTCGACAAAGGTGAGGTTGCGCTTGCCGATGTTGATGTTGGTACCGGTGGGCACGACCTCGACAGGCCAATCCTTGTAATGGAAATGCGCCATCATGGCTTTCTGCCCCATGGGGGAAGTGTAAATCTTCTCGGGCTGGTATTTCTCTACGGCCAGAGCCAGGCAGCCGGCATGGTCAGGTTCCAGGTGGTTGATGACAAAGTAGTCGATCTTGCGATCACCCAGCACATTGGCGATGTTGCACTTGAGGGTGCCCCAGAACTCTTCGGCCACGGTGTCGATAAGCGTTACCTTCTCGTCAACGATGAGGTAGTTGTTGTAGGTGGTGCCCATGTGGGACTTGGAATATCCATGGAAGTTGCGGCGGTTCCAGTCCACCGAACCAATCCAGTATATATCGTCTTTAATAGCCAGTGGTTTCATATCTCTCTCCACATTGAAAGGTCAGTCTGTTGACAAAAAAGAAGCGCGAACTCAATGTGCGCGCTTCCAACCCACGCGGTGGGTCACATAAAAGTCTAATCTTCCGGGACGAATGCGTCTTTGGTCGCACCGCAGATCGGGCAGGCCCAATCGTCAGGAAGATCTTCGAAGCTGGTCCCGGCAGGGATGTTGGATTCGGAATCACCCTGTTCAGGGTCGTAAACATAGCCGCAGATTTCGCACACATATTTTTGCATGGACTCTCTCTCCTTTTGGTCGGATATTTTTGCAGCACTCGCCGCTGCTGTCAACTTTACAGGGTCTGTCTCAACCGACAATTCACAGTCTGCCTTGGTTGATCCAGGGCCCATAAGCGGACGGAAACAATTCTTGGTACCCCCACAAATCGGGCACCGCCAATCGTCTGAAAGATCTTCAAACTTCGTTCCTTTGGGAATCTTGCCCTTACGGTCTCCCTTATCGGGATTGTAAATAAATCCGCAGTTTACCGTCTGGCACTGATACATTTCTTCAGGTAATGCCATTGCTTCCTCCCAAAGGATATTGATGAAATATCGTTCTCTCCTGCCCCAAAAATCCAGGGACGGAGACGGGGTGGGCCAAGCAGCCCACCCACTCTTTTAGCGTATCAATAAGCAAGAGCTGTGCAGTTTTTTCGCGGCTCATTGTGCGAACTGAACCATTAACGGCCTCATGAAACGTCACGTCAAGCCGGGAAACCGGATCGCTCTGCTGAACGAAACTTATTTTGCAGCCCAGAGGCCGTGGAGATTACAGTATGCACGGCAGGTGATATCACCGGTCAAGCCACATGCGCAGAACTCGGCTTCAGGGGCGTCGCCGGGTTTCAGAGCCTTGTAGAAACCTGTGTCGCCGACCATGACTTCGATCCACTCGATGTAGTGTTTCTCTTCCATGGGATGAGCCACTTCACCGACCTTGACGGTAATCTTGTCGCCATCCTTGGTCAGCACGGGAACGTGCTTCTCAACGGCTGCATCAACGGTGTTTTCGACCATCAGGACCATGTCTTCGCCACAACAGACCAGATCGCCTCCGCCTTCATGGATAGCCATGACAATATTACCACACGCATTACACTTGTACACTTCGCCCAATTTGATTGCCATTTCAGGATCTCCTTTTATTGATTTTACCAGTTGGTGTCTTTCATTTCGAAATGAGCCTGGGGGTGATCACAGGCCGGGCACTTATCCGGTGCGGTCGCTCCTGTATGATTATACCCGCAGTTCTGACAGCGCCAGACTATTTCGGAATCCTTCTTGAAAACTTTACCGTCTTCGATGTTGGCGATAAACGCCTTGTACCGCTCTTCATGGTAGGCTTCAGCAATGGCGATGTTCTCCATGGCAGCAGCGATGACCGGGAACCCTTCCTCGCGAGCAACTTTGGCAAACGAGGGGTACATGTCTTCATGCTCTTCCTTCTCGCCCGCAGCTGCGGCGTACAGATTTTCGAGCGTCGTGCCAATTTTGCCAGCAGGGTACGAAGCCGTTATTTCAGCATCGCCACCTTCAAGAAATTTGAACAAACGCTTGGCGTGTTCTTTTTCGTGGTTGGCCGTCTCCTCAAAAATCTTGGAAATCTGAACATACCCTTCTTTCTTCGCGACACTGGCGAAGTAGGCATACCGGTTACGAGCCTGGGATTCACCGGCAAAAGCGGTCAGGATATTCTTTTCAGTCTGCGTTCCTTTCAGGGACATTACGTAAATCCTCCTTGTTCTAGCTGAATAAACAGTCCTCAGGATTGTTATTCTATACACTAAACAGATATGGTTGTCGTTTTTTCGTGTGGCGATATTGTAAAATTATAATCAAAAAAATTAATTCACAAGGTCAGCCACTTATGCTCAATCTGAGAACTATTACTAATTAGCTGAGCTTGAACTGTCAAGGACAAATGGCGAATTTTTCTCATTTTACACAAAAAAAACCGATCCTATTATATATAGGACCGGTCTTGTTTGCTGCAATAAGCAGTTGTTCGATTTCTCGGATTACTGCTGCTTGGCCTGGCACTGCGGACAGATGCCTACAAACTCCACGTTTGTATTCAAAACCTTGTATCCATGCGTAGCAGACTGCGGAATTTCGGGAACCGAAATGTCGCACTCCACATCGACCACAGCCGTACACACGGCGCAGCGAATATGGGGATGCGGCTCAGGAAAACCATCGAACCGCTTCTGCTCACCAGGACCGCCCAGCTTGAGAACCAACCCCTTTGACGAAAGGAATTCAAGATTGCGGTACACAGTACCGAGACTGATACGGGGAATTATCTTCCGGACCATATCATACACTTCGTCAGCCGTAGGATGACTCTTAACTTTCTGTAATTCTTCAAGAATGACTTTTCTCTGTTTGGAAAGTCGAAAGCCCATTTCATGTGTCATGGGATATCCTCCACAAATATTTAATAACTATTCCTACCTGCTCATGGCAAATGTGTCAAACCCAATTATTTACGGGTTGTTGCGGCTTGCCATGCCCTACTCACGGCATACTAACGGTGTTAAATATTTTATCATTCAACATATCTATACAATTCACTTGTGCCATCTGCCGCATAGACGCAAAAAAAGATCCGACTGTATGTCGGATCTTTTTTTGCGTCATGAATTTAATTTCTGAACTTGGAAACAAGCCCAGCCAGGTTGGATGCCATTTCAGAAACTTCCTGAATCCCTCTATTGGATTCTCGGATACCGGAAAGGACATCCTGAGACAGCGTGTTGATCTGCGTCACCCGGTTGTTGATCTCATCGGAGGTGGCGGATTGTTCCTCTGCGGCAGCAGCGATTCCATTGACCATGTCCGAGATGGAATTGGAATGATCCACGACTTCTTCCAACACGCCTCCAGCTTCCTGAGCCATGCCTGAGGTGTTCAGGACGCGCTCCTTGGCTGTGTCCATTTCCTGGACAACATCCGAAGTGGACTGCTGAATGAGCGAGATGGCACCTTCGACTTCCTTGGTGGCATCCATGGTTTTTTCCGCCAGTTTGCGCACTTCGTCGGCAACAACCGCAAACCCTCGCCCAGCCTCTCCGGCACGCGCCGCTTCAATGGCCGCGTTGAGCGCAAGCAGGTTGGTCTGGTCTGCAATATCATTGATAACAGCCATGACCTTGCCGATATTCTCTGCCCGGCTGGACAGAGACGCCAGGGCTTCGGCCAGATTCTCGGTAATCGCGGCCACCGAGTTGATTTCGCCAACCGTCTTGCCGACAACCTTGCCCCCTTCCGCTGCGACAGCATTGGCTCTCGCAGCCGCCTGCGCGGTTTCAGAAGCATTTTTGGCGACTTCGAGCACGGTAGCGTTCATCTCTTCCATGGCCGTGGCCACCTGGCTTGTCTGATCAGCAGTCGTGTCCACGCCTCGGGCAAGCTGTTCCATATGCTTGGTCAAGGCATCCGAAGCCACGTTGAGGCTGTTGGCAACCTCAGTGACCTCATTGGCCACTTCCAGCAGATTCTGCTGCTGCTGTTCAATATTCTTCTTGTCCTCTTCCTCACGGGTCAGGTCGATCAGGACGCAGATGACTCCCACGGTTTCACCGTCAGCATCCTTGAGAGGAGAGGCCTCATACATGAGTGGATAGGTCGTGCCGTCGGCCCGATGGTAGTTGAAGTGTCCCGAGGTCGCTTCTCCCGAGGCAAGCACGTCCCCGGCATTGCAGCTCCCCTCTTCTTCATCTCCATCGTCACAGGTGAATATCTCCTGTACGAGCCTGCCCGAGACTTCGTCTTCGGACAAACCGAGAATGGTCTGCAAAGGCGGATTGATAAACTGGAACTGCAAGGTATCGTCCGTAACGAACAACGGCACCACGATACCGGAAAGGACACTCTGATTGTATTGGAGCTGATCCTTGATCTGATCCACCATATCGGTAAGATATCCGGCAAGGCTGGCCATTTCATCCTGGCCCTTGACCGAGAAATTCGCGTCAAGATCACCCTTGGAGACCTCTTCTGCCGTAGCAGCGATGGAGGTGATAGGTTTGACCACAGACAAGCGCATGAAGACAATCAACGCTGCCAGCAGCGCTACCACGCCCAATACGGAAATACCTGCCGACCGCAACTGATTGTCCTCAAGGGCGGCAAACTGCGGACCAACATCAACCGCCACGACCATCGCCCCCAGTATTTCATGCGATCTGCCATGACAGTGATAACAAAACGGATTGTTTTTGATAGTCTTGACCTCGGCAAAATGCCGCTGGCCATCAATCTCCATCAAGTCACCTTCCGCAATATTCTCGACGAGACTCTTCCTGACCAGATCGGGCAGCCCTTCTTCGTTGCGCACATCGAAGATCATTCTGCGTACCGCGGACGAATCAGTGGAGTACGTTATCTCACCTTTGTAATCGATCAGATACACCTTGGTATCCGGGTACCGTTCCGCCATTTGCAGGAACTTGATATCCGTGCCTTCATTATCCCCCACACTCATGGGGTCTTCTATGGCGATGTACAGCATGTCGGCAACACGGGCGGCCGCACTCTCCACCTCGGACATCGTGTGCTCGTAGGTTGAAAAGGACGTATAGAGGAACAACCCTGCAAACGCGATGACGGTCAGCAGGGACGACAGCAAGGCAACTTTGACACCGAGAGATTTTCTGATGAAATTCATAGGCCCCCTAATGTGCCCCGCCGTAAAGCAGCGGCTTAAAGTCAAAGGCTTCCACCCTGTCCGGGTTGTGGCAACCAGTACAGTCTTCCAGATCGAGGTCTCCCTTGATCAGGTCCGTGTCCCCTTCTGATTCCACATGGTCATACCCCGGTCCGTGGCAGACTTCACAGCCTGCTTCGCCCATTTCAGGAGTCTTGGCAAAACTGACAAACCCGCCAGGCTGACCAAAACCGGTCATATGGCAGGCGTAACACTCGGCCAGTTCCTCTGTGGTGAGATCTGACGCCATGATTTTCACGGATTCGCCAGAATGCGCTTTCTTGGAAAATTTTTTGAAGTTTTGGAATTCCTGCTCATGGCATTCAGCGCACGCAGCAGAGCCGACGAATCGACCGGACGTTGTTCGTCCGGTTTTCGTCAGTCCGAAAGCCAGGATGGCCATAGCACTAAAAAGTATGAGACACCCTTTCAACCAAACCGCGTTCCTCGACATGAACAACCCCCATCACGGTATCGACAGACGGCAGAGAAATGAGTCACATGGCCGACACACTCGACCATTGATGTAAGTACAAGAAAAATTACATAAATGTTTTTTTCTATCAGGTAAAGTAGTTGGAGATTTTTTTATGACTTGGTAAGCATATTTACCAATCAAGAGTCGATTTGAAGGCTGTTGTCAGCCCTTCGACGTCCTGCTCCAACACGTTCATATCGGCATATTTCGCGACAAGTTGACCCTCGGCTTTCACTTCGCCGATCAAACCGAATATCTGGCCGGCAAAGAGGGCCTCGAAAGCGTCCTTGTCAGCAGGGGCGACAGAGACCACAAACCGGCTGGCAGACTCGGAGTAGAGTACGCCGGTCAGGTTCATATCACCGCATGTGGGCACTGCTGAAAGGTCAATATCAGCGCCCAGGCGGCCGCCAATGCACATTTCAGCCAGAGCCACGCCAAGTCCGCCGTCAGAGCAATCGTGACAGGCGGTGATGAGTCCGTCCTGAGCGGCGGCGAACACGGTTTCATACCGAGTCTTGGCAGACACGAGGTCGACCTGCGGTACGTTCGGATTCTCGAACCCGAGCTGCTGGGCGACTTCGGAACCACCCAGTTCCGCTCTGGTCTGACCCAGGACATACACCAGATCGCCCGCTTTCTTGAAGTCGGAGGTCATGCACTTGTTGACGTCAGGGATGACGCCAATAACGGAAAACAACACGGTGGGCGGAATGGATATCTTCTGCCCGCCGCCCTTGTAGTCGTTCTTCATGGAGTCCTTGCCGGACACACACGGCACACCGAAACCGAGGCAGTAGTGTGCCAGGGCCTGGTTGGCGCGAACCAACTGGGCCAGTTTGTACTGACCGTCGGGGGTTGTCTCGGATTCAACCGGGTCGCACCAGCAGAAATTGTCACAACCGGCCATGTAGTTGACGTCGCCGCCAACAGCCACCGCGTTACGGATGCCTTCGTCAATGGCATTGGCCATCATCCAGTAGGTATCGTAGTCGGAGAACTGCGGGCAGATACCGTGGGAAATGACCAGTCCCTTGTCAGAGCCGTATTCAGGGCGGATCACACCGGCATCGGACGGCCCGTCCGCCTTGACGCCCACCATGGGTTTTATGGCCGATCTGCCCTGCACCTCGTGATCATACTGGCGGACCACATACTCCTTGGAGCAGATATTGAGACGACCCAGCATATCCGCGAGCAGACCGTTCTGATCTTCAGGAACCGGAATGAGGTCAGTCTTGAATTCAGGCCGTTTCCACGTGGCGGTCAGCTCCATCTGGGGCACGCCGTTGTGGAGGAAGTCCATATCCAGACAGGTGACGATCTTGTCGCCGTAGCGCACCAGATACTTGCCCGAATCAGTGAACACGCCCAGCGCGGTGGACTCCACGTCCATCTCCTCACTGAGTGCCATGAACTGGTCCAGCTTTTCAGGCGGGACCGCCATTGTCATGCGTTCCTGGGCTTCAGAAATAAGGATTTCCCATGGTTTCAGGCCATCGTACTTGAGCGGAGCCTTGGCCAGGTCCATATCGAACCCGCCGCTGTCTTCGGCCATCTCGCCCACAGAGGAAGAAAGCCCTCCGGCGCCGTTGTCGGTGATGGCGTTGTACAGGCCGAGGTCACGGGCACGCATGAGAAAATCGTACATCTTGCGCTGGGTGATGGGGTCACCGATCTGGACCGCCGTGGCCGGGCTGCCTTCGTGCAGCTCTTCGGACGAGAATGTCGCACCGTGGATGCCGTCGGCACCGATACGACCGCCGGACATGACGATGACGTCTCCGACCAAGGCGCATTTCTCGTGGGACGGTTTACCGGCAACCAGCACCGGCATGGTGCCGATGGTACCGCAGTAGACCAGCGGCTTGCCCAGATACCGTTCGTCAAAAACAATGGACCCGTTCACCGTGGGGATGCCGGACTTGTTGCCGCCATGCTCCACGCCTTCACGAACGCCTTCGAACACGCGACGCGGGTGCAGCAGTCGCGGCGGCAGCTCGCCCTCGTAAAAGGGATCGGCAAAGCAGAACACGTCGGTATTGCACAACAGGTTCGCGCCGATGCCGGTGCCCATGGGGTCGCGGTTGACGCCCACGATACCGGTCAGCGCTCCGCCGTACGGGTCCAGTGCGCTGGGAGAGTTGTGCGTCTCCATCTTCACGCAGACATTGATGGCATCGGAAAAAGTGATGACGCCCGCATTGTCCTTGAACACGGAGAGGCAGTAATCGCCGTCTTCGCGAGTGGCGGCATTGCGCTCACGAATCTGCTTGGTGGAACCCTGAATAAAGGTCTTGTACAGGCTGGAAAACTCAGAAGTCTTACCGGTCTCGGTGTTTTCATAGGTAATCTTCGCGCTGAAAATCTTGTGCTTGCAGTGCTCGGACCAGGTCTGCGCAAGGACTTCGATCTCGGCGTCTGTGGGGTCGCCTGCCAGACCAATCCTTTCGCGCTCGGCGATGACTGCCGGGTCTGCATAGTAATCACGGACATCGTGCATTTCCCTGAGAGAGAGAGCCAGGGTATTGGCACGGGAGAAGTCCACCATTTCCGCATCCGTCATGGAAGACAGCGGAATGATATTCACTTCGTCGGAGGATTCGCCGGTGACGCGCGCGGCCTTGGCTTCAAAGCCGGGATCGGTCTTCCACGTGTCAGCGGACTTGTACTCGTAGCGCTGGATAAGTTCGTTGGCGAGCAGATCCTTGCAGATATGCTGCACATCGGCCTCACCCATGTCGGCCACAATCAGGTACTGCTTGGCGGTATAGACCTTGACGTCTTCAAGGGCCGCCTTGTCCAGCCCAAGCACCACACCCAACGTTTCCTTGGCGGTGCGCCCTTCGTTGTCGGTCACGCCGGGACGGAACCCGACCTCGACAATCCAGTCGAAATCGCGGGCCAGAGGCTCAAGCGACACCTCATGCAGGACGGGGTCGTGCAGGGCGGCCCGTTCGAGCACGCTGTCCACCTGCTCCTGCGTCACGCCCTCCAGAGTGAAGACATTGACGATACGCAGGTCTTTGACCTCCATACCGAGCTCGCTCTTAATCTTGCGGGCAACTCGTTCACCCAAGACGTCACGAACGTGTTCCTTCAATCCAACAAGCACACGGCACAACATGATTCTCTCTCCTGTAGGCGGTTGCAGCCTCCACGGCTCCAACACGACCTTTCATTATGTAAAAGCGAAAAGGCCGGTCACCCCGCATGGGATACCGGCCAAAAATTATTTCGTTCTGGTCAACACAAAGTCTGCGGCCTGTTTGAGCACTTCCAGCTCTTCTCCGGGCTGGAATCCGCTCAGGCATGCCTTGGCCTTTTCAACGTAGACCGCGGCCTCGTCACGGGTCTTTTCCGAATACCGACCTTCACGCACCAGAGTGAGCACCTCACTGAGCTGGGTCTCGGTGAACGACTTCTCCTTGAGCGCCTCCAGCAGCACGTCGACCCCGGCCTTGTCCCCCTCTTCCATAAGTAGGATAAGCGGCAGCGTGACCTTGCCTTCCTTGAGATCGCCGCCTTCCGGCTTGCCGGTCTCACTGGTGGGCGAAGCGTAGTCCAGGGCGTCATCCACCAATTGAAAAGCGATGCCGAGATTCAGACCGAACTCACCGGCAGCGTCTTCCTGCTCCGGAGTGGCCCCGGCCAGGGCGGCCCCGCACCGACAGGCGCACTCGATGAGCCGGGCGGTCTTGCCGATGATGATGTCCATGTAAATTTTGCGGTCCAACGACGGGTTCTTGGAAAAGCTGATCTCTTCGATCTCCCCCTCGGCGGTCTCCATGATGCCCTTTGCGAGTAGCCATGAAAGGCGGGCAATGCCGTAGCGGGCTCCCATCTCGTTGGCGAGGGCGAGCAGTGCGTCACCGGCCAGGATGGTTTCTGTGCGTCCAAAGACAATATGAGCGGCTTCCTTGCCCCGCCTGAGTTCGGCGTCATCAAGATAGTCGTCATGCAGAAGGGTCGCTGAATGCAACAACTCCAGAGAGCAGGCGATGGCGTGAAAATCGTCTTTTTCGTAGCCGAGCGCGCGGGCAAAAAGCAAGGTCAGCATGGGGCGGATGCGCTTGCCGCCCGAACCGATAATGTGCTTTGCCACGTCTTTGACAAGGCCATTCAACTGGTCGGATTCCTTGTCAAGAAATCCATTGATGGCGGGTAGTTCCCGTTGGAAATAGCGTAAAAGTTGGTCCATATTGATGTACTATGTCAGGTTGCAGGTTGTGGGGCAAGCCCCGTACTATTCGGCAAAAAGCATTTGAACGGCGGCCTCAAGTCCCCTGAGTGCCCCTTTCAAATCCCAATCGACAGAATCACGTGAGCCGACCACGTTGGAGAGCGTCCGCAATTGCAGGAACGGCAACCCCATCTGTCTGGCCGCATAGGCGAGACCAAACCCTTCCATATTTTCCATGTCCCCGTTACAGATGACCTTGAGCCAGCCAGCGCGGGTAAAAGTGCCGGTCACGCTGGACACGGAGACGCTGGAAGCACGCAGCCATGTCTTACCAAGCTTCAGCCCCATGGCCTCGGCGTCATTGACAGGGTTGAGCTTGACCCGGTTCCAGATGACCGTGCCGTCGATCTCGCCCTGAGCAAAGCCGATGCCCTTGGGGTCGACACGACCTTCATCATCCAGCAGTCCGTACTCGGGCCAGGTCTCCTGCCATGCGTAACAGGTTGAAAGCAATGGAAATTCTTCTTCGTTATACGCTCCGGCAATGCCCACGTTCACGACGCCGGAGATATCCTCTCGGGCCAACAGCCGCCCGGCCGCCATGGACGCATTGATCAGTCCCACGCCGGTTACGGCCAGCAGCAGGGGCTTCCCCTGAAAGACGAACTCCACGGCCTCGCCCTGCTCCACTCTGGGAGCGTGCGGGAACGCGGATTTCATTTCCTTGGCCGTGGCTGTTACAACAAGTATCATGCCCGCCTCCTATAAACGCCAATAGGCGACGTTATTCGCTTCCAGTTCTGCGCGGTCGAAGAATCCCTTCACGTCTATGACCAACGTGGCATCGGGATTGACAAACCAGCTCTTCAACTCCGCCACCGGGATTGACGCATACTGCTCGTGCGACACCGCCAGAATCAGGGCGTCCAGATTCCGCAACTCTTCGAGAGCGCAGAGCTCGACGCCAAGCTCCTCTCGCGCTTCGTCGTAGTCCGCTTCCGCGTCATGAACCAGAACATCCAGGCCGTACTCGTTCAGTTCCTCGATGATGTCCACCACACGGGTGTTGCGCAGATCCGGGACGTTTTCCTTGAAGGTCACGCCGAGCACGCCGACACGCGCCCCTTTGATCTTGCAGTCATTCTGGATGAGCCGCTTGACCGTGGACTCGGCGATGAACTTGCCCATGCCGTCGTTGATTTCACGACCGGCCAGAATGACATGCGGGTGAAAGCCCATGGCTTCCGCCTTGAAAGTCAGATAATACGGGTCCACACCGATGCAGTGGCCACCCACCAGCCCCGGCCTGAACGGCAGGAAATTCCATTTGGTCCCGGCAGCGGCGAGCACGTCCATGGTGTCGATGCCCATGGTGTCGAAAATCAGGGCCAGCTCATTCATGAGCGCGATATTCAGGTCACGTTGGGTATTTTCGATGACCTTGGCCGCCTCTGCGGTCTTGATGTCCGGGGCGCGGTGGATACCCGCCTTGATGATGGTGCCGTACACCTGTTCCAGTAGCTTGCCCGAGGCATCGTCCTGTCCGGCCACCACCTTGGTGATGGTCTCCAGACGATGCACCTTGTCACCGGGGTTGATGCGCTCGGGGGAATACCCCACCCAGAAGTCCACACCACACTTGAGGCCCGACTCCTTCTCAAGAATGGGCACGCAGATGTCCTCGGTCAGTCCGGGGTAGACCGTGGATTCGTACACCACGACACTGCCCGGCTGCAGGTGCTTGCCCACCGAAGCGCTGGCTCCGGTCACGGGTCGCAGGTCCGGGGACCGAAATTCATCAATGGGAGTGGGCACGGCGACCAGAATGAGCCGGGTCTTTGCCAGCTCGGACAGATCGGCGCTGTATGTCAGGTCGATGTCTTCACTCACAGTGGAAAAATCCACTTCATTGGTGCGATCGATGCGCTGCCCGAGTTCTTCCACCCGCCTGGCCGACACATCCACGCCCACAACAGAAAAATATCGGGCCAGAGAGACCGCCAGCGGCAGCCCCACATAGCCGAGACCGACCACGCCAATGGCCTCATCCTTAGACTTCAGTGCTTCAAAAGTTATCATACTCATATATAGTGCTCCATTCACCCGTTCGGGTGGACACCAATCGCTGTTTGCGGCACTCTGTACCCCATGAACATCAACTGGTCGCTGCTTATCATAGCCACGGGTCTTGCGCTCGTATTCGAAGGCATCCCCTATTTCCTGATGGCCGAACGCATGCCGAAGCTCCTGCTTCGTCTCGCCACACAGCCACCGCGATTCTTACGCTTTATCGGACTGGCCGCAATTATACTTGGCCTGCTCGTCATCTCTTTTGGTCGCTCGTTGAACCTGTGACCACTCGCCCGCCTTGATGGAAGCCTGCTTTAACCGGCGTCCTTAAGGGGCTTCTGCGCCACATGCAGATACACGATGCCAGACATCATCGGCACGTTGTATACCCGCTCGAAGCCTGCATCGAGCAATTCCGAGCCCAATGCCCGCTCATTCGGAAATGATTTGATGGTCTCCGCCAGATACCGGTACGCACCGGGGTCGCCGGATATACGGTCTCCGATAAATGGCAGCATCTTGTCCAGATAAAAATTATACAACCCCTTCCATACCCGCTTCGAACCGGAGCCGAACTCCAGAATACAAAGCCGGGCGCCCGGCTTGAGCACCCGGAAGAACTCGGCGTAGGCGTCCTGCCGCGGCAGGATGTTGCGGATACCGAACGCGATGGTGGCCGCAGACATGCTCTCGTCCGGTAGCGGCAACGCGCGGCCATCGGCCTGGACCGGAAAAATGCTGTCCTCGCGCCCTTTCCTGAGCTTCTTGGCCTTGCCGTTCTCCAGCATGGGCAGGGCAAAATCCAATGCCGCCACCCGGCACTCTGGGTATTGACGTAATAGCTCCACCGATACATCCATGGTCCCGGCGGCCAGATCAAGCACCATACCACCCGACTCAGGGCGTGCAGCCTTGGCCAGGCGATAGCGCCAGTAAATATCCAGCCCCCCTGACAGGGCGTGGTTGAGAAAATCATACCATCCGGCGATACGGCCGAACATGTCGGCAACCCGTTTGCCATGCTCGTCGTGCGTGTCGGCCCCGGTGTGGGAATCGCATTCCGGTTTCACCATTTATTCGGCCTTGTCGTCCTGTTGAGCTTCGCCCGCCCCGTCTCCGGCAGTCACTCCGGTGATGGTGCGCATGACATCCTTGTAAATGACGTCAAAGTGCTGTCCGAAATTTGAAGGGGAAATGCGACCGACTTCGATGAATTTGATGACCACTTCCTTGGCCACCTGCAATGCCTGCTTATCGTATTTATCCAAACCAACCTCCCAGTAAAAAAGGAAAAAACCGCCCGGTGGGAAATGGCCTTGACCAACATAGTCAGGGTAGCCGGGCGGGAAAAAAGAAAGAAACCGAAAAGCCCCTTTCTTTTTGGGGGTTCAGTAGCATGCAAGCGGTCGGTCCGTCGAGTGCTTTTACACGGCCACAAAGGCTGGAACCAAGACGGATTCGATATGCAGCCGAAACCATATAATCGAGGGAAAACACGGGCCGCCTTTCGTGAAAACCACTGCGCCGCATTCACTGGACACCCACCCCCAACCAAGGAATGAAGCCCCCCCCTCGACGCGCCCACCCCGCGCCCCAACACTTGCATTCCTGAGCAACCCTTGCTAATTGAACATCAATGCAATCTCTAGAATTTCTCAAGAAAAAGCGGCCCTCGACATTCGGCCGGAGTGTGCGTCTGGTGCTCATGGCCCTGGTCATGTGCATGATCGTCCCCTCCCCGGCGCTCCCGGAAACCATCGGCACCGTGGACACCGTGTTCCACCTGTTCTCCCGCGATGACGACATCATAGTGGAGGCCTTTGACGACCCGGATATTCCCGGCGTGACCTGCTACCTGAGCCGGGCACGCAAGGGCGGCGTCAAAGGCATGATCGGTGTGGCCGAAGACCCGTCGGATGCCTCCATCGAATGTATCAAGACCGGCCCCATAGAGGTCCCCGAGTATGTCAGAAGTGGCAAAGCCGATGGCAAGCGGGTGTTCAAGAAAGGCACGTCCCTGATCTTCAAGTCCATGCAGGTGGTCCGCTTCTATGACCAGAAGCGGGATGTCATCATCTACATGGTCTACAGCGACAGAGTCGTTGAGGGATCGCCCAAGAACAGCATCACCTGCATCAATGTCAAATAACGCTTAGGGGGAGCAATGAGCCAAGACGAAATAACAAGACTGGTCAATGATGTTATGTCAGACCCGACCATGGCGGCCGAGGCAATGAGCATCGGTGACCAAGCGGCCATGGAGGCCTATATCACCAGCAAAGGGTATGACCTGACCGAGGAAGAAATGACCCAGGTATGGGCCATGGCAACCCAGTTCATGACAGGATAAATCAGCCTATAGACGACCAGAACCACCGGCCCCCTGTCTCACGACAGAAAAAGGACCGAAAAGCGGGTGCACTGTGTGCGCCCGTTTTTTTGCGTAAGGGAATGGCTAGAATTTCCAGAGAACGCGAGCCACGCCACCCCAGGTATTATCGAGTCGATGGCTGGACTTGTAACTGCCTGTGGAGTTGTACAGCTTGTACTTGCGGTCATAGTGATATTCCGGGCCAATGGACATGGTCAGATTATCCGAGGCCTTGTAATCCATATAGACCCCGACCTTGGAGCGGACCAGACTGAGATACCCGTTCCTGTAAATAGGATTCTGCGAGGAGAGGCGATAGGTTTTGCTGGCCCCGGAAAAGGCGAAGCTGAATCCGATGTTATCGCTGCCATCAAGCGCGTCTTCACGAAAGCCAAGGGCTTGCAGAGTACTGCGCAGAGCGCGATGGGATGTGGCCACGGCAATGCCGAACTCGGTTTCTCCGAACAGGTCCTTGTTCAACGCGGACAGGGCGATGGTCTTGGCCGACACCCCCAGCATCCAGCCATTCCAGAGGTCATAGGCCACGCCGCCGTCAAAACCGAGGCCCACGGCACCGGGGAATTCATCCTCAAAAGACGATGTCATTTCGCCATTGACCCAATACCGCCAGTTATCGCCCAGCTTTTCGTTGAGGAACCGCGCCCGCAGGGTAACGTCCTGCAACACGTTCCACGGCGCATGAGAGCTGTCCGAGTTCAAGGTTCTGGAGACCGCCCCCGTGTCGAGCCAGGAGAAATTGGAAAGCACATACGAAAGCCTGAAGATGGAATAATCCGCCGCCAGTGAGGCCCGAGTCACACTCACACTGCCCAGTCCGTTCGAGAAATCCGCTTCGCCCACATACCCGAAGGCCGCCTCCAATTGAAGATCCTTGCTCACTTTGGTTGGCGCTGTCAGCAAAAAGTCCGGTTCCGTGTTCATGGTTGGCGTGGATGGCCCAGCCATGGCCTGAACAGCCAGAACAAGCACGAAGCTGTATATAACGAAGAGTCGGACGATCATGCGATCTCTTACTACGTTTACCCCCCGATTCTTGCAACCCTTTCACCGCTATAGACAAAAAAAAGGGGAGCGACATCCACTCCCCTTCAGATCATTCTGCACCATCCGATCTAACCGAAAAACTCCATGTTCTTCGGAAACGGTGCCTCGCTCGCTTTCATGGCGCGGCCCAGCCAATCGATGGTCTTGGCCAGACTCTGCATGTTCTCAATACCTTCGGGATCATTTTCGACATCCTTCTTGTCCAGGCCACGTCCGATATTCCAGTAGATGGAGCCAGGGACGATCATCTGGGACATGAGGTACATGTGATTGATGGTGTCAAACACATGGACCGCGCCGCCACGACGCACGGCGACCACAGCAGCCCCTATCTTGCCGGCAAAGGCCCGATCATTGGCCAGCGAAACCATGCCCGACCGATCCAGCAAGGCCTTGGTCTCGGCGCTGACATCGGCGAAGTAGGTGGGTGAGCCGATGACGATGGCATCCGCTTCCAGCATATTCGCAAAGACCTCATTAAACTTGTCGTTGTCCACGACACATTTGCCGTCCTTGTTTTCCCAGCATTTGGTGCACGCCATACAACCACGAATCTTTTTGCCGCCAAGCTGGACAAAATCCGTTTCCCAGCCTGCACCGTCCAGCACGGTCTCCATTTTCCTGAGCATGGTCTCGGTATTGCCGCCAGGGCGCGGGCTGCCATTGATAAGCACTGCTTTCATGATATTCTCCTTAAGTATGAACTTTCGTCTTAGACACAATGAACGCGATTCCAATACGGCTTCAGCCGTTTGACTTGACAGGAAGCTACGCAAGCTGAGACCATAATAAAAACAAAACATATTATGGATTGGTATTATAATTCTTATAGGAGAAGCCGGTGATCAACCTCGAATGGCTCCGCACGTTCAAAACCATATATGAAAAAGGAAGCATGACGGCCGCGGCCGAGGCGTTGTTCATCTCTCAGCCCGGTGTGAGCCTGCACCTCAGCTCCCTGGAAGACCATGTGGGCCACAAACTGTTTGAACGAAGACCGCGCAAGATCCTCCCCACGGAGCGGGGCAAGCTGCTGTATAATACGGTGGTGGACCCGGTGAACCGACTGCTGGCAGCCGAAAAGAACTTCCAGAAATCCACGCGCGAGGACACGCCTTCCGTGACTGTGGGCATGTGCTTCGAAGCCTTTCGGATGGCACTGGAGAAACATCTCCCGAGTCTTGATTTCAACTTGATCATGGAGTTCGGCGATTATCGGGAACTGCTCGAAAAGATGACCAAGGGGATCGTTGATCTGGTGGTGACCCCGCACAGAATAGAAAGCAAAGACATCACATACCGTCCGTTCTCACAGGAGAACATCGTGCTGCTCGCAGGCAAAGACACGGACCTCGCTTCATTCGACACGGCCTTGGAAGGAGGCAAAAAGACACTCCTCGCCTGGCTCAATGAACAACGGTGGTACGGCCTCACCGGCGACAACGAGCACCTGCGTCGGTTCTGGCAGCGGAATTTCGAGTCTTACCCGGATTTCAGGCCGAACTACATTGTGCCCAATATCCACTCCATCGTTGCCAGCCTGTCCAGAGGACCGGGACTGGGCGTTGTCCCGGATTTCCTGTGCCTGGAAAAGATCCGGCGCGGCGAACTGACTCTCCTCTGGCCCGGGTATACACCTCTGGTCAACACCCTCTCCATCGCCCGGCGCAAGGACGAACGCTACCCGTCCCAACTGGACCGAATCGAACAGCTCCTGATCACCGAGATGCCGCCCTACAAGGGATGAGCATTCGCCTTCCTTCATTGCCCGCACATAAAAAAGCCCGGTCCGACAGACGTCGAACCGGGCTTTCGTTTATCACTGTTATCTGATCAGGCGCCGCAACACTTCTTGTATTTCTTGCCGCTGCCACAGGGACAGGGGGCGTTGCGGGAGATCTTGGGGTCTTTCTTGACCGGTGCGGCTTTCTTCTGCTCCTGTGCGGACTCGTGGTCGGTGTACTCCAGGTCGTCAGACCCTTCGTGCTTAAACTCCTCGTCCTTGACTTCGGCCTCGATGCGCAGGTGGGAGAAGGCGCGCAGGGCGTTCTCCTTGAGGGTGTAAATCAGCTCGGAGAACAGCTCGAACCCCTCGCGCTTGTACTCCTGCTTGGGATCGCGCTGACCATAGCCGCGCAGGCCGATACCATCGCGCAGGTGGTCCATGTTGAGCAGGTGCTCCTTCCAATTGCGGTCCAGGGCATCGAGCATGAAATAACGCAGGATTTCCTGATAATGCTCGCCGGTGGAGGCCCGCAGATAGCCAAAAATTTCATCGACCCAGGCAATCGCCTGATCCATGGTGGGCAGCTCGCCGTTGTTCCATTCCTCAAACCGCTCGAAGTTGAAGACTTCCTCCAGCCGAGCACGGGTGGAGTCCACGGTCTCCTGATCCGGGTCCTTCATGTCCAGAGCCGGCTCAAGGGAGCTTTCGAGAAGATCGACAGCATATTCATGGGCCAGACTGTCCACGGTCTCGGACTTCATGAGGTCGTGGCGCAGGCCGTAGATGGCCTCGCGCTGCTGGTTCATGACATCGTCATATTCCAGGAGCTGTTTACGAATTTCGTAGTGGTGGCCCTCGACGCGGGTCTGGGATTTTTCAATGGCGTTACTGACCATCTTGTTTTCAATGGCCATGCCGTCTTCCAGACCGAGCTTCTCCATGATGCCCTTGAGTCGGTCGGAACCGAACAGGCGCATGAGATCATCGTCCAGCGCCAGATAGAAACGGGAGGAACCCGGATCGCCCTGACGGCCTGCACGGCCTCGAAGCTGGTTGTCGATGCGCCGTGACTCGTGGCGTTCCGTGCCGATGATGTGCAGACCACCGGCCTCAAGTGCGCCCTCGCCGAGCTTGATGTCGGTACCACGTCCAGCCATGTTGGTGGCGATGGTGACCTTGGTCAAATGGCCCGCTTCAAGCACGATTTCAGCTTCCCGTTCATGCTGCTTTGCGTTGAGCACGCTGTGGGGCACCTTGCGTTTCTTGAGCAGATTGGAGAGCAGTTCGGATTTTTCGATGGAGACCGTGCCGACCAGCGTGGGCTGGCCGCGCCGGTAGCAATCCTCGATGTCCTCTGCAATGGCCAGATACTTCTGCTCCTGGGTCTTGTAGATGGCATCGGGATGATCCTTGCGCACCATGCCTCGATGGGTGGGGATGACCACGACTTCGAGGTTGTATATCTGGCCGAATTCCACGGCCTCGGTATCAGCCGTACCGGTCATGCCGGCCAGCTTGTCATACATGCGGAAATAGTTCTGGAAGGTGATGGACGCCAGCGTCTGGTTTTCGGCCTCGACCTTGACGTTCTCCTTGGCCTCGATGGCCTGATGCAGCCCGTCGGACAGGCGGCGGCCCGGCATGAGCCGACCGGTAAACTCATCGACCAGCACGACCTGGTTATCCTTGACGATGTATTCCACGTCATTGATGAAGCAGTAATGCGCCTTGATCGCCTGAAGCACATGGTGCTGCAACGCGATATGCTGCGGATCGAACAGGTTGTCGATGTCGAGCAGTTCTTCGATCTTTTCCACACCGGCGTCGGTCAGGGTAATGGCCTTGGTCTTTTCGTCCAGCACGAAATCACCGTCGGGAATGGCATCCTTGTCTTCGGGGTCCGTGGGCGTGGATTTGTCGAGCTTGGGTACGATGGCGTCGATGCGCCTGTACAGGCCGGAGGATTTTTCGCCCGGACCGGAAATAATGAGCGGGGTCCGCGCCTCGTCAATGAGGATGGAGTCAACCTCATCAACTATGGCAAAATTGAGCGGCCGCTGAACCAACTGCTCCTTGTAGAACTTCATGTTGTCACGCAGATAGTCAAAACCGAACTCGTTGTTGGTTCCGTACGTGATGTCAGCGGCGTAGGCGGCCTGACGTTCCTGGTCAGTGATGCCGTGCACGATGATGCCCACGGAAAGACCGAGGAAATTGTAGAGCTGGCCCATCCACTCGGCGTCACGGGTAGCCAGGTAATCGTTGACAGTGATGACATGCACGCCCTTGCCGGACAGCGCATTGAGCACAACGGCCAGGGTGGCGACCAGAGTTTTACCTTCACCGGTCTTCATCTCGGCGATCTTGCCCTGATGCAGCACATATCCGCCGATGAGCTGCACATCGAAGTGGCGCATGGACGGATCAAAGCACCGCTTGCCCGCTTCGCGCACCAGCGCGAAACACTCGGGCAGCAGATCATCCAGCGTCTTGTCGCCGACGGCTACCTGCTCTTTCCACGTATTGATCTTGGTGGGAAAATCGGCATCGGAAAGCGCTTCCATCTCGGGTTCGAGAGCGTTGATCTCCGCAATGACGGGTTTGAGTTTCTTGAGATATCGGTCGTTCTTTGAACCGAAAATATATTTGAGCATGTAAACGGTCTCCCGGGGGTCTATTGCTATCGGAATGTGTCACTGTCAGACACTGTAGAGCATCATATGGTCGGAATTCGCATTGTCAACGCATCAGACATGCGAAAACGCGGTTTTCACCGACACAAGGCGGGATACCATAAACAAGGCCACCCGTAAAAGGGTGGCCTTGATGGTTTCGTAACAGGATTGTCACATAGAAAGACTTACTCTGTCCCTCCTGGTGCTGTCTCCGCATACGGACCGACATCGGTCTGCGGGGCGCTTTGATCGGACTCTGGAGCCATGGCAGGCTCGGGACCGGCGGAGTTGCTTTCATACCGCAACCGCAGCCGTTCATACCATACAGGGATAGACACCACCATGATACCGTAACCCCATAAGGTCACCACCGCAGCACCCACGCTTAAAATGACAGCCATAACACCGAAAGATTCTCCACCTAAGAGGAAAGCGGGAGCTGTCATAAGCCCTGCAACAAGAGCAATGACCAACACCAGCAGGAAGTACCATCCGATCATACGCCACGTATGTCCCCTGGTCATGGCCCACGCCTCTTTAAGGCTGACCACATGCCCTACGGCCGCGCCGGGAATCATGACACTCAAGCGCAACATCAATCCCGTTAGCAGGAATAAAAACACCGGCAAGTAAACCAGCATGACCAATACGAACTGTAGGTTTATTTCACCACTAGCAGGGGACAACGTGGTGACAAAAAGAATGATCGGCGCCAACAACACCAACTCGACCACCAGCAGGGTGACAAACAATATAAAACCGCGCACAAAAACCCGCCACATGGTCCTTAGGAATCTCTCCGGGAGGAGTCTCCCTGCGCCCCGCATATGGGTGATGGCCAGATGGTTGAGCAGTGTGGCCACGAACAACGAAAAAAGGATCATGGCAACAAGGCTCACAAGACCAAACACAACCGCCTTCACTAAAACATCTGCCCCCAGATTGGCAGGATCAGACATTGGAGCAAAACCAACCAACGATCCGAACTGGAGCACGGTCAACACGACAAAAAGCAACAAAATAAGTCCAAGAAAGGACCACTTTCTAGCCCAGAAGATGGCACAGGCCTCTTTGATGACAGCTATGGGAGAAATCTTGTCTGACATGGTGAACCTCGCTTTTTCTATTTGTGAGTTAGGGGTGTGAATGACTTCGGCGACTGATGCCGGATCGGTTTCGGGAACAACTTGAAAGCTGACAGTGTATCGCTCGCGTAGGTCTTCGTAGAGAACAGCCAAATACGTGTTCATCCACAAGCATAGTGCAGCCGAAATACCATTGCTCACCAAGGTAAACAGCAGAGGCGGATTGCCGAGGTCAAAATTGAACATCGCCCCGCACGCGATTTCAACGCCAATGGGCAGTCCCACTCCTAGAGCCAATATAAGCGTCAGCTTGACGGAATACCCATTGGTCATATGCCATGAATCAGTCAGACCATAGGTATCGCCGACAGCCGCAGAAAACAGTGCCATAACCCATCGCCCAACCAGGAACACCGCCAGCAGCGCCCCCGGAATCATCAACAGGAAAAACGGGGCGCCAACCGATTCGAGCACAACCCCGGAAGACAAATCCATGGTTAAGGCAAGCCAGATCCCCGGGAGAAGGAGTCCTACTGCAAAAGCTGCTCCGACAATAAGAGAAATCGCCAGGGTATAGAGAAAATATCTGACAACTCCCCACAACGGGGAGTCCGGGAAAAAGGAGGTCTGGCTCCGCAGGGAAGCGACGGTGAAGTTGCTAAGGGATATGTCCCCGATAAAATACAGGAAATAACTGATCAGAACAAAAACGACCGCTCTTGAGGATACGTCGCCGGTCTCTCTGCCCAGAAGGTTTGAATCGATCCATAGCCCCAAGAAAAAGAACAAAAAGGCATACAACCCAAAAAGGCCCTTTCGTGATGTCAGAAGGAGATTCGTTTTACTGATCGCCTGAACAAAGGACGCCTTTTCCACTCCGCTTTCCTCTTATTCTATGAGTTCCAACCAATGACCGACCCTAACTCCATGAGGAGCCGTGGCCTTGAGCTGGCCGATGCAGGCCGAGCATCCTGTGACCACCACTGATGCGCCTGCAAGGGTGTCCCAGCAGGCGGCGTTGACAGGTTCGGTCAGGTCGGCTGCCCCCAGCCGCATGACCCCGCCAAAACCGCAGCATTCCCTGTCTGTAGCCATTTCAATTATGCCATTTAAAGCATAATGCAAAAAAAGGCCAGCCCTATCCACCCCCGTTGCATGGCAGGGATGATGGTACCCAAGGCGTTCATGTATCGGCGTCGATATCACACATTCGGTATCAAATATAATTTCAGACAAGGGAAGAAGGGAATTCCCCCACTCAGCCTGTTCCTCGTCAGAAGCAAAACACGCTATGTACCCTTCCAGTCCCGCCTTGCAGGAGGCGCAGACGGTCACCACACGCGGTTTACCGGCGTTGCGCCACACCGCCACATTGTGTTCGGCCATGGAGCGGGATACGTCCGCAAACCCGGCAGATTGCAGCCCGCTGCCGCAACATTTGAACTCGCCGGGCAGCACATCCACACCCAGACCGTCCAGCAGTTTGAGGGCGGTCATGAGCCAGCGGCTCTGCACATAGGTAGCCGTACACCCCGCGAACAGCAGCATATTCTCGCCCCGGACCGTATCAGGAAAGGACGCGATTTTCAGAAACGGCGTCAATCCCGGCCCGCCCTTGAGGCCGGACAGCATCTTGAGCATGGGGCCGAATCTTTCTGTATGAAACTGTTTGGGGATAAGTCTGGCCGCCGTGGAACCAGGGGACCAGAGTTCGCGGGCGCGCACCAGCCATGTCTTCCACAGCCATTTTTTGAAATCGGGATGTGCCTGCCGCAACCCTGCCACCAACATGGGAACATCCACGCCCTGCGAACAGACCGCGCGGCATCGCCCGCACCCCAGACAGAGTCCAGCCAGTTTCTCGACACGGGCTTCCGACAACAGGTCCGGGTCCTCGACCAGCACGCGGCACAGGTCAGCCTTGGCGCGGGGGCCGAGTTCCTCCCGGCCCGTGGCCCGCAGCAACGGGCAGACCTCCATGCACTTGCCGCACAGGATGCACTCACCGGCCATGGACTACCACCCCTTGCCAGGATTCATGATGGAGTTGGGGTCAAACACCGCCTTGATGTCAGCCATAAGCTGCATCTCGTCCGCGGAAAGCTGCTCGCCCACAAAAGAAGCCTTGGACAGCCCGGTTCCGTGTTCGCCGGAGATGGTGCCGCCCAGCTCCAGCGCCAGCCGGAAGAGCGCCTCCTTGATCACATGGGCGGTTTCCACCTCGCCCTGCACCGAGGCGTCGTGCATGATATTGGTGTGAATGTTACCATCGCCCAGATGGCCGTAACAGAGAACGGGCAGACCGTGCGTGCGGCCCAACTCCTGGGCGGACTCAACCAGCCGGAGCACCTGACTGCGCGGCACGGAAAGATCTTCGGACACCTTGTTCGGCTTCAGTTTGTAGGAGCCGGGGGAGATGCCCCGCCGCACGTCCCAGATAGCTTCTTCGGCTGCGCCAACGCCCACTTCCACGGACACGGGCCGTACCGTCTTGAGCGCGGCCACCAACCTGCGGACCTCGGCATCGACGCCTTCCTGCGTGCCGTCCAGCTTGAACAACAACGCGCCCTTTGCCTCGGGAGCCACTGGGATATCCCCGGACAGGCGCACCACCGAGAGCACGGTCTCGTCCATGAACTCGCAGGCCGACGGAAGCAGCCCCGCATGGAACACGGCCATGGCCCCGTCCATGCAGGATGCGAGATCGGCAAAGCCCACCAGCACGGAAGCCGCGGCTTCAGGGAGCGGAATGAGCTTGACCGTGACCTCGGAGATCAGGCCGAGTTTGCCATTGGAGCCGACAAAGAGTCGTTTCAGGTCCAGCCCGACCACATCCTTATGAGAACGTCCCCCCATATTGAGCACTCTGCCGCCGGGCAGCACGGCCTCAAGCCCAAGCACCCAGTCACGGGTCACGCCATACTTGACGGCCCGCAACCCACCCGCGCAGGTGGCGATGTTGCCGCCCACAGTGGAGGTCTTCACACTGGCCGGGTCCGGCGGATAGAAAAGCTTCTGTCGTGCGCACGCTGCCTGCAGATCAGCCGTGACCACGCCCGGCTGAAGCACGGCCACGAAATCCCGGTCATCGATGTCCAGAATGGCGTTCATGCGCAACAGGGAGACCACCACCCCGCCGTGGACCGGCACGGCGCTGCCCACCTGATTGGTGGCACGCGCCCGCCCGGTGACAGGCATGCGTTCCGCATCCGCCCAGCGGAGCAGCTCGACCAGATGTTCTCGGTTCTCAGGACGGACAACAGCCAACGGCATGGTCCGTTCTCGTCCGGCATCCACGGAAAATATATTCATTGCTTCGGGCGTGAGCAGACACCCGTCTCCCGGAAAGAGGTCGGTCAAAAAGGCCGTATGGGCCGAGGTCAGGCTGTGTGGGTATGGCATGGCGGAAACGGTACGAGCGCAGGACTGCCATGTCAATGAAGGGACTGTGTTTTCCAGACACGACGCGCTTTCCTCACAATGCGATATTACCGTAAAATTAGTCTCCTTGACTTTTGTCACAATAAAATTCAAACACGAAAATCAATCAACATGTTTACATTGACATAATAAACGTATGCACTCCATTTTTCGAACAATACTCCTTGCCGCATGCATCCTGTCCTGTCTGCCAGCCTATGCGGGCGCGGAAGCGCCGGTACGCGTGACGCTCATCACCCCTGCCATCCCTGCGACCAATCTCTTCTGGAACCAGCTGTGCGGCTTCGCAAGAACTGCGGCAAAGGACCTGCACATGGACCTGACCATCATCGAGTGCAGAAACAGAATCGAAGTTGAAGACAACGCCCGCAGGATACTCTCGGGTGACAACAAACCGGACTGCCTCATGTTCGTCTTCCAGGCCTCGCACAGTGAGAGCGTCCTCCGGATGGCCGATGCAGCGGGCGTCAAAGTAGTACTCTTCAACGCGGACATCTCTCCTAGCGCACGCAAGGTGATCGGTTGCCCGGGAAAACCGCATAGCAGCTGGATCGCTCATCTTTCGCCTGATGAGGAAACAGCCGGCCAATTACTGGCAGAACGTCTTCTCCGCGAGGCCAAGACACTGGGACTGACCGGATCAGAAGGAAAGTATCACCTCATCGGTCTTGGCGGCGGCCTTGAAACCACGGTTTCCAACACCCGAAAGGCAGGACTGACAAAAACAGTCGAACACTGCAAACAAACCCGCATCGACCGTTTTCTCCTGACCTACTGGGAATATGAAACAGCCAGGATTAAAACCGAATCCCTCCTCGAACTCTACCCGGACGCACGGATATATTGGACAGTCAGCGATACCACCGCCCTCGGAGCCATCGAGGCCATAAAGAAAAAGGGACTGAAGCCCGGAACCGATATCGTGATCGGCGGAGTGGACTGGACCAGGCAAGGCATCAACGCCGTCAGAAAGGGCGAACTGGTTGCTTCGACAGGCGGCCACTTCATGGAAGGAGGCTGGGCAATGGTGCTGATCTATGACTATTTCCATGGACACTATTTCCATGATCTCGGCACCATGTTCCCCATACAGATGCAGCTCATAGACAAATCAAACTGTGCCAGATACATGCCCATCCTGCGCAAAGAGAACTGGAACAAGATCGACTTCAAGCAGTTCACCAGAACACACAACCCACGACTCAAGAAATACGACTTCAGCCCGGAGGCCGTGGTCAATCAACTTGCAGGGAAGCTGTAGGGAAGCGGCCTGACAACCCGCCGCCCCTGTGCTAATACCTCTCTTCATGGGGTTTATCACAAAACTACTGCCCGCCGGGTGGACCGGAACGCTCGGAGATCTGGGTGAAGACGCCGCTGCCCGCTATCTCGAAACCAAGGGGTTTCGCATACTGGACCGCAACTGGCGCTTCCATCAGTGGGAGCTGGATCTCATCTGCAAAGACCGGGACACCCTCGTGTTCGTGGAAGTGAAAACCCGCAAGGCCAACTCCATGGCGACCCCGGGGGACGCTCTCACCCGGAAGAAACAGGCCCGACTCGTCAAGGCGGCCAGCCACTACCTGACAAGGAAAGACCTGTGGGACACCCCCTGCCGTTTCGACCTGGCCGGCGTCATTGACAACGGGACCTCCATGGACGTGGAACATATTGAAAACGCATTTGACCTCACCGGAATGAATATATGACCGACACAGGTACACTCTGGGTGGTGGCCACCCCTCTGGGCAACACGGACGACCTGTCGCCCCGCGCCCGCGACATCCTGACCGAAGCCGACGTCATCCTGGCCGAGGACACTCGCCGCGCCGGGCTGCTCTTCAAACGGCTCGGGCTGGAACGACATGGACGATTGATCTCCTTTTTCGAACATAACGAAGACAAGCGACTGCCCAGGGTGCTCGAACTCCTGGAAGAGGGTACCGAAGTCGCCCTCATCTCCGACGCAGGCACCCCGCTTCTGTCCGACCCCGGCTTCACACTGGTCCGGGCCTGCCGGGACCACGGCTTCACCGTGTCCCCCGTTCCCGGCCCCAGCGCACCGGTGGTCGCCCTGTCCGCCAGCGGCCTGCCTCCCCTGCCCTACACATTTCTCGGCTTCCTCCCGCGCAAGAAAAGCCAGACCGAAAAACTGCTCGCCGCCCACGGCCAGACAGGTGCCACGCTCGTTTTCTTCGAACGCAAATCCAGACTCGCAACAACCCTTGCAATCGCCCATGAAGCCCTGGGAGACCGGGAGTTCTGTGTGGCCCGGGAGCTGACCAAGGAGTATGAAGAGTTCATCCGCGGCGACCTCGGTTCACTGGGCGCGATGGACCTTGAACTGCGCGGCGAGTTGACGGTAATCATCGGTCCTGCAGGAGAATCCGGCGACACCACGGAAGACGCCATACAACAACTGGTTGAAGAGGAATCCCTGGCAGGCGGCAAGCCCAAGGAGATCGCCCGGCGCGTGGCCGACCGCGCCAACGGCTGGACCTCCAAGGAAGTTTACGCCGTCATGCGCAAATAAAATATCGCCACTTTTACGGGCTGTCCGGGCCCCTCCGGTATACCCGCATGCTCCCTTGATTCGAGCGGGAAAGTGCAAAAAACGACCTGTGTTGACTTCTGATAACACCTGTCACAAGTTGGCGCGGCCTGCACGCCCGGACCATGACGGACCACGAACGCCAGGGCACGCATTCACTACAACGAGACCATTTCAGAGACATCCAATGAGCTTGAAAGAACTACACCGCAAAGTCCTTGAAGGACGCACTCTCTACGATGCCGACATCAGGTACATCGTGCACCTGCCTGACGATCGTCTCCCGGAGCTGCTCCAGTATGCGCACGCCATCAGGATGACGCATTTCAACACCACCATCGGACTGTGCGCCATCATCAACGCCAAATCCGGCACCTGCTCCGAAGACTGCTCGTTCTGCGCCCAGTCGGGCCATCACAACACGCACAGCCCGGAGTATCCGCTCATTTCAGCCGACGAAATACAGACGGCCGCCCGCAGGGCCCAAAGCCATGGCGTGACCCGCTTCGGCATCGTCGCCAGCGGCAAGCTGGTTGGGGACAAGGATCTGCACGGCTTTGCCCAGAGCATCCAAAAAGTCGCGGAGCTTGGTATGCACCCCGACCTGTCGCCGGGCACCCTTGATGTGGGCCAATTAAAAACATTGGAAAAGGCGGGATTGAAGGGCTATCATCACAATCTGGAAACATCGGCGTCCTTTTTCCCCCGCATGTGCTCCACGCATGCCTATGAAGAGGATGTGGCCGCTGTCAGGTCAGGCATTGAAGCCGGACTGTATGTCTGCTCCGGCGGCATATTCGGCATAGGCGAATCATGGGAGGATCGGATCGAGCTGGCCCTGCTGCTCAGGGAATTGGGCGTACAGTCCATCCCCATAAATTTCCTGCACCCCATTCCCGGAACGCCTCTTGAAAACCGGGAGGTGTTGACACCGGCAGAGGCCCTCAAGGTCGTTGCCCTGTATCGCTTCCTCCTGCCTGACCGCGCATTGCGCATCTGTGGTGGCCGCGTGACGGTGTTCGGCAATACGCGAAAGCACGAGTTGCTCGCCTCCGGTGCCAACGGACTGATGGTCGGCGATTACCTGACCACCAAAGGAGGCTGCGTTGCCTCCGATCTGGACGAAATAAACAAAGCCGGTCTGACCCCGGCGGCAGGGTAGGACTATATGACCACCAATTCACTGACCGATCTGCACAGGCTTGTCTGGACCGCGCTCCTGGCCGCCCTCATCGGCGCCGGAGCCTACCTCATCATCCCCATCGGGCCGGTGCCGGTCTCCATGCAGCCGTTCTTCATTTTTCTCGCAGGCTATGCACTCGGTCCCAAACACGGGGCGCTGGCCGTGGCGCTCTACCTGCTGGCCGGGACCGTCGGCCTGCCTGTTTTCTCTGGCGGCAAATCAGGGCTGGGCCATCTCCTCGGCCCTACCGGCGGCTATCTGTTCGGTTTCGTGCTGTCAGCCTGGCTGTGCGGCCTAGCCCGCAAAGCCGACCAGACCATCCCGTGGATTGCCGGGCTGCTGTATGGTTGCGCCGCGCTGATTGTCGCCTATGGTGTCGGTGTCATCTGGCTCAAGTTCACCCTCTCCCTTGAATGGTACAAGGCTGTGACCATCGGCGTACTCCCGTTCATACCCTGGGACGCCATCAAGATCGTGGTCGCTCTGGTCTGTGGCCGCCACCTCATGAAATTCAGTTTTCTTCCGGGCCAGAGATAGGATACACAAAGGGTCCCACACGCAGCGCGGCGGCGGAAACTGGACAGTCAGAAGACTGTATGCTTTGATGCGATCCCGTTCCTGTTCATTACATTAGTAAGGAAAAAAAATGCATAAGACCTCTTTGGCCGACCTTCATCAGCTTGTCTGGACCGCACTCATGGCCGCCCTCATCGGCGCCGGTGCATATATTTATGTTCCTATCGGACCGGTTCCCGTGTCCATGCAGACCTTTTTCGTCACCCTGGCCGGGTTCGTACTCGGTCCCAAACGGGGCATGCTGGCCGTGGGCCTTTACCTGCTGGCCGGAACCATTGGCCTGCCCGTCTTTGCCGGCGGCACATCCGGCCTGGGTCACCTCCTCGGTCCCACCGGCGGTTTTCTCATCGGCTTCATGCTCTCGGCCATGATCTGCGGCATCGCCCGCAAACAGAACGAAGGCGTGACCTGGGTTCGAGGCATCATCTTCGGCCTGCTCGGCATGGTCGCCCTGTTCGTCGTGGGCGCAGGCTGGCTGAAGTTCTCTCTGGACTTCACATGGATGAAGAGCTGGTCCGTGGCCGTGGCTCCGTTCCTCGTGTGGGGAGCCATCAAGACCGCAGCAGCCCTGGCGACATGCCGGTATCTGACCAAGTTCAACCTTCTACCGGTCCACGCCTAACAGGACAAGGACTCCATGGTGGATAGAGTGCTCCCGCCCATGCGGCCCGACTCCAGGTCAATGGCCTTTGTGCGCAGTTTCCTGCGCTGCTATATGGTGGGAGCGGGTTTCAACACCCGTGGCATGCAGAACATCGGCCTCATGTACGCCATGCAGCCGGGTCTCTATGCCATCCATGACGACCCCAAGGAGCTCAAGGCGGCCCTGAAGCGGTACGCCAGCCACTACCAGTCGCATCCTTTCTGGACGCCCTGTCTGGTCGGCATCCTGTTGAATGTGGAGACGTCCATCGCAGGCGGCCATTTTCCGCCCAAAATGCTGGCCAAGGTCAGGGACACGACCACCTACACCCTCTCAGCCATCGGGGACTCGGTCTTTGCCGGCAGCCTGCTTATCTTCTGGGCGTTGGCGACCATCTGTCTGCTGCTGAGCGGGTACGGCATAGCCGCATTCGTTCTCGGGGCGTGCTGCATGCTGAGCCTTCAGGTGTTCCGTGCGCTCACCTTTATCGGCGGGACAAAGTACGGATTTCAGTTTTTGCAAAAGCTGAAAAAATGGGACCTCATCAACTGGGGACGCCGGGTCAAGTATGCCAACGCCGGGCTCATGCTCTGGCTTTGGACGCTCATCTGGCCACGCCCCTACACCGTTTGGGAGCTGCTTCTGGGAACGACGGCGCTCATGATTTTTGCCCGCTTCGTGCGCACAGGGTTTCTCTCGCGCGTACTGGCGGTGGCGGTTTTTCTGGTAATGATCACGTTCTATCCCTTGTTTGAGGAAGTGATCAGACAGGCTTTTAACTTGTGATTTTCGTTTCAATCAGCCATATACTATGGTTTGAAGAAGCAGGTTCATATATGACGGAAGAAACTACGACATCCACATCAGCCGCTGGCCATTACCTGTCCAGACAGGTGATCGTGGCCAGCGAAAACGGATTACACGCACGACCTGCCGGAAGGCTGGCCCAGGAGGCGCAGTCCTTCGAGGCAAGCATCTCCATCGTCTCTGACGAACAGGTAGTGGATGCCAAATCCATTCTCGACGTGCTGACACTGGCTGCCGGCCCTGGCCACATTCTTGAATTGCGGGCCACGGGCACAGATGCCGAAGAGGCTCTCAACCGTTTGTCGGAACTGTTTAAAAACAAATTCGAAGAGGCATAGATGGCTGACGCGATCGTTTCAGGTATTTCGGTTGCCACAGGTATCGCCATTGGCAAGGCGTATTTCGTCAACCGCAATCATATGGCCCGCCTGCCGCGGCAGACTGTGGCCTCTGATCTGGTGCCGGAAGAAATCAAACATCTGCACAAAGCGTTCGCCACCGTGGAGGCCGAACTCACGGCCATCCGCGCCCAGGTACCCGAAGAGCTGAAAAGCCACGCTTCCCTCATCGACACCCACCTGATGATGCTCAAGGACCCCAAACTGTCCGGGGCTGCGGAAGGATACATCAAATCCCTGGGCCTCAATGCCGCCTGGGCGCTGGAAAAAGCCGTCTCCGATCAGGAGCGGGCCTTTGGCGCCATCAAGGACCCGTATATTCGCGAGCGCATGCAGGACATCCGCGTGGTGGCCGACAAGGTCCAGACCAAACTCATGGGTGTGGACAATGACATCACCGCCATCGAAGGCAGAGCCATCATCATGGCGCATGACCTGACCCCGGCGGACACCGTCGAGTTGCAGGTAAACAAGATCATGGCCTTTGCTACCGTGCGCGGCGGCAAGACCTCCCACACTGGCATCATGGCCCGCTCTCTGGCCATTCCCGCGCTGGTCGGCGTGGACAAGCTGGAAGACGCGGTCCACGATGGCGATCTGGTGATCATCGACGGCCTGTCCGGCAAGATCATCGTCAATCCCAGCGAAACCGAGCTTGCCGACTACACCGAACGGGCCGCAGCATTCGAGTCCTATACCCGCAAGATCAAACGCCAGTGCAACCTCCCGGCAGAGACCTTTGACGGCTCCCGCGTTCAGGTGCTGTCCAATATCGAACTGGTGGAAGAAGTGGCCGCGGTCATCGACAACGGCGGCGAAGGCGTCGGGCTCTACCGCACCGAGTACGCCTACCTCAACCGCACTGATCTGCCCACCGAAGACGAACTGACAGACAAATACATCGACCTGGCCGCCATCATGGCACCGCGCAAGGTCGTCTTTCGCACGTTGGATCTGGGCAGCGACAAGTTCATCTCGACTTTTGGCGAACTCAACGAAACCAACCCGGCCATGGGGTTGCGGGCCATCCGCTTCTGCCTGAAGAATCCCCAGCTTTTCAAGGTGCAGCTCCGAGCCATCCTGCGCGCCTCGGCCTATGGCAACGTGTCCATGATGTTTCCCATGATTTCCGGCGTCAAGGAAGTCCGGCAGGCCAAGGCGTGGCTTGCACAGGCCAAGGCAGAGCTGCGGCGCGAGGGACTGGACTACGATCCCAACATGCCCATCGGCACCATGATCGAACTGCCTGCCGCCGTGATGATCGCCGAATACCTGGCCCACGAGGTGGATTTCTTCTCCATCGGCACCAACGACCTCATCCAGTACTCCATCGGCGTGGACCGCACCAACCATCATGTGTCGTACCTGTACCAGCCGCTCCACCCGGCCACACTGCGCGCCATCAAAATGGTTGTTGACGCCGCCCATCAGGCAGGCATAGAAGTGTCCCTCTGCGGCGAAGTGGCGTCCGACCCGTTTTGCGTGCCAATCCTGCTCGGCATGGGCATTGATTCGCTCTCCATGACGCCACAAGCCATTCCCGGCATCAAACGGATCATTCGGCAGACCAACATGCATGACTGCCGCAAGCTCCTCAAGGACGTCCTGCAATGCCGCACGGTCAGCCGCATCAACAACTTGGTGATGGATAATATTTTCAAACACTTTCCAGAGGAAGTAAGCTTTTTCTCCTCTCTTCTGGAAAACGACGAACTGCCTTCCTAGGCACTCCACATGGGCAAGAAAAAAAAGAAATCCAAGGTCACTCCAAACACCATCGGTACCAACAAACAGGCCCGACGGTTGTATGAAATACTCGAAACCTTTGAAGCGGGCATTTCCCTGGTGGGCAGTGAAGTCAAATCCCTGCGCGGCGGACATGTCTCGTTCAAGGACGGCTATGTACAGTTCCGCGACAACTCCGCCTTTCTGGTGGGGGTGCACATCGCGCCTTACGACAAGACCGGCCTGTACGACCAGCATGACCCGGAACGGCCCAGACGCCTGCTCCTGCACAAGGCGGAGATCACGGTACTCAAAGACAAGACGGAACAGAAAGGGTTGAGCGTAATCCCCATGAAGATGTATTTCAGCCGGGGCAAGGTCAAAGTCCTGCTCGGACTGGGACGTGGTAAAAACGTCCACTCCAAGAAGCAGGACCTCAAGGCCAAAGATATAGCCCGAGACACCGCTCGGCAACTGGCCTCGTATAAATAGCCTAAGCTCGAATGCGAACACCAAAAAGGCCGCTCCTCAGGGAGCGGCCTTTTACATGCACTTGTTTTCTGTTCGGAGACGACCTCACCTAAACGGTTGTCTTCGGCCCCCTCTGTGTCATCCGCTGAACTCGCGTCTTCACTTTCACAAGTCCGGCACGAGTCGTCTGCCGCCATGTGGGCCGCTCTCCGGCACCGGTGCCGCCCACCCTGCTGACGCTCCCGGCCTGGCTTGCCACAGACTGAATGACCTGAGGTACCAACCGTTCGGAAAAGCCCGCGAGAAAGCTCCAAAACATCATCTTCGCCATGTCCTGCCCAGATGCCGGACTGGTCTTCTGCAAAAAATTCGGTATGTCAATTGCCCGGTCGTGGATGAATTCCGGAATGTAAAACTTGGGAAAGATGTCGAGATCCATAATCTCCGTCAAAAAGAGGACATACAGCACCAACGCAAAAATGCCGCCGAACAGCGGTATTATGAGGACCGACGCCCAGGACTTGGAAAGGAGATCCAGCTCATCGTCATCAATGCTCGTCAGCCGTTGCTGAATACTCACGAACCCGCCCAGTATGCCGCAGCCAAAGACCACGGCTGTGATCAGTATCCCCTTGTTGAACAGCATGCCTCCCAGAAAGAGGAGCGCCGTACCGGCAAGCGCCCCCCCGGAACAGAGAAGCAGTTGCCGTGAGATGAGCATGATCTTCCGTCTGCGTTCTTTCATGATATCCTTCCTTCGGCTCTGTCGGGATAAAAGAGCCACGTATATGCGATACGGTATACCACGCCACACAATCTAAAACAAGCTGACGTCTAACGCAGGGGAATAACGGAGAGATCAGAACAGACTGGCCTGTTCCTGCTTTTTTTCTTCGGGTTTGACACCACCAAAAGTGAGGCGGTGCATTTTGCATGGGCCGAGTGTTTTGACGGCCTCCATGTGCGCCTTGGTGCCGTAGCCCATGTGCTTGGAAATCCCGTAACCGGGATACCGTTTGGCGAGCTTGACCATCAGGCGGTCACGAAAGGTCTTGGCCATGATTGAGGCCGCTGAGATGGCCGGAATCTTGCCGTCGCCCTGAATAACGAATTCTTGCGGGATATGCAGCTTCAAGGCATACGGCGGGATGGTCTTGTTGCCATCGATCTGAAGGAATTTCGGCTGAACATTGAGATGCCGCACGGCACGCCCCATGGCCCTGAAGGTGGCCTGAAGGATGTTGATCTCGTCGATCTCCGGTGCCCATGATACGCCGATGGTCCAAGCCACGGCCTGCTCGCGGATAAGGTCGTAGAGAACTTCCCGTTTGGCGGCAGTGAGCTTCTTGGAGTCCGTCAGCCCCGGCAGATCGTACTCGACAGGCAGGATGCACGCCCCGGCCACCACAGGCCCGGCCAGACAGCCGCGCCCGGCTTCGTCCACGCCCGCTATCTCGGTGGGCGCATACCCGCTCTGATCATACAATGTAACCTGACTCATCCGATTCCTCCGCGCCTCTTCTGCCTCAAAACCGAAAAAATAGCCACAGGGACACACCCCGAGTTTTACGAACGAAGCAAGAACGGCGGCATGCCCGAAAGGAAGAGGAGCATACAAATAGCTGGTTACGCGTAACCCCAACCACAAAAGCCCGAAGTGTCAGAAGACACTCCGGGCATATACTCACAAAGGATTCAGGATATTTTTGGAGAAGTGGTGAGATGTGCCGATGCGAACGAAACTCAGGACCGCCGCGTATTCCCATACGCAAGGGTCTGCATTTCGAGAGCAGCGGTGCAGATCGCCGCTTGTCACGAGGCACAAACCACAAAAGCCCGAAGTGTCAGAAGACACTCCGGGCGTATACTCACAAAGGATTTGAGAATTTTTTGGAGAAGGGGTGAGATGTGCCGATGCGAACGAAATTCAGGACCGCCGCGTATTCCCATACGCAAGGGTCTGTGTTTCGAGAGCAGCGGTGCAGATCGCCGCTTATCCGAAAAATTATTCCCAGATCTGCTTGGACTTGATGCGTGCAGCCTTACCACGCAGTTCGCGCAGGTAATAGATGCGGCTACGACGAACTTTACCTTCGGAAACCACTTCGACGCGGTCGATGAAGGGGGAGTTCATGGGGAACACACGCTCAACGCCGATACCGTCGGAAATCTTGCGAACGGTAAAGGTGGAGTTGGTGGTGCCACGACGACGACGAAGAACTGCGCCCTGGAAGACCTGGATACGCTCTTTTTCGCCCTCAATAATACGGTAGTGAACCTTGACGGTGTCACCGGCCTTGAACTGGGGCATATCCAAACGGATGTGTTCGGATTCAATTTTCTTGATGATGTCCATGATAATCTCCTAAATTCTTAATACTCATCCGCGACAAGTCGATCCACAATAATTGCAACCGCACTTCGTACCGACAGATGGTTGTAGTCATCCAAATACCTGACAGGTCTCAACACGCCGTCCGTTTTGGAGAGGACTTCTTCAGCCAAACCGTGTCCAGTTCCAAAAATCAATAAAACCGGAGAGTTGGCCAGCCAGCTTTGCACGTCCCCGTAGGTCAATGCAGGCTCAGCATTCTTGCGACGATCCAGCCGTGCTGAAGTAGCCGCGAGGCGGGGACATTGCCCTGTTTGCGCCTCGATGTCAAGAACTGCAGCCTCAATATCGTCAAAAACCTTTACCTTTGAAAACGCCTCCGCCCGGTCCGGATTCGCCAGACTGCCTGCCCCCTGTTTCCAGTGGGTCAGGATCGTGTCGGCCATGGCCTTCTGGTCTTCGATGGGGGTGGTGGCGTAGAATCCGCCAAGACCATAACTGCGAGCCACGCGCGCCATGTCGTGCAGGTCGAGGTTGGTCACGGACACGGCCACTTTCTCACCGAACTTGTTGACCACCGGATAATGGCAGAGCGCGATATACAGGTTGCGGCCCAGCCGGGTGCGCGGCAGGGTGCGCAGAAAATCGATATCCTCCACCGTGAGGCTCGCCTCGGGCAGCATGTCCGGCCGATCATTCAGGGTAGCTGTCAGAGAGCACTCCCGCCGCCATGTGGCGATCTTGCCATGGTCGCCGCTCCTGAGCACCGCGGGCACCTTCAGCCCCTCGTGAGCGTCCGGGCGGGTGTAATGCGGATACTCCAGCAGTCCGGCAGAGAACGACTCCTCTTCGCCAGAGTCCTCATGCCCCATGAAGCCGGGCAACAGCCGCGCCACGGACTCGACAAGACAGACCGCACCGGCCTCACCGCCGTTGAGCACGAAATCGCCCACAGAGACAAGCTCAATGGGGTAGAGATCGAGCAGGCGCTCGTCTATGCCTTCGTACCGGCCACAGATGAGGGTGATGTCTTCTTCGGCGCTCAGCGCACGCGCTCTGGCCTGCGTGAGTGGCTTGCCGCGTGGCGAGAGCATCATAATGCGCCCGGGGGAGTCGATGGAGTCAAGCGCCTTGATCATGGGGTCGAGTTTGAGCAGCATGCCGGGACCGCCGCCAAAGGGACGGTCGTCCACGGACTTGTGCACCCCGCCAGCGAACTGCCGGACGTCCACATGATCAAGAGAGACCAGCCCGGTTTCCACGGCCTTGCCCATGAGTCCGCTCGAAAGGGGCGACTCGAAATACTGCGGAAAGATGGAGACAAGGTGAAAATTCATAGTGTCCTATCTCACAATGCGCGTGTGCAGCCGCATTGATGGTTACTCGCGTCCCGATTCTTCCATGGCTGGTTTCTCATCCGGGAACTTATCCGAACAGAGCATGCCGCCAGCGCCCCAGTTACTCTTTTTGACATCTTCAAGGATGACATAGATCGAATCCACATCACAGCCGGTAATGCGCGCTGTTTCCCTGGACAGGACCTCGACCAACTCCCGCTTCTGGTCCGTGGTTCGTCCTTCAAACATCTCTACTTTTATTACGGGCATTTTTTATCATCCCCTTGACAGCTTTGCTCCGAAGACTTCCACGTGCGCCGAACACGCGCCCCGGACGTTCAGAATCGGGTCACTCGGTCTTTGGCTCTCCGCCTTTATTCCGGCGGGGCTTTTTTTTGGACGTTCGCCGTTTCGCCTTCTTTTTCTTGGGCGGCTCGGGATTCAGGTAGAGATCAAGCAACCCCTCGGGGGGTTCGATGACAATGATCTCATTGTCCAGATCGATATCGACCACGAACTCGGGCACGGCAGGCAGAAGGATTTCGGTCTTGGCCGCGTTCTCGATAACCCAGATATCCTGTTCGCCGGTCTCATAGAATCCCTTGAGCACACCGACTTCGGTGTCATCCGCCAGGACCACGCGGCATCCGATCATCTGATAGAAGTAATGCTCGCCCTCTTCGAGTTCGGGCAGATCTTCCTCGCGCACCAGCACAGACCGGCCACGCAGCAGCTCTGCCTGGTCACGATCGGTCACACCCTTGACGGTAAGCAGGATAAGTCCCTTGTGCTCACGCCAGGAGGTGACAGTAATGGGTTTGGGGGATTTTTTGTCTTCCTGAAGATACAGGGCAGGAGCATCGCCGAAAATGGACGGGGAGTCTGCATAACTCTTTATGCAGAACTCCCCTCGAATTCCGTGCGGTTTTACCACCCCGCCCAGGGAGATATACCCAGTGACGGACTGTTTCATAAGGCTCGACCTGTTGGAGCTACTCGAGAATCTCCAAAACGGAGCGCTTGTGAGCCTTGGTGGAGGCAGCTCCCAACAAGGTGCGCATGGCGCGGGCCGTGCGGCCCTGCTTTCCAATCACCTTGCCAAGATCTTCCTTGGCCACTTTCAGCTCAATCACCGAGGTCTGTTCTCCCTCGACTTCAGAAACGTGCACTTCGTCCGGGTTGTCCACCAGGGACTTGGCAATGTACTCAATCATCTCTTTCAGCATGACGTCACCTCCGTGCGAGCGCGTCGTCGCGCGCTGTGTACTATAACTGCCAATCGGAGACCGGACAGAGCAGGAGTGTCCTTGCGGTCACCCTGCACAAAGAAGCGCTGACGCTACTTGCCGGCCTTTTTCAGCAGGGAACGGACAGTGTTGCTGGGCTCGGCGCCCTTTGCCAACCACTGTTCGATCTTTTCCATGTCAAGTTTGATGTCGTTAGGCTCGACCATCGGGTTGTAGTGACCCAGGAACTCAACAGGACGTCCATCACGACGGGTAGCGGAATCAAGAGCTACCACGCGGTAGAAGGGACGCTTTTTGGAACCCATACGGGTCAGTCTGATTTTCATAGCCATAATACTTATTCTCCCAATAGTTAATTAATACGTTTTTGCCCAGTCAATGGCAAGTTAATATGATTCAAAGGTCAATGACCTTGATTGCCTACTTCTTTTTCTTCTTTTTCTTATTCTTCTTGTTCAATTTTTTCTTTTTGCGCGCCTTCAGGGTCTTTTTGGACAAGGCTCTTTTGCCGGAGTCATCCTCACCCATGCCGGGCATTCCAGGCATACCGGGCATTCCGGGCATGCCAGGCATACCGCCCAGAGCATCCATGTCAGGCATACCGCCCTTGCCGGCGAGGCCGGAGAGCTTGCCGAGCAATCCCTTCTTCTTGCCTTTGCCACCGCCGCCCATCATGGACTGCATGACCGTGCTCATCTGCTTGAAGTTCTTGATGAGTACGTTGACATCGGCGACCTTGACGCCCGAACCCTTGGCAATGCGCTCCTTGCGGCTGGCATTGATGAGCTTGGGCTGACGGCGCTCCTGCATGGTCATGGAGGAAATGATCGCTTCGGTGCGCTTCATTTCATCTTCGGGCATGGCGTTGTCGCCCATCTGCTTCATGATGTTGCCCATACCGGGAATCATCTTGAGCAGCCCTTCCATGGAGCCAAGCTTCTTGAGCTTTTTCATGTGACCAAGGAAGTCCTCGAAATCGAACTCCGCCTTGGCCATCTTTTCGGCCATGGCCTTGGCCTCATCCTCATTGATTTCGGACTGCGCCTTTTCAATGAGGGTCATCATGTCGCCCATACCAAGGATGCGCGACGCGATGCGGTCAGGGTGGAAAAGTTCCAGTTCGGAGAGCTTTTCCCCTACACCCACGAATTTAACGGACTGACCTGTCACCGTCTTGATGGACAGGGCGGCACCGCCACGGGCGTCACCATCCATCTTGGTCAAAACAACACCGGTGATGCCGAGCTTCTCATTGAAGGTCTCGGCAACGGTCACGGCGTCCTGACCTGTCATGGCATCTGCCACGAACAAAATTTCCTGCGGGGCACACTCGTTCTTGATGTTCTCAAGCTCATCCATCAAGACTTCGTCGATAGCCAGTCGACCCGCTGTATCAAAGAGAACAAGATCACAGCCCAATTCTTCGGCCTTGACCAGCGCATCCTTGCAGATATCCACCGGATTCATATCCGTGGTGGACGGATACACAGGGCAGTCAAGCTGCTTGGCCAGCGTGTTCAACTGGTCAATAGCGGCCGGGCGATACACGTCGGCCGGAACCAGATACGGCTTCCTGGCGTGCTGCTTGCGCATGAAGAGCGCGATCTTGCCCGAGCTGGTGGTCTTACCCGATCCCTGAAGACCGACCATCATCAGTTTCAGCGGCTTGGCCTTGAGGTCCAGCCCCTGCTGTTCACCACCCAGAAGCTCGATCAGCTCCTCGTTGACGATCTTGATGAAATGCTGTCCGGGCTCGAGACCCTTGAGCACCTCGTCGCCCATGGCGCGTTCCTTGACCTGGTCAACAAACTGCTTGACCACCTTGAAGTTGACGTCAGCTTCGAGAAGCGCAAGGCGCACCTCTCTCAGACCCTCCTTGATGTTGTTTTCATCAAGGGTCTTTTTGCCACCCAACTTGGAAAAGGTGGAGCTCAGTCTCTCTTGCAGGCTCTCGAACAACTGCCTATCTCCCGGGATTATCTCGTTTTATTAATTTTACCCACGCGCAAAACTCCCGTCCAGCGCGGGCAAAGAGGGGGTTTGGTAAGCCAGATAAGAAAGATAGTCAAGGCCGACGAGGCCCGGCATCACCGCAGGGAGCCCTGTTTTCGCGGTACGCAAGCGGCCTGATCAAGCAACTCCGGTCCATCATTTGCGACCGAATTGACCGCCACGCGCACCGCCTCCCGAAACATGGGTTTGTGGAACACGGTTTCACTCAGTGTACCAGGGCGCTACGCGTCCGGCATGGAACATGCCAAAGACCTCTTCCAAGCATTTTTTGGGGATACCTTGGCAAACCGTCCGCACATGGCTCATCCATATACTCAATGAAATGAGAAGGCCAGCACACCATGAACGAGCGACTGAAACTCAGGGGCTTTTCGTTGCAACCAGCCGTCTTTTGTGCGAATAATCTCTACCATATGCGAAACACCTCGGATTCTGGATTTTCCCATGTGGCCTTCACCCACTTCGTGCCCTCGTTTTTCACGGGCATCATACTGCTGTACCTGTGGAACAGTATTCTGAACATGAGCATCATCGTCGAACTGTCCAAGGGCGTACTGAGCATGGACGATTTCGTGGTGTCGAGCTGCAACGGCGTACTCACGGCCTGTGTGGTGGTGCTTTTTCACATCATGCGCAACCGCAGCAGGGCGCGCAAAGACGCCCGGTCGCACACTCCCGCGCAAACACGCATGCTGGTCAACGCGGCCATTGTCGGGTTCGCGGGCGGCGCACTGGATGTCCTTCTCATGCTGCACGTGCTGGGAATCATGGGCATGACACTCATCGTGGTTGTCATTCTCGGCGGACATATCCGCGTCTTCATCAACAAGATCCCACGCATGCTCACCCCCGGCAACACGGCCTCCTGGAGCGATGTCTCGGAGATGGCACGCATTTACATGACCATGCTGGCCGGGTTCACCCTGGTCAACGCCACACTGGACGGCGCACACATGCTGATCGGCTCCACGCCCCCCTTTGGCTTCGCGGTCAACAACAGCGACATTTTCCTCAATTCCCTCTACTTCACGGTCGTCACCATGACCACGCTGGGCTTCGGCGATATCGTACCCAATACATGGGACGGCAAACTCCTGCTCATCTTTCAGTGTCTGGTCGGATACGTCATGTTCGCGCTCATGGTAGGCATCATCACCCGGGGCGTAATCCCGGGCAAGAACAGCAAAGGATAGCCCATGTTCATTGACCCCCTTGCCATATTCCTGATCTTCTGTTGCGGGTATCTGATCAGCCGCGTGGGCCTGCCGCCGATGATCGGCTATCTGGTGGCCGGATTCGCCCTGTCCACCCAGGGTTATGTCTCTGGGCCGGCCATACGCGAAATCGCCGACATCGGCGTGACCATCCTGCTTTTCACCATCGGTCTCAAGCTGCGCGTCCGCAGTCTGTTCAAGCCCGAAGTCTGGGCCGGGGCAAGCCTGCACATGCTCACGACCGTTCTCCTGTTCACCGGAGGACTCATGGGACTGGCCGGAGCAGGGCTCTCCATCTTTGCCCATCTCGATCTGACCACAGCCGCACTCATCGCCTTTGCCCTGAGCTTCTCGTCCACGGTCTTTGCCGTCAAAATCCTCGATGAATCAGGGCGCGCGGCCTCCCTCAGCGGTCGGACCGCCATCGGCGTCCTCATCGTACAGGACATCTTTGCGGTGTTGTTTCTCGCCTTTTCCACGGGCAAGGTTCCCACCCTGTGGGCCGTCGCCGTACTGGCGGCCCTGCCTGTCGCCCGGTGGCTGTTCATGCGCATACTCAATCGCATCGGGCACGGTGAATTGCAGGTGCTGTTCGGCTTTTTCCTCGCCTTTGTCGCCGGGGCATGGGCCTTCGACATCGTGGGCATGAAGGCCGATCTGGGCGCGCTCATCATGGGCATGCTGCTGGCGCCCCACGCCCGGGCCAACGATCTTGCCAAGTCGCTCTATTCCATTAAAGACTTTTTGCTGGTGGGCTTCTTCCTCGAAATAGGGCTGGCCGGACTGCCGAGCATGGAGACTCTGGGCGTGGCGCTCCTCCTTGTCCTTGCAATTCCGGTGAAAACCTTTCTGTTCTTCCTTGTTTTCACCCGGTTCAGGCTCAAGGCCCGCACCAGCTTCACCACCGCCCATCTGCTGGGCAACTACAGTGAGTTCGGACTGATCGTGGGCGGTCTGGCCGTGACCAACGGCTGGCTCAGTCAGCAATGGCTGCTGGCCATTGCCATCGCCCTCTCCGTCTCCTTTGTCATCGCCTCGCCACTGAACAAGAGCATAGACACGATCATCCTCTGGGCAAAAAACGCTCTCAAAAGGTTCGAAACCAGAGAACGCCATCCTGACGAAGAACCCTATGAGGCCGGGGAATGGCAGATTATCGTGATCGGAATGGGCAGGGTCGGCACAGGGGCCTATGACTATTTCAACGAACGCTTCGGCGCTGTCACGCTGGGGTTGGACTTTGACGCAGAGATGGTGGATCGCCATCTGGAAAACGGCCGACAGGTCCTGCTGTGCGATGTCACGGACCCGGACTTCTGGCACAAGCTGCCAACCAAGGGGCACATGGTCAAACTGGTCGTACTGACCATGCCGAATCTTGAATCACAGCTCTTTGTGGTGGAGCAGATCAAGAAGCGAGGCTACCCCGGCGATATCGCTGCCATGGCAAAGTACGACGATGAAGTCGAAATCCTTAAGGAAGCCGGGGTGGACACGTCCTTCAATGTCTTTGCCGAAGCCGGCATCGGTCTCGGGTCCCACATCTGTCGAGAGCGGGAAGGGCTGGATATCCTGTCCCTCAAGGCTGAAGAAGAAAGCTGAACAGCGTCACCCGTCCCCTGTTCGAAGCACAGCCAAAGCCCAGCGGGGCTATGGTCGAGGACTATATCTTTTCAAGCATTGTCGAATAGATATTCCTGATCATGTCCTTGGGCATAGTGCTGTCCCAGTGCCCGGTCATCCTGGCCAACCCCCAGACGAGCAACAATGTTGCGACACAGCCTATGCCTATGGTCAGCCACGGGATGCGTTTCCTGCCATTGAGGGAAAAACCGAGACAGTCGTCAATCGGACACACGCCCACACATTCGCCGCACCCGATACACTCAGGGGAACGCACAACCTTTTTGGTCTGTACCGTAATGCCCGCAGGACATGCCTTTGCGCATTTGCCACAGTCGATACAGGTGGTCGTATTCCGTCTGATACAGGATGGCCCGGCCCAGGAAAACAGGCCGAGCAACGCGCCGTAAGGGCAGAGGTAGCGGCACCAGAAATTGCGGATCACCACATTCAGGACAACGAGTACGCCGATGGCCAGCAGGGACAGCAGGGTCGGTTTCATGAAAAAATGCAGCATCTTCGCATCGGACACGAGATTGAACGGACTGGAGATGAATGACTCCAACGAGCGTGTATCCATTGAAAATATGGCAAACAGGAACCCGCCGAGCAACAGATACTTGAGCCCTGTCAGCGGCAGGTCGATCAGTTTTGGCGGGATGACGCCCAGTCCCATTCTGCGCCCCAGCCGTTCAAGCAGCCCGGACAGGAACCCCACCGGACAGATGTAGCCGCAGAACCCCTTGCGAAACAGAAAGGCCATGAGCAGCACGGCAATAAAAATGGCCAACCCCGCCGGGTGCACGGAATCCCATTGTCCGGTTGTGAGCAGGCGACGCAGCCCCAACAGTGCGCTGATGGGGAGAAACCCTTCCACAGCCCCGGGCTTGGGGGTAAACACCTCGGTGGTGCCGACCGCCCAGGCGAGAAAGGCCACAAAACGCAGCCCAACATAGATACAGAAAAGGGTGAAAACAGCCTGAACGGCAAGACGAAAACGAGTGGGCGTGATGGAAGTATTCATGGTTTTCCTAGCAGGGTTTGCACCTGCCCTACGCCATGATTGAAGGAGTGGCAACCGATTGCACAGCTTGCACTTCGACGGGAATCACCGATAGCAGGCAACTGTCCTGTGTGTGCCTGCCGCCGGCAGGAGCGCCATGCAAGAAACAATGTTTGAGGCTGCCATTATTGCATTTTTCCCTATGTATTATACCCGCATTCCGGGCATCTTATCCTGAACTGCTCCAAACGACACTGCCTGCGGAACATTTTTTCTTGACAATATGAACCTGAGTTCATATTTGTATTTTAAGTAACAGGAGGAAACGATGAAGATGTTTTTCAAAAACCGCCCCGGACACATTTGCTCCTGGCGCAGTCAGTGGACTTTGAACAACCCCATTCGACTTTTATTGCATCCGCCCGACACAATATTGGCGCCGTTCGTCAAGCCGGGTATGACCGTGATAGACACTGGCTGCGGAACAGGCGCTTTCACCATCCCCATGGCGCATATGGTCGGAGAAACAGGAAAAGTTCTCGCCGTAGAGTTGCAGGCGGAAGCCTTGGCACGGATAGAAGAAAAAGCTGAAAGGACGGGATTGACCAGAAGAATCGAGACATGGAAGTGTGAAGCGGAGGATATCGGCCCCCTCCCCTCGGCCGACTTTGCCTTGTCATTCTATATGGCTCACGAAGTGCCTGATATCCAAGTCTATTTCACCCGCATGGCAGAATGCGTCAAACCGGGTGGCCTGCTTCTGCTGGCCGAACCTCCGATACATGTATCCCAAAAAGCCTTCAAAAGAGAGGTTCACACTGCACTCGATGTCGGGTTTGCGCTGGAGACGGCCCCTCCCATACGATTCAGCCATGCAGCAATGCTGAAGCGGACTTGATGATCAACCCCAAGACAGGTATCTTCACGTCGGAGAAAACAATGAGTCATGAAAAGAAGATACGCATTCCCCAGCAGACCCGGAGCATAGAGAAAAAAAGCCGCATTGTGGACGCGGCCATGAAACTATTCAGCGAAAAGGGGTTTCAAAAAACCAACGCCAAGGAGATCGCCTCGGAAGCCCACGTCTCGGTCGGCACCTTCTACGCCTATTATACAGACAAAAAAGCTCTGCTCCTCGACATTCTGAAAAGGCACATAACCACTGTGGATCAAACGATTTTCCATAAACTGAATGCATCCATGCAGACGGGCATCTCAGGCAGGGAAATCATGCGACGCATCGTTACGGAAGCACACAAGACGCACCACCATCCTCCGGAACTGCTGCGCACCCTCCTTGCCATGCGCTATACGGATACGGACATAGCTCGACTTTCCGAGACCCAAAATGAAGCACTGATCAACAAACTCGCCACCTTCTTTGAAAGTATACAAAGCAAGCTGCGCATCACAGACATGTCAGCCGCAGCCCGAGTCGTATCCAATGCATTCGAAGAGACGATGCACTCTGTCGCTGTCTTTGATTCCAAGATTGAACAGGAGCGACTCTTTGATGCCCTGACCGACATGACCGCAACCTACCTGTTCAAAGACCCGGACTGCCCGCTCTAATCAACGGACTCCTCGCGCAGCCAGCGACGCCTACTCCGCGCATTCCACGCACAACTCGGTCTCGGGCATGGCCTTCAACCGCGCAATGGGGATGGGGTCGCCGCACTCCACGCACAGGCCGAAATCCTCGTCCTCGTCCACCCGCTTGAGGGCCTCCTTGAGCCGGACCAGCCGGACCTTGGACTTGGACAGCTGTGCCTCGACAACGGACTGGTTGACGATGTTGTCCATGCGCGAGATGCGCCCGATGGCATTATCCGGCGCCACAGGCTTGAGGCGTGCCTTGAGCCGGGGAATCTCCGCCTTCAACGACTCGATCTCTTCGGCAGCGTATTGTTTGAACGCCAGCTTCTGCTTGTCTGTCATGCCAGCTTCCGCAGTCGATCCATGGCGTCCTGAAGGATGGGCATCTCCTTGGCAAAGCAGAACCGGACCATGGTTTCACCCACCGGGCCACCGTAAAAGGCCGAGCCGGGCACACAGGCCACACCGGTCTTTTCGAGCAGATACAGCGCACTTTCCTTGGCGGTCCTGCCGGGCAGACCTGTCACGTCGGCCAGCGTGTAATAGGCGCCCTTGGGAACATGCGGGGTAAGCCCTATATCACGCAGGGTGTCGCAAAACAGGTCGCGCTTCATCTGATGATCGTCGGACACGCCCTGATAGTATTCGGAGCCGAGCTGTTCCATCCCCTTTGCCGCGCCTATCTGGAGCGGGGAAGCGGCGCAGACGTACACCAGATCGTTGAAATGGCCCATGGGCAACGCCCACTCGGGGTCACAGATGGCATACCCCAACCGCCAGCCGGTGATGGCAAAGACCTTGGACAGGCCGGACATGGTGATCGTGCGCCGGGCCATGCCGGGCAGCGTGGCCGGAGAAATATGGGTCAGCCCATCGTAGACAAAATGCTCGTAGATCTCGTCGGTGAACACAAAGATGTCGTGCGCCTGGGCAAAGTCGGCGATGAGCGTCAGCTCCTCCCTGTCAAAGACCTTGCCTGCCGGATTGGACGGCGTGTTCAGAATGATGGCGCGGGTCTTTGCGGTGACGGCTTTTTCAAGGTCTTCGGCACAGAATTCCCAGTTGGGCGGTTCCAGGGTGACATAGACCGGCTTGATGCCAAGCGAGGCCATGGTCACGATGTGGTAGCCATAGTACGGCTCGAAAACGATAACCTCGTCCCCTTCGTCGAGCAGTGCCAGACAGGCCGCGTAAAACGCGCCGGTGGCTCCAGCCGAGACCATGACCTGACGCTCCGGGTCCACATCCATCCCCGTGTATTTCTTTTGTTTGTCGGCAATGGCCTGACGCAGGCGCGGCAATCCGTCAAACCGGGTATAAATGTTGTAGCCGTCCGCCATGGCCTCGTTCGCGCCGTCCATGACAACCTGTGGCACGGGCAGATCGCACACGCCCTGGGCCAGATTGACACCGCCCACCCTGGCACATTCCAGAGTCATGTTGCGGATTTCAGACTGGGCTACCAGCGGTCTTCGCTTGCTCACTTTCAATGACATGAGTACTCTCTATGCTGTAATCTCAATTTTTTTATACGAAGGCGCACTATATATGACTTCATTACGGAATAAAACCCTCGTACTCTCAGGTGCATCCTCGGGCATTGGCGCGGCCCTGGCCGTGGAGCTGGCAAAGGAAGGCGTCAACCTCGTCCTGGGCGCACGCACGGAATCCAAACTGCTCGCCACGCGCGATGCCTGCCGCAAACTCGGGGTCAAAGCGGAATGTCTGGCCGGCGATGTTTCATCGTCCAACGTAGCGCAGGAGCTGGTCCAGATCGCCGACGTTCTCGGTCGCTTCCACGGATTCATCCACGCGGCAGGAGTGCTCGCGCCCGGCCCCTTTGTCTGGGAGCTTACCAAAACCCGATTCCGAGAGGTCATGGATTCTTCGGTCAGCGGAGCACACCAGCTTATCCGCCACGCCACGCCCATCCTGCTCGACCACGGGCAAGGGTTGGCGATCTTTTTCGGGTCCGGTGCGGCCGACCGCGCCCAGCCCGGCATCGGCGCGTATTGCGCGGCCAAAGCCGCCGAAGAACATCTGGCCCGACAGCTGGCCGCAGAAGCACCGGAAATCACCACGATCATCTGGAGACCGGGTGTCGTGGAAACCCGCATGCAATCGGATGCGCGCCAATCCAAAGGCGGCGGAGCCGAACAACTCAAAAAGGTTTTCAATCCCTGGAAAGAGGACGGCATTCTCCTGACGCCCCAGCAATCTGCGCGCGGACTGGTGGACTTTCTGCTGGACGAACCGGAGAAGTATCACGGCAAGGTGGCGGATATCAGGGAGCTGTAGGCGCAGGTTGACGAAAACACCCCTCTTCCCTATATGCTGGGACGAGATATCCCCTTCAACCCTTTAAAGGAGCTGCAATGAAAAAACTCACCTGTGCACTCTGTGTGCTGTTTCTGCTCGGTCTGCTCACCGCCTGTGGCGACGAAGTGGCCGACGATCCCAATCTCTCCGAAGAAGCCAAGGCCCTGGTCGAAGAAGTGGGCGGTCCTTTTTCCGAATCCGAATTCGAAAAATTCATGGCTGATCTCCCAGAAATCCCCAATATCACTGTTGAAAGCCGGAAGAACATGGGCGAAGTCAGTGGTGAAGCGCTGTCTGCCCAGATCTTGAGCGCCGTTGAAGAACAGGGCTGGGAAAAAGAGCGGTTCATGTATATCTACAGCCACGCCATGACCATGATGGGCATGCAGCAGATGGAAACCATGAACACGCAGATGCAGGCCCAGATGGAAGACATGCCTGAAGAACAGAAAAAAATGATGGAACAGATGTTAGCCCAGCAGATGGGCGGCCAGATGGAAGCCTACAAAGCCGAAGTGGACAAACAGATCCCCGCCTCGGAACAGGCCATCATCATGGATAATATGGATGACCTCTGCACGGCATTCGGCGTCCAGAAGCAGTAGCCATACATGATTGACATTCTCGCCATGTGGGGGTTGACGCCCGCGCGGCCGCGCACGGACATTCTCCTGCCCGGCAGCCCGGAACGGTGCGTCACCCGCATGGCTGTCGAAGACACGACCGGCCGGGTGTGGATGCTGGAGAAGCTCCTCCCCGGCCAGTTTGACAGACGCGAACGGATCGGTCGTACCCTGCTCGCCCTTGAGCAGGCAGGGCTGCCGGTCCCGGCCTATCTCCCGGACACGAACGGCCACTTCGTGGTCGAGCAGGACGAAGCCCACTACCAACTCTCACCGTTCGTCTCCGGCGACCTGCTGCCCCAACCGGAGTATATTGAGGACGCCGAACGTGGAGCCGGTCTGGGCGATTTCGTCTGCGCCCTGCACACTGCGGGTGCCGATATCCATGCCTTCGATGCGACCCCTGACTTCATCCTCGAAGAGTATGTCAACGAGCTCATGGGCACTATCGCCCTGCGCCGCCCGGAGGTGAACGCGACACTGCTGCCGGTTCTGCCCGTACTGGCGCCGCTTTTCACGGCATGGCCGACCCTGCCCCGCGCCCTCAGTCAGGGCGACCTGCATCCGCTGAACGTCATCTGGCAGGGACGCTCCGTGGGCGCGGTCATCGACTGGGAGTTCGCCGGTCTGCGCCCGGCGCTGTTTGACGTGGCCAACTGTCTCGGCTGTGTGGGCATTGAAGATCCCACCGCGCTGGTACGCGGTTTCAGCCTTGGCCTGCTACGCTCTCTCAAGGATTCAGGATGTCTGGAATTGACGAATTTCTCGCTCCTGCCCGAGCTGATCCTCGGCCTCCGCTTTGCCTGGATGTCCGAATGGCTCAGGCGAGGAGACACGGAGATGGCCGAGATCGAACTGCGCTACATGCGCCTGCTGACCAATTCCATCGACACCCTGTTACCGGCCTGGACACAAGCCCTGGGAGCATAATGCCCTTTGACAACACCTATGCGCGGTTGCCGCATCATTTCTATCAGAAAATCGCGCCGACTCCCGTGGCCGCCCCCCAACTCATTCGACTGAACACCCCGCTCGCACAGACGCTTGAACTCGACCTGCCGGAAACCGATCAGGCCCTGGCCGCGCTTTTTTCCGGCAACACCCTGCTGGACGGCATGGAACCGCTTGCACAGGCCTACGCGGGCCATCAATTCGGCCACTTCGTCCCGCAACTCGGCGATGGCCGCGCCCTGCTCCTCGGTGAAGCGGTCACTGGAGAGGGACACCGTTTCGATATTCAGCTCAAAGGCTCGGGCCGCACCCGATTCTCGCGGGGCGGAGACGGACGCTCTCCCCTCGGCCCGGTCATCAGGGAATACGTGGTCTCCGAGGCCATGCACGCGCTGGGCATCCCCACAACCCGCGCCCTGGCCATGGTCACCACGGGCGAGACTGTTCATCGAGAGACACCGCTGCCCGGTGCGGTCATGACCCGGGTGGCGTCCAGCTTTCTTCGCGTGGGCACCTTTGAATATTTTGCGGCGCGGAATAATGTCGACGCCCTCAGACAACTGGCTGAGTACGCCATTCAACGGCATTACCCCGAGGCAGCAGAGGCTGACAATCCCTATGCCGCGTTCTTTGAGGCGGTCTGCGCAGCGCAGGCAAAGCTGGTGGCGCAATGGATGTGCGTGGGGTTTATCCACGGTGTCATGAACACGGACAACACCACCATTTCCGGCGAGACCATCGACTTCGGGCCGTGCGCATTCATGGACAGCTACAACCCGGCGCAGGTGTTCAGCTCAATCGACCAGCAGGGACGCTACGCATTCAATCAGCAACCGCTCGTTGTGCAATGGAACATGGGCTGTCTGGGCGGCTGCCTCGTGCCACTGCTCAGTCAGGACGAGACAGAGGCCAATGCCATTGGCGAACAGATTCTCGGCACCCTGACACCCCGCTTCGCCGAACAGTACCGGAAAGGACTCTGCGCCAAGGTCGGCCTACACACGGCGACAGACAGCGATTTCGCGTTGACCAGGGAGCTGCTCTCGCTCATGCATCAGGACCATGTCGACTTCACGGTTGCCTTCCGCACATTATGCGACTGCGAGGACAGGGCCGACAGCTTTACGTCGCTCTTCGACGCTCGCGAGGCGATCGCCGCCTGGGTCGAGGAATGGCGGTCACGCCTCAAGGCGCAGGGAAACAACAAGGCCGAGCGCAGACACGCCATGCGCGCCGTGAATCCGGCATTCATTCCGCGCAACCACCGTATCGAGGAAGCCATAAGGGCCGCAGAGGACACAGGCGATTTCGCACTCACCCACCGGCTCATCGAAATTCTGAGCAACCCGTTTGCCGATCAACCGGAAAACAGTGCGTACCAGGAACCGCCGCAACCATCACAACGAGTACATCAAACCTTTTGCGGGACCTGATTGCGCGAAGGAAAACGGCGGAATCGAGCCACGATACGACCAAACGATTCAGGGGACAGTTTTCCCCAAAAAAAAGAGCCGACCACATGGTCGGCTCTTTGATGTATTGCGTTTTCTACAGACTAACCGAGTTCGGAAGCCAGTGCCGCGATCTCTTCACGGATGATGCGGGCCGCTTCCGCCGGTACCATGCGGGCTATTTCTTCCCGCAACAGGGATTCCAGCTCTTCCACTCGTGCTTCCAGGCTGGCGACCTTGTCCTGCAACTCCGCGATGTCGGGAACGGACTCGGTGCGGCAATCCACAAGCAGCTCTTCCACGCCAACGTCTTCAGACACATCGTGCCCAGCGTCGGGAGGCATGATCTCGGATGTCAGCGTCTCTTCAAGAGAGGTGTCCACCTCCATATCCGACAAGTCCAGAGGCTCGAAATCTTCGGCTTCGGCACCCTCGCCATCCATGACGTCGGTCACATCCACTTCAACCGTGTCCAGCAGACTGTCGACATCATCAATACCATCGTCATCAAGCTGATCCAGACCGGTCAGCTCTGCGTCGACGGCTTCGGTCTCCACGCCATCCGAGAGAGCGTCTTCAAAGACCGCCTCTTCGGCATCAGGGGGTACTGCGGCTTCACTCTTGCCATCAAAGATATTGCCCGAAACCACTGCTGTCGCGGCCTTGGGTTCATCCATGATCGATTCGATCTCATGATCTGCCACAGCATCCTCAACCGGTACTTCCGGAGCGGGTTCCTCGGCCAAGGCGGCATCAATCAAATCTTCAGGTTCAGGGGAAATTTCATCTGATTCAGGGACCGGCTCCAATTCAAGCTCAGGCTCAGCTTCCAGCTCGACTTCCGGTTCTGCTTCAGGTTCTGGTACCAGCTCCAACTCCGGTTCCGCTTCCGACTCAGGCACCAGTTCGACTTCCGGCTCCGGTGCAGACTCAGGCTCGGATTCAGGTGCCGCAGGTTCCTCAACAGCCTCCTCTTCAAGGAGATCATCGAGATTCATGATATCGTCGTCATCTTCGGCAACTGCGGCTTCTTCGACAAGATCATCCAGTTCAATGGCGTCTTCATCCGCCTGCGGCTCAACGTCCGGTTCGACGTCATTCTCTTCAGCGATATCATTCACCAGGGCTTCGATGTCAGGGAGATCCGCTTCCGGAGCCTCAGCAGCCGGACTCTCCTCCACCACATCCTCAAGCACCATGACTTCTTCTTCGGGTTCAGGGGCGGCCTCTTCAGCAACGTCTTCCAGAACCATGGGCGCTTCTTCCTCCGCCACCTCTTCCACAACGTCGTCAAGAAGGATCAGCTCGTCGTCATCGTCGCTGTCGGCGATTTCATCCAGAACGATCAGATCTTCATCAACGTCATCGACTTCGGGGGCCACTTCATCAAGCACTATGGGTTCTTCGTCGCCACTGTTCGCACCATCCTCTTCCAGGTCGTCAGAAAAGAGATCTTCGAGCTCCTGCTCGAAATCGGCATCAACAGATTCGGGATCAAGGCCTTCATGTTCTGTCATAGCACCATTTAATACGTCAGCGACGTCGACTTTATCATCAGTGGGGGGCGGGGGAGCCGGGGTCATGTTGTTACCTCCGGGAAGGTTGAAAAAAAGGGGGAGCTGTCCTAAACAGCCCCCCCTAAAATTACCCGAGCGTATTAACCCTTGGGGTGGCAGTCCTTACAACCAACGGGGGCTGCTTTGCCTGCTTTCTTTTCAGCTTTGTGACAGCCGAGGCAGGAAGCCTTGGCTTTCTTGCTGTGGAAGGCCTGGTAGAAACCCTTGGGGTCTTTCTTGGCGGCTTTGGAAGCGTCCATGTGACAGCCTTCAACGGCACAACCGCTGATGGCGTCTTTGCTCTCAGCCTTGTGGTGACAGACCATACAGTCCATACCCATATCGACGTGAGCCTTGTGCGGGAAAGCGACCGGAGTCTTTGTTGCCTTGGCACCTTCGGGAACGGTCAAGGTCATGTTGTCCGGAGCTGCGTTGCCAGCGATAACTGCGGGCAGTGCAAAGACACATACCAAAGCAGCAACCATCAGGCTGATGATCAGAATTTTTTTCATTTACCTTCTTCCTCCTGTTGCATAAAAAAATACAATTTCACACTCTCTACTTATGCGGGATAAATAATCATCCTCCCCCTGTCAAGCGGGGGATGCCATCGTAGACCCTCGCTTTTACCTGAAAAACCACCTTAAAGGCAAGGGGCTTTTAACTCCTTTTTGTCAACGGCTCATAAAGAGTACTTTTGATGGTATCCACGGGGCGTCAGCATGCGTCCGCCCACAATGCGCGTAGCGGAATTACCAACAATAAGAACCGTTTGCATGTCAACACCTTCAACATCAACGCTATCCAGCGTGGTCGTCAGCACGGCCTGACCGTTGCGATACGCCTTACCGACCACGCCAACAGGGGTCTTGGGATCACGAAATTCCTGTATGATTTCAAGTGCTTTTTGTAAATGATCACTGCGTCTTTTCGAGCGGGGATTATAAATGGCAATGACGAAATCCGCATCTGCGGCATTGTGAAGCCGCTTTTCTATCATCTCCCACGGCGTCAGCAGGTCGCTCAGGCTGACCGAGGCGAAATCATGCATGAGCGGCGCGCCCAGAAGCGCGGAAGCGGCATTGAATGCAGCCACCCCCGGCACCACTTCAAACGGGACCGCATCCAGCAGGCCCTGGGCCTCCAGAATTTCGAGCAACAGCCCGGCCATGGCATAAATGCCGGCGTCCCCGGAGCAGACCATGACGGTCTTTTTGCCGTCCCGGGCTGTCTTGACCGCGGCCCGAGCCCGGTCCACTTCGCCCATCATGCCGGTGGAAACAACCTCCTTGTCCACAAGAAGCGTCTCCGGCACCAGTTCGATATATCCTTTGTATCCGGCCACCACGTCGGCATCCATCAGAGCCTGACGGGCTGCGGGGGTCAGCAGAGTTTCACTGCCTGGACCAAGGCTGACAGCTTTAAGCACGGCGACTCCGGGCAATGGCCAGGGTTACAGTGTCGGTCTTTTCCTTGGTCACGATCAGTTTGCCGCCATGCGCGGCCAGCAGGGCGGAAGCCTCGGCCACACTAGGGACACCCATGTGCGCCTGCACCTTGTCAGAGGGAGTGGGCACATCAATGGCGGTGAGCTGGGCCGTGGAATAAAAAACCGGTGACACGCCAAACTCAAAGGCGGCTTCCAGCAACCCGGCCTCATTGCGCTTGGCTTCCACGGAACCGACCGAAGCGATGGACTCCATGGCAAAGCCACGTTTGCCGAAGACATCGCCCACATGATCGAGAATCTCGTACACGGAAACATCCCGTCGGCAGCCTATGCCGAGGTGCAACACCCTGGGATGCAGAGACAAGGCTCCCTCAGGACAGTCGCTGTGCCACGAGACCCATATTCCCGGACGGGAACTGTCCCAGTCATCGGCCCCGGCAACGGAATCGAAATTCGAATGCCAGGCCAGACCGAGCCAGTCTTCAGGGTCGTACAACTGCACGGGCTGCCCCTCCAGCAAGGCCATGTTGACGTCCTTGACCCGCTCGATGTTGCCGATGCCCAGCCCTTTGCTCTTGGCCAGCATATCGACGGAGAGCACCCCGGCGGAGTCCGTGGCCGTGGTAATGACAGCCTGCCCTCCCACGGCGCGCGCGGCGTCCGCGGCCAGTTCGTTGGCACCGCCCAGATGTCCCGACAGCAGGCTGACCGCAAACAGACCGCCCTGATCCAGACAGATCACGGCCGGGTCGGTCTCCTTGCTCTGGAGATGCGGCGCGATGCACCGCACGGTTATACCGGCGGCAGCCACGAAAATATGACTGTCAAAGGCGTTGAAGGTGGCGGCGACGAGATCGCGCAACGAATCGAAGGGCGTGACATTCTCGGCCTCAAGACGCCGGGAGGCATATATGGTCCCACCCAGTTTCGAGGCAAGACGCCGGGCAAGGTTCACCCCCTGAGAAGTCAGGGCGTATATGGCAATTTTAGAATTTGGCATAGACATTGTTTATCAGTTCAGAGCGTTTACGAAAAGGAAAAGTTGGCACATGAGTGACATTTATAAACAATATATACCCGCTTGCCTGCACCGGACACAAAAAAGGCCGGGATGCGTTTCCTGCATCCCGGCCCACTTTCTGTTTTAGCGGACTACAGTCTAAAAAGTGACATTCCGGGCGGCTTCAAGTGTTTTCTCGAAGTCTTCGTCCGTGTGAGCAAACGAGGTGAATGCGCACTCGAAACCGGCAGGGGCCAGATAAACGCCCTGGGCTAGCATCTGCTGCCAGTAGGTGGCGTATGCTGCCGCGTCGCACTGACCGGACTCGACCATGCTGGTCACGGGCTTGTCCGAAAAATACATGGTAAAGGCCGAGCCGACCTGGGCAAGATAGACAGACTGCCCCTTGCCCGCGATAATGGCGGTCAATTCTTCCGCCAGCGCCTTGGTCCGTGCCTCCTGAGCTGCGTAGTCGCACTCCTGAAGACGCTGCAAGGTGGCCAGCCCTGCGGCCATGGCAACGGGGTTGCCGGACAGGGTTCCGGCCTGGAACACACCGCCGACCGGGGCCATGTGCTCCATGATCTCGCGTTTGCCGCCGTAACAGCCCACCGGAAAACCACCGCCGATGATCTTGCCCAGCGTGGTCAGGTCAGGGGTGATGCCGTACCGTTCCTGCGCACCGCCGAGAGCGAGACGGAAGCCGGTGATGACTTCGTCGAAAATCAGCACTGCGCCGTATTCGGTACACAGATCGCGCAGTCCCTGGAGGAAGCCCTCCTTGGGCAGGACGAGTCCCATGTTTCCGGCTGCTGGCTCCACGATAATGCAGGCGATCTCGTCGCCGGATTCCTTGAAATGCGCCTTGACCGCATCCAGATCATTGTATTGGGCGAGCAGGGTATGCTGCACCACTTCCTCGGGCACCCCCGGCGTGCCGGGCGTCACGCCTGCGGCAGAACCGGCGGCAGCCAGAAAGGCATCGGCGTGACCATGGTAGTTGCCGATGAATTTCACGAATTTATTGCGGCCGGTGTAACCACGGGCCAGACGCAGGGCCGACATGGTGGCTTCGGTGCCGGAGGAGACCATGCGCATCATTTCCATGGAAGGGATGAGCTTGTTGATCTCTTCGGCCAGAGCGACCTCGCCGAAACAGGGAGCGCCATAGGAGGACCCCATATCCACGGCCTTGTGCGCGGCCTCGGTGACGACAGGGTCCTGATGTCCCAGAATCATGGGGCCCCAGGAGAAAACGTAGTCGATGTACTGCCGCCCTTCCACGTCCCACATGTACGCGCCTTCAGCCCTGTCGATGAAGACCGGCTCTGAGTTCACGTACTTGCACGCACGCAGGGGGGAGTTCACGCCGCCGGGCATGAGGGTCTGGGCCTTTGCGTAGAGAGTCTTGGAGTCCATAATGAGTACCTATTTGAAATAGACCATGGAGGTCTTCTTGAGTTCCTTGAGAGAGCGCAGCACACAGTTGTCGTCGATGCCGACGGCGGCTTCCAGCTCGGCCACGACTTCTTCCGCATGTCCGGGCCGCTCGCCGTGGATCATGGTATAGAAATTATAGGTCCACTCCGGGTAGGTGCGCCGGATGTAGCAGTGGGAAATTTCGGGGCGGGCCGCAAACAGCTCGCCGACCTCTTCGCTCCGTTCGGGCGGCACGCGCCAGGCAACCATGGCGTTGTGGCCGTAGCCCGCCTTCTGGTGTCTGAGTGTCGCGCCGAAACGACGAATGATCTTGCGTTCCTTGAGGTCTGCCAGAAGATTGATGACTTCCTGCTCGGTCGTCCCCACTTCCTCCGCGATGGACTTGAAGGGCTGTGCGGTATCCGGCAGATCCGTACCTGCCAGGGCCAATATTTTTTCTTCGGTCTCGGTAAATTGAATAGCCATGGGAGGGTCTATACCCCCCGTGGACCCCGGATGCAACACTTTGCGCACGTGAAAACACCACCTGGACGCCCCGCAAACACCCCGCCCCGATCTGTCCTCCCCTTGGACCGCAGGTCAACCAGAGCTTGCCACGAACTACATGCGCACGTATGGTTTTAAACCGGACCATGAACGATAAGGAGAATATGCATGAAAGTAGCAGTGCTGGGCGCGGGAGCCTGGGGGACCACATTGGCCAACATGCTGGCCAAAAACGGGGTGGAAACAGTGCTCTGGGCACGCGAAGCGGAAGTCGCCGACGAGATCCGCGCCACCCGCGAAAACAAGACCTTTCTGCCGGGCTTTACCCTCTCGGACAAGCTCGACGTCGAATCCGATCCGGCAATCGCCTTTGCCGGTGTAGACTATTTTCTGCTGGTCATCCCCAGCCAGTTCATCCGCCCTGCGCTCGAAAGCTTCAAGGACGTCCTGCCGGACAACCCGGTCATCGTCTGCGCATCCAAGGGTATTGAACTCAACTCCCTGCTCCCCATGTCCAAGGTCGTGGCCGAAGCGCTTGAGGGCAAACGCCCCCGCTACGCATCCATGTCCGGGCCTTCGTTTGCCGCCGAAGTCTCTGCGGACATGCCCACATCGGTGGCGCTGGGCTGCGAAGACCACGAACTCGGCCGCGAGTTGCAGGAAGCGTTCTCCAACCCGTATTTCCGTGTCTACTACACGCCCGATTATCGGGGTGTGGAGCTGGGCGGCGCGGTCAAGAACGTCATCGCCATTGCCGCGGGCATGGCTGACGGACTGCAGTTCGGACACGACGCACGGGCTGCGCTCATTACGCGAGGACTGGCCGAGCTGAGCCGTCTCGGCATGGCCATGGGCGGTCAGGAGCGCACCTTCATGGGACTGTCCGGCATGGGCGATCTGGTGTTGACCTGTACCGGAGACCTGTCGCGCAACCGACAGGTGGGCCTCAGGCTCGGCCAGGGAGCCAAGCTCGATGAAATCATCGGCGAAATGAAGGCCGTGGCCGAGGGTGTCAAGACGACCAAGGCCCTCCACGATCTGGCCAAAAAACTCAACGTAGACCTGCCTATCACCGAGGAGGTCTACGCCATCCTGTACGAAGACAAAGACCCGGCCACAGCGACCAGAGACCTCATGAGCCGTGACCTCAAAGACGAATAACATCGGAGTGACCATGCGCCAACTCATCCTCTCCCTCTGCCTCGCCATCGGACTCGCCGCCGCCCTTCTCCTGACCGGCTGCTCCAAACCGTGGACACACCCGAACTATTCCGGGGCTGCAGAAGACAGACAATTCAAGATCGACTCCCTGGACTGCGAAGTGATCGCGGGCAAGGAGTTCCCCATAGAAAAGCGCAAGCAGAACGCTCGTTTTTTTGAGTGCATGGCCGCCAAGGGTTGGGACTACCACCCTGACGGCCAAGGGTACCAATTTCAAACCAAGCCCCGCTAACCGGGCAAGGCTGGCATGCAGGATCGACCCGTTCTCGTTCTCGGCTCCACAGGATATGTGGGTGGCCGATTAGTCCATCTCCTTCTGGAAGGGGGCTATACCGTGCGCGCAGCAGGCCGGAGCGTCGACAAGATCAAGGCACGCTCCTGGGGCGACAAGGTCGAGGCCGTACAGGCAGACATGCACGACCTCGACAGCCTGCAACGGGCCGCCGAAGGGTGCGACGCCGCCTTTTATCTGGTCCATTCCATGGGCGCGCCCAGCAGGGATTTCGCCGCGCAGGAACGGGACGCGGCCTACAACATGATCCAGGCCGCGCAGAGCACCGGCCTCAAGCGCATCATCTATCTCGGCGGTCTGGGCGAGGATCATGAAGATCAGCCCTTGTCCAAGCATCTCAAGTCGCGCGCCGAAGTGGGCCGTATCCTCAAGCTGGGATCGGCCAAGGTCACCATCCTGCGCGCCGCCCAGATCATCGGCTCCGGTTCCTCTTCCTTTGAGCTGATACGCTACCTGGCCGACAGACTGCCGGTCATGATCACCCCCAAGTGGGTGCGCACACGGACGCAGCCCATTTCCATACGCAATGTCCTCGGCTACCTCATGGGCTGTCTTGAAAATGAGGCCACAGCTGGACAGACGTTGGATATCGGCGGCCCGGACATTCTTTCCTACGAAGAGTTGTTTCAACTCTATGCCGAGGTGGCCGGACTGAAAAAGCGCCACCTCTTCCCCATGCCCCTGATTTCTCCCCGACTCTCCTCGTTCTGGGTGTCCATGATCACCCCGGTGCCCATGGCCCTGTCCCGCTCCCTCATCGAAGGGTTACGCAATGAAGTGATCTGTCGGAATAACCATATTCGCGACCTTGTACCGCAGGAGCTTGTTCCCTGCTCCGAGGCCATCCGACGCGCATTGGTCAAGACTGAAGACCATTCGGTTGAGACGTGCCTCTTTGACTCGGGCCGCACATGTATGCCCGAATGGGCCACTGCAGGCGACCCCGGTTATGCAGGCGGCACTCAGTTCCAGATGGGATATTCCGCACGCCTTCAGGGCGATCCTGTCAGTGTCTGGAATGTGGTGCAGCGCATCGGCGGCGAACAGGGCTGGTATTTCGGTGATCCTCTCTGGCGACTGCGGGGGTTCATCGACCGGCTGCTGGCCGGTCCCGGCATGCGGCGCAGTGACGCCAATCGTCCGGGCTCTCCCCAGGTTGGCGACGCGCTGGATTTCTGGCGTGTGTTGGCCGCAGACGAAGGACGACGACTGCTTCTGCTGGCAGAAATGCGCCTGCCCGGCGAGGCGCTGCTGGAATTTTCCCTGGACACCCAGTGGGAAAACGCCGTGGACCTGACCATGACCGCCAAGTTCCTGCCCAAGGGGTTGTTCGGTCTGCTCTACTGGTATGCCATGTACCCTTTTCACCTGATTCTGTTCTCCAACATGATCAAGAACATCTCCGACTTGGCGGGCACCCATCTCTATGAACCGCCCCGAAGGATACGCTGAATATATGACCAAGCAATTACGGACCGGAAGGACAACCGGCACATGCGCTGCGGCCGCGGCCATGGCCGGAACCACTGTCCTGTTGACCGGCACATTCCCCACAGAGGTCAAAGTCCCGCTGCCACCCGGCGGCTCTCTGATCGTCCCCATAGAACGCATTGAAAACGATGGTGACACCGTGCGCGTCACGGTCCTGAAGGACGGAGGCGATGACCCGGATGCCACGCACGAATGTGAAATCCAGGCCGTGGTCGTCCTTGATAACCAGACCGCGACTCCGCTGACGATCTCTGTTGACGGCGGCGTGGGCGTCGGTCGGGTCACCCTGCCCGGACTGCCTGTGCCTGTGGGTGAGGCGGCCATCAACCCGGAACCGCTCAAGCAGATAGAACAGGCGGTGCGAAGCTGCGCTCAGTCCATGGAGACCGGACACATTGCCGTCCTGGTGGAAGTCCCCGAAGGCGAACACATCGCCCAAAAGACCATGAACTCCCGACTGGGCATCATCGGCGGCATCTCCATCCTCGGTACGCAGGGCGTGGTCAAGCCGTTCTCCCACGACTCGTGGAAGGCGACCATCGAAAAGGGGCTGGATGTGGCCCGCGCCCAGGGATTGACGCACATCGTCTTCACCACGGGCCGTCGATCCGAACGCTTCTATCAGAGAACCCATCCGGGGCTGCCGGATTTCGCGTTCATCCAGGTCGCCGATTTTTTCGAGTTCGCCATGCAGGCCGCGGCCGAGCGGGGGTTCACTCATGTCTCGTGGTCCGTCTTCTTCGGCAAGCTGGTCAAGCAGGCGCAAGGGCTGCGATATACCCACGCCAAAACCCACGCCGTGGATTTCGGCAGACTGGCGGACTGGTGCGCGGAAGTGGGCGTTCGGGCCTGTTACATGGAAGACATTCGGTCCGCCAACACCGCTGTGCAGGTCCTCGGATTGCTGACAGGAGAGCCGGAACGCGCGCTCCTCATTCAATTACTCCTAAAGCAGGCAACCAAAGCAGCCGATCAGTTTGCAGGAGGAACGTGTTCGGTCGCGTACACGGTATTCGATTTCGAAGGACACAAACTGGCGGAATCCGAGACCGACTAGCAAACAAACAAAACCACAGCGCATGACACTACTTTCCATCGTTGTCCCCAATCATGATTATGGTCGGTTCGCTGATCGTTTTTTTGGCTCCATTGCCGCGCAATCACTGCCGCTTGATGCAGTGGAGGTGCTCTTCATCGACGACGGCAGCACTGACGACTCCGTGGAAAAAGCCCGCCAGTGGTCAAAACGACTTTCCTGTCACCACTTTGCCATCGAAGCCGTAGACAGAATCGGCAGGCCCGGCGCCGTGCGGAACCTCGGCCTGTCCCGCGCCACCGGCGAGTACCTGATCAGCCTGGACCCGGACGACACCCTGCACCCGGATTTTCTCGCCACCTGCATCGCCACCCTGGACGCAAATCCCGATATCCACCTCGTCTACACTGACTACGTTGAGCATACCGGTGAGACCTCCCGCGAGGTGCGCCTGCCAAAGTTCAACCAGGGCCACCTGCGCATGCAAAACACCCTGCCCCCGGTCGCGCTCTATCGAAGGGAAATATGGGACGCCGGGGTACGGTATCGGGAAAACACCGACTACGAGGACTGGGATTTCTGGGTCCAATGCCTGATGACCGGTGCTCGCTTCCACCACATTCCCGTGCCCCGCTACAACTATCAGCTGCACGGCGACAACTTTTCCAATCAGGCACAGAAAAACGACGGACTGGCCAAGGCGCTGATCGTGCTGAACAACCCGGCCTTCTTTCACCCGCTGGTCCGGGAATGGGCAGATGGGTACATGCGTGGCAGACTCCACTCACAGGCCTTTCAACGCGGCCACATACCGACCCCGGACGATGTCCGGGCACTGCTGCGAACCGTGGAAGACACGGTGCTCCAAGCGTCGACATCATAGATTCCAAACAGAAAAGGCTGCGTGAACCCACGCAGCCTTTTCTGTTTGTGTCTTCTTTGAAACCTATTGCTGTTCCGCCTGAAACGCTTCCCAGTCTGCCAGGAATGCGGCCAGCCCCTTATCTGTCAGCGGGTGCTGCATGAGCTGCATGATGGTGGCATAGGGCAGGGTAATGACATCCGCGCCGATGAGGCCGGACTCGATGACGTGCATGGGATGGCGCACCGAGGCCACGAGGATTTTGGTATTGAACGCATAGTTGTCGAACAGGGTGCGCATCTGGTCCACGGCCTCCATGCCGGACTGCCCCAGCCCGTCAAGCCTGCCCACGAACGGGGAGACATAGGTGGCCCCAAGCTTGGCGGCCAGCAGGGCCTGCGACGGAGAAAACACCAATGTGACATTGGTCTTGATCTCGCGTTCGGTCAGTTCCTTGAGCGCCTTGAGGCCTTCGGGAATCATGGGAATCTTGACCACGACATTGGGACCGAAGGAAACAAGATCCTTGGCTTCCTTGATCATTTCCTCGTGCGTGGTGCCAATGACTTCAAGGGAAACCGGACCGTCCACGGCGTCGCAGATAAGCGATGCCTGTTCGCGCCAGTCTCCGCCTTCGCGGGACATCAACGTCGGGTTGGTGGTCACACCGTCAAGCAGTCCGAGATCGTTGACTTCCCGGATTTGGTCAAGATTGGCTGTATCGAGAAAAAATTCCATATATCCTCCTTATATAGGGGCACATTCAAGGCCCATGAGTCTGTTCATACATCGTTCTCATAGCACAAAACGATCAGAGGGCAAACAATCGCCTTATCTTGATTTTCTTCGTATTCCCCTTCCCCACACGCAGGCTTTTGTTTACATTGTTCCGCATGGAAGCCGTCCGCATCATCGGGCTCGCGCCCGGCTCACTTGATATTACTGCAAAGGCCAAGGAAGCTCTGGCCGCCGCACATTTGGTTGTGGGCGGCAAACGACTGCTCGCAGCCTGCCCTGCCATGCTCCTTCACAAGGAAGCGGAGACACTGCCGATCACCGCTCCGCTGTCAGAAGTCGTCAACACCATCAGGAACGCCATGATCACTGGCCGACGCACAGTGGTTCTGGCCGATGGCGACCCGCTCTTTTTCGGCATTGCCAAACGGTTGAGCGAAGATCTCGGCCGTGAGAATATCGTGGTGGAACCGAATATTTCCACCGTGCAACTGGCCGCCGCCCGACTGAAGTTGCCGTGGCAGGAAATGGATTTCGTCTCCCTGCATGGCCGCGACGATTTTTCGCCGCTGTACTCCGCGCTGGTCAGGGCCGACCTCATCGCGGTTTTCACCGATGCCGTCAATTCGCCTGCCGAAGTGGCACGGGCATTGCTCGAACGCGGGGCCGACTGCTTTGCCATGACCGTGCTGGAGGACCTCGGCGCGCCAAACGAACGCATCAGGCCGCTGGCCCTGCCCGAAACCTGGGGCATGGAATTCGCGCCGCTGAATCTGGTCATTCTGGAACGGCTCTATCCACCGGAGATCGAGCTGACCCTCGGCATACCGGACCATTTTTACCTGCATCAGAAAAATCTCATCACCAAGCTGCCCGTGCGTGCCGCCGGGCTGGCTCATCTCAACGTGGAGCCTGGCTCCACTGTCTGGGACCTGGGCGCAGGCTGCGGTTCCGTCTCCATCGAGGCGTCCCATCTGGCCCGTTGCGGCCGGGTCTTTGCTGTTGAACGCAACAAGACCCGCGCGGCCATGATCCGCGAGAACATCCGCCGCACCGGCGCATGGCTGGTGGACACGGTGCTTGGCTCACTGCCTGAGGCGCTTGAGGGGCTGCCCGCACCGGACCGCATCTTCATCGGCGGCGGACTGGGTGGCGACTCCAATCAGGAAACCTCCCTGTTGCAGACCGCCTGCGACCGCCTCAAGCCGCGCGGCAAGATCGTGGTTCATTGCATATTGCTGGATTCCCTGCACATGGCCAAGGACCACTTCAAGAAACTCGGCTGGCATTTCGGCGTCACCCAGCTCCAGGCATCGGCAACGGATTCGCTGGCCGGCGACCTGCGCTTCAAGGCGCAGAATCCCGTCTTCGTACTCTGGGCCGAAAAACCCTAGGCTGTCATGACCGCATCCAGTCGTCCCTCCCCTCTCCGCGCTCTGTGGTCCTGGGCGTTGTACGACTGGGCCAACTCGGGCTTTGCCGCTCTGGTGCAGACCTTTGTCTTTGCCGCCTATTTTGCCAAGGCCGTCGCGGAAAACGAGACCCTGGGAATCGCCCAGTGGGGCAACATGATGGGCGTGGCCGGACTGATCATCGGCATAGGCGGCCCGGTGCTTGGTGCCGTTGCCGACCGGTCAGGACGCCGCAAACCCTGGCTCGGCCTGTTCACCGTCATCTGCATCACGGCCACCGCCTCCCTCTGGTTCGTCAAGCCGGATATTTCCTTTGTCTGGCTCGCCCTGCTGCTGGCAGGGATCGGCACGGTGGGCAGCGAATATTCCATGATTTTCTACAATGCCATGCTCCCGGATCTGGCTGAACCAAAGGTCATAGGCCGCTGGTCCGGCTGGGGCTGGGGACTGGGGTATGCGGGCGGACTCGTTCTGCTCATCATTGCCCTCTACGGATTCGTGCAGCCGCCGGGCTGGTTCGGCGTGCCGCACGATGAGGCCATGCATATCAGGGCGGTCATGCCGATCACGGCGGCCTGGTATGCGCTCTTCTGCCTGCCGCTCTTCCTGTTCTCACCGGACACGACATCCACGCCCACTCCGCTCTTGCAGGCCATCAAGGAAGCCATGGGCCAGCTCCGCAACTCGTTGCGGGAAGTGCGCCGGTACAAGGCCATCGCCCTCTTCCTGTTGGCGCGCATGCTGTACAATGACGGGCTGACCACCATGTTCGCCTTTGGCGGCATCTATGCTGCCGCGACCTTTGGCATGAGTTCCAGCGAGGTCATCATCTTCGGCATCGGCCTCAACATCACCGCCGGGCTGGGCGCCGCCGCCTTTGCCTGGCTCGATGACCGCCTCGGCCCGCGCAAGACCATCCTGGCCTCCCTGCTGGGACTGATCATCCCCGGCGTGGCCATCCTTCTGGTCACTGATAAAACCCTGTTCTGGATTTTCGGGCTGGGCATTGGTATATTCGTGGGACCGGTCCAGGCATCCAGCCGATCCTACCTGGCCCATGCCGCGCCAAAAGAACTGCGTACGGAGATGTTCGGCCTGTTCGCCCTGAGCGGCAAGCTGACCTCATTCATGGGACCGTTTCTGGTTGGAGGGCTGACCCTGCTCTCAGGCAGCCAGCGCATAGGCATGGCCGCGGTAGTGGGGTTGTTCGTGCTCGGGCTGATCGGTATGCTGTTCGTCCCAGCTCAACTGAAAAACAATTGAGGAGCCGTCATGTCCGACTTTCGTTTTGCCCTGACAGATGAAGAAAAGACCTACCTAAAGGATCTGGTAGTACAGTCCATCTCTGTTGGCCTGAAACTCTCGGAGGGCCCTACCGAGCCGCCCGAACCGCCCACGGAGACACTCCGCGAAAGCCTTGGCGCGTTCGTCACCCTCAAACTTGGCGGCGAACTGCGCGGCTGTATCGGCAATGTGCAGGGGACAGAGGAACTCTACCAGACCATCTGGAACATGGCCCGGCATGCGGCCTTCAAGGACCCCCGCTTTCCCCCGCTGCACAAGAACGAATTCGATGCCGTCGAGTACGAAATTTCCATATTGAGTCCTCTGGAAACCTGCCCGGACACAAAGCTGGTGGAAGTGGGGCGCCATGGGCTGATCATGTCCAGAGGGGCGCAGAGTGGTCTGCTCCTGCCCCAGGTCCCGGTGGAGTGGAACTGGGACCGCGAGACCTTCCTGGCCCAGACCTGTGTCAAGGCAGGCCTGCCCAGGGACGCGTGGAAAGACCCGGAAACCACCATCCTCTGGTTTGAAGCCGTGGTTTTTTAAAACAAAACAGTGCACGCCCGTTTGCCACAAAAACGAGGTTTTCCCCTATCGACATAAACGGTTGTTGTCAGGTATGGTTATTCAATATCAATTACAGGCCGACCGCATAGAGAAGTGCAGTCTGTATTTTTTGACCTTTGAACCATAACTTCGTGCACTCTATGTCTGAACACATCGACACCAAGAAAACATCTTCAGGCGTTATCTCAAAGAACGCAGAAGCCACAGCCATCGCTCCTGACGCCCAGGTAGCGAAAATTCCAGGTGTCAATCTCAATGTCGCGCTGAGCAAGGAAGTGGTCATTCGCGTCCTTGGCGTTGATCAGTCATACAAGGGCAAAATCGTTGGCTATGATGCCTACGAGTATATCATCGCGGCAGTCCGCCTCCCCTCGAAAATCCGGAAGAAGCTCGCCTTTGGCGGCGAAATCATTGTCAAATACATTCTTGAGGGTACTGTATACGGGTTCAAAACCTCTGTTCATAACGCCGTCTCATCGCCCACATCCCTCATCTTTTTTGACTACCCGAGTGTCATAGAAAAGATTGAACTGCGTCGCGAATCACGCATTGACGTCAATCTCAACGGCGAAGTGCATGCCAATGACGGAGAACATGACTGCATTATCCTCAACGTCAGCGAAACCGGGTGCAAGCTCTCCGTCCGCGCCAGTTCCAGAGACCCCATTTCGAACATCAAGGTGGAAGACACCGTGATGGTGGTCATCGACTTCGGTGTGGAAGGCGCTCTGAAACTCCCCATCGCCGTACGCAACATCAAACGAGGCAAGGGCATCCTCACCTTGGGAGCCATGTTCATCGACATCAACCCCAATGAAGAGGAAGTGATCAACAAATACCTGGAAAGAGTCAGGAGACTCACACGTTAACCCTCTGGATGACGGCATGATCAAGAAAATTTCCATAGATGAACTCAAACCGGGCATGGAGGTTGTGCAGCTCGCTTCAGACCTCTGGAAACACCTGCCCTACATGTACACCGAGCCCGGCGTCATCGAATCCGAAGAGGTCGTGGCCAGGCTCCGCAAGGAAGGCTATCAGCAGGTCTTTGTGGAGGTGCCCGACGTATCCGGTCTGTCGGACGAGGAAAGGCTCGACATGCTTATCGTCGACAGGGACATCATGCCTCTTGAAAAAGAGCGCACCCCCTTTGACGAGGCCATGCCCCAGTCCCAGGTCACCTATGAAAACGCCATGAAGCTGGCAATACAGATCGTCAATGATGCCAAACTGGGACGCAAGATGGATGTGGGAGCTGCCATGGAAACAGCCAGCGCCATTGTCGATGCCGCCATTTCCAACCCTGATACGCTGGTCTGCCTGTCAAAGCTCTCTTCCTTTGACAACTACACCTACACGCATTCCATCAACGTGGCGGCCATTGCCGTGGTCTTCGGCGAATTCATCGGCATGGAGCGCGACGAACTGACCCTCCTCGGACTGGCGGGCATGATGCACGATGTGGGCAAGACCTCCGTACCGGCCAAGATCATCAATAAACCAGATCGGCTCACCAAGCTGGAATGCACCGAAGTGAAGCGGCACCCGGGCTACGGCTGCACAATTCTGGAGCAAACAACCGATATTCCGAAGAAAGTCATTGAAGCCGTCATGTTCCATCACGAACGGTTCAACGGCTCGGGCTATCCCAGCGGATTGATCAGAAAAGAGATTCCAGCCAATGCCCGCATTCTCGGCATGGCCGATGTCTACGACGCCCTGACCTCGGACCGCTGCTACAAGCAGGCCATCCAGCCCAACAAGGCATTGGGCATCATGTACGGCATGCGCGATCAGGACTTCGACCCCATGGAAATCCAGCTCTTCATCAAATGTCTGGGCATATTCCCCTCAGGCAGTTTTGTGCGCCTGAATACCGGCGACTACGCCCTGGTCTTCGAGACCGACGCCCGCACCCCGCTGTTCCCGAAAATCAAAATCGTCATGGACCGGAAAATGCGGCCCATACGCATGCAGGAAGTGAATCTGGCAACCCAGTCCGAAGAGGATACCCCCATCGAGATTCTGGAGTGTGCCGACCCTTCAGCATATCGAAAGACCCTCATGACCTATTTGTCCCCAAACTAACACCGCCACATGTGCCGAGAATAACCACCTTACCGCTACCGGAGACATTTCATGTTCGACACTGAACTGTGGGTTGGGATTATAGCCCTAACAGCCCTGCTTTACGGCTTTAAATGGTTTATTACGAAACAACGCAGCGTCAAAGTCTACCGCATCAGCCCCCAGTCCCTGCAACGTTCCAAGACGGTCATCATGGCAGTCCTCCCTCTGGTGGAAGATGAAAGTACTGCTCCACTGGACGAGGCACTACTGCGTTACTCCAAAGACGATATCAAGAGTGCGGCCAAGATCATGGCCTATTATTTCTGGCGCAAGAAACGGTACGCGGAGCTGACGCGCATCAAGAACTGTTTTGTCGCCATCTCCCGTTTTCAGAATAAAAATCTGGACCTGGAGAGCCAGAAGCGCAGGGTTGCGCGCGAACGCAAGCAGCTCGGCAGGGAGCTGGACCACTACATGACGCACTCCCCCTTCAACGCCTCCCGACGGCGCTAGGGGGTTTTCGCCTCACGCATCCGGGCAAATCGCTCCTTGAGCTTGCCTAGTATGTGATCATATCCCTCATAGGTGTGCGGAATCATGCAGTTGGTGCAGTCCTTGACCCCGGACTCCAGCATTTCGTACCGGCCGCCACACTCCTCGAAAAAATACAGCGGACAATAGCAGAAAAGGCAGTTAAACTGCTCCGGCCTGCTGGTCTTGTGGCACGGGAAATATTTACATGCATGGTTGTTGAAGAAGCGAAAACTGTTTTCCATATCTACCTGAACTGTACCTGTTTGACAGGTTCATCGCACTCGTCGTCCTCGGGAAACTCCGCAAAGGGAAAAGGGCGTTTATTGATATTGAGCGTGGAATACCGCATGATCCGGTAGCCATACTGCGAAAGATTGTTACAAAAAATCCTGAGCGGCTCACTCCGCTTCTTGGTCACAAACAAGTAACCGAACTGAAAAAGGACTGACAACTGGATAATGAGTCCTGTCACCTCAAAAAAAATCATGCAGACCAAAGTGACCACGAACCGTTTCAGGATGGCCATTCTGTCCGACGTCGTTGCTCTGGTTTCACTCGCCATGGTCGCCTCCGCGTATAGTTGGGGATCAAAAAAACAACCATACACCATACCCACCACCTGCGGCAACTCAGGCGAATCTTGAAACACACAGCCCCTCTCCCTGCTCCCCTCAGCCACACAAGCAGAGAGAAGAATAGACACGACAGGGCACACCGGATATCTTTGAGCATGTCATAGCAGGCAGAACACAGCTCAACAACCCCTACCTTCTTCTCCAGCGTGTCTTTCTTCCACTCCGTATCACTTTTTCTCGACGTGTTTGATGATCTGGATTATTTTTGCCTGATCAGATAGACAACTTGATCAGTTTACGAAGAACCGATTCACCTGAACCAACAACTTCACCAAGGATATTGACATGAAACGCATACTGGCAATCACGGCTCTGTTTCTTATGATCTCAAGCGTAGCAATGGCTGAAAACAACGCGACTCCTGAAAGCATGGCAGAGGCTGGCTTTGAACTCATGATGAAAGGCGAGTACGTCAAAACGGCTGATACTTGGTTCGATTCTTTTGATCCCAGCCAGATGGACCCAGACAGGATTGAAGTTGCCAAACGGCAGTTCGTAGCTCAGATGCCGATGGTCGGGAAATGCAGCCGATATGATTTGGCTGTCCGGAAAGACTACGGGAAGTCCGTGGTCAAGTTGAAGTATATCGTCTTCACCGAGAAGACACCTCTCTTCTTCACGTTCTTATACTGCAAACCTGATCAAGAGTGGACTGCTCTGAATATCAACTTCAGTGACGAGTATACTGATTTAGACGAGTAGAACGCTACGCTTCCAGCCACTTCACCCATAATTTGCGGGTGCGAGGGCCGTCGAATTCACAGAAATAGATTTTCTGCCATGTACCAAGCTGGATGTTGCCGCCCTCGACAATGACCATCTGTTCACAGCCGAACAGGGAAGACTTGATGTGCGCATCCGAGTTGCCCTCGGCGTGGTGGTAGTCACCACGGTGCGGTACGAGCTTGCGCATGTTCACAAGGATGTCTCGCACCACGTCCGGGTCGGCACCCTCGTTGATGGTCACCGCGCCGGTGGTGTGCGGACAGTATAGCAGGAGAGCCCCGTCACTCCAGCCGTTCGCATGAACGAGCTTGCGCACGGCCCCGGTGATATCGAGCATCTCTTCATGATCGTGGGTTTGTACTTGTACTGTCTCCATGGTCCACTCCCTATTTGCGATACATATGCTTGAAAGTATCGTCGTATAAAAGCGATTTCGCCTGCCCCGCGTCCGCTTCACTCTGTCCCGGCAGAATCAGGAACACGGTCTGGCGCGTGAAATCATTGCTGCGGGCACTTGCGGCCAGCGAACCGAGTTCGGTCTCCACCACTTTTTCCTCGGGCCACCCAACGCGATAGGCCATGACCACCAGGGTCGTTTTAGCCAGCCCACCGGCCAGCAGTGCCGCCTGCACGCCCTCGGGGTCGCCTGCCGACAGGTAGATGCACATGGCCGAACCATGCGCTGCCAGTGCGCGCAGGCCCTCTGTTTCGGGCACGGGCGTCTTCCCGGCAATCCGGGTGAATATGAGCGTCTGGGTGACTTCGGGCACGGTGTAGGATTTCGCGGCAGCAGCGGCAGCGGCAAAACCGGCGGTCACGCCCGGCACCACGGCATATGCCACGCCGTCGCGGTCCAACAGCGCCATCTGTTCGCGGATGGCACCATACAGCGAAGGGTCGCCGGTATGCACACGCACCACCGCTCCCCCCGCTTTCACGGTCTCCATCATCAGCGCATGGGTCTCTTCAAGATTGAGCGGGGCGGAGTCAGCCACCCTGGCGCCCTCTTTGGCGCAGGCCACGACTTCCGGCGGCACCAGCGATCCGGCGTAGAGCACGAGGTCCGCCTCGGCGATGAGCCGCTGTCCCTTGACGGTCAGCAGCTCTGGATCACCCGGACCGGCACCGATGAAATATACCTGTGTCATCAGATCACCTTGCACATGAAGCCGGGGTTTTCACGCAGGCCGTTGACCGCAATGAGCGCGCAGGCCTCGGCATCCGAAGCGGCGTTGTGATGATTGAGGGTAATGCCGAGATACTCACACACGCTGGGCAGTTTGTTCGAGGCCAGCTCCCAGGTCTTGCGCGAAAGCTGCACCGTGCACAGAAACGGTTGTTCAGGCGGCATCGTTCCTGCCTCGCGACAGCAGGTGTGGAGCACGGATTTATCAAACGCCGCGTTGTGGGCCACAATGAAATCCGCTCCTTCGAACAGCGGCTCGAACTCCGGCCACAACTCGCCGAAATTCGGTTCATCGCACACGTCATACCAATGGATGCCATGCACGCGCACACAAAACGGATTGAATTTTTTTCTGGGCGGGCGAATGAGGCGATATTCACGAGCCACGATCTCACCCTTGTCCACCACCACGACACCCAATGCACAGGCAGAATCCCGCTTGGGGTCGGCAGTCTCGAAATCTATGGCAACAAAACGAACGTCATTCAGGGAGGGAGTGGACATGATGGATTAAAACCCCTTTTCCAGTGGAGGCCAGACCAGCGCGTTGGTTGCAGGTTGAATATCCGCGCAGGGCTGGTCGGCAACAGGTGTATCAGCCGGTTTCAAGCGCACAAACCGCCCGTCGATCTCCAGCCTTCCGTCAGCCAGCCATTGCAGGGACTGAGGGAAAATACGGTGCTCCAGCTTCAGGATGCGGGAACCAAGCGCGTCACCGCCCTCGCCCGGCTGGCAGGGCACGGCGGCCTGGATGATGATGGGACCATGGTCCATCTGTTCATCTACGAAATGCACGGTCGCCCCTGAAATTTTCACGCCATAATCAGCGGCATCGCCCTGGCCGCACACACCGGTAAAGCTGGGTAGCAGGGCAGGATGGATGTTGATGACCCGATTCACGAAGGCTCCCAGAAAAACCGAGGTAACGATGCGCATGAACCCGGCCATGACAACGGCCCCGTCTTTGTCCACACCGGCCTCGTTGATGGCCTGCACCATGGCTGTGTCAAACGCCTCGCGGGAATCGTAGTCCGTATGCAGAAGCACCTTGGTCGCAATACCATGCTTCCTGGCGCGCTCAAGTCCGTAGGCGTCAGATTTATTGGAAACGACCAGCTTGATTTCAGCGTCGAGTGCGCCATCTTCTATACGATCGATAATGGATTGAAGATTGGACCCGCTCCCGGAAACGAGAACAGCTATTGGCAGTGGCATTGAGGCTCCTTGAATGGGAAAAAATAGCGGGGTTATGTTCCCCGCTCACGAACTTGGCTCAAACCGGCTGTTTTTTCAAGGACTGAGTTATCAGGCTCTGCGCATAAAAAACACAACAGGCTTTATTCATGACATTTTTAATCAGACAGAAACACCTCCCTTCCAAAAGAGACCAATCATGCCTGCTCGCATTGCCGACACGGCATGGTTGACAGCTCCATGCACTCCCGGCCCGATGCTGCGCCATGACACGCTCAAAAGAAATGTTGATTCATGCCTGTATATTTGTCATAAGTTTATCCGAACAAAACCCGTACATAGCAGATAATTCATGTTTTTTCCTACACGCATCGCCCTGCTCCTCACTCTGCTCATCCTGACCGCTTCCGTACAGGCTCACGCGCTGACCGTGATCACGGAAAACAATCCGCCCTTCAGTTTCACGGCCAACTACCAGCCAACAGGTATTGCGACCGACATCTTTCTGATCATGGCGCGGCGATCCGGCATCAAGATGGACCGATCCGACATTCAGATATGGCCCTGGGCCCGAGGATACAAAGAGATACAGGAAAACGACTCGGTCATCCTGTTCCCCATGGCCAAAACCGATTCACGCAAGGATCTCTTCCAATGGATCGGCCCGATCATGCCGAGCAAAAGCTGCATGATCGCACGAGCGCACAGCGGATTCCAAATAAATGACCTCAAACGTGACACCGACGAACTCCGCATCGGCACGATACGCGACAGCGCTTCGGAACAATTCGTGCTCAAAAACGGCCTGGACCTGAACCGTCTCCAACGGGTGCACAGCATCAAACTCAATATCAAAAAGCTCATTGAAGGGCGCATAGATGCCATGCTGCTGTTGGAAGCCACCCTGCTCTACACCATTCAGGATATGGGGCTGACTTCGGACGAATTCGAAGTCGTGAACACGCTCTTCTCATCCCAACTCTACTTTGCCGCAAGCAAAGACATGAACCCGGATCTGGTACGGAAACTCCAGCATTCTCTGGATGAGCTGCGCCAGGAAAACACGGTTGACACCATCATCGAAGATTACCTGCATTAATTCCCCTGCCATACAAAAAGGCCTCAACCGAGCGGTCGAGGCCTTCATATCTCTCGTGTTTCAGACGCCGTCTATTCGGCTTCCTTGATCAACGCTCCCACCAGACCGGGAATGGTATACTCTTCCGGCTCGATGTCTGCGGCAAAGCCGAACTTCGACAGGGTCTCGGAGGTTACCGGGCCGATGGATGCGATCTTCACGTCCGGGTATTGCTTCAAGGTGTCAGGAGACACCAGGTCAAAGAAATTCTCCACAGTGGAGGAAGAGGTAAAGGTCACATACTGAATGTCACCCTTCTCAAGGCTCGCTTCGATCTCGTCGCCGGAAGCCTGAACCAGCTTGGTTTCGTAGACCGGCAGGACCGTGACGTTGCACCCGGCAGCCTTGAGTTCCCTGGGCAGGACCTCGCGGGCGACCTTGGCACGGGGGATGAGCACATCTGCGCCCTGAATCTCCAGCTCCAGCAGTCCCTTGACCACATGCTCGGCCACATATTTCTCGGGCACGAAGTCAGGCTCGATGCCGCGTGCGCGGATTTCGTCCGCCGTGGCCGGGCCAATGGCCGCCACCTGCATGCCGCAGAAGATACGGGAATCAAGACCGATCTCGGCCAACTGTTCCCAGAAGAATTTCACGCCGTTGACCGAGGTGAAGATCACCCACTGATACCGGGCAAGCTGCAAGATAGCGGTCTCGACCGCGCTGTAGTCGTTCAGCGGCTCCACCGAGATCGTGGGGAACTCGTGAACACACGCGCCGTGCCCCTGAAGGACCTTGACCAGCCCGGAAGCCTGTTCGCGAGCGCGGGTCACCACGACACCCTGTCCGAGCATCGGTTTCTTCTCGAACCAGGCGAGCTTGTCGTGCAGGCCGCACACGCCGCCAACCACGATGATGGACGGCGCTTTCCAGTCGCGCTCCCTGGCTTCGTCAGCCACGTTCTCCAGCGTGGAGACAAAGGAGGTCTGGTTGCACCGGGTGCCCCAACGAACCAGCGCCACCGGGGTATCGGCAGGCCGACCGTTCTTCATCAGGTTCTCGGCGATCATGGGCAGGTTGCCCACGCCCATATAGAAAACCAGCGTGGAATTGGACTGGCCGTAGACTTCCCAGTTGTTGCCGGATTCGGTCTTGGTCGGGTCCTCATGGCCGGTAATGAAACAGACAGAAGTGGTGTGATCGCGATGGGTGACCGGGATACCTGCATAGGCCGGGGCCGCCACGCCAGCGGTGATGCCGGGCACGACCTCGAAGTCGATACCGGCCTCGACCAGCTCCTCGCCCTCTTCGCCGCCACGGCCAAAGACATAGGGATCGCCGCCTTTCAGACGACAGATAACCTTGCCGCTCCGGGCCTTCTCCACGATCAGGTCGTTGATCTTGTCCTGAGGCAGGGTGTGGTCTCCGCCCTTCTTGCCCACATACAGGATCTCGCACTCCGGCTTACACCACTTCAAGAAGTCGGCATTGGCCAGATAGTCATAGATCATGATGTCGCAGGTCTCGATGATCTCCTTGGCACGGAGAGTCAACATTCCGGGATCACCCGGACCAGCACCAACTAAAAATACGTTCGCCATGTTTATTGCCTCCGGCGGCTGGGGAAGGGGAGCGGGCAACCCTCTGAAAAGGGCTATCCGCTCCTCTTCCCCAGACCCCATCCCCTCTCCCTTCCCAAACTCCGTGTCGCACATCGCGAGTTCGGGTGGTGGGTGAAGAGTCTGTTTTTTATTCGAACGGCGCGCTGTGCACCGTCATTCCACTTATCCCATCACGCTTTCAAGGCGTTCCTTGAGCTGGACGAGTTTGGTCTTTTCTTCTTCCATTTCAGCGAGCTTTTTCTTTTCGCCTTCAACGACCGCTTCAGGGGCGTTGTTCACGAAACCGGGATTGCCCAGCTTGCCGGCCACGCCCTTCATGGTCTTTTCGAGCTTGCCGATGTTCTTGTCCAGACGGGCAAGCTCGGACTCGAAGTCGACCACGCCTTCCAGCGGAACCGAAATCTCGTTGCCCTGCACCACGGCTGCGCCCGAGGCCTTGGGCGCGACCACGTCAGGCCCGATGGACACGGTGTTCACACGGGCCAGAGACTGGATCAGGTTCATGTTGTTTTCGAGCACGGTCCTGTCAGCGTCGGACACTGTCTTGATGAGCAGGTCGAGCTTCTTGGCCGGTTCGATGAGCAGCTCCGTGCGGATATTGCGGGTGCCGGAGACCACGCCCATGAAGAGCTCCATCTCCTTGACCACGTCCGGGTTCAGGCATTCATCGCGCATGTCCGGGAACGGCAGGGTCGCGATATCGTCGGGGCGATCATCGCCGGCAGGACGGGGCAGCACGGACCAGATCTCCTGCGTGATGAACGGCGTCACCGGGTGAAGCAGAACCATGGTCTCGGACAGGACCGTCCACAGCACCTTCTGGGTGGCGGCCTTGGCTGTCTCGTCCTCGCCATACAGGGCGGGCTTGATCATCTCCAGATACCAGTCGCAGAACTCGCTCCAGATGAACTTGTAGAGCGTCTGGGCGATCTCGTTGAATTTGTATTCCTCGGTGGCTTCGGCCAGGGATTTCTTGACCTCTTCCAGACGATGCAGAATCCACTGGTTGGCCAGTCCGTCTGCGTCCTTGAGGTCAACCGCCGGGATCTCGTCCGGCAGGTTCATCATGGCAAAGCGGGTGGCGTTCCAGATCTTGTTCATGAAATGCTTGTACCCTTCGATGCGCTGCTCGCTGAGCTTGATGTCGCGGCCCATGGCGGCGAAGCTCGTCAGGGTGAACCGCAGGGCGTCTGCGCCGTACTTGCCGATCATGTCCAGCGGATCAATGACGTTGCCCGTGGACTTGGACATCTTCTTGCCCTTCTCGTCACGGACCAGCGCGTGGATATAGACGTGCTTGAACGGCACTTCGCCCTTGAACTGCAGCCCCATCATCATCATGCGGGCGACCCAGAAAAAGAGGATGTCAAAGCCGGTCACCAGACAGGACGTCGGGTAGTACTTGGCCAGCTCCTTGGTGTCGTCGGGCCAGCCCAGCGTGGAGAACGGCCAGAGCGCGGAGGAGAACCAGGTGTCAAGGACGTCCTCGTCCCGTTCGATCTTGGCGGAACCGCACTTGGAACAGTGCGTGGGATCGTCGATGGTCACGGTCAGCTCGCCGCACTCCTCGCAGGTCCACGCCGGGATACGGTGTCCCCACCAGATCTGACGGGAGATACACCAGTCGCGGATTTCGTCCAGCCAGGCGTAATAGGTCTTGGTCCAGTGCTCCGGAAAAATCTGGGTATCGGCCGGGACAGCGGCACGGGCCTTCTCGGCCAGGGGCTTCATGGACACAAACCACTGAGTGGAAACGTGCGGCTCGATGGTGGATTTGCAACGATAACAGACGCCCACGGAATGTTCGTGGTCAGCGACTTCCACCACACGGCCCTCGGCTTCGAGGTCGGCCATGACGGCCTTGCGGGCCTCAAGCACGCTCATGCCCTGATATTTCTCCGGGGCGTTCTCGTTGACCACGCCGTCTTCGTCGAGGACGGTAATAATTTCGAGGTTGTGCTTGCGACCGAGCTCCCAGTCGTTCATGTCGTGAGCCGGGGTGACCTTGAGGCAACCGGTTCCGAACTCGATGTCGACATAGGTATCGCCGATAATGGGCAGCTCCTTGCCGACCAGCGGCAGGATGGCGGTCTTGCCGATGAGGTGGTTGAAACGCTCGTCCTCGGGGTTCACGGCAATGGCGGTATCGGCCAGCATGGTCTCCGGGCGGGTGGTGGCGATGGTCAGATCACCGGACCCGTCGGACAGGGAATATTTGATATGGTGCAGATGACCGGGCTTGTTCTCGTGCTCGACTTCGTCGTCGGCCAGTGCGGTGTGGCAGCGGTTGCACCAGTTGATGATGTAATCGCCCTTGTAGATCAGCCCCTCTTCAAAAAGCTTCACGAACACTTCGCGCACAGCCTTGGCACGCTGCTCGTCAAAGGTGAAGCACTCACGGGTCCAGTCAACGGATGCGCCCATGCGGCGAATCTGGCTCAGGATGTGGTCGCCCTTTTCCTTCTTCCAATCCCAAACGCGATCAATGAACTTTTCGCGGCCAAGGTCGTGGCGGGTGAGGCCCTCTTCCTTGAGCTGGCGCTCCACCACGTTCTGGGTGGCGATGCCTGCATGGTCGGTGCCGGGCACCCACAGGACATTCTTGCCCTGCTGTCTGTTGAAACGACAGAGGATATCCTGAAGGGTCAGGTTCAGGGCATGGCCCATGTGCAGAACGCCGGTGACGTTGGGCGGCGGGATGACGATGGAGTACGAATCGCCAGGACCATCAGGGTCAGGCGAAAAGGTCTTGTTTTCTTCCCAGTGGTTTTCCCACTTTTCTTCCACATCCCACGGTTCGTAGGCTTTTGCGAGTTCTTTCCGAGCCATTTGTTTTGCCTCCGGCGGCCGGGGAAGGGGAGAGGGAAATCCAGTGTGTCGGTTTTCCCTCTCCCCTTCCCCAGACCCCATCCCTGCTTCCTTCCTGAACTTCTTTTCACGCTTTGCAAGTCCGGAAAAAAGCGAGGTGTCTGATTTATTTACTCAAAAGGTGTCCGTAAACACCATATTTTCATCTCATAATTCTTGCAGTTGCACGCTCTGCTTGATAGCGTCGGCATACCCTTGTCAAGAGAGCCGAATATGTCAAGCATACATATATATTGGGACGAATCACATTTCTGGGGCCTGCTGGTCACCCGAGCCCTATCGGCATGGGGAATCCGCCACCGTCTGGTGCGAGGGTCAGAAATAGCCGATGGCGCGCTCTCTGGCAAGCTCGGCGAGCCGCCCGCAGTCCTTATCGTCCCCGGTGGACGGGCCAAAGGCAAAGCGGATCGGCTGGGCGTCAAGGGAATGGATGCCATCTGCGACTTCGTGCATGACGGCGGCACGTATATCGGATTCTGCGGCGGTGCCGGACTGGCCCTGTCCGGCCGGTATGGGCTGGGCCTCTCGCCCTGGACCCGCAAGGGATACAAGAACCGCCTTCACCACTTTCTGTCAGGCCATGTCGAGGCACGGCTGAACACGGCTGACCCGCTGGTCCCCGACGACATGGATCACGGTCTGCTCCCGGTCTGGTGGCCCGGTCGATTCGACGCCAATGACGATTCTGTCACCGTCCTGGCCCGCTACGGCAAACCCGGCCCGGATTTCTGGGTGGCCGACCTCAACCTCGCCACCCTGCCCGAAGGCACCATGACCGACTGGGAAAATCTCTACGGGGTGAGCCTGAACCCCGATTTCATGGAAGGGCTGCCCTGCGTGGCGGCCAATGACTTCGGCTCCGGCAAGGTCATTTTGAGTTACGCCCATCTGGAAACCCCGGCCTCCGCGCACGCCAACCACCTGCTCGGCCACATCCTGAGTGAAATCCTCGGCTCGACAGTGGGCGACGCTCCGGTCCCTGCCTGGGATGTCGCAGCCCGCCCGGTACACTGGGAAGACCCGGAACTCATGGCCGCACGGACCGCTATGGAAAAGATCGTCACCACAGGCTCGGAGCATTTTCTGCTTTTCTGGCGCAATCCATGGCTGCTGGGCTGGCGGCGAGGCATTCCCGGCGCTGGCATCAACTCCCTCTACTCGCTCATCTGCGAGTCCCTGACCATCCAGCCCGACGATGACACTCGCGCATTCTGGGACGAAAAACGCGACCGGTTCCGGGTACTCATGGAGCTGCTGGTGGGCGGCCTGACGGGCTATCTGCTGGCCGAACGCCTTTCCATGACCGTATTCCACTCTGACCCCGGCGCCGTCTCCAAGGAAGGCCTTCGGGAACAACGCCGCGCGCTCTTCGGCCTGCCGCCCGAGCCGGGGGGCATCTTCGCCGATCTCTCCGCGCTTCTGGAAGAATTGTACTGGCGTCTCTCCAGAACATCGTAGCTTTTCTTATCGTTGCCGTTTTTTTCTTATATTTGCCTTGTCTGGGGCTCCTGTGGTAAATATCAAGTTGGTCAAGTGTGCCGTGTGGAGCAAAAGCTGTATTGTTTTTTTCCTCCCGTGGCGAACCCATGTACCAAGGTGACTGGCAACAAATGACGGATGACAAAACTTTAAGCGACACCCCGGACGCAGTTTTTCGATTTTCACTGTCCGCAGACGGCATGAAACTCGGCGTCAACCGGTACTTCCCACCCAATGGGGGGAAAGGCCCCAGTGTTGGGCTTATCAAAGCCCAGGTTGCAGCGGCGGGCGTACAGTTTCCCGTGGACGAGGACGCGGCACAGCGTGTTGTGGACGCCATCGAAGAAGGACGCGAATTCACCGGCATAGCGCTGGTCCACGGCATCCCGGCCAAGGAGCCGCGGGACGCATCCCTCACAGCCCTGGGCGACCTCGAATATCCGGTTTTCCCCAACGACCAATTCGCCCGTTTCCGCCCAGCCCAAAAGGCGGAAAACGGCCAGACGATCAACGGCAAAGAGATCAAGCCCAAAGGGAACTTCGTGCCTGAAGAATTAACCGTTGAGGTCGGCGATAATGTAACCTGGGATGCGGTCTCCGAATCCTATGTCTCCACAGTCTGGGGCATTGCGCGCCTGAAAGACGACGTGATCTGCGTGGACCAGATTCCCTATATCACCGAAGATGAAGTCTCTGTCAGGGGCAACCTGCATCACAAGGATTTTCGCGGCACCCCTATCACCCCTGCCCGGGTGGACAAGGAAATGCGCGACATGGGCGTGCTCATCGATATGGACATGGATCTCATGGACGCCAAGCTCAAGCAGGCCAAGGAGCTGGATATCCCGCTGCTCGACCAGGTCTTTGTTGAAGGAGCGCACCCTGTTCCGGGCCGCGACGGCTGGTTGGAATACCTCGTGGCCACCCGCGAGGACGCCGGCATCGAAGACGACTCCGGTCGGCTGGATTTCCGAAATCGGGGCGCCTATCCCATGGTGGAAATCGACCAGATCATCGGACGCCTTCACCTCCCCACGCCGGGCGAAGGCGGTATTGATATTTACGGCAAGACAATTCCGGCGCATGGCGGCAAGGATCTGGTCATTCATCTGGGCGAAAACGTCACGCTTCTGGACGACAAGATCACCTATCAGTCCAAGGCCAAAGGCGTGGTGGTCATGGACAGAGGCGTGCTCTCGGTCACAGACTGCCTGATCATACACGGCAACGTGGATCTTGAATCAGGGAATGTGAAAGTTGAGGAGGGCTCGGTAAAGGTCAAAGGCTCCATCCAGGCAGGATTTTCCGTTTCCGCGCCCAAACACGTTATCGTGGAAGGGTCCATCGAGTCCGCAACCGTTCATGCCGGCGGTCTGGTGGAGGTAGCCGGCGGCATCCTCATGCCTGAAGGCGGCCAGGTGACCTGCGGCGGCGACGTCATTGCCAACTTCGCCACCAACGCCAATATCAAGGCCGATGGCGATGTCTTCATTGCCAATGAAGTCCAGAATTCCATCATCCAGACCAAAGGCCGACTCTATGCGTCATCAGGCAAGGGCATCATCATTGGTGGCGGCATCATCACCGGGAAAGGCCTGGAAGCCAACGAGCTTGGCTCGGAACTGGGTGTGGCAACCCGTGTCGGCGTATTGATCAATGACGAAGAAGACGAAAAACTACACCTTGAACGGGCCAAAGTGGTCAAGGCGATCAAGAAGGTTGATGACGCGCTGGGGACAGAGCCGCCCGAAGTCATCCTCATGCGCACGCCCGAGGCCAAAAAAGCAGCCGTGGCCGAAGTCCTCAAGCACCGGTCCACACTGCTACAGCGGCGCAAGGTCCTCTCCGAACAGATCAATCAGTTGAACCTGACCCGTCAAAAGGAGCTGGAAGGGGTGACCATCTCGGCAAAACGGTTTCTCCATCCCGGCATCAGCGTTCGGTTTGGCAAGAAAGTTTTTGAGATACAAAAACGAATGGAAGCCAGCGTCCTGTACTGGGACCCCACCAACCGCAAGATCGCCATCAAATAGCCCTGAAGCTATTCCGGGTAATCCACGCGCACCAGCGTCAACCCCTGTGGCGGCACCGTTGCCGGGGCCTGCGTACGGTCCTTTGAGTCCAAAATACGTTTGACATCTTCCGGCGTCATCCTGCCGCGCCCACAGGCCACAAGGCATCCCATCAGGTTGCGCACCATCTGCTTCAGGAACCCGTTGGCCGTGAACCGCCAGACCGACTCATATTCGGTACCCCCCGGATGGCGGGAAATCTCCATGAGGTTCCTGACCGAGGTCTTGAGGACCGTCCCCATATTCTGAAAAGCGGAGAAATCATGCTCACCCACCAGAACGCGGGCAGCCTCTTCCATGGGAACGAAATCAACAGCTCCGCACTGCCAGACATACCGGCTGCGCTGCGGCAGACAGAACTCCCGCTTATGCCAGAGGGTGTACTCGTAGGTCTTGATGCTGTGGGAATAGCGGACATGAAAATCATTGGGGACAATGGCACAGTCCACCACCCGGATATCGGGCGGAAGCAGTGAGTTCAACCCCCGCTGCCACTGGATGCCATGGCGATCATTGGCACAGTCGAAATGCACTGCCAGCCCGAGGGCGTGCACCCCGGCATCCGTCCGGCCGGAACCGTGCACGCGGGGCGCCGTACCAAGAATCTTGGCCAGCGCCTTTTCCAGCTCGGCCTGTACGGTAGGACCGTTGGGCTGAATCTGCCAGCCGCAATATTCCGTGCCGTCATAGGCCAGTATGAGCTTGATACGAATCATCGGAGCCTCACGGACTACTCTGCGGAGTCTACCAACTCTGAGGACAGCGAATCCAGCGTCGAGCTGTACGGGAACCGCACGAGCACCTCGGCCTCGGTGGAGACATCCTTGAGCACCAGCGCCTGGCACAACAGGTTCTCCGGACCGGACGTCTGCTCGCAGGCAGACTCGGCGTTCTCCAGAAAACCCATGCCGTCGGGCCGGGGGATGACCACGGTCTTCCCCTTGGTCACGAACCCCATGGGCGGTATGACAAACACGGTCACCTTGGTGGAAACGACAAAAATGATTCCGGCAACAATCAGTAATAACAAAAACTTTTTCATGGAAAAGGCTCCTACAACAGCAGTGCGAATCCGCGTTGAATAGCAGACATCAACGCATTGGACAATTCAATGAGGCGGTCGGCAGTCACGGCATAGACCACGCCCACCAGGGCGATGGAGAGGCTGCGCGTCACCTGATTATACAGGATCAGCTTGAACGCCATGCGCGCCTTGAAAATGCCTGCATAGTAGGGGAACTGATGCCGAAATGCGCGCATGGGCGACGACAGGACATTGCCGAGCATAAGCGCGAGCACCACCTGTGTTTCGGTCAGGCTGGTATCCGTCAACATGGCACCGGCTGCGGCCAGCCCGGCGGTGAATTCCGATGCCATGTGGAACGCCACGATACCGAGGGCCTCGGGCGGCAGAAAGGAAAAGAATGAAACCGACCCTGCCATATATTCCTGCAACCACATAAAGGCTCCGGCCTGCTTAAGAAAAAAGAACAGGGTGTAAATGGGACAGGTCAGATACAACACCTTGGGCAGGCGCTTGGCAAATCGCTTCCAGGCCTTTTTCAACACTGAAGATCGGTCCCGCTTCTTCTCCATTTCCTCCAGCTCGCAGGGCAGGCACCCGTCAGGGCGGGGCGGCAGCAGAAACTTGCCCGAAAAGACGATAACCATTGTACGCAGGATGGAAGCAAAAGCCGTCAGCCCGACGTACACTCCGGCAGCACTGCCGACAAACGGCCAGGCTATGAAGAAAATCGTCGGCAAGTGCAGAAAATATGTGGGCAACGAGTTGAACAGGTTGGAGAGGATCAGTTCCCTGTCCGAGATCCTGCCCGATTCATGCGCCTCGGCAAGCATGGTGTTTGCCGACACCCCCGAGAAAAAGGCCATGGTAAAGCTGGCCCCGGACACATCCTGCAACCGGGCGCGACGGGCCAGCGGAGCAGCCAGCTTGGCGGCATAGCGCGTCCAGTGGAGGGACTCGATGAGAATGCCGACGAGCAACCCGACCGAGATGAAAAAGGTCAGCCGGATAAGCGGCCAAAAAAGCCCGCTCCAGAGAACGGGCCAGGAGAAATCGAATTCCATCTATTTTTTCTTTGCCTTGACCTTGATCTTGCGGACCTGAGCCAACTGATCATCAGGCATGTAGAAGGTGTTCTTGTCGCCAGGGAACGTGGTACGCCGTACATCATCGCAATACCGCTCAAGGGCGGTCACGGCCTCTTCGCCCAGTTCCGCGAAACGGCGCACGAACTTGGGCGTAAACCGATCGAACATGCCGAGCACGTCATGATACACGAGCACCTGGCCGTCAGTGACATTGCCAGCGCCGATACCGATGGTCGGGATGCTCACCGACTCGGTAATGAGCTGGGCGGATTCCACCGGGATAGCTTCAAGCACAACGCAAAATGCGCCCGCCGCTTCCACGGCCTGCGCGTCCTCAATGAGCGCGCGGGTGGCCTCGGCAGACTTTCCCTGGGCCTTGAATCCGCCAAACCGGGCCACATGCTGGGGGGTGAGCCCCACATGCGCCATCACGGGAATGCCCGCATCCGTCATGGCCTTGATCTGTGGCGCCACAGGCACGCCGCCCTCCAGTTTGACCGCCTTGGCATGGCCTTCGGCGATGAGTCGGCCACTGTTTTTCAGGGCCAGCTCCACAGTGGCAAAGGACATGAACGGCAAGTCCGCGACAACCAGTGCCCGCTTCACGCCCCGACTGGTGGCCCGTGTATGATGGACCATCTCGTCCACGGTCACGGACAGGGTATCCTCATGCCCCAACACGACCATGGCCAGAGAATCGCCCACCAGAACCAGATCGACACCGGCTTTGTCAGCGATCATCCCTGACGAATAGTCATAGGCAGTCATGCAGCAGATTTTCTCGCCGCCCTTCATTGCCTGAATGGTGGGTGCGGTCACGGTCACGGTCTTTTTCTTGGAAGTCTTGTCTGTAGTGCTCATGGCCGGGAGAGTATGACTGCAAACGGTCCGAGTCAAGGAGAGTCAGAAGAGGAATACACCTCTGGTAAAAGGAATGAACCGGAGACACGCCTCCACGAAAAAAGGGCGACCGGAGTCACTCCGATCGCCCTTTTGGGATGTACTTGTAATGCAACTACATGACAGTAAGGTTCTGCAGCACCCAGATAACCCGACCGATCGTGCGGGAATCCATCTCGGAAGCCTTGACCTCAAGGTCGGAATATTTGTCGTTGTCAGCTTTCAGCAGGAAGGTTTCTCCCTGATGATAGACCCGACGGATGGTCAAACCCTGATGCGGGAAATAGACCGCACACAAATCGCCGTCAGGATGCTCTTTCTGATCCCGATCAATACCGACAAAGGCACCGCGTGCAATAACCGGCTCCATGCTGGAGGAATCGGCTTTCACCACCAACAGCTTGGGGCGGCAAAAGGACTCCGGCACGGAAAGCTCTTCAATGGACTTGGCTTCCCATGTATCGGCTTCCTTGTCGGCGCCTGCCATGGTGGACACAGGCATGACACGACCGCGGGAATTCATGCGACCGTAGGGGGCGGGTGTCTCACGCAGCAGCGTATCTGCCGGGACTTTGCCCTTGTCTGCATCAATATACACCGGCTCCACGCCTTCAGACAACCAGTCTGGGTCAAGTCCATGGCTGCGGTACAGTTTCAGGAACCAGTCTGCAGGGATAGAACAACGACGTTTGGCATCTGAAATACTTGACTGACGGACATCCAGTACTTCTGCAAGCTGGACCTGAGTCCGTGCACCGGTCGCTTTTTTGATTCGCTCAAGGGCTTCTTCAAACCACTTAAGCTGCGCTTCATCACACCGTCTTTTCTTCTTGGGCATATAAGCTCCTTATCACAATATGACAGATATCGACATGGTGTATCAACCTCAGATACACAAATCAATAGTTTAGACTTTGTAGACTCTTCTAAGTAATTTTCCCGTCTGCAAACACACGTATGACCGCTGTATTTATTGCGCTTAGGAAAAACTCCCGTTGAACTTGGGAAAATCTCCCGCTCTTGTCAAGTTTTTTGGAGTTCCGATCTTGTCCCAAAAGAAACGGGTGCAGTCAACTAGAATGACCGCACCCGACAGGTGTTCAAATGCACAAGTGAAGGCTACTGCATATAATCCAGGAACGGACTCTTAGGAGTCAGGATGAAACGGGAGTTCGCATCAAACCCCTTTCGGTATGCTTCCAGGCTTCTGGTAAAGGCGTAGAACTCGGGAGATTGGCCCAGGGCGTCAGCGTAGATCTTGGTGGCCAGGCCGTCGCCTTCACCACGCACGATCTCTGCCTGCTTGTTCGCATCGGCAAGGATGATGCTCCGCTCCTTGTCAGCCGTGGCAATGAGCCTGGCCGAGGCTTCACGCCCTTCCGACCGGTATTGCTTGGCCTGACGTTCACGTTCGGCCTTCATGCGGCCGAAGATGGAACGTTCGTTCTCGGCAGGCAGATCCGTGCGCTTGATGCGCACGTCGATCACTTCAATGCCATAGGACGCGAGCAGCTCGGCTGACCGAGTCGTCACGGCCCCCATGATTTCCTTGCGTTTGTGGGACACCACTTCAATGAGGGTGTAGCGACCGAGGGCCACGCGGAGCTGGGAACGAACGATATCGTCCAGCCGTGCGCGAGCGCCCTGGATGGTGCGGACCTTGGTATAGAAGGTCAATGGGTCCACAATGCGCCATTTGGTATAGGAATCCACTTCCATGTATTTTTTGTCAGTGGTGGTAATTTCTTCAGGGTTGGCGTCAAAGTCCAGAATACGAGCGTCAAAGAAAACGACATTCTGGACAAGGGGCAACTTGAAGTGCAGGCCGGGGCCGAGCTCTTTGCTACCCACCGGACGACCAAGTTGGATGACGATGGCCTTCTGGGTCTGATCCACTGTGAAGGCGGCCGAGGCCAGGACAAACAGTCCGATGACCACTGCGATGAGAAGGACTATGGTTCTTTTTTTCATTATATCACCTGCCTTATTGCTGAGCCTTGGGAGCGCGTTTGGGCAGCTTCTCCAAAGGCAGGTATGGCACGGATTTCTTGAGAGCGTCGTCGGACATGATCAGCTTCTCCACTTCGGGATTGGCAAAAATCTGCTCCATGGTTTCGATGTAGAGACGACGGCGGGTAATATCCTTGGCCTTGTTGTACTCTGCCAGCACGGACAGGAACCGGGCGGCGTCACCCTCGGCCTTGCGGACCTTGGCTTCACGGTAGGCCTGCGCCGCATTGACGATGCGGGCCGCCTCTCCACGAGCCTTGGGCAGAATGTCGCGCTGGTAGGCTTCGGCCTCGTTGATGAAACGGGACTTATCCTCCCGGGCGCTGGCGACATCCTTGAATGCATCTATGACGTCATCCGGTGGATGAACGTTCTGCATCTGTACGGCCACCACGGACAGGCCGGTCTCGTATTTGTCCAGAATCTCCTGCATGAGTATTCTGGTCTCGACCTGAATCTCCTGCTTGCCAGTGGTCAATGCCGCGTCGATCTTGCCCTTGCCGATGATCTCGCGCATGGCGGCCTCGCCCGCGTGGGCCAGGGTCTGCTCGGGATCATTGACATTGAACAGATAGTTCTCGGCATCCTTGATCATATACTGGACAATAAACTGCACGGACAAGATGTTTTCATCACCGGTGAGCATCAGGGACTCTTCCTTGACCTCACGGCTCGCACCCTGCTGAAAATTCTGAGTACGCGCTCTTCCGACTGATCTGAAACCGAATTCGATACGCCGGATCTGCGTCACCTTGGGGGTGAGAACGCTTTGCACCGGAAACGGAATATGGTAATTCGGACCCGCAGTGGTGATGCGGAGGAATTGTCCGAACTGCTTGACCACGCCCACTTCGTCGGGTTCCACAATGTAGAAACCGCTGGCGATCCAGAGTAAGAAAATGAGTGGAATGATGAGTTTCCAACCAGGCAGTTTGAACTTTTTGAACTTGTCAAACTGATCCTGAAAGTCATCAAAGCTCGGTGGCTTGCCACCGGGACGCCCCTGTTGCTGCTTTTGTAATTTTTCCCAGTCCCAATTCATAATGGATTAAGTAGGCACAATGATCGGACAGGTCAAGGAAAGTCGGATGAAAATCATATCATCGTACCCCGCTCATGCTCTGATGCGCCACCCCGGCGGCCGATAGCCATGTGCGGCAACCCATATTTTACCGGATTATTCCGCCGTTTCCGGGCGTTCGTGCTGCGCAGCAAGGTACAGGTCAGAGGCCGCTGCAAAGGGTGCGGATACTGCTGTCAGGATATCATGCTCAAGGACAAGGGGCGATGGTTGCGGACCAACAGGCAATTCAAGGCGCTGGTCAAATCCAACCCGGAACACGCCCGCTTCACGCCTGTCGGACGCGATGAGTATGGTTTCATGATCTTCACCTGCAAAAAACTTGGCCCGGACAATCTTTGCTCTTCCTATGACGACCGGCCCGAGTTATGTAGAAATTACCCGTCCGATTCCCTATACTATCAGGGCGACTGTCTCCAGTCCGCGTGCGGGTACTCGTTCAAGGATATCTCCTTCCGGGATGTCCTCATGCGCAACAGGCGGAGCCGCATACCAAAATTCTCGCAAGTGCTCCGCAAGGAAATCGAACAGGACAAGAAACGGACACGATGAAAAAACTCATATTCATTCTTATCGCGGTGCTCATTACTGGTGGTGGCATCTGGTATTTCAAAGGGACGCAATCCGCTGGAAAAATCAAAGTGCTCAAGACCACTACGATCCAGCGCGGCTCCGTGACCCGTGTGCTGGAGGCCACCGGCATCGTCAAGGCGCAGGTGGGCGCACAGGTCAAGATCGGCGCGCAGGCCACCGGCGTGCTTGAATCCGTTCCCGTCAAAGTGGGCGACCACGTCAACAAGGGCGACCTCATCGCACAGATCGACGCACGGGAACTCCGCGCCCGCATCAGCGAGGCACAGGCCAATCTGGATCAGGCACAGGCCAAGCTCCGGTACATGCAAAAGAATCTGCCGCGCCAGCGCGCACTGGTGCAAAAGCATCTCGCCGCTCAGGACACGCTCGATGTCGCCATGCAGGATGCGGACATGGCGCGCCACGCCGTGGCCTCGTCCAAGGCGATAATGCGCACCCTCCAGGTCCAACTCACCTACACCAAGATATACTCGCCCATTACCGGCGTGGTCTCGCAGGTGGCGGCTCAGGAAGGCGAAACCATCGTCTCCGGCCTGTCCGTGTCCAACCTCATCACGGTGCTGGACCCCACCAAGCTCGAAATGTGGATATACATAGACGAAACCGATGTGGGCCGCGTGCAGGAGGGACTGCCGGTGCGCTATACGGTTGACGCCTACCGCGACAGAATCTTTGAAGGCGTGGTGGCCCGCATCTACCCCGAGCCGGAGATCCGTGACAACATCGTCTACTACCGCACTCTGGTTAAAGTGACCGAGGATCAATCGGAATATCTGCGGCCTGAAATGACCACACAGTGCAAAATCATCGTCGAAACCAAAGACGATGTCCTGACCGTTCCCAACACCGCCCTGAAATGGGTCAGGGACCGACAGGTCTGTTTCGTCGTCGGTCCCGATCCCAAAGTCGAGCCGACCGAAGTGCTGCCCACACTCGGACTCGTCGGACTTGAATCGTCCGAAGTGCTCGAAGGGTTGTCCGAGGGCGACACCGTGGCCACGCAGCTGGTTCTCCCCGGCGCCAAGGTCGGCAAGAAGGGAATCTAAGCATGACCGAACCAGCCATCTCCATGACCGATATCACCCGAACATTCCTGCAACAGGCGGAAAGAGACGGTGACGCCGACGCAGGCATCAAAGTGCTCAAAGGCATCACACTCGATGCGGCCCAGGGAGAATTCATTGCCCTGCAAGGCACGTCCGGGTCAGGCAAGTCCACCCTGCTGCACATCATCGGCCTTCTTGATCGTCCCTCGACCGGCACATACAGACTGCTCGGCCAGGACGCATCCACCCTTGATGACGACCACCAGTCCGACCTGCGCAACCTCTCCCTCGGGTTCGTGTTCCAGTCATTTTATCTGATCCCCTACGCGACCGCTCTGGAGAACGTCATCCTGCCCGGGCTGTATTCCGGCAAACCACGCAATGAACTTGTCAGCAGGGCCGAACACCTCATGGAGCAGGTCGGGCTGTCCGACCGCATGCATTTCAAACCCTCGCGATTATCCGGCGGTCAGCAGCAGCGCGTGGCCATGGCCCGTGCCCTGCTCAACGAGCCAAAGATCATCCTGGCCGATGAACCGACCGGCCAGCTCGACTCCACGACGTCCACCGAAATAATGAAACTGTTTCACACCGTGCACGATTCCGGCACCACCATCGTACTCGTCACCCACGACGAACAGGTGGCTCGTGAAGCCGGACGTATCATCAAACTGCACGACGGAAAGATTGTCGAAGATACCATACGGTAAAAGGAAGCACGCCTCCGGCGGCCCAAGAACCTCTTGGTGCCGTTACGCGGGAGGAGACAGCGGTCAACACGCTTACAAGTAGATAAACCATACCGCCCCCTCATGAACCACACCCGCGAAGCGCGAGACACTGTTGAGGAAAAGGATGAAATGGGGGGCTGGGGGCACACACAATGTTCCGATTGATACCACGCATAATAAGTATGGGATTTGAGGCTGTCTGGGCCTTCAAGTTGCGTACGCTGTTCGTGGTGCTCGGTGTGGCCTTCGGCATCGCCAGTCTGACGCTTATCATCACGGCCGTTGACGGGGCCAACAGAAAAGCAATGGAGATCGTTGAATTTTTCGGACCGGACGCCGCCCTGGTGTTCGGCGGCAATTTCAAGAAACGTGCAGTGGGCATGCGCACCCTGACCCTGAGCCGAGAGGATGCCCGACGCATCAAGGACTCGCTGCCGGGCGCTTATCAGGTCATCCCCATGCGCATGAAATCAGGACAGACCGTCAAGGTTGGCAACAAAAATGCCCAGGATGTGGCCATCATCGGAGCGACCGCAGACTATGCTTCGGCCTGGAACTGGCCTCTGGCCGAGGGGCGGGACATCTCTGCCGAAGACGATCAGATAGGAGCCAAGGTCGCCCTTCTCGGCGACAAGCCCGCCGAAGAACTGTTCGGTGAAGAGTCGCCCGTGGGCAAAGTCGTTTACATTTCCGGCATCCCATTTCAGGTGGTGGGCAGACTGACCCTGCGCGGATTCACCGGCGGAGGTGGCGGGGACATCGACAACCGCATCATCATCCCGCTCTCCACGCTGGTGCAGCGCTACAACATGGATCGCAAATATTTCCGTGCCCTGCGTGTGAAATTCCTTGAAGTGGACTACATGGACGCCCACACCGAGAACCTGCGCTCCCTTTTGCGGCACATGCACAACCTGCCGCCTGAGGCAGACGACGATTTCTCCATTCTCACCGCTGATGAAGTGCTCAAGTTCCTGGCCATGTTCAAAGGCGGCCTGACCATCTTTCTGGGCGTGACCGCAGGCATCTCCATGCTGGTGGGCGGGTTCGTGCTGGCCAATCTTTTTTCCATTTCCGTGTCGGAGCGAGCCGAAGAAATCGGCTTGAAAAAGGCCATGGGCGCACGCAAATCGGCAATCATGGGCCAATTTCTCGTCGAAGCCTGCGCCCTGACTGCGCTGGGCGGCGTGCTCGGGCTCTTCCTCGGACTGGGGCTTGGGCAGTTCCTCTCACGACTGGATATCCTGACCATCCAATTCTCATGGAAGGCATTTTTCATGTCACTGGCCGGTTCGCAGGCCATCGGTCTGATCTTTGGCCTCAAACCCGCCAAACAGGCTGCGGACCTCGACCCCATCCAGGCACTACGGGGCGACGGCTAACCTTCCGGGCTTGCACGAAAACCATTGGCACGCTACTAATTCGACATGCGCATCACAATCCCGAAGGTACATGGCAACTCGCCCAAGGAAAAAGTACTCCGCACCCTGGCACTGATATTGGTGTTCGGTGCCGTGATCTGGGCCTTTACCGAAAACAACAAACATGTGGTCGAGGTTCTCAACCAGCAGAGCGCGGTCTATGACGAGACCGGCACACTGGACAAGGAACAGAAGAGCTTCATCGCCTCAATTACCAGAACATTCAGGGACAAATACGGCATGGATTGTCAAATACAGGTCTACGTCGGCGATTTCGTGGTGCCGGACCTGGATTCCAAGACCATTTACATAGGATTTGCCCCCTCCATCAACGAGGTGGAACTCAGATTCCCGCCGCTCATGCGCACGGCCTTTGGCACCGAATTCATCGACATGCTGAAGACCACCATCCTGCTCCCCTCCTTCAGGGACGACACCTGGCCCATGGCTATTCACGAAGTCCTGATGGAAATCACCAGCAAATTTGAAGAACTACAACAAGGAGAGAGCGCCAGTGAGTGAGCGCGTCACCATGTACACCGATGGCTCCTGCCTGGGTAACCCCGGTCCCGGAGGCTACGGTGCGGTCCTGATTTTTGGAGAATACAAAGGCGAAACCGCCAAGAATTACAAGGAATTCTCTCAAGGATACAAACGAACAACCAATAACCGCATGGAACTTCTGGCCGTGATTGTCGGTCTGGGCGCCTTGAAACGGCCCTGCGCCGTGTCGCTGTGGACCGATTCCAAGTATGTGCAGCAGGCCATTACACAGGGATGGCTCAAGAACTGGCAGAAAAACGGCTGGAAAACCGCTGCCAAAAAACCGGTCAAGAACCAGGATCTCTGGCGCAAACTCATGCCGCTCATCGAAGAGCACGACGTCACCTTCAACTGGGTGAAAGGCCACAGCGGCCACATGTTCAACGAACGGGTGGACGATCTGGCGAGAGATGCTGCCAGCGGCAGTGGCCTTCTCGAAGACAAAGGCATGGAGTAAGGAGAGGGGCGCTTCGAGCAGCACGCCTTATAAGAAGATACGGAAGGCCGCCCAAGGGGCGGCTTTTTTTGTTTCTATTGAAGGAAGCGCACCTTCGGCGCGAGAGGCACTCTTGGGTGCGTGCCGCACCCAAATTGTTCCATGCCCTTCGCGGGCGGCGGTCTCTTTTTGGGGAGCAAAAAGAGACGCAAAAAGCTCCTTACGCTAGTTTTCCCGCCCACGGTTTGACGGCAAGAAGCTGATCAACTCGGGACGGCTCCATGCTGGGAAAAGTAATGGGAATACCTCTCCGTTCCCCACTGGGGTGAGTGAGTGCATTCGTATTGCCTTACCGGAGCCGCCGTCCTTTCGTTGTCAGCTTCTAAGCCTTGCAAACAGGGCTAAGCTAGGGCGGATCGCGCGCTATTGCATTCGGCATCAGAGGCGGCCCAACAAGTTACCGACAACCTCAAATCCACATCTCACACACCAAAAGTGCACCCTCTTCAACGACGGGCAATCGGAAGCGGACCTTAGAGCCTGTTTCGGGCGACGCAACGCAGCCCGACCGAGTCTGCATCGCAGACAATCTGTCGGGCAGTGCAGTCGCCTACAGGCTCTTGGGTTCGCTTCTTCGATCACAGACAAAAAAGCGTTTTTTGCCTCCTTTTTGCCGCTTCGCAAAAAGCAGGTCGCCGTAAAGGCGAAAACAATTTAATAAATTTGGATTGGACTTTCACCGCGTAGCGCGCAAAACCACAAAACAAAACGCATCTATCCCGCAATACCAGAATAGACCGTCCCACAAGTACTTTTGGCAAACAACAATTACCTATCATTTGCCATTGCCGCGGCAGCCTGCATTGTAATGCAGACTGCCGCTTGCCATAAAAAATTAACGAACCACCGAAAGCAACCCGTTGATCGCTGCCATGACGGATTGTTCCTTGATTTCCTGACGTGTGCCTTCGAAGCTATAACTTTTTGCACGAGTACCACCAGGCCAGGTCCAGGCCATCCAGACTGTGCCCACAGGTTTTTCAGGCGTGCCGCCCCCAGGGCCGGCTATGCCGGAGATAGCCACGGACACGTTTGCGCCGATAGCCTTGATCACGCCCTCAGCCATCGCCTTGACAACTGGTTCGGAAACCGCGCCATGCTTTTCCAGAACCATAGGATCCACGCCAAGCAGTTTGCTTTTGACCTCGTAGGCATAGGCTACGACCGAGCCTGCGTACCATTGAGAGCTGCCGGGGCAGTCCGTGAGAATGCTTGAGAGCAACCCGCCGGTGCAGGATTCAGCGGTTGCCAGCATGTTTTCTTCCACGCTCAGGCATTCACCAAGTTCGGCTACGGCCCGTGAAATAAGATAGGTGTCCATGTATTCCTCCGACTGCTCTTCTACAAAATACCTTAATGGGTTGCAATAACCATAAAGACGTTTGTACTGTGTCCGTAGGAGAATCCATGGTCACATCCCCATCCGAGCTTTTTGATCTGGCCTTGAAACGGCATCGCCAGCCGTGGAACTGGACCCTGCAATTCGCGGGGATCATGTTGCTGGGGCTGACCCTTGCCGCACACAGCTATCTTCTGCTCGCGGCGTCCATGATCCTGTTCGGAGCCGGTTTTTATGAATTGCACATGCCGGAACCATCGGAGAACCTCTGGTTTCGGTTCGTATCCGGCGGCATCCAGTGGGAAAAGAACTGGGTTGCCACTCCATGGACATTCGGCAAGATCTTCAAATGCTGCGTTACGCTGGCCTTGCTCGCCGTAACCGTCTGGGCATTGGTGGTGCGTGAGATAGGGACCATTGGGCTGCTCATCGGATTCCTGGCTCTGGCCCGTGTGGTGGTGGAGAACAGGGACAGCGGCGTGGAGCCATGAGCAAACGTAAAATCATGGATGGACACACTCGTTGATGATACTTATTTATTCATAGTAAACAACTTTCGGAGGAAACCATATGAGCGACGACAGCAATTCCTGCAAGCAATGGCTGAATGAAGTCAACTGGGACATGATTCACGAAGATGCCGTTACATTGTATCTTGAATGGGGCAACAACAACTACCGCGATGCCATGCGCTCACCGGTAACCACCAGCGGCGAGTATTCCATCTATTTCGCCATCGACACCTGGGAAGAACCCAGGGTGGTTCTGATGAAGATGGACAACTACGGGTCCACCATCCTGTGCGCCAAAAAGGTGCCGGACGCCCTGGCAAAAGAACTGCTCGACGACATCAAGGGGATCAAGGGCATCCTTGAACTGACGCCGTCCATCAAGGAATGGCTCATGAAGGAACTGGACGCCTAACTCGGTGTTACGCCAGGAACGGCGCGTTCTCCCTTGTCATTCCGGTTGAGGGTTCGATCTTTCTCGTCAAAACATAGAAAAATACGAAAAGGCCGCTTCAAATGAAGCGGCCTTTTTTTGTGGGGTGTGCAAAGAATGGACAGGAATAAAATAAGTGCAAACAAAGACACATCACTTGTGCAATTGACGACACATTGCACATCGGTTGCAGGTTCAACAAAATTTCAACATATTGAAATAACAGGATTAGATGTTTGGCACGCTCTATGCTTTATGCAGACCATGATTGATGTTGTCACTGTCACTCTCATCATCCTGGGCGTCGCGTTGTTGCGACGCTCCCTCCTCACCGTCCCGGACGTCGCCCCCGGCGTCCGGGTAGACGGTGAAGAATTCGGCATAATGGCCCCGGTTCCGGTATTCTCCAGAGCGCAAACCCCCATATTGCTCAGGAAGAAACGGACCAGATAAGGGCCTTAAGCATAGACCATACCTCTCTTGAAACACCGTTTTCAACCTAGAAACCCCCTCCTCGAATGCAGACCTCTAACCCCTCTAAAAGGGCCGCGAAAGCGGCCCTTTTACTTTGATTTGTGTAACAAGCTGCACCTTTTCTTTGCGCACTACTTGTCATGAACCATGGGCGAGGGTATGGTTTATCCAATTATCGGTCTCACAGGGACGTAAAGGGTAGCCATGAGCGAAGCACATTTCCCGAACGAAGTCGACGATCTGGATCACCTGGATCTGAATGATGACGAACGAATAGACTATGTTGTCAGTCGCATAGAGGCTAAACTCCTTGATTACGACGGCTACAATTTTTCCATGCGCCAAATCCGCGCACTGAATATCTTCTTTGAGCTGGCTCAGGAACTGCGGGATCGGGAGATGTTCTATGCCGTCTGCATGGCCATACCACGCGCCCTGCTCAGACTTGAATCCTCCATCTACATTCTGGAAGATGATGACACCTTTTCCCTGGCCGGATGTACGACCGGCCATTGCGACAAATCGGTCACACGGACCTGGGATGACCAGTTTACCGACAAGCTGGTCATCTCGGACAACCAGATGTTCATCCCCATTCAGGGCAACCCGGAATACAACGACAAGCTCCCCTTCCGACCGCCGCACAACATCATTGGCAACTTCGTCCTGCATCCCTGCAACAACCTTGAGGGACATGCGCGCCTGTTTTTGGAAAAGTATGTCAATCGCGTGGGTTTCCAACTGCATCACCGCATGGTCGGTGCGCGGAACCGTGAGCACATCGCTTTCATCAAATCCATGGTGCAGGATATCGGCCATAACGTCATCGTGCCGAACATGTACTTCAAGCTCTATTTCATTAGGTTGAAGAGACAGATTGAGCAGCTCCATCAATCCACGGCCAGCGTGCTCAGCATCCTGAATCAAAGCTCGCAGAAGGAAAGCGTGACCGAGGGGAACAAGCTGGCCCGGATAGCGTCATCCATCGAGACGCAGTATCAGGAAATTTACAGCCATTACGAATCCACATCCATGTTTCTGGAGACGCTGCTCCGTCGGCGTCACTTCGAGGAAGGGCGGTATGTCCTGGACAAGCGGGAGGTCAACCTGCGTACGGCGATCATGGAACCGCTGGTGGAACGATTCCACAAGCGGTTCAAGGAACGCAGGATCACCATCAACTTCGCGCTAGGCGGTGCACCGGATCAGATGGTCCGCCTGATAATAGACAGAGGGCTGATTTCCCAGGTCTTTGACAACCTGTTTTCCAACGCCCTTAAATACACTGAAACCGTGACCCTGGACGATGGCCGGCGAGGCAAATTCGTCTCGTATGGCTGGAAGATCATCAAGGATTATTTTGGCAATGAAAAGCCCGGCATCCGTTTGTGGGTCACATCCACAGGCCGTCCGCTCGACCTTGAAGATCCCATGGAAGTCTTCAAGCCGGGGTTTCGCGCCGACAACGTGGCCCGGGAATCCGGCACGGGCCGAGGGTTGTATTTCGTTCGTCAGGTAGTGGAACTCCACAACGGTCAGGTGGGCTATTCGCACTCGGAAAACAGCAACCAGTTTTATCTCATCCTGCCGTTCGAGCAGGAAATAGCGGGATAGCGCGCTCCGAAACCGGTTGTTCTCGCGAAAAACGGATAATAGCGAAAAATGGCGAGCAGGAAATTCCGACTACTCGGCTGTCGCTGTCTGCGCCAACATCCGTCGATAATACGACAGACAGAGACAGGTCATGGGCAGCGCGATGAGCAGGCCGAGAAAACCCAGCAGTTTGCCCCAGACAGACAGGGACAACAGGATGAGCCACGGCGAAAGCCCAAGGCTCTCCCCCTGAATTTTCGGTACGAGAAAGACCTCCTGAATCGTCTGGACAATAGCCATGACAGCCACCACCAGCCCGACGCCGATCCAGACGGACTCGCCAGCCTCAAGAGAGTCCAGAGCCGCCAGCAGTACGGCCGGAACCATGCCCACAGCACCGAGGTAAGGGGCGATGTTCAGTATGCCGATAATCATGCCGAGTACGATGCCCAGAGGAAGGTCGATGAGGGTAAAGCCTATGGACATGAGAACGCCCACAATGAGCGCGATGGAAATCTGACCACGAAAATAGAGACTCATGGTTTTTTCGAACTCGCCGAGGAAGCCGGTCACGGAGTCGCGGATTCCGGCAGGCAGGTATTCCTGCCAATTCTCCTTAATCTTGCCGAAGTCAGCCAGCAGAAAAACGAGATACAGAATGATGATGCCCAGACCGAGGAAGCCTGCCAGGAAGCTTGCCGTCCCCTGGGCCAGCCCTTTGACGCCGGGGATTATGGTGTCCAGAAAGGATTGAGCCGCGTCAGCCGCTCCTGTCGAGGAAAAGAGGTCGCGTACTTCCTGCTGGGAGGCGATGTTGCGCAGCCACTGCCAGACATCCGGCGGCAGATGCTTCGAGACCTTGGTCGCAAACTCGGCGTTGTTAACCAGCTCGGACAACACACGGCCCATATGGGTCAGCTCGGTAGCCATCATGGGCACAATCACCATGAACACCCCCACGATGAACGCTACAAGACCGATCAGGGTCACGGCGACTGCAATGCCACGGCTTTTGACATATTTCTGGATAAAACAGGTCAGCGGATTGAGCAGATATGCCACGAGCAGGGCCACCACAAAGGGTATCAGCACATTGGAGAGAAAACCCAGAAGCCAGATAAGGCCGAGAAAGAACCCGACCCCAAGGAGCAAGCGGACCACGGAGTCCAGCGTGTACGGCTTGTCGGAAGTAAACATGAATCCTCCTGCAGGAGATGAAATGTCATCCTTCCCTACCAGTCCGGCTGCATTTATTCAATGTTCCTCATACGCTCTTTAACGATATACAGGTATTTGCACATGGTTTCGGGGCACGAAACAGCGTTGCGTGCGAGCGTATGGTGCGGGCGCGGAAAAAAGGGAAGCGAACGTCGAAGGCCGGGAACGTGTTCCGCTGAACGGACTTCGACTACACGACCTCGCGGTCACGAACGCCGATGAGATAGAGGATGGTGTCCAGACCAAGGGTGGAGATGGACTGACGCGCACCCTTCTTGACCTTGGGCTTTGCATGGAAGGCGATACCAAGCCCGGCCAGGTTGAGCATGGGCAGATCGTTGGCGCCGTCACCCACGGCAATGACCTGTTGCAGCGAAATTTTTTCAATATCTGCGATGGATTGAAGCAGCTCCGCTTTCTTGTTGGCGTCCACGATATCGCCGACGGCCTTGCCTGTGAGTTTGCCGTCGATGATCTCCAGCTCATTGGCGTAGACATAATCAACGCCGAATTTTTCCTGAAGGATGTGGCCGAAGTAGGTGAATCCGCCGGACAGGATGGCGATCTTGTATCCCACGTTCTTGAGGTTGGTGATGAGCTTTTCCGCCCCCTCGGTCATGGGCAACCGGTCGGCGACTGTCTGGAGAACGGATTCGTCCAGCCCTTCAAGGAGTGACAACCGTTTCTTGAGCGACTGCTTGAAATCAAGCTCGCCGCGCATGGCCGCCTCGGTGATGGCCGCCACTTCATCGCCCACGCCCGCTTCCTTGGCCAGCTCGTCGATGACTTCTGCCTGGATGAGGGTGGAGTCCATGTCAAACGCGACCAGACGGCGGTTGCGGCGAAAGATGTTGTCTTCCTGAAAGGCGATGTCCACCATGAGGTCGGCGGATATTTCCAGGAACCGGGAGCGAATATCCGCGATGTCCCGAGGCGTGCCGCGCACGGTGAACTCCACGCAGCCGCGTGAACATTCATAGTCGTTGCAATCAAGAGGCACACGCCCGGAGAGCCTGTGGATGGTGTCGATGTTCATGCCGGATTCGGCGATGACTTCGGTGATGGCCGAGATCTGCCGAGATGACACGGACCGCGCCAGCAGAGTGATGATGTAGCGCGCCTTGTTGGCGTCCCCTACCCACGAGGAGTATTCCTCTTCATTGAGCGGGTGGAGCTTCATGGTCACGCCCAGTTCATGGGCCTTGAACAGCAGGTCTTTCAGAACCGGCTGGGAATTGGACGGGAGTCTGATCAGAATGCCCAAGGTCAGAAAATTATGAATGACCACCTGGCCGATGTCGAGCACGTCCACATCATACCCGGCCAACACTTCAGACAACTCCGCAGTCAGCCCGGGCCTGTCGCCACCAGTCACATGTATCAATATGATCTTTTCCATGAGTATTCTTCTCTCCCGTTCGAACTCAGGCGGACCTTCTCATATATCGGCCTGGTCGTAAATGGTGTGGGGACGACAAAAAAGCCCAAACCGGTTACAGGTTCGGGCTCTTAAATAGCAATAGGATTGACCGGACGAGTCTGCCCTATTTCTTTTCTTTTTTTTCGGCTTTTGCTTCACGAATGGATGCAGTGCCTCTGGTCAGCGAACGGAGGTGACACTGGTTGACCAGTTCCACTTCGCGCAGCTTCTCTGCAGTGAATGCAACGTATTTGATGCCTCTGTCTTCAATGACCAATTCGTACATACTTTTCCCTCTTTACGCTTCTGTATCGTCAGATCCGGTCTTGGCGACGTCGGATTCGGTTGTCTCGGGTTGGGCGGGTTTGCCCCCAAAGTTAGCGGACACCACTTTGGTTTTTCCAACGACAGCGCTAGAGCCGGTCATGGAGACCGCACCTTCAAGCACCGCGCCCTTTTCCACCACCAGGGATGGTGATGTCAGGCTGCCGTTGAGAACGCTCGTCTTTTCCAGCACAGCGTGTTCCTTGACGTACACATCGCCGCGGATTTCGCCGCAGGAGGTCAGTCGGCCCACATGGACCGTTCCCTCGATGAAGGCCTTGCGTCCGAGAACCAGATCGCCATCAGTGGAGATCTCACCCTCGAAACGTCCGTCAATGCGAACCGTGCCAACAAAATCAAGTTTGCCTCTATATTCAGTGCCCACGCCCAGAAAGGCGTTCAGCTCGGAGTGATCAGAATTTTTCTTTGAAAACATACCCATGGTAGACCTCACAGTTAATTGGGAAACGGTATCTCCCCCGCCACCCGAAAACCATTCAAAATAGCAAAAGGACTTTTCCTATACCCTCACCTTCCTTTGATTGCCACTTTTTTTTGCCCCGAATTTCAGGAGGAACATGGAAGAAACCCGCTGCAAACCTGCAATTTATGCGAACTTCTAATTGTCCATTATGCCAGTTGGTTGTACATTTTCTGAAAAGTGGGTACCCTTTGAAAGGACAAAGTTGGACGGGAAAGTCTTTGCCCGCAGTCAGACACGGGAGAAGGGAGAGGCATGACTACAAGCATTCAGAATATAAAATCCTATCATAAAGGCCGTTCCATCTATAAAGAAGGACAGAACGGAACCGTCGCCTACATGATCCAGAAAGGCTCGGTCACGTTGTATAAGACCGTGAACGGCAAGAGGATCCTTGTTGATACCCTCGGTCGGGGCGAGATCTTCGGCGAGATGTCCGTGCTGAGCAAAACAGAACGCATGGAAAGTGCCGAAGCCGCGGAATACTGCGATCTCATGGTACTGACAGAGCAGGTCATTCAGGCCATGGTCGCCAAATGCCCAAAAACCATCCAGCATCTGACCAAGCTGCTGATAAAGCGCGTGCGCAAGGCCGGAGATGTGAACCCCAACCGCACGCACAAGAATTCCTTTCTATCCATCTGTCGTATTCTCGAAATGACCCATCGCTGTCATGTCTCCATGCGGGCCGCAGAGGCCAAGCGTATCCGGGGTCACAAGTTCGGCATCGCCATCACCGAGTTTTCCAAACAGGTCAAGGATATCCTGCTGGTCTCACAGCTTGAAATCGACCAGACCCTGGACCAGTTGGCCGCCCTCAAGATTGTCACCCTGACAACCCAGGGATCGGGCAAGGCGTTCTCCGAGCGCTACGTCAAGGTCAATGACATGGAGAATTTCTTTCAGGTGGCGGCCAATCTGCACAAGGAGTTGTCCAAGTCGGACGCCCTGGAGCCGGAGCTGGAATACATCGACATCCATGATTTTGCCGACGAGGTCGAAGCCCAGAGCGAAATTCTCTACAAGAAGATGGCCAACATGGAGATCCCTGACACCCTGTTTTTCTTCCACAAGAGTTCGGCGCTCGCCTGGGCCGGAGACCAGCCCGAAGAGTTCTTCAAGCGGGTAAAGCGCAAGAAAAAGAAGATCGCCGACCTCGAAGACGTCAACGACATCGTGTTCGTGGACAACGCCACCTGCAAGGACGTGTTCGCCAAGCTCGGGTACTACAAGCTCGGTGTGCTCCTCGCCATAGCCGAACAGGAAGCCCGGCAAAAGATCATCGGCAACCTGTCCAAGAAAATCGCCACCATCGTGCAGGATGAGGCCAAGGAACGGGGAACCCCCGACTCCACCGAGGCCGAGGATGTCTCTGATGAGCTCATCGAACTGATCAAGGTCACCAAAGGGGTTTCCATCTAATGAATATCGCCACCATCTTCGGGATTATCGCCGGTATCTTTGTCCTCTGCGCGGCCACCTTCGCGGCCACGGATTCGGTTCAGGTCTTCCTGAACGGTCCGGGTCTCGCCATCGTACTCGGCGGAACCATCGCGGCCACGTTCATCTGCTATCCCCTACGGGAGGTCATGCGCGTCATGGGGCTGTTCGTGTCCGCTTTCCGGGCCGAGGAGCTGCCCATCGGCGATTACATTCGGGATATCGTCACCATCTCCAAGACAGTGAGCAAGAAGGGCGAAGAGCATCTGGAAAAATCGCTCAAGTCCATGGAAAACGAATTTCTGCGCGACGGGCTGCAGATGCTGCTGGACGGCTACTCCAAACAGGAGCTGGAGGAAATCCTCAACAACCGCATCCAGCAGTATCACGAACAGGAGTCCAATGCCGCCGGCATCTATCGGACCATGGCCGCCCTGTCTCCCGCCTTCGGCATCATCGGTACGCTCATCGGCCTGATCGCCATGATGCAGACCATGGGCGACGACATCACCCGCATCGGCCCGGCCATGGCCACGGCCCTGACCACCACCCTGTACGGCGCGCTGTTCGCCAACATGATCTATACGCCCATTGCCACCAAGGTCGAACGGCGTGTGGAGGAGCGCACCATCCTGATGTGCGTTATCCGCGACGGTATCCTGTTCATCAAGGACAAGACGCCCGCGCCTATCGTCATGGACAAGCTCAAGGGGTACCTACCCCCGAGCAAGTGGTCTTCCATCGGCGCCAGATAGGACTGACACATGCAGTTCAACGGCAAATTCATTCCCAAGCGCAAGACACCCGCGCCTGACGGCGGCTGGCAGTTGACCCTGGCGGACATGATGACGCTCATTCTCTGCTTTTTCGTCATCATGCTGGCTGTGTCCAAGATCGACCCCAACCGCTATGAAGCCGTGTCCGATATCATGGCCGAAGCCATGAAGGGCAAGGCCGCGCCCAGTAAAAGGGCAAGCGAACCCGTGCAGGCTGTGGTGGAGAAAAAGCAGAAGAATCTTTTTGAACTGCAATTGGAGCTGGCCAAGCTCATCGGCCGAGAATCCGAGGCCGTGCGATTGAAGTTGCGGCCCGATGCCGTGGCCATCAATCTGCAAGGCGGGGTGTTCTTCAAGCTCGGCAGTGCAGACCTGACCGTTGAGGCCGTGACCATCCTCGACAAGCTGGCCAAGCCGCTCACAGACGCACACTACAAGCTGACCATCGAAGGCCACTCCGACAACCTCGCCATCAAGTCGGCCCAGTTTCCGTCCAACTGGGAGCTGTCCAGTGCCCGCGCTTCCAGCGTGGCCCGGTTCTTTATCGCTCAGGGATTCCCCAAGGGGGACATACGGGTCATGGGATTGGCCGACACCGAGCCGTTGGCCCCCAACACGGACAAGGCAGGGAACAACATCCCGACCAATCAGGCCAAAAATCGTCGGGTGATCATTCTGGTCCGGCCGATTTCAGGACGTTAATCCTGATCAACGACCTTGCCCATGCTGAGGATCTTTTCCATGGCAAAGCCATTCGCCTCATAAAACCGGATGACGTCCACATTGGACTCGCGAACCTGCAGGTTGATTTTGAAGCAACCGCGTTTTGTGAGTGCGTTCTCGGCATGGTGCAGGAGCATTGACCCGATGCCATGTTTGCGCTGATCAGGATGCACGGCCAATGAGTAAATCCATCCTCGGTGGCCGTCGTATCCGGCCATGATCGTTCCGATAACCGTGTCGTTCTCAACGGCCACGAAAAAGAGATCGTCCACCGCTCGCTTCCGGTCTATGGCGAATGCCGGATCATTATACGATGCCAGGGGATCAAAGACCATCTTCCACAGGTCAATCACCGCCTGCCGGTGGACCGCGTTGTCAAAGGGGAGGATAAGTGTATCGTTGGTATCCATAGAGGGAGTGTGCCCCGGCAGCATTTGTCCTGTCCAGTGGTTCATTGCTTGACGCGCATTCACTCCTCTCATAGATTCACACCATGAAACGAAGCGAAATCAATGCACTGATTGCCGATGCCAAGGAATTCTATGAATCCTTCCTGTTCAAGCTCCCACCGTGGGCCTTTTGGGGGCCTGACGACTGGAAAGGCACTGGAGATTCCGAGGTCGTCCGCAACCAGCTCGGCTGGGACTTGACGGATTATGGCGCTGGCGACTTTGAAAAGCGCGGTCTGATTCTGTTTACCATCCGCAACGGCAACCTGGCTGCCGGGGACAAGAAGCAGTACGCTGAAAAGATCATGATTGTCCGCGAGAACCAGATCTGCCCCATGCATTTCCATTGGTCCAAGACCGAGGACATCATCAACCGGGGCGGAGGCAATCTCGTCATCGAGCTGTATGGCTCCACTCCTGATGAGGAGTTGGGCAAGGAGCCGATCACCGTCATAGTGGATGGGTTTGCGCGCACGGTGGAGCCCGGCGGCACGGTAGTCTTGACGCCCGGTGAATCAATTTTCCTTGAGCAAGGGATGTACCACCGCTTCTACGGTGAACCCGGCAAGGGGAAGGTGCTGGTCGGCGAGGTGTCGTCAGTGAATGATGATAATACTGACAACCGGTTTCATAAAGAGCAGGCGCGGTTCCCCGACATTGAGGAGGATGAAGCTCCGCTTCACCTGTTGTGTACGGATTACCCGAAATATATTTAAGCTTTTCCATGTAAGAAGGCCGCCTGAGAGATCTGGCGGCCTTCTTTTTGTGGTGATGTTTTTTTTGTGGTTTTGCGCGCTACGCGGTGAGAGTCCAATCCAAATTTATTAAATTGTTATCGCCTTTACGGCGACCTGCTTTTTGCGAAGCGGCAAAAAGGAGGCAAAAAACGCTTTTTGTCTGTGAGCGAGGAAGAGTCCCCAAAGCCTGTAGGCGACTGCACTGCCCGACAGATTGTCTGCGATGCAGACTCGGTCGGGCTGCGTTGCGTCGCCCGAAACAGGCTCTAAGGTCCGCTTCCGATTGTTCGTCGTTGAAGGGGGTGCGCCATTGGTGTGGGAGGTTTAGATTTGAGGCTGTCGACACCCTGTTGGGCAACCTTAGATACCGACTACAATCTGCTCAAGTCGCCCTAGATTAGCCCTGTTTGCAAGGGCTTAGAAGCTGACAACGAAAGGACGACGGCTCTGGTAAGGCAATACGAATGCACTCACTCACCCCAGCGGGGAACGGAGAGGTATTCCCATTACTTTTCCCAGCATGGAGCCGTCCCGAGTTGATCAGCTTCTTGCCGTCAAACCGTGGGCGGGCAAACTAGCGCAAGGAGCTTTTTGCGTCTCTTTTTGCTCCTCAAAAAGAGACCGCCGCCCGCGAAGGGCATGGAATGCTTTGGGTGGCGTCTGTCACCCAACAATGGCTCTCGCTCCAAAGGTGCATGGAAGTACGCAGTACTGACTCTTCCCCTCTCCCCAAAAAAAAGAAAAAGGCCACCCCCGATGGGTGGCCCTCCCCTTCTACCCCTACACTATAGTGGCAAAACTGCTAAAAGAGACTCACACTACCCTTTAAACAGTCTATATCCCCGTCAGGACGTTGCCTACTTTGGTAAGAGCTTTCAGTAATATTTCGTCATCCACGGCATAGGAAAAGCGGATGCATTTGTCATCACCAAAGGCTGAACCGGGCACAAGTGCCACGCCAGCCTCTTCTAAAATCTTGGTGCACATACTCGCTGAATCCGGTGCTTCTTCAGTGTAAAACTGATCAAGAACCGGAAAAAGATAGAACGCTCCGTCCGGCTTCGGACAGAGTGCACCCCAACTTGTAATAATATCATACGCTAAATCGCGGCGACGCACAAAGGATTCTTTCATTTTGTCTACAATTTCCCACGGACCGGTGAGTGCAGCCACTGCCGCTTTCTGCGTAATGGAGTTGATATTGGAGGTACTTTGCCCCTGAATCTTGACCATTGCCTTGACCAGATCAGCGTGTGCCAGCGCGTAACCGACACGCCATCCGGTCATGCAGAACGACTTGGACAACGCGCCAACAATGGCGATTGATTCGGGATGCGCTTCCCATTTTTTGGCCAGGGAAACCGGCGAGAACGGCGCGTAGACCAGACGATCATACACTTCATCCGAAATAACGAAAATGTCATTCTTGATGGCCCAGTCCGCGATGGCGTCGAGCTGTTCCTGGGTATAGCAACAGCCGGTCGGATTAGACGGTGAATTCAGGATGAGCACTTTGGTTTTGGCAGTACGGACCGCTTCAAGCCCTTCCACCGTGACGAGGTACTCCTCCTCTGCCGTGGTCGGAACAAACACGGACACACCGTCGGCCAGCTGAACCATGGCCGGATAGCTGACCCAGTAGGGAGACGGAATGAGCACTTCATCACCCGGATTTACCAGGGCCATGAGCAGGTTGTAGAGCACCTGCTTGCCGCCGTTACAGATAATGGCATTCTCGGGAGCTGTCTTGGCTCCGTAAAAATGGGTATAATAGTCAGCCACACCCTTGCGCAGTTCGGGGATGCCGGGAACCGGCGTGTACCGGGTAAACCCCTCGTCAAGTGCGACCTTGGCCGCTTCACAGACATGTTTAGGGGTGCCATAGTCGGGCTGGCCGACAGCAAGACTGATGATCTCGCGTCCCTGATCACGCAGCTCCTGGGCCTTGGTATTCACCGCCAGGGTAGCCGATGGCTTGATCCGGGACAGACGATCGGAAATTCGCATTGAAGGACTCTCTTGGTTTATGATATTGCAGGACCGCTAAAAATGCCAATAGACTAAAAAAAAACAGACGTAAATCCTGATTTTACCCAAACGGGAAAAAAGTTGCCAGATGTGTTGACCTGTCTATAGATTCATAGTTCAGACAAAGGGGCATGAAGACCACTTAGAAGGAGTGAAAACATGCCTGAATATCACGAAGATCACCTGACGGTGAGTATGACCATGCAGCTGGATCATCCGGCTGCAATCATCTGGCCCCTGCTCTGCCCTGTACGCGAATACAACTGGATCGAAGATTGGCAATGCGACCTTCTTCATTCCATCTCAGGAGTCAATGAACTGGGCTGCGTGTTCCGTACGGCTTTCCCCACCGAAGGTGGCCCGGAAGTCTGGCTGACCAGCCGATTCGAACCGTATGAATATCTTGAGTTCGTCCGCACCAATGACCAAAGGATTATCCACTACACGGTACAAATCAAAGAGAGCCACGGCAGCACCACATTACTCTGGACTCAACATGTTACCGCATTGAACTCGGACGGCCATATCTACCTGGAGGACAAACCTCAAAGGTTCGCCACCCAGATGAAAGTACTGGAAACCATGCTCGATCACTATCTGAAAACAGGCGCCATGCTTCGAGCGCAGAGACTTGGCCTCATGGAGAAAATATAGAGACATGTTCACCATAGGAAGACTGGCTCAAAAACACGGACTGTCGCGCTCCACTCTGTTATATTATGACCGCATCGGCCTGCTTCGGCCTGGCGGGCACATGAAAGGGGAGTATAGACAGTATTCGACAAACGACGATAAACGCTTGCGCCGCATCTGCGAATACAGACGAGCCGGGATCAGCCTGAAGGAAATAGGGCGCATGCTCGATGCGACCGCTGACAGCGATGTGGCCGATGCGCTGGAGAACCGTCTTGCCCAACTGAATGAGGAGATGACCGCGCTCAAGGAACAACAGGCGGTGGTGGCCGGTCTCCTCGGGCGGGCCGACCTGCTCGGCACACACGACCACATGGACAAGGCGACATGGGTTGCGCTCCTGTCCGCGGCAGGCTTTTCCGAAGCGGACATGCGGCGCTGGCACATCCAGTTCGAACGGAGCGCCCCGGACAGGCATGTGGAATTTCTGCGCCACCTGCATATCCCGGAAGGAGAAATCAGTGCCATACGAGCCATGGCGGCAGCGCCTCACGCGATACTCAACATCAACAAGGAATCAGGTAAATTCATGGAAATGTTTTTCAAAATATACGAAGGGTTAAACAGGGAAGGTCCCGGCAGTTTCGAGATGACCAAACGCGCCTACGACCTGTGCACGGGACTGCCGGACACCCCGGAGATACTGGAGCTGGGCTGCGGTACGGGCGGAGCCACCATCCCCCTGGCGCAGATATCCGGCGGCATTGTAACTGCCACTGAAATCTACCACCCTTTCCTGGAGCAGATGATAGAACGGGCCAAGGACGCGGGTGTGGAAGATCGCGTCATCGCCGCTGTCATGGACATGGCGGACATTCAGGCCGAACCGGAATCATTTGACCTCATCTGGTGCGAAGGCGCGGCCTATATCATGGGCGTGGACTCGGCTCTGGAGCAATGGAAGCACTATCTCAAACCAGGGGGCTGCCTGTGCCTGACCGATGCGGTCTGGCTCACGGACTCCGCGCCTGAAGAGGTGGTCGAGTTCTGGGCCAAAGGGTATCCGGCCATGCGCACGGCCGAGGCCAACATCAAGGCTGCGGAAGCACAGGGCTACACCTCTCTCGGCCACTTTACCATCGACTCTCAGTGCTGGGTGGATTTTTATGATGACGTCCAACGCCGTCTGGGGGAAGCGGAAAAACTCTATGGAGACGACCCTGACGGCCGCGCCATCATTGATATGTCCCACGTAGAAAACAGACTGTATCGCAACTATCCCGATATGGTCGGATACGAATTCCACGTCCTCAAAAAATAAACGCCCACTCCCCCGTTCCGGCCCGCATATTCAGTGTGCGGGCCTTTTCTTTTCCTGCCCTTGAATTGACAAGACACAGACCCGCCCCGCTCAACCCTGCGGCATATTTTGATTCACCCAGCACTAAATACCCTGACATCCCGCATCATGCACGACCAACAATATAATTATTGTATTTTGCTTCCATAATCCGCTTTTTCTGGTTATTATTGAGCCAATATTCAAACGTCTGTTTAAAAACACAATAGCCTCGTATCGCGAAAAGGTCTCGCTCATGCACAAGGATCTCAGGGCAAAACTGACCATCTGCATACCGACCGCGCTTGCGCTGACGCTCGTTCTCGGACTCAGCGCCTTTGCTGTCTATCGCTCCAGCGTGAACCATGCCCTCTCCCTGGCAAAGAGTCGGGATTTGAATACCGTGCATTCCGTGACGGAGTTGATGCAGTATGAGTTCGAGGACATGATCGCCGACATACGGCTCCTCGCACAAATGCAGGAATCCCAGCAGGTGTTCACCAGCAGCCTGACAGCTAACCTCGCAAAGAATCTGCTCTACTTTTCCCTGGACAAAAAATCCTATGACATCATCCACTATCTGAACTCCACCGGCATGGAAATCTTCCGAATCGACTATCATGGAGGCACACCCAAAGTGGTGGACAAACATAAATTGGAAAACAAGAGCACCTACACCTACTTCAAGCACTCTCAAAAACTCCATGTGGGGGAGGTGTATATCTCTCCGCTTATGCTTGATACGGAATCATCCCGAAGCACATCCCGGCCAAAACCCATCATCCACCTGGCGGCACCGCTTTTCGCGGAAGACGGCGGTCGCTACGGCGTGATCATGCTCAACTTTTTTGGAAACCACCTGCGCCGCATCATGAAAACAGACGGGCGTGAAACAAACCCCATGCTGCTCAATGACGAAGGCTACTGGCTGCGGTCAGACAAAACCGAAGACGAATGGGGCTTCATGCATGCGGGGAGGGAAGAGATAACCTTCCGATCGCGTTTCCCTGCTGAATGGGAACGCATCAAGCCCGTGGGGAAAGGACAATTCCATACCGCAAACGGCCTGTTCACCTATGCCACCTTTGATCCGGGAGAGCTTATTGCCGACCTGGCGGGAATCAAGGTGCGCAGTGATGCCGGACGATGGACCATCTTGACGCATGTCCCTGAAACCATCCTCATGGCGGAACCGAATGACTATTTCATCAAGATATTAACGGTAACCATTCCGCTTGGATGCATCCTCATGCTCAGCGCCTATTTCATCTGCCAGTTTCGTCAGAAATCCAAAAAAGCGCAGCTTGACATCATTGAACAGCACGCTTCATATGCTCGCTTTGTTCCCAGGGAGTTCCTCCACCTTCTCGGCAAAGGACGATACAGGGACGTCACACTGGACAACCATGCCACCAGGGAGATGACGGTCCTCTTCAGCGACATCCGCTCCTACACGAAACTTTCTGAGAGCATGACGCATCTGGAAGTCATCCAGTTCCTCAACAAATACTTTGTCACGGTGAACACGCCCATCACCAAAAACAAGGGCTTTATCGACAGTTTTCACGGCGACGCCCTGATGGCTCTCTTTGAAGACAACGCGACAGAAGGCGCTGTAAAAGCTGCCATCGGCATGCAGCACTGCATAAACGAACTCAACAAGGAGCGGTTCGCGCAGGGTGAGCAGCCTGTGGCAGCGGGTATTGGTCTTCATCATGGAGAGCTGACTCTGGGGGCGCTCGGGACCGACAAACGCATGCAGGCCACGGTCATCGGTGACGTTGTCAACCTGTCTGCCCGCATCGAATCCCTGACCAAAAGCTTTGGCGTCAAAATCGTCATCTCCGACAGTGTCTATGACAAACTCACCACGCCAGAGACCTTCAACCTCCGCGAGATCGACACGGTCCGCGTCAAAGGGAAGCAGGTCCCGGTCGTGCTTTACGAAGTATTCGATACCGACCCCGAGGAACTCATCGTTCAAAAAAAGGCGATCCTCCCGCTTTTCTCGCAGGGATTGACGCTCTACAAACAGGGCGGTTTCGAAAAAGCGGCAGAGATCTTCAGTCAATGTATGCAAGCATGCCCAGAAGACACCATCAGCCCCATCTTTTTCACACGTTGCAAAACCATGGCTCGTATACCACCCGGAGACGGATGGACCGGCATAAGCACTATCTAATTGTATTTCAAAGGAGTTGGCCCCATGGCATTTATCGATTTTACGCAAAAGAACATGATCAACATTCCTGAGATTGATGACCAGCATCGCAATTTGTTCGCGATCCTCAACAAAATGCACGCCGCCACCAGCGAAGGGATGGAACAGTCCGCCATCGTGGAAATTTTCAACGACCTCATCAGGTACACCGTGGAGCATTTCGAAACCGAAGAAATCCAGATGAAACAATACGACTATCCGAAATATGCCGCCCACAAAAAGGAGCACGACGATCTCACCAACCAGGCGATTGAACTCCAGAAACTGTTTTACGACGGCAGTGCGACCGTCACCTTCGAGCTGCTCGATTTTCTGCACCAATGGTTGAATGATCACACCATGGGGACAGATACGGAGATGGGCGAATTCCTCTGTGAACAACAATGATGTATACGTTCGCCCTGCATCCGAAAGCACTGTTTCACCAACAGGCATCCCGTCCGACACGATTTCCTGAGCCGGACGGGATGCCTGTTTTCCCCTGTCAGAAAGCACAGGCGGTGCCCCCTGACCCCACAAAAATGAAATAAGAGCGGTTCCTAGATAGACTTGACAACCCGTCAGACCACAGCCCCCAACGGCTCCCGCTTTTTTTGTACGAATCGCATTTTGGACTGGCGTTTTTTCCCCTCTTTCTGTACTCTAGAAAATCTCTAACGCCATCGGATTCAACTGGCGTTTTTTCCATATAAACTCTAATATTTCAAGCGATTACTAAAAGGTCCTTCTATGCCCAAACTCAAAATGCCCGCCAACCTTCCCGACCCGATCATCAATGAAAACGCCAAGATAGTTTTGAACAGGCGGTATCAGAGAAAGGACACTGAAGGGGTTGTGTACGAGACAACCAAAGAACTGTTCTGGAGGGTCGCGTCCGCAATTGCCGAAGAAGAATCGAAATACAAAAAGTCTTCCATCAAGACCGCCGATCTCGCCCGCGAATTTTATGACCTGATGACCTCATACAATTTCCTGCCCAACTCCCCGACATTGATGAACGCCGGTACTGACATCGGCCAGTTGGCAGCCTGTTTCGTCCTGCCCGTGGAAGACGACATAGAGGGTATCTTCGACGCCGTGAAGCACGCGGCCATGATCCACAAATCCGGCGGCGGCACCGGGTTCTCGTTCTCCCGCCTGCGCGCCAAGGATTCCGTGGTCGGTTCCACCGGCGGCGTGGCATCCGGTCCCCTTTCCTTCCTCAAGATTTTCAACTGCGCCACCGAGCAGATCAAGCAGGGCGGCACCCGACGCGGCGCCAACATGGGCATCCTGCGCGTCGATCATCCGGACATCATGGACTTCATCAAGGCCAAAGAACGCGACGGCGAGTTGAACAACTTCAACCTGTCCATCGGCCTGACCGAATCCTTCATGCAGGCCGTGGAAAAGAAAGCGGACTTTGACCTCATCGCCCCCAATACCGGCGAACCGGTCGGCTCCCTCAACGCTCGCGACGTCTTCAACATCCTGGTCCAGAAGGCCTGGGAATCCGGCGATCCGGGCATCGTGTTTCTGGACCGCATCAACCGCGACAATCCCACGCCGCAGCTCGGCGAGATGGAATCCACCAACCCCTGCGGCGAGCAGCCTCTGCTGCCCTACGAAGCCTGCAACCTCGGCTCCATCAACCTCGGCAAATGCTTTGCCAAGGGCACAAACGGCAAGGACTCGGAGATCAACTGGGACGAACTCAAGCGCATCATCCACCTGGCTGTCCGCTTCCTGGACAACGTCATCGACGCCTCCCAGTACCCCCTGCCGCAGATCACCGAAACCGTTGAAATGAACCGCAAGATCGGTCTCGGCGTCATGGGCTGGGCAGACCTGCTCTATCAGCTTAAAATACCCTACAACTCCCAGACCGCCGTGGACATGGGCGAACGTGTCATGAAGTTCGTGCAAGACGAGGCCCGCTCCGCATCCAAGACCCTGGCAGCCGAACGCGGCCACTTCCCGACCTATGTCGAATCCATCTTCGGCGAGGCGAACCTCGGCCCCTATCGCAACGCCACCACCACGACCATCGCGCCCACCGGCACCCTGTCCATCATCGCGGGCTGCTCCTCCGGCGTTGAACCGCTTTTCGCGCTCTCCTTTGTGCGCAACGTCATGGACAACGACAAGCTTGTGGAGACCAACCCGTTCTTCGAGGACGCCGTCAAGGAAGCAGACGCCTACTCCGGCAGCCTCATGGAAGAGATCGCCAAGGTCGGCACCATCAAGAAGATGAAGCACCTGCCCGAGGAGCTGCGCTCCGTGTTCGTGACCTCCATGGATGTCGAACCCATCTGGCATCTCAAGATGCAGGCCGCCTTCCAGAAGCACACGGACAACGCCGTGTCCAAGACCGTCAACCTGCCGGCCAACGCCACCAAGGAAGACATCTGGGACATCTACTGGAAAGCCTACGAATATGGCTGCAAGGGCGTCACGGTCTATCGCGACGGCTCCAAGACCTCCCAGGTCCTCTGCACCGGCGACGGCGACAAGAAGAAAGACGCAGCCAACGCTGCCGCCACTTCCGTGGTCAAGAATCGTCCGGACGTCATCTACGGGTTCACCCAGAAGATTTCCACCGGTCTCGGCATGCTATTCCTGACCGTCAACGAGATGGACGGCAAGCCCTTTGAAGTGTTCGCCACCATCGGCAAATCCGGCGGATCCATCACCGCAAAGGCCGAAGCCATCGGCCGCCTCGTGTCCCTGGCCCTGCGCTCCGGCGTGGAAGTCCGCGAGATCGTGGAACAGCTCAAGGGCATCGGCGGCGAGAATCCCAAATTCATGAAAAAGCACCTGGTCAAATCCATCCCGGATGCCATCGCCCATGTCTTCGAGTCCCGCTACCTGAGCGGCGACCGCGTGGACGCGGCCGTTGCCTCGCTCAACAAGGAACTCTGCCCCGACTGCGGCGAGCCGCTCGTCTTCGAGGAAGGCTGCCACATGTGCAAGTCCTGCGCGTACACCAAGTGCGGCGGCTAACCTAAGGCCACCGACTCCCACGGCAGGGGCGCACGGCCAAAAGCCCTCTGCTTCCTGTCACTGATCAGACAAGACAAATCCCTGATTCACACCGTGTGCATCAGGGATTTTTCGTCTTTCGCCCACGGGGAGGGCCGATTCAGTGACACCACGCTTTACAGCCGTGCGTTTCCTTCGTAGTGTTCAATGATGGAGGACTCTTCATGAGCATGCTTTACGGAACAATGAACAGGCGGCGGTGTGTACAGACCATCCTCATGCTGGGAGCCGGTTTACTCTCAGGGGTGGGCATGCCCACGCCAACCATGGCACAGCAACAGTCCCGGGTTGTCATCGTCAAGACGGAAAACCGGAAAGTGGGCATCAAACGCGCCATGGCAGAATTCGACCTGGCGGGGTTCAAGGGCATGCCCGTGGCCATCAAGGCCAACTACAACAGCGCGGACCCGTTTCCGGCGTCCACGCACCCGGACACCCTCAAGGCCATGACCCAGGGGCTCAAGGCTGCCGGAGCCGGCCCCATGACGCTCGTCGAACGCAGCGGTATGGGCGACACGGCGCAGGTGCTGGAAACAATGCAGGCCATGGACGTGGCCAAGGAGGTCGGGTTCAACGTCGTCATCATGGACGATCTCCGAAAAGAGGATTTCATCCGCTACTCCCCGCCCGGCTCGCACTGGAAAAACGGATTTCTGCTTGAACGGCATTTCGTGGAGGCCATCCGCGTGGTCCAGACCTGCTGCCTCAAGACCCACCAGTATGGCGGGCATTTCACGCTTTCCCTCAAGAATGCGGTCGGCGCCATCGCCAAGATCGACCCGGAAACCGGCTACAACTATATGAATGAGCTGCACAACTCCCCCATGCAGCGCACCCTCGTCGCAGAAATAAGCAAAGTGTATCGAAACGACCTCATCATCATGGACGGGCTGGAGGCGTTCGTCGATGGCGGGCCGCACAAGGGCACCAAAGTCAAGCCAGGCGTGATCATTGTCAGCACCGACCCTGTTGCCGTGGACGCGGTGGGCGTCGCCATACTCAGGATGTACGGCACCACGCCAGAGGTCTCCAGAGGCAGCGTCTTTGATCAGGAGCAGATCAAGCGCGCCGCAGAGCTGGGCATTGGCGCACGGCGGGCCAGCGACATCCAGCTCGTGCCCATAGGGAGTGATGCGCAGGAATTCGCTGACAGAGTGCAGGCCGAACTGAACTAGGCCAACACCTTGAACTCTTCAGTGCTCGGCCTGAACTCGCTCTTGATATAGCCCCACTCCACCAGTCGCCTGTAGGCGTGCTTGGCCTGGTTGCCGGACCGCACCTTTTGCAGGAACTGATAGTACTTCCTGGCGGCCTCGTCGCGCTTGCCCATGCCTTCCAGCGAATATCCCTGAAAGAAGAGGCCATACGGATTACCGGGCATTGCCTTGCCATAGGCTTCGAAGCTGTCATAGGCCTGAGTAAATTTCTTGGCATTGACCAGAAGGACACCACTGACCTGATTGGCCTGGGCCTCTTCAGGGTAGACCCGCTTGGCCTCCATGGCATACGGCAGGGCCTGGTCATACTTTTCCTGCGCTATCAGCACCTTGGACATAAGCAGAAGCGCAGTATAATCATGCGGAGCCTTTTGCAGGGCCTGCCCCATTTTCTCCTCGGCTTCCGCATATTTCTTCTTGCTGCCGAATTTTTCCGCCTCCTGCATGTCCTCAATGGCCGGACCGAGCTTGCGCAGCTCTGCCGTGTTGTCCATGTACCGTTCGTGATAGACTTTGTATTCCTTGGCGCCGATGTACCGTTCCTTGATGGCCTTGCGGGCATTTGTCAGTCGCTCCGAACTCATGGGGTGGGTGGCGAACATGACCTCCAGCGCGCTCGGTTCACGCTCATGCTGAGTGTTGAGCATCTCCATGAGGCCGACCATGCCGTCCGGATTGTATTTGGCATTGGTCATGTATTCCAGACCGAGGCCGTCGGCCTGCCGTTCGTCATCGCGGCTGTAGGAAGCCAGAAGCAGACCGGCGCCCAGACCACCGATTCCACCGGCCAATGCGCCCCAACCGCCGCCGTATTTTGCGCCGACCACGGCTCCGCCGATACCGGCCAGAGTACCGATGACCGTCTGCGAACTCATGCGCGATGCCGTGTGACGGGCGTTGACGTGCCCGATTTCGTGCCCGAGCAAAGCGGCCAGTTCAGCTTCGTTGTCGATCTGAAGCATGATGCCGCGCGTGCAGGCGACAGTCCCGCCGGGAAAGGCGTAGGCATTGACATAGTTGGCGTTGACCGGATTGAAGGAATACGGCATCTGCGGCCGGTGCGAGGTGTCGGACAACCTCTTGCCGATGCCTGCCACATACGTGTTCAATGCGGCATCCTGCGTCCGTCCATAGTCATTGGACAATTGTTGCGGCGAGGCTTTCTTGTCCATCTGGATTTCCTCTTCCTCGCTGACCAGCATGAACTGGCTCTGCCCTGTGACCGGGTTTTTGGCGCAGCCACCCAGAGCCACGGCCAGCCCGGCCATGCCGCCCGCCTTGATGAATTCGCGGCGGCTCCATTTCCTGATTATATGCAAACGTTCCATGAAATTCTCCTGTGCTTATGGAAGCAATACAGCAAACAGGGGTTCTTGTTCAAGTATGTGCAGTACAGATTGACAGCCGCCCAAGTGTGCAACATACTTCCTTTAACACAACAACTTACCGACATTTTTGTAGGACAAATATGAAAAAATTTCTGATCATCAAGACAGGCGGCGCATTGGAGCCTGTGCCAGGGAAAGAGGGTGATTTCGAGCACTGGACTGCTGAAGGCATGGGCCTCGAACTTGATGATTGTCTGTGCGTGGACGTGCAAAAGGATGAACCTTTGCCCTCCCCCGACGATATCCTCGGCGCGGTCATCACAGGCTCCCACGAAATGGTCACGGATGACACCCCATGGATTCACACCACCGCCGCGTGGGTACGCGAAACCCTGACCGCAGGCACCCCTATGCTGGGGATATGTTTCGGCCACCAGCTCATGGCCGATGCGCTTGGAGGCAAGGCAGGGTACCACCCCAAGGGGTTGGAAATCGGCACAGTGCCTGTCACCCTGACGGAAGATGGCGCGGCCGACCCGCTGCTGGGCGGACTCGCTCCCGGTTTTTCGGCTCATGTCACTCACTCCCAGACCGCGCTGAAGTTACCGCATGAGGCCGTTCTGCTCGCGACCAGCGCACACGATGCCCACCAATCCTTCAGGGTCGGTCCCCACGCCTGGGGTGTGCAGTTTCACCCGGAATTTGATGCCGCGGCCTTGCTTGATGAGGTGGATCAACTCAGCGAAACAATCACCGAAAAAGGCGGGGATGCGGCTGCCGTACGCGCATCCATTTACGAGACACCGGAGTCAACGTCATTGCTGGTGAAATTCGTGGAGTATTGCCGGAACCGGTGATCAGTTTTTCGGTGCGGAGTCGGTCTTGTCCTGGACGCAGAATCTTTCGCCCCAACGGTCCTCTTCCCATAATTCCCGCAGGGCCTTTTCCAACAGCGGAACAAGGTGCGCGTTTTTCTCGTTCACATAGTGATAGAGAGGCTCACAGAAAACCAGTGGTTTCAGTTTGCGAAGGTGGTGTCTCCGGTTTTCCTCTTTCCGGAGTACAGCCTCAATGCTGAGCGTGTTTCCCAGCACCATGTCCACTCGCTTTTCAACCAACATGCCGAAGAGCTGATAGTAATCACCAACTATTTCAGCACTATGTCCGTCCAATTCATTTTTTGACCACTGCACCCCAAAGATCGCGCCTACCCGGACGGTATCCAGCAATTCCTCGCTGTAACGCGTGAGGGGGGAGTCTTCCATCACATAGGCCGCTCCGATCAGGTCAATCAGCTTGACCTTAACACGGTGGAGACTGGGGTATTTGTTTTCCAGGCCCGCAATGCGTCCGGCTTCACCGTCCACGGTGCCATCGACAACGGAGTGGATGGACCGTTTGTGGGGCATGGGAACGAACTCCACGGCCAGTCCGGCCCGCTCATATACGTCCTTGATCCTCTGCTGGGCAAGGACATGAATTTCGGCCTCTGGAGAATAGCTGATACGGTATGTCTTTTGGGCGGCGCAGGGTGCTCCCATGCACAACAGCAGTGCCAACGCCAGAAGAGAAAGGGGTAAGCCTTTCCATTTTCTGAAGTTGCCTGTCCGTCCACCTCGGGACGACTGAAATGACATGAAAGATACTTGTGTCATTATGTGTATTCATACGCCAAAAGGTACGTTATGGCAAAAAATATTACGGGCCGACCGATCAAACCATCACGACTTGCCGAACCACGTCCGCCCGCGTAGTATTATACTATGCTGAAACAATTTTTTCTTCCCCTGGCCGTGGCCGGACTGGTCATCCTCCTGGGCATGGCGATGAGCCAGCCCAACCGACTATTCTGGCATAGCCTGGAAGTGACGGTCACAGCCTACAATTCCACCCGAGCCCAGACCGATTCCACCCCGAACCGGGCGGCCTGGAACAACCGTCTCAAGCCCGGCATGAAAGTCATAGCGGTCTCCCGCGACCTCATCTCCGAGGGCCTGACCAACCAGACCGAAGTCTACATTGAAGGATTCGACGAACCCTATGTAGTGATGGACAAGATGAATAGCCGGTTTAAACGCCGCATCGACATCTATTTCGGCAAAGACGTGCAGGCGGCCCGCGAATTCGGAGAGCAGAAGGCTGTTATTTATTGGAGATAGGAGTCGTCGCTGACGCGACTCCAACTTTTTTTATTGCCCTCCCGGCGGGGTTCTTTTTTGGCTGAACCGCCCCAAAAAAGAACCAAAAAAACTCGCTTTCCTAGCTTATCCGCCTCCCCACTTTCGCTAAGAATCTGATCAGATCGGGCTGCTCCCGCATCAAGTTAAGCGCTAACACACTCTGCCGTGATGCGAATGAGCCGCAGCTTCCGATCTGTCAGCTTCTAAACGAAAGAGGGGCTAATGGCTGGGGGGGGGGTACGTTTATTCGCATAGCTGGTTTCCCCCATTAGGTTTTTTACTGGGTGGCATGATCGGCCATCGCCTGTATCTACTTGTTCAATGGTACTGTTTTGATTTCATCACCTCTGGACGACCTTCACCAGCTGTGTCCAAGAAGCTAAGAGTTAAAACTAACGACTTGCGCATCTGGTGAGTTACGGTCCAGTCCGTGGCTAGAGGGCATTAGAAGCAATTCTCGGACACCTCAGTACTATTTCTCTCCCCCCCTCCCCCGCCCGACAACGCGAAAGCCCGATGTTCTCACATCGGGCTTTCGCGTTATGAAACATCCCGTCGCAGACGGGCAATGGGATTCTCAAGGCCCTCGGCCTTGAGCGGGTCCAGGGCAGCGCCCTGGTCTCTCCGAAGGAGCGCCCCTGCGAGGCCGCCGGAGACCCCCCTCTAGGTTAAGAACTTGCCGGTCACACTGTCGGGGTTGGCGATGATATCTTCGGGCGTCCCGCTGGCGACTATCTGGCCGCCATGCTCGCCTCCGCCGGGCCCGAGATCAAGCACGTGATCCGAGGCCATAATGACGTCTGTGTTGTGCTCGATGACAATGACGGTGGCGTTCTTGTCGACCAATGCGTGCAGCACGCGGATGAGCTTGCCGACCTCGTGCATGTGCAGACCGGTGGTCGGCTCATCAAGAATATAGAGCGCGCCGGGCAGACTGCGCTTGCCAAGTTCACGGGATATTTTGATACGCTGGGCCTCACCGCCCGAGAGCGTGGTGGCTGGCTGGCCGAGCTGGAGATATTCAAGCCCGACCTGGGCGAGCACGTCGAGCTTGCGCATGAGCGGCGGATGGTTGGCAAAGAACTCGCGGGCCTGCCGCACGGTCATGGCGAGTACATCGGCGATATTCTTGCCTTTGTATTCCACTTCAAGCGTCTGGGAATTGTAGCGCTTGCCCTTGCAGGCTTCACAGGTCACGTAGACATCCGGGAGGAAATGCATTTCAACGCGGATTTGCCCGTCGCCCTTGCACGCTTCACAGCGCCCGCCCTTGACATTGAAAGAGAACCTTCCCGGCTGATACCCGCGCTTGCGGGCCTCCTTGGACCCGGCAAAGATCTTGCGGATTTCATCAAAAATCTTGGTGTAAGTGGCCGGGTTGGATCGCGGTGTGCGGCCAATGGGCGACTGGTCGATGGAGATGACTTTCTCGATCTTGTCGAGTCCGTCTATGCCGCCGATCTTGCCGGGGTTGTTGGCCTTTTGCCCACGATGCAACAGCAAGTGCTTGTACATGGAATCCACGACAAGCGAGGACTTGCCGGACCCGGACACGCCGGTTACGCAGGTCATGACCCCCAATGGAATTTCCACGTCGAGATTCTTGAGATTGTTGGTCTCGACCTGCCGGATGGTGACGGCATCCTTGGCCGTGCGGCGAGTTTCCGGCGGCGCGATGAACATGTCGCCGCGCAGGTACTTGCCGGTCAGGGAATCAGCCTTGAGCAACTTGTCGACAGGCCCCTGAAACACGATTTCCCCGCCGAGCCAGCCGGAACTTGGGCCGATTTCAATGACGTGATCCGCCTCGCGAATGGTCGGCTCGTCATGCTCGACCACGAGCACGGTGTTGCCCCGCGCCTGCAGGGAGCGGAGGGTATCCAGAAGCCGCTGATTGTCACGGGGATGCAGTCCGATGGACGGTTCGTCGAGCACATAGGTCACGCCCACCAGCCCGGACCCGAGCTGTGAGGCGAGACGAATGCGCTGGGCCTCACCGCCGGAGAGAGTGCCCATGTTCCGGCCAAGGGAGAGATATTCGAGACCGACATTGACCATGAACCCGAGTCGGTGGGTCAGTTCCTTGAGCAACGGCTCGGAGATCAGGGTGTCGGCGCCGGAGAAATCGAGTGCGTTGAGCCAGTCGAGCGCCCGCTGAATGGACATGGACGCGAACTCATGCATGTTCTTGTCGCCCACGCGCACGGCCAGCGCCTCGGGCTTAAGGCGTGCGCCTTCACAGTCCGGGCACGGACGGGACTGCTGGAATCGGGCGGACCAGTGATCCCATACTCCGGACTGAAGCTGACCATATTCAAGGATAGGCACTACGCCCTGCCAATTGGATTGCGGGCAGCCGTAGAAGAGGGCGTCCCATGCCTCGTCGGAAAATTGCTCAAGCGGAGTGTCCATGGTGAAACCGTGGTGTTCACCCAGCTTCTTGAGTTTCGGCCCGTATTGCCGCTGGCGGGTGGCGTTCTTCCAAGGAATGACACCGCCGTTGTTCAGGGTAAGGCCCTTGTTGGGCGAGATGAGGTCCGGCTCGAAATACTCCACGGACCCGATGCCGTTACAGGTCGGGCAGGCGCCTTGCGGCGAGTTGAAGGAGAAAAGCTGCGGGGAAAGGCGCGGCATGGAAATCTTGCACGACGGACAGGTGGAGAGCGTGGACATGACAATGTCGCCGGGAGTATCGCCGCCCACCACGCTTACGATGAGCCGCTCGTCACCCAACCCCAGGGCCAGCTCCACGGAATCGCCCAGCCGTTTTTTGATGCCGTCCTTGAGGACCAGCCGGTCCACCACCAGATCAATGGTGTGCTTCTTGTGCTTTTCCAGTTCCGGCACCTCATCCAGCGTATACATGGTGCCGCCTATGCGCACACGCACGAACCCGTCTTTCTTGAGCTTGGCAAAGAGATCCTTGTGCGTGCCTTTCTGGTGTTCCACCAGTGGCGCGAGCAGCATGAACTTGGTGCCGGTCTCCATGCCGAGAATGGTGTTGACGATCTCGTCCGTGGTCTGGGCCTCGATGGGCTTGCCGCACTTGGGACAGTAGAACTTGCCAAGCCGGGCAAAGAAGACGCGCAGGAAGTCGTAAATCTCGGTAACCGTCCCCACGGTGGAACGCGGGTTGCGGGTGGCTGTCTGCTGCTCCAGGGAGATGGCCGGGGAAAGCCCCTCGACCTTGTCCACGTCCGGCTTGTCCATCTGAGGCAGGAACTGACGGGCGTAGGCGGAGAGCGACTCCACATAGCGGCGCTGGCCTTCGGCATAAACGATGTCAAAGGCAAGCGTGGACTTGCCCGACCCGGACGGACCACACACGACAACAAGCTCGTCGCGGGGGATATCAAGGGTCAGGTCTTTCAGATTGTGGTGCCGGGCACCTTCTATATGAATCGAATTTTTATCTGCGGTTTTGGTCATCCACGGAGAGTAATCATTCTTAGTTGCAAGGCAAGACGTAAAGGGAAAAATGATGGCGACAATCCAGACAGGTCACCTTCCATATCCGCCACAGTCCATTCCGGACACGGTATTCCCGCCATAAAAAAACAACGCCTGTCTGTGCGACAGCACAGGGCTCAGGGTTTACAGGTCCTCATTCACAGAGTATATCTACTGGATAGACAAAGCCAAACCTGTCGCGAGGCAGGGACGGAAAGCCACGGGCCCCCAGGGGGAAGCCGGGTTACCACAGCACCTCAGAAGCCCCTCATGGGCCTCTACCTGCTCGGGCAACCTGCATTCCATCAAGGAGGAATCATGGGTAGCACAGCACCGGCCGGCAACGGCAACAACACAAAGAAGCAGGTCACCTTGTTCAAGGTCTCTCCATATATGGTCATCCCATCTCGCGTGGGCGGCTTTTCGCTCTATCTGAAACAGGACAACAGGGTTGTATTGTACGCAGAACGCGGCGAACTTTTCACAGAAGAACACAAGGCCAGACTGGCCATGCTGGATGTGGATTACCTCTACATTGAGGGCACGGACTACAGCCAGTACATGAGCTATCTTCAGGAGAATATCCTGGAGCTGCTGAACGACGAATCCATCCCGGTGAAGGAACGCGCGCGGGTCTGGCATGACGCCACGGTCTCACTGGCCAAGGAGGCTTTTGACACCAGCCTGCCCGCCCCCATAGACAAGCGCCAGTTCAAGCGCATCCAGTCGCTCATCTCCAATTCGCTCAAATTTCTGGCCCGCGAGGATGCGCTCAAGGAGATGGCCCGGTTCATCAAGGACGGTGACGAACTGTTCAAGCACGGCATCGCGGTCATGGTGCTGACCATCACCACCCTGGGCACTATCGTAAAGGACAATTCCGACCTGATGGTCGCTGTGGGCCTGGGCGCCATTTTCCACGATATCGGCAAGCTGGAGCTGCCACCGGAGCTGTTCCGCAAACGCTTTGACACGTTGAGCCGCAGGGATCAGGACCTCATCAAGTCGCACCCCGCCCTTGGGGTCGGGTTGTGCTCGTCGCTGCCGCTGCCGCAGGAGACATTGCAATGTATTCTGTTCCACCACGAACGCGAAGACGGCCTGGGGTATCCTTCCGGCTCCACGGGCAGCATGCTGCCGACCTATGTGAAGATACTCTCTATATGTAATGAGTATGATAACCTCACACGCGGTGTTGATGGACGGAAAAAGACGCCTTTTGAGGCTTTGACGCATATCAAATCCATGCGCAGTTCGTATGATCAGGAGATGTTGAAGCGGCTTATCGCCATTTTGGCAAAGGCAAATTTGACGTAGTTCTTGTGTCTGCCTTTTTTAGAAGAAGATACAGAGCAGGTCGACAAAAGGTCGACCTGCTCTTTTTGTTGAAAATGGAGTTCTAGTAAGGTTGTTGGTTGTGTGCGCTACGCGGTGGATATGTGCTCTTTATGGTTTGCGCGCTACGCGGTGAGAGTTCAATCTAAATTTATTTAATAGATTTCGCCTTTACGGCGACCTGCTTTTTGCGAAGCGGCAAAAAGGAGGCAAAAAACGCTTTTTGGGGTGTGAGCGAGGAAGCGTACCCAAGAGCCTGTAGGCGACTGCACTGCCCGACAGGATGTCTGCGACGCAAACTCGGTCGGGCTACGCTGCGTCGCCCGGGACAGGCTCTAAGGTTCGCTTCCGATTGCCCATCGTTGAAGAAAATGCACTTTTGGTGTGGGAGGCGTAGATTTTTAGGCTGTCGGCAACCTATTGGGCAACCAGAGATACCGAATGCAGTCTGCTCAATTCGCTCTAGCTTAGCCCTGTTTGCAAGGCTTAGAAGCTGACAACGAAGGGACGGCGGCTCCGGTAAGGTGATAAGAATGCACCAACTCACCCCGGCGAATCACGAAAAGGACTGCCTTTTATTACTCTGGCCTGGAGCCGTCCCGAGTTGATCAGATTCTTGCCGTCAAACCTTGGGCGGGCAAACTAGCGCAAGGAGCTTTTTGCGTCTCTTTTTGCTCCCCAAAAAGAGACCGCCGCCCGCGAAGGGCATGGAACAAGTTGGGTGCGGCACGCACCCAAGAGTGACTCTCGCTCCGCAGGAGCGCATCTTCCACTCTTCATGGCCGCCAAAAGCGGCATTCCTTTACTCTTAAAGGCCTGCTGCTCGAAGCACTCCCCCTCCCCCCTTTGGGTGACAAACCGACCCTCAATACGATACACTTTTAAGATCATGCAACCATGGATTCTCCACATCGACATGGACGCCTTTTTCGCGTCCGTGGAACAACTCGACAACCCCGAACTGCGCGGCAAACCCGTGGCAGTGGGCGGCACTTCCGATCGAAGTGTGGTCTCTGCCGCCAGCTACGAAGTACGCAAGTTCGGCGTGCGTTCGGCCATGTCCGTGGTCAAGGCGCGCCAGCTCTGCCCGGATATCATCCTGGTTCCGGGACGCATGAAGCGATACAAGGAGATTTCCCGCATGGCCATGGGTGTGCTGGCCGAGTTCTCACCCACCATCGAACAGGCAAGCGTGGATGAAGCCTATCTGGATGGCACCGGACTGGAGCGGCTGTTCGGTCCCATTGATGCGGTCTGCCACCGCATCAAGACACGCATGGAGGAGGTCACCGGCCTGACCTGCTCCGTGGGCGCGGCTCCGGTTCGCTTTCTGGCCAAGATCGCTTCGGACATGGACAAACCAAACGGCGTCTACATCATTCGCCATGAACAGATACACGATTTCCTCCAAGCGCTGCCCGTAAAGAAAATCCCTGGCGTGGGCAAAAAACTGCTGGAAATACTGCACCGGCTGGGTGTGCAGACCTGCGGGGATATTCTGCAACGGGATCGCGAATACTGGCAGGAACGCCTGGGCAAATATGGCGGCGCACTCCATGACCGTGCGCGCGGCATTGACCCGAACCTCGTGACCCCGTCCGAACAGGCAAAGAGTTGTAGCGCCGAGAACACGTTTCACGAGGACACAACGGACCGCGTAGTGCTCAAGAAATGGCTGCTGGCGCAATCCGAACGGGTCGGCGAAGACCTGCGTCGACACGGATACAAGGGCCGCACCGTGACGTTGAAAGTGAAATATGCGGACTTCAAACAGATCACCCGCTCACGAAGTCTGGATGGCCGCACCGACAATACGACACGTATTTTTGAAACTGCCTGCGATCTTCTACAAAAGCTTGAGTTACGCCGTGCCGTGCGCCTCATCGGAGTCGGTGTCTCCAACTTCACAGCACGCACCAGACAGGTGAATTTATTTGAGGAAGAGCCGCATGCAGTGGAAGCCACCAGCGAGCTGGACAAGGCTGTGGACGCGGTCCGTCAGAAATTCGGCGGCAAAGCCGTGGCCAGGGCCGAACTCATTGAGTTCAAGAAAAGCCCCAACAATTCAGATAAATAGTACCGCTTTGTGCATTATTTCGTTCACCCTTGCCAAACCTGATGAACATTACTACATAGTACCTGAAGGGAAAATACAATAACCTATAACCCACGAGTTTAACTCAACTATTGAAACACATGAAAAACAATAATATCAATATATTGTCCGCTTTAAATCTCATGGCGACAGTCTTTTTGAGCCTGTGTGTCCTGTCTGTTCTTTGTGTTGTACCTGCCCAGGCTGAAGACGAAGAAGTCAAGGGACTCATGGAGGTCAACCTGTCGGTCAAGCCTGACCCGCTGGCTCCTACCGTGGAGAAAAGCATTGACCACCTGTACGCCGTGCTCCAGAAAAAAGGGCCTGCCTTTGACATGGCCCAGATTCAGGACATGCTTGATTTTGTCATGGATACCCCCGGTGACCCCAAGGACATAGAACCCGCCAAGCGATTCGGGGGCAAGGGAATTTGCCTGCGCCGTCAGGTCTCCACCGACCTGGAACGTATCCTCCGCTTCTTCTACAACCCCGAAATTCCGAATTTCCTCTTGTGCCCCGCTGTGCTGGCGCAGTCCGGCTGGCGTGAAGGCAGTGAATTCCTGGCCCGCGACAAGGGCATGTGGGAAGAGCTGGACAATCTGGCCACCCCGATCATTGTCCGCGGCAAGGAATATGAAATGACCGCTCCGGACTCTTTTGCCGAAGCCTATTACCTCTATGACCTGAACCGCCTGATGATCCTGTGCACTTACCGCGACAAGCGGATACTGATTTCAGTGACCGAGCAGGCGGACAAATCCGATGTGGGCCGCAAGGGCGCCATTCTCAACGATCAGGAGTGGGATTACTTCTACTCCGGCATTCCCGGCTTGAACAAGGGCATGATCGGCTGGATGGACACCTTTACCTATGCCTCCGGTTCGGTGCAGGTCTATGTCGAGGATTTGACCGGCGCTCCCACCACAACGGTCTTTCTGTTCAAGTGGCTCAAGGCCGGTTGGGCTGGATTGAACGTGGTCAAGCGGAGCCATATCTATGACGGCACCCTGCGGTACGCACGGAGTTTCGCCAAGGTCATGGAGTCCACCAACCTGACCCCCGACATGGTGGCAACCGCCATGAAGGAAGTGGCTCAACTGACGGAAGCCGACATGGAAAAACTCATGAAAGAGTACTCCGTCAATTTCGAAGCACGATTCAAGAGCAACCCGAAGCTCGAAACAAATGACTACGCAGAGATTATTGAGAATGGCGATTATTTGAATGTGCTTGATAACAAGTCTCGCCGATCCCTGCTCGCACTGGAAAAACTGAAGAGCCTGCTCGGCATGGAAACCCTGGTCAGTGTCGGCTCCGCGCCCGTACCGGTGCAGGCCGTAACGGAAGTGCCTGTCGAGGAAGATGTGGAAAAGGTTGTCGTCCCGCTGGAAACAGCGAAAGACGCCGGTATCCAGAGCGAAATCATCCCGGAGGGCTAATCACTGGCAAGATTCCGCAATGCACGGTATACAGACGGCGTGACGAGATTTCGTCACGCCGTTTTATTTTTTCCAAGGAGAATCCCATGCTGGTAAGTGCTACTGATGCGAAATTTCTGTTCTGCCCGTTGCTGAAAACCCATGATGACAAAATGAAAATGTGTCAGGTGTCCATGTGTATGATGTGGCGCTGGACCGATGAAGCCAAGGAACTCGGCTACTGTGGGCTGGCCGGCAACCCGCTCCAGATGACAAAATAGGCTGGCACTTTTAACCGGGAACATGCATGTCCAAGCGTTTTGATTTCAAACTCGACAAGGTGCTCGACTACCGTGAGCAGCTTGAAGAACAGGCAAAAGCCGCACTAACCCAGGCAAAGGCCGCACGCGATGCCCAGGCCGAGGTCGTGAACGACCTGAAGGATTGTCTGGCCGCGCACATGCACAAGGAAGAGCGCTCTCGAAGCAGCTCCAACGACATGTGGCTGTGGCGGCAGTACAAGGAAGCCCTGGAGCAGGACATCTCCGTTGCTCATATGGATTTGAATAGTTTGGAACTTAAATTGCAACGGTGCCGTACACAGGCCGTGGAACGCTCCAAGGAGAAGAAGCTCCTGGAGAAGCTCAAACAAACGCAAGCCAAGAAGCATCATGAAGAAGAAAGCGCCCGCGAAGAGAAAGAAAACGACGAAATGGCAACGCTTCGGTACGAATCTCAAGATTTCTAGAATCCTTGTCAGCCTCGTCTTTCTGGCCCTGCTCAAGCTCACTGTGTTCGGCATGCTCAGTGTCGATTCCCTGACGCTCAAGATGGCCAACGCCGTCTTGCCTGACGGTTTTCCGAGCACAGCCGTGGCAGCGGATGACGCCGAACCCACCACTCCCATCGCGGACAAGGCCGACTCCGAGGCCAACCGTGCTGCCGAGGCCGAAGCCGAAGCCGACAAGGCCACGCCTCCCCGTACCGAGCAGGATCTGCCCGATGAGTGGAAGGCCCTCAAACGCAAGGAAGAGGAACTGGCCATCAAGGAGCGCAATCTCAAGGAAATGGAAGCGGCCATCAACGCCGAATCCGTCAAGGTGCAAAAGCTTCACGGCGAGATCAAGCAGATGCTCGACGAGGCCAAACAGATCAAGGACAAGCGCGTCAAGCAGCTGGTTGACATGCTCTCCAACACCAAGGCCAAAAAGGCCGCTGAAATTCTCCAATCCATGGATGAAGACCTGGCCGTCAAGGTGCTGTCCGGCATGCGTGGCCGTCAGGCTGGCGAACTGCTCTCTTTTGTGGAAGCCAAAAAGGCGGCCAAACTGTCCGAGGCGCTCACCAAATTACAGATTCCGTTTAATAACGGCAACTAACAGCCAGTACACTAACGATTTACACAGGGCGGTTCCATTGGGAGCCGCCCTTTTTCATGCCGTACATAGCCGAGGCGTTGAGGCGCCGGCAACCTTTCACGAACAATTCTTGCGTTCGGGTGCGCAATTTGCGCGCAATCCGTGTGAGTAAAAATCAAAAATTCAAATATATCAATCAACTTTTCTTCGGCATGCTCGTTGCTCATGTCATAGCATGAACACACGGCCACCGGCTCCTTCATTTGGATATGACCGGGACTGGCCAAAGGAGGAGAAACATATGAGGACTCTTATCGCTTTATTGTTGACGGTTGCTCTTATGGCAGGATGTCAGACCACCAAGGCGCAAAACACCGCTGCACTCGGCTCACTGGCCGGAGCCACGGTAGGCGCATTGACCTTCAAGAACAAGATCTCCGGCGCGGCCATCGGTGCCGGCGCAGGCTTGCTGGTCGGCTATATTGTCGGCAACGAAATGGAAAAGATGGATTCCTATGACCGGAGCCAGGTCTCCAACACACTGGAAACCGTACCTTCGGGCCAGACCCGTCAGTGGACCAACCCGGACACCCGCATGCAGTACCAGGCAGTGCCTGAACCGCCCCGCCAGGACCCGCACAGCGGCCGCATTGAACGCGACGTGACCCTGCGCGCCCGCATGGCAAACGGCGAGATGGAGACCGTCTACGCCAAGGCCTACAGGCAGCCCGACGGCTCCTGGCAGCTGGTCCAGTAGATCACTGCCATAAAGACCGCACAAAAAAGCCGCAGTCGACTGCGGCTTTTTTGTGCGGTCTGCCTGCCGCTCTATGGACGCACGACAAACTTCGCATACAGGGAGTACCCCACATTCGCCACCAGCGGGGGAAAGAACATCACCTTGATCATATGGATGATATCGCGGGTGGACATCCCCCCATACGGTTTGAAAATAACGACATACACCAGAACCACGGCCATCCAGAAGAGTGAGCCGACGATCCAGGCACGCGTGGCCATGGAAAGCCCATCCCACCACGAGACACTTTCCCCTTCGGGCCGGACCTCCCTGGCTCTGGCCTCGGCGTTCCTGGCTGCCACGGCAGCGAATTCCTCGGCAGCCCGGCCCCGTTCCTCCTTTGCCGAGATCTCTTCCGTCTGCATCTCGGCCCAGCGATGACGCGCATAGATCGCGTTGATGATCCAGAGGACCGGATTGAACAGAAGAATGGTCCCCACGATCCAGGCCCACCGTTTGCGACGGATAATGAAAAAAAACGGTACAGCGCACAAAATGAACAATGCGGCCAGGACCACGGCCTTGGTTTCGCCTGTCAGGACCAGTGCCGTGGCCACCAGAGCCAGAAGGCCGTAACCCATCACGCCCATGGCCCCAAGGTAATAGCCCCACCTGTAAACACGCACATGCGGCATCCGCAGGTGTAACGCTCTATTCCATGACAAGGCGATCGGGGTCGCGATTATCATGCAGACACACAGGATTGCCAGACCGATTATGCGTTCACTGTTCATGAAGGAACGCCTCCTTGCATTCGTTGTGATGTGGATTGCGGTTCAGGAAGGGAGTGCCACAGACGAAACTGCCCGGATCACGACCGGGAAAACAAACTGGTCGCGGATCTAGGGACATGCCCGCCTTTGCGACGCTGCCAGTACAGGAGGATGCAGGCGCCCAGCATGCAGACGTCACGAATAAACGCCTCCAGCGGTCCAACAGGATCGTTGGTCGTTGAGCGCGGTGTGCCGAAGCAACCGCAATCCGCTTCCAGCCCAATATGCAGCGCATAGAGCAGGATACACATGAACCCCAACAACTGTACCACAAGCACCCCCAACGCCCCCTTGATATCAAGCACCACACACAATCCGGTGATAACCTCGATGAGCGGAATGACATAGGCCAGGATGGTGGACATACGCCAGGTGACCACCCCGTAGAGGTTGATGGTCATGGCAAAGCCCCCCGGATTGGTGAGCTTGATGACGCCGGCGTATATGAACAGCACACCCATGATCAGCCTGATCGCGAAATATGCGTGTTTGCCGGTTAGAAAATCGTACATATTGTTCCTTCCTTGAATCACGGTGCCAGACCATAAGGGGTTATTTCGGTCAGTGCAAATACAGAGAACGTGGTGCCAGATGCTGCACCTTTGGTGTGAAATTTTTTTCTCTACCAAAAGTCTAGAAAAAATCAAGAATATCAACCACAACCAGTCACTGCCTTGATCAACTTCTTAAAAAATCTTTAATATTAAGTGGATAAAGATATTTTTTTCTTGAATTAACCGTATATATTCTGTACTCCAATGAAGAACAACAAGGTCTGTACGTTGTCAAAGGGGGAATGTATGAGTGGTAAAAAAGTGCTTTCCGTGGCTGAGATCGCCCGCGAATTGGATTTGCCCGAATCCACGGTCCATTATTGGAAAAACCGGTTCGCCCAGCATCTGCCCAGCATTGGGCGCGGTCGCCAGAAACGGTTCAAACCCGAAGCCATTGAAATTTTCAGCACCATCTCCCGCCTGCTCAAGGAAGGACATACCGCCCGCGACGTCATGGACCAGCTTTCCCACAACTACCCTCTGCAGGCAGACGCCATCCCTGCCACGTTGCAAAACGACACGCCTCTGGTCGCCCCCTCTGACGCCATGGAGCCAGCCATGAAAATGGCTGCGGCCATCGGGCTGGAAATCGCCAAGTCAGTCGGCGAAGGCATACGCAGCGTACTCCAGCCAGAAGGCGGGACCGCTCCCGATGTTTCCGATATCCGGCAGGGGCTGGAAGACGCTGCCGAGCGCATCACGATCTCCGCAGCCGAGACAGAGGCGCTCAAGAACGAAAACCAGGTGCTCAAGGATAAACTGGCTGTCATGGAGGCGGAAATGGTCCGTCTGCGCAAGGATCGCCGGGAAATGGAAAAGTACCTCCTTGACAAGATCAAATCTGTGTCTACTTAAACCTCGTTCAGAGGTTTGATCCCTTCCGAACACTCTCGCTTACATATTGTCCCGCCGGTTCAGCCCCCACAGGCTGAACCGGCGGGCGTTCATATCATCTCACATGGAGGTATTGTAATGGGTAAAAAAACCACCCACAAGTTCAAGGCTGAAGTCAGCCAGTTGCTCGATATCCTGGTCCATTCCCTGTATACCAACAAAGAAATTTTCCTGCGCGAGCTCGTTTCCAACGCATCCGATGCACTGGAAAAGGTCCGCTTCAAGGCACAGAGTGACGGTGCGGACGACATCGCCCCGGAGATCCGTATCTCTGCAGATCCCGAAACCAAGACCGTGACCATCACCGACACCGGCATCGGCATGACCCGCGACGAGCTCATGCGCAACATCGGCACCATCGCCCATTCCGGCACGGCCGAGCTGGCCCGTCTGGCCGAAGAAGGCAAGGAATCCCTCGACGCCCTTATCGGTCGCTTCGGCGTCGGGTTCTATTCCGTCTACATGGTGGCGGACGAAGTTTCCGTAACCACCCGCAGTATCGAGGAAGACGCCAAGACCATGGTCTGGACCTCTGACGGGCGCACGGACTACAAGCTGCAGGAGCTAGACGACGACCGGCCCCATGGCACTGAGATCGTGGTCTCCCTCAAGGAAGATCTGGCCGACCAGTTCACCAACGAGGCGCACCTCAAGACCATCATCAACAAGCACTCCAATTTTATCAGCTTCCCCATTCTGGTGGGCGACAAGCGCGTCAACACCATTCAGGCCCTGTGGCGCGAACCCAAGTTCCAGATCACGTCCGAACAGTACGCCGAGTTCTACAAGTTCCTGACCTACGACTCCGAGGACCCGTTTGACACCCTGCACACCTCGGTGGACGCGCCGGTCCAGTTCAATGCCCTCATGTTCGTTCCGCCGTCCGGGGATGATCCCTTTGGCATGGGTCGCGAAAACCGGGGCCTTGACCTGTACGTGCGCCGCGTGCTCATCGAAAAACAGAACAAGAACCTGCTCCCCGAATATCTCGGCTTCATGAAGGGCGTGGTCGACACTGAAGACCTGCCCCTGAATATTTCCCGCGAGACCCTGCAGGACAACATCCTCATGCGCAAGATCAGCTCCACGCTGGTCAAACAGGTCTATAACCACCTCGAAAAGCTCTCCAAGGATGATGCGGATCGCTATAACGAATTCTGGCGCATCCACGGCGAACTGTTCAAGGCAGGCTACATGGACTTCCTGAACAAGGACAAGTTCGGCAAGCTGGTGCGTTTCAACTCCTCGGCATCCGACGACGCCAAAGGGTTGACCTCCTTTGCCGAGTATATCTCCCGCGCCAGGGAAGAGCAGAAGGAAATCTACTACGCATACGGTCCGAGCCGCGAAGCGCTCGGCCTGTCCCCGCACCTCGAAGTCTTCCGCAAGAAAGGCATCGAAGTGCTCTACCTCTTCGAGCCCATCGACGAATTCGTCATGGACTCCCTGCGCGAATTCGACGGCTACACGCTGGTTGCAGCGGAACACGCCGATGTCTCCAAGCTCGACCAGTTCGAGTCCCTGGAAAAAGAGGAGAAGCCCGAAGCCCTCAATGAAGAGCAGCAGTCCACGCTGGACAAACTCATTGCCCGCTTCAAGGACGTGCTCGGCGAATCCGTCACCGAGGTCAAGGCTTCCTCGCGGTTGTCCGAATCCCCGGTCTGCCTGGCCAACCCGGACGGACAGTTCACCTCTTCCATGGACAAGATCATGCGTGTCATGCACAAGGATCACTCCATCCCCGCCAAAGTGCTGGAGGTCAACCCCGACCATCCGCTCGTCCGCAACATGCTGACCATTCTGGAGAAAGACGAAAACGATCCGTTTATCGATCAGGCCGCAAACCAGCTCTTCGAGTCCGCCCTGCTGCTTGAAGGTTACCTCACCGACCCCCACGCCCTGGTGGGCCGGGTGCAGGACCTGCTGACCAAATCCAGCGGCTGGTACGTGGAAACCAACAAATAACCTTCTCCCAAAGATACATGCAAAGGCTCCGAACAGGTTGATACCTGTTCGGAGCCTTTTTTTATCCCCATTCCCCTCTCAGGGCTGCCAATCCGTGCCTAAATGAGTTTCTACTGTCTATATAAGTATTTTTGGAATATGTATAAAGCTAATGAGAGGGAATTTATGACCCACTCTGTAAAGAAGGAGACGGCATGTTACGGAACTTCGGCATCAAAACCCGCATTCTCGCGCTACTTATTCTGCTCATTCTTTCAACGAGCCTGGCCAGTGGAGGGTTCTGGTGGGGTATGATAAACCTCTCTTCCACCGGAACCTCCAGAGCGGAAGAAGCCATGCTGGACGGCTACAAACGGACATTACAATATACGGTTCAAACAATGGTCACCAAAGCCAGCGCTGCGCTGGCCCTCTCCGAAGCCACGGGTGACGCGCGTTGGAATGTGCTCCAATCCGAAATTCAGAAAGTCCGCTTCGGCCAGTCCGGCTATTTTTTCGGCTACAGAACCGACGGCACCTGCATAGCCCACGGCGTAAAGCCATCCATGATCGGACAGATGCGTTTGAACAACAAGGATGTAAAAGGGTCGATGTATATAAAAGAGATGATGAAGAAGGCCCGCGACGGCGGCGGATTCGTCACCTACTGGTTTCCCAAGCCTGGTGAAAAAGAGCCTTCTCCCAAGCTCTCATACGTCCAGTTGGTGCCTGGCACCTCGGACCTCCTGCTGGCTACCGGCGTATATATCGATGAGATCGACAACAAGAAGGCAGCCATCGAAGAAGACCTGAACAGCTTCACGCGCACACTGGTTATGTGGATCGGAATCGCCATTCTCATCGGCCTGGCCGTAGTGGTCGTTCCGCTGTGCCTGCTCATAGCGAAGTCCATTGTCATGCCGCTCGCCAAGTGTGTCGATTTCGCCAAGGAAATCGCAAAAGGTGACCTGAACCATACCCTTGATGACAACAGCAGGGATGAATTCGGCCAGCTTTCCGTTGCCATGGATGATATGCTTACTCAGCTCAAGAGTGTCGTTGTCAACGTCCAGTCCTCCAGTGCCAGTGTGGCTGGTGGTGGCATGGAACTGACCAGTGCGGCTGAAAGCCTGTCCAAGGGCGCGTCCAATCAGGCTGCCAGCGTGGAAGAAGTGGCCTCATCCATGGAAGAAATGACTTCCAACATCCAGCAGAGCGCCCAGAATTCCCGTCAGACTGAAGGTATTGCCCTCAAGGCAGCTCAGGATGTGGAAAAGGGCGGGACAGCCGTGTCCTCCACCGTGGAATCCATGAAGCAGATCGCAGAAAAGATCTCCATTGTCGAAGATATCGCCCGTCAGACCAACCTGCTCGCTCTGAACGCGGCCATTGAAGCGGCGCGTGCCGGTGAACATGGCAAGGGATTTGCGGTGGTTGCAGCTGAAGTGCGGAAGCTGGCCGAACGAAGCGGTCAGGCTGCAGGAGAGATATCCGAGCTGTCCGCTTCCAGCGTCCGAGTGGCGGAAGAGGCGGGCGAAATGCTTGCCCATATGGTCCCGGACATCAAGCGGACTGCCGAACTTATTCAGGAGATCACCGCCGCCTCCAATGAACAGGATGCCGGAGCCTCCCAAATTAACAGCGCGATTCAGGAACTGGACCGTGTGGTGCAGCAGAACGCCTCTGCCTCGGAGGAAGTGGCCTCCACGTCAGAAAGCCTGGCTGCCGAGGCTCAGCAACTGCAACGGGCTGTAAGCTTCTTCCGCGTTAACGATGACAAGGTGGCGCATACCCCACAGTCGCTGCCTGAAGGGGATGACGGTTTCGATCGATTCTAGCCATATCCCCATGATTGACAAAGCCCCCGAACAACGCAGAGTCCGGGGGCTTTGTTTCGCGAAAAAACAGGTAGATCAGTATCCCAGCCCGAGCAGCTTTCGGCACAGATTTGTGGCATAGTGATCCGTCATGCCGGAGATGTAGTCCACAATGGTCATCATGACCTTGTACTGGCAATGGCTGTCTTCACCGGAGATATCGTCCATGGCCTCGGGGCCTATGAGCGCCTTGATCTTGTCGTTGAGACCGGACTGCCTGGCGTGACAGAACTTATCGACATCAGCCATGGTCTGGTCCAGCAGACGCCCCAGGGCATTCTGTGCGCCCAACTCCAATGTCGCCTTGCGACGTGAGAGAAACAGGGTGCCTTTTGTCTGCTCGTACACGTCATGAATCGTCCGGCAGATGCCGGTCACGGATTTCTCCATGAGGCTGGATTTCACGTCAAAAGTGCCGGTCATGATCTCATCGTAGTAGACCTCGAACAGGGCCGCGGCCTCCTGGGTGGCTTCACTGATGAGTTTGGCCCGGAGCACGCTGTTCCGCTGCCTGAAATGGGCCTCCGGGAGCCACGCATAGCGTCCACTGGAATCCAGGCCGAGCGCCCTGGCAAAACGATCATACATGAACTGCTCGTCCAGAATCCCCATCTCGGTGCCGTCCTCGATGTCGATGATGCGATAGCAGATGTCATCGGCGGCTTCGGTCAGGTAGGCCAACGGCGGGCGCGAGTACCGACCGTCAAGGCGAATCAGGCCGAGCGTGTCCGCCACCTTCTCCATGGCCTCGGCCTCGGTCTGAAAATAGCTGAACTTGTCCTTTGCGGCCTTGAACGAAGGCCAGGGATATTTGAGCAACGCACCGATCACTGCATAGGTGGGGCTCATGCCGATCCGCTGAAATCCGGTGCTGAGCAGAATCCGCACGGCCATGGCATTGCCATCGAACCGCGTGAAATCAGCCTCGTACTCCGGCCCGATATGCCGAAAGATGTCGTGTTTGGACTTGAACCAGTCCTTGATGGCCTCTTCGCCGCTATGCCCGAACGGCGGGTTGCCAATATCATGCGCCAGACAGGCGGCCTGCACCGCTTCGCCCACGTCCGTCGGCTGCAACGCCTCTGGCAATTCGCCCTTTTCCTCCAGATAGACTCCGATCAGCTCGCCCAGACTCTTGCCCACCGAAGCGACTTCCAGGCTGTGCGTCAAACGTGAATGGATGTGGTCATTCTCATTGAGAGGATGCACCTGTGTCTTGCGGGCCAGCCGCCGAAAATGGTCACTGAAAATGATACGGTCGATATCTTTCTGAAACGGGCTGCGAATCCCCGTATTTCCATCGTTCCGACCATACCGGGATGTCTCAAGCAACCTGGACCAGTCCATACGCAACACATCGGAGGCCATGCATAATCCTCAAGAAGGTGAAAGGGTTCATACTTATTTCGCCAATACTCACCCATAACGCCCACAGGGTCAACACCGTTCCATTCCCCACGTCACCCCTCTTAACGACTATGAAAGCGGCAGCAACAAAACGACATGCCACGCTCCCAGGACACCGCCACCTCCCCGATCACAGGAGGCTTGGGACAGTGGGCCGAAAACGAGAAAGCCCGGATTTCTCCGGGCTTTCTCGTTTTCGGCCTACAGCGTTGGATCCATGGCCGAGGTCAACAACCTCGCAATATCCATGACGTCAGGCTCGTAGCTGCCGGCAGTCACCTCGGCCTTGAGCCGGGCGATACGCTGGGCGCGCTCCTCCTGTTCCTCCCTGTGAAGGCGGTCCGACTGCGTGGCTTCGAAATCCTCGAAGACCTTGTCGGTCTCAATATCTGCCACACGGTCAGCGCGGCTCTCGTCATAACCCTTCATTAACCCCTCCCTGGGTTATTGAAGTCAGTGGGAAGGTGTCTCACTTCCTTCCCGGGATTCTCCCCTCACCCCGCTGCGACAGCCATTGCCAGCATCCATGCGGACAACTTCTCTCGCAACCAGCAGGATGGTTGCTGCGTATGCCTGTCACACGGACAGGCTCGCGGTTGATATTCTTATCGGACAATCCGGGTGGAATACTTAGGGGTGGCAGTCACTTTTCTATATATTCTTTTATTCAATAATCTTGACATATTACAGTTTCGTATTTTCAACGATAAAAGCCCCTGAAACCGACTTTTGCGGCCCTATTCAAGGCTTTGCGCTCCACAGACAATGACAAGTGATGACAAAACGGTGTATGGACTGGGCATGGCAAAAAGCATGCACACGATCTGCCTCATCGACGCCCCTCCGCAGCTTGTGGACGCGTTCAGAATGACTGGCTCCACAATCCTGACTCTCGCCGCCTCGCCCTTGCCTTTTTTCGATCTCCCGAAGGCGCTTGAAGAGCATGACTGTACCCCAGACCTCGTCCTTCAGGTCGAACGCCTGGGGGTGCGCTCCCTGCTCACCGGGTTGGACGCGGTGGACTGTCCCCTGCTCTTCTGGTGTATCGACCCCCACCTCAACGGCCATTGGCATGACAGCTATGCCCGTCTCTTCGATCTCGTATGCTCCACGCAGAAAGCGTGGATTCCGAAAATCGCGGGCCGGGGCGCACGCGATGTGCGCTGGCTGCCGTGGTTCGGGCAGGAGCAGGAGTGGATGCCGTGGGAAGAGCGCGAACATGGACTGACTTTTGTGGGGCGGATAACGGATCAGCGCCCTGCCCGCAAATGGATGGTGGAATTTTTACAGGAGCGCGCCGCGGCCTTTAATCCGGCCATCCGGGACGCCGTACCGTTTCCCAAAATGATGGAGCTGTACCGCAACTCCCGCATAATCCCCAATGAATCCATTTTCGGCGAAGTGAATTTCAGGCTGTTTGAGGGCGCATCGTGCGGCTGCATGGTGCTCGGCCAGACCATCGGCAGCGAACAGGAAGAGCTTTTCGAGCCGGGCCGGGAGATGGATACGTACAGCCACATTGCCGAGCTGGGCGAAAAACTGGCCCTGTACCTGTCCAATGACCGCTTGACCCGAACCATGGCCAAGGCCGCCCATGCCCGTGTGCGCGCCGAGCACCTACCGGAGCACCGCATGCAGCGCATTGTGGACTATGCCAAAAACGCCAACCGCAATCGGGCCACAGGCGGTGAAGCCGCCAAATGGACCGCGCTCTCCGTATGCAGTCTGTGGGAGGCGGGACAGTTCGCCAGCTCGGTCAAGGAAGTGCTCGACCTGTTGGACGGGGTAGAAAAGGATGGAGAGGTCGCCGCGGCCACACTCCGAGTACAGGCAATGGCCGAAATGCACCCACTGCTGAAGACGAACACCAGGGCGCTCCTGGCCGCAAAGCAATACGAGACCGTGCCCGAACTCAATCTGGCCGCGTCCATGGCCGCGCTCAGGGTCGACCATTTTGATGGGGCAAAGGCCTTCTGGTATCGCCACCTTGAAGCGTCAGAAAAGCGAGCCGCACCACCGAACGACCGCAAGACCCTGCTCACACTCTGGGCGACAGACCTGCAACGGCGGGGCATGCTTGTTCGGCCCGGGTTCAACTTTGATCCCGCACGCCATCTCCCCATGACCGCGGCCGAGTGCCTGCTCGCCATTCTGGCGGACGAGCCGGAGGATATTCCCACCCTGCGGATGCTCGACACCATCCTGCAACCGGTGATGGGCACGGAACAGGCTCGTGTGGGGTTTCTCTCCATACTGACTCTGCATCAACGGGACGAGTGGCGTCTGGCACTGGAAATAGCTCTGGCGAACCTGCGCTCATATCGCCTTGAATCCGGACTTGAGGAGTTGCAGGTGGCGCATGAGATTGCACGGCGTCAGGGGCAGGAAAACGCCTTCCTTCGCGTCCTCAAAGGACGCGACCCCTCCGGTCTGCTGATCAGGAAGATCACACAGAAAACATCTTAGAGTTCTTGTATGGTTTGCAGTTGATCGTCGGTCAGATCAATGAACATGAGGCCCATGGCTGTCGCGCCGCTTTCCGGGTCCTGCAGGGTCCAGCGTACGCTGGAAAAAATCGGCCTCGCACCTGTCAGCCCGTCAATACGCAGGTGGACAAACTGCTCCTCAGGAAAAACATCGCTCAACACAAGATGGCATCCGCCCTGCGAGACATCCATGACCGCCCCTGAAACGGGACAGGTTATGATGGGGTCGTTTTCAACGGCCAGGCAACAGGCAAGGTCAACGTCCTTGCGTTCATGACTCCGGCTGCGTTTTCCCATGGCCTCGAACAGATTGTCGAAGAAGCTCTTCTTGTCATCAAGATAGGCCACAAATCCATGCCTGGGGTTAAGCTTTGTCCGCAGGATGGGAAACACTCCGGCATAATTGAACAAGGTATTCCGGTCGTCTCGCGAGGCGTGCATGACTTTGTCCACTTCCAGTATCAGCCCGGCCATATGCGTGGCCTTGAGATGGGACAGCATGACCTTGATGGACTTCACAAACACGGCCTTGGTGCCCTCCGGATATATCTCGTCACCATAGGTCTTTGGTGTGTCCGTAAGTATGAACAGGGTACAGATTTCAGCCATCTTGAACAGTCCTTTTGAGTCAGCCAGACAATGGGGTTTCTACTGTCATACCGCGTGCGTGACTTTCCGTCCAGCCGGTTATAATTTTCAGTTACTTGTGGTCGTGACCACGCTGATTGTCACACTGCCGTCATGATGTGGGGGACGTGTTCAGGCAATTTGTTTCTAGACTTTTTCTCGAATAATCGACATAGTTTTGTCAGTAGTTGGGAACCTTATCGGAGGTGAAGATGAAATTGATTCGCTGATTCCGGCAACGGAGACACAGTTGTTTATGAACCTTGAGAATCAACATCAAACCCACGGACGGGGGATTATGGCCCAGAAGCACTTTGTCCTCGACACCAACGTCCTCATTGAAAACCCGAAATGTATCACTGCCCTGAGAAACGGGGTGGAAAACCAGGTATATATTCCATATACCGTCCTGACAGAACTCGACGGCCTCAAAAAAGACCCGCGCATAGGACACATCGTATCCCAGGCTGTGCGCGCCATCCTGCAAGACGAACACGTCCACATCTTCCCGCCCGATTTCGCGCTTACCCTCACGGATGACGTGATGGATGATCGCATCCTGAAAGAGATTCTCCACATGGGGCATGAAGATGCGGCGCTCATCACCAATGACCGCATCCTCAAGATCAAGGCCGGATGCTATGGCATTCCGTGCGAGGAATATCGGGACTCCGACCCGTTCCGGTCCGAGTCCCAACGCTATACCGGCTTTGTGGACGAGCAGGATGATCCGGTACACAACTGCTTCAAATGGGAAAACGGCACTCCGGTTTTCCATGGTCCCAACGGACCGAAAGAAATCGGTTACACCAACGAGATATGGGGCGTTAAACCAAGAAGCGTCTACCAGAACCTCGCCTTTGAGCTGATGCTCTGCGAGGGCATTGACCTCGTGTCCATTCAGTCCGAGGCGGGATACGGAAAGACCTTCCTCTCCCTGGCCGCCGCGCTCTATCTGATGCTGGAACGCAAGGACAACCCCTACCGCAAAATCTATCTGGTCAAGCCGGTGGTGGAGATCGGAGCCAAGATGGGCTACCTGCCCGGCGATATCGAGGAGAAAATGCTGCCTTACATCAAGTATGTGCAGGACCTCCTCATCAAGCTGCATGATATCAGGCCAGCCAATCGGGTCTTCGCGGATGTGACCAACGATTCATTCAAATTCAATCCGAAAAAATTCGAGATTCAACCCGTGGCCTTTCTACGCGGCATGAACATCGAGAATGCCGTGGTCATCGTGGATGAAATGCAGAACCTGTCTCGCGGTGAAACCCGCGCCCTGCTTACCCGCATGGGCGAAGGCGTCAAATGTATCTGTCTGGGCGACACGCGTCAGGTGGATAATCCATACCTCAACGAGTCAAATAACGGTCTGAACTGGACAGTACGCAAGCTCAAGGGCTATAAGAATTATGCGCACATGGTTCTCAAGGGCGACCGCTCTCGCGGTCCCATTACGGACATCGTGCTCAAATCCAAACTGTAACCATTCCTTCTGCGCCGGGTATTCAGCCCGGCGCAGAAGAGCCATGGAGTAAATGGTGTTCAGGCATACTTCTCTACCGCTTCTGGCGATTTCCTTTTTGCTCCTCTTGGTTACGGTTGCTCCCGCTCAGCAACCGACTCTGTCCGAGCCTTTGCAGACTGCGACATTCCCCTCGCTGGAATCGGCCATCCGCATCACGGGACCACTGGAATTCTGCAACGAGCCTGTCCCGCTCCACCTGACCGATGTACGGGAACGACTGGAAAAGGAGCTGCTGCTCATGCTCTGGGATCGTGCCCAGGTCATCCTCTGGCTCAAACGCACCGGCCGGTATTTTCCGTACATAGAGAGCATGCTCCGGGCAGAGGACATGCCGGACGACCTCAAGTTCATCGCAGTCATCGAGTCCGCGCTCAAACCGCATGCCGGGTCCAACAAAGGCGCGCGGGGAGTCTGGCAGTTCATCCCGTCCACCGGGCGGAATTATGGCCTGACCGTAAACAGGAATATCGACGAACGACGCAGTTTCTACTTTTCCACCAAGGCGGCTGCGACCTATTTTCAGGAATTGCACGACCTGTTCGGGTCATGGACCATGGCCAGTGCGGCCTACAACATGGGAGAACACGGCCTGGAGGCGCAGGTTGAAAAGCAGGAGGTCAAGGACTACTACCGACTGCATCTGCCGCGAGAAACCCAACGCTATGTACTGCGAGCCGTGGCAGCAAAGCTCATCCTCTCCGATCCGGCCAGATACGGATTTGATCTGCGGCCCGAAGATTATTACAAACCGCTGGCTTTCGACCGGATCAAACTCTCGGTCAAATACCCCACTCCGTTGACTATCGTGGCCAAGGCCGCCAACACCTACTACAAGACCATCAAGGATCTCAATCCGCAGTTGTTGTGCGAGGTCATTCCCAAAGGCGAACACCTCATTTTTCTGCCCAAAGGCGCGGCCGCCAACTTTGCCCAGAGGTATCACCCGCTGATTGCCAAATATCGCAAATCCATCAAGCCAGAGACCTACATTGTCAAGCGAGGGGATTCACTCACAGCCATTGCGCGCATTCACGACATGTCGCTGTTGCAACTGTGCAAGCTGAACAAATTGACGACCAAATCGAATATTCACCCAGGCCAGAAACTCCGGGTCACTCGATAGCATGGCACGGCTTCACGCAGAAGCCGCGCTACAATGAACAGCCCCCAAAGGAAAAAGGCCGCCCATATGGGCGGCCTTTCGTATTGATTGCAGAGCATGCCGTTGCACACAGCCTCGCGTGACTAATCTCCGAGATACGCCTTTCTGATGTCAGGATTACTCAAGAGCTTGTCGGCGTCATCTTCCATGACCACGGTGCCGGTTTCAAGCACATAGCCTCTCTGGGCGGCCTGCAGGGCCAGGTTGGCGTTCTGTTCCACCAGAACGACTGTGACCCCCTGTTTGTTGATCATCTTGATGATGTCGAAGATCTGCTTCACCAGCAGCGGCGCCAGTCCCATGGACGGCTCATCCAGCAGCAACACCTTGGGACGGCTCATGAGCGCACGGCCCATGGCCAGCATCTGCTGTTCGCCGCCGGACAGGGTGCCGCCTAGCTGTTTGCGCCGCTCACGCAGTTTAGGGAAAAGTTCGAACACGCGCTCGATGTCATCCTTCATGCCGCTGGCGTCATTTCGGAAGAACGCGCCCATGTCCAGATTTTCCAGCACGGTCAGCCGGGGGAAGATGCGCCGCCCTTCCGGCACCTGACACAACCCCATGGTCGGCAGGATCTCCGAACCGATGTTGTTGATGCGGTTGCCCTTGTACATGATGTCACCTTCAACCGCCTTGACGATATTGCAGATGGTCATCAACGTGGTGGACTTTCCCGCTCCGTTGGCACCGATGATGGAAACGATCTCGCCCTCGAACACCTTGATGGAGATGCCTTTGAGCGCCTGGATGCGGCCATAGGCCGACACCACGTTTTTCAATTCGAGGATAGGTGTAGCAGACATTATTCGGCCTCCTCGGAACGACGGCCAACCCGTTTCGCGGGCCAGATACCAGCGGGCCGGATAAGCATCATCAAGGTCATGACGCCACCAAAGACGAGCATGCGATAAAGTTCCAGTTCGCGAAAGACCTCAGGCAGAGCCACCAGGGCCAGAACACCGAGAATGACGCCGGGGATGGACCCCATGCCGCCGAGAACGACCATGGCGAGTACCATGGCGGATTCCAGGAAGGAGAAGGATTCAGGGCCGACGAACTTCATGCGCGCGGCAAAGAAGGCTCCGGCGAAACCGGCAAAGGTCGCGCCCATGGCGTAGGCCAGCAGCTTCAGGAGAAAGGTGTTCACGCCCATGAGCTCGGCCGCGGTCTCGTCCTCGCGGATGGCCTCCCAGGCACGTCCGATACGTGAATAGTTGAGGCGGTAGACCGACAGGATCGTGACAATGGCAATGGCCAGTATCACATAATACATTGACCACAGAGGCTTGAAGCCAAAGCCGAACAGATCGGGCCGGGGGATGGACAGGATGCCGTTAGGACCGTTGGTCAGGCTCATCCAGTTGTTCAGGATGAGACGGACGATCTCACCGAATCCCAGAGTGACGATGGCGAGATAATCACCACGCATGCGGAGCGTCGGGTAGCCGACGATGCTGCCCGCAATGGCGGCCGTGACCCCTGCGATGGGCAGACACAGCCAGAACGACAGGCCGAAATGAAGACTCATGAGCGCATAGGTATACGCACCGACTCCGTAGAAAGCGATATAGCCGAGGTCAAGAAGACCGGCCAGGCCGACCACAATATTGAGGCCGAGTCCAAGACAAATGTAGATAAGCACCGAAATGGCGACATCATGCGCGTACCGGCCCGTAACCAGAGGAAAGACAATGGCCACGCCAAGGACGATGGACAACAGAATCCAACGCGGTGTCCTGGCATACAGGGCCTGCAGCCCGCCCGAAGCGGATTTCACAGGATCGCCGACAGCATCGATGTAGCCCGCTTCCTTGACCTGATAAAAAAACATCACAAAAACCGCGGCCACAGCCACGTAGCCAAAGACCTTGAAGGTCGTGCCGAATTCCAACCCGTCGGGCTGGATGCCGAGCATCGGCCAGAGGAGGATCAGGAACCAGACAAGACCGACCCCGCAGGCCAGCCATAATTTTTTAGACTCGTGTATCGTCAACGTTCTCTCCCATGATGCCGGTGGGCTTGAAGTACAGCACACCAATCAAGATGATGAAGGCGAACACGTCTTTATACTCGCCAGAAATATAGCCGGCGGCAAAGATCTCGACCATGCCGATGATCAGTCCGCCCACGAGTGCACCGGTGATATTGCCGATCCCGCCGAGCACGGCAGCGGCAAAGGCCTTGATGCCGGGCACAAAGCCCATGGAATAGCTGACCGAGCCGTAATACAGTCCCACCATGATGCCGGCTGCGGCTGCCAGGGCCGCGCCGATGGCGAAAGTGATGGCAATGATGCGGTTGGAATTGATACCCACCAACGCGGACATGACCTTGTCCTGTGACGTGGCGCGCATGGCCCGACCGATACGAGTCTTGAAGACCAGTAAATTGAGTCCGAGCAGCAACAGCACGGTCAGACTTACAATAAACATCTGCATGTAAGACACGGAAATCAGGCCCCACTCCACTCCGCCGGAAGTGATCTCAGTGGGATAGGCCTTGTCATACACACCCTGGGTGAGCATGAGGCCGTTTTGCAGAAAAATGGACATACCCAGCGCCGAAAGCAGCGCGGCCAGGCGGGAGGCCTGACGCAGGGGCTTGTAGGCGAGTTGTTCCACGGCCATGGCGAGCAGGGCGCAATATCCCATGGCGAGAACCAGCGAGATACCCAGACAGGCATAGGGATGCAGCCCTTGCGCGGACAGATAGGAAATCAGGATCACACCCATATACCCACCGGCAGCAAAGAACTCACCGTGCGCAAAGTTGATGAGCTGAATGATGCCGTAGACCATGGTGTAGCCCAGCGCAATGAGAGCGTAAACGCCTCCGAGCGTGATGCCGTTGATCAATTGTTGGAAGAAAAATTCAAAGTCCATGGGGTTCCAGTGCCGGGACCCCGCATGCGCAGGGTCCCGGAATGTTTAAAGCGTGTTGAAGCTTAGTATTTTTCGCCGGTAAGGGAGTTCCAGTACGGGACGAACTTGCCGTCAGTAATCTTGTACACGGTATAGTTGGAACCGGAATCACCGTTCTCCTGATACTTGACCTGCTTGGAAGCACCGGTGAAGTCGATCTTCAGCAGTGCTTCGCGAACCTTGGCAGGATCGGAGGTACCGGCTTCCTTGACGGCCATCAGGTATGCTGTGGCGGAGTCAAAGGCGTAAGCGGAATAAGCGCCAGGCTCATTGCCGGTCTTTTCCTTGTACTTGGACAGGAATTCCTTGTACTTGGGCGCATCCTTGTCAATGGCACCAAAGGTACAATACATGCCCTCGGAATCACTCTTGGCGATTTCCATGAGCTGGGGATGGTAGACAGCGTCCTGACCCATCAGGATAGCGTCGATGCCCATGCGCTTAGCCTGAATGACCATGAGCGCACCGGTAGCGGAGTTCTGCAGGGAGATGTAGAAGAGATCCGGGTTGGCGGATTTCACCTTGGTCAGCACGGCAGAGTAATCCTTGTCGCCCTGGTTGACGTGGTCATGCTCGAGGACTTCGATGCCGACGGCTTTGGCAGCAGTGGCGACGCCTTCGGCCAGCCCCTGGGAATACGTGGTCTTGTCATCGACGATGAAGATGGTCTTCACATCTTCGACTTCTTTCATGAACTTGACAGCAGCCGGAGCCTGGTGGTCATCACGACCGCAGGTGCGGAACATGTATGGCAGGCCGCGTTCGGTAACCTTGGGGGAAGTAGAGGCAGGAGTCAGCATAATGATGTTCTCTTCTGCCAAAGTCTCGGAAGACGGGATGGTGGAGCTGGAGCAGTAGGCACCCACAACTGCGCTGACTTGATCGTTGATCAGCTTGTTGGCGGCGGCAACTGCCTGCTTGGGATCACAAGCGGTGTCCTGAGGAATGACTTCGATATTGGTGAATCCTTCAATACCACCGGCTTCCTTGAAAACTTCAACGGCAATCTCGGCGCCCTGACGGATATCATTACCGTCAGCGGCATACGGACCGGTCAGAGGGGACATGGTACCGACTTTAAGTACCTTCTCGCCTGCTTTCTCTTCGCCGCAGCCGGCCAGGAACAGGCCCAGAGCGGCCAGGGCCACTGCAAGCACGATTAAACGTTTCATAAAGACTCTCTCCATTGTTGCGGTTTCTGCCAGCCTCTCTTACTGGCCCAAATATGCCTCAATAACTTCAGGGTTGCGCTGGATTTCTTCAGGCAACCCTTCCGCGATCATTACTCCGTGATCAAGCACCACGATCCGCGTACAGATACCCATGACAACTTTCATGTCATGCTCCACCATCAGCACGTTGATACCCAAATCTGTGATGTGTCCGATGGAGTCCATCAGATCCTTGGATTCAGCCGGGTTCAACCCGGCGGCGGGTTCATCCAACAGAATGGTCTGCGGCTCACTGGCCAGGGCGCGGGCTATTTCGAGCCGCCGCTGATGGCCATAGGGCAGGTTGGATGCCACCTCATCGGTAATATCGCCAAGGCCCATGAATTCGAGTGCCTTCTGCGATTTTTCGATGATACGCTCTTCCTCGCGTTTTTGGCTCGGGCTGCGCAAAATGGCTCCGAGCACCCCGGTCTTGGACCGGCTGTGCTGCGCAACCATGCAATTCTCGAGCGCTGTCATATTCTGGAAAAGACGGATGTTCTGGAAAGTGCGGGCTACGCCCATGGACAGCACCTGATAAGGGCGCAGTCCGGTGATGGTAGTGCCATCATAAGAAACAGATCCACTAGAAGCTTTATAAACACCGGTAATTACGTTGAAAACCGTTGTTTTGCCCGCTCCATTGGGTCCGATCAGCCCGATGACTTCCCCCTCTCCTATGGAGAAGCTAACGTCAGTCAAAGCCTGCAACCCACCGAAGCGAACGCATATGTCGTCAAGGATAAGATTTGCCATAAGCACCCGATAAAAAAGTAAAAACGCTTGTCATTATTAGCAACGAAGATCCTGCCATCGAGGGAGTACATCTATTAAGGACATACTTTATATGACAGGTTAGGCTTTACTAACCCATTTGCACAAAAAAGTCTAACGGACGTTGTTTTAAACGATAATCAGATCAAAATTTCACATTATCATAAAAATGCAGAATGTTCTTCGTATTTTTTTCGTCTACAAACAGGCAAACGAGACATTTATTGTGTTTTTACATACAATGCCGTCTAACGCATTGGTTGGACCAATGCTTTTCTTATACATTAAGTTGGTGTAGTTGTCTCCAACCGACACATAACATTTCAGGAGTAAATCAATGCATAAGACCGTATTCATTACCGGAGCCACTGCCGGATTCGGCAAGGCCATGGCAGAACGGTACGCTCATGAGGGATGGAATCTTGTCCTCACAGGTCGCAGGCAGGAACGACTGGATGAGCTTGAAAAGGAATTGGCACCGGCCAAGGTGCACACCCTCTGTTTCGACGTGCGAGACAAACAGGCATGTCAGGAAGCTGTCAGCTCACTGCCCGAAGCATTCGCCTCAATCGATGTTCTCGTAAACAACGCCGGGCTTGCACTCGGTCTCGATCCCGCCCAGAGCAGTGACCTGAGCGACTGGGAGACCATGATCGACACGAATATCAAGGGGCTCATGTACATGACCCGCGCCATCCTGCCCGGCATGGTCGAGCGCGACAAAGGGCACATCGTCAACCTCGGTTCCGTGGCCGGCACTTACCCCTATCCCGGCGGCAACTGCTACGGAGGCACCAAGGCCTTTGTAAACCACTTCTCCAAAAACCTGCTTGCCGACCTGCTCGGCACCAGGATACGCGTTACCAACATAGAGCCCGGCCTGTGCGAAACCGAATTCTCCGTCATCCGCTTCAAAGGCGACAAGGCGTCCGCAAACAAGGTCTATGAAGGAACACAGCCCATCGTGGCCGAAGATATCGCTGAGATCGTCTACTGGACCACCACCCTGCCCCCGCACGTCAATATCAACTCACTCGAAGTCATGCCCGTAGATCAGGCATTCAGCCCCTTCGCTATTAATAGAAGATAAGTTCGCCTCCGGCGGCCAGAGGGGGAACCTTTCGAGAAAGGTTCCCCCTCTGGACTCCCTCTCCAAAGCTTTTTAGCGCCGCCTTCGGCGGGAGAGTATCAACACGTTGCAGTTGAAGTGTATTTGGCCGGAGGGAACAACGGCGCACCATGTTGATACATGATAGGCGTCCTCTCTGACTCAACTCTCGTTCACCCTGTGTTCTTCACAAAAAGGAACGATTGGTATGCCAAAGGCACACAACATCAACTCGCTCTACGCCCACTTAAGACTTGGGAGAGTGGAAAAAGGCGCATTCCCGAAAGAAGACCGTTGTGCCCTTTTCGATGCACAACGGTCTTCTTTCAGATTCGTACTTATATCCCACAAACTTGCGCCAGGGAGATGATTAAACCCTTGATTTGACCCCGGAGAGACCGGTGGAGCCTGCACTCTTGATCGATGTGACCAGTGCATTTTGCTGGAGCATCTGCAAGCCCGGATTGCCTGCCATGTTCATCTGGGCGGAGTCTCCGAAGAGTTGCTCCATATCCTGGCTCAGGGATTGAGCATATACATCCTGCTCGGTATCCAATTCAATTTTTCGCTGCTCAGCTTCTTTTTTTGCGGATTCAACCAAATTCTCGGTCATCGGCATTCCAGAGATTTTACCGATCTCCTGCTGAATAGCCTTGAGTTGCGACTTCTGCCCAGAACTCAGTTCTCCATCTGCCTGGGACGCGATCTGCTGTGCCTGAGACTTCAAACTCTCAATTCGACTCCGATCCTCCTGCGACTCTTGCCCTGGAAAAGGAAGGCCAGCCGATTGCTCCTGCTGTTTTTTCTCCTCTTCCCGTTCGGCAATAGAGCGAAATGTGCGATCACTCCCCTCGTTCGAAACCCTATCCGTCGTTGTTTGCCTCACGAGCCCCATTGAGGACGTAAATAAATCCATTGAAACATTCATACTTGCTCCCTAGGTAAATATTTCCTCCATTGGTTTTCAAGCAAAAATCAGTCCAGAAACACCATCCACTCCTACGACATAATTATTCTATCCTCCCCGGTTACAGGAGGCTTGGGAGAGTGGGTCAGCTGTGCATTTATAGTGAATGTAGCCGAATCTTCGAACCGTACTATACTATATTAATGCCCTCGTGCGATCGGGCGTAACCCGACCGGAGGCGTAGCCTAGCTACGGTGAGGATCGGCCAAGCCCGAAAAAGGTGCAGATGGCCCGCTATCGCAAGCCGCGTCACACCCAGAATAAAAAAAGACCCCACACCGAAAAGGCGCGGGGTCTTATTTTTAAGCGGTAATCCGGGTCTACCAGGTATCGCCACCGAATGCGTCACCACCGAGGCCGAAATCGGCTTCGGGTTCGCCGCCAACGGTCGGGCCGTCGGCCATGCCGCCATCAGCGGCAGGAGCAGCGCCGTCACCGGCAACACCGGCAACCACGACGCCCTGACTCTTGACCTTGTCGACTTCCGCCATCAGGTCAGTGAGCTTCTTGGACATCTCGTCGAGCTTAGTAGAAGCGACGGAGACCTTGTTCTCGCCAGCAGCGTTCTGAGCTTCGATGGTCTTGACCTGTGCCTCGAGCGGGCTGATCTTGGCTTCGAGCTCTGCTTTCTCGGCGGTCAGCTTTTCAACCTCAGCCTGGAGAGCAGCTTTGTCTGCTTTGAGAGCGGCCATGATGTCGAGGACAGCCTGAGCGCGGGTAGCCTCGCCTTCGGGCAGGGCTTCTATTTTGACCTGGTTGCCGAGAGCGGAAATGTCGCCTTCAGCATATGCGGTCAGTTTGGGTTCTTGTTCGTAGATCCAAGCCTTGGACAGTGCCTGTGCCACAGGGGCAATATCAGCGTCCACGGTCTCGGCCTGAGTGATGTAAGCCAGCATATCGAGCTGAGCCTGATCCGCAGCTTCGCCGCGAAGGACAGACACGAAAGCGTTCATGGGGAAAACCTTAGCTTCAGCCATTTGATGCCTCCTTAATTAAGTAAGCTTCTTTTGTATATTCACCAAGGCGACTATTTGTCAGCGCCCATGGGGATACGACCAATTTTCTTGGCGTAAGACAATGCCACAGTACGGTAAACCAGGTGACCCAACTTGGACCACGGCAGGTAGGCGAGCATCATGAAGACCGCAATCAGGTGCACGTAGTACACGGGGTAGGCGAGCAGAGCCAAGCCCAGGATGCGGAAGACGAATGCGCCCAGACCGGTCAGGAAGATAGTCCAGACCAGAGTGATCAGGTACCAGTCATACCAGCTGGAAGACTGCTTGGCCTGATCGAGGTTCACGCGACGTTTGGTCAACGCGATGAGACCGTAGACACCCAGGCCCGCGCCAACAAAGGCGAGGAGCTTGATGGGGTGGTACAGCGGCATCGGAGTATGACCGATGGCGGCAACGATGCCACCCAGGCCGTGAATACCCAGAGTATTCAGGAGCCATCCGCCCCAGTGACCGGTAGCGACAACGCCAGTGACGACCATCAGGCAGATGAAACCGAACATGAGCATCTTGTGACCGCCTGCGCGTTTCACATCAAGCTCATCGGAGTGATCATCGTTGCAGTCATTGAACTGAGTGTGTTGCAGAATCTCATACTTGACCGTATCGATCAGGCAGGAGCAGAAGCACGGCTCTTCTTTACGACCAACAATGAAGGTCTTGGGCTGGCCATCAAAGGCTTTCAGCATATTGCGAACGCCTGCGTAGAAGCCCCACACCATGAACAGGAAGACGATCATGAAGATCGGGTCAATGGTGTAATCGCCGGGGAACAGGCCGCCGAATGCGATCTGTCCGCCCTCTTTGACGGCTACCCAGTGATGTTCGACAAACTCGAACCGGGGCAGGAAGGAACCGAGTCTCGTTGCCTGCAGGACCCAAATAATCGCATACAGAATGCCCGGAACCAGAGCCAGAGGCAGCATGCCGCTGGAGCTGGACATCAGCTTACCGATGATCGGCAGCGGAGCCAAATTGCGATAGGCCATGTTGCGCAGAGCGGACAACAGGTCGCCCGGTTTTGCGCCACGGGGGCAGAGATCGGAACAGGTGCCGCAGTTGTGGCACAGCCAGATATCAATATCGTTAACCAGGCGGTCCTTGAGTCCCCACTGAGCCCAGACCATCTCTTTACGAGGGTACGGGTTGTCATCGGGAGACAGCGGACACACGACAGAGCATGTGGCGCACTGGTAGCATTTTTTCAGAGAGTCGCCGCCGACGGCCTGCAACTCTTTCACGAACTTAAGGTCCGGTTGTACCTTGACGGTATTAGACATGCCGTACCTCCTAGTAACCCTTGAACGGGTTGGGGCCGAAGTTGGTGGTGATATTCTCAACGAACTCGTCGATCATGGCCGGAACCTGATCGTACATATCGATGGAAACCTCGTACTGCTCAACACGTTCAGGCTCGACACCGAGACGTCCGAGGGACTCAGCGATGTTTTCCTTACGACGGTTACACAGTTCGGAACCCTTGACGAAGTGGCACTGATAGTCATCGCCGTATTTGCAGCCGAGCATCATCACGCCGTCAACACCCTTGGACATTGCATCAGCAACCCAGATGGCGTTGACCGAACCGAGACAACGGACGGGAATGAAGCGGACATACGGAGACCAGGACTTGCCGCGCATGGCAGCCATGTCCAGAGCCGGGTAGGCATCGTTCTCGCAACACAGGACGATGATGCGCGGGCCACCTTCTTCCAGGGTATCGGGAACTTTGACTTCCTTGATGGCCTGACCGATCTGGGAGATGCCGTAGTTGGAGAAGGAGATGACACGTTCCGGACAGGCCCCCATGCAGGTACCGCAACGGCGGCAACGCGTGGGGTTCGGAAGCGGCGTACCCTTCTCGTCATCATCCAGAGCGCCGAACGGGCATTCCTCGGTGCAACGTTTACACTGCGTACAGCGCATGAAGTTGAACTCGGGGAAGCTCAGGTCACCGGAGCGGGGGTGTACGGACATACCGCGGTTGGCGGATTCGATACACTGGATTGCCTTCAAGGCAGCACCGGCTGCATCCTCTGCTGCGAGGCCAAGGCCCATGGGCTGACGCACACAACCAGCGGCGTAAACACCGGTACGGCGGGTCTCGTAGGGGAAGCAGATGTAGTTGGAATCAGCGAACCCGTCGAACAGCTCGAGGTCGGGGAATGCCGGACCCTGGCGGTAGACGAAGTTCATGGTCGGCTCAGCAGCAGTGGTCGGAACCACGGCGGTCGGGACGACAACCAGGTCGGCGGCCAGTTCAATGTCAGCGCCGAGCAAGGTGTTTTTGGCAGTGATGACTGCGGAAGAACCGACCTGGGAAACACCTGTGACGGTACCCTTGGTCAGCATGATGCCCGGATCGTCCTGAGCTGCCTGATAGTACTTCTCGTTAATGCCGGGGACCATCATGTGATCGTAAATCACATAGGCCGTGGCATCGGGAGCAAGCTCACGCACGTAGTTGGCATGCTTCAGAGCGACCAGCGAAGTCAACTCGGAAGAGTATGCCAGATGCTTGGCGGATTCCTTGTCGGAGTAATCAAAGACTTCACATTCATCTTCTTCAGTGGACGACTCGCCGCACGGCAGCTCTTCTTCGCACGCCTCGCCACATTCGCCGTACACCACATCCTTGGTCAGGAGAGACGTATCGACAATGAAGGCCACGGAAGACGGGGTCTTTCCGTCAGGAGTCTTGATGCCGTCGCCTGCTGCCATTGCTTCAAACTCGGCAGAGGTAACGACGTTCTTGACGGTGCCGTATCCCAGAGGAGCCAGGAACTTGGTCTTGCCGGGGACAAAACCGGTGGACATGACGACCGCGCCGATTTCGTATTCAGTACCGGCGATAGTGGCCTTGTACTGAGCAGGTGCACCAGCCAGAGCCTCAATCGTGGCACCGGTGATGACCTGAATCTTATCATTGGCTTCCACCTTGGCAATAAGGTCCGCTACGTCGATCTGCTGTTCGCGATCGGAGAAGGGAGCGCCAAGAGGGAAGGATTTATACATGGTAGCAGCCTTACCACCCAGCGTATCGGCCTTTTCGACCAGGACCACGGGGTAGCCCAAGCTGGCAGCATTCAGCGCTGCATTCAGACCGGCCCAACCACCACCTACAACCAAAACGGTTTTGAAGGCTTCCGGGAATTCCGGTTCGGGAATCTTGCTGTTGAACATCTTGATGATGCCCATGTTGACGTAGTCCTTGGCAATGACTTCCATCTGGCCAGGGAACTGCGGGTCTTCCTGGTAGGACCACACGCACTGCTCACGCAGAGACACGCGTTCCACCTGGACTTTCTCGCCGAACTTGAACACGTCCCACTTGGCGCGGGGCGTACAGGCGCAGCAAACCACGCCATCCAGTCCATGTTCAGCAATATCGGCCTCGATCATGGCCTTGCCTTCCGGGCTACAGAGAACCGGGTTGGACTTGGCCACGGTAACATAGGAGGAGTGTTTGCCGTTGGCAGAGAACTCGGCCAGGGCGTCAACATCGAGATTATCCCCGATGTCGCAACCTCCACAAATATAAACTCCAAGCTTTTCAGCCATTGGTTACCTCCCTACCACGGTTTGAATCGCTTTCATCGCGGCAGCTGTGCCGGACTGGGCGCTCTTCATGACATCAAAAGGCTGCTTGGCACAACCAGCAGCAATGATGCCTTCGCCGTCAATGACGAAACCGTCAGCGTCCTTGGCGCCAGCCGGGACGTCGAGACCAGCGCAGCTGGGCTCCATGCCGGTGGCCAGAACAACCATGTCGAACGTCTCTTCGGACTTGATGCCCGTCAAAGCGTTCTCAACGGTGACGATGGGGTTGCCTTGGGCGTCTTCGACGATGCCGGCGACCTTGCCCTTCACCAGGCTGAGCTTTTCGTCATTCTCGGTGATGGACTTGAACTTGTCGTAACGACCGGGGGTGCGCAGATCAATGTAATAGATCGTTGCAGCGGCATCGGAACGTTCCCGGACGTAGCGGACATGCTTCAGAGAAGCCATACAGCAAATGTAGGAACAGTAGTTCAGGTGATTCTGGTCACGGGACCCCGCACACTGGACAAAAGCGATCTTCTTGGGCTCTGCGCCGTCGGAAGGACGTTGAATCTTGCCGTTGGTGGGGCCGCTCGGTGCGCACAGACGCTCGAACTGCATGTTGGTGACCACGTTCTTAAGAGCGCCGCCACCCAGGTTGGTCAGGTTGGAAACATCATACGGCTTCCAGCCAGTGGCCACGACAATGGCGCCTACGGCCAGGTCGATGGTCTTGGGTGCATCTTCCAGATCAACTGCGCCGTACGGGCAGGAAGCCTTGATGGCAGCCAGCTCGGATTCGGATGCGTTTTCTGCATCCACGACGTAGCGCATGGGGAACATGAACGGATGGGTCTTGTATGCCAGACCACGAGAGCCGGTGCCGAAATCAAATTCGGAAGAGATCTGCGTGCCGGTGGCTTTCTCACAATCGCCACAGGCAGTACACTTTTCATTCACGTAGCGAGGACGCTGCGTGATCTTGACGTCATAATTTCCGGCAGTGCCAGAAACAGACGCAACGTCAGCCATGGTAATGACTTTGACGTTGGGGTTGTTCTTAATCCGCTGGAACTGAATCTCTAGCCCGCAGGACGGGGGGCACAGCTTTGGAAAATACTGATTCAGCTGTGCGACCCTGCCACCCAGGTAGGGATTCGTTTCAACTATGTAAACCTCGTAGCCGAGTTCGGCGGCTTCGAGGGCGGCGGTGATTCCTGCGAATCCTCCACCTACAACGAGAATACTGTTGTTCGACATTCTCTTAACTCCTCCCGAATAAAGTTGAGGCTCAAGCCAACAAAATGGCCTAAACCCGGACCGGGAGCCCGTTCCCGGCCCGGATTCAGACCATTTTAGCCCCGGATAACTAGAAGTGTCCGCGGGCCGGGGGCCCGCGGACACGGGGTGATCATTACCTAAGCTTAGGCGTCGGGGATGATCTTAACGTAAGGCTTCTTGAAGACAGTAGTCACGCCAGTGGCGGGATCGTACTTGGAGTTACAGAAGCACTTCCATTTGGAGTCATCCAGGCCCATGAAGTCGCCGCGGTAGTAGAAGCCCGGGTAACGGGATTCTTCGCGGAACTCGATGTGCTGCATGTGCAGACGGACGGTCCAGAGGCGGTGGAACTGTTCCCAGCAGCGCATCAGTTCGTGGAGGTCACGAGCTGCGAGCTTCTTGGAATCTTCTTCCATCATGCCGAGCAGCCAGAAACCGGTGTTCAGCAGAGCCTTGGAGGTCATGTACAGGGTAGCAACACCACCACCGTATTCATCGGTGCACTTAACGAGGCGCATCATGAAGTTGTGGGGAGTGATGTAAGCGGGGTTGACAACAGGATCGGTGGAACCGCCCTTGTTCTCTTCGTATGTGTACCAGGGCTGGTAGATCTCTTTGGCGAGGTCAGCAGCGTTTTCTTTCAGGGAAGGCTTGAAGTCCTTGTGGTCAACAACCCAACGGACCATCTGCTTACCGACGATGCGGCCTTCAGCATGGGAACCGGAGGAGAACTTGTGACCGGAAGCGCCAACACCATCAGCACAGGTCCAGAGGCCGTTGACGGTGGTCATACGGTTGTAGACCTTACCGTTGTCAGCTTTGACCTTGTAGGACTCGGGAACCCATTCTTCGTCGGGACCGGAACACCAGATGCCGCAGCAACCGGAGTGGGAACCGAGGAGGTAAGGCTCGGTGGGCATGATCTCGGAACCGCGGTCTTCAGGAGCGCAGTTGGTAGCAGCCCAGAGGTTGGCCTGGCCAACACACATGTCGAGGAAGTCTTCCCAAGCCTCAGACTCGAGGTGCTTCCATTCGGGACCGGACAGGTCGCCGCCGACGGTGTTCAGCAGGGCAGTCTTGGTGTCCATGAAGATCGGGCCGCGGCCTTCACGCATTTCACGGAGCATCATGTGGTTACGCAGGCAGGTGGGGATAACGTGACCCTTGGCGTAGCCGCGATCCTCGTAAGGCTTCAGCATAGCACGGTTGGTCTCGCAGTAATCTTCACCTTTGTAGTTGGTAGCTTTGGCCTTGAAGAGAAGGAACCATGCGCCGACCGGACCGTAACCGTCTTTGAAACGGGCGGGGACGAAGCGGTTTTCCATCATGGTCATTTCGCCGCCAACCTGGGCAACCATGGTGTAGGTGGAACCAGCGTTCCATACCGGGTACCATGCACGACCCATACCCTCACCAGTGGAGCGGGGGCGGTAAACGTTAACAGCACCACCACAAGCGACAACAGCAGCGTTGCACTTGTACAGGTAAACTTTGTTCTCACGAGTGGAGAAACCAACAGCACCAGCGATGCGGTTGGGCTCGTTGGCGTCCAGCAGCATCTTAACGATGAACACACGCTCAACGTAGCGGTCTTCGCCAATGGCGTTCTTTGCAGCTTCAGCAACGATGCACTTGTAGGACTCACCGTTGATCATGATCTGCCAACGACCGGAACGAACCGGAGCGTCGCCGTTACGGATGGCCAGGCCTTCAGCCTTAGCTTTGGCGCCGTCGAGGTTCTTGCCGTCTTTCTTGACCCAAACGGGGAGACCCCATTCTTCGAAGAGGTGAACGGAATCATCAACGTGGCGGCCGAGGTCGAAGATCAAGTCTTCACGAACGATGCCCATGAGGTCAGTACGAACCATGCGGACGTAATCGTCAACATCGTTGTCACCGCAGTAGGTGTTAATGGCAGACAGGCCCTGTGCAACAGCACCACCACGTTCGATGGCAGCTTTGTCGACGAGCTCGAGGGTGATGGAAGGATCAACTTTCTCGATCCAACGCATAGCTTCAAAAGCTGCACCACAGTTACCCATGCCGCCGCCGACCATCAGAATATCAACGTCTTTCTCGATGATTTCCGGCTCGGCGAGAGCAACACCTTTGGAAGCTTCTTTGCTGGGAAGCAGAGGCATAATATTACTCCTAGTATTTAACGTAATTCAAGTAGTCTAAAAGACAAACAACGCAAACCGGTACTAGACCAGGCTGGCGTAATCTTCCATCTTCCACTCTTTCTTCAGGTCAGCTTCAGTAATAGAAGCCTCTTCCATAGCAGTTGCGATCGGGGCGACGAGCTCGGTCTCGGTGAACAGCAGTTCGTTGTCGAGATCGGTCGGCTCGGGCTTGCCTTCGAAAGGCTTGATGGAACCTTCAGGAGTGGTACGGATGGGGAACTTGAAGCGTTTCACGCTACCGTTACGGAATTTAATGGTCCACATGATGTCTTCAGCGGAACGCATCGGGATGGAAGTACCACCCATGGGTGCGAAGTCAGCATACGGACGAGCTTCGATTGCGCCCTGAGGGCAAATCTTTACGCAGGAGTAACACTCCCAACATGCGGAAGGTTCCTGGTTGTATGCCTTCATTTCATCAGCATCCAGGATCATCAGATCGTTCGGGCAAATGTACATGCAGGCAGTCTTTTCTCCGCCTTTACAGCCGTCACATTTTTCCGGGTTAACAAAAGTCGGCATAACTTCTCCTCCTAAATAGGGTTTTATTATTCACAAGAACCGACATCCTCTACCTAAACAAAAATACGTCACCCCTTTTTCCGGGGCGGAAGTTGGGAATTAGCAAGAGGGAACATCCTTGTCAACGTGAAAGTGAATTTTTTAACAAGCGTATTCCATCCCACTTGGGTTGATTTTGAGCAAATAGGCGATAAACGTATGTCCGGCCTCAATTTACGCCCAAAACCCTCTATCCAGCGCAATGTGGACTTTCCCATAAAAACCACTCAAGTTTTTAGTGTAAATAAATGACCATTAGCAAGCCTTTTTTATGATCTTTACCCAATAATAACATTTTTTGTGTAAACGCTTGTATTATTTCAATAATTAAATGAAGTGCAGCCTATGTTTCTCTAGACTTTTTTACGAGATTTTCTATGACTCGAAACCGTCACTATTACAATACAAGAGTGTAACCACTCCGCCGGAAAAAACGCTTGACACGACTTTCACAAACGTACAATAAGGGCAGACCCTTTAATTGGGAAACAATCATGGACGTCGGGCGTAAAATATTCGCACACCATGTATTAAGGCAATGGTTTCATTGACAAAAACTATTTTTAGGAGGCTTAAATGTCCAACCTCGTAGCACCTCACGGTGGAAAAGGTCTCGTCTGCTGCCTGCTCGAAGGCGCAGAGCTCGAAGCTGAAGTTAAAAAAGCTGAAGGTCTGAAGACCCTCGAAATTTCTGACCGCGCCAAGGGCGATATCATCATGATGGGTATCGGCGGCTTCTCTCCGCTGAGCGGCTTCATGACCCAGGCTGACTGGAAGGGCGTCTGCGCCGACTTCCTGATGGCCGACGGCACCTTCTGGCCCATCCCCATCACTCTTGACACCAACGACGAAGATGTCGCTGTTGGTGACGAAGTCGCTCTGAAAGCCGCTGATGGTACCGTTTACGCTACCATGGCCGTCGAAGAAAAGTACGAGATGACTGAAGCCGACAAGAAGTGGGAATGCGAACAGGTCTACAAAGGCGAAGGCGAAGAGTCCGCTGACGATGTCTTCTGGAAGATCGCCATGGAAGATCATCCGGGCGTCCAGATGGTTATGGCTCAGGGCAAGTACAACCTGGCCGGCCCCGTCAAAGTCCTCTCCGAGGGCGACTACGCTGCTCGTTTCCCCGGTGTCTACCTGACCCCCGCCCAGATCCGTGCCGAGATGGAAAAACGTGGCTGGTCCAACGTTGCCGCTCTGCAGCTGCGTAACCCCATGCACCGCTCCCACGAATTCCTGGCCAAGATCGCTGTTGAAGTTTGCGACGGCGTCGTCATTCACTCCCTGATCGGTAACCTGAAGCCGGGCGACATCCCGGGTGACGTCCGCATCGAGTGCATCCAGATCCTCATCGACAACTACTTCGTTCCCGAGAACGTCATCAACGCCGGTTACCCCCTGGACATGCGTTATGCTGGTCCCCGTGAAGGTCTCATCCACGCTACCTTCCGTCAGAACTACGGCATCAACAACATGCTCATCGGTCGTGACCACGCTGGCGTCGGCGACTTCTACGGTCTGTTCGAAGCTCAGGACATCTTCAAGAAGATCCCTTACCAGGATGGTTGCACCGCCGAGCCCGGAAAGGCCCTGCTCTGCAAGAACATGAACATCGACTGGACCTTCTACTGCTACAAGTGCGACGGCATGGCTTCCATGCGTACGTGCCCCCATACCAAGGAAGACCGCGTCATCCTGTCCGGTACCAAGCTGCGTAAGGCCCTTTCCGAAGGCGCCGAAGTCGTCGACCACTTTGGTCGTGACGAAGTCCTCGTGCGTCTGCGCGAGTACTACGCATCCCTGACCGAAAAGGTCGAGGTCAAGATGCAGAAAGCTGCTTCCGGCGCAGACATGTAGTTCTGTCCGGTCGCTCTTTAGCTGACCATTCCAAGGGGGCCGACCGATGTAGGCCCCCTTTTTCATGCCCAATCTCAATTGTTTCATCCGACAAGAATCCGCAAGCCATGTTTATAATCTATGGAATCCGGAGCAAAGAGCACCCGGTTCAGTATACCCACAACGTCTACTGCGACAACTGCGGCCATACAAACCACACGGCTCAGGCCTTCACAAAATACGCACATCTTTTCTGGATCCCCTTTTTCATCACCTCCCGCCCCATCCTGCTGACCTGCGACAACTGCGATCACATCATGGACAAGCGAGAGCTTTCCAAAGAGGACAAGAAGCGCGTCAATCAAGCCTTTTTCACCCCATTGAACACACTGCCCTTCTTTTTAGGGGTGGGATTGCTCCTGCTCGCTGCCTTTCTTTATCACCTCGACAATCAGGAGATACGGCAAAAAGAACTGGCAATGCTTGATCAGCCCCAGGTTAATGACATTTATATTGCTGATTATTCTAAGCTTTTTAACGGGATCGACTTTGAAGGATACAACTTTGGCGCGTTAAAAATCACATCACTCCAAGAGGACGGGATTTCATTCGCAGTCTCCATAACGTCATACAGAAGCGATTACGGCGTGGAACGAAAACTTCGGGAGGGATTTCCCGATCCAGACTCTTTCGTAGACGATGAAATCCTCATCCCCTATGACGACGTCAGAAAACTCTACAATTCCGGCACGTTCTCTGGCATCCACAGGGAAAAAGCCGATAATCCCTAGTCGCTCGGAGCATATCCTTCACTCCGCGCCGCCGACAGGCGGCTTCAAAACCTGACCTACAACGCCTTGGAATTACGCTTAAAAAAAAGCCTCCCGAAGGAGGCCTTGTGTGTTGGTATTTGGTTTGTGCTACTGCTTGAGGTGCCAGACTCCCTGGTCGTCGCGCCAGGCCTTGGCCATGATCTCCTGACCCTCTTCGCTCTTGATGGTCACGTCGCGGTAAATCTTGTTCTCCGAGACATAAGGCGGAGTGGGAGTCGCTGTGTATGAGCGCCCCGTGTCTGGGTTGGTCCACTGCGCAGGCTCGTTGGAACGTCCCTGCTCCAGAGTCTGTTGGACCTTTTGCTCGTCAGCCTTGTCCCATTCGTTACCGACAATGTAGCCCATAAGCGTACCGACACCTGCGCCGACCGCAGCGCCGAGCAACTTGTCGTTAAAGGTCAGCGCGCCGATGGTGGCACCGGCCAGGCCGCCGACAGCGGCTCCTTGTTGCGCCCTGTTGTTGGCGCAGCCGTATGCAACCATCATGAAACAAATCAACAGCAGGGGAATCAGTATTTTTCGCATGGTTTTCCTCCATGGTTTCTCGAGGAGTGAAACACGAACACGTCACTGTTGCCCATCCCTTTGCCTCCTCAGCAAACCGGAATTGGCTGCCCCCAATATACCCCAATCCTTCGGTCTTGTCCTCCCTGATACGCAAACGCATCGTCTCCTTTGTAAAATTCAAGAAAATCTTGAGCTTCCAAAAAAACACACGCAAACATCTTGCCTCCACCACTGATTTCATGCAGGGATGTTGATCTATGAACGAAAGATCCCGGGCAATGATTCTCATGGCTGTCACGGCACTCATCTGGAGTTCCGGAGGCCTAGCCATCAAGCTGGTGGACATAAATCCCATGGCCATCACGGGGTTCCGGAGCATGCTGGCGGCCCTGACGCTGGGCGTTCTCTTCCGCCGCCGACTCCACTTCTGTTTTTCGCCCATCCAATGGGGTGCGGCCATGGGATATGCCGGGTTGCTCATTACCAATGTGGTCGCCACCAAGCTGACGACCTCGGCCAATGCCATTTTGCTGGCCTATACCGCGCCGGTCTATGTGGCCATGCTTGCGCCGTGGTTGCTCAAGGAAAAGACGCGGCGCAGCGATTGGGTGTTCATCAGCGTGACCGTGGGTGGCATGACCCTCTTTTTTCTCGACAAACTCTCACCCTCCGGCCTGTGGGGCAACATCATCGCCATTGGCACAGGCTTTTCCTATGCCATATTCACCCTGTGCATGCGGGCGCAGAAGGACGCTTCGCCCGTGGAATCGGTCATCATGGGCCATGTAATCACGGCTCTGTGCGGCCTGCCGTTCATGTTCGATGCCATGCCCGATTTCGAAAGCTGGACCGGGCTGATCTATCTCGGCATCTTTCAACAGGGCATCTCCCTGGCGCTGTATACCTGGGCGATCAAACGACTTGGCGCGCTGGAAGCCATCCTCATCATGATGCTGGAGCCGATCTTCAATCCCCTCTTCGTGGCCATCGGCTACGGCGAACTGCCCGGCCTGTGGGCCGTGATCGGCGGACTCGTCGTCATGGGTGCAGTCACGCTACGCGGAGCCATGGGCGCATTGCGAAAAGCGTGATGGGAAGCCGCCTTTCGGCGGATTTGATCAGGTGATTTCGCCCCCGGCGGCCAAAGGACATGTCCTTTGGAATCCTTTTTTTTCCTTCGGAGCGGTATAATAACAATATTCTTCCCGCCTTCCTTACAGCGATTCAAAGTTTCAACCCTCTCTTTTTTTAACCAACAAAAAAACACACGCCCGCCCCCACATCGCCGAAGGCCCAACAAAAAGTTTAGGAAAAGGAGGGGATGGGGGTCTGGGGGAAGGGGAGGAAAAAGCCCTTTTCAAAGGGTTTTTCCTCCCCTTCCCCCAGCCGCCGGAGGCCACCCCCACACTACTGCTTGCATATCGCGGAATTTCGCGCTAGGAAGGCCAATCCCTTTTTTGAAGGGAAACCATATCATTTATAAGGAAGACGGAAAGACAATGATCAAGATCCGCAAAGACGACGACAGGCGTGGTGCCTCCAATGGCCAGCGCAAAGACGACACACGTAGCGATTCCCGTTACGATGACAAGCGTAGCACTCCCCGCTACAATGACAACCGAGGCGACTCCCGCAGGGACAACAGCCGCGGTGACTCCCGAACCAACTCCCGCAATGACGATCGGCCGAGCAGACCTCGCCGAGACGAAAGCCGTGGCCCGCGCAAATTCGAAAAGCGCGAAGGCCCTCGTGGCGCTGGTCCTCGTGGCGGCAGACGCCCTGGCGGCCGGGACTTCTTCGGCAACAAGCCCGAGCGCGCTCCCATCAGCGATGAAGATTACGTGGCCAAGGCTGACGTGGTCGCCGGACACCGCTTCACTGATATTTCCGACATCGACAACCAGGTGCTGAATCTGCTGGAAAAGCGTGCGTTTCTCATCCGCAAGGAAGGCGCATGGCGCAAATCCAGACAAAAATCCCTGGTCGATCCCAAACTGGAGAAACTGCTCCGAGGGTCTTTTGACGCCAAGGCGAGCGAGCTCGGCCTGGATGCCAAGCTGACCAAATCGCTGTTCACCCTGCTCAACCAGTTCTCCCTGGCTGATGTCCGCAAAAAATTCGAAGGCGACGGCTACAAGCTCGCCCCGCGTGTCGAGCCGCTTTCAGCCAGCATCTCCGGCCCACGCTCCTTCCGCTACACACGCATGATGCTGGCCATGGCTGCCAGCGCAGGCGCTCCGGCCAAGCTGGCCCCGGTGACCATGAACGCGCCCAACAAGGATCTGGCCAAGGCTCTCAAGCAGGCCAAGTCCCCCATCCACTGGGATGACGACTACATCAAAAACGAAGGCGGCCGGACCCTCCATTTCGAAGGCAACATGATTTTTGTCGGCGAAGACCCGTTCAACTTCTACATGCTGCTCTGTTTTGCACTCGGCCACGCCGGTCGCTGCAAATTCACCGGCAAACCCGCCCTCCAGCTCATGGACATCGCCAGCCTCAACAGAGTACTGCCCCGTCTGGGTGCTCGGATGGTGCCCATCAATCCGAACAACCCCGGCCTGCCCGCCCGTCTCGAATGCGGAGGCGCCATGGACGAAGCCGTGACCCTGCCCGGCGGCACTGATCCCGATTTCGCGGCGGCCCTGACCCTGGCTGCCTGGTCTTTCCCCGGCGGCCTGACCATCAACGGTCTGACCAAGGAAGCCCGTGTCCGTGTGGCCGAGGCCGTTGAAGTGCTCAACGACTGCGGCATCACTGCGGAGCTGAAAAAGGATTCCGTCACCATTTCCGACGGTATTCCCACCATCGAGCCCACTCCGACATTGCCGTTGTCAGTGAAATTCAATAGCCTGCTCATGGCCCTGCCGATCATGTCCGGCGGCAGCCTGAACATCCAGGGGTCCTGGCCCAGGAACGAGACCACTGACCGGATCGTTCAGGAGCTGACCAACCTTGGTCTCAGGATTGACATAGCCACCGAAAATATTGTCGTATCCAAAGAGGGCGACGTACCTGAAAACGGCACCATCACCCTTGGCGAAATTCCCGATCTCCAGCCCCTGGCCCTGGCCCTGGGACTCCGATTGGGCAACGCCACATTAACCGGCACATTTGACGGGACCATCACCGAATTGCTTGACCGCATGAGCGCGCTGTACGAAGAAACCGAGGACGGTCTCGTACTCAAGCCCGGCACCAAGCGTTGGGACGGCACGTGGTACAGCCCGGACCCGATCTGGTCCATGGGATGTGCCCTTTCCGCCTATGTCGTTCCCGGCATCCTGCTGGAGAACCACGGCGAAGTGACCGCCACATGGCCCGAATTCTGGAACTTCTACAACTCCCTGCCCACCGGCAAGATGAAACCCAAACCGGTACGCGAGAAGAAAGATGACACAAGAAAACGCATCAAAATCAGATAAACGACTCAGCGACGACATCCCGACCCTGGAGGCCGAGGTGGTCACGCTGACCAAGGAACTCGAAGACACCGTGGTGGCCATACGCACGTTCATGGAAGCCGAAGACCCGAGAAACGGCATTTACCACCACGAGGAAATATTCCGATTGCAGCAGGATAAACTGCGACTGGATGTGGAGATCAAATTCCGCACCAACAAGATCAACCGGATCAATCTCGGCATTGACGAGACAGGACCCTCGGAAGGCGTGAAAAACGGCTTCCTGTTCTGATCGGTTGTACAGGGAACGTCTATGATTGCGGATGGAAACGGCTGTTTTCATCCGCATCGTCTACCCCCTCCCTGCCACGTTGGGATAGAGTGAGATAATAAGGATAGTACCGCATCTGACCGTGAACGGACCGGAAATGAGAGCCCCGGAGACACCCCGCACGCAGGTGATTTGAGAGAGACCCTTTTGACTTGAACAGGAGAAAGCATGGGCAAGAGCATCACCCACAAGATCATTGAGAAGCACCTTGTTTCCGGCGAGATGGTCGCCGGACAGGAAGTCGGTCTGCGCATCGACCAGACACTGACCCAGGACGCCACCGGCACCATGGCATGGCTGCAGTTCGAAGCCATCGGCATCGGCGAAGTCCGCACGGACCTGTCTGTCAGCTACGTGGACCACAACACCCTGCAGATGGGATTCCGCAACCCTGACGACCATCGCTATCTCCGCACCGTCGCCGCCAAATCCGGCGCAGTCTTTTCCCCGGCCGGCACCGGCATCTGCCACCAGCTGCACCTTGAGAACTTTGCCAAGCCCGGCGCGACCCTCATCGGCTCCGACTCCCACACCCCCACCGCAGGCGGCATCGGCTCCATGGCCATGGGCGCAGGTGGCCTGTCCGTGGCACTGGCCATGGCCGGTGAAGCGTATTTCATCCCCATGCCCAAAGTCGTCAAGGTCGAGCTGACCGGCGAGCTGACCGGCTGGGCCGCAGGCAAGGACGTCATCCTTGAGCTGCTCCGTCGCCTGACCGTCAAGGGCGGGGTGGGCAAGGTCTTTGAATACGCCGGTCCCGGCGTAGCCGCACTGTCCGTGCCAGACCGCGCCACCATCACCAACATGGGTGCCGAGCTGGGTGCCACCACCTCCATCTTCCCGTCTGACGACAAGACTAAATTCTTCCTGGAGAAAATGGGCCGTGGCGAAGACTTTGTCGAACTGATCGCCGATGCCGACGCCGAATACGACGAAGTCATCGAGATCAACCTGTCCGAGCTGGAACCGCTGGTCGCCCAGCCCCACATGCCCGACCAGGTGTGCAAGGTCAAAGAACTGGCCGGCAAAAAGATCGACCAGTGTGCCATCGGCTCCTGCACCAACTCATCCTATTCCGACCTCAAGAACACCGCGCAGATTCTGAGCGGCAAAATGACACCGGCAGAGACCGATCTGATGATCTCCCCCGGCTCCAAGCAGGTCATGAAGATGCTCGCCCGCGAAGGCCTCATCGAACCGCTGCTGGATGCAGGCGCCCGTCTGCTGGAATGTTCCTGCGGCCCGTGCATCGGCATGGGTGGCTCCCCGGTTTCCGCCGGTGTGTCCGTCCGCACCTTCAACCGCAACTTCGAAGGCCGCTCCGGCACACAGGACGGTCAGGTCTATCTGGCCAGCGCCCAGACCGCTGCACGCCTCGCGCTTGACGGCGAGTTCACCGATCCCGCCACCTGGGGTCCGGCTCCCGAGCGCGTGGAACTGCCCGAAGATGTCCCGTCCATCCGCGACCTGTTCGTCTTCCCTCCGGCCGACAAGAGCGCTGTCGAGATCCTGCGCGGCCCCAACATCGTGGCCCTGGAAGACTTCGACAAACTGTCCGACACCGTGGAAGCCAAGGTGCTGCTCAAGGTGGAAGATAACATCACCACCGACCACATCCTGCCTGCCGGTGCCGAAATTACCGCCCTGCGGTCCAATATTCCGGCCATCAGCCAGTATATCTTCAGCCGTGTGGACGAAGGCTTTGTCGGTCGCATGAAAGAACACGGCACCGGCGTCATTCTGGGCGGCGACAACTACGGCCAGGGTTCCAGCCGCGAACACGCAGCACTCGGCCCCCGTCATCTCGGCGTCAAGGCCGTCATCGTCAAGTCCCTGGCCCGCATTCACCGCGCCAATCTGGTCAACTTCGGCATCCTGCCCCTGTTGCTGGTAGACCCCGCCGACTACGACGCGTTGTCCGAAGGTGATGATCTGATCATCCCGGCCAACGCCATGACCCCCGGCGGCACCATTGACATCACGACCGGCTCAGGCAAGAGTGTCACTGTCACAAATGATTTGACCAAAAAGGAACTGGAGATTATCCAGTCAGGTGGCCTCCTCAACGCTGTGCGTGAAGGTCAGGCATAACCTTGGAATAAATTCCGCGCCCTCGCATGAGGGCGCGGATTGAATTACAGAGCTATTGGAGCGCAAATGTTAGAAATCATGCGTGAGAACGCATCGGGTTGGATCGTCAAGATCCTGTTCGCCGTCATCATCGTTGTCTTTGTTTTTGCCTTTGGTATGTCCGGGCTGACCAATTCCGGGGATCCGGTCATGGCCTCCGTGGACGGCAAGACCATCACACGGGCCGAATTTCAGTTGGCCTACAACCGCGCCACCGAGATCGTCAGGCAGTCCAACCCGCAGGTCACCCAGGCCCAGCTCAGGAGCACCCAGTTCAAACAGCTCGTCATGAGCAACCTGATGGACGAAATTCTCCTGCTCAATGAAGCTGATAAACTCGGCGTCTCCGCTTCAGACGATGAAGTTGTCGCCGGTATTTCCGCCCAATCCATGTTCAAGAATGCCGATGGCAAGTTTGATCCCAACATCTATCAGGGCAGACTGCGCCAGCTCCGCATGACACCGGCTGAGTATGAAGCGGACTTCAAGAAGGAACTGATGATGGACAAGGTCAGGCAGCTCGCGGTTCGCCCCGCAGAGGTGACCGAGGCTCAGGCCCGCCATCTCTTCAACTGGCTCGGCGAACAGGTGCGCATGGACTTCATCGAAGTGGCTCCCAATGACTTTATTGACACGGTGACTGTCAGCGAAGACGAAATCAAGACGTTCTTCGATGCCAACACCGAACGCTTCACGGCCCCCGCGCAGGTCACGCTCCGTTACCTCACGTTCACCCCCGAAGCCCTGGCCAAAAACGAAACGGTCACGGATGAGGAGATCGCCAGCTACTACGAAGCCAACAAGGCTTCCATGGAGCAGAAGGAGCAGGTCCGCGCCCGTCACATCCTGGTCATGTCCAAGGACAGCGACCCCGAAGAAGTGCAGGCCGCCGCTGCCAAGAAGATTGAAAAAGTATTGAAAAAGGCCCAGGCCGGTGAAGATTTCGCCGCTCTGGCCAAGGAATATTCCGAAGGCCCCTCCGGCCCCAACGGTGGCGAGCTTGGATGGTTCGCTCGCGGCGCCATGGTGCCCGACTTCGAGGCCGTCGCCTTTGCCACCAAGAAAGGCGAAATATCCGGTCTGGTCAAAACCCGTTTCGGCTGGCACATCATCAAGGTCGAAGACCACAAGGATGCCAAGCTCAGGACACTGGACGAGGCCAAAGACGAGATCAGGCAGGAGATCGCTCAGGAAAAGGCGGCCGAACAGGTCACTGAACTGCTGGATCAGTCCATGGATCGCCTCGTTTCCGGCATGAGCATCAGTGACATCGCCACCGAGTTGAAGCTGACCGTAGAGACCAGCGAGCCCATGCCCGCGGCCTTCCTGGGCCAGATTCTCGGCATCGCTCCCGAAGTCGTCACAGTGCTGGAAGAACTGCCCGCAGGCACGGCGCAGCAGACCCCCGTGGCCATCAACGGCGGCTACATTCTCGCAGAGAAGGTCGAGGACATTGCTCCGGCCCTCATCGAGCTGGACAAGGCCAAGCCGACCATCATCAAGATTCTCAAGGAACAGAAAGCAACCGAAAAGGCCAAGGCCAAGGCTGAGTCGATCCTCGCCGCCCTGACCGGTTCTGACGCAGCCAAAGTTGCCAAGACATATGCGGCCCGCATCATGACTTCCGAGTCCTTTGATCGCCAGGGCAACATCCCGGCGCTCGGCGCAAGTCAGGAACTGACAACCGCCCTGTTCAACGCCAAGGATGACGCATGGCTGCCCACGGTATACGCCCTGTCCTCCGGCATGGTCGTGGCTCGCCTGAACGAGCGCATCCCGGCCTCTGACGCCACATGGGCAGAACAGAAGGCTACCTGGATGGAACAGGTCAGCCGTGGATATAGCCAGGAAATGCTGGCAGCCTACATGGAAGAGCTGAACAAGAACGCCACCAAAGAGATCGCGCGTCCCGACCTGCTCCAGTAAGTCACAGACACACCACAAGGCCCGCTCGGTACTACCGAGCGGGCCTTGTTCATTTCTGCAGTATCAGTGAAATGCCATTGGTTAGAGGCTTCCACTCACTCCATGGAGGTATCACCTCTTCTTCCTGTATTTCTTTATTTCCCTTGCAAACAGGGCAACATCCCTCCAGCGTTCCTTTTCCACTCTATCCGCACTTTTATGTTGTCTCTCCGAGAGGTACGCCAGCTCCCGTTTCATCTTGTGATAGCTTTCAAGGCGATCCTGCGAAAGCTCGCCACCGGCAACAGCCTCCAGGACACGGCAGCCGCACTCCTGCGTATGCGTGCAGTCGGAGAAGCGGCATTCCCGGGCAAGCATTTCAATTTCTGCCAAGGCGGAACCAGATCATTCTGTTGTCTACGCATTACCCATTGGCGGCAACGGCGAACACAATCTCCAATGATCTTATAGACATACTATCTCCTTACAACACATCAACTGAACAACAAAAACGGTATGCAGCACGGACGTACATCCTGTCAACATCCCGCCACTGAAAAGACCGCCCGAAACCGCCGTGATCAGGGCATGGTCATCAAAGCGTAAAACCCTTCCGACTCATGCCCATGCATGGTCTGGAACACGGTCTCCTCGAACACCTTGACGTCGAAATCGAAAAACAGGGCTTCCATGTGGTTGATGTCATGGTGCCGCACCACCCCGCCGTCAGGCAGATCGAAGATGCCATAAATGCCATACCGTTCCTTGCCGGCCTTGTACCGATCCAGATTGTGCTTGTCCCGGTTCAGCAGGAAATCGGTCATGTAGAGCACGCCTCCCGGCTTGAGTACGCGCCGCATCTCGATGAGCGTCTCAGCCTGGGTCTTTGTCTCGATCATGCAGGTGAAGACGCCGAGCATGATCGCGGCATCAAAGGAATTATCGGCATACGGCATGGAGCCGCCGGGGTAGGCCATGAGGTTCAGGTCGGGATGTTCCGCTCGACCACGCTCAATCAGGGTGGAAGAAAAATCGAGACCGGTAAGATTGGTATACCCGGCGTCACGCAACTCGGCCATGCTCCGGCCATAGCCGCACCCGAAATCAAGAATCCGGGCGTCCTTGGAGACATATTTCCCGAAGACATCCAACTCCAAAGGCGTGGTAAAGGTCTTGTCCACGCACTTCTCCGTCCAGTATGTTCGTTGATCGTCGATATCCATATTTCAAGCCATGTATGTTTTGCCCAGGTGGAAGTACCTAAAGGGTCAGTCGCACATTATAGAGATTGCGCCCACGCTGCACACGCATGAGCACGGTTTTCTGCAATCGGTTGCGCAGGAAGGCGTTCAGCAGATCAATGCCGGAATTCAGCCGCCTGTTCCCGATTTGATGAATGACGTCACCAGTCTGCAGGCCGAGTTTGGCTGCCGCCGATCCCGGAACGATGGTCGTCACCTTGGCACCGGAACCCTTCTTCTGGTCAGCCAGCTCGAATCCCCAGCGGGCGCGAACCAGATCAAGAGCCATGCGTTTGTCCAACACCTGAGGCTTCAAGGCATACCGTTTCTGCTTCCCTTCACGCAAGATGTTCAGGGTCAGCGATTCCGACTGGGTCACATTGAAGAGTTTGGTGAGATATTCGTCCTTGTTGGTCACTACCTGACCGTTGATTGCCAGCACGATATCTGCGGCCTTGAGGCCCGCCCTCTCGGCCGGAGTGTCCGGGTAGACCTCGGAGATGAGCATGCCCTTGAGATTTTTCAGGCTGAAGTAGCGGGCGGCCGCCTGATCGATATCCTGACCGAACAGGCCGAGCCAGATGGGAGAGACGTGGCCGGTATCAAGCAGCTCCCGAACAACAAATTTGGCCTTGTTGATGGGAATGGCAAACCCGATGCCTTCGGCCCGGGCGTCAATGGCGGTATTGATACCGATGAGTTCTCCGTTGATGTTCAGCAGCGGCCCGCCGGAGTTGCCGGGGTTGATGGCCGCGTCGGTCTGGATGAAGCTGCCATACGCGCCCTGGTTGGTCTTCATGGGCCGATTCAAGGCCGAGACCACGCCGGTGGTCACTGTATTGGAAAACCCAAAGGGATTGCCGATGGCAATGACGGTCTCGCCGATATAGATATCGCTGGAATCCCCCATGTTCACTTCCGGCAGATTGGACGCCTTGTCCAGCTTCAGCACCGCCAGATCGAAATCCGTATCCGAACCGACCAGCTCCGCACGAAAATCGCGTCCATCCTTGAGGCGCACGGTGATAACCCCGCCGGAAGCGACCACATGGGCGTTGGTCAGGACCAGCGCCTTCCTGCCGTCGATGATAACCCCGGAACCAAGGTTCTGGGACTCCCGGGGCCTGTTGTTGTAAAATTCCTTGAAAAACTGATCAAAGAACGGATCGCCAAACGGAGTACGCCCCCCGCCCTGCACCTTTTTGGTGACCGTGATGTTGACAACCGAGGGGCTGACCATCTCCACGGCCTCTACCACCGGAGTGCGGCGATGATCCGCGTGGGCCAGACCGGCTGTCAGGAGAAAAACGAGTGCACTGAATACGAGAAATCTTTTGATCATTCTATCTGCCTTCCGCCATGGCCCGAAGCCTGGCTATGCGATCTTCGATGGGGGGATGCGTTGCAAACAGGGAAGTCGCCCGCCTTCCGCTGAACGGATTGACGATGAACATGTTTTCCGTGGCAGGGTTGCCCTTGAGCGGAATCTGGTGCGCGGCCGCGTCGAGCTTGGAGAGCGCCCCTGCCAGAAAGAGGGGATTCTGCGACAGGTGCGCGCCCGTGGCGTCGGCCAGGTATTCACGGGACCGAGAGATGGCCATCTGGATCAATCCGGCTGCCAGCGGAGCCAGCAAGGCCATGACCAATGCGGCAAACGGACTGCCGCCTTCATCGTCATCGCCACCCAGACCGCCGAAGATGGCGGTGAACTGGAGTATGTTGGCTATGAACACAATGGCACCGGCCAGCACGGCCGCAATGGACTGGATGAGTATATCCCGATTGGCGATGTGCCCCAACTCGTGGGCGAGCACGCCCTTGAGTTCGTCAGGGGTGAGCATGGAGACGATACCCCGCGTGACCGCCACAACCGCGTTATCCGGATTGCGGCCCGTGGCAAAGGCGTTGGGGGCGTCCTGGGGAATCAGGAAAATGCGCGGCTTGGGGATATTGGCGGCAGCCGCCATTTCTTCCACCACCCGGTGAATATGCGGCGCGTCGCCCGGCGAAAGCGGGCTGGCCTTGTACATCTTGAGTACGATGGTATCGGAATACCAGTAACTGCCCAGATTCATGAGCATGGCAAAACCGAATGCCAGAAAGAGTCCGGCACGACCGCCCATGGCTCCGCCGATCAGCATGAGCAGACCTGTGAGTAGTCCGAGTAGCAAAACAGTCTTTATCTGACTGGTCATGTCAACAGTGTCCTCCGATAATCACGATATCGTGTTGAGAACAATAGATAGGAATTTCGAAGAAAAGGTCAAGGAGAGAATCAAGGCGATCCTGCGCCGTACTCCCATCACACACGCCTTGCCTGTCAATCATGAGGGTACGTCCGAAGTGGCTCCCGGCTTCAATAGCGGGCCTTGATGGCAGCAAAAGTGCCGTCCTCTTTCATCGACTGAACAGCCGCACTGAACTGATCGGCCAGCTTCTGGCTCTCGGGACCGTGGATGCGGGAAAAGAACAGATAGAGTGGCTCCCGGCTCAATGTATACAGGACTTCAACATCATCCAACTCACCGGACTTTTTGAGTAAGTGCTGACTCACCTCCTGGCTGGCCAAGATGACATCCACTCTCTTGTTCTGCAGCATGTCGATCAGTTGCGTCATGGATTTTGCAAAGATTTTTTTCAATCCCACCATGTCATCAAACTCTTTGCCGTACGCATAGTCCCTGACAACGCCGATGCGCAGAGAGTGCAGCTCGTCCAGAGACTTGATGCTTTTCCTGCTGTTTTTGAGCGCCAGGACCACATTGGTCTCTGCGGCCAACGGACTGTCAGGAAAGATAGCGATTTTCTCTCGCTCCGGGGTTTTGAACCCGGATGAGAGGGCGAGTATCTCGCCTGTTTTCAGCTGATACAGTCCCCGTTTCCAGGGTCTTGGTTCAAAAGAGGGTGTCACCCCCATGCGCCTGAACGCCTCACGGGCAAGGTCAATATTGATTCCTTTGACCTCACTGTGCTCGACATATTCATATGGAGGGTAGTCCTCGAAAACCACGAGCAGATCATGGGCCTTTCCGGAAAACGGCACCAGAACTCCCCACGTCAGGACAAGGCTGAAAACAAGATAATAACCGAATCTCATTGAGTAAAGATACCTGCACCGCTCCCTAAGAGCAAGCAACAAGTCAACAGCCCAAAATAATGCGACAGACCGCGCAAAAGCGTCACCTTGATCGAAAAAAAACAATTATGAATTGCTCGAAGATGAAAATCATATTAATAAGGAAAACAATCTCCAACCGTTGTACCAATCCGTGAGGGCGGCAATGCGAACCAGCCAAGATGAAAACATTGATGTAAAGAACACTGAAATTCCGATCGTCGGACCTGCCAAAATTCAGAATCCGTCCGCATGCGGGCAGTTCGTAAATGAAGACGACGCCGTACTGGTGAACATTTCCCGCCGTAATGTAGACGGCTCCGGAAAAAGCAAAAAGCACCCGAAGCATGTCTTTTTCGAGCCGGCAGGACCGCGCGAAAAGATTTACTATGATCCCAGCAAGACCAAATGCGCGGTGGTCACCTGCGGCGGGCTCTGCCCCGGCTTGAATGACGTCATCCGGGCCATCGTCATGACTCTGCATCACGGCTATCATGTACCGTCTGTGGTGGGCATCCAGTACGGTCTGGCCGGATTCGTGCCGGAGCAGGGATATGACGTCGTGGACCTGACGCCTGACTATGTCTCGCGCATTCATGAATTCGGCGGCACTGTGCTCGGCAGTTCACGCGGTCCCCAGGACCTGGAAGTCATCGTGGACGCCCTGGAACGCATGAATATTTCCATCCTCTTCATGATCGGCGGCGACGGGACCATGCGGGCCGCCTCCAGAGTGGCCGAGGAGATTCACAAGCGGGGACTGTCCATTTCCATCGTCGGACTGCCCAAGACCATTGACAACGATATCAATTTCGCCTCGCCCTCCTTTGGCTTCGATACCTCCGTGGAAACTGCGGGTATCGCCATCAAGGGCGCGCACATCGAAGCCACGGGCGCTCCCTGGGGAATCGGACTGGTCAAGGTCATGGGCCGGGATGCCGGGTACATCGCGGCACAGAGCGCCCTCTCGTGCCAGGAAGTCAACTTCTGCCTCATCCCTGAAAGCCCCTTTGACCTCCACGGCGAGAACGGATTTCTGGCTGTACTGGACAAACGCATGAAAAAACGGGGCAACGCCGTTATTGTCGTGGCCGAAGGAGCCGGGCAGGAGCTGCTCGAAGAGTCCGGCAAGACAGACGCCTCGGGCAACGTCAAGCTGGCTGATTTCGCCACACTGCTCAAAGACGAGATACTCAGCTATTTCAGAGCGAAAGATATAGAACCGACGCTGAAATTCATCGACCCGAGTTATATCATCCGTTCCGTTCCGGCCAATGCCAATGACCGCATCTACTGTTCGTTTCTCGGCATTTACGCGGTCCACGCAGGCATGACAGGGCGCACTGGGTTTGTCGTCTCCCGCTGGAATGGACGCTATGTGCATATTCCCATGGACCTGGTCACCAAAGGCAAAAAACGAATAAACACGCAGTCCAACTACTGGAGAGCTGTCCTTGAGTCCACAGGGCAGCCCATGAGCATGAAGAACAGGTAAAAGGAAATGATTATTATTCTTGATTTGTTCTCAAGTCAGGTGTAGGTTCCTCGGAATGTTGAGTATTTATTGAAAGAGGCTAAGGTTTTCTCAAGCAATATCCGCAAGGGGGTTTGTATGGATGTGCTGATGCTTTCCAGGCTGCAATTTGCTGCAGCCACCATGTTCCACTTCATCTTCGTCCCACTGACGCTGGGACTTTCCATACTCATCGCGTATATGGAAACTAAGTACGTCCGTACCGGCGATGAAGTATATCTCAAAATGGCAAAATTCTGGGGTAAAATTTTCCTGGTCAATTTCGCCCTCGGTGTCGTTACCGGCATCACCCTGGAGTTCCAATTCGGAACCAACTGGTCCAGATATTCCGCCTATGTGGGCGATATTTTCGGTTCGCTGCTGGCCATTGAAGCAACGGCTGCATTCTTTTTGGAATCCACCTTCATCGGTGTCTGGCACTTCGGTTGGGACAAGCTCTCACCCAAGGCCCACGCCACAGTGGCATGGCTGGTTGCAGGCGCATCCAACCTGTCCGCAGTCTGGATTCTCATCGCCAACGGCTTCATGCAGGACCCCAAGGGATATGTTCTCCGCAACGGTCGGGCAGAACTGAATGACTTTATTGCAGTCATTACCAATAAATGGGCATGGTTGGAATTCTTCCATCAGATCCCGGCAGCACTCACTCTTGCCGGCTTCTTCGTCATGGGCATCTCCGCATGGCACCTGCTCAGGAAGAGCGAGACGGATTTCTTCAAGAAGTCTTTCAACATCGGCGTGACCGTCGCTCTGGTCTTCTGCATCGTCACTGCAGTTGAAGGCCACTTCCACGGTAACAACATGTCCCTCAAGCAGCCGGCCAAACTGGCTGCCATGGAATCCCACTGGGTAACACAGACCAACGCCCCCATGTACCTGCTCATCGTTCCCGGTGAAGACGGCAACTTGGTGGAAGCGCTGCCCATTCCCGGTGCACTCAGCTTCCTGGCGTACAATGATTTTAACGCCGAAGTGAAAGGGTTGAACGATATTCCCAAGGAAGATCGTCCGCCTATCACCATCACGTTCCTGGCATTCAGGACAATGGTCGGTCTTGGCACCCTGTTTATTCTTCTTGCCGGTTTTGGCTGGCTCAAGCGCGCCAAACTGGAACAATACCCGCTGTATCTCAAGATACTGCCCTACTGCATCCCCCTCCCCTACATTGCCATGTGGGCGGGTTGGACTTTGGCTGAGGTCGGACGTCAGCCGTGGATCGTATACGGACTCATGCGTACGTCCGATGCGGTCTCACCCGTTGGCGCAGGCGAGGTCAGCTTTTCGCTGGTGCTCATGTGCCTGCTCTACACCCTGCTCGGCGCTGCCGGTATCTGGCTGATGATCAAGCTGGCCAAGAAAGGCCCCGAAGACAACAGCCCAATCCAGGTTTAGACCTGCAAGAGAATAAGGAGATTATCTAATGAATAACTTCATGGAAATTGGTTCCTTGCACTACTACCTGGCGATGATCTGGTTCGTCCTCTGGGGTGTGCTGTGGGCCGTCTATTTCATTCTGGACGGATTTGATCTGGGTGTGGGCACTCTGCTGCCTGTTCTGGCCAAGAACGAGGCGGAAAAACGCGCCATGCTCAATTCCACCGGTCCCTTCTGGGACGGCAACGAAGTCTGGCTGATCAGTGCCGGCGGTGTCACCTTTGCCGCCTTCCCGTATGCCTACGCGCAGATGTTCAGCGGACTGTATACCGCCCTCATGCTGCTGCTGTTCACGCTCATCGTGCGCGGCGTTTCCTTCGAGTTCCGCTCCAAGGTGGAAAGCGACACATGGAAAAAGATCTGGGACACCGCCCACGCGGTCTGTTCCTTCCTGCCCGCCCTGCTGTTGGGCGTGGCCTTTGGTAACATCTTCCAGGGTATCCCCCTGAATGAAGTCGGATTCTCCCAGGCCGGACTGTTCGGTCTGCTGAACCCCTACGGCATTGCTGGTGGTATCCTGTTCGTGACCATCTTCCTGATGCATGGCGCGCTGTGGCTCTGCATCCGCGCCACCGGCGACCTGCACGCCCGTGCAGAGCTCCTGGCCACCAAACTGTGGCCCGGCGTTGTGGTCCTGACAGTCCTGTTCCTGGCTTATTCCTCCGTAACAACCAAGTTGTTCAACAACTATCTGGTCTACCCGGCACTCTTTGTCATCCTGCTGCTTCCCGTGGTCGGTCTGGTGCTCATGCGCACCTACCTCGGCGCCAAGAAGTACTGGATGGCCTGGGGAGCATCCTGTCTGTATATCGGCGGCACCGCCCTGTTCGGCGTGGTGGGCATCTTCCCGGCCATCATCCCGTCCAATCCCAACCCGGCCAACAGCCTGACCATCATGAACTCCGCGTCCAGCGTGCTGACCCTCGAAATCATGCTCGGTGTGGCCCTGGTGTTCGTGCCCATCGTCATCGGCTACCAGTTCTGGGTGTACAAGACCTTTGCTACTCCCATTACCGAAAACGACATCCACTACTAAGAAGATAAAGACCAAAGCCCCCTGCATCGATGATGCAGGGGGCTTTCTCATGGGTAATCTTCACTGGCATCATTCGAGGCTTGGGAGGATGGGTCAGATGTGCATTTATAGTGAATTGTTGGCAAGTCTTCGAGCCGTACAAGATCTAATACCCTTGGGCGATCGGGCGCAGCCCGACCGGAGGCGTGGCCCGGCTACGGTGATGGATCGGACAAGACCAAAAAATGTGCAGATGGCCCGCTCTCCCAAGCCGATACTCCGGCCCACAAAAAAAACGCCCCCATAAAGGGAGCGCCTTGTTTTTGTTGCCTTTTGGCCGGACTACTTCAAAGCGACATAGCGCTCGGCTATGATATCGAAGTAGGAGCGGGATGAGACATCTGCCCATGCGCCCCACTGTTTCTGGAACTTGTCAAAGGAGGCAGCGACCCTGGTTGCCAGCGAAGACTTGGCGGCTTCTTCGGCAATGACCTCGCGGGCCATGACGCGCAGATCAGCCAGAACCTTTTCCGGGAAACGCTTGAGCTGCACATTGTGCTTGGTGACCAGTTCTTCCAGAGCCGCACCGTTATGGGCCTCGAACTCACACAGGGATTCCTGGTTGGTCTCGGCAGCGGCGACCTTGAGGATGGCCTGGAGATGCTTGGGCAGGGCCATGAACTTGTCTTTGTTGAACATGGCGTCCAGACAGGTTCCCGGCTCATGCCATCCTGGATAGTAGTAGTATTTCGCAGTCTGGTAGAAGCCCATGCGCAGGTCATGGAGCGGCCCGACCCATTCTGTTGCGTCGATGATGCCGCGTTCCAGCGAAGTAAAAATCTCACCGCCGGCAAGCAGGACAACAATACCGCCAGCCTTGGCGATCACTTTGCCGCCCAGACCGGGGATACGTATCTTGAGACCTTCGAAGTCCTTGATGTCGTTGATTTCCTTGTTGAACCAGCCACCCATCTGGACACCGGTGTTGCCCATGGGGCGACCAATCAGGTTGAACTGGCCATACACTTCGTCCCATAGGTCAAGGCCACCGCCGGAGTAAAACCAGGCATTAAGGCCCTGGGCAGACAGTCCGAAAGGCACTGCCGAAAACCACTGGCACGCGGCATCCATGCCAGCCCAATAATAGGCTGAGCCGGAACCGCACTCTGCCGTACCGGAAGAAACAGCGTCAAATACGCCCAGGCCAGGGACCAACTCATTGGCCGCGTAGACCTGAATCTTCATCTGGCCGTCAGAAAGCAACTCGACCTTTTCGGCAAAGGACTCTGCGCCGGTTTGCAGGATGGACAACTTGGGTGGCCAGGTTGTGACCATTTTCCAAATGATTGTTTTTTTGACCTGAGCCGGGGCGGCTCCCTGATTGGCGGGTTTGTCCTCGCCATTGCAGCCAGCGAGCAGGGCAGTGCCACCGGCAAGACCGGCAATGGCAGCTTTACTCAGAAAATCACGTCGTTTCATCATTCCTCCAGGGGAGACGTTGCATGGGCCGTCCAGGGGGCCGTCGATGGACCGCATTTGCTTCTATAGCTTTAAAAAAATGCATTATTTCAGAAAGAATAGCAAGCGCTCCTCCGGTATACATGACTCTCTCCGCCACAAACAAACCAGCGACACAAGGCATAAGAAAAGGCCCCCGCCATGGAGCGGGGGCCTTTCACTATTGAATTTTGAATAAGAAAGCCTAGCTGAGCAGATCCTTGTTGCCTTCGACCAGATCGGTCACAACACCCGGATCGGCCAGGGTCGAGGTATCACCGAACTCGTCGCTGCCTTCAACAATCTTGCGCAAGACACGGCGCATGATCTTGCCGGAGCGGGTCTTTGGCAGCCCATCGGCGAACTGAATGAACTCAGGCGTGGCAATGGGGCCGATCTCCTTGCGCACCCAGATCTTCAATGCCTTGAGCAGGTCGTCGTCAGGCTCAACGCCGGATTTCAGCGTGACATAGGCGTAGATGGTCTCACCTTTCACATCGTGCGGCATGCCGACAACTGCGGCCTCTGCCACGTCGGGATGGGCAACCAGTGCGGATTCGACCTCGGCAGTGCCCATGCGGTGACCGGACACATTGATGACATCATCCAGACGCCCCATGATCCAGAAGTACCCGTCATCGTCCATGCGGGCACCGTCACCGGCCTCGTATGCGCCGGGGAAACCGGCAAAATACGTGGATTTGTAGCGATCAGGGTTGCCCCAGACATTGCGGAGCATACCGGGCCACGGCTTGTCCACGATCAGATGTCCGCCCTCGTTGGCATCGGCAACACTGCCGTCACGGCGCACGATCTTGGCGGAAATACCAGGCAAGGCCTTGGTGGCGGAGCCGGGCTTGAGCGGAGTGGCATACGGCAGCGCGGAAATCATGATACCGCCAGTCTCGGTCTGCCACCAGGTATCCACGATGGGCAGCTTACCGCCACCGACATTGTTGTGATACCACAGCCACGCTTCGGGGTTAATGGGCTCACCCACCGAACCAAGCACACGCAGTGAGGAAAGGTCATAATTCTTGACCCATTCCTCGCCTTCACGCATGAGCGCGCGAATGACCGTGGGCGCGGTGTAGAAAATATTGACCTTGAACTTGTCCACGATCTGCCAGAAACGGTCTGGCCTGGGATAGCTCGGAACGCCCTCGAACATGACCGAGGTGGCACCCAGCGTCAGCGGCCCATATACAATATATGAATGACCGGTGATCCAGCCGACGTCAGCAGTACACCAGTAGACATCGTCATCTTTCACGTCAAAGACACACTGTGTAGTGTGCGCCGCATACAGCAGGTACCCGGCGGTGGTGTGCAGCACGCCCTTGGGCTTGCCAGTGGAGCCAGAGGTATACAGGATGAACAACGGATCTTCAGCTTCCATCTCCTCGAACGGACAATCGGAGGTGATATCCTCGGCATTGACTTCTTCGTGCCACCAGGAGTCACGGCCCTCGACCATATTGATCTCATTGCCGCCGCGCTTGACCACGATACACTGTTCGATGGTCGGGCAGTCTTTCAACGCCTCGTCAGCATTACCCTTGAGCGGAATGGTCTTGCCTGCGCGCAGGACAGCATCGGCCGTGATCAGTACCCGGGCCTGACAATCGTCGATGCGGGACTGGAGCGCGATGGAGGAAAATCCGGCGAAGACGATGGAGTGCAGTGCGCCCAAACGGGTGCAGGCCAGCATGGCGATGGCCAGCTCGGGGATCATGGGCATATAGATGGCCACACGATCACCGCGTTTGACGCCCTTTTTCTTGAGCACGTTGGCGAACCGGCAGACTTCGGTATGCAGCATCTGGTAGGTATAGACCTTGACGTCCTCTTCGGGTTCGCCCTGCCAGATGAGTGCAGCCTTGTTGCGACGACCATCGGTCAGATGACGATCCAGGCAGTTGTAAGAGACGTTGGTCTTGCCGCCGGAAAACCACTTGAACTCGGGTTTGTCATAGTCGGCTTCAAGGACGGAATCGAAATCGGAAAACCAGGTCAGCAGCTCCTTGGCCCGATCCCCCCAGTATCCGTCGGGATCATTCAGCGCCTTTTCGTTGGCCGCGTCATACGCTTCCATATTCTGAATCCAGGCCTGGCCCTGCTTGGAAGCATCGGGTTCAAAGATCTGCCCTTCCTTTTGCAGGCTTTCGATTTTCTTCTCTTCGCTCATCTGGTGTACTCCTGATCTATGCGTTGTTTTCTCAGTGTCCTGAAAATGGACCGCAACATTCTGAAATGTGATGGTCAGCGCGCAGTGCCGCGACTGACTAGATATCATTTATAGGAACCAAAACACAACCGCGCCCTTTTTTAGGTAAACGGTTTAAAATCACCCGGTGAACGGCAACGCGCCGGGTGAACGCAGGCATATTGAGGAGTAAACGGCTACATTCCACCACTCACGGCCCGCACAAAGAACCGGCATGTTCTGTCCTGCCACCAGACAAATCCCATTTCGGCGTCGGCATACCAGGCAGCGGTAAAGGCTTTGGTATCCGCAGACCAGAGACGTGACTTGCGCGGGTCGAACGCCGACTCCAGACAGAACTCGCCCGGCTCGGTGTTCCCGGTAAACAGGGTGGTCAGTTCATCGACCGTGGGCAGTCGCCAGTCCGTGCGGCCGCCATGCGCGTGCCTGTTGAACCGCGCCACATAGGCGCAGGCTCGGTCCCAGGTCAGCGGATACCGTGCGCCGTCCTGTTCCCACACAAGCCCTGTCGCGCTGTCAAAGACCGTGCCGTCCCCGCGCTTTCTGAACTCACCCGCTCCATATTCCTTTGGCCGCCAGAGCACATCAAGATCAAAGGCCGCACGCGCTGCATGCAGCCCCACCTTGATCGGCTCGGCACGCGGCACCCAGTCCCGGGCGTGGCGCTCCGGCTCGTCGAGCATGACACAGGTGGCGTCCTTCCGTTCAATCCAGGCCGCCTCCAGCCGGTCCATTGCGTCGATCATGGATTGGCAATCCTGAAAACGGTCGTCCGGTTCCGAGGCCAGCGCGCGGTCAAAAAAGGCATCCCATGTACAATCGAGATCCGCATGTATGGCGCAGATGGACTGGCGATCCGCCCGCTCATCCGGGAGCTGACCGGTAAGCATGCGAAAGAGGGTCACACCCACGGAAAAGACATCGGATCGGGCATCGGCCGCTTCGGGGTCCGCCTCCTGTTCCGGTGCGGTGTAGTAGGGCGACCCCACCACCATTCCCTTGTGCCCCTGGCTCTGCTCGCCACGAAGTTTGCTCAGGCCGAAATCAATAAGTTTGACCCGCCCCGGGCCGCCCTCGTCCTCGGCGAGCATCACGTTGAACGGTTTGACGTCACGATGAATGATCCCTTCAAAGTGGAGCCGGTCCAGCCCGGCCAGCATCTCGCGGGCGATGTGCAGAGAGGCTTCCACCCCAAGCCTCCGGGATGGTTGTTCGACCTCATAGGTCTCCCCCATGAGCGCACCGAGATTGCCGCAATAATACTCCATGGCAAAATGGGGCGGTGTGACATCGTCGCCACGCCCCACATCCAGGATACCCGCCACATTGACATGACTGATGGAAGCCATGGTGGTCGCCTCTTTGAAGAACATCTCCTTCAGAACGGCCGCCCCCATGATATCTTCCATTATTTCAGCAGGATCAAGAACCTTGAGCGCCACAATCCGCCCGGTCACAGGCATGGCCGCCTTGTAGACCGCCCCCATGCCGCCACGGCCCAACAGCCCACGTATTGCGTAACGTCCTATATGCATACGGTGGATGATAGCGCATGGTCGGGCATCCCGTCCACACTCCTCGCGCCGGTCCCTCCCGCTTTGTTGACTCCAGAGGCCATATTAGTCATACAGAGAAAGAACGTAAAAGGTGGACAATTTGCATACTTTGCCAACCATGCGTGATGCCATTTTCGGATGGTGTCGCAATCCATTCGGGAAACTCACACTGCTCATTCTCGGCCTGCTCTGCATGGCCACATTCGGCTATTGGTTTTTCGAATATTACCCGGTCGGAGACGCAAAGGATATCTTTGGTGCGCTCTGGTGGGCGGTGGTCACCCTGACAACCGTGGGCTATGGCGACATGGTCCCGACCACCATCGGCGGGAAAGTCATGGGACTGATCGTCATGATCTGCGGCATCGGCCTGGTATCCACGTTGACAGGTAACCTGGCTTCCATGCTCGTGGAACACAAAGCCAGAAAGCGTAAGGGGTTACTCACGGTGAAACTGACAAACCATGTCATCATCGTCGGCTGGAACGATTTTGGCCCGGAACTGGTCGCGGCCCTGCGCGACAACGGCGTGCTCATGAACGACAAGGACACCAACCTTGTACTGGTCAACGGACTTGCCGCGGACGAACGCGAAGCCGTGGCCTTTCAACTGGACCTGGGCGACCGTCTCCACTTTGTCTGGGGTACCATCACTCAGGAGTCGGTGCTCCTCAAGGCTCGACCGGACCGCGCTCAGGTGGTCTACCTGCTCTCCCAGCACACAGCCCAATCCGCCAAGGACGCCGATCACGAGACCCTGTATGCTGCCCTGGCCTTGCGAGAACTCGCGCCGCAAGTCCCACTCTACGGCGAAGTGGCCCTCCCGGAAAACCGCAAGCACCTGCTTCGCGCCGGGGTCAATGAAATCATCGTCCACGGTCAACTGACCAGCGTGGTCCTCGGCCTCATGGGCGCGAATCCCTCCATGTGGACCCTGCTTCAGGAACTCATCGGCATGCGCGGCAACAACCATATCAAGTTCAAGACATTGACCTCGGCAGAAAAACCCCTGCTCTGGGGCGACCTCATGACCCAGTTTCGCGCAGACGGAAGGCTGCCTCTGGCGTTATGCAAGGTGTCCAAACAACTTTCACTGGAAGATGTGCTCGACGACGGCTCCGCACTGGATCAATTCATATTGGAGCTGTTCGAATCATCCGGCCAGGAAACGAATATCGGCGACACCGGCCCGCGCGTGCTGACCAATCCACCGGACACGGAACCGCTCCGCGACTTTGACGCGGTACTGTTCCTCAACCCCAGGGAGGCACGATGAAACTCGGTGATGTGATTTTTGACGATATTCCCCTGTTCCACGGTCTGCCCGCAACCGCCCAGGACAAGATCCGGGATATCTTTGACATCCACCCCGTAGACGCAGGGGAAAACCTGATCACCGAAGGGGAAGAGGGGGATGAAATGTTCATCCTCGTCAAAGGGCGTGTACGAATCACCAAATCCATGCTCATGCCGGGTATGAATCTTCCCATTCTGGAAGTGGACAACCAGCGCAAGGTCCTGGCCACCATGGACCACGCCAACCACCCCATCTTCGGCGAGATTGCACTCATAGACCACGAAACCCGGTCCGCCACCATTCTGGTCCTGGAGCCGTCCTTCTTTCTGAGAACCAATCGAGCCAGATTCTTTGAGCTGGTGGAACGTGAACCCATCATCGGCAACATCCTGCTCATGGCACTGACCAAACGCATGGCTACCACCATCCGCAAATCAAACCGGGAACTCATCAAGCTGTCCACAGCCCTGGCCCTGGCCCTCAGCCGGTACAACAAGCCATAGAGAGGAATACGGTCTGGACAAAAGGAACCAAGCATGATGGCAAAGATAGCGATTATCCTTACCCCTCATTTCGCTGACTGGGAATACGCCCTCATTGCCGGGACGGGCCGCCCGTTCTACGGACTTGATGTACAATTTTTTACCCCTGCCCCCGGAGAACTCCAGTCGCTGGGCGGGCTCACCGTGCGGGTTCCACAGGGGCTGGAAGCGATGAATCAATGGGCACCGGAGGTGGTGGTTGTCATCGGAGGCACCCTATGGGAATCCGAAGATGCGCCCGACATTGGAGAAGTACTGCGAGCCCATCATGCGCGCGGTGCCGTTGTTGCGGGTATCTGCGGCGGCACACTCGCCCTTGCCCGAGCCGGGATGCTCGATGCAATACCGCACACATCCAATGAGGCCGAATATCTCACGTTGAACGCACAGGAATACACCGGGGCAGAGCATTTTTGCCCAAGCGCCACAGCGGTTTCGACCGATCGCGTGATCACCGCCCCCGGAGTCGCGCCCGTCTCATTCACAGCGGCCATTTTCGAAAGTATCGGACTGGACCAGAACACTGTGCTGCAATTCAAAAACATGTTGGCCGCAGAGCACAACTAACCACTGTTGCGACGAGTCGCACACAGCCTGTGTGGCCAGAGGGTGCACACAGCCTCCCTCGTTGAAAGTACCGGGAAACTTTTCCAACAAACTATTATTTTTGATTTCTTCAAAGAATTCAGATGCTCAAATATACTTCGAAGCCCACTCTCCGTTTCATTTTCCATATTTCAAGGCTCTTGCACTCTGGTCAGTGAGACGGTATGTGTTTAGACTAACTCTAGATAAAAATGTGTTTATGCACGTATACGAGGGGGTATCCCATGAAAAGGACTCTGTTTTTTCTGGCTGTGTTGACGGCCACTCTTTTTGTTATGAGCGGGTGCATGAGAAAATCCATTTCATCTGCGCCTCCGGCAAGACGTCCTGCGAGCCAGCAACCGGCAAAGCCCGCGCCGAAACCGATTATCGACGAAGCTCCTCTGACCGGCGACAACGAACCCTTGGATACCGCGGCACCGGATGCTGACGAAAAGCCCATGGCCGACGTGGGTGGTGATGATCTGGGCGACGACCTGGCTGACGACACGATGGACAGTACCGAGACCCCGGTTGAAGAAGCCGCTCCGGTCGCAAAAACCGACGCGGTCAAGGAACCGGGAATCGCCACCACCCCGGATGAGCTGCCCGACCCTGCGCCGATCATTGACTCTACCCCCGTGGCCGAACCGGCCATGAAGGACCAGGCCAAGGAGGCCGTGACACCGCCACAAACGACGCCTGCCCAAACAGCTCCTGCACCGGTTGTAACAACGCCCGAAGCCGCGGCTCCGGTCATGGTCGACCCGGAAAACGAAGTGGTGGACCTTGAAGATCCTGTGGTGCTGGATAATCCTGTTGCCACAACCGCAGGCGACTACTATGTGCAGGTGGGCGCATTTTCCGACGTTGAAAACGCCACCCGCATTCTGGAGCAGCTCCGCACGGACGGCTACGCAGGAGCCAGAATGGTCAAGACCGAAACCGGCCTCTACCGCGTACAGGCCGGTGCCTTTGTCAACGCCGACGAAGCAGATACCGCACTGGAAACCCTCAAGGGCGCGTTCCCCGGCAGCCGTGTCGTCAAAGCGGAATAATCACCGAACAGAGAACAAGCCAAAGGGCCGGATGATACTATCATCCGGCCCTTTTCATTCAAATGGCTGACGTACTGTCAGTATGCTGACCCCGCAAACGGATACCCGCCACAGCAACCATTTCTGGCCGCCAGGCGCGCAAACAACACACTGATCCTTACCCCGTCACTAAGGACACATGGCAGTCTCCTGCGATGCGGCCAACGACTTAGGACGGGTTCAGTTCTGCACGGAATTTGCGGGAAAGACGGAAGACAACCACTTTGCGCGGCGGCAGAGTGATGGACTGTGTCGTCTGGGGATTGCGTCCCTTGCGTGCCCGCTTGTCATATGCTTCGAATTTGCCGAAGCCCGAGATAAGAAGTGCGTGGTCCTTCTTCACAGCAGTCTTCATGATTTCAAGAATGGTTTCCACCAGATCCTTGATTTCGGCGCGGTTCTTGTCGGTGCGCTCGTAGACATAGTCCACGATTCCGGCTTTAGTGAGGGTGCTCATTGATCGCCTCCAAAAAAGGTTACCAGGAAAATTACTCCATGAGGTTCGCGATCTTGGCCGCGAGCCTCCCCATCTCATCAGGGTCATCGTATCCGGTCTGAGGCCAGAGCCGCAGTCCGTCATCCGCAAACCGAGGAATAAGATGGTAATGCGCGTGATGGACTTCCTGACCGGCGGCCTCATAATTATTCTGCATGAGGTTTAATCCGTCGGCTCCGGTGACTTCCATGATCGCCTTGCCCACCTGGGACAAGACCTGAAACAGATCGCCACCCAACTCCACTGGGATGTCCATGAGTGTGGGATAGTGCCCTTTTGGCAAAACCAGGGCGTGTCCCGCATTCACAGGCGCGATGTCCAAAAAAGCCAAACAGGTATCCGACTCGAAAACCCTGGCACAGGGAATATCCCCGGCCACGATTTTGCAAAATATGCACTCGGAATCTGTTGGTACCATACGCTTCTCCCCCCTGTCCGAGCTGGTTTCCGCACGCTACATGCCTACGAAAAAACGGCGCACAGACAGAGAATTTTCGATAGTTACCTGTGTTTATAACCGGGAAGTTCAGTTAAATCAAGTCTGTTCGTTATTTTTCTGGAAAACCACGCGCCCCAAGGGCTGCCGCGAAGTCTAGAAATCTTCTTGAAAATCGGCTGGTTGACACACTTTTTATGTTGCAAACAATGATTTGAAAAATAAACCATTTGATATCAATGTGTTAGAGACAGCAAAAAGTATACACATGGCATTACAGGAGGTTAGGAGAGGACAATCAGGAGCCGGAAACAACACGGGCGGGGACACCCACGGCAACAGCCCCTTCCGGTATGTCCCTGATAACGGCTGCCCCGGCACCGACCACGGCACGTTTGCCAATGATTCTACCGGGAATGACATTGGCGCCAATGCCCACAAGCGCAGCTTCAGCGACCGTGACGTTGCCGGCAAGGGCCGCGTTCGGCGCAATGTGCGCATGGGGACCGACATTGCTGTCGTGATCCACGACGCTGCCGGTATTGAGTATGGTGTTGTCCATGATCCGGCTACCGGTGTTCACGATGGAGCCAGCACTGATCATGCACCCTTTGCCCACCACGACGTCAGCAGCGATGATGGCCGAAGGATGCACGGCGGCGACCAGATTCTCCCCTGCCGCGCAGAGTTGCTCGAAGAGGCGCTGCCGCAGGGCGTTGTCCCCGATGGCCACAACCACGCCGTCGTGCTCGATGGAATCCAGGCTTCCATCGTCACCGAGGATGGACAGACCTAACGGGCCGGGAGTACCGGCTTCACCGTCGCCGGAGACAAAACCAAGCGGATTCATGCCGTCCATGGCCAGCAGAATATCCGCCACCACACGGGCGTGCCCGCCGCTGCCGATAATCACTATATTCATTTCTTCTCCCATGCTGTCCCAACTTCTACGCGGTTTGTTTTTTTTCTGTCAACAGCGGGGAACACGGACAACTTGACCACCCCACTCTTGCACGATATTCCCAAGTCACGTTTCAAACACGAGCACAAGCGGACAGCCGAGATGCGCCGCGCTGCACATAAGGAGAGACCAATGACCAAGACAGGTATACTTTTCCCCGGACAGGGATCACAGGAAAAAGGCATGGGCAAAGACATTGCCGAAGCCGATTCCGCCGCACTGGATCTGTGGAAGCTTGCCGAGAAGGAATCCGGCCTGCCCCTGCGCGAAATCTACTGGGACGGCGAGGCCGCGGACATGGCCGACACCCGCGCCCTCCAACCCGCCCTCACCGTGGTCAACCTGACCCTCTGGCTGACTGTGAAGGACAAACTTTCTCCGGCCGCAACCGCCGGGCACTCCCTGGGCGAATTCGCCTCTCTGGGCGCAGCCGGCGCACTCAGCCTGGAAGACACTGTCAAGGCTGTCACCCTGCGCGGCAAACTCATGGCCGAATCCGGCGGCGCGGGACACGGCATGGCCGCCGTGGTCAAGTTGAAGCAGGATCAGGTGGAAGCAATCGTGGACACCGCCGCGTCCTCCTCGGGCAAGGAACTCAAAATCGCCAACTACAACACCCCGGCGCAGTTCGTCATCAGTGGCGAGCAGGAAGCGCTGGACGCAGCCGAAGCGCTGGTCAAGGAAGCCAAGGGCCGCGCCATCCGACTGGCCGTCTCCGGCGCCTTTCACTCCCCGCTCATCCAGGAGGCCGCCGACGAGTTCAGCGCGTTTCTGGGCGGCCTGACATGGAACGCTCCGGCCTTCCCCATTCACCACAACGCCACCGCCATGCCGCAGCCCGACCCGGCACAGATCATGTCCACCATGCAGAGCCAGATGACCTCCAGCGTACTCTGGATTCAGACCATGCAGGCCATGTTCGCCACCGGCATCCGCAATTTCGTCGAAGTCGGCCCCAAGGGCGTGCTCTTCAAGATGCTCAAGGCCAACCTCGGGTCCATGGACGAAAAATGGACCGGGATGAACATCGGCGACCTGGAACAGGCCAAGGAACTCTAAACCATGAAAAGCTACGGCATCATAGGCTGGCCACTGGGCCACACCATGAGTCCGACCCTGCACAACTGGGGGTTCGAAGCGTGTGGCATCGACGCGAATTATGCAGCATGGCCGGTCTCGCAGGACGACCTGTCCTCCTTTATGGGGCAGGTGCGCGCCCGGCCCATCTCCGGGCTTTCCGTGACCATCCCGCACAAGCAAGCCATCATGGAGCATCTGGACAGGATATCGGAACGCGCCACCACGGTCGGTGCGGTCAACACCCTGTACTGGGACGAGGACCAGCTGTGCGGCGAGAACACCGATGTCATCGGCATTGTCGCTCCGCTCACCAACCTGGACACCCTCCCGGCAACGGCACTGGTGCTCGGCGCAGGAGGCGCGGCACGGGCCGCCCTGGCCGGATTCAAGGAGCTGGGCATCCCCGGTATCGCCATTGCCAACCGGACCCATGCCAAGGCCGTGGCCCTGAGCGAAGAATTTGCCGTGGAATGCGTTGCGTGGGAAGACCGCATGGACCAGTCGTGGGCGCTGCTCTGCAACACGACCCCGCTGGGCATGTCCGGTGCCATGGAAGACGCCACCCCATGGGATGGCGACCGGTTCGCTCCGGCGACCATCGCCTATGACATCGTATACAATCCGCTGGAGACCCGTTTCCTGCGGGAGGCCCGTGCGGCCGGCTGCACAACCATCTCCGGGCTGGAGATGTTCCTACATCAGGGGCTGGCCCAGTTCCGGCTGTGGACCGGCACCGACATGGATGAATCCGGGGCACGCACACTGCTCCTCAATACGCTAACTGCATAAGGTGAATACAATGAAGAAAATAACCAGACTCATGGTGACGGCGATGGCTGTCTGCGCCCTGTTCTTGGGCATCTTTTCCACGACTTCGGCCCAGGCAAGTAAGGCAAACCCGGTTGTGGTCATGGAGACCACCATGGGACGCATCATCATTATGCTCTCCCCCAAGGACGCACCCAAGACCGTAGAGAATTTCCTCAGGTACGTTGAAGACGGCTATTACAACAACACCGTCTTTCACCGGGTTATCATTGAAAAAAAGAAGACCAACGATGAAAAGGATACGAGCATGAATATCGTTCAGGGCGGCGGGTACACTTTCCCCCTGCGCCTGAAGCCGACCAGGGCTCCCATTGTCAACGAAGCAGGGCGCTCCCTGCAGAACAAACGGGGCACCATCTCCATGGCCAGAACCGATAATCCCGACTCGGCAACCAGCCAGTTCTTCTTCAATGTGCAGGACAACCCCGTGCTGGACCAGAAGTCCTCCGGTTCACAGACCGGCGCGGCCCTCTTCTCCTCCACCACCAAGCCCGGATACTGCGCCTTTGGCAAGGTCATCCGCGGCATGGACGTGGTTGACAAGATCCAACAGGTCAAGACCGCCCGCTCCGGCCGTATGGAAGATGTGCCAGCCACGCCCATCTACATAAAGAAGGCATACGTGGCAAAATAAGAGACTCAACCCACAAAAAAGGGCGGCAGGACATATATCCTGCCGCCCTTTATTCATTGTATTGTCAGCCTACAGGTCGTGACTCACGCCGCAGGTCTTGATCACGACTCGTCCGGTGTCCAGATGCAGGAACATGGTCCTCGGTATCACGCCACCCAATTCGCTGGCCGCCAATTTCACCTGGCTTCGATCCATGAGTTCCAGCAATTCGTCAATATTCTTCTGGCCGATGTCAAAGGCGCCGTCACCGCGCATATCCGCGCCCCCGGCAGCCTTGAAAATCAACCTGTCCCTGTCCGCGCCCGCACGGAGCAATTCCTTGACCATCCGCGGCACACCTGCGCTCACGAATTTGTAGGGGCTTTCCCCTTCGTGCAGCACGACCGAACCGGGTCTGGACAACAGGCAATGGATCAACCCACCCACCTGGGCCTGTGGGTCATACGCCGTGACCCCCACACAGGACCCCAGGGAATAAGTCACCAGGATCTTGTCGGGGTCCGTGGATATTTTCATGTCGGAAATACCGACGACGATAAGGTTATCCATGTTCATATCTTACCTACAATCAACAGGATCGGGAGCATCCCGAGTCAAAACAATTTCGCATCATATGCTCATACATCTGGGGAGTAAAGCGATGGTTACCGTTGTCTTGTCATTCCCTGCGTTCTATTGAATACTTGCCGAATGAAACGACACAATTCCATAGCGGTTCTTTCGGATATTCATGGCAACAGCCTTGCCCTTGAAGCGGTGCTGAATGACGTAGCCCATCGGAAATGCGCCACTCTTTTCAATCTGGGCGATATCTTCTACGGCCCGCTCGACCCCGCTGGGACATGGGATATGCTCAACCGTCTGCACATCCCGACCATCCTCGGCAATCAGGACCGTGTTCTTCTGGAGGGCGGCCCGGAATGGGAAGCGAACCCCACCTTTACGCGCACACGGGATGCCATCGGGCCGGACGGACTGAACTGGCTCGCCTCTCTGCCCCCCTCGCTCACGGGAACGCCAGACACCAGGGACATCCTGCTCTGTCACGGCACTCCGGGCAACGACACGCGCTACCTGCTGGAAGCCGTGACCACAGGCGTACCCGTCCAGCGACCATGTGAGGCCATACTGGAGGACGTGCTCCCGCAAGCTGCGGGCTGTTCTCTGGTGCTGGCGGGACACAGCCACCACCCGGGACAGGTCGTGTGCGACGGCATCACGGTGGTCAATCCCGGCAGCGTGGGCCTGCCTGCCTATGATGACGACACCCCGCCGCACAGCATGGCAGCGGGGTCGCCCCATGCGCAATATGCAGTGCTGACGCCATCCGCATCAGGCTGGGAATGTGATTTTATCTCGGTGGAATATGACTGGAAAGCAGCGGCAGTCTTGGCCCGCCAGAACGACCGCGAGGATTGGGCGCAGTGGCTGTCCACGGGAATGGCATAAGGCGTCAGGTATTCCTTCCCATTCTCTGCATTCTTTTCTGGACTTTTTTTAGATTTTTCTGAAAAATACGTCCAGCCTGTACGTTTCGGACACATGCCTGCTTTGCATCTGTCGAAACGAAACCGCTACACTCGGTTTGAACTATATGAAGCTGACCACTGCCGCACACCTCCGTATATGGACCTTCACGTCGTTGCTCGTCGTGACGGCACTTTGCGTCTGCTCAACAAGCGCCCTTGCCATCTCGGCCAAATCCTACTTCACTGTCGGGCATTCGGAATTTCACGCCCTGCTCAAAAACAGCAAGAAGGCCAAATACCGCTCCAACTGGGCAAAGGTGGAAAAACCCTTTGCCCGTTGCCTCAAAGCCGACCCGGACGGCCCCTTTGCGCCCAAGGCGCTCTACTACATAGGGAGAGTCCACGAAGAGACCGGAGCACGGAGTGGACTCAAATCCGATTTCCGCAAAGCCGTGGACTACTTCGGCCGCGTGATCGCCCGGTATCCCCGCCATGCCTGGGCCGACGACTGCCTCTATCATCGCGCCGGAGTCTATGCCGCCCGACTCAAGGAAACCACCGCCGCACGGCTGGACCTGGCTACGATCATCGTGGATTATCCGCGCTCGGACATGCGAGACAAGGCAAAAACCCGCCTGAAACAATTGGGCAAATACAATTGGGCCATCGCCAAAGTCTCCAAAAAATCCGGCGGAAAATCCCTGAATGACGTGGCCGCTGCCGCGACCCAGAAAAGCACCAAACCGACAACCTCGAAAAAAACCACCTCCACCAGGGCAAAAGATCCGTCCGGCGTCGCTCATCTGGACAATGTCCGGTTTACCTCCAGCGATGAATACACCCGCGTGGTGCTGGAACTGGATGACAAGGTCAAATTTCGCTACCAGGTGCTCGCCCCCAACAAGAAGGTCAACCGACCCCACCGGCTGTACCTCGACCTGCAAAACGCCCGTCTCGGCCATGACGTAACCAAGGCCACCAATGTCTCCGACGGCATCCTGCGCTCCATCCGCACGGGCCAGTACTCCACGGACACCACCCGCGTGGTCCTCGATTTTCTTGCCATGCAGGAATACAAGGTCTTTCCCCTTGAAAACCCGTATCGCATCGTCATCGACGTATACGCTCCTGACGCTTCCGCCCCTTCAAACACCGTTGTCGCAAGCGCTCCGGCCACCAGGCAGACCACGGCAAATTCATCGTACCGCCCGCCCAACGGCAGCAAGAAGATGGCCGGGGACCTGTTGGAACAGCTCGGGCTGACGGTCAAGACGATCATGCTCGACGCCGGTCATGGCGGCAAGGATCCCGGCGCGGTTGCCAACGGCCTGCGCGAAAAGGACATCAATCTCCGTTTTGTCAAAATACTCGGTAAAAAACTGCAGGCCAAGGGGTTCAACGTGGTCTACACGCGAACCACCGACGTCTTTATTCCGCTGGATAAACGCACGTCCATGGCCAACGCCAGAAAAGCCGACCTCTTCCTCTCCGTCCATTGCAATGCCAATCGCAACAAAAAGGTCAACGGACTGGAGACCTACAGTCTGAACCTGGCCAAGACCGACGCAGCCGTGCGCATTGCCGCCCGTGAAAACGCCGTGGACCCGCGCGCCATTTCCGACCTGCAATTCATCCTGACCGATCTCATGGTCAACTCCAAGATCAAGGAATCCCGCGATCTGGCCAAGGATGTCCAGTTGCAGACCCTCACCCGTGTGCGCAAGAAATGGAAACTCACCAGCAAAGGCACCCGCGAGGCCCCCTTCTATGTGCTCATGGGCGCCCGCATGCCCTCTGTACTGGTGGAACTCGGCTACATCACCAACCGGACCGAGTCGAGCAGACTCAAGTCCAACAAGTACCTCGACTATCTGGCCAGTGGTATTGTGGAAGGCGTGTTGGCCTACAAGGGCAAGATAGAACGCTACGCCATGAAGTAGATCAGACCCCATTCCGTCATTTCAAAAAAAGGCTCCCTGCATCGGCAGGGAGCCTTTTTTTCGTTCGCGCTCATCAGGATTTGTCGGACAGTAACCGGAAACGGCCACACGCCTCCCTGTCAACACAGGGGCATTGATACATCCGCCAGTGACGACCGCTTCTAAAAATTATTCCAACCCCCGCTCATCCAGCCAGGCGTTGGCACGGGCGGCGGCCTCATCCATCTGCTCGCGGGTCATGTCCTTAACGATGGCCATGAGGTAGGCATTTCCCTTCTGGTTGCCTCGTGTACCGGCGATGGCGAACCACTTGCACGCCTCCACTAGGTCCGGCTTGCCGCCCACCCCCTGCATGAGCATCTCGCCCAACGTGACCTGGGCTTCGAGGTGGCCCTGATTTGCGGCCTTTTCAAACCACATCTTTCCGGCAGCCAGGTCCTTGGCAACCATCGTCCCGGTGAGGGAGAGCAGGCCCATGCTGAACTGACTCTGGGCGTCCCCGCTCTCGGCGGCCCTGTTGGTCCAGAGCAGAAAACGGGAGGCGTCGCGCTCCACGCCGAGCCCCCTGCCATAGGCATAGGCGAGAAAGGCCTGTGCCTGCGGCTGATTCCTATCCGCAGCGGCCTGAATGAGCGCCAGCCCTTTTTCCGTATTCTGTTCAACGAAATGCCCTTCGAGATAGAAACGACCAAGGGTGTTCTGGGCATCAGGGTAGTCCTGTTCAGCGGATTTCTTCAGCCAGAACACGCTCTGATCGAAACTCTGATCAAGCGGGTTCCCTTCATAATACATGCGAGCCAATTCCATCTGCGCGGCGGCATCGCCGCTGTAGGCAGCCTCTTTGGTCTGATAACCGAGTTCCGGCTGGGCCAGTCCGAAAGCAACAAGAAAAATGAAAGCAGCGGCAAGGGGAGCAAGAAGATATTTCAACATACGAAACAGGACCTCTCTGTAAGTGGGAGTGTTACCGGAGAACCATTTCCATTTTTGCCCGAACCGACAAGGGTGTTATAATCGGTTTTTACCAATCGATAGGCAGCTTGACCTTCTGCCCGGCCTTGTTGGTGAACAAGACATGCCCATGCTCCCGACCATAGAGATAGACATCGCGGGTGACAGCCACGTCCTGCTGACAATATTCGGTGATCAGGTCCAGCCTACCCTCCTGCCACCATTTGAGGGCCTGCAACCCGTCTGCGGACTTGCCCACGTTCAGGGTTGCCGAGGCAATGTTGTCCAGCTTCAGCCGGTACCCTAGGCGGTTGTTGACCTCCATGAGCAGATCGAGATTGGACAGCCCCCGAAAATTGAACGGGTGCAGCCCGCCAAGGACGGCGTAGTCGAATTTGACGTGATTGAACCCGATGACCAGATCGAACTGTTTGAGATGCGCGACCAGCTCGTCAATCTGGTCCTGTTCATAATCGTGCATGGCGTCATCATCGGAGTCGTAGACGCAGGCAATGGACACGCCCATACGGTCGGCGCGGTTCCAGCCACCCACCTCATCGGCGGAGTACCGGGTTTCAATGTCAATAACGCCATACCGATTGGGGGCGGGCTTCTTCATGTCGATGCCGGGTAACATATTCACATCTATATCCTTTGGTTCAATGGATTTCGGATCGCCGGAGCGGATGGCCTCCAGCACGAACTGCGCGGCCCGCTTGTCGATGGGCCGGTTTCCTGAGCCGCATTTGGGCGAGTGCACACAGGATGGACACCCTAACTCACAGGGACAGGACTCAATCGTCCGCAGGGTCGTCTCCACCAACTCGTCCGCTTTTTCAAAGGCCTGCCGGGTCAATCCGGCCCCTCCCGGCATGCCATCATAAATGAAGACCGCCGGACCTTCCACCTGTGGATGCATGGGCGTGGAAATGCCCCCCAGATCATTCCGGTCGGTCATGACCAGCAGGGGCAGCATGCCGATGGCCGCGTGTTCAAAGGCGTGGATGCCGCCCATGAAATGCATAAATTCCTCTTCGCACCGCCGCCGGATATCGTGCCCCACCTCAAACCAGATGGACTCGGTCTCGAACACCAGCGGGGGCAGATCAAGCGGCACGATGCCGAGCAGTTTGCCGCCGCGCACAGCCCGTTTCTCGTATCCGGTAATCTGTTCGGTGACCTTGACCCGGCCAAAATACACGCGGGTGCCGAAACTCGCCTTCTGCCCCAGCACCTCCAATATCTCCGTGTCCTTGTTGCCACGCGGCTTGGTATAATAGCCCACGCGATTTCTCTGGACATGGACTGCCCCGCCGCCAAGATCGAGGTCCGTAACCACATACGTCTGTCCCCGGTGCAAATATACAGCGCCCGGATGCGCCTCGCGGAACGCCCGGTGTTCATCAATGGTGCCGATGACCAGCGCCTTGTCCCGCCCGGACGAGTTGTCCTCGATATGCAGCTGTTTGCCTGCTCCGCGCAGGTCCACGTCCCGATGAGGGCGCTTGCGGTGCGACACCACCTCGCTCGGGTGTCCGGCAAGGTCCGGCTCGACTTCATAGAGCTGCCCAAGAGCGACCAGCTGGTCCACCCGGAGACCCACTTCCTCCTCTCGCAGAAACGTCTCGCCCCGCCGCAGGGTCAACTCGGTAGCCGCGCAAACAAGATGACGATCCATGATAACGGGATTGTGCGGGTTGAGCATGGCCGATTCCGGCGGGCGGGCAAAAAAATCGTCCGGGTTGCGCATGAAATACTGATCCAGGGCGTCTTCCTGTGCGATGAGCGCCACGGCAGAGTCCCGCTGGCTGCGCCCCACACGGCCACCCCGTTGCAGGGTCGCCATGATGGAGCCGGGATACCCCACCATGATGCACACATCCAGGCCGCCGATGTCGATACCAAGCTCCAGAGCCGATGTGGAAATGACCGCCAGCAGATCGCCGTCCGCCATTCTCGTCTCGATCTCCCGCCGCTCTTCCGGCAGAAATCCGGCGCGGTAGGCTGAAATCTTCCCCTTGAACTGCCCGCTGCGCTCAGTGGCCCACATGGAAATGAGTTCCGTCATCTTGCGCGATTGGCAGTATACGATAGTCCGCAACCCGCGGGAAAGCGCGGCCTGCAGCAACTGAATGGCGGCCTGTGACGGGCTGCCGTCCGGGTTGAGAAAGACCATGTGCCGTCCGCCCCGGGCCGCACCCGATGCAAGGATGGGGTGGACGTCCAACCCGGTGAGCATGGTGCACAGCTGGGCCGGGTTGCCGATGGTGGCCGAGCAGAACACAAAGGTCGGGTCGGCCCCGTAGTACCGGCAGAGTCGCTGCAAGCGCCGGAAGACCATGGCCATATGCCCACCCATGACGCCGCGATAGGTGTGCACCTCGTCCACCACGATGTGGGTCAGCCCGGACAGAAACTCGGCCCAGCTCGCGTGGTGGGGGAGCATGGAGAGGTGGACCATCTCCGGGTTGCTCATGATGACATTGGGCGGCGTGTTGCGGATTTTCTTGCGGAAATGGGGCGTGGTGTCCCCGTCATAAATGGCAGCCGTAGGGCGATTGTCATCACCTACGCCCAGTGGGAGCAGCGCGGCCAGCTCGTTGAATCCCTTGAGCTGATCCTGTGCCAGCGCCTTGAGCGGAAAGAGATACAGCGCCTTGGCCTCTGGATCGGCCAGGCACCGCTCCATGACAGGCAGGTTATAGGTCAACGTCTTGCCCGATGCCGTGGGCGTCGCCACCACCACATGCCGCCCGGCACGGACGTAATCCGCTGCCTCGGCCTGATGGTTGTACAGCTGGTCTATACCCATGAGAGCAAGGGCGTGACGGATGGACTCGGGCCAGGAACGGCGAGGGTCGCCAAACTGCGGCCCGGCCCCTTCAATGGTCCGGTGATGAGCGATCTGATGGGCCATGCGCTCCGAATCGAGCATGGCTCTGACGTATTCGAGAACAGGACTTTCCACGGCGCGATGGTAGTACGGAGGCGACCCCGAAGCAAGGCGTTAAATTTACTTGCCATGCAGTGGAGTTAACCGCATAATGATACAGGAAAATACCCACTTGCCATGGAGTATCGCATGACAAAGCAGTTTCGAATAGACGAACATCTTGATGTCCTGATCAATCTGGCTCGGGACGCTGAAGCCCGCAACATCACTACTGCGAAACATTCGGAGCGGGTCGCCCTGGTAGCACGCGGTATTGCCCGTGAACTCGGCCTCACCGGCAGTGCACTGGATCGGATGCTGCTCATGGGCCGACTGCACAATATCGGCATCGTCGGCGTGCGCGACAGTGTTCTGCTCAAGACCGATGCGCTTACGGATGCGGAATTCAAGCACATCCAGTCCCACACCACCCGCGGGGCAGAGCTGCTGGCTCCCATCCCCAGCCTGAGCGATGTAGCCGAGGTCTGTCTGAGCCACCACGAGCGGTGGAACGGCACCGGCTATCCCAACGGCATCAAGGGAGAGGAAATCCCCTACAACGCCCGCATAATTGCCGTGGCCGATGTCTTTGTCGCCATCAAGTCAGAACGCCCCCATCGCGACTCCATGCCCCGCCAGGTCGCCGCAGATATCATTGAAGAAGAAAAGGGCACCCTGCTGTGTCCCGAATGCGTGGAAGCCTTTGGTCGGTGGTTCTCGGAAACCGGCGGCAAGATAGACCTGCCTGAAAGGGTGTAGGATTTTCTAGGAACGCGGTTGCAGCGTGAGAAATGCCACCTCTCGCGGACAATTGAAGCGAAAAGGCATCACGGACAGGCCAAGTCCCCTGCTGATATACATGGCTGTGTCATCAACACGGTACAGCCCCTCGGAATATTTTGGAAAAACCCCCTGATTGGGTGCGATGAGGCTGCCCACAAACGGCAGTCGCACCTGACCGCCATGGGTATGGCCTGACAGGACGAGGTCAACACCCCGGCTGACATAGTGCGCAATCTGCTCGGGGTGATGCGCCAGGAGCACCACTGTCTCCCCTTCAGGGATACCCCGCAGGCCCGCATCCAGACCAGCCGCGCCAAACCTCCCCCACTCGCCCACACCGGCCAGCGCCATGCTGGCGTCCTCGCGCGCAAGCGTGACATGCCGGTTATCCAGAACGTGGACGCCACGCTGCTCAAGACGTCCCTCTATGCCTCGGTGCAGTGAATTCGTGTCATGATTACCGGTGACATAATAGGTTGGAGCGATCCCGGGCAACTGGTCGCACAGGGTCAGAAACGGCTCTTCCCGGCGTTCCTTGCCATTGACCATATCGCCGGTCATGACCACGATATCAGGCCTGCCCTCGCGAATGATTGCGAGCAGATCCGACTGCTTATGTCCGAACTCGGCCAGATGCAGGTCGGTAAGATGACAGATGGTATACCCGGCAAAGGGCGTGGGGAGCGCGCGCAACCCGATGGTGCGCCGAGTCACCTCAAGCGCATATGTGGCATGGAAGCCATAAGGGACCAAAGCCGCCCCGGCAGCCAACATGAGAAAAGTCCTGCGGGAAATCCGTGGCATGAGGTTACGCTCTGACGGAAATGAACCGACTGAAATCCTCGACCAGCGTGGACTTCAAAGCCACCACTCCCGCTTCATCCATGCGTGCGAAAACAAAGGCAAAAACAGGGTAAGCCGTATAGTCGATCCTGCGTAGCTCGGCCACATCCTCGAACATGCCGCAGAACCCGTCATAGTCGATGGAGTCGATGCGGTTCCGATCCACACCAGAGGGCACATCACCGATGACCATGACCGTGGCCGCGTCTTCGCGCCCCTTCAGGATGGTGTCCCAGTCCGGGCGCAGATCCTTGAAATACTGCTCGTAGGGATTGAACCCCCAGGCGTAGTAGGTGATGTCCGCCACGCACCAGCCGGCAAACCGCAACGGGTTGGCCTCAATGGGGACGATCTCGCCCGCATCGGTCACACGGACCTCGATATGAGTGGCAAAATCACGGAACCCGCACGCCTTGCCGACCTTGTCCACGTACGCGGAAAACGGACCGAGCCAGTCCCGGATAATCCGGGCCGATGTATAATAGAGCCGGTCGGAAATATCGTCGTCGGACATGAAGTGGTGGTGCATGATATTGGTGATCACCGCCTCGCCATCGCCGTTGTAGTAGACGTCGATGGCGTATTCCTCACCTTCGATCCCCGCCTCCACAATGAACTCGCCAGCATTGACCACGGCCTCGGGATATTCGGCGTTCATGGCCTCACGCTCTTGCTCAATGGCGCGAACCACCTCGGGCCACTGCCCATGATCGTCCACCACATGCACGCCTAGGCTGAAGAAGCCCCGTGCAGGTTTGACGATAAACGGGCAGGTGAAGCCGGACACGTCCAGATCGGCCAGTTCGTCGAACAGGGCCCGTCTGAACAGATAGTCCGGGTGGATGGAGGCCACAGTTTCACGAAACAACGCCTTGTCCTTGCAGATGTCGATCTGCCGGGCCAGATCGGGCTGGCATCCGCACTTCATGACATGCTCCAGCGCGTTCTCGGAATTGGCAAGCACCCGCTCGCCACGCCCCATCCGGCTGGAAAATTCAATGGCATCCACAAAGTCGAGACCGGCATCACCGGCCAGATTTCGGGCGGAGTCCGTCTCCAGCACCGACTGGCCAAGGTCCTTCACACTCTGCTTCAAAAAATCGGACACATAGGGAGCGTCTAACAGAATCATGAGTTCTACTTACCTGCCAGGCCGTATTTTTTAAGTTTATACTGGAGATTGGACTTGGACAGACCCAGCATTTCAGCGGCCTTGACCTGCACGAACTCGTTCCTGACCAGAGCGCGCTTGACCAGCGCACCCTCGATCTTGTCCATGGTATCGGCCAGATTGAGCTTGGCCGGCAACAGGTCCACCGCAGACTTGAACTGGGCCTCCTCGTCCTTGATCTCGGGAGGCAGGTCGTCTGCGTCAATGGTCTCGGAGCGGGACAGCACCGTGCAGCGTTCCACCACGTTTTCGAGCTGGCGGACATTGCCCGGCCATTCGTACGCCGACAGATAATCCATGGCTGCCGTGGAAAAGCCCGAAATGGAGACCTCGTTTTCCTTGGAATATTTTTCCAGAAAATGTGCGGCCAGCAGCGGGATATCCTCGCGCCGCTCGCGCAGGGGCGGCATAAAGATGGAAACCACGTTGAGACGATAGAACAGATCTTCGCGGAACTCGCCCTTGGACACGGCCTCCTGCAAATTCTTGTTGGTGGCGGCCACGATGCGGATGTCCACGTCAAAGGTCTCGGCACCGCCGACCCGCTCGATCTGATGCTCCTGCAACACGCGCAGGAGCTTGACCTGAAGCTCAGGGCTCAACTCACCGATTTCGTCCAGAAAGAGCGTGCCCTTGTTGGCCTGCTCAAAGCGCCCCTTGCGCATGGCTGTTGCGCCGGTAAAAGAGCCTTTTTCATGACCGAACAGTTCGGACTCCAGCACGCCGGAGTTGAGCGCCATGCAGTTGACCGTGACAAACGGCGCCTCGCGACGGGGCGAAGAACTGTGGATGGAACGGGCGATGAGTTCCTTGCCGGTACCGGACTCTCCGAGAATGAGAACCGTGGACTTGCTCGGCGCGGCGCGGTCCACCATGTCCATGACCTGCTGCATGCCCTTGCCACGAGCAATGATGTTGTCCTTGGAGTAGCGATCGCGGATTTCCCGTTTCAGCCGAATGTTTTCCTGCTGGGTGGCCGCATACTGTTCGGCCTTGGACACGGACAGGAGCAGCTCCTCGTTGGCAAAGGGCTTGGTGATGTAGTCGAACGCGCCGATACGCATGGCCTCGACCGCCGCCTCGATGGACCCGAACGCGGTCATGATCAGGACCGGGATATGCGGATACGTCTTCTTGCAATGTTCCAAGACGTCCTGCCCCGTAAGGCCGGGCATTTTCATATCGGTCAGAACCATGTCCACCTCGGAATCTTCGAGGTAGGCCAGCCCCATTTCAGGGTCGGAAAGGGTGGTGACGTCATACCCCTCATCCTCCAGAATGGACTGGATGATAAGCAGGTAGTTTTTTTCGTCGTCAAGAACGAGTATATGGGCAGGCATTTTTTCTCCGCACTGGATGTTTCATTGATATCGCTCCCTACGATAAATCAAGACGGCCTGAAAACCAAGCAGGGATATAGGTCTTTCCTGCTGGATTGTCCGACCTGCAAATGCTACGGTATACTAATGATCGAAACCGACAAGAATGCGGTACGCGCACGACTGCTTGAACAGCGACAGACCTTGACCCAGGAACAGATTCGCGCGGCCAGTCTACAGGCTGTGGAACTCATCCGCACCCTGTTCGAATGGAAGAATGCCACCGAAGCGCTTATGTACTGGCCCATCAAGGGCGAAGTGGATCTGCGCCCGCTGGTGGCCGAGCTCTGGCAGCGCGAATGCCGGGTGCTCATGCCCCGGTGTCGACCGGACCAGCAGGGCATCATGGACCTTGCCTGCGCCGCTTGCGAATCGGACCTCATACCCGGAGAATATTCCGTCATGGTCCCTGACAGCAACACCTGCCCGGCCGTCAATGAGTGCAACCCGCAGATCGCGCTCATCCCCGGTGTGGGGTATGACCGCAAGGGCAACCGTATCGGCTTCGGCGGCGGTTACTATGATCGCCTTCTGGCCAAGGAAAGCATGCGTGACACGCTGGTGGTGGGCGTGGGCTACGACTTCCAACTCATCGACCACATCCCCACCCAGCCATGGGACAAACCCGTGGACGTGGTCTGCACGGAAAAGGAATTATGGCGGCCATAGCGTTCTTCCCCTTCAAATTTATCGATATCCCCGGCGTGGGGTGCGCCTTCACTTCCCGCCGCGGCGGCGTCTCGGAACCACCTCATGATTCGGCCAACATCTCCTTTGACGTCGGCGACGACACCACAGCCGTGGCCGCCAATCGACGGGCCATCCACGACAGACTAGGACTGACCGGCTGGTGCGAACTGAATCAGATTCATGGCGATGTCATCCATTGCGATCCCGCGCCGCATGCCCCGGAAGAACACGCCTCCCTGGACGGCGACGGCATGACCTGCGCCACCCCGGGCCATGGATTGGTCATCAAGACCGCAGACTGCCAGCCCATCCTGCTGGCCCACCGCTCCGGCAAATTCGTGGCCGGTCTGCACGCTGGCTGGCGCGGCAACAAGATCAATTTCCCCGGCAATGGCGTGCGCCGGTTCTGCGAACAATACGACCTCGACCCAGCAGACGTCTGTGCCGTGCGCGGCCCGAGCCTCAGCCCCGAGGCAGCGGAATTCGTCAACTTCGACACGGACTTCGGGCCGGATTTCAAGCATTATTTCAACCCGGCCACACAGACCGTGGACCTGTGGCAGATCACCCGCGACCAGCTCATGGATGCCGGGGTGCCCGAATCCCAGATATTCGGCATGAACCTCTGCACCAAAGGCCTGGACGACACCTTCTTTTCCTACCGCAAGGCGTACGCTTCACCCACAAAGGACACCGGACGGCAGTGCGGGATCATCTGGATCAAGGAATAGCTGCATGGGCCTGTTCATCAAACTCATTATCCTTCTCGGGCTGATCTTTCTGATCGTCAGCCAGTTCACCCGGTCCAAGACGCAACGAGTACAGCGACGCGACAAGCTGACCAACATCCTGCTGGTCCTTGTCATCGCCATGCTCGGACTTGCCATTCTGTCCAATTTTCTGACCCGTTAAGGCCATGATACGGCCTGACTTCCCCCACATCCCCTGGCATGACAGGGACCACCCGTCTTCCAGACGCGCTCCGCGCATACTGGGTATCAACCCGTGGATCACCGACTTTGCGGCCTTCAATGTCTGGTCGCGTCCGGTCGGCCTGCTTGCCTGTCTCGACATGCTGCGTGGAGCAGGGGCGTCCGTTGCCCTCATGGACTGTCTGGACCCCACGTGGAATGACGTAAAATGGCCCAAGCCCGGCAAATACGGCACTGGCCACTATCCCAAGGAAACGCTCGCCACTCCCGCCCCCCTCGCGTTCATGGACCGGAGATTTTCCTGCTACGGGTTGCCGCGCGAGATGGTCAGGGAGGCGCTCACCGCCCTTGAGCCCAAACCCGACGCGGTCATGGTCTCGACCATCATGACCTACTGGTATCCAGGCGCGTTGGATATCCTTGATATCGTGGCCGAGTTATGGCCGGATGTACCGCGTTTTCTGGGTGGAACCTACGCCACCCTGTGCGGCGAGCACGCACGGACGCACGCGAACGCCCACCTCACCCAGGGACCGCTTGAGTGGCCAGACAACTGGACTGCCTTCTGGAAAACCATCGGATTCGACACCCCGCCACTCCCGGAAAACGCCGGGCTGTCACTGGCAACCGACCTGTATGAACAGCCTGCCTATTCTGTCATTCTCGGCTCACGCGGGTGTCCCTTTTCCTGTGAATACTGCGCCAGTCATGCGCTGTACCCAGCCTTCAATCAAGGTATGTCCAGCGACATCCTGAACGGCATTCAATCAGAGTATGATCGCGGTGTGCGGAACTTCGCCTTTTATGATGACGCCCTGCTCATCAAGCCCGACCGCTGGCTCTGGCCCGTGCTCGATGCCATTGTAGACCGGTCGCTTGATCTGCGGCTGCACACCCCCAACGCCATGCATGTCCGGCATCTCACCCAGACGGTCTGTCACCGTCTCAAGGATGCGGGATTGCACACCGTCCGACTCGGACTGGAGACAACGGATTTCGACAACCGCAATGATGTCAAACTGACCCGCGAACAATGGGAAGCCGGAGCGAACAATCTGCTGGAGGCGGGCTTCGATCTCGACGACATCGGCGTGTATATCCTGTTTGGCCTGCCCGGCCAGGATCTCGACAATGTGGAACAGGCGGTCGACCATGTGCGTGCATTCGGATTCAGGCCGCATCTGGCCCATTACACGCCCATTCCCGGCAGCCCCATGTTTGATGCCGCGTGTGCGGCCAGCCCGTATCCGCTGGCTGACGAGCCGTTATATCAAAATAATTCCATCTGGCCCTGCGTACCGGGTGGGTTCAGTTGGGATGAAGCGAAGCGATGGAAATGTTTGCTGCAAGGCAAACGGTAATTTGACGGATGCTTCGAGCAGCAGGCCTTTAAGAATAAAGGAATGCCGCTTTTTGGCGGCTATGAAGAGTGGAAGATGCGCTCCTTTGGAGCGAGAGCCACTCTTGGGTGCGTGCCGCCCTCAATTTGTTCCATGCCCTTCGCGGGCGGCGGTCTCTTTTTGAGGAGCAAAAAGAGACGCAAAAAGCTCCTTGCACTAGTTTCCCGCCCGAGGTTTGACGGCAAGAACCTGAGCAACTCGGGACGGCTCCATGCCGTGAAAAGTAAGGGGCAACTCTCACCATAAACTGCCGGGCCAAGTTGGTGCATTCGTACCGCCTGACCGGAGCCGCCGTCCTTTCGTTGTCAGTTTCTAAGCCTTGCAAACAGGACTAAGCTAGGAAGATTGGAGCAAACGACATTCGGCATCCAAGACTGTCCGATAGGTTACCGACAGCCTAAAACTCTACAAAATAAATCGCCTACAACGACGGACAATCGGAAGCGGACCTTAGAGCCTGTCCCGGGCGACGCAGCGCAGCTCGACCGAGTTTGCGTTGCAGACAATCTGTCGGGCAGTGAAGTCGCCTACAGGCTCTTGGGTCACTTCCTCGATCACACACAAAAAAGCGCTTTTTGCCTCCTTTTTGCCGCTTCGCAAAAAGCAGGTCACCGTAAAGGCGAAAACTATTCAATAAATTTCGATTGAACTCTCACCGCGTAGCGCGCATACCCTGAAAAACAAAAGGCACGCGCAGCGTTACTAGGCCAGCTGCTCGAAGCGCTCCTTACACCCTCTGACAAAAGCACGCGCAACCTCAGGATGACTCCCGAAATGAAGGTGCACATACGAGCCCAGAGTGTTCTCGATCTGGAACCCCTCAGGCGCATCGATGACCCCTTTTCTACCGGTCATGGCATACACGGACAGCAATGATTGCACGCCCGGTTCATCCTGAATGGCGGAGTAATGAAATTCATGCCCACGGACCATGATCCCGGCAGCGCCCAGAATGGTATCCGCCTGTGTGGTTATCTCTCGATACCCCAGAGCGCGGAACCGCTCGGACATCTCCGCCCGCACCGGATACACTCCAGCCATGGCATACCGTCCACGACCGGTGACAATGTCATTCATGAGATACATGAACCCGCCACATTCGGCATAGACCGGCCTGCCGGACTCGCAGAACTCCTTGATCTCACGCCGCAGCTTGTTGTTCTGGCCCAATTCAAAGGCGTATAATTCAGGATAGCCGCCGCCGAGATAGAGACCGTCCAGATGCTCGGGCAACCGATGATCATTGATGGGAGAAAACTCGACAATCCGTGCACCGGCCTCTCGCAGAAGGCGCAGATTCTCTTCGTAGTAGAAACAGAAGGCGTTATCCCGCGCCAGACCGATGGTCACATCCGGGAGTTGGGGAACCGGCTCGAAAGACGGCACCACCAGCGTCTCTGGCAGCACGTCCAGCAGACTGTCCAGATCAAGGCCGGTCTCGACCCAATCCGCCAACCGCTGATAGCGTGACATATCCGGTCCCTGCTGGTCCGGCGTGACCAGCCCGAGGTGGCGAGAGGGGGTGGCGATGGCCCCGTCGCGGCCGAGACAGCCGAGTACCGGGATATCAGGCAACAGAGTCATGGCCTCCCGGAGCAGGTCCGCATGGGATTCGCTGCCCACACGGTTGAAAATGACCCCGGCGATATTCACCTCTGGATCAAAATGGGCATACCCTGAAACCAGCGCAGCGGCAGAGCGGGCCATGGACCGGGCGTCCACCACCAGAATCACGGGCAGGCCGAGAGTCTTGGCCATCTGCCCGGTTGAGCCATGGTCTTCGGTGCCGGAAATACCATCAAAAAGCCCCATGACGCCTTCTATGACCGCGACGTCGCAGGAGGCTCCATATCGATTGAAAATACCGAGGTTCGTTGATGCATCAAGCATCCACCCATCCAGATTATGGCTGGGAATAGGGGTGTCGTTGCGGGCGCAGGCCAGAGCATGGTGGCCGGGATCAATGAAATCCGGACCGCATTTGAAGGGCTGGACACGGATATCCCGACGTGAGAGAGCCGCCATCAACCCAAGGGAGATGGAAGTCTTGCCGCAGCCGCTATTGGTACCGGCAACAATGAACGCCTTGATATTTGCCATACAGTCTCCCGCGAAACCGAACCGTTATACAAGCCCTTTCTTTGTCAGATAGGCGAGCATCTTCATCCCCTCTGGGTGCTTCGGATTGAGTTCCAAACATTTGGAAACCGCTTCCCCGCACCGCGCCCAGTCCTGACGATCGAACTGCGCTCGCGCCAGATTGAACCACAGATTTTCATCCGTATCGCTCAATTCAAGGGCGCGCTTGTAATAATCCACGGCCTGGCCGCTGAGTTTCTTCTTGCGCAAGGCAATACCATATTCATTGAACAAATGCTTGTGGTCATCCTGAAAAGCGGAATCAATCTTGATAATACGATCAAAGACTTTTTTGGCCTTTTCCTCTTCATCCCGCTCAAGCAGACAAAGCCCGATACCGAAGTTGGCCCGAACATTCTGCTCATCAAGGTTGAGCGCATTGGCGTATTCGTATTCAGCGGTGAAGCTCTCACCCCGTTTGCGGAACTTGTCGCCCCGGGCCACGGATTTCTGCACCATCCGCAGATTGCCAATGACCTCTTTGAAAAGTTGCGGCATGGGCAGGTAGTCGGACAACAACGTATCCTTGGAGACCTGCTCCACCTCGCCAAACGGCACATGCTTATTGTTCAAGCCCTGAAGATTGATCATTCCATCTTCGTCTTCCCTGGCGTAGTAGAGTGCCGTCTGCTTGACCCGTCGGGCCGTGGTGCCGGTACCGATCTTGGCCATGCGTTCAATGGAAAAAACACCTTCAATAAGCCCTTCTGCGTTCATAATCATAATCCATTTCTCACTTTACTGGGACCCCGACCATATGCCCGGGTGATACTCTACACTGTAAACGGTTTGACCCCTGAAAAAGTATACCGCCATCTCCCACCGAAGCCGGACCATGCTTCCATACACCCGACATGGCCCCATCGCTTCGATATTCGAAGTTCAAACGATAGCAGTCTTGCCCACAACCAACAAGTACGGGAAGCTTATAAATACGAATATGAGAGGAGAAAACGGGGTGGTGAAGTACCGTTCACCACAGTGTGATGGGAGGTGTCGAGTCTAATTGTCGAGACGCATGTCAGCCAGCAACGTATCCACCTGTTCAACAGTCAAAGGCTTGTGGAAGAAATAGCCCTGAACGAACTGACATCCTTCACCCTCGAGAAAGTCGAGCTGGGCTTTTGTTTCCACACCTTCGGCCACGATCGTGAGGCCCATGGATTCACCCAGGGAGAAGACTGTGCGCACAATGGCCTGACTGTCCGTGTCTGTTTCCACCTCGATGATAAAGCTGCGGTCGACCTTGACCACGTCGATGGGAAACCGCTGGAGATAGGAAAGGGAGGAATAGCCTGTACCGAAATCATCAATGCAGACCGATACGCCAAGCCCTTTGAGCTGCTGCAACATATCCTCTGCCACAGAGGGGTTGTCCATGAGCGCGGACTCCGTGATCTCGATCTTGAGCGAAGCCGGGTCCAGTCCGGCGTCATCAATGGCGCGCCCCACCTGACTGACGAGCATGGACTGCCCGAAATTCCGCCCTGAGATATTCACGTTCACAGTAAGGTCGGCGCCGGAATCAACGCCAAGAGCATGTTGCCACAGTTTTATCTGGGTACACGCCTCTTCCAGCACCAGATTGTCAATGGCGTAGACAAGGCCGGTGTCCTCGGCCAGGGAAATAAAATCATTGGGACCGATGATGCCGTGCTCAGGATGCCGCCAGCGGACCAGGGCTTCAAAGCCGCTCACCCTGCGCTTGGTGATATCCATGATGGGTTGATAGAACACTTCGAATTCACGCAGATCAACGGCGCGCCTGAGGTCTGTTTCCAACTCCATGAGCTGCAATGCCTGATCGTGCATCTTCCTGTTGAACACCTTGAAACGGGACTTGCCGAGCTCCTTGGCCCGGTACATGGCTGTATCCGCGTCCCGAAGCAATGCCTCGGGGCGGTCATAGCCGTCGGTCTTGAGCACGATACCGAGGGAGGCCGAAGTGAAGACCTCATTGCCTCCGATGGAAAACGGCTGGCGAACACCCTCAAGGATACGTCTGGCAATGGTGATGGCATCCTTGGGCGCAGAGATGTCTTCCTGTAATATGGCAAACTCGTCTCCGCCGAACCGGGCAATGGTGTCCGTGCTCCGGCCACAGTTTTCCAGCACGCGTGCCACGCCGCGCAACAGCTCGTCACCGGCCTCGTGGCCCAGCGAGTCGTTGACCACCTTGAAACGATCCAGGTCCATGTACAATACCGAAAAAAGATGCCTGCCCCGACGGCCGCGCTCCATGGCCATCCGCAGATGGTCCAGAAACAGCGCACGGTTGGGCAGTCCGGTGAGCGGGTCATGAAATGCCTGCCGCTTGAGCTGGTCTTCGGCCTTCTTGCGCATGGTGATGTCTTCCACAGACCCTTCGAAACAGAGTACGTTGCCATCCTTGTCCATGATCTTGCGCACATTCTCGCTGATCCAGATGATTCTGCCATCCCGCTTGCGCACCTTGGACACGAAATTCTTGATCTCATCCATACGCTCGAACCGATTGAGCAGGTCCTTGCGCCTGTTGGGGTCAACATACATCTGCGTCCCGATATCATAGATCGAGCTCATGAGTTCTTCAGGCGTCTTGTAACCGAGAATTCGGGCCAGAGCCGGGTTGGTGTCCTGAAAACGGCCGCCGAGGGAAGATTGATAAATACCCTCTACCGCATTCTCGAAAATGGTGCGGTACTTGGTCTCCGCCTTACGCAAGGCATCACCGATGACCTTTCTCTCGGCGATCTCGATCTTGAGCTGGGTGTTTGTGCGCATGAGCTCGGACGTCCGCTCATCAACCTTTTCCTTGAGCGCATCGCGCGCTTCCTTCAGCTCATGAGTCTTTTGCTGGACCCGGTCCTCCAGACTGGTCACGAGTTCGGATATCTGTCCGGTCATGGCCGCCATGGCCCTGGCGAGCTGCCCCACCTCGTCGTTGGATGTAATCTCCGGCACATCACAGAAGTCTTTGACCGCGACCCGGCCCGCGTATTGCGAAAGCGCGGTCAACGGTTTGGAAATATTCAGGATAAAAAGGAAAAGGAGCAGGGAGCTGATCAGGAACAAGGCCAGCATAACGATCTGCTGCTCGACCAGGGATTCGTGGATATTCCGATTGATGACCGCCATATCCATGCCGATATGAACAAATCCGGCCAACCCGCTGAGGATGGGGCTCGACACATGCAGATACTGTTTGTCCCCCAGGGAGACCTCCCGCATCATGTGCTCCGAGGCCTGAACCCGAATATTGGTATCACTGACGATCTGTCGGATTTTCTCCGGTACAAAAGGCACAAAGGTGTGGGCCAGAAGCTGTCCGTCCTCATCCGTGACCACCACATAGGACACCGCCGCGATATCGAGGTAATGATCAATACGGGCCTGCACCCCTCCGGCATCCTGTCCGAGAATGGTGGCAATATCGGACTCGGCAATGGAACGGGCCAGGGCGAGCGCCTTGGATTCATATTCCCGAGACATCTCCCGCCGCAACCGGGAGCCAAAGGTGTACGAGGTGACCACCGCAATCATGCCGAAGAGCACGACCATGAACAGGAGCGGTTTTATGAAAAGTTTCGGAGCCCTCATTGGCGCCACTGCTCCCAATCGGTCACAGGCTGGAAGGAACCATCCTTCACGGTCGTGAAATAGATGGCATTGAGCCCTTGATACTTGTCGCCAAAGGAAACTGTCTCACCGATGCCCATATCAAAATGCGTAATGGACCGCATGACCTCCGGGATACGGTCCCGCCGTGGGTCATCGGCCATACGCTTGATCACTTCACCCAGCAGGAGGCCGTTCAGGAATCCTTCAAAACTGACATAGCTGAATTTGCGGGGGATGTAGCCCTCGCCCGGGGATATCGGCTGGCCGGTGTATCCCTCCAACACCTTCTGATACAAGCGGACTCCGGGCAGGCTCAGATCGGTATAACTCGGGACAACCTGAGAATTGATCAGATTCACGCTGTAATCCTTGCCGTCCCGTATGCCTGCGGCCTTGAGCAAATCAAGAGTCTTGTCGGAATCGGCAAAAGAAATACCAGCAAGGAGATCAGCATACCCCACATTCCGCACATCTCTGATAAACGCACTTTGCGAGGCATAGGTGCCGATAATGATAATGGCATCCGGTTCAGCTTCGACAATATGTCGCGCCTCATCCGTGAAATCCTGAGCAGAGGATGCGCCTCGCCGGTAGGAGGCCTCGGACACGATGGCAAGCTCATGTTTCTTGAGCGCCCGCCTGATGCCATCCCAGCCATTGCGCCCGTAAGCGTCGGATTGATAGAACACTCCGATACGGGTTCGACCGATCTTCACCAACTGGTCAACAAGTCCGGCGGTTTCTTCGTAGTAGGAAGCGCGCGCGGTATAGATGTATTTTCCGTACGGCTCTGATCGCAACGGCTGCGCGCCGGTAAAGGGAAAGAGCAGGAAAATATTCTGATTTTCAAATTTCTGGAGCAGCGGCAGGATGTGTGTGGTGGTAGGGGTACCCACGTAGGAGAAAAGCGCAAAGACATTGTCCTGGGTGATAAAACGGACGGTATTTTGAAAACACGGAGCCGGATTGTACCCATCATTGGCAGGCGTCACCTTGATGGTCCAGCCATCTGCTCCACCCTGCGCATTGAAATATTCCAGATAGGCCATAAGCCCACGATAAAATTCAATACCGAGTTCACTGTTGGCGCCAGTAAAGGCGGCAGACATGCCGAACACCAACTCGCGCTCGCTGTCAGCCCTGACCAAACGCCCCGCAAACCCCAGGCAGACGACCAGCAGGCACACTGTCATCCAAAGTTTTGTCACCCTCATTTTATACACCAGTAATTCATGCCATTCATAGGGGAAAAGTGCAACCGGGCACATATGTTGCGTGGCGGAGACAGGCGGGAAACAAAGAGAAGAAGGGAAATAAATACAAAGAAACAGACGGAACCGAGGAAAAGATACAATCAGTTGGCGTCCACGAAGGAACAGTCCATTGCGCCATCGCCGTCCACAGAGACAATGGCCAGCGAACCGAACTCGCCAAGAGAGCCGGGGTTGAGCAGTTGCACGCCATTGCGAACGGACCAATCACGGGCATGGGTATGCCCATAGCAAACCAGATTGAACTCCGGGCCAAACGCTTCGGCCACTTTGACAGGTACCTGAGAGCGTGATCCCCAACCATGGGTGACGCCGAGACGCACCGGGCCAAGCTCCGCACTCAGCATGGGTTCCAACTGATCCACAAGCTGCGGGTCCCAGTCGCAGTTACCGCGCACACACAGAAAATTGTGGTGCTGCATAAAGTAGGACCATGTTTCAAAGGAGGTGATGTCCCCACAGTGAACCAGCGCATCAGCGGGTTCGAGCCATGTGCGATAGACCTGATCAAGCCAGGCTGGAGGCGCCCCCATATGAGTGTCGGAGATAACGGCGATCTTCATTGAGGCAGCCCCGGGGGCAGAGAGAACTACTCTTCGACCTTTTTGGCCCTGTAGCGGATGTACGCGTCACGGACGGCTGCGTACTTGTCCACAGCGCCTTCGGTCAAAGCTTCATACTCGTTGCCCTGAAGCTGAAGAGAAAGGGTGTTCAGGTTGCTGTAGGCTCTGATGGCGACAAATTCGAGGAAGGTGAACCGACCGTAGGTCAAGGGGTCCATATAGGCGTCACCAACCCAACCCACGGACTCGCGGATGGAGCTGGGACCGATCAACGGCCAGTACAGATACACGCCATGGCCAATACCGGCCTTGCCAAGAGTCTGGCCGAGACCGTCCGCTGTGGGCCGTTCCGGCTCCCAGTTTCGCGGCATGCCCCCGGTCACGTCACCGAAACCGAGCACACCGAACGAGGTATTGGCGATAAACTTGGACGTCTCCATATAGGCGGCGTCGAATTTACCTGTCAGTATGTTGTTGACGAACCGAACAGGGAAAAGCAGATTGGTAAAGAAATTGTCCACCCAGCGGCGAGGTCTGACCGGAATCAGCCACGCGTACCCTTCGGCCACTGGTTTGAAGGCATTGAAATACAGGAAGTCGTTGATGTTGAACCAGGTCAGGTTCCAATAGTAAAGAGGATCGGCAACCAACTCTTCGTCGCTGTAGTCCGAGTCAAAGTCATCAAACTCGTCACCGCCCTCTCCGGTATCAACCGTCTGGGCCAGAAGAATCTGTTTCGGCGCGGTATCAGCAGCAAAAGAAGCCCCCGTCATTCCCAGAAGGAAGACGAGCACCAAGAGCGCTGCTGCCAATCGACAATCTGTTGAGATGCCTGTTTTCAAGAAATTACTGCCCCTCGCTCTTCTGAACTTCATCAATTTTTTCAACTTTTTCGTTGATCAAACGAAGCAAATCTTCCGGAGTGCCACTGTCCAGGACAGCGGAAAATTGGCTTCGATAATTCATCACCAGGCTCACACCTTCGGCGACGACATCGTATATCATCCACCTTCCATCTACGATTCTCAAGCGAAATTCAACAATTATTTTCTTATCTTTGTCAAAAATTTCGGTCAACACCTTAGCTTTTTTACCGGAAACGACCTCATTTTTGTACTCGATCCGCTGTCCTTCGTAGGCTGGAATCCTCTTCAGATAGGAACGTTCAAGCAGTCGAACAAAGGCGTTGGTCAAGTCCGTGCGCATCTGCGGACTCATGTCGAGCCAGGGTCTGCCAACGGCAAATTTCGTGACCAGGCCGAAATCAATAAACTGCTCAGCCACTTTCCTGAGTTCGGCAATGGCTTCGTCATGATGTTCGGGTTCCTGCATTTTCGGATCGGACAACATGGCAATGAGGTTGTCCATTCCTTCCTGAATCCTGGCTTTCGGGGTCTGCGCATCCTGTTCCTGTGCGGCAGCAGCGCCGACTAGGAGACACACCAAAACAAGAGTCAGTATCAGTTTCTTCATATGCATATATCTTCCTTAAATTCCAACTTATATTTCACCAAAAGCAAACTTACTGATCAAGGCTTCCAGATCAATTGCCGGCTGCGTGTCAAAGAGGGTATCACCGGGTTTGACCGGATCTCCCAGGCCGCCGGGCACGAGCTTCAGATATTTGTCACCGATCAGACCATTGGTCTTGATGGCTGCAATGGCGTCATCCGTGAGCTCCACCTCTTTGGAAACCATCATGGACACGACGGCCATGCCTTTCTTCTGATCCAGCCCGATATCACTGACAAACCCGATTTCAACACCATACATCTGAACCGGAGCATTGACCTTGAGGCCGGTAATATCCGAAAAACCCGCTTTGACAAGATAGTATTTGTCCGAGAAGAGCTGCACATTGCCCAGTTTAACGGACATGTACACCACGGCCAACAGGCCCATAATCACAAAAATACCTACAGCGGTCTCTTTCTTCATTTTGAACACCTGTTATCCTTTCGGATCGTGGTTTTCACGTCAAGTACCTTATTGCAGTCGATTTTCATCATGGACGGGTCCAATGGAGGCAGGGTCAGCCTGGGGGCATCCCGCTCATCAGTGGTCCTGTCCAGGAAATTGCGCAGGTACGGATCGGTCGTTACTTCAAGCTCTTCCAGCGATCCCTGAAACAGGCATTTCGCCTCACCCAGGATGACCACATGATCAGCCAATGCGCGCATGCTCGCAAGGTCATGGGTGACGACGACCATAGTCATGTCAAAATGACACATCATTTCAAGCAAGAGTTGGTCCAACTCTGCGGACATGACCGGATCCAGCCCGGAAGTGGGTTCGTCGCAATAGAGCACCTGCGGGTCCATGACCAGCGCGCGGGCCAATCCGGCCCGTTTCCGCATGCCCCCGGAAAGTTCGTTGGGATAGAGTTCCATGGCGTGTCCCAGCCCCACCAGCTCAAGGCGATCCTGCACAATGTGCATAATCTGCTCATCACCGAGCCGTGTATGCTCACGCAGAGGCAGAGCCACGTTGTCCTTGACCTTCAGAGACCCGAGCATGGCACCATCCTGAAAAAGCACGCCGGTACGCTGACGAATGCAGTGCATCTTCTTGCGCGACATCTGGCTGAGATCATTCTCACCCACGAAAATCTTACCGGAAATAGGCGGCTGGAGTTGCAGGATGTGCTTGATCACGGTGGACTTGCCGCAGCCGGAACCACCAACAATCATGGACAACTCTCCACCCGGAAAAGTAATATTCAGATCACTGATAATGGGTTTGCCGCCATAGCCCACAGTCAGATTCTCAAGTCGTATACCCGGTGCAGATCCCATAGTTCACCATTACCACAGCAAGGAGGTCAAAAGATAATCCGCAGCAAGGATGGCAACACACGACTTGACCACGGCATTGGTCGTGGACTGGCTGACGCCCTCGGGACCGGCATGCCCGGAACGGAGGTGCGTGTAATATCCTTCAAAGCAGCAGATGGTGCAGACCACCAGGCCGAACACAATGGACTTGATAAACCCGCCTTCGATGTCGCTCCAATTCAGCGAACCATCCACGCGGGCCCAGTACACACCGGCATTGGCTCCCAGCAGTTTGACACCGGTCAGCCACCCGCCCCACAGGGCGATAAGATTGAAAAATGCGGTCAGCAACGGAAAGCTGATGATACAGGCGGCCAACTTCGGAGCCACCAGATAGCGCATGGGGTTGATGTCCATAATGGTCAGGGCATCGATCTGCTCCGAGATGCGCATGACCCCGATCTCGGCGGTCATGGCCGAACCGGCCCGACCGGTGAGCATGATGGCGGAGAGCACCGGCGCAAGCTCGCGAACCATGGACAAGGCAACGCCAGCGCCCAAAAAGCCGTCCGCACCAAAGGCGGACAGGGCAAAATAGAGCTGCATGCCCATGACCATGCCGGAGAACAGCCCGATGAGAGCGATGACCGAGATGGACTGGACACCGATAAAATATATCTGCCGGACGATCTTGTGGAACTGGCCCCATCCGGCAAACACCAGACGCAAGGCATCGAGGAAAAAGAGGAAGAGACCTCCCGCTTCGTCCACAACGTTCCTGCATATCTTGCAGGGGAAAATTTTCGGCATCGCTATTTCACGAACTTTTTCTGCCATCGTCTCCCCGCTCCAGCGGATTGAGTTACCTATTAAAGATTAAAAAATATAAGCTTCCGCTATGTACTCAATTCATACTTCTTCTGCAAGTAGGTTACCATTACTGATAGATAGAATGAATCGTTTTCTGTCCTTTGTCGGCAAAAAATCTATTTTTTCTTGTTCTTGCCATTTTTCCGAATCCACCACTCAGGGTCCGGCCCCAGAAACCACCAATCCTTGTGGTCCGTTTTGGTAATGGCTTCAGCTATTTCCTGCCCCCACTGGGTACGAACCCGCTGCACGGCGCTTTCCAGCCATTGTCCGGCATAGGCGTTGCCCATGTCGAACTCTTCCTTGAGAATAAGGATGAAATCGAGTTGATCCGCATCCTGAGCCAACCGGGCTTCCAGAGTCACGGTCTCTTCCAGCTCATCCCAGTACCCCAGGATATCCTCTTCCAATCCCGTCCCGCCCGTGGCGTGTTTGAGCGCCTGAACCCGGTCGGAGTTGTTGTAGATACGGTTCACGTAATTGAAATCGCCGGTACGCGCCTCGTGCAGATCATGAAACAGACACATGTACGTGGTCCTGGCCACATCCGCGTCCGCCATCAACGCCAGAACGTGACCGATGACCGCTGTTCGAAAGGAATGCTCTGCCACTGTCTCGCTGCCGGTCCCCAAAAACTGGTATCCCGTGCGCGGTGTTTTTCGCAGCATGCCGCATTCATTAAAAAAATCCACAATGCGCGTCAGTTTGTCGCGCCCTTTCATATTTTCCATCAGGTCCTCGGTTACGTGTCTGGAAACCGCTCGGAACAGAGTTCTCCTGCGGCGCCCCAGTTTTCCTTGGGGACTTCTTCTATAATGACTGTCACGGCTTCGGGCGGGCAGTCGAGGATACGCACGGACTCGCGGGTCAGGACCTCGACAAAGTCGCGCTTCTGTTCCCTGGATATCCCGGCCCAGGTTTCCACTCTGAGTATGGGCATGCCTTTCTCCTAGCTCCGATAGTCCGCATTGATGCTGATATATTCTCTGGTCAGATCGCTGGCCAGCAGGCGGCACGCGCCGGGACCGGTGCCCAGCTCGATACCGATGACGATGTCCCGCTTGCGCATTATGGGACCGAGCAGATCATCCATATCGCCGGGTTCGGGGGTACCATTCTGGAAGACAAGCACACCGCCGATCTCAAGCTTGAGGTCCTCGGCCGCAAACTCCGCACCCGAGTAACCGGCCGCGCAGATGATCCGGCCCCAGTTGGGGTCCGAGCCGAAGAGCGCGGTCTTGACCAGCGGCGAATTGCCCACGGCCCGCGCCACCAGCTCGGCGTCCGCATCCGACTGAGCGCCGGAGACTTCGATAAAGGCGACCTTGGTACCGCCTTCCGCATCCATGACGATCTTGTATGCCAGCTCTTCAAGGACCGTATGCAGCGCACCGCGCAACAGTTCACGATCTTCATCGGTAGCGACGTCCACACCGGAGGCACCGTTGGCCAGGGCAATGACAGAATCATTGGTGGAGGTGTCGCCGTCAATGGTCACGCGGTTGATGGTCCGATCCACACAATCCACCAGCATGGCTTTCCAGGCAGCGGCGTCAATGGCGGCATCACAGGTAATGAAAGACAGCATGGTCGCCATTTTCGGGGAAATCATGCCCGCGCCTTTGCACATGCCGAGCAGGCGCACATCGCCCCCTGCCAGCGAGACCGTCACACCGGCCAGCTTGTGCACCGTGTCCGTAGTCATGATCGCCTTGGCCGTGTTTTCGGCAGAGTCTACGGTCATGGACTGGGCCAGACCGGGCATGGCCGCCTCCCACTTGTCCATATCAAACTGTGCGCCGATAACCCCTGTGGAGGCGGGCAGCAGTTCGTCAGCCGGGACATCAAGCGCCTTGGCAGCCAGATTCAGGGTCTCGCGACAATTGGCGCGTCCCAGGTCGCCGGTGCAGGCATTGGCCTGTCCCGAGTTGATCAGAAAGCCGGAAAATTTTCGGCCCGTATTCAGCATTTCCTGACATTGCAGGACCGGTGCTGCCTTGAATTTATTGGTGGTGAACACGCCTGCGGCCACAGCCGGGGTGTCGCTGACGATGGCTCCCAGATCAAGCTTGCCCTGCTTCTTGAAGGAAGCAGCCACGGCGCCGAACCGGTATCCCTTGGGTATATTCATTGTCGGTACTCCAAAACAGGTATTTCTCTACAGTGCCCATGCCATACCGCAGAGTTGCCCAAGTGGAAAGAGGGAATCCGTTGCCAGGATCCCGACCAGGGTGTACTGACTCAATTGAAATGGAACCACTCATCATCGCCTGCATCCTTGCCACCTTTTTCTTCGCCGCCTTTCTCAAAGGCACGGCAGGTCTCGGTTTCGCCACCACCTGCCTGGGCATCATGGCCACCTATATCGACCTGCGGCTGGCCATCCCGCTGGTCATCATCCCTTCCCTGATCTCCAACACGATGGTCATGATAGACGCGGGCGGCTTCGTGACCATCTTCAAGCGCTTCCGGATTCTGTACGCCACCTGCATCCCCGGACTCATACTCGGTCTCTGGATACTCGGCAGCGGAGACACCGTCCTGCCCCGGACCGTGCTTGGTGTGTCCATGGTCCTCTACGGAAGCTGGGGCCTGTGGGGCGGTACCGCGCGCCTTGAGCACTCGCCACTGCTGGATTCGACGATCGGGCTGCTGACCGGACTGGTCAACGGCCTGACCGGCTCACAGATCATGCCCATCCTGCCCTACCTCATGTCACTGGACATCACCAAGGACGAGCTGGTTCAGGCCATCAACACCTCGTTCACCATCTCAAGCCTGATCATGCTGTTGGGGCTTGGCAAACTGGGGCTGGTCAACACCGAAGTCATGCTCATCTCCGCAGTGGGCACTCTCCCTGTCGGAGCGGGCATATGGCTTGGCGGTCGCGTGCGACGCATCCTGCCCGAAGCCGTCTTTCGCAAAGTGATGCTGACCATGATCACCCTGCTCGGCCTCGGCCTCGTGGTTCGTGCCATACTGTAACTCTTGCAATAAGAACACTGACAGTGCATTCTTGTGCTGAATTCGAACTCCAAGGAGCTTCCCATGCGCCTCTCAAATCTTCGCCTTTTTCTGGCCCTGGCCCTCAGCCTCTGTCTGGTCATGCCCGCTTTTGCAGGACGCCAGCTGAACAAGGCCAACGGCCAGACCGTATATGTTCCGGTGTATTCGCACATCTACCAGGGCATCAAAGGCAGACCGTACAACCTGTCCGCCCTGCTCTCCATCCGCAATGTGGACGCAATGCATTCCATCGTGGTGACGTCTGTCAAATATTACGATTCCCAAGGCGTGGTCGTGAAGGAACATATTGTTGAACCGATGGTCATCGGTCCCATGTCTACAGGGGAATTCCATGTCCCGGAACGCGACATTTCCGGTGGCTCCGGCGCAAACTTCACGGTCAAGTGGAAAGGCACAGACACGGTCACGACTCCCATCATCCAGGCCGTCATGATCGGCACGGCCTCCACGCTGGGCATCTCTTTTGTCTGCGACGGTGTGGTCGTCGAAGAAGATTAATCCTTACAGTGCGAGCATACGGACTCGGGCTGACCGGACGGAACGAACTCGCTAGAGAATGCGCAGGTTTTCAGGCATTTCCGGCATGGCGCCGGGCTGACCGCAGACAAAGGCCGCCACGTCCGTGGCCCTTCGATTGATCGCATCCAATGACCAGCCGGAGAGATATCCCAGCACCAGCGCAGCGGTAAAGGCATCCCCCGCCCCGATGGTGTCCACCACCCTGGTGGGCTGGCCCGGCAGATCAGACACGCCTTCACGAGAAAGAAGCAGGCTCCCCTTCTCCCCACGGGTCAAGACGGCCAGACGCAGATCATAGGTCTCCCGCAACGCCGCCAGCGCATCCTGCTCATCCGCAGGCAGTGCGAACATTTCCGCAACGAGGGAGAGTTCGTCATCATTGATTTTGAGGACATCGGCCAGCCCGAGGGAAGACTCGATGATCTCCCTTGAATAAAAGTGCTGCCGCAGATTGATGTCATACACCTTGAGCGCACCCTGTGCGGCGTCAAGAAATGTCTGCACGGCAGAGCGGGATGTGGCAGAACGCTGGGCCAGCGTACCAAAACAGACCGCATCCGCCTTGGCGGCCAACGACAGGGCCAGGTCATCCATGCCCATGAAATCCCAGGCCACGTCATCCGGAAAAACATAGGTGGCCACGCCCTTGTCATCCACCAGCGCATCCACCGTGCCGGTGGGGTGCTCCGGGTCCACGGCAACCGCGTCGACGATCACCCCTTTTGCGACCAGAATGGAGAGCGCTTCACGACCCAGGGCGTCATCACCCAATCGGGAAACAGGCACCCCTGCGCCGCCGAGCGCATTGACCTGATAGGCGAAGTTGGCGGGCGCACCGCCGAGCAGCCGTGTGTCGGGCAACACATCCCAGAGAATCTCGCCGAGACCGATGGCAAGGAAATGTTTCATTCGATCACCCCCCCCGTTCCACGATCTGTTGCAACCGGGCCTCTGCACGTTCGCGGAAGGCATCGCTGCCCGGCGTGGCAACCACGGTTTCAAGAAGTGCGATGAAATTATCCAGAGCGGATTCCATGAGCGGATGGTTCGGGCCCAGCGCGGATTCGTAAGCGGCCAACCCCTTGTCATAGTAATCAAAGGCTTCGTCCCGACGCTCTCCCGAGGCCAGGAGCAATGCCAGATTGCACAGGGCCTGAGCGGTCTCCGGGTGCTGGGAGCCGAAGACCTGTTCGCGAATATGCAGGCTGGCGCGGAAGTGTTCTTCGGCACCGGCGCTATCTCCCAGACGATCGAGCAACAGGGCAACAGTGGTACAATCTTCAGCCACATCAGGGTGCATGTCGCCAAACAGCGCCCGATTAATGCCAAGGGATTTCCTGGCCAGCTCAAGGGCTTCATCAAGACGGTCCATGGCCTCGTACAACAACGCCATGTTGGATAGACAGGATGCGATGGCCGGGTGCGCGTCATCATGCGCCAACCGCAGGATGCGCAGACACTCCTCAAAGGTCGCCTCTGCACCGGAATAATCGCCCAGCCCCTGACGTACCACGGCCAGACTGTTGAGCACCGGGGCCGTGGCCGGATTGTCTTCGGTAAAAATCGTCTTCTGCAATTCAAGGCAGGCGGCAAAGGTCTGTTCGGCGCGGGTCAGGTCACCGGCTGCCCAGTGCACCGTGCCCAGCCCCTCCATGTCGGCGACGATATCCGGGTGCTGCTCCCCCTTGAACGCCACGTCCACGGCCATGGCCGCCTCCAGAAATCCGATGGCGTCCTGATACCGCTCCTGGTGATACAGGGAAAAACCGGTCTGATGGAGCACACGGTTGGCCGCGGCGGTGTTCACATCGAGTTCGGTCACCAGCGCGCGGCAGACCTCGATATGGGGCATGAGCCACTGCACCGTGTTCCAATGCTGTGGTTCGGCATCGGGCAACACGAGGTTCATGGCGTAAAGGGCGCGACTCGCCCATTCTCGGGCCTGCGCATCGTCCATGGCGTTGCGCAGGGTCGTCCTGACATCCTCTTTGAGCTGAAAAATCTGACTGTCCGCATCCACAACGATCAGATCGCGAGTAACCAGCGGATCAATGGTGGCCGTAGCCGCGAAAAACGCGGCGGCCGGGTTGATCAGGGAGGGATTGTGAGCCGTGCCGTCAATGGACAGGGCAAAATCGTATGGCAGCGGAGAATCCGCCAGCATGGCGGCCATGTACAGGGCCTCGGCCCCGCCGGGAGCTTCGTTCTCCACTGCGGAAATGGCGCTCATGATAGTCGCCTGGCTACGGTGTTCACTGGGGTCTGTCACGGATACGCTCCTTGGGTTACCTGACGTTCCCGTGTCTCTATCCGGTTTGACAGGGGAATTCAAGAAACGGAACGGGGGTGACAGGCACCCCAAACACACGCGACCGCCGCCGGGAATGTCCCGACGGCGGTCGTATGCGTTTACTGTTCCTGTCGGCTATCGCTTGGTGGAAATGGCGGTGTTCAGCAGCCCGTCCGCCGTGGTAATGATCTTGGTATTGGCCTGGAACCCGCGCTGGGTAATGATCATCTTGGCAAATTCCTCGGCCATGTCGACGTTGCTTTCCTCCAGGGTGTTCTGGTTGATGACACCCCGGCCACGATCCCCGGCCGTTCCTTCGATGGCGTTGCCTGAGGCGGCCGTTTCCACGAAGTTGGTATTGCCCGAACGCCTCAGCCCCCACGGGCTGTTGAACCGATATATGGCCAACTGGTAGATCTGCTCTTCCTGACCATTGGTAAAATGACCGTTGAGAAAGCCGTCCCGGTCCACACTGACGTTCTGCAGATACCCTTCTGCGTAGCCGTCCTGGGTATGAAACATGGTGGACGAGGGCAGATCGTAACTGGTGGTCACACGCGCATCGCGCTGCATGCCGCTCATCTCCTGAAGGTTGTTCACGTTCAACCCCACCGAAGCGGCTGTTCCCGCACTGGACCCGACCCATGAGGCATCACCTGAGTTGAGGCCGAAATCATAGGATATGGTCTGCGCGTCGCCGATGGCCGAGCCATTACTGCCAAAGGTCGCTGTCACCTGCGGCAGGCCGTCTTCGTCAAAGGTGGCGGGTATCCACGACCCGAGGCTCTTGCCTCCGCCGCTGGCAGTCTCATTAAGGGAAAACGCCGCTTGCCCGATCATCTCGCCCTGATCATTGAATGTCAGGACGCCCATTCCGGCCAACCCGGCGGCGGAGGTGCCATAGGCAGCCGACCCGTCCTCGGTTCCGGGGAAGGCGACAAGATATTCCCAATAGGAATAGCCCGGCACGGCATTGGACAGCGTGTCCGAACTGACCGGATCAAAATAGACTGTCATGTCGTGCCCGTTGCCATCTTCATCATAAACAAGAATGCTGGAAGAATATTGCGGCAGCGTGTCTCCGAAAGGCGTGGAGGCGTTGCTCAGCGAGGAGTCATAGGCCTCGTGCATGGCGAAAAATGGATTGTTGATGCTTGTGAACGTGTCCGTACCGGAGGCGTCAAGGTTGGTGACCATCTCCATGGATGTGGTGGCTCGCGGCTCCGACCGGACCAGCCGGTAGTCCTCGCCGTCTATGGTCAGGTCCTCGTAGGGCAACTGGATGGCAGACACGGTGGTGGCGATCTCCCCGGTCTCTCGGTCCACTGCATACCCTTGCAACTGATACCCGCTGGCGTCCACCAGATAGGCATCGCGGTCAAAACGGAACGCACCGGCTCGCGTGTAGTTGGTGGGACCGGACCCACTGCCGGAGGACGCGGTATTATAGACCCCGAAGAACCCTTCGCCCGTGATGGCGAGATCAGTGGCGGTGTTCGTATTGGCCAGACTGCCCTCTTTGAAGATCGTCCGAATCTCGGAAATGCCGACACCCTTTCCGATCTGACTCATGGACACACTGCCGGACTGGTACTGCGCGCCACCCGTTGCGAGCTGTTGACTCATGAGGGTGCCAAACTGCATATCCGCCTTTTTGTACCCGTTGGTACTCACATTGGCGAGGTTGTTGGCAACGACCTGCATATTTTCATTGTGGGCGACCACACCCGTGGCCCCGACATACAATGCGCTAAAACTCATACGTCCTCCAATCCGACTCTGCCGGATATGGCGGGAACTTCCAGGAGACCCATTCCCGGAAAAAAATTCCCGATTCCTTCTCACCTAGTAACTGAGCAAGTGGCATGCCATATAGATACACTTTACATTTCAATTAGATATGGATAACAATCGCTCGGCACAAGCTGCCGAACACACCGTTTTGGCCTTGAATATGCGCAACAACCTGCACCGAATCAGATTATTCATGTTTCCCCTTGCAAGGAAGTGGCGGCGCGTATAGGCTTGCGCGACTTTTACATGTTAGAATCAAAACGAAACAATGGAGAAATATCATTATGAAAAGAATCATCCCCTTGCTGACAGCTCTGGCTTTGTGCCTTGTCCTTATTGCCGGTTGCAACCAGCAGGAACCAGGCGTCAAGATCGGCATTGTGGACGAAGCTGCTGCTTTCAAGGACAACCAGGTTGCCAAGAAAGCCATGGACTATCTCAAGGAAGTAGGAACCCCGTTGCAGACCAAAGCCGAGGCAGCATACAAGGCCATGCAGGCTAATCAGACTGAAGAGACCGTGGCCGCATACAAAGCCGCCATGGGTGAACTGCAGAACACCATGAACCAGGAACAGCAGCGCGTTGTCGCTCTGGTCGAGGCCAAGTTCAATGATGTGCTGAACACCTACCGCTCCGAGAAAGGCCTGACCGTCATCCTGAGCAAGCAGTCCGTCATCTCCATGAGCGACGCTGTTGATATCACCGCCGACATCGTGGCCGCCATGGACGCTGTCGATCTGGAAATCACTCCCGCCGCACCGGCCGAAGAAGCAGTGGAAACACCTGCCGAAGCACCGGCCGAGACGCCGGCTGAAGCACCGGCCGAGACCCCTGCAGAAGCTCCGACCGACGCAGAATAAGTTCCATACAAACGACAAAAAAAGGCCTGTCCACTGTTGTGGACAGGCCTTTTTCATTGCATAATCCGGTTAGTTCTCAAGATAGTCGTGCATCAAGCCGTACACCTCATCAATGAGCTGCACGAACTGAGCGAATTGAACGCGCACCTTTTCCAGGTCCCCGTTCCTCGCTGTCAGTTCCATGCTCAGCGCCAGATTTGAAAGATCGGAAGAGCGCACGACGCCGCACATACCCTTGAGGGAATGGGCCAACTTGGACACCAACAAGGCGTCACCGGCTTCAAGAGCGGCCTCTATGCTTCCGGTTCGAAGCGGTCCGTCCTCAAGGAAGGCATCAAGAAGATCGCGAGCCAACTCGTCATCATTGGCCAGACTCGCTAAAAACTCGGCCTTGTCAAAAAGATTGTCAGACATGCGCTTCTCTCCATACTGGGTGTTGCATAGTTAGCACGATGTACCATCTGTCTAATTGGTTGGAAAGGAATATCACACCTTCAAAAGTGCTTGCTCACGATCTCCCGTCTGTCAGGAACAGACACACCCTCCACCTGCCAGACATGTCCAGCGTCCATCGTGAAAAACGAGGAGGATTTCATTCACGGTGCGGTGCATGCAATTATGCAGGCAGACCGTATTCTGCTGTGCCCTGAACAAATTCGAGACACGCCTCTTATAAGAGTAATGGGTGCGCACCCAGATATCCTTTTCAGGCTGCCTGGACACGATGCGCCCATAGGCCGCCTCCATGGCTATCCCTCCCTGCTTTGGGGCGGTGATGACCGTGGGCCTGTCCAGCACCAACGCTGTGCCCCTCTTCAGAAAAGCCATTCTGGCGTGCCCGCCGAACAACACCCCGCATTCCGCCGTGCCGTACTGATACACCAGCCCTTCATCGTCATTAGAGATCTTTTTGACCTCCACGGCCATGGCCGCAGGCGTCATCGTGCGCGATAAAGGCTGAGGCAAGGGGACTTCCATCCCGTTGAGACATTTGAAAGGGTGATTGGCAATGAACTGGTTTTCGCGCTTTCCGGTCTGACGGAAAAACCGCACACGGGCTGCGCATCGCAGGCTCTGCAACGCGGTCATGGCCGCCAGGGCCAGACTCTGTACCACCATCCTGCGCCCACTCATCTCCTGGATGGGCATGGATGCCGCCTCGGCATACAGCATTCGTCCGCACACCATCCCCAGCTCCAGTTGGTCGCCCCCACTGGGAAGCACCCGACACAGGGCGTGCATGCCGTGACTCACCGACTCCGCGCCATGCCCCCAACGCCCGGCAACGCGGACAGCGACCTCCTCGAAAAGATGCAGCATAAGCTCCAAGGGATCATGCATGATCTCGTTTTCTGGAACCCAGCCAAAGGCCGCCCCCATGCCCAACCCCAGCAACATGGCCGCGCCCTGTGCGCTCCGGTCAGACGAAGACGCTTCTGTTTCCCAAAGGGCAGGAGCGGGGGTGCGTGCCGGCACCGACCAGCCCCACCGGGCACACCAGCCAGCCCAGTCGCCATTGAAAGCCCGGGCATGCTCCGTCATGACCGCGAGGCTCTCCGGAAGCCAGTATTCAGACACATGATGCCCGGATTCCATGAGGTCCACGACCCCACCCAGGCGCTCCGGGGACGGAAAAGTACACACCACCGCACGTAATTTGCGCACCTGCCGTTCTCGCAACAGTGCAGGCAGAAACCCGGAAAGTACCCCACCATCCAGCAGGTAACTTCCCCGTTTGCTCCTGAGTAAATATGCGTCTCCCTGTGGTGTCGGAAGTACTCTGAACTGCGTCAACCCTACCTAATCCTTACATAGTTGGATGAGAAAGGATGAATTAGGTCATATTATATTTATTCTGTCAATCTATATTGAATTACACTAAATAACACTTGGTACAGATTCCTGAAAACTGACAGCATTTCAACAACATGCATATTCGCATTTAAGGGCGAAAAGCCATCCACCCACAAAATAAAGCATAAATTCAACAAGATACCATGTCATGGTCTGCGCTTTGCAGAGCACAGGGAACAAGTTGACAAGGTTTAAATCGACGCCTATATGCCACCGAGTCAAAAACAAAGGGAGCAATCCATAATGAAAATACTCATCAACTACACCCTCACTCCGGTCCTCTGTGCGGTCCTCGTGATCATGGCTGTGGTTGTGGTCGTCAAGGATCAGAAGATCGACGATCTCACGCATAAACTCGTGCTGGTCCAAAAGACCGCCGAGGCTCGCAAGGAACTGGTGGAAGAAGCCCGCCTGTTGCAAAAAGCCGTATCAACGCCAGTCCGTGACGTTACTGTCACCGCATACAACCCCCAGACCGACCAGTGTGACGATGATCCGCTCATCGCGGCATCCATGCGCAAGGTTCGCAGCGGCACCATCGCCGTATCACGCGATCTGTTCAACCAGGGCTGGGTTTTCGGACGCAAGGTCCGCATCGAAGGCTATGGCATCTTTGAAATCAACGACCTCATGAACAAGCGCTTTACCAAGCGCATCGATATCTTCATGTGGGACGAGGGCGAAGCGCGTCAGTTCGGCTCAAAGAGCATCAAGGCCGCACTCCTCGAAATATAACAACAGACACTTGACTGATTCAAAGGCTCCGCATCTGTGCGGGGCCTTTTTTTGTTATCCCCCCAATCCGACTTGTACAGTCGGCTTTCAACAGCACCCTCACGCACAGCACCTGGCGAACAGCATATAGAGTGGATACCATTGTAAACAGTGATTGCTCTACAGGTTCTTACCGTATACTGATTTTAACATTACAGAGTATGTACTACAGAGACTTTTCTCTGACAGACGAACCATCACAACATCAGCATGTACAATCAACGAAAGATTTACCCTGTAATGTGGGTGATTAACGCGACAAGGAGTATCCATGTTTATCCGTACTGTACTAGTATTGCTTCTTATTCTTCTTTGTGGCTGCATAGGCCAGAAAGCGAACAATAACGCCTCCACCACATACACTTCAAAAGATGATGTGAGCATGTTCTCACACCCTACCGACAAAGAGGAACTATCAAAGCGGATTGTCGATGAACAGCAACTGGAAAAAGTGTTGAATGCGCAAATAGCAAAAGGAAACTACAACCTGACAGCAAGAATTGCCGCAGGCGCTCCACAGCAATATGATGCATTCATCATGACATGGATTCAACAGAACATCACCGAACTCCCAGCTCCATTTTTTTATGTCATGTCCAGAAAGCTGGATGCTACAGACAACAAGGCAGCCCTGCGCTGGTACACTCGGGGATATGTGCTGGCCATGGTTGATCGAAAACTGTGTATCGACAAGAGTGCCCGTCAGGGCATCGAGTACCTCAACTATATCCTCGGAGACGAGTTGAAACAGAATATCGGCTCGTACCAGGAAAGCGGCCTGATCTATCAGGAACGGGTCGCGGCCATAGAGTATGCCGGCACACTGAAACAGAACTACGATCCCATGTGGATTTGCTCCCATGGAGTCAGTACGTTTACAGAAGAGGGGAACAGTGGATTCGAGCCGTTGGAAAAACGCAAGGACAAACTCGATGAGCTGGCTCAATCCCTGCCAAAGAAGTAGTCTTTAATAAATGAGCACACCATAAGAAAGGCCGCCTGTTGGCGGCCTTTCTGCATAGCAACAATTTACAATCACCGGCCTAATCCAGCCAGGTGATTTCGACATCCCTGCGGGTGGGAATGCGTCTGTACCGGTATTTGGGATAGCCCAGCATGAGAGCGGCGTAGACGCCATGGCCTTCGGGGATGCCGAGCATCTCGCGGATGGCGCAACACCCTTCGGCCACTTCCATGAGGAACCCGGCCCAGCAGGCACCGATGCCGTGGGCATGGGCGGCCAGTTCAAGATAGGCGGCTGCCAGGGAACAGTCCTCTGCCGGGTTGAAGCCGTCTTCGGGAGCGTGGGCCACGGCCACATGCGGTGCGCCGTGCAGAATCTTGTCGATGCCCTTTTCCCAGTTCCTGACCACGCCGGGCAGGACCGAGTTGGTGGCCATGTATTCCACGGTCAACCCTGCCAGCCGACGCGTGGCCAAAGGCGTACGAGTGACGATCCAACGGGCGGGCTGGCCGTTCTTGGCGCTGGGCGCAAAAGTCGCAACGTCCATAAGGTGGGCCAGTTCATCCTCGGACACCACCTTGTCCTTGTAGGAGCGGATGGACCGACGACCGCGCAGAAACTGCTCTGCCTGCTCAGTGGATATCTTCAAATCCTTTGCCAGCGGCAGGCAGTGCTCCGGGGCCAACTGTTCGGCCACGGGCATCTCTGGTAACGTAATGGCGGACACCGGGCACACGGCCACGCAATGGCCGCAGGCGATGCAGGTCTTCTTGGCCGCCAGCCGGAGCTTGGGAAAGCCTTCCCTGTCCTCGACAACGAGGTCAAAGGGGCATTCATCCTGACAGGCGCCGCACCGTTTACAGAGAGTTTTGTCTGCGAACATGGGTTCCTTCAAAAAAGCAATACGAATCAGGCCCTACATGGGGTTGGAGCCAAGGGCCGCGATCACGGGCACGGCTTCCGTCATGATGCCACGCAGGGTCTCGGCCATGAGGTCCGCCTCATTGGCGTACCCGAGCACAACCACGTCATCCACCTGGCTGGCATATTTCTGTACATGAATCCGCTGACCGGCCCGGGTGATGACGATCTTGACCGTGACCTTGCCTGTATAAGTGGTGGTTCCGGTCTGGTTCAGCTCCACGCTGAGCACTTCGCCAGTGACGAGCATGGCGTCACCCGGAGACACGGAGGATGTCCGATACCGGGGTTTGCACCCGGCTTTTTCCAACTCGTCAAACAAGGCCCACCCCACCCAGTCAGCCACGTTGGTGCCGGTGGTAATGCGTGTCCCGTCCGAATATTTACCGAGTGCCATGGTTGGGCGATTATCCGCAAACTGCAAAATAACAATATCCCCGGAACAGGAAGCACCCACGCCGACATTAGGATAGGTGAGTGTAATACCTGTGTTTTTAGCACAACCAACAGCAAAAAGCAGAATCAGGCACAAGGGCAGAATCCCTTTCATATATTTTTTCATTGTGTTGAACTCCATCAAATTTCATCCCCCTGCTGGGGCGTTGGGGTATTCAGTTTATCCATCTGTTCATCCAGCTCCTTTTCCATCGAATCGAGCATCTGCCGGGTCAAATCCATGAGCCGGTCGAGGTTCTCGTTCACAAAGGATTTGGCCTTGGCATCCAGCTCTTCATCCGAGGTCGACTCCCCGGACTGCTCACCTTCCTTGATCTCGGTCCTTTTCTTATCTATCTTGAGCAACGATTCGATCCCTTCAAGGTTCTTGCGAATCCGAACAAGCTCGGCCTTGAATTCATCGTTCCGGGCCGCCATCTCGCTCTTGAGCGACGCGACTTCGGCTTCCAGAGCGGCCAGACGTTTGGACTCGTCATCCCCCTTGCAGGCCGACAACCCGAGCAGGATAAGGAGGGCCAATATGAGAGTAGTGAGGAAGGTTTCGTTCTTCATGCGGATTCCTAGCATACCGGGGAGGTCCATGACAAACAAAAGGCAAAGGGTTGCACATGTGCTATTTTTCCCACTCCACCGTCTTGATTTTAGCGCAAGAGTCCGTACAATATACATCTCTTGAACAGTTTCACTCCCCTGATGCCAACAAGGAAAAAACGATCATGAAAACGCTCCACGCCCTGATATTGACGATCATCCTGACAGCACTCATCAGTCCGGCAATGGCTTCCGACTATGTGGAGACACCGCCCCCCACAGGCTTTCGCGGCTTTACCTGGGGGATGGAACTGAGTGACGCCAAAGGGCTGAGCCCGGTGGCCGAAGCCGGCTTCAAGAACACCTACTTCCGCCAGGACGAAAAACTCACCCTTGGCGAAGCAAAGATCAAATCCGTGGCCTACTATTTCAAAAAGGGCAAACTCTACAGAGTGGGCGTGGCCTTCGAAGGTCGCGTAAACCAGTTTTTCCTCAAGGACATGCTCATGCGGACCTACGGCCCCGGCCGTGGAGTGGGCATACGCTACGGCTGGATGTGGTCCGATTTTTCCATTGACCTGAATTACAATGAAGAAATGAAGACCGGCGGGCTCTTCTACACCTACGAGGCGCCGCTGGAATAACCTCGCCAGACAGACACAGCATGACACGAGACAACCGATCTTCACGTGCCGAACAGACACGGTATAAGACCCTATACATCCTGAGCATACTCGGGCTGACAGCGCTGTTGTGCGTCAACTTCGGCGTTGTCTACACCCTGCTCATCACCCCGCCTGAAAATCCTGAAAACATGATGCGCCTGGTCTACCTTTCCATGGTGGCGGGCTTCTTTATCCTGGCGGCCCAGGCGCTGCTGATGCTCAAGAAAGTCCTGGCCAATCTGGGCCGCGACGCAGAGGAGCTGGAACAACTCAACACCCGGCTTGAACGGCTGACCATTTTCGACGAGCTGACCAAGGCGTATAACCGCAGCAAGTTCGAGACAGTGGCGGATCGGGAGTTGGGCAATGTCCGCCGATACGGCCACCAGCTCTCCGGCATCATTTTCGACGTGGACGACTTCAAGCAGATCAACGAGACACACGGATACAGCGCCGGGGACAAACTGCTGGCCAACCTTGCCTATTTTGTTGACACGAAGTTGCGCAACAACGACTTCCTGTTTCGTTGGCGTGGCGGCAAATTCGTCATTCTCGCGCCGCACACGGAAGAAGACAAAGCCGCCATGGTAGCCGAGAAACTCCGCCAATTGGTCGGACACAAGATTTTCGGAGGCAAAATCCGTTTCTCCATCTCATTGGGGGTTGCCCAGGCCGCCCCAGACGATACGGCCGACACATTCATGCAGCGGCTCCAAACCGCCCTTGCCGGAGCAAAAAACGGGGGCAAGAACATGGTCGTGATCGACCGCTCTGACGCCCCGGTGACATGATCCGCCCCAGTCAATGGCCCCACCCCCGAAAACAAAAAACCCTTTTTTTCTGATCCCCTTTTCTTTTCCCCGGCTTCTGCGTTATCATCAGAGCATTGGTTCTCTCAAAGCCGAGTGGAAAAAATGCACCTGAAACGATTTTCCAGTATAGTTAAACATACGCCCTTTCGAGTCCTCCTTCCTTCTGTACTGATGCTTTTGCTCTTTGCAGGTTCACTCTTCCTGTACCTGCTGCCCAGCATGGAAAACGCCATCCTGGACTCGCGCAAACGAAACATCATGGAGATGACCAATGCGGTCATGGGCACACTGCAACTGCTCCAGACCAAAGTGGAAAGCGGGGAAACCACTGAAGAGGCCGCGCGCCTGTCGGCCAAGGAATTCATACGCGCCATGCGATATGGATATATGGGCAGGCACTATTTCTGGATCTCCGACCACAACTCCCGCATGGTCATGCACCCCTATCGCCCGGAGCTGGAAGGGCAGAACCTCGCAGAATTCGCGGACACCGAAGGGAAACGCATTTTTTCGGAATTCACCAAAATCGCTCACTCAACAGGGAGCGGCTATCTGCGCTACTACTGGCAGTGGAACGACCAGTCGGATTCCAACAGTGAAAAGATCGGCTATGTCAGTGAGTTCAAACCCTGGGGATGGATCGTCGGCACAGGACTCTATGTGGACGATATCAAAGATGAAATCGCCATGTACCGCAACCGGGTGGCTGGTATCTGCCTCGGCATCCTGCTGTTCATCTCCCTGCTCTCTTTCTATGTGCTCAGACAGGCGGCCATTACCGAAAAAAAGAATATCCACATACAGTCTCAACGGGAAAAACTGGTTCGTGTGCTGCGAGAGAGCGAAGAACGCTACCGGACCATCGCGGATTTCGCCTATGACTGGGAGGCCTGGGTCAGCCCGGAAAAAACCGTCCTGTACAGCTCGCCTGCCTGTCTGCGTATCACGGGGCACCCGCCGGAGCGGTTCTTTGAAAACCCCGACCTGCTTCGAGAAATCATCATCCCCGAAGATCAGAACTCCTGGGATACCTACATAATCAAGGCCAACTCCGACAGGGGGGAAACCCTTGATTTTCGCATCAACTCCGCTGACGGCAAAACCCGATGGATCAATGTGGTGGGCCGCTCCGTATCCGGTATCGGCGACAAGCCGCTGGGCATCCGCTTCTCCTTCCGCGACATCACCGACCGCAAAATCATGGAAGAGCAACTCAGGCACCAGGCGTTGCACGATCCGCTGACCAGCGTCGCCAATCGCACCCTCTGCCTTGACCGTGTCAGTCAGGCCATGCGCCGGGCCAGACGCCGTGAGAATTATTTCTTTGCCGTGGTCTTTCTCGATCTCGACAGGTTCAAGATCGTCAACGATTCACTGGGGCATCACTATGGAGATATGGTCCTCACCGAGACCGCCATCCGGCTGTCAAAGGAAATGCGCGGACTGGACACCGTGTCCCGATTCGGTGGAGACGAGTTCGTGTTGCTGCTGGATGAACTCTCCAGCCCAGGCGAAGCCCTGCGCATAGTCAAACGCATCCGTCTGAAACTCTCCGAGCCTTTTCGACTCCTTGGCAAGGAGGTCAAGACGACCGCCAGCTTCGGCATTGTCCTGAGTCCCGTACCAAACACCAAAGCCGCGGATATCCTGCAACACGCCAATATCGCCATGCACCGCGCCAAGGAGGCGGGGCGCAACCGGTTCAAGGTCTTTACCAACCGCATGCTCGAAACCGCAGTGGATCAGCTGACCATGGAAAACGACATGCGCCATGGGTTGGAGGAAGGCGACTTCCATGTGGCATACCAGCCCATCATGCAGCTCGGCGGATCGGATATTATCGGGTTCGAAGCCCTCGCCAGATGGAAGCACCCGGACCGGGGCAACATCCCGCCTGCGGAATTCATCCCCATGGCCGAAGAATCCGGCCTCATCAGCCAGATTGGTAAGTGGATACTGTTCGAATCGCTCCGCACGCTGGCTCAGTGGCAAAAACAGACCCCTGACGCAAAGGGCCTGTTCATGTCCGTAAATCTCTCCAGCAAACAATTTGCCCGCATTGATCTGGACTCGATGATACTCAACGCCCTGACAGAACAGGGGCTTTCCCCCGACAGCCTCAAGCTGGAAATCACCGAATCCGCCATCATGGAAAACCCGGAATCCGCCATCCGCATCCTGAACCGGCTGCGCGCCAAAGGCATCCGTTTCTCCATCGACGACTTCGGCACAGGGTATTCATCCCTGTCCCAGCTCCAGCAGCTGCCCGTGGACACCCTCAAGGTCGACCGCTCTTTCATCTCCCGCATGAAAACAGACCCGGAAAACATGGAGATCGTGAAGGCTGTCATTGCCCTGGCCCACTCACTGGACCTCAGCGTCATTGCAGAAGGCGTGGAAAAACCGGACCAACTCCACTCGCTCATGCAACTGAAATGCGAATGCGTGCAAGGATTCTATTTCCATGAACCCATGTCATCGGAGAATGCGTTGGAGCTGGTCCTGCGGCGCACCACTTCAACCAGGGATCAAACAGAACAGAAGATGACCCGGGCGCAAGCAGAACGCAGGGTCGACGAAGACGAATAAACCAACCGGGGCAGGGACACCCGCCCTTCCCATTATTTATCCGCGTTTTTCTTGTCAGGACCGTAGGCATTGACGAACCACTTCACCTGCCGGCACACGCCCATGAGCAGGTTGAATTCGTTGCGTCTGAGATTGATCTTGGAAAAAAAACGTCTGACGGGCAGCATCCAGTAGTCAGGATTGTCATCCTTGAGAAAATCAATAGCCAGCAGGGTTTCCTGGAGATTGTCAAACAAGGTCGCCTGTTCCTGTACAGTGGTCGGCCGCTCCTCAGGAGGACCGTCAGGAACAAACGGCGCATCCAGAGACCGCTTGAAACATTCATACAACACCACGACCACGGCCTGAGCCAGGTTGAGCGAGGTGCCTTCCCGACTAGTGGGGATGGTCATCAGGCCGGAACAGATGCTCGTCTCCTCATTGGTCAGCCCCTTGTCTTCGGGGCCGAAAACCACGGCGACCCGACCGCCGCCTCGCAGCCGCTCGTCCACCACCCCGGCAAGCGCGTCCGGGTTCATGATCCCCTTGCGCCACCCCCCGGTGCGCGCCGTGGTGCCATACACCGCAGTACATCCGTCCACGGCCTGTTCCAGCGTATCCACGATGGGAGCGGTCTCCAACACATGCCGAGCATGCGCCGTTGCCAGGGGCAACGCCTTGTCCATATTGAAATTGTATGGGTCCACGATGACCAGATCCGACACGCCCATGTTCAGACATGCGCGCGCCACGGACCCGATGTTTTCCGGATATTTGGGGCGAAAGAGAACCACTCTGAGTTGGTCGAGCATTGCTAACTCCTGTGCTGCAAGGACCGGAGGCATGTAGCACATCGCCGGATGAAGTCAAAGACCACAGCGACCGGGCGCTTGGGCAGGGAAGAGGCCGGGCCTGACAAGCGCGACACGTGGAAGAGCGGCATTCCTTCCCCGCTTCACTGACTGGTCAGTCAAAAAGGTCAATGATATTAATTCTGTAATAAATTCAACATGTGAGAGACCGCGCAAGAGATAAAATATCGTTGAATAAATTGTCATCCTATGCCACAACAAGCTATCGGTCGAAATATTTTGACCGAGGTGTCTTTTTACCTCGTTACCCATTCGACGGTAAAAATAGTTGCGGTCCACACTAACTGTTGCGGTTCCTTAGGAGGGAAAAAATGAAACGAATTCTCATTCTGGCCTTGGCGCTTGCCGTTGTTCTCGGCATGTCCTTTTCTGCCCAGGCCAAAAAACGGTACGTATTTGGTGGCGGCCCCGCTGGCGGCACCTTTCAGGTCGTGGCCAATGGTGTGCAGGTCTTCGGCCCTATCAAAAACAGCCCCAACTTCGCCATCAAAGCCCAGTCTTCCGGCGGCTCTGTTGAAAACCTCCGCACCACCAACGCCGGTCGCGTGGCTTTCTCCACCGTGTACGCCGGCCATGTCTTCCTCGGCCGCACCGGTCAGATGAAGAATGACCCCAACAAATACAAGAATGTCATGGCCGTTGGCTACCTCTACGGTGCCCCAGCCCAGTTGGTCGTTCGCAAAGGCTCCGGCATCAAGTCCACCAAGGACCTGGCCGGCAAAAAAGTCGGTGTCGGCAATGCCGGTTCCGGCGCATTCGCCAACTGCGAACTCTTCTTCACGCACATGGGCGTCTGGGACAAGATCGAACGCAACGCCATGGGCTACAACGACGCGGCCCAGGCTTTCGGTAACGAACAGCTCGACGCGTTCTGGCTGTTCACCGCCTTCCCGTCCGGCGCTGTCATCATGGCCGCCCAGACCAACGACATCGAACTCGTCGACCTGGCCGCCGATGCCCAGGCATCCGGCTATTTCGAAAAATATCCCTACTTCGGCAAACTGTCCGTGCCCGCCGGTACCTACCGCGGCGTGGAAGCCGACGTGCCTTCCTTCTTCGACTCCGCCCTGCTGGTGGCCAACGCCAAGGTGTCCGCAGACCACGTCTACGAACTCATGAGCGCCATCTGGTCAGATGCAGGTCTCAAGCACATGCTTGAGCAGAAGAAGACCTTCAAGGACATGTCCGTTGCCAACGGCATCAAGGGCATCGACCCCAACGTCATCCCCCTGCACCCCGGTGCAATCAAGTTCTGGAAGGAAAAGGGCGTCCTCAAGTAGGCCGCACTCGCATATAACTCTGACAACCGGGCGGGTCTCGATCCGCCCGGTTTCAATGACCTTCGGGTTTGTTTGACCAACCAGTTACAATGGAAAACTTTACGCTTTCCCGCGTGAGCGCCATGCTATTACAGATTCGGCAGGGCTTCCGATCTTGGACACGGTGGGAGACGGAGTGTTTCAAACTGCTGCCATCAGGGCAGTCGCGAGTGCATAATGTACGACAAGCTGAATAAGATTGAACAATTCCTTTTTGACTTTCTGGCAGTAGGCATGGTGCTGTTCTATTCCTGGTCCGCCATTTTCGAACCTGCCGCCACCCAGTTTCACCGGGGAATTTACGTTATCATAACCTACGTTCTGGTCTTCCTCATCTACAAGGCCCGGCCGAGAACAACACAATTTTACGATTATCTCATCATCCCGCTGGCGATCATCCCGCTGGCCATCATGCTCGCCGAATTCGATTTCATCTACACCACCTTCGGCATTGAAAAGATGTACACAGAAATCACCAGCTCGGGCTGGAGTTCACACTTTGTCGCCCTGCTCGGCAACAGTGAAGAACTGGACGAAGGCGTCTGGCTGGTCCCCATCAACACCGTCGCCATATACCTGTGGGGCGGGCTCACTGTCGCAACCCTGGTCATCCAGCGGCTGCTGAAAAACGGCGCCGGTCGCATCTACGACATGCTGTTTATCCTCTTTTCACTGCTGACGGTGGGCTACTGGATCCTGAACTTCGAAGCCATTAACTACCGTACCGGCATTGAAACATTCCTCGACCGATGGATGGCCATGGTCGGCGTGCTCATCGGCGTGGAGCTGGCCCGCCGCGTGGTCGGCAATGTCTTTGTCATCATCGGCCTCGCCATGATCCTGTTTGGAGTCTACGGCGATCAGGCACCGGAGCTCATCGCCCATGCCGGAGCAACGTTCCCGGAGCTGTGCACCTCCATCTTCTACCGCTCGGACGGCGTGTTCGGCATCATGGCCAACGTGCTGGCAACCTATATCATCCTGTTTGTCCTGTTCGGCTCCTTTCTGGAGAAATGCGGCGCACAGAAGTTCTTCATCGACTTCCCGCTGGCGGCTGTCGGACACAAGATCGGCGGACCGGCCAAGGTGTCGGTCATCGCATCCGGCCTGTTCGGGTCCATCTCAGGCTCGGCCATCGCCAACACCGTGTCCACCGGCGCATTCACCATCCCCATGATGAAAAAGGCGGGGTTCAAGCCCCATATCGCGGGCGGCATCGAGCCTGCGGCCTCCATCGGCGGCATGTTCATGCCCCCCATCATGGGAGCGGGCGGTTTCATCATGGCCGAAATGACCGGCCTGCCCTATTCGCACATCATGCTGGTGGCGATCTTCCCGGCCTTCATGTACTTCTTCTCGGTCTTTGTCATGGTCCATTACGAAGCCAAGAAGAACCAGATCGTTGGCGAACGGTACAAACATAGCGCCATGGAGATCTTCAAGAAGGAGTGGCTCTACACTCTGCCCCTGATCCTCATCACCTTCTTCATGCTCACAGGGTATTCACCGGGCTACTCGGCCATCGTCGGCCTGGCTGCCTGCATCGGTCTCTCGTTCAAGGACAAGGGCCACCATATCGACCCCACACTCCTGTGCATAATGGGCCTCATGGTCATCTTCCCCTGGATTATCAAAGGCATCGGCCTGGTAGGTGGACAAGAGGCTGCCGCGGCTATCAAACCTTACATGTCTGGCCGTATCCTGCTGCTCTATGGTCTGATCGTTGCCGCCGCTCTCTTTGCCTATCGCAGGCAGACTGTCTCCGGTCTCAAAGACGAGCTGGGGGGATTTGTTGACGCGGCCCGCATGGGAACCATCAACTCACTCAAGATCGGCGCCACTGTCGGCGTCATCGGCATCATCATCGGCGTACTGACCTACTCCGGCCTGGTGCTGACCTTTGCCGACATCGTCATTGAGCTGGCTCACGGCAACCTGGTCATGACCATTCTGCTCATCGCGTTCGCCTCGCTGATTCTCGGCATGGGTGTCCCGGTGACCGCAGCCTACCTGATCACCGCGGTCGTGGCCGTGCCCGCCCTGACCCACCTCGGCGTCAACGAAGTGGCCGCCCACATGATCGTATACTGGCTCTCCCAGGACTCCAATATCACACCGCCCGTGTGTATTGCGGCCTTTGCCGGAGCCACCATTGCCAAGGCCAACATGTGGCGAACAGCGTTCTCCGCGTTCAAATTCGCCAAGTTCCTCTACCTGGCTCCTTTCCTGTTCGCGTACGTTCCGGCCTTTTCCCTGGATGCCGCGCCCCTGGAAATCGTGGTCTGGTTCTCCATCATCATGGCCTGCGTCTTTGTCTACTCCTGGTTCATGTCCGGCATCTGGTTCGGTCCGCTCAAGCGCAGACTTTTCAGTGCCGCCTGATCCATTACTAGACACCACTGACAAGGGGGGGCCGGAGCTATCCGGCCCCCCTTTTTTTATGAACTTTGAAGGAAACGGCTCCACATGAACACGCCTCATCTGATGAAAAGCAGGCCGGGTGACGTGAGTCTGGTTATAACTTGCACAACTTTGTCTCTGACTCGTTGAAAAAACGTATCCCGTATGGCATACTGAGGCATGAAAATCTCTTCTCTGAAATCGCCTTGTTCTCGCGTCGGCCGAGGCTCACAGATCATCCTTGCACTCTTGCTTGGAGGCGTGTTGCTGCTCGCAAACGGATGCTCTTCAGAACCCGATATTACTCCCGCCAAACACCACGCTGATTCACCCCAGAAACACCTTGCCTTGACGTTCAACGGCGGCCCCAGAGGCGGTACTTTCAACTATTTTGCCAACAAGATGTCGGCCGTCATGAGTAAACATGTTCACTGGCTCGAAATGTTCCCCAGGGAATCAGGGGGATCGCTGGACAACATCTGCGCCCTAAACACCCAAACAGCCGACATGGCCATCCTGTATGCGGGCGATGCATTCCTCGCCCGCCACAACAAACTCACCTGCAAATACACCGATTTGAACAGAGTCCGCGCAATCGCGTTCCTGTACAGCGCACCGGCCCAATTGGTCGTTCGCAAGAATGGCACCATCAGAAATGTCCAGGATCTCAAAGGCAGGATCGTCGCCATCGGCAATGTCGGCTCAGGCGCGGCCTTGTCAGCCGAACGGTTTTTCAAGCACCTCAACCTCTGGGATTCCATCGACCATCGGAACCTGGGCTATTCCCAGGCCGCGACCAGTTTCCTTGAAGGCAAAATCGACGCATTCTGGACGCTGGTGGGGTATCCGAACACCTCCATCATCGAAGCGGCTTCGCAGGAGGACATAGCCTTCATCAACCTGCATCAGCCGGCGCAGGACTCCGGTTTCTACGACGTCTATCCGTTCTACACCAGTGCCATTATCCCCAACGGCGTTTACGAGGACCAGACAGCGCCGATCTCCACCTTTCAGGATTCGGCCTTGTGGTGCACACGCAAGGGAATTGATGATGACGCGATCTACTCGAGTCTGCGATTGATCTTCGGCGGAAAGGGGCTCGACATAATGCTCAAGGCGCACAAGGCCGCACAAGAGATGTCACTGGAAAACGGACTCAAGTCCATCTCCATCCCCCTGCACCCGGGAGCTGTCCGCTTCTGGACGGAAAACAACATCGAAATTCCGCCCATTCTGCTTCAATAAAAAAAGGACACACCCGGTCGGGCGTGTCCTTTTTATTAAGACAGCATACGGGGTCAGGCCAACTCTGCCCCGATACAGATATTATTGATAAAAATACAGTTGCGACCAGCCTTCTTGCTCAAATACGTCTGTTTATCCGCTCGCTCCAGCACCGCGCCCGCAGGCTCGCCACTCTCTGCCAGCGCACCTCCAATGGAGACCGTCACAAAAATCTTCTGCCCCTCATGGTTCAGCCAGGCGTTCTCAACAAGCATACGGAGCCGTTCCGCCATCCTGGCCAGTCCGTCTTTTGTCGTATTGGACACCAGAACCACAAACTCCTCGCCACCCCAGCGACACGCCACATCCAGAGGACGCAGCACCGCCTTCAGGGTCTTGGCGACAATGCCAAGGACCTTGTCCCCCACAGCGTGCCCATAGGTGTCATTCACCTTTTTGAAATGATCAATGTCGAGGAAAAGCACACCAAACGGGACATCGCTTTGACTCATGACACGGTCCAAGCGTTCCATACTGATATCAGCGTATCTGCGATTGCCTATGCCTGTCAGCGTATCAGTCAGCGCTTCCTTGCGCAGTGCTTCCATTTCCTTAAGCAGGTCAACACCCTCGCCGTTCGGCGAAAACACCTCTACGGCACCAATGATCTTGCCGGATTGGTCCCGTATGGGTGACGCGCGAACAAAGACTGGCACCCGGTGCCCGAATTTATGATGCATGAAGACATTGGCTTCGCGAACAACTCCATCAAGCATGGTGGCCGCCATAGGGCAACCGGTCAGACACAGGTTGTTACCGTCGCCGTCAACATGCCGCAACACATTGTCCGCACAGCTTTTGCCTATGACTTCATCTGCAGAATACCCGCTTAACCGTTCCGCAGCCTTGTTCCAGAATGTAACATTGTGGTCCGCATCAAGAAAATAAACTCCATCCGTCATGGAGTCGAGCAACCCTCTATAAAAAGCATTGTCCATATGAGCCTCTCTATAGTCCCTATACTTTGCATCACCCTCCAAATCAACTGCAACCTTAATTATGCACACTCCCCCTCAACCATGACTAAAGAGAACGCTCAAACCCCGGAAGAGCATAACATGTTGAATTGACTGAACGATCAACCACCTTCCTGTATGATTTGCAAAAAACACACCCAACATATTGTCGCATAAGGAAAAATTCTACTTGACGGAAACTGAAAAACCCACTTAGGACTGGAACATCTGAAAATGAGGAATGCCCTTTATCTGCACAATAATGGCAATTCCAAAGCGACCAACGCACATTTCCACGTAATCGACGTTCATCTCTCAACAGCCGGGGAGGCCGGATCATGGCACTGTTCACCAAGCAAGAGGCACTGGATTATCACTCCGACAAACGCAAAGGTAAGCTGGAAGTTCTTTCCATCAAGCCGTGCGACAACCAGAAGCACCTGTCCATGGCTTACAGCCCCGGCGTAGCCGAGGCCTGCCGCGAAGTCGCAGCGGATACCGAAAAGGTGTACCAGTACACCAACAAGGGCAACCTTGTCGCTGTCGTCTCCAACGGTACAGCAGTCCTCGGCCTTGGTAACATCGGCCCTGAAGCAGGCAAGCCGGTCATGGAAGGCAAGGGCGTTCTGTTCAAGATTTTTTCCGACATCGATGTCTACGATCTCAACATCAATGCCAAAACCCCGGATGAGGTGGTCGCCTTCTGCAAGATGCTCGAACCCACTTTCGGCGGCATCAACCTGGAAGACATCAAGGCTCCCGAATGCTTTGAAATCGAAACCCGCCTCAAAGAGGAAATGGGCATCCCCGTCTTCCATGACGACCAGCACGGCACGGCCATCATCTCCGCCGCAGGCATCATCAACGCCCTTGAAATCTCCGGCAAGAAGATCGAAGAAATCAAGATCGTGGTCTCCGGTGCCGGCGCTGCCGCCATCGCCTGCTCCAACCTCTATGTCCACATGGGCGTCAAACGCGAGAACATCTTCATGTTCGACTCACGCGGTCTGATCCATGCCGGACGTGACGGGCTGAACGAATTCAAACAGGCCTATGCGCAGGCCGAAGACAAAGGCTCCCTGGCCGACTGCATGGTCGGTGCGGACATGTTCCTCGGACTGTCCGTCAAGGACGCCATCAATCAGGACATGGTCAAGACCATGGCTGACAATGCCATCATCTTTGCCTGTGCCAACCCGGACCCGGAGATCCCCTACCCGGACGTCAAGGAAGTACGCCCTGACATCATCATGGGCACGGGTCGCTCCGACTTCCCCAATCAGGTCAACAACGTACTCGGCTTTCCCTTCATCTTCCGCGGTGCGCTCGACTCCCGGGCCACCACCATCAATGAGGAGATGAAGATCGCCGCAGCCGAAGCCCTGGCCAAGCTGGCCAAGGAACCGGTTGGAAAGGAAATCTGCGATGCTTTCGGTGTGGACAAGCTGGAATTCGGCATCGACTATATCATCCCCAAGCCGCTTGATCCCCGCGTGCTCACCTGGCTGGCTCCGGCCGTGGCCAAGGCAGCCATGGACACCGGCGTGGCCAAAATCCAGCTCGATCTGGACCAGTACGCCAAGGACCTGGAAGCCCGGATGACCGCTTCCAAGGCCCGCACCAAGGCTGTGGTGGACACCTTCGGATACGACATGTAATCCCCCCTGCCGACTCGAATACAAACGCCCTGCCCCGTCATACGGAGCAGGGCGTTTTCATTGCCATTGCCTGGAGCGGCAATGTCTTTTATGGTTGGTCCATGGACGACACTACCGCTGACCTCATACGCGCACTGGCCGAAAAGAACGGACTGGACCCCGATACCATCCTGGCTATCGAGACAGCCGACGGCCTACCCGAAGAATTACGGGATGCCATGGCCGCCGTGTTGGGCGACCTGACGATGTTTGGTCAGGCCCTGGACGCGCTGGACGAATAGGCATGCCCCGTCTCTTCATCGGCATAGAACTGCCTGCACGCTATCAACTCCAAGTGACACCGTTCACGCAGACACTCGGCACCGACCTGCACAGCTCGGTGCGCTGGTCCAAACCCGGCAACTGGCACCTGACGCTCAAATTTCTGGGCGAGATCGATGAATCCCGCCTTCCACGCATCATTGAAGCCCTCACTGCCATACGTTTTGATCCCTTTGTTCTACAGGCCGGTGGAGCAGGCGTGTTCCCTCGCACACAGCACCCCAGAGTTGTCTGGCTCGGTCTGAAAGAAGGGGCCAAGGCATGCACCGCCCTGGCGCTCCAAATCGAAGACGCTTTGGCCCCCCTCGACATCCCGCAGGAAAAGAAACAGTTCCGCCCCCATCTGACTCTTGGTCGAATACGGCGGCTTGGCCGGGACAACTGGGCGGACGTCATCAAGCGGGCGGCGGCACACTCCTGGCCGCAATTCACCGTCGACAGATTCATTCTCTGGCACAGTGCATTACAGCCGGAAGGAGCGGTCCATACGCGGCTGCAGGAATGTGTCTGTTCTGGCTGAAAAGCCATAGGCACGAACATTCCGCACAAGGCAAAACAAAAGGCCACCCAGAAGGGCGGCCTTTACGTGTCTGCGAAAGTCTGTTGTCCGAGCCGCTACACGAGCCCGGACAGGTCGTAGGTGTCGGCCTTTTCAATCTCCACTTCGACAATGGAACCAAGGGCCAGCTCGACATCGGGCGGCGCGCTCACATAGGTCACCCCATCCACTTCAGGGGCCTGAAACCAGGTCCGGCCGATATACAGACCGGGCCACTCATCAGATGCCTTCTCAATGAGGACGGGCAGTGTTTCCCCGACATAGCCTTCCATTATTTCGGCGCTGATGGCAGCCTGCAGTTCCATCAGGGTATCCCGACGGGCCGTCTTGATCTCGTCAGGCACCTGATTGTCCATGGCCGCGGCCGGGGTGCCGTCTTCCGGCCAGTACGGAAACACGCCGAGATGGTGGAAGCGGGCCTCTTTCACGAAATCCAGAAGCGCTTCGAAATGTTCATCCGTCTCGCCCGGATAGCCCACGATAAAGGTCGTGCGCAGGGCCGCCTCAGGGAAAAAGGAGCGAACGCGATCAACCACCTTTTTCGGATTCCTGGCAAAAGGACGCCCCATGCTCGCCAGCACGTCCGGATGCGCGTGCTGGAGCGGAATATCGAAGTACGGCAGAAACGGCTCGCCGGTCTCCCTGAGAAGCGTGAGCAGAGATTCGGTCAGTCCGGCCGGATAGAGATACATGATCCGCAGCCACTTGAGCGCCGGGATTCCGGCCAGCCCCTTGAAAAGCGTGGGCAGATCGTGGCCGTCGCCAAGGTCGGAACCATAGGCCGTGGAATCCTGACCGACCACGATGATCTCCGGGACCTTTTCGGCGAGCTGCCGGGCCTCGTCGACCAGATAGTCCACGGTCCAGCTTTTGTGTGGCCCGCGAATGGACGGGATGGTACAGAACCGACAGTCATGGGAACACCCCTCGGACACCTTGAGGTAGGCATAGGACGGCGCCGTGGAGAGATTGCGCGGCGCGTCATCCTCCACCTGTGTGGACAGGGCGAGAGCGGCCATGCCGGGCCACAGCTCTATCTCTTCCGTGTTGAGCCAGAGGTCCACCTCGGGCAGGCCGTCCTTGAGATCCTGGCCGTAACGGGAAACCAGACATCCGGCCACGCCTATGAGCGGTTTTGTCCCCGGGGCCTCGGCTGCGTCCTTGATGGCTTCCAGTATGGTGGTAATGGATTCCTCCACCGCAGGCTGGATGAAACCACAGGTATTGATAAGCACCAGATCGGCCTCCTGCACTGACTCCACAGGCTGCATTGCCGGTCCAAAAGTACCCAGCAATCGCTCGGTATCAACCCGGTTTTTGGGGCATCCCAAACTGACTGTATATATTTTCATTGAAGTTCCAAGTGGTTGGGGCACGTCATTTCCTTTGATATGGATTCCCACATGGGATACCATATGAGTCCCACAGGTTGGATGACCGGCCTGAGTTTGCACGGGTAAAGGGTGGAGGTCAAATGCAGTACAAAAAACATATTGAGAACAAACGCTATGTCATCGGCGTGATCGGAGATATTCCGGCCCTGCTTTCCTTTTGGCAGGTATTCAAGGACCAGTCCAACGAGCAGGTCCTGAAAGAGATTGGTGTTGTGGCCGCGGCCCTGCCCGGTGAGTCCGTGCTGCCGCAAGCCTATGACGAAGAGCGTGCCATCCCCACCTATTCCGGATTTCGCACCATGCTGGAAGAGCACCCGGAAATAAACATGGTGATCGAATCCACAGGGCGCATCGGCCTGATTCATGAACTGCGGAACTATCTGCCTCCGTCCGTTACCCTTGTGGAACGCCACGCTGCCAACTTTTTCATCAACCTGCTGACGTCCGACAAAATCTGGGTGGCTGCCAAGCTGGACCTCCTGCACACCCAGAACATGCTGAAGACCATCATTGACCAGATGAACAACGAGATGCTGTTCCTTGACTACGAAGGAAAGATCGTCGACATGAACAAGGCCGTGCTCGACCGGACTGGACTGCCCAAAAAAGCGATAATGGGCAACCATTATTGCGAAGTTTTCTCCACTTCGGGGGACTACGAATGTGAAGGCGGAACAGACGCATTCGAAAAAACCATCGAGACGAGCCAACCCGCCGATATGCTGATCAGCCATGTCGACGGTGAAGGGCGAGTGAAATATTTCCGGGTGGACACCACCCCCATCACCGATGAAGACGGCACGGTCAGCCATGTGGTGGCCGTGCGCCGTGACATCACCCGCCGCCGGGCCATGGAACATCGGCTCCAACAGGCGGAGAAGCTCGCCTCCATCGGCGAACTCTCGACGTATATGGCCCATGAAATCCGCAATCCGCTCTTTTCCATCAGCGGATTCGCCAATGCATTGATGCGCAGCGACGGCGTGGATTACAAGGCAAGGGAAAAGCTGGCCATCATCCTGGATGAATCCCGGCGACTGGATGAAATCCTCAAAAGCCTCATGAACTTCACCCGCCCGACCGGTGCGCAGGTGACCGAAGTAGACCTGAACGAATTGGTCAGCGTGACCATGAGCATCATGCGGTTGCCGTGTACCAACCAATCCGTCGACCAGGTGCTGAACCTCGACAAGGATCTGGCCAAGGTGAACGCCAACCCCGATCTCATCAAGCAATGCCTGATCAATGTCATCAAGAATTCCCTGGAGGCCATGGAAAACGGCGGCACGCTGATCGTCTCGACCATCATGGACAAGGAACATGTCATCCTCACTGTAGAAGACACGGGTGAGGGTATACCGCTCGACCTGCGGGACAAGATTTTCAGCCCGTTCTTCTCGTCCAAGGGAAAAGGGTCCGGCCTTGGACTGGCACAGACCCGAAAGATCGTTGACGAGATCGGAGGCACCGTTGATCTGACTTCCGTGGAAGGTTCCGGCACCAAGGTGACCTTCTTTTTGCCGCCCATTTTGGCAGTTGCAGAAGAGAAAAAGACCGAGTAGCTTGCTCCCCTTGAAGAACAGCCACCTCAAGGGGAATACACCATATGGATACAATAGTTCTCGCCACCAACAACAAGGGTAAAATCAAGGAACTCTCCACCATGCTGGAACCATTCGGCGTGCAGGTGAAGTCCCTGTCCGAGTTTCCGGAGATCGGGGAAATTCCCGAGACCGGCGATACATTTCTGGAAAACGCCTTTATCAAGGCGCGCACCGTGGCCAAGATCACTGGACTGGTGGCTGTGGCCGATGATTCCGGCATTGAGATCGACGCGCTTGATGGCCGCCCCGGCGTCTACTCCGCCCGCTATGCAGGCGAAGCATGCGACGACCACGCCAACAACGAAAAAATGCTCGAAGAGATGCAGGGGCTGCCGGACGAACAGCGCTCCGGCCGCTACCGTTGCGTGATGGCGGCCAGCGCCCCCAACGGCGAAGAGATCGACACGGACGGCGCCTACGAGATTCAGGTAGGCCACGGATATAAGGGCGAAGGCGGCTTTGGCTATGACGTCATCGTCATCGACCCGGAATTCGACTGCCACGTGGCCGAACTCGACGCTGCCGTGAAAAACCAACGCTCCCACCGGGGCAAGGCCATGCAGAAGCTCCTCAAACTCTGGCCCGACTTCTGGGAAAAGGCCACCGCCTAAACAGCACCACACAGACCAATAAAAAGGGGAGAGACGCCTGCGTCTCTCCCCTTTTCATATCGTAATAAGTGAGTCAGCAAAGCGCTACGAACGCCCCCTCAATTCAACGCATCTCACCACCCCGCTCTCGACACGTATACCTATCTTCAAAAAGTGAGTCAGCGAAGCGACACGAACTCCCCCCAAGCCCCGTGAGGCTTTGGAGAGTAGTGTAGCTGTGCGTTTTTCGGGTGCGGTGTAACCGGAGGCGTAGCCTAGCTACGGTGAGGATTACACCGTGCCCGGAAAACGTGCAGATGCGCCGCTATCCAAAGCCGGACTAGAGAGCGTCACCACAGGCTGCACCGGAGGCAAACGCCCAGTGGAGGTTGTAGCCACCGAGATGGCCGGTGACGTCCAGCGCCTCACCAATGATATGCAGGCCTGGCACGGAGAGACATTCCATGGTCTTGGACGAGATTTGATCCGTGTCCACACCGCCGACCGTGACTTCCGCCTTCTTATACCCTTCGGTGGAGGCCGGGGTGACCCTGAAACGGTGTATCCGGTTTTCCGCGGCCTCGATCTGCTTGTTCGAGAGCTGACTGACCGGGGTTTCGGTCAGGTTGTCGGCCAGAATCAGGCCGGGCAGGCGTTTGGGCAGGACTCGGGAGAGCAGGTTGCCGAACTGAATATTCGAGCGACGGTGTTCCTCGATATATCCGGCCAGCGGGGTCTCCGGCAAAAAATCGATCATGACGGACTGACCGTCCTGCCAGTAGTTGGAGGCCTGGAGTGTGGCCGGACCGGAAATACCCTTGTGGGTGAAAAGCAGCGGGTCGGTAAACGCGGCATCGCCCGTGGACACCGTGGCAGGCAGGGCATTGCCCGCCATTTCCTCGCACATGTGACGCAGATGTCGGGGAAAGACCAACCCCACCAGCCCTGGATGGGGTCTGACTATATCCAGCTCGAATTGTTTGGCCATGCGGAATCCGAGATCAGTGGCCCCGATCTGCGGCCAGGACGGACCGCCCAGCGCCACCACCAGCTTGTCAGCCGTAAACTGCTCGTCACCGGTCTCTACGGAGAACGGCCCTGTGCCGGAAACGAACTTGATCTCCCGGTTCATACAGATTTCCACGCCCGCCTTCTTGGAACGATCCATGAGCGCGCCAGCCACCTTGCCTGCCCCCTGATCGGTGAAGAGCTGGCCATGCTCCCGCTCCTCGTAGGTGATGCCGTCTTCGGCCAGAAAGGCGATGACATCCCAGGGCGAGAGCCGCGCCAAGGCGGATTTCACGAAATGGGGGTTGGAGCAGAGATAGTTGTCCGCAGTGACGTTCAGGTTGGTAAAGTTGCACTTGCCGCCGCCGGACACGCGCACCTTGCGGGCGGTCTTTGCACCGTGATCAAGTACAACCACGGAGCGGCCGCGCCGGGCTGCCGTCATTGCACAGAAAAGGCCGGAAGCACCGGCACCGAGTATGATGATGTCGTAATTTGCCATGGGCCGGTTGTATAGGGATATGACTTGGAGGGAAAGTATTAATAGAGTCTCGCGGTAAGGGGGCGCATGATGTATACAGGGCTCTAAACCAAAAAAAATTTGAGGGTTTTCATGAAAAAAGCAATGCAGGACAAACTGAATACATTGAAACGACTCAGCGCTGAAATCAGCCTCCTGTTCGACGAAGACAAAAGGGAACAGGGACTTGCCAACATTTGTCCTGAAAAAACCTTAACCGCCCCACATTGCTTCATGCGCACGGTCAGAAGACGCACGGGACAACGTGCAGCGTAAGATCGAAGACCAGTATTTTCACTGTGAACCACAGGCAACGCTCTTTGTCACACAACCGTGTTGACAAAAACACGCCTCAGGCTCACCTTTGACAATCAAACAATCATGCCTAGGAGGATATAATGGCAGCAAAGAAAATCATGCTTCTGGTTGGTGACTTCGTGGAAGACTACGAGGCCATGGTGCCGTTTCAGATGTTGTTGATGGTGGGCCACGAGGTCCATTCGGTCTGCCCCGGCAAGAAGGCAGGCGAGACCGTGGCCACGGCAGTGCACGACTTTGAAGGCCACCAGACCTATTCCGAAAAACCGGGCCACAATTTCATGATCACCACGACCTTTGAAGAGGTAAAGGCCGAGGACTACGACGGCCTGGTCATCCCCGGCGGCCGCTCGCCCGAGTATCTGCGCCTGAACCCGGCAGTGATCGAGTGCGTGCAGCATTTTGCCAAGGCGAACAAGCCCATTGCCGCGGTCTGCCACGGCCAGCAGGTGCTGACCGCCGCCGATGTGATCAAGGGCAAGACCTGCACGGCCTACCCCGCGGTGCAGCCGGACATCGAAGCCGCCGGAGCCACCTGGTGCGCGGTGAACGAGACCGCATCCAATGCCTGCGTGTCGGACAACATCGTCACCGGCCCTGCCTGGCCCGCCCACCCCGAGTGGATGCGCGCGTTCATGAAGCTCCTTGGCTCGACCATTGAACCCTAGCACAGAGTGAGCGAACGGCCACTGGCTGTTCGCCACTTCCCATTCGCGAATCTTTCTGCTAAAAAAATGCTCACTTAACGAGTTTTTAGGAGGACGTAGCTATGATGGGTTATTTCTGGTTTTTTCTCGGATTGTGCATGACCATCACCGCTCTGGTGATGCTCAAGATCAGCTCGCCGAACGAGGCGTAGTTTTCGCCGCACATGCGGCACCATAAGGGGAATCGGTGTGTGAGCCGGTTCCCCTTCATCTTTTGAGGAGACGCGATGCTCATTTACTCTTGGAATGTGAACGGCTATCGGGCCGTGCTCAAAAAGGATTTCCGCGACTGGCTCGATGGATGCGGCGGCGATGTGGTCATGCTGCAGGAGACCAAGGCGCACCCGGACCAGATCGACGAAGAGGACCGCGAACCGGACTCCTATTCCAATCACTACTGGAACTGGTCCAAAAAAAAGAAAGGCTACTCCGGCGTGGCCTGCTTCACCAACCCCGAACCCATCAGCGTGACCATGGGCCTGCCCGATCCCGCGTACCGGGATGAAGGCCGCGTGATCCACCTCGAATACCCGGACTTCCATCTGTTCAACATATACTTCCCCAACGGAGGGATGTCGGATGAACGCCTTGATTTCAAGATGGGCTTCTACGACTGCTTCCTGAACCACGCCGAGACCCTGCGCAAGGACAAACCCATCGTGGTGGGCGGCGACTTCAACACGGCCCACACCGAGATCGATCTCAAGAATCCCAAGCCCAATTCAGACAAATCCGGGTTCCTGCCCATCGAACGGGCCTGGATCGACACGTTCATCGACGCCGGATACGTGGACACCTTCCGTCTCTTCGAGGACGGCCCGCACCATTACTCGTGGTGGTCCTATCGGTTCAACGCCCGCAAGAACAACGCAGGGTGGCGTATCGATTATTTCTTTGTTTCAGAGGAATTGAAAGACAAGGTCGTTGGCGCGTGGATCGAACCCGACGTCATGGGATCGGACCACTGCCCTGTGGCACTGGAACTTGATATCTGATTTTCAGATTGCTGCTGGTTCGGACCGGAAAATACGAAAAAAGGGCGGTCCGGGCCGCTGATGCGGCCCGGACTCGAAATGCTGGCGGTTCAATGATTACACATAATCGCCACGGTTGAACTTGAACTGCTCGGTTGCAGTCAATGTCTCCAACTCATCGACAATGGACTTCAAATCCGGGTGAGACGTCCCCAGGTTCGGCTGCTCTTCCTTGAGAGCGGCCACCTGTCCCGCGATCTCGTCCAGGGTGCCGTAAGCGGACTTCAATCCGCTCTCGGACCCCGCAAGGCTCGCTGCATAACTATCCCACTTGTCGAGGATGGATTCCACCTGTCCAGCGACCTGAGCTCCTTCGGCATCAACGCTTTGTACGCTGGAGACCGCTTCGGTTGCGATCAGGGGGTTCACTATCGGAGGTGGCATGACACCGCTGGCAGTAGCGGATGTGTCTCCCCGCGCCACTTCCTGATTCAGGATATCCCCAAAACCGTTTCCAGGCTGCTGGGCCTTGTCCTGCCGTCGCTTCTGCTCCGTCTGGACGCCCTCGATCTGATCAGGACGGATCTTCATGGTACTACTCCTATCCTGTGGTTTGCAGTAATTTGTGCAAAGACCTTGCCAAGGGCTTCAACTTGACAACTGTCCGAAAAATCTTACTATTTTTTATATATGCAGTGGGCAAAATATGCCGCCTGCCAAAGTCTGACCGGTATTTTTTACACTTTTACTGTAAAGCAGAAGAAAATGGTTGTCTATCAGATGCGAGAAAGGCATAAAGAAAGAGAGGATATACCCTTTTCCACTGGAGAAAAGGATGTGAATATACGCCAGGAGGTATCGTTATGGCAGAAGTCAAGAAGGTTCTGTGTGCTGTAGATTTTTCGGACTATAGTCCGATTGTAGCCGAGTATGCCAGCATGATTGCCAAGTGCGCTGGAGCGCAGGTGATTGTGTTGTATGTTGCCCCATCCTTGAGCCAGTATGTCGGTTTCCATGTACCGCCCAGCTCCATCGAAAGCTTCGTGGGCGAAATCGTGACCGGCGCCGAAGACACCATGAACGCTTTTGTAAAGGAAAACTTCGAGGAGCTGGATACGGTCGGCAAGGTCGTCACCGGATATCCCGCCGAGGAGATCCTGACCATCGCGGAAGACGAGAAGTGCGACATGATCGTCATGGGCACTCATGGCCGCAAGGGAATTGACCGCATCCTGTTCGGCTCAGTGGCCGAAAAGGTCGTCAAGAGCTCCGCTGCCCCCGTACTGACCGTTCGTCCCAAGTAAACTTTACCTTCAACCATAAAAAATATAAGGAACGGCTTACTCAAGCCGTTTCTTTTTTTTATGAGGGATACAATGAAAGATTTCACCGTCCGCCCGGAAATCGAGGACTTCGCGCCCTATGTTCCGGGAATGACCATCGAACAGATACAGGAACTCTATGGCCTCAACTCGGTCATCAAACTCGCCAGCAATGAAAATCCGCTGGGCACGTCACCTATTGTCCAGAAAGTGATCTGCCAGAATGCGGCCCGCGCTTTCCGGTACCCGGAGAACCATACGCCCCGTCTGGCCGCCACAATAGCCAGGTCCGAAGGCGTGCCCGAAGAGTGCGTGCTGGTGGGCAACGGGTCGGACGAAATCATCGACATGCTCTTTCGCATGAAGGGCATTCCCGGCAAGTCCAACGTGATCTTCTACGAGAACGCCTTTGCCATGTACCGCATGTGCGCCAAGCTGGCCGGGCTTGAATACCGCGAAGTGAAACGGGATGCCGAATACGCCCTCCCTCTGGCCGCAATGGCCGAGGCCGCGGACGAAAACACCTGCATGGTCATCGTCACCAGCCCGGACAACCCAACCGGGTTGGCCGCCACCGTGGATGACCTGGCCACCCTGTCCGGCGTGCTTCCCGCAGACTGCCTGCTGGTGGTGGACGAGGCCTATATCGACTTTGCCTGGCCGCCGGAGTCCTACACCCCGGTGCAGGCCTTTGACCAGTTCGAAAACATCGTCGCCCTGCGCACCTTTTCCAAGGCCTACGGCCTGGCCGGACTGCGTGTCGGCTATGGCATTTTGCCGCACAAGCTGGCCGCTCTTGTCAAGAACGCCCGCATTCCGTTCACCGTGAACCTGCTGGCCGAAGAGGCCGCCATTGCCGCGCTGGAGGACGAGGTCTTCTACAACGAGACCCTGTCACTGGTCATGCGTGGCCGTGAATATTTCACTGACGAGCTGACCAAACTCGGCTGCAAGGTCTGGCCGAGCCAGTCCAATTTCGTCATGTTCCAGCCGCCCAAGGACCCGGCGGAAATATTCGAGGAGCTGCTGAAAAAAGGCATCATCATCCGTCCGCTCAAGTCCTTTGGCCTACCGCAATGCATGCGCGTCAACGTGGGTACGGACACTGAAAATGCGACCTTCATCAAGACCCTCGGCGAGGTTCTCAATGGCTGACCTGCTCATCGTGACCATTGACGGTCCGGCGGGCGTGGGAAAATCCACCATGGCCAAGCAGCTCGCACGCCATCTCTCCATCCCCTACCTCGACACCGGCGCCATGTTCCGATCCGTGGCCTGGAAGCTGGGCGAGGGGTCATGGGAGTGGGACGAAGGCCGGATTCAGGCCGAACTGGACACGTTCGAATACGCGCTTTCCGGCATTGGCGAAGACTCGGTCCTGTCCCTCAACGGCACGCCCATCGGCAACGAGATCCGCACCGAAGAGGTGGGCATGTGGGCCTCCAATGTCGCCACCCTGCCCGTGGTCCGCTCCTTCCTCAAGAAGGCGCAGCAGGATCTGGGCGCTCGCTTTTCGCTGGTAGCGGAAGGACGCGACATGGGCACGGTCATCTTCCCGGATGCGCCCCACAAGTTTTTTCTGGACGCCACCGTGGACGAACGCGCCCACCGTCGGTTCAAGCAGCTTCAGGCCATGAACAAGCCTGCGGACCTCAATGAACTGAAGGAACAGATCGCCAAACGGGATCATCAGGACAGGAACCGCGCCGTGGCTCCGCTCAAGGCAGCCGACGACGCCACCACCATCGACACGACAGACATGAACAAGGAGCAGGTCTTCGTCGCCTTGAAAGAAGGCGTGGCCTGCGATACTACGGGGAACGAAGGAGTTACCCATGCTTGATTTGAAAATGATGCAGAAGAACCCGGACGTGGTTCGCGAAGCCCTGAAAAAACGGAACGCGAAAATAGACGTTCAGGAATTTATCGACCTCGACACCCGGCGCAAGGCGCTGATCGGCGAAGTCGAAGCCCTCAAGGCCGAAAAGAACGCTGTCGGCCCTGAAATAGCCAAGCGCAAAAAGGCTGGCGAAGACGCCTCTGATCTGCTCAAGAAGATGGGTGAGGTCTCCAACCGGACCAAAGAGCTGGACCGGGAACTGACCGACATTCAGGCCGCCCAGAAGGAATGGATGATGTCCGTGCCCAACATCCCGCACGAATCCGTTCCATACGGCGAATCCGAAGACGACAATCCGGTCCTGCGCACCTGGGGCGAAGTGCCCACGTTCGATTTCACCCCCAAGGAGCATTGGGAACTCGGCACCGCGCTCGGCGGTCTTGATTTCGAGTGCGCGGCCAAACTGACCGGCTCCCGCTTTTCAGTCAGCTTCGACTGGTGCGCCCGCATGGAGCGCGCCCTGGCCCAGCTGATGCTCAACACGCACACCGAGCAGCATGGCTACACCGAGGTCAACCCGCCGACCATCGTGAACAGGGCGACCATGACCGGAACCGGCCAGCTGCCCAAGTTCGAGGAAGACCTCTTCAAGCTGACCGATGACCGCGAGTTTTACCTCATCCCCACGGCCGAAGTCCCGCTGACCAACATCTACGCAGGTGAAGTCATTGACGAGGACGCGCTGCCCATCAAGTTCTGCGCCCATACCCCCTGCTATCGTTCCGAGGCAGGCTCGTACGGCAAGGACACCAAAGGGCTGATCCGCCAGCACCAGTTCTACAAGGTGGAGATGGTCAACTTTGCCCATCCCGATCATTCGTATGAGGCGCTGGAAGCGATGACCCGTTCGGCAGAGCGGATTCTGGAGCTGCTTGAGCTGCCCTACCGCACCATCACCCTGTGTACCGGGGATATGGGCTTTGGCGCGACCAAGACCTACGATATCGAGGTCTGGCTGCCCGGACAGAACACCTACCGCGAAATCTCCTCCTGCTCCAACTGCGAAGATTTCCAGGGACGCAGGGCCAACATCAAGTTCCAGCCCAAGGACTCCAAGAAAAAGGCCTTTGCCCATACGCTCAATGGGTCGGGACTGGCCGTAGGCCGCTGCCTAGTGGCCGTCATGGAGAACTACCAACAGGCAGACGGTTCCATCGTGGTGCCCGAAGCGCTCAAGCCCTACATGGGCGGGCTGGAAGAGATCAAGCCGTAACAGGCTGGGATACGACAACAGAACAGGCCGGAAGGATGCGCTCCTTCCGGCCTATTTTCGTTGAAATGGTTGTATCGCGAACGACCGCTAATCCAGGGAGACTTCGTCCACCGCTCCCTGATACAAATCCAACTCGGTGTTGGAGGATACGCGCAGGCTCAGCCTGTCATTCTGCTTGGCGTCGAGAAAGGCCATGCGTCTGAATTCGAGACGTTCGAACTGCTGATCGCGGTTGCCGAGAATGGCAGCGATGCGCTTCTGCCGCACCTCATCAGAAAAAGACAGCGTCTCGGAATCCACATCCTTTTCAGCCACCATGGTGGAAGAAGTGGGGGTTTCCACACCGTCAGGCGTTGACAGCATGTAGTCAGGCAGCTCAAAGGCCTCACCCGACAACACAGCGTCGATCTTGTGCTCGATCACCTCGTCCGGCGTTGCGTCGTTGGCGGCATATTCGTAGGAAAATTCACCAACGGTATAGGCAGTGGAGATATACGACAGCGGTCCGATTCCGGCCAAACCGCCAATGCTCAGGACCGGACCGACAATGGCACATCCCGAGAGCTGGCCGACAAAAAGCGTGACGGCCAAAACAAAAAGAACAGCTTTTCCAACAGAGGTCTGTGCAACCTTTCTCATGGACGCTCCGTGCGAGTAACGTAGTCCACTCATGCCCCCCCAGGCTCAGTAACACGATGTTACTGTATACTATTTTTATTTATCGGACAATAATTTCAAATTATTTAGGGCAGTTGCAAAAAAGACCTCGCAAACGACACGCCTATCCTTTTAATTTCAGCTGTTTATGCTCTGAATTACCTCCTGACGAAAACGCCAATTTATTCAAATTATTAAAAATCCTCATGTTGAAATCATTGCACATATCATTTTACGACCCCGGAAAGAACCTTTACCTGCGCCAGTCAAAGAGGTAATTGGAAAGCGGTATGCAGCAGGAACACTCCCCAATCAAGGCCGCGTCAAAAATGACAGCTGTTCCCCTTGGCGTAGCCTATGTGGCCGTGCCATTGGGTGCGCTACTGGTACGGTATGCGAACCTGACTCCCGACATGTCCCCGTTTCCGCCATGGGCCCTGCTGGCAGCTCTCGGCACCGCCTTTGCCATGCTTTTTCGCCGCTCGGGCGTGCGGGTCAAGAAACGGTTCATATTCGAATTGACCATGTTCCTCGGGCTGGTGACCATCCTGACCCTCTATCATCACAACATTTTCCAGCAACTGACCGACGTTTCTGCGGCCCTGCCCGAATTCACCCCACTCATCATGCTCGGTTTCGGCTGGCTCTGGACCATTACGTTCGGCACGCCGAACAGGCGGGACTTCCAGCGATACGGCGCCCTGCTCGGCGTCATCTGCATGCTGGATCTGGCTGCGGAAGCGTATGTATACCATGCCGCCCCGGCGCTCCGGTGGGTCGGCAACAGCGATGTCCTGGCCGGGCTGCTGCTGGTGTCGCTGTGTGCCAGCCTGAAACCCGACGGCACAGGCGAGCCGGATCAGGGGTCACCGATATGGCGCTGGCTCATACTGGCCGGGCTGGCCTCCACACTGTCGCACACAGGTCTGTTCTGCGCAGCCTGGGTCTTCCTCTGCTTCGGACGCGGATCATTGCTCCCCCGAACACTTGTCACCCTCTGTTTTTTCGCTCTCATCGGCGCCACATTCCTGCTGCCGATCACGGCCTCCGAGTCCATCCGATACATGGACTACTGGCTGTGGGCCAAATCCATAGCCCTGTTCGCCAACGCCCCCGACATACTCGTAACCGGCCTGCCGCTGACATCAGCCCTGCCCATGTCCATTCCGCCGGAGCTGACCAGAGTCTGGGAGACCGCCACAGGTTCATCCGCGGTCATGGGGATATACCTGCCCCATGTCCAGTCGTTCTGGCTCAGGCTCGTTCTGGGCTGGGGCGCTTTCATCTCCGGTGCGCTTCTGGTCGCCTTCTTCGTGCTGCTCTTCAAACGGATTACCCACATGGGCGCGGGATTGGCCATGGTCCTGTTCACTCAGGGCATGTCCACGCCACTGCTCTACGACCCGACCCTGGGTGCGATTCTCGCCCTGGCGTTCATGCTCGCCCTGGCACCGCCCGTATCCAGTCTCAATGTTCGCACGGCCCGTCCCTCAACCGCCCCCGCGCACACCCCGGAAGTCGATCCGACCAAAGAATGGAACATGCGCCCACTCTAACCAAAGATATCCATGACTATATTTACCCAAAAAGCTCCCATCCTCGTCACCTGTCCCAAGGACATCCCTCCCTATCTGGAAGAGGAACTCCACGGACTCGGTTTCGACAGAACCCACGCCCTTGATGCAGGAGTCGAAACATACGGCACCCTCAAGGACTGCATGCACCTCAACCTGTGGGTGCGCACAGGCCATCGAGTTTTCCACGAGCTGAAACGATTCCGTGCCTTTGACGCTGACGAACTCTACCGGGAAGTCCTCGGACTGCCCTGGGAAGACTACATAGCCAAAGACGGCTATTTCCGCGTGGACGCCGCCATCCGCGACACCACGGTGACCGATTCCCGGTTCGCCGGGCTGCGGGTCAAGGATGCGGTGGCCGATCGATTCATGGAACAATTCGGGGAGCGCCCCGACTCGGGACCGGACACGTCCGGCGTCTGCCTGTTTCTGCACTGGAACCGCAACCAGGCCACCCTCTATCTCGACACCACCGGCGATCCGCTGCCCCGGCGCGGCTACCGCAAACGGCCTCACAAGGCGCCCATGCAGGAGACCCTGGCGGCGGCCTGCATCCTCTCGTCCGGCTGGCCCGAACTGGCCAAAAAAGGCGGCCATTTCATCGCCCCCATGTGCGGCGCGGGCACCCTGGCCATCGAGGCCGCTCTCATGGCCCTGAACGGCGCGCCCGGCCTGTTGCGCGACAACTTCTCTTTCATGCACCTGCCCGGATTCGATGCAGATGCCTGGGACGACATGCTTGGCGCGGCCGAGGATGCCGAGAACCCGGAGATCACCGGACGCATCATCGCCACGGACCACGACCCCGAGGCAGTGGAAGCGGCCCGGGACAATGCACGGCTGGCCGGGGTGGGCGACTTCATCGAGTTCGCGGTCTGCGACTACTCCGAGACCGAAATCCCCGAAGGGCCGGGCATTGTCATGCTCAACCCGGAATACGGCGAACGGCTGGGCGAAATGGACAAACTCGAAAGTGTGTACAAAGGGATCGGCGACTTTTTCAAAAAGGAATGCGGCGGTAAAACGGGCTTCATCTTCACCGGCAACTCCCGACTCGCCAAGCGCGTGGGACTGCGTACCAAGAGCCGCAAGATCTTCTGGAACGCCAAGATCGAATGCCGACTGCTGGAATACGAACTGTACGCAGGGTCCAAAAAGGCCATAAGCGCCCCTGAATCCTGATCGCTTCTCCGGTTTTCTTCACAGGACCGGACCCGGCAAGTATGGCCTTGGCACCAAACTTGATATGTTGCTTCAATTGGAAAGAACTTCCCCCGAAGGACATAAGGACCGAACGTGAAGACGAAATACCTGATTATCGGCGCAGGCCCCACCGGGCTGGGTGCGGCTCACCGTCTCAATGAGATGGGCATGGATGATTTCCTGGTGCTCGAACGCTTTGACCATGCGGGCGGGCTGGCCTCCAGTTTCACCGACGACGCAGGGTTCACCTGGGACATCGGCGGACACGTGGTCTTTTCCCACTACGACTATTTCGACGATCTCATGGACTCCCTGCTGGGCGATGACCGGTTGGAGCACGAGCGCGAATCCTGGGTGCGCTCAAACAACACATGGGTTCCCTATCCGTTTCAGAACAATATCCGCCACCTGCCAAAAGAGGCGCGCTGGGAATGCGTCAAGGGACTCCTGCCCGGTAACCGCACCACGGTCTCGCCCAAAAATTTCGGTCAGTGGATTGAGTATATCTTTGGCGCGGGTATCGCCCGGCACTTCATGAATCCGTACAACTTCAAGGTCTGGGCCACGCCGCCCGAGATGATGCAGTTCGACTGGATTGGCGAGCGCGTGTCCGTGGTGGACCTCAAGAAAGTCCTCAAGAACATCATTCTGGAGCAGGACGATGTGGCCTGGGGCCCCAACAACACCTTCAAATTTCCCCTGCACGGCGGCACCGGAGAAATCTTCCGTCGCATGGCAGGACGGCTCAAAAGCAAGGTGCAGTATGGTCAATCCGTGGTCTCCATCGACGCCACGGCCAAGACCGTGACCACGAACACGGGGCTGACCGTGGAATACGACACCCTGCTCAACACCGCCCCCATTGACCGGCTTTCACGGGACTGGCTGACGGATAAAAACGACGCCATGATCGACGCGGCCAACCAGCTCACCCACAACTCGGTGTTCGTGGCCGGTGTCGGTCTGGATATCAAGGACCCTGCCGAGGTCGATTCGCGTTGCTGGATGTACTACCCGGAGTCGGATTCGCCGTTTTACCGCGTCACCAATTTTCACAATTATTCTCCCAATAACGTGGCCCGCCCCGGCACGCAGCTTGCCTACATGTGCGAGTCTTCCTTCTCCGAACACAAGCCCGAAAAAGTGGATGAACTCATGGACCGGACCATAGAGGGTCTGGTAAACACGTCCATGGTGGACGCGACCAGAGTGGACGACGTCATCACCAAGTGGAGCATCGACGTCGACTACGGGTATCCCGTACCCTGCCTGAAACGCGACGGCGCGCTGTCTGTTCTGCACCCCCGGCTGGAAGCCATGGATATCTACTCCCGCGGCCGTTTCGGCGGCTGGAAGTATGAAGTCTCCAACATGGACCATTCGGTCATGCAGGGAGTGGAATGGGCCGAGCGCATGATGCTCGACACCCCTGAACGTACTTACACAATGGATTAAGCTCGATATGAATACCGCTGTTTTCGAAAAACGACGCCAGGATCTCAAGGAAGAGATGGAGGCCCGCAACCTGCCCGCCATGCTCGTCTCTCTTGCTGCCAACCGCTATTACCTGTCCGGCTTTGAACTGCACGACGCCCAGTGCAACGAGTCCTCTGGCTGGATCGTGGTCACTCCGGACGAGGACTACCTCTTCACCGACCCCCGCTATACCGATGCGGCAAAAAAAGTCTGGAAAGAGGAGAACATCTGCGTATACAGCGCCAGCAAGCACAAACAAGTCTCGGATTTTCTCAAGGGCAAAGGGGTCAAGGCCATGGGCTTTGAACCCAAGGCACTCCATCTTTTCGACTACGACAAGCTGGCCGACCACATGGACCTGAAGGTCACCGAGAATATCGTGGAGGCCTTGCGTATCTACAAGGATGCCGATGAAATCCATAGAATGGAAGAGTCCATCCGCATCAACCATGAGCTGTTCGAATACATTGAGGGCGAGCTCATCCCCGGACGAACCGAGGCTGACATCTCCTGGCTCATCGAAAAATACTTCCGCGAACACGGAGCCGAAGGCATGGCCTTCCCCTCCATCGTGGGCGTGGGTCCCAATGCGGCCCTGCCGCACGCCATTCCCGGCGAGACCAAACTCCGCGAGAACGAGCTGGTGCTCATCGACACCGGCTGCCGGTACCTCGACTACAACTCGGACCAGACCCGCACCTTCTGGGTGGGCGACAAGCCATCCGACCGGTTCCGCAAGACCATGGATCAGGTCCGCGCAGCCCAGCAGGCGGCCATCGACATCATCAAGCCGGGCCTGACCTACGTGGAAGCCTATGAAGCCGCCTATGCGGTTTTTGCCAAAGAGGGCGTGGAAGCCATGTTCACCCACGGCCTGGGCCATGGCGTCGGCCTGGAAACCCATGAACCGCCGAGCCTGAGCAAGGCCGCGCAAGGCACGCTCAAGCCCGACATGGTCGTGACCGTGGAACCCGGACTGTACGACCCCGCATGGGGCGGTATCCGTTGGGAATACGAAGTGCTCGTCACCGAAGACGGCTGCCGGGTGTTGTAGAGCCACTCCGTCAGACCGCACTGAAAACATGAAGGCCGTCCTGTGGGCGGCCTTTTTTAGTGGAAAAACAGGACAAAATAAATCAGGGAAAAAGCCACCTTGCGGCTGGACCGGGCGGGAGAGTTCGTCTCCGGCGACAAGGAACAGGCGTTATGGACGGAGCTGGCTCAGGAGCATGCCGACCAGCATGAGACCGCAGCCGATCATGGCCCGCACGGTCAATATTTCACCCAGCATGAGGCAGCCGCCGATAGCGGCAAAAACCGCTTCCAGACTGAGAATGATGGCTGCGTGGGCCGGTTCTGCATCCCGCTGCGCGATCACCTGAAGGGTGTAGGCGACTCCCACGGACATCAGCCCGCCATAGGCGATGGCCGGGGCCGCGCCCATGAGGCCGGTCATGGTGAACTCTTCCGTCACAGCAGCCCCTATAAGCGAAAGCACGGCACACGCGGCAAACTGCACAGTGGACAGCTTGATGGCGTCCACCGCGTCGAGTCCGGGCGACAACTTGCCGATAAGCAGGACGTGACCGGCCCAGAAGAGCGCGCCGACGAGAATGAGCAGGTCGCCAAAGGAAATGGTCAGATCAGCGGTCACGGACAGGAGATACATGCCCACCACGGCCAGTGTCGCGCCGATCCAGGTGCCCCATCCGGGACGCTGCGCCAGGGCCAGTCCGAAAATGGGAACAAGGACGACGTACAGTCCGGTGATGAATCCCGCCTTGCCGGCCGTGGAGGCCTCAAAGCCCAGCGCGGCCAACTGCGGACCGGCCAGCCCGATCTGTTGCAGCGAGGCACCGGCAAACAGCGCCAGCCCGAGCAACAGCCCTCCGAGAGCCATCTTTTTCTTGTCTGTGCCGTGATTGTCCGGCGTGCGCCGTTTCTCCAGAGTCAGGATGAGCGGAGTCAGGGCAAGCGCCCCAAGAGCGAACCGGATGCCGTTGAAGGTCAACGGTCCCACGTGCTCCATGCCCACACGCTGGGCCACAAAGGCAAGCCCCCAGATGGCGGCAGTGATGAAAAGCAGTATATCGGCTCTGAGCGTACGTGAATTCACAATGATCTCCTGATGAAAGATCATCTCATGTACGTGATTCGCCCGATATCGGCAAGCAGACCGAACCGGCTACTGCTTGGTCTCTTTGCCCTTGTCCTCGTCTGCCTTGGCCTGCTCTGCGGCGACGCTGGCCTGTTCGGCCAGGACCTTGATCAGGTTCAGCAGATACGGCTCAGCCTCGGGGCTGCCTTCTCTCGGTGCCCAATCCGGGACATTCTTGTCCGTTTCAGCGACATACGGCCCGGTCTTGCACTCGAAAATCAGCGTATCCGGCTTGAGGGGGATATAGGTATGATAGACATGGGGAGCCACGTCGACACCGAATATTTCAGTGCCTGGCTGAAGCAGGATGTTCCGGGCTATCTCGCCTTCATCGGTAAATTCGATGAACATCATGGCCCCGGCCATGACAAGAATGGTCTCATCCTTGATCGGGTCAAGATGCCGGTGCGGCATGAAATAGGTGCCGGGCTGCAGCGCATTGAACATGCGGTGGACCGAAGCCTCGTCGCTCTTATGCAGCTTTTGCAGCATCCGGCGGCGCCCACTCTCGCGGGAAAGGCTCAGAAGCTGGCCGAGCAGGCTCAACGTGAGCGGGGTGACGTCAGTGTCTGGCGCATCCAGGGCCGTGGGAATATGTATTTTTTCTTCAGTCATGAGGTCATAATACCCTGCCACAGACTTTTCGGCAAGGCTGGACCTAATCCAACTTGAGGCCAAGCAGTGGAATTTCGGAGTACGCGAGGTCTATGTCGCCAGGCTGCACCCGGGCCGACTTGTAAAAACGGGGCGACCTGATCACTTCCACCTCGCCACCGGCGTTATCGCCGTCCACGAATCGACGGTCAGCGGCCAGCACGAAATTCTCGTCAGGCAGAAGCAGTTCGGCTATGTGCCGCGCACGGGTGGAGAACAGGCCAGGATTACTGCGGAAAAGTACGTCGTAGTAAGTCACGCCATCCGCCTTCACTGCCTTGGAGAGCAGCAGCAGACATTGCGCACACAGGGTGGTGGCGATGACCGGGATGACCGGCATGTTCTTGTGATCTTCCAGAATCTGCACGTCCTGCAAATCCACGCTGTAGCGGATTTTCTCCGGGTCGGTGACCAGCTCCAGATTGTCGACAGGCGCGCCCTGTTTACGCCACAGAAGCCGCTCCTCTTCCAGCACGGACAATCCCAGTGTCTTGAAAAAGTCGATGCGTTTGGGCGAAAGGGAAAAGACCGTGCAGGTGGTTTCGGGATCGGCAGTGGCCATCTCGAGCATTCTGGAACCCAGACCGATCTTCCGGTATTCCTTGAGGATATACCAGGACGTGAAGTTCAGAAAACGCTCGGTCCTGCCGTTGATGGTCCGCTCTGCACAGACATGTCCATGAAAGCCGACAATCCGCCCTGCATCTTCGGCCACGATGCCCAGATCGGGCTGGGAACAGGGGGCCGTCTTCCACCAACCATGAGAAAAAAGCGCACGCCAGCGATCAACGGAAATATCAGGATTCATATTGTCGTGCAAAAACTGACAAAGTGCCGGAATATCTCCGGCAATTACTGGACGTAAAGTAGCGGTCATATGCTCCTCGCATTCATATTCTGACGGGTTGCGGAGGAGGATACGGCGATACTTCATGCGATGCAAGGGTGAAAAACATCCCAATAATCCGACCCGGTTACTCTTTGGAAGGCCAGATATCCGCCGGGCTGAGCCAGGTTGCTGCGGGATGATCGCCGGTCAGGGAAAAAAGCTCTTCCATGAAAGTCCAGGCGTCCTCATCCATGACAAGGTGGTGGGTCAACACACAGGTCGGCTCAGAGGCATCGGCCAGGCTGAGACGTTTGTTCCTGAGGTGCTCCACAATGAACTGCACGCTTTTTTCCGTGCCCGTAAAACGGACCTTGGGCTTGTCCTTCCAGTACAACACGTCGCAATGGCAGTCTGCCACGCGCAGGTCGTCGGGCGGCACCGGACGATCTTTCTTGTAGCTTGCGGACAGGCCGCGGAAGCCCAGGACAGGCAGATAGGGCAGCAGCTCGGGGTCGATGCGGTTCCACGGCGGTACAAGGCAGGGGATGAACCGGCCCTTGTACAGCTGCGTGAATTTGCGCATGCCCTCGCGCAATTCCTCCAACACGATGGACTGGGATCGGTGCAGCCCGAGTTCCCAGGCGCCAGTGCCGGATCCGGGGGTCGCATGGTTGGTGTGCGCGTAGCCGTGCTGGAGAATCCAGATACCAGCGGCATCGGAGATGGTCTTCCTGAGCGGCTCGCCCGCCTTGGCCGGGATGGCAGCCAGACCACAGGGAACACCGAATCGATCACTGATCCGAATAAGTCGATCCAGCTCCACCGTGGGCTCCACGGCATCATCGTCACGCCACCACAGCTCAGCGGTCAAACCGACCGACTGCCATGCGTCAAGTTCTGTAAGTAATGCATTCATAGTCATAGGACCGGTATACTAGCAGAGGTCACTGACAATTGCCAATATCGCTGCTGGATATTTTGCGCGATACATGGCAGACCATCCACGGAGGCTCAATACCAATGAATCCACCTGTGAACACCATCATCTGGAACATGACCAGAAAGTGCAATTTCCGTTGTGACTATTGTTACTTTCCGCATGACAATACCCCCGTGACGGAAACCCTTGATGCCAACCGCATCAAAGAGGTCCTGGACAGTACGGGACAAACCTGGAAAATCGGATTGACCGGCGGGGAACCTTTCATCTACCCGGATTTTGTGGATGTCTGCGAGACCCTGACCTCCTCCCATGTCATCGGCATAGATACCAACCTGTCCATCCCGTCCAAAGTCAAAGAGTTTGCCCGGCGCATCGACCCGAAACGGGTCCACAATCTCTATGTCGCCCTGCACATCGAGGAGCGCGAACGGCTCAAGGGCGTGGAAGCCTTCATCAGGAACGCGCGGCTTCTCATCGACTCCGGGTTCACGATCATCGTCAATTACGTGGTCCACCCCAACCTTGAAAAACGATTCCACATCGACCGAAAGTTCTATGCCAGTCACGGCATCGTCATCACGCCACGTCCCTTCCGCGGCGAGTTCAATGGCCGCCGCTACCCCGAGGCCTACGGCGAACGGGCCAGGGACATCTTCCTGGATCACCCGGAACAGGGCAAGAAGGTGGCCTTCAATTTCTACGACGTACCCTGCACCGCAGGCAAAACACTGTTGCGCATGGAGGCCGACGGCACCATCTTCCGCTGCCCCGGCGACAAGACCGTGCTCGGCAACATCCTGGACACGGTCAACTTTCTGCAAAAAGCCGAACCCTGCATCAAGAAGCGGTGTCCCTGCCAGGGGCTGGCCCATGTCCAGCTCTCACCGGCCCAGAAACATCTGGTGGACGGCGTACAATATGCGGTGGTCGCGGAAAACATCACCTCACGAACCTCCTTTGAGGCTGCCATGGAGGCCGACCCCGGACACCCCTGCGCCGAGAACAACCTTGGCGTGCTCGACTGGCGCAAAGGCGACTTCGCCAACGCCATCGCCCATTTCAAGACAGCCCTCGAATGCATGCCCGAAAACGAACGGTACGCTCGCAACCTTGCCGGGGCGCAAGCCGGCGATCAGAACTTTGACCCGGAGATATGCCTGGACGTGAATCCCGACCTCTCGTAGTCGGGGCTGCGCGACCTTTTCTGGACAGAACAGACACAAGCCGTTACCTTTCTCTGGTTGCCGGGGAAGGGATTCAAACCGGCGTTTTTATTTTACACGGACCTACATGGAAAAAAAAGCATACAACATATTGATGTACTCCCACGACACCTATGGTCTGGGACACATTCGCCGCACCATGGCCATTGCTCGCAACCTGGTAGGCCCGGAGGTTAACATCCTCATTGTTACGGGGTCGCCCATTGTGGGGCGGTACACCATGCCCAGAGGTATCGACTTCGTGCGCATGCCTGGCATGATCAAGAAAACCAACGTCATCTACGTGCCCCACTCCATCAAGGTGGACCCGAAGATCGCCATCTCCATCCGCACGAACATCATTTCGGCCACAGCCAAGACCTTCAAGCCCGACCTCTTTATCGTGGACAAGGTGCCCACCGGACTCAAGGGCGAAGTGCTGCCCACCCTCAAGTGGATCAAGAAGAACCTGCCGTGCACCCGCGTCGTCCTCGGCCTGCGCGACATCCTCGATGACGCCGCGTCCACCCAGGCAGACTGGAACCGCAAGAAATTTCCCGAGGTCCTGCGCAACCTCTATTCCGAAATCTGGGTCTACGGCTACAAGGCCATGTATGACCCCATCACGGAGTATGCCTTTCCCGAAGACATCGCGGAAAAAACCGTGTTCACCGGCTACATCCCGCGCAAGATCCCCCGCACCCGCAAGACCAAACGCAAGCACAAGCAGGTGGTGGTCACCATCGGCGGCGGCGGTGACGGCTATTCCGTGCTCGACACCTATCTCAAGATGCTCGAGACCAACGGCTCCGTGGATTTCAAGACGCTCATGATCACCGGTCCCTTCCTTTCCCCGGACCGTCTGGACGAGCTGGCCGACCGCGCCCGCGCACTCAAGGTGCAGATCAAGCCCTTTGTGCGCAACATGGAAAAACGCATGGCCAAGGCCGACCTCGTGGTCTCCATGGGCGGCTACAACTCCATGTGCGAAATCCTGTCGCTCAAGAAGCCGGCGCTCATCATCCCGCGAGACAACCCGCGTCAGGAACAGCTCATCCGTGCCCAGGTCTTCAAGGAGCGCTGTTTGTGCGACTTCATCAAATGGGATGAGGTCTCCCCCGAAACCATGCGTGAAAAAGTCAACGCCCTGCTGGACGACCCCAGCGTCTACGAGGCTGAACTGGAAACCTTTGCCATGACCGGCCTGGAAGTCATGCGCAACCGTCTCGAATATTTCAGAGAGAATTGCAACTCATGAGTACCGCCCCAAAAAAAACAACCCTTGGCATGGTGCTCAAGGGGTATCCGCGCATTTCCGAGACCTTCATTTCCAACGAAATCAGATTGCTCGAAGAGATGGGATTCATCATCCACATCTACTCCATGCGCGCCCCGCGTGAAAATTTCTCCCACGACTCCATCAAACAGATCAAGGCCAAGGTCACCTATCTGCCGTCTTCCATGTTCTTCGGCTTGCCCGCTTTCCTGTGGCACAATATCCGCCTCTTCCTGCGCATGCCCGCACGGTACCGCGAGTGCCTCAAGCTCATGAAAAAACGGTATGCGCTCGCTCCCAAGAAATACACCTGGATCAAGCACATGCTGCAGGCCGGCTACATCATGCAGAAATCCGTCATCGACGATGGCGTGGACCTCGGCCATTTGCACGGTCACTTCGCGCACACGCCGACAACGGTCACCATGTACGCCGCCAAGCTCGCCGATGTCCCCTTCTCCTTCACGGCCCATGCCAAGGATATCTACACACAGGACCCGCGCCGTATTGAAGACAAGGTCGACCTCGCCAAATTCGTGGTCACCTGCACCAAATACAATGAACAGTATCTCAAAAAAACCGTTGCCAACGGCAACCCCATTCACTGCGTGTACCACGGCATCAACCTCGATCTTTTCTCGCCAAACGGCCGAACCACCACCGCAAAGCCACCCTACAAAATCCTGACCGTGGCCCGGTTCGTCGAAAAGAAAGGGCTTGATACCGTCCTGCGCGCGCTCGCCAAACTCCGGGCCGAGGGGCTTGAGTTCCACTACACCCTGGTGGGCGAAGGCAAAGCCAAGTTCAACAGGAAGATCGAGAATCTCATCAAGGAACTCTGCCTCGACGACGTGACCACCCTCACCGGGACCATCACCCACGACGAGGTCATCGACCTGCTCGGCTCAGCCGATTGTTTCACCCTCGGCTGCCGCGAAGCCCAGGACGGCGACCGCGACGGCATCCCCAACGTCGTGGCCGAATCCATGGCCACCGGCGTCCCCGTCGCCGCCACAGACGTGTCCGGCGTGCCCGAACTTGTCACCCACGAAGAAACCGGCATGCTCTGCCCGTCCAACGACGTCAACGCACTGGCCGATATCCTGCGTCGCATCCTGACCGACAACGAGCTGCGAGCAAAAATCATCCCCGCAGCACGCGAGCAGGTGCTCAAGCTCTTCGACAACAAGAAACTCATCCACGATCTGGGCGAAATCTATAAGTCGCACGGTGTCCCCTGCGGCAAGTAGACGCGAGGGATGCCTCCGGCGGCTCCTTCGGAGAGACCAGGGCGCAGCCCTGGACCCGCTCAAGGCCTAGGGCCTTAAGAATCCCCTAGCTCGCTTCGCTCGGGGGCGTACGTTAGCCTGCTGTGCCGGTTGGCGAATTGGGAAAAAGAAAACGAATAAACAACGCGTCATGTATCAACATGATGCGTCGTTTTCTTTTTTCAGGTAATTATATAAAAACATTTGATATATAGCAGAGAGTTGTATTGACTCCCTGTTTCCAGGGAACTATCAAATAGGCACGCTTGAACGGGAAAAATATTTGGAAACATATTAGCCAGTTAGCCAAAAAGTTCAATCCGACAGAGCAAGACGAACCCGCAAAACAGGGGGTTGTCGATCTGACGCTTTTCGAAACCAACCTTGGTGGAATGCAGCCAGTTGTCACTGGTCACTGAATAGGTATGTCCACAATCCTTGCATCGCCACTGCTTCCTTGCCTTGATGAAATAGTGATCCACGCTACCGCATGTCGGACAATACGGCTCACCCTCTGTTTTCGGCCACCGCAGTTGCTGGAACTTGGCGCGAACCGTTTCGTCATCCCATTCCGCGACTTCCGGAAGGGATATTTTGCGTGCCTGCGCTTCAAGCAGGAAGTGGAATACTAATCAATTGAGTGAAATTTTATAAAAATGATGATAAATATCAAGCAAAGCAAATTGCCCTGTTGCAATATGGCAGCGGTAAACCTTTTAATAGCCCGAGAAACCAATGTCAGATAAAGTCGACTACCAGAAACAGTTTCCAGATATTTATAGGCCATCTGCAAAAAAATGCAGTGTCGTCAAGGTACCAGCCATGAACTACCTTATGGTCGATGGCCACGGAAATCCCAATGAATGTGCGAAATTTCAAAGTGCGTGCGAAATGTTATTCTCAGTTTCATATGCGTTGAAATTTGCTATTAAGAAAAGCCAACTCCAAATCGATTACCGTGTTTACCCACTGGAAGGCCTGTGGTGGACAGACAATATGGATGACTTCAATGTCAAGAATAAGGATATTTGGAAGTGAACACTGATGATAGCTCAACCCGAGTGGATAGATGAGGAGCTAGTCGGAACACATATATCTATTGTTGAGAAAAAGAAGAAAATTCGTCTGGAACAACTTCGATTTGAAGAATTCCATGAAGGGGATACAGCTCAAATTATGCATATAGGACCATTTTCTGAAGAAGGCCCTACAATTCAAAAGCTACATGATTTCATCCGCAGCATGGATGGAGTTCGTACCGGCTTGCATCACGAAGTATATTTAAGTGATATTCGACGCGCTAAACCTGAAAACTGGAAAACAATCATTAGACAACCATTTCAGAAATAAGCATTTCAATGTGCGATTTTTCCTCAATATCGAATATTGTAAAAGAGCCCCGGTAACAATCCGGGGCTCTTTTACAATATTTATGGAAAATGCCTTGCGCGTTAAGTGTCCTTTCTTCTTTCTCGCTCGACTCTATCTGTTAGTCGACTTATGTTCGGTTCCATGTGTATAAATAACAAAAAATTGCAGCAACTTGCTGTCATCATTGATTTGTGCAAACCCTACAGAATACCGATAAAAAAATACTAAATGCTCTTCACTTCAGCCAACGTCACAGTACGCTGACAACGATTCCCAGCATCCTCAATCATGCTCTGGCTCTGCGTGCATTCGACAGCAAACTTTCTCGCCCTCACACACCCTCGCCGAAGGCGCGATACAAAGTTTTGGAGAGTCCAGAGACCCTTTTTCAAAAGGTTCTCTGGTCCCGCTGAAAGCGACCGCCGGTAGGCCCCTCCTTATTCAGGCTGCCCCAGCATGAAGATGCCGAAGGTGGCGAACAGGTTGGGCAGGAAGGTGATGACCCGCCCTTTTTCGTCGTGGTGGTGTGTGGAGATGGCCACTTCCTTGACGATCGGCACGTTCATGGCGCGGCAGAAGCGGCGGAAATCGATGATGGGGATGACGCGGATGTTCGGGGAATTGTGCCACTCGTAGGGCAGCTCCTTGGACATGGGCGCACGTCCGGTGAAGAACATCTGAAACCGATTTTTATAGTGGGTGAAATTCGGGAAGGAGACAATGCCGAGCTTGCCGACCCGGAGCATTTCACGAATGAGCGTCTCGGGATCAAGCACCTGCATGAGCGCCTGTGAAAGGATGACGTAATCAAAGGCGTTGTCCGGGTAATCTTCGATCTCTTCGTAAATATCACCGTGAATGACGGAGAGACCTTTGGAGATGGCTTCTCCGGCTGCGTTTTCGTCAATTTCGATGCCAGTGCCGTAAATCTGCTTTTCCCTGGTCAGATAGGCGAGCAGGGAACCGGTCCGACAGCCGAGGTCGAGCACTTTGGACTCAGGTTCAATCCAGGACGCAATGACTTGCAGATCAAATCTCATTGGGCGCCTCCGATGCCGCAATCGGCAGTCACGCGATCAAGGAACCCGGTCAGCAGACCGTTGAGACGGTCATTGGGCAGGAGAAAGGCGTCGTGCCCCCACGGGGCTTCGATCTCGCAGAAACTGACATTCAACCCATTCTTCTTCATGGCCTTGACCATGGTCTTGGACTGATAGGTCGGGTACAGCCAGTCCGAGGTAAAGGAGATGACCAGATACCGACAGCTGGCGCGGGAGAACGCAGCCACCAGCGAGCCGTCGCCATAGGTGTTTTCGAGGTTGAAATAGTCGGCGGCCTTGGTCAGATAGAGAAAGGAGTTGGCGTCAAATCGGTCCACGAACTTGTTGCCCTGATAGCGCAGATAGCTTTCGACCTGAAAATCGGCCTCGAAATCAAAGGAAAGCTCCACGCGATCCTGCAGCCGGCGGTCGAACTTGTGCCGCATGGACTCGTCGGAAAGATAGGTGATGTGACCGACCATACGGGCCACGGCCAATCCGTGCTCCGGACGGCCTGATTCGTAGTAATCGCCCTTGTTCCACTTGGGGTCGGCCATGATGGCCTGACGGGCGACCTCGTTGAAGGCGATGGCCTGGGCCGAATGCTTGGTGGTGGTGGCCAGGGGCAGGGCCGCGCGGACACGCTCAGGATAGCGCACGGACCATTCGAGAACCTGCATGCCGCCCACAGACCCGCCGACCACGGCCAGCAGCTTGTCGATGCCCAAATGATCAATGAGATGCCGCTGGCACTGCACCATGTCGCCGATGGTGACCACGGGAAAGGCCGTGCCGTAGGGCTTGTCGGTCTCGGGGTTGGTGGAGACCGGACCGGTCGACCCCATGCACCCGCCGATTACATTGGAGCAGATGAAAAAATATTTGTCAGTATCGAGCGGCTTGCCCGGCCCGACCATGATGTCCCACCAGCCGGGCTTGGGGTCATCTTCCGAGTAATAACCGGCCATGTGGGAATCGCCGGTCAGGGCGTGGCAGATCAGAATGGCGTTGGACTTGTCGCTGTTAAGGGTGCCACAGGTCTCATAGGCCAATTTCACCGGCCCGAGGGACCGCCCGGAATCAAGGGAAATGCCCTGCCCGGACTCGCCAAAGGTGAAGGTATGCTTCGTGACCAGCCCGATGGACTGGCCGGTGCTGTCGTGATCGATGTATTCACTCATACAGGCAAAGGTACGGCAGGTAAGGGGCCGTGGTCAATGGCCGGATGCTCCCGAGCCATTGCGATTTTTGATCGTGGGAATCAGAATTCCTCATTCATGACGGACAGACAGCGGAGCAATGCGGCACGATCATCCTTGGGACAGGCCGCGACCAGATCCTCGGTAAGCCGCAGATGCAGCCGGTCATGTTCTTCAAAAAGCTCGCGGCCGGATTCAGTCAGGTCCACGTTGATGGACCGACGATCGGTTTCGTGGGGGATGCGGCGCAGGTAGCCCTTGGCCTCCAGCCTGTCCACCTGCACGGTCAGAGTTCCGGTGGTGATGCCCATGGCCGCGGCCAGTTCCTTCATCCGCATGGCGCCATGGATGCCTAGCACCTCCAGAGTGTGCATCTGCGGCAGGGTCATGCCTTTTTCACGCACGACGTCCTGTTCCCAGGACGAGAGCTTTTCGAAGAACTCAATAAGGGCATGATTGATTTTTTTGATCATGAAAAGTCCTTGTTATACAGACAGGTACAGACTGTACGCCCCAAAGGCGATGGTCAACGCGCCTGCCGTCCGCATGACCATGGGCTCGATCCACTCCTGTTTCAGCGCGCGCACAAAGCTGGTCGCCTTGTAGATGGCATAGATGACACCGGCCAAGGCAATGGCCGTACCAAGGGCATAGGACGCAAAGACCATGGTCCCCTTGAACACGCTGCCGGAATCCAACGCATAGGTATACATGATCGCCACTGTGGGGCAGGGCACGATCATGTTGATGAACCCGATGGAAAAGAGCCCCCAGAGCGTGATGGTTTTGGTCTTGGACGGAGTACCGTGGCAGTGGGCGCACGCCGCATGGTCGTGCTCGTGGTCGTCATGGTGATGCTCGTGGTCATGATGGTCGTGACTGTCATGGTGCTGATGGTCATGTGTATGATCATGCCCGTGCGCATGATCGTGGTCGTGGTCATGGTCGTGGTTATGCAACAAGGACGGTTTAACGATGAGAATGGACCCCAGCGCCATGAGAATCACAAAGGTCGCCAGGTCCACATAAAAGGTTAACGAAGCCGGGATGGCCAACGAAATGGACCCCAGGGTCAAGCCGATGATCAGACATCCCAAGGTAGTGCCCATGATGAAAGCCGAGGTCAGGGAAAAGACCCGCCGCCCCTGTTTTTCTCCATACACAAACGGCGCAAGCACCAGCCACGAATGCCCGCAGGGGTTGATACCATGGACCAGCCCAAGGACAAGACTGCTCTGCAATGCCACCCAGAATATTGAATCGAGTTCCATACTGTTCTCTTCTTTGTTTGAAAAACATATTGTTTGAACTTCAAAGCATCTATCCGCAAACTAGTTTGATTGTCAAGCGACTTTGCATGGCGTCACTTACACAGAATTATTTGACGGCAGCCGCATACGCAGCCAATCGATCATCAAGCGTCCCGGTATGCAGTTCAAAGAGATGATTGTCGTGGTCATGAAAATAGAGAGAACGCCCTTCTCCACCTATTCGAGAACGGCTGGCACGAACCTCGACGCCATATTCGTGGACACGCTTTTCATAGGCGTCAAATTCCGCATCAGGGATTTTGAAGGCAAGATGATTGTAGGTCTTGTCGCGCAGCGCGTCTCCTTTCATGATCGCCAGCCAGACATCACAGATACGGAAGAATCGTTCAGGAGAAAGAGAATGGTGGGCATCGCCGCTGTCGTAGACCTGCTCGGCGTCAAAAATCGTTGTCAAAAAATCAGTCATACGGTCAAGATCATGGACGATCAGGGTTATATGACTCAGCCCTTGGATCATTGCCCTGACACGCTTTCGCCGCCAAAGAGTTTCCACGCCAGCATGCCCCAGGTCAGATTATGAACGTCCGTGTAGCCGCCCTGCATGAGTTGGCGGGCCACCGGCGGTGAACGGTGACCGGTCATGCAGACCACGACCACGGGCTTGAGGGGATCAGGCGAAACCATGGCCAGCTCCGCCAGGGTAGCGGGATACGGCACATTGACTGCGCCGGGAATATGAAAATACGCGTATTCAGCAGGACTGCGCACATCAATGATGACCGGCCCGGCCCCCTGTTCCCGGACGGCCTTGAGCGACCACGGGGCCATGGGAGGGACACCGGCCACATACCACCAGCCGAGATCCCACGCCACCAGTATGAACAGAAGGAAAAGAACGAAGCGAAGTCCCCTCATGTCTCACCCCAACTCAAAAGAGGTGATGCCGTACACCTTTTTCAGGGCCACGTCTGGCGCGCCACCGGTATACATGCGTACGGTAGCAAAGATTTCGTGCAGGCCATGTCGTTTGACCAGTTCAAGCGCGGCCTTGTTGGGCGAGATGACATCAAGATACACGGGTTCATCGGGCACCGATGCTTTGAGCGCCCTGTAGAGCATCTCTGCGACTCCGGCACTGTCAGCAAACAGCGGTCCGATTTTGTACCCCGACTTGCAGGGACGAATAACGCCGAATCCAGTCAGCCTGTCCCTGTCCACAACGCCAAACGCCGTGACGACCGACGGCGACAGCCACGCTTGCAAAAAGGCATCCCGTGCAGCCGGAAAGCACTGGCGGTCATATTCGGCGACCATAGCCATATCGAGCTGTTGCAACGGGGTCACGCCATCCGGTTTGGTGCCGCCGCCCACGCCCTCATATCGAGCTGATCTGTAAAAAGTAGTGAATCCGGCTTTCTTGTACGTCTGCTCCTGCTCGATAACGGCATCCAGCCCGACATTGCGCCCTTCAAGGTAGGTCATGGCGTGGTTCCACAGATCCAGCCCATACCCTTTGCCCCGCATGGCAGGGACCACGATATACAACCCGATAAATCCGAAACCGCTGCCGTATCGCACAGCGGAGATGGTGCCGACAGGCTCACCGTTCAGCTCGGAGATGAAAAAGCCATCGGGATCAGCGGCATAAAAACTCGCACCGTCAGTCAGGCCCGGATTCCACCCTTCCGCGGCTGCCAATGTAATGGCAACATCCATATCCTCACGGGTCATTGTCCGGATTATCGGTCTGTCTGCCATGATCGCCTCCTGTGCGAACTCGCTGTATCTGCTTAGTGCCCCAATAAAGACAAATCGAGTAACGTCCCGAAAAAGAGCACCACGGAAATCACGCCGTTCATGGTAAAGAATGCCACGTTGACGCGACTCATGTCATCCTCTTTGACCAGCAGATGCTCTGCCGTGAGGATCACGCCCACAATGGCTGCCACGGTAACATAGATTGCCCCCAGCCCGGCGGCCCAGCCTGCCAGCAGGAACAGGACGGCGGTGAGCACGTGGCTCAGGGTGGAGATGCCAAGTGCGGCGGCCACGCCCAGCTGTGAGGGGATGGAGTGCAGGCCGCGCTCCCGATCAAAGTCAGCATCCTGACAGGCATAGAGCAGGTCGAACCCGGCAACCCACATGGTCACGCCGCAGAAAAGCAGCGCCGCGGGCAGCGTGACCTGCGGGTCCACGCACAGCCAGCCGGCCACAGGGGCCAGCCCCAGCACCATGCCCAGCACGAAGTGACACCAATAGGTGAACCGCTTGCAAAAGGAATAAAAGGCGGACAGTCCGAGCGCGACAGGTGACAGCATGAAGCAGAGCGGGTTCATCATGGCACAGGCCACGATAAAGACCACAGCCATGGCCACGATAAAGACCAGCGTAAACCCGGTGGACAGCTCGCCGGTAACCAGTTCGCGTTTCTGGGTACGCGGATTCTCCCGGTCAATATCCAGATCCGCATACCGGTTGAAGGCCATGGCAAAGGAACGGACCGACACCATGGCGATGGTCAACACGACAAGGTTGTAAAGCCCCGGCCAGCCGTCGGCGGCCAGAAATGCGCCCATATAGGCAAAAGGCAAGGCAAAAATCGAGTGCTCGATCTTTATCATACGGCAGATGGTATTGAGGTTTTTGAGTATACTCACGTAATGCCTCCGGCGGCTGAGAAAGTAGAGAGCGCGCTGCGCCCGATTAATATTTATTGACCATCAAGGCTCCTGCCACAAGCAGGATCACGCCCAGAATACGTTGCCATGAGATCATGCGTACATCAAATGTGATCAATCCGAAATGATCCAGAATCAATGCTGCCAGGAACTGTCCGGCCAGCAGCCATGCCATCATGGTGGCCGCGCCCAGTTGCCCGGCAAGGACAATGGTCGAGAACACGAAAAACGCGCCGAAACAACCACCTATCCACGCCCACGCCGGAGCGGTCCCGACCATGGTCAGGGTCGGCAGCGGCGATCGGGTGATCAACCCATATGCCAGCAGAGCGAGCGTGCCGACGCCAAAGGAAACCGTGGCAGCCCATATGGGATCCCCCAGCGACCCACGCAACCGCAGATTGACTCCGGCCTGAATGGGCAACAACGCCCCGGCCAACAGGGCGTAACAGACATAGATCCATTTCATGCAAATCTCCGCCAAACAAGTCTTGATATTCTCTAGAGTTAACAGGCCCATTTTTTTCAGAGCGTTTTCCAAAGTATCGAGAGTACCCGTGTTTGCTGCCTTCGTCCATGAATTAAGAAGGCGACCCCCCACACAAAATTGTCGAATGCTTGTAACTCAAGTGCCATTCACTCTGTACGAGGAAGCCGTAGGAAAGGACAACACACAATCCACATCAGGAGGCATCCATGACCCAGCATCAACTGAAAGAAATCAAGACGCATCTGATTCAAGGACTTCACGCCGTGACGGAACAGGCAAAGTCGACCGTGCTGACGGTCGAGAACTGCCCGGACGAAACCGACTTCGCCACCCAACTGACCCAGCAGGGGGTGAACGTGGCCATACAGCATCGCAGGTCGGTCCGTATCCTCGAACTGGAAACCGCCCTCAAACGTCTGTCCGAGACCGAGTACGGCGTGTGCGAAGAATGTGGTGACGATATCGGCGTAGCCCGGCTCAAGGCCAATCCGTCGACCAGACTGTGCGTCTGCTGCCAGTCCGCCATCGAAGACGGCCTGACACGCTGCGCTTAACCTCAGCGCCTCACGCGGAGAACATCAATGGCTGATTTCACATTCAAAGTGGACATGCACGTCCATTCCAGGTTTTCCACCCGTCCTTCACAGTGGCTGCTGCAAAAGATCGGATGCCCGGAAAGCTTCACGGAGCCTATCGCCCTCTACAACAGGGCGTGCGCACGCGGCATGGACATGGTCACCATCACCGACCACAACACCATTGCCGGTTCGCTTGAAATTGCGCATCTGCCGAACTCCTTCATCTCCGAAGAGATCACCACCTACTTCCCGGAAGACAAATGCAAGCTCCATGTGCTCGCCTACAACATAACCGAGGCGCAGCATGAGGATATCCAGCACTACCGCGACAACGTGTTCGAGCTGGTCCCCTACCTGCGTGAAACCCGCATCACACATGTCCTGGCCCATCCGCTCTTCGGAGTGAATGACCGACTGACGCCCGCTCACTTCGAGCAGGCGCTTCTCCTCTTTGACGTGTTCGAGGAGAACGGCACCCGTGATGCACGCCAGAACCAGACCCTGCGCAGCATCCTCACCCGCCTGACCCCGGTGGACATGGAGCGGCTCGCCAACACCTACGACATCGCGCCTCATGGCGAGACCCCGTGGGAAAAAGGGCTTACCGGCGGTTCGGACGACCACAGCTCCCTCAACATCGCGCGCATGTATACCCGATTCACAGGCAAAACAAACGTGACCTCCGTCATCAACGGCATCCGCACGCACACCTGCGCCCCCGGCGGCACGGCAGCCACGCCCAGAACCATGGCGCACAACCTCTACGGCATCGGCTACCAGTTCTACCGTTCGCGCATGGGCACACTGCGCCCGGAAGCCACCGAACACCTCTGCTTCCGGTTCATCAAATCCGTACTCTCTCCGGGGAAGGAGGAAAAACCCTCCATCACCTCGCTCTTCCAGCGCATCATCGGGCGCGGCAAGGCCACCCTGCACCGCGAACTCGGCCCCAACGACTCCGTCCAGGAGATGCTGCTCAAGGAGGCCGGGGACATTATCGCCCACGACCCCACGCTCATGAAAATCGCGCGTGGCAAGATCGACGATGTCATCGTCCTCGAAAAGGAATGGGCGCGGTTCGTTTCCATGGCCGCCAACCGGGTGCTCGCCCAGTTCGCGGACCGTATTCTCAACTCCGTACTCGGTGCCAATCTCTTTGACGTCTTCCATTCCATAGGCTCTGCCGGGTCGCTCTACACGCTCCTGGCCCCCTACTTCGTGGGCTATGATCTCTTCTCCACGGAACGAAAATTCTCCCGCGACTGCCTTGCCCGGTTTCGCAAAAAGGACGACCGCTCATCGCAGGACCTCAAGATCGCCCACTTCACCGACACCTTTGACGAGATCAATGGCGTGGCCCGGACCATACGCCAGCAGCTCGCCATGGTCGCGCGCCACGGAAAGGACATGACCGTCATTACCTGCGGAGCCTCGGCAGACGTGCCAGGCGCCGTCTCTTTTGAACCGGTAGGCCGATTCACCATCCCGGATTACCCCGAAATCGTCCTCTCCTATCCGCCCTTTCTCGACATGCTCACACATTGCTTCGAGCAGGAATACGATTGCATCCTGGCCGCCACCCCCGGCCCGGTCGGACTGGCCGCCCTGGCGATTGCCCAAATCCTGAAGCTGCCCTTCCACGGCACCTATCACACTGCCTTCCCGGAATACGTGGGCGCGATAACCGAAGACGCCACCCTCGAAGACGGTTGCTGGCGCTACATGAGCTGGTTCTACAACCAGATGCAGGTCATCTACGCCCCCTCGGAAGCCACCAAGTTCGAGCTGGCTGATCGCGGTATCGACCCGGAAAAGATCGTCACCTATCCCCGCGGCGTGGACACCGAACGGTTCCATCCGAACAAACGGAACGGCTTTTACAACACCTTCAATGTCGGCTCCCGCATCAAGCTCCTCTACGTGGGCCGCGTGTCACAGGAAAAAGGGCTTGATGTGCTCACCGAAGCCTTCAAAAAAGTCTCCAAAATGCGCAACTCGCTCCAGCTCATCGTGGTCGGAGACGGTCCCTATCTCAAGACCATGCAGCGGCAACTCAGGAACGCGCCCGTGACCTTCACCGGCGTGCTCAAAGGTGAAGCGCTCACCCAGGCATACGCCTCCGCAGACCTGTTCGTGTTCCCGTCCGCAACCGACACCTTCGGCAACGTGGTCCTCGAAGCACAGGCCTCGGGACTGCCTGTCATCGTCACAGACAAGGGCGGCCCCGCCGAGAACGTCCTGCCCAATGAGACCGGACTCATCATCCCCGCAAACAACCCCGACTCGCTGCTCCGCGCCATCATCCACATGGTCGATACGCCGGAACGCATCGAATACATGCGGCTCAAGGCGCGGGCACATGTCGAGAACCGCACCTTTGACGCCACCTTTCTGAAAACCTGGGAAATATTCGGCGATCACGTCGCGGCGTAAGCGTGCAAAAGGAGAAGATGCCTCCGGCGGCGTAAGAACCTTTTGAAAAGGGTCTTACGAATCTCCAAAACTGTTTGGTGCGCCGTAGGCGAGGATGTGGGAGAGCGGGAAGGTTTGTTGTCGAAGGTCCGGCGGAAGTAAAAAACTTTCGTATTCACGGAGATAAAAAAAGGCGCATCATGACTTAGCATGATGCGCCGAATAGTTGTATTCCGTTTCCCGATTTGCCAACCGGCTTGTGGCTGACGGGCTGCCTTGTCAAAGGCGTACCGGGAGGCTCAGGCCCTCGGCCTTGAGCGGGTTCAGGGCTGGTCGCTCCTAGCCCCGGATTTTCTCCAGAAAGCCTGTTGTGGAGTAGCCTTCAAGCAGCGGCAGGCTGTGCACCTGGCCACCGGCTTTTTCAACGACATCCGCGCCAACGATGGCATCGACCGCCCAGTCTCCGCCTTTGACGAGGACTTGCGGGCGGCACGCCTTGATCAGCTCAAGGGGCGTGGATTCGTGAAAGATGACGATATAATCCACGCAGGTCAGACCAGCGAGGACAAAAGCGCGTTCTTCCTGGCTGTTGAGAGGGCGGTCATCGCCTTTGCCGAGCATCTTGACGGACTCGTCGGAGTTGAGGCCGAGAATGAGGCTGTCGCCAAGGGCGCGGGCGCGCGTGAGCAGGTCCACGTGACCGGCATGCAGGATATCAAAGCAGCCATTGGTGAACACGAGCTTGTGGCCGGGCATGAAATCCGCCTTCCTTTTGAGGAAGGTACGGATGGACATGAGTTTGGAGTTTTCCGGTAAGGACATGATAGTTTCCTGTTATTTGCCGCAGGCCGTGCGAGTGGGCACGTTCTTGGGTTTGAGCTTACTGGTGTCGTGGAAGAGCATCAGCTCGAACCAGTCCATGGCGAACGAGAGACAGACGAACTCGTCTTCAAGTATGGCTTTCTGACGTTTTTCATCCACTTCGACACGGGCGAAGAGCTGCATTTTTTCGATGAACCGCTGAAACTCGTCGATTTTATACATGGCAAGAGTCGCCATGTGGCTCATCTTGTCGGACACGGGATGGCCACCCTGTTTGACGCGGGAGAGGATGTTCATATAGCGGTCATTGCTGGCCGTATACTCTCTGAATCCCTGATCTTCTTTCCATGAAGCACCGGTCCATTCGTCCTTTTCGAGAAAACCGCGACAGTGGTCTTCCTTGACGATGAAGAATTGTTCGCTAACGCCGCCTTTGCCATCGGGCTTGGTGGCGCGACCCAGCGGGTACATGCGACAGGCACCGGGACGATCTTCGTAGATACGACAGCCCTGTTCAGTGACAAATGCGCAGGTGCGGGCGGCGCTATCGGTCATACGGAACTTGAACACCGGAAAGTTGGTGTCAGGTGCGCGATGGCCGGTGGTGTGGACGCGCAGAAAATCGATGCTGGACATCTTGAGTGCCGAGCGCATACGCAGGATATCGTAGGGCGTCAGAATCATGTCGAGATCGGAGCAGCAGGCATTGAAGCACTCGATTCCGGGGTAGCATTTGAAGCAATATGTCTTGCCTTCCTCAAGCTCCGGCAGGGAGTCGAGGAATTCCTTGGTTTCATCACTGTGCATGGTGTATTCTCCGGGGCGCTCGCCCCAATTCTTTTCCGGTGAGGATATCCGCCATCAGCCGGTGGCTTTTCCTAGCACCAGAGCGGACAGAACGCAAAGGGAGCGTTCTGCCTGGGTTGCTTCGGACAGCGGGCCTTTTTGATATATGGAAGCTGACCTTGGCAGCGATGAAGAATGAAGAAGCGCACCTGCGGTGCGAGAGCCATTGTTGGGTGGCAGACGCCACCCAAATCATTCCATGCCCTTCGCGGGCGGCGGTCTCTTTGTGAGGAGCAAAAAGAGACGCAAAAAGCTCCATGCTGGAGTAATAATAGGTTGTCCTTCCCGTAACTCGCCGGGGTGAGTTGATGCATTCGAATAGCCTAACCGGAGCCGCTGCCCTTTCGTTGTCAACTTCTAAGCCTTACAAACAGGGCTATGTTAGAACGAATTGAGCAAAAAACATTCGGTTTCCAAGGCTGCCCACTAGGCTACCGACAGCTTAAAAATCTACGCCACACACACCAAAAAAGAACCTTCTTCAGTGACGAGCAATCGGAAGCGAACCTTAGAGCCTGTCTCGGGCGACGCAGCGCAGCCCGACTGCGTTTGCGGCGGCAGACATCCTGTCGGGCAGTGGAGTCGCCTACAGGCTCTTGGGTCACTTCCTCGATCACAGACAAAAAAAGCGCTTTTTGCCTCCTTTTTGCCGCTTAGCAAAAAGCAGGTCGCCGTAAAGGCGAAACCTTTTAAATAAATTTAGTTTGAACTATCACCGCGTAGCGCGCATACCATAATAAAAACGAAATCCTCCTTCCCCATAAAGAAAGGCGGTTTTAAAATATACTGTTGCTTTTTACGTAAACGGTCTTAAGTCTTAAGCATCCGGCTCATTGTAACTGTAGGGGGTATACGATGCAGCAAAAGGAAATATCAGGACTTATTCAGATTTTTGAAAGGCTGAATACTGAGGGGCAGCGGGATTTCTTTAACTACATCAGACGAATGCTTGGTGAATTGCTTCCCATTTCTGACCATTTGAAAGCCATACGCGAAACAAGATTCGCGGAAGGCTTCACCTGCCCTCACTGCGGTGGCGAGAAGGTTAAGCGCAACGGGACTTACAATAACCGGCAACGTTACCTTTGTTATAGCTGTAGGAAAACCTTCAATGATTGGACCGGCACACCCATGGCTGGCACTCACTACCCAGAGCGCTGGATGGAATATATCCAGTTGATGCTCGAAGGGAAGACCCTGAAGCAGTGCGCCAAAGCACTTGAAATCAGCATCCCGACAGCCTTTTACTGGCGGCACAAGGTGCTGAACGCCTTGCTGCGATTGGGGGATGGCAATTTGCTTTCAGGTATCGTTGAGGCCGACGAGACCTACTTTCTTGAATCCTTCAAGGGCAAACGCAATCTGACCATCAGAAAACCACGTAAGCGTGGTGGCAAGGCCTCAAAGCGAGGAATCTCCAATGAGCAGGTAGCCGTAATGGTAGCCATCTCAAGGGATGGCGGAATAGTATGCAGGACGTCGGGCCAAGGCGGGACAACGCCTCCCAAAATTCATGCCTCTGTGGGGCACAGCCCTGGATAGCAATGCGATCCTTGTCACTGAGAGCATGTTGCAATCAATCCGAACAAGGGAATTCGCAAAATTGGGAATCTATCATATCCATAGGGCCAACGGCTATCACTCTCGGCTCAAGAAATGGATGCGTCGTTTCAACGGGGTGGCAACCAAGTACCTGAATCATTATTTGTTTTGGTTCAAGCTGTTGGAGCAAAGCAAAGACTTGGGAGACAGGAGTAGGCGAGAGAAACTATTATTGACAGCTTGTCGCAAGCCACAGAAATTACACACAAGTGACTTTCCAATGTCAGCTGCGGCTTAGTTAATCACTGTTAAAGATAAATCGGCTCTCTTACTCCACCAGAATTATACCTAAAGTTAGCCTTGTTTGTCTCTTCATAGCTTATTTCAGATTTGATCACTATAATCCCTGTTGTTAAGACTGTTCCAACTAATCTCCCATTGAAAAAACAGTCCCATGTATGCCCATGACTAGGAATCAAAACCCCATTTTCGTGATAACTAACTGAGGGTAAATAGCCTGAAGCTAAAGAATAAATGAAAGGAATGGGCTCTGTATATGACGGCTGTGTAATCCTTTTGGTGTGAGGAGCATCACAATCATCTCCAGCGCAGACAGAGTCTCGAGTAAGCTCAATACGAACTGTTGGCCTATCTTTTAATGTTGAAAATTGTTTCTCCATATACAATCCTTTGGTTTTCCGAGTCGAATGAGGCACTAATCTAAGGCTTTGTATGAAAGCATGGCACCACCACATGATTTTCGACTTCATATCCACCGCATGAGTTCTTGATTTCATCTTACTAAAAGCACATTATTCATAGCGATTAATAAAGCAACATTTTTCTTAAAAACCGCCTAAAGAAAAGACCGGAAGGACACTATCCTCCCGGTCTTTTCTTTTATTCTTTCTATTCAGAAAACAGGGTCAATCCACTTAGATGACTTTGTTCAAAGGATACTCGATGATACCCTCAGCACCAAACTCGACCAGTCTGGGGATCAGATCGCGAACGATCATCTCCTCAACCATGATCTCGACGGACAACCAGTTGGGGTCCTGCAACTCGGCCACGGTGGGGGAGTTGAGAGACGGCAGGGAACCGTTGAGGTCAGCCAGCTTGTCCTTGGGCAGGTTCATCTTGAGGCCGACCATCTTGCCAGCACGCAGGGCGCCCTGAAGCAACATGTTGATCTCTTCGATGAGCTTGCGCTTCTTGGGATCGGCCCAGGCTTCCTTGTTGGCGATGATCTGGGTGTTGGTCTGCATCAGCTCTGCGATGATACGCAGGCCATTTGCCTTGATGGTGGTGCCGGTCTCTGTGATCTCGACGATACCGTCGCACAATCCCTCAATGACCTTGGCCTCGGTGGTGCCCCAGGAGAAGGACACATCAACGTCGATGTCCTGGGAGGCAAAGTATTCCTTGGTAAAGCCCATGAGCTCAGTGGAGATCTTCTTTCCGTTCAGGTCCTCGGGACGCTGGTACGGGGAGTCTCCATTGACGCAGAGCACCCAGCGGGCTTTGCGATTACTGACCTTGGAATAGATCAGATCATCCACAACCACGACATCGGACTTGTTTTCCCGGATCCAGTCCAGGCCGGTCAGACCGACATCAAAGGTGCCGTTCTCGACATACATGGACATTTCCTGGGCGCGTGCCAGGGAGCATTTGATACGGTCGTCGTCGATGTCCGGGAAGTAGTTGCGATTGTGCAGCTTGATTTTCCAGCCCGCTTTTTCGAAAAGCTTGATGGTTGCATCCTGGAGAGAACCTTTGGGGACACCGAGTCGAAGAAATTGTTCAGACATTATTTATATACCTCTTTGGGGTCGAAGACGTAGGGCGAACATTCTTTCACTTCGCCGTCTTTGAGTTCGCGATAGAAACAGGAGCGGTAGCCCTTGTGACAGGCTGCGCCGCCGATCTGGTCAATGAGAATCACCAAGGTGTCGTCATCGCAATCAATGCGGATGGACTTCACCTTCTGCGTATGGCCAGAGGTACCGCCCTTATGCCATAGCGTCTTGCGGCTGCGGCTCCAGTAATGGACCTCGCCGGTTTCAAGGGTCTTATCCCAGGATTCTTCATTCATGTAGGCCATCATCAGGACTTCGCCGGTTTCGGCGTCCTGTGCAATGGCGGGAACCAATCCGTCCATTTTGTCAAAATCTGGTCTGATCACAGCGGTACCTCGTATCAGATGTATAATGCTCGGCCCGAGATTGGGCCGGGGTGGGTATATAGCTAATGAAATGCCAAAGCGCAACTGTGGCCCGGCAATGTCACCGGATTGACGCAGCCTGAAAGGGTTCTGCAATAAAAAAGGACTAATCCAACTCCGCTTCATTTTTAAGAGAGGCAGCGATCAGCTTGATATTTTTCCATGCGTACCAGCCAAAAAAACCCATCAGCACGAATGTCCAAAACTGCAACTCCTTCACACGGTCACCGAACAATATGCTGAGAATAAAACAAACGATGGCAAGTATTGTCGATCCAACTGCCGCGACAAGCGGCTTGAGAGAGAGTTTTTTTTCATCACCCTTCTGATTCTTCGCCTTGTCCTTTTTGCGTTTCAGGATACGGGTAAGACTCATATCTTCGAATACAAACTCTGTCGAAACGGGTTCCTGTTCAGGAGGAGCTACCGCATCGGTCCCAATTGTCGACTCAGAAGCGAGCGGCTCCTGTTCATACGACCGAGACATGGCGACTTCGATACGCTCCCGGGGTTTCCGCGTTGCGTTTGGTGTTATCCGAGGCTTGCTGTGCATCACCTTGTAGCTGCGGACGCGTAATTTCGCGGCATCGTTCTTGGCCTGATAGCCAGTCGCCCGCCCCACCCCTTTGCCGGAGTAATCCGAAGCCCGCCGCCCATCTCGGGCTATGATAAAAGCAAGAATCAGGACCGCGAGAACGATCATTCCGAAAATGACGGCACCAGACAGCATCGAATCCATTGTATTCCCTTGGTATTAAAGTGATAGCAGCTTTTCACATGTTGGATGTCGGCCCCAGACCGCCGACCCTATGAGAAGAGTACCGAATGAATTTGGATACGCAATCAGAAATATGCAACTTTCGTATCTGACTTTTCACTCCACGGTCAACATTTACCCCCTCCACATTATCTGATAAATCTCGCTTCACATAACCTCTTACAGGAGCACTGCGAACATGCCCGTTCGTTCAAAAGATACTTTTCTGGTTTTCGGATCGCCCCTTATCGAGCAGGCGGAGATAGATGAAGTCGTGGCGTCCATGGAGTCAGGCTGGCTTGGCACCGGCCCAAAGGTGGCACAGTTCGAAAAAGATTTTTCCGCCTATCTGGGCGATGGACATTCCGCTGCCTGCAACTCGTGCACGGCCGCGCTGCACCTCTCTCTGGTGGCCCTCGGGCTGCAACCCGGCGATGAAGTCATCACCACCCCGCTGACCTTCTGCGCGTCCGTAAACGCAATCATCCATGCCGGATGCACCCCGGTGCTTGCGGATGTGAACCCGGTCACCCAGAACATTGACCCGGCCTCCATCCGCGAGAAGATCACGGATCGCACCCGCGCCATCCTGCCCGTCCACTTTGCCGGCCGTTCCTGCGACATGGACGACATCATGGCCATTGCCCGCGAATTCAATCTGAAGGTCGTGGAGGATTGCGCGCACGCCATTGAAACCACCTACAAGGGGCAGCATGCCGGGACATTCGGTGATTTCGGTTGCTTCTCCTTCTACGTAACCAAAAACGTCTGCACCGGTGAGGGCGGCATGGTCGTGGCCAAGGCCGAGGAGGACATCAAAAACGTCAAGATTCTCGGCCTGCACGGCATGTCCGCCGACGCCTGGAAACGGTTCTCGGACGAAGGCTACAAGCATTATCAGGTTGTTCATGCCGGATTCAAATACAACATGATGGACATCCAGGCCGCCATCGGCATCCATCAGCTTGCACGGGTGGAGGAAAACTTCAAACGCCGCTGCGAGATATGGGACATGTATCAGGAAGCCTTTGCCCCTATGCCAGTCGGTACTCCTGCTCCCGAAGAACCGGACACCCGCCACGCACGGCACCTGTATACGCTCATGGTTGACCCGGTATACGCCGGTATTGATCGCGATCAGCTTCTGGTTCGCCTGAACAAGGAAAACATCGGCGCTGGTGTGCACTACCTGGCTATCCCCGAGCATCCATACTATCAAGAGCGTTTCGGCTGGAAGCTTGAGGACACTCCGCAGGCAGTCGCCCTGGGGCGTCAAACCATCAGCCTGCCCCTGTCCCCCAAACTCACCGATGACGATGTAAATGACGTCATCACAGCCGTAAAGGAATGTCTTGATGCGTAACCTCCAGTCTCGTCTGCTCCCGACTCTGGCCATCGTTCTCGCACTTCTGCTGACTGGCACACTCTGCTTTGCTGATTCCGAACTGCCACCCTTTGGCCCTGACTCTGTTCCCGCTCAACCAGACTATGCACAGGATGCAAGCTGGCTCGCCAAGGCTTCTTCAATACAGCATCCAGTGGATGTCTTCTGGGTGTACCCCACTGTTCTGCACGACTCCGAGCACTGGCTCATGGATTTCACCCTCCCGGAAATGCAGCAGGCCTCACACAACACCATTACCAAACAGGCCAGTGTTTTCCTGGATCAGGCCAATCTCTTTGCTCCCTACTATCGCCAGATGAATATGGCAGCGCTCACCCTGCCTGAAGCAGACCAGGATGCTCTGAAGAAATACGGCGTCAATGACATATGGCAGGCTTTCACCTATTATATGCAGAACCTGAATCAGGGGCGACCGTTCATCCTTGCCGGACACAGCCAGGGATCCAAAGTCCTGCTGGAGCTGATGCTCAAGCACTGGGGTGCACTCGGTTATGAAAACAAAATGATTGCCGGATACTTCCTCGGCTGGTCCATCACCCATGGTGACCTCAAGGCCAATCCTGCCCTGAAAATGTGCGAGAACGCGAGTCAGATCAATTGCTTTATCTCATACAATACCGTTGCTGAAGGACGGCAAAAGGTCGCGCCCAGCATTCGCCAGGACGCCATCGTGACCAATCCGCTCACGTGGACCACTGACGACGCGTTTGCGCCAGCCTCGCTCAATCTGGGGGCAAAGTTCTTCAACGCGGATGGGACCACCACTGAGGTCGCCCACTTTTCCTCGGCACAGGGCAAGGACTCCGGTCTGGTGGTACAACCCATACAGCCCGAATTCGTCAACAGCTCACCGCCGCCCTTCCCGGCCGGGGTGTACCATGTGTACGACTTCTCCATCTTCTATGAAAACCTGAAACAGAACGCCGCCCGACGCATCAAGGCCATGGGTAACGGGAAGTAGGCTGGGGCTAGCCCTTCACAAGCCGATTTCTGCCCTCTGATTTGGCTTGATACAGCAACTTGTCAGCCTGTGAAATCATGGAACTGACAGATCCGAGAATCGTGGCATCGCATAACCCCATGGAAAGTGTCACCTTGAGATCGGGATGATATTCCTCCCACGGATATGCTTCAATGGCCTGCCGAATATTCTCGCAGGACACTGCGGCATGTTCCTTGTTGGTATGAGCAAAGAGCACCACGAACTCTTCGCCGCCATACCGGGCCACGACATCACTCTTGCGGGTATTCTTTTCAAACAGTTCGGCCACTTTTTCCAGAACCAGATCGCCGATCTCGTGCGAAAATGTATCATTGATCTGCTTGAAATGATCCAGATCACCGACCATGACTGACAGGGGTTGTTCATACCGGGTTGCGCTTTCGTAGTAGTGCATGGCCTGTTCATCAAAATGACGACGATTGTACAGGCCGGTGAGCGGGTCCTTGATCGCCAGCTCCCGCAACTCCGTATGCGCCCGGGCCAACTCCACATTCATTTCGTTAAATGACTCCGCCAGCTCGCCCAACTCGTCATTGGAAGTGACCTCCACCTGCCAGACCTCTTCACGATGTTCATGCATGAGCTTGACCGCGGTCGTCAGGTCGGTGACGGCCTTGCTCAAACGTCGGCCAAACACCACTCCAAGGACCAACGACAGCCCTATCGCTATAAGGGCGCCCCGAATCAGTGATTGCTTCACCGCGCCGAGATAGCGCATGTCCTGAGGGGTAAAGACCTCATCTCCGATAGTTGAACCAAGCGCGACAACCTCTCCCTTCAACTCGATGGGAACGGCTTCCTCCATGACGGCAGCCGACACCTTTTCTCCCACCTTCAGCCCTCCGGCGGGCATGACGACCACACCGTCCGCATCCAGAAGCAGGAGTTTGAATGGAGGCTGCTCCCACCTGTCCACCAAAGGCGGTGTCCCCTTCGCAGGGGGCCGTTTGTCCTGTTGCAGTCGATGATTTCGACGCACATAGGTGTCAAATTCTTCGGATGCCAACGCTTCTTTCAAGCCGCCGTACAGTCCGATGTACCCGAGTACATCCTCCTGAAACGATGCGAAAACACGAGTTCTGGAGACCTCCTGAAAATCGCTTTTCACCATATAATAGTCGATGTACCCGACAATACCGCAACTGAATAAGCCTATAAAAACAAACGCCAAAATGAGTTTCGTCTGCATCCGCATGGAATGTTCCCTTTTTCAGAGGTGAAGAGTGAACATGGGTATCTTTTTCACATCATACAAGGAGAAATTTATCTGTCAATGAGTATGCTTGGTTATCCATGACAGAGGCCCGAAGGACACCCCCCCCCCGGGCCTCTTGTGGGCGAGTAATAAAGTTTTTAACTTGAGCAACCAGTATCTCTTTTATTTCGGGAGTTGTGGAAGGGATAAATTAATAAAGTCTTTAAATCATGAGGCTGTGAACATGGATTGCCCACAGTTTTCAAAGTAATAAAGTTTTTAATTGGAAGTAGGCTTGGTGTTACCAATAGGAGCTATGCAAAAAAAATAGTCTCGTTGTATTGGAGCGGCACTATATCAGACAGAACCGCATATTCAAGAATTAATGATAGGGGATTGTAACTCTGATCGTGATCAGCGTATACTTCTGAGTTTTTTTTCACAAAGAAATATTCAACATATCAAAGCATTATATTGATTCGCTGACAATTCCACAGAAAAGTTACTAAAAACAGGTTGACTATTGGCTTTATCCAAACATAGTAATCACTCCTTGAAAGATGGTTGTTCCGGGGTGGAGTTGCCCATCTGATACCAGTAAAAAAGCCAAATTCGTCGTGAGGCGGAGACGGAAAGCCACGGGTCTTCTGATTGAAGACAGCCGGGTTGCCGCAGAGAAGTTGCGTCATAGCTTCTATTCTCCTTTCATACTCTAAATTTTGGCCTAACCGAGCTTGCCATGCGGCAAGCGGCGAGGATATTGCTGTGGTCAAAGAGCGGGGATTTGTTTTTTCTCACAAGAGAAAGCACGGTGGAGGCACTCGCTGCAGCCGACAACTTGCATTCTATCTTCTTTTGTGTATCGCGCTGTTTGCCCCCAGCCTTTGCTGCGGTGCCCCCATTGACGACGCCATCCGGCAGCAACAGCAGATTCAGCAGCGGGAAGAACAACGACGACGCCTGCAGCAGGAACAACTCGAACAACAAACCAAGCAACCTCCTTCAGGTCTTGATCTCAAGCAAGAGCCACCTGTGCCCCCCTTGGACAGTACGACTTGTTTCGATATCCGTTCAATCAATGTGACCGGCGTAACGTTGATCCCATCCAGTACCATTGATGATTTGACCAGTGAATACAAAGGGCGCTGTCTGGGCTTGGCGGATATTAATGAATTGCTCAGAGCCATTACCAATGAATATGTTGGACGTGGATATGTAACCTCCCGGGCCTATCTGCCGGAACAGGACATTTCTAGCGGCGAACTTGAGCTCAAGGTTATTGAGGGACGAATTGAAGATATCCGTTTAAACGACGGTAAGGCCAGGCAATATCAACTTCTAGGCCCATTCATGGGGCTTAAAGGAGATCCACTCAATCTTCGCGACCTTGAGCAGGGATTGGATCAGTTCAATCGTTTGTCTTCAAACAACGCAACAATGAAACTCGTGCCTGGTAGCAATCCAGGGCTAAGTATAGTTGCCATTACCAATGAGCCCGCCAAGAGCTGGCGGATATCATTTGGCTGGGATGATTCCGGCATGGATTCCACGGGTAGGAACCAATATTCCCTACAATTTGACAAGGATAACTTCATCGGAATTAGCGATATGCTTTCCCTGAACTATTCGGCCACGCCTATGCCTTGGGAAGACTCCAAACAAGCAAAGAACAGCAATAGTATTTTTGCTTCTTGGTCTGTGCCCCTCGGCTATTGGACAATTAATACATTCGTCAGCAAATTCAATTATGCCACCAGTCTTATGGGCACGACACAGGAATTTTCAAATGATGGTGAGACCAACTTTCAATCCGTGGGAATTGACCGCGTCATTCATCGCGACGCTGACAGCAAGACGTCTTTGGGAATCGGCGTGGAGCATCGTGAGGTGGAGAGCAGGATTGAAGGCGTCCGTCTGGTGGCCAGCAGCTACGAAACCACCGATGTCGGCCTCAAAGCCAGTCACGCCCGCCGTCTGCTGGGCGGATCGCTAAGCGTTGGCCTCGAATATCACTGGGGCGCAGACTTCTTGGGTTCCTCTGAGCCGCTTGCTGGTGACGATGTTCCCACCCCAAAATACGAGAAATGGGAAGGGACTCTGAGCTATTACCATCCCATTTATTTCGCCGGTCAATCCTTGATGTGGAGTTCGACCCTTCGTACCCAATACAGTGGCGACACTTTGTACAGCGCAGAAAGAATGTCTATCGGTAGCCGCTATACGGTTCGAGGATTTTCGACCGACAGCCTGAGTGGGGATAGCGGGGGTTACATACGCAACGATCTCTCTTGGCGATTGCCCTTGCAGAGCTACGGCACCGACAAGATATCGGCTTGTGATTTATTTGCTGGATACGACTACGGGATGATCCTCCACGACAAGAACGATCCATACGAGCGCGGCCACTTGCAAGGGGTTGCCTTGGGCTTGAGGACTTTGGGGGAATTGAGCGCCCATGTGACTTTCGCCAAGGCGATAGCCGCACCCAATTTTCTAGAAAAAGAAGACCTTGAAATTTATAGTGCCTTGACCGTGATGTTTTAGGAGAAACAGATGAAAGCCAATATAGTTGTTCGCCAGCTGCTTAGTATTGTCCTGTCATGTCTGATCGTTTTTCAGCCAGGTTTTATCGCTATGGCTGGCGATCTCCCGATTGTGGTTGATCCGGCCGCTCCAGATGGAAAGAAACCGACCATGGATCAATCCGGAAACGGGGTTCCTATCGAGCAGATTGCGACGCCGGGAAAAGGTGGGATTTCGCATAACCTGTTTACCGATTTCAATGTTAATAAAATTGGTTTAATTATTAACAATAGCAAGTCCATGGCAAAGTCTCAATTAGGCGGCTTTATCGCAGGCAATCCCAACCTTAAGGGAGGAGAAGCTCGATTAATTTTGAACGAGGTTACAGGTGCCAATCGTTCATATCTTGAGGGATACACAGAGCTGCATGGAGCCAAAGCGGATTATATTTTGGCGAACCCCAATGGCATCACCATCAATGGTGGCGGATTTGTCAATTTCCCTCGAGTTACTCTGACCACGGGCACTTCCCGCTTCGGTGCAGGAGGACTCGAAGGCATCGACGTTCGTTCTGGAGATATTTTGGTTGAGGGCGAAGGTGTAAACGCCACCGAGATTGACGCCTTTACATTGCTCGCCCAAGCGACTCGAATCAATGCAAACATCTACGCCAAGACCCTGACCATCGCAGCTGGACAGAACTCTTACAATCCCACCAACGGTTCCATTGCCTCTTTGGCTCACGATGGCACGCCCACTCCCTCTGTTGCCATCGATTCGAGCGCCTTGGGCGGCATGTATGCGGGACGCATCGTGCTCCAGGGCACCGAGGCCGGAGTCGGGGTTAACCTTGAAGGCGTCATCCAGTCTGCGGATTCATTGGAGCTGACGGCAGATGGACAGATTCGCCTGAGAAACAAGACGACCGCCGGAACCGACATCAAGATTCACTCCCACAACGGTGATGTAGCCATCGAAGATACGGTTTACGCCGGAACCACTGCGAGTGTGAGCGCCGCAGACGATCTCACTATAAATCCGGGTGCTTCCGGTAAAGGCATTGTGGTAGGAGCCGCTGAACAGCTCAAGTTGGCCGCCGCCATCGTTAATACGACAGATGCAAAGATTACCGCAGGACTTCAGGCTGACGGGACAGTTTCCGGCGGTTCCTTGTCCGTAACTGCAATGAACCAATTGACCACAAAGGACACTGAACTCGTTTCTGGCGACAGTTTGTCCATCGTGTCACCTAAAATTGCCATCAACGGTGGCAAAATTACAGCCGTTAGCAAGCTCGGTGTCCAGGGCTCTAATTCCGGCGATGTCACCATGACTGGTGCGGCAGAGTTGTCTTCTTTGAATGCCTTGGAAATAGAAGCGCGGTCCTTGACTGCGGCCGATGGTTTGCTGAAAGCCGATGATCTGACCTTGTCGTTGGCTGGTGATTTCGATTTGGGTAATGCCACTCTGAGTTCCACTGGTGCATTGGCCTTGAATGCCAATTCGCTGAAAAGCGATGCAGGGACTTCTATCACCAGTTTCACTGATATGTTTCTGACCTTGGATACCCTGCAAAACGATGGAGGTTTGATCTACGCAGGCAATATATTGGACTTGAATGTTCGAGAGTTGAGCAACACCTCTGAGGGCTATATCGTTGGTGTCAAAGGTGTGGCCATTGAAGGTCTCACGACAGGTTCTCGAGCGGATTTGATCAACAACAACCAGTCTGTGATTGAAAGCAGTGATGGCTACATGAATATCGCGGCTGACATAATTGAGAATATATCCGGGGCCGCAACAGTCACTACCAAAGACGTCGGTTGGGAATATTGGCATCTGGGTTTCCAGACCGACATCCCCGGTTTCAATGACGACGGCACCAGAAATATTTACAGCGAACGTACGGGGCTGAGACAAAACAAAGGTGGGGTCAACGCGCACCTCCAATTGATCCTGGAAGAATATGGTCTCGCCTGGAACCGTCCTTATGACGGACGAGTCTTGCAGGAATGGATTCACCGCAGCAAGGATGTTGTCACGGGTCCGGCAGTGACGGCCGAAATCCTGTCCGCCTCGGACATGACCATCAATGCAGACAGCATCCTCAACGATCGTGGTCTCATCTCCGGAGGCGGAAACATTACCGTCAATGCCAACTCGCTGGAGAACCGGGGACTTGAGCTAAGCAGTCATCTCGATTTCTATCGTAATTTTCTCCAGGTCCATGACTCGGGAAAGAACGCATACGGGCAGGTCCAACAACATTTTGAGACCTCCCAAGTTATAGATTCCGTTCCCGCCGTTATAGCCGCTGCTGGAACGCTGGATATCAATGTGCCGGGGCATGTGAACAACGAAAGTTTCAAGGAAGGCGAACAATATTCAGGTAGGTTTGCGGGAAATGCAGCATATTCCGACCTGGAGGTCACCGGTCCAATAAAGGATCCCAACACAGGAGAGCCCGTCAACACGGTCAGCGTGTCATTGCCGACGGGAGTGGGGTCTCTGTATGTCGTCAATAAAGACCCGGGGCAAACGTATCTCATTGAGACCAACCCTGCTTTGACCAATGTCGGTGGATTCTATGGTTCTCAGTACTTTTTTGACGAAGTCGGGGTAAACGTTACCGATTTGGATACTCAAATTTTAGGTGACGCATTCTTCGAAACCAACATGATCCGCAAGCAGGTGCTCCAGGCAACTGGCAAACGTTACCTGAGTCCCACTTATGCCAGCGACGCCGATCAGTTCCGCCAACTCATGGACAATGCGGCACAGACTCGGGAAGACCTCGGACTGGAGATCGGAGTGGCTCTGACCGCCGATCAGCTGACAGACCTGACCTCGGATATCGTCTGGTACGAAACTCGCGAGGTCATGGGCAAGGAAGTCCTTGTACCTGTCGTGTATCTGGGCTCCGTATCCCAGGCCAACCTGAATCTCACCCGCGGGGCCATGCTCACCGGAACCACGGTGAACATCCAGACCGCAGAGCTTAACAACAGCGGTGCCATCGTGGGCAAAAACGTGACCATCGATGCTGACAACGTCCGAAATCATGGCGGTGATTTGACCGGCCAGACTCTCGGCGTCACCGCCAGCAACGACATCGTCAACAAAAGCGGTTCGATCAGCGGCGGGGATGTCTCGCTCTCAGCCGGCCACAACGTCGTTATTGAAACCAAGACCGAAGAACGTAGTGAGGGAAAGGACTCTCATGGCTACATTCATCAGACCGCCGATGTATCCGCCAGTGGCAATCTGAATATATCCTCTGGTGGCGACACTTCCCTACTTGCCGCCAAGCTGTCCGCCGATGGCGCAGCCAATATTACTGCCGCTGGCGATGTGGCTGTTGGCACCAAAGTGGTGACCGAACATATTGAAGCCACGGATTACAAAGCCGACCAGGTCGGACACATGGGATCCAGCGTCAAGGCAGGGAATTTGAGCATCTCCTCCGGAAACGACGTGGCCGTGGTGGGCAGTGATCTTTCCGCTTCCGGCAATGCCGTCATTGAGGCCGTGCGCGACGTGAACGTCACAGGCGTAACCAACTCCGCCACGTCTGATTACGAGCATTCCAGCTCCGGTGGAGTATTCGGTGGCGGGGGCTCCAGCGAGGAACATACGAAACAAACCACGGTCACCCGGTCCTCAATCACTGCGGACGGCGATCTCGCCATCAAAGCCGGTACGGATACTGAGGGCAGTCTGTCCGTGGTCGGCAGTAAGATCAGCGCAAAAGGTGATGTTTCGCTGAAGGCCGCCGATATGATTCTCATATCTTCCGCTGAAGAAGAAAAACACCGAAGTAGCGACAAAAGCAGTTCCGGTTTATTATCGTCAAAATCATCCAAATCCGCTTCCGGCTCTGTGACCCAGGTTGCCAGTGAGGTGAAATCCAACAATTCGGTGGATATTCAGGCCAATTCTGATGTCACCGTTTCAGCCAGTAATATTCATGGAGACCAAGGGGTTGCCATTAAGAGTGAGACCGGCGATGTCCGTATCGTCGGAGGCCAGAATCAGGGATACTCGGAACGCGAAGAAAAGAAGAGTGGCATCGGCCTGTTCGTGTCAAAAGGCCGTCTCGACGTAGCCAAATTCACTGAAGAGAGTGTGAAATCAAAGGAAAGCGGTAATGTCGCCTCTCAAATTACATCGGGCACAGACACCACTATCACCGCTGCCAACGATGCGACCATTATCGGCTCAACCGTGGCGGCCGAAAAAGATGTGAATATCGCCGCTGATCGCGATGTGAATATTATTCCGGGTCGCAATTCCCAGTCTTCCCAGAAAAGCAGCAAGGAAGGCGGTATTGGTATCGGCCTGACGCTGTCTGAAAATGAAGTCAGCATAAGCGCCGGATACAAAGGCGTTGAGACAAAGACCAACTCATCCGGCAAATACAATGCAGGTTCCCTGATCAGCGCGGGCAATGATGTAAAAATAGACGCCGGGCGCAACATCAATCAGGTTTCCTCGGAAATAGAAGCCGGTCAGGATGTGAACATGAAGGCCGGTGAAGACCTCAACGTCACGGCCGCGCAGGATGTTGAACATCTCGATGAATACGTCAAGTCCGTTGAGGTAGGATTAAAGCTGGCTGCCAAGCAGTCGGTCTCGACCGCCATAAGAACACTCGTTGACACACCGAAAAACATGACCTCCGGAGAAGGCGGTGTCGGGGCCAAGGCTGTTACGGCTGGCAGTGGCGCGCTTCAGGCGGTTTCTGCCGCCCAGCAGGTGTCCAATCCGAGTGCTTCTGTATCGCTGACAGCTGGTCTGTCCATGACCGAAAGCCGGTTCAGCAGCGACTCGGCAACCTCTGTAAGTTCGCAGACCTCTGCAGGACGTGACGCCAATATTGAGGCCGGGAAAAACCTGACCATTGAAGGTGCCACTGTTCTGGCCAATGAAGATGTCGCTCTGACCGCCGGAGAGGATATTGCCATTTCTTCGGCCGCCAACAATCGGGAGACCTCGTCGAGTTCCAGTTCCATTTCTGCAAGCGCAGGCATTGGAGCCACCGTCAGCGCGGCCAACGGCGCGGCTGCTGGCGTGCAGGTATCCGGTGCGGCCTCCGGGTCCGACAGCGACTACCGCTCCGACTCCAACACCAATGCCCAAGTTGTGGCGGGTCAGGATCTGACCGTGAAATCCGGCCAGGATACCACTGTTGCCGGGGCGAACCTTGAAGGCAACAAGGTCAACATGGACGTTGGTGACAATCTGGTTGTCGCCAGCAAGCAGGACACCAGCAAATCCAAAAGTTCAAATTGGAGCATCGGCGGCAGCGCCACCATCGGCATGGGAGCGTCCGTGGCCGCGGACGCCGCAGGCGTGGTGGGCATGGACGCCGACAGCCAGACCGGTGACTCCGCCAATATCGGCATGGGCAAAGGCTCCGGCTCATCCGCCTGGGTGAACAACCAGACCTCGATTGTCGGCAAGGAGCAGGTCGATATCCGCGTGGAAAACAACACCCACGTGGAAGGCGCGGTCATTGCCGCCGAAAATGGCAACCTCAAGCTCGATACCAACACCCTCACCTACAAGGACATCTACGACCACGACAAGGCTTCGAGCTATCAGGCCAGCCTGTCTGGATCGGTGAGTGCGGAGAATGAAAAGGACAGCGAAACGCGCAAAGACGGAGAAGAGGGCAACCCCTATGCAGGAACGCTGGAAGGCAGCTCCTCCTCCCACGACCGCCGCCAGATCAACCGCGCCACCATCGGCGAGGGCGAGATCATCATCCGCTCCGACCCCGCAGCCGGGCTGGAGGGCCTGAATCGCGACCTCGCCAAAGCGCAAGAGATTACCAAGAACGAGAAGACCTCGGTCACGGTGTATATTGATAGCGCCGCGATTGAAGAGGTTATGAGTGGCGGTGAGGGAATCAAAAACAACTTTAATAAAATTGCCGAGAAGATCAAAGAGCTACTGCCTGAAGATGCGGAACGCATGCGTGAAGTCATTCAATCTCAACAAGACTTTCGGGATCAATTGGAAAAAGACGGAATAGATTCCGATGAAGCAGACAGAATTCTTGGTGAAAACGCTGTGGCTGCTGTTTTGAAAGAAAAACTGGATAAATACGTAACAGAAACCGGTGAATTGAATATAACTGAGGAGCAAGCGGAAGATTTATTGAAGGAGCTTAGAGATGATCCAACAGTAGTACTTCAGGTGGCAAGCACCTGGGACTACGATTTGCAAACTGAGCGAGCCAGATTGCAACGTCAGTTATTTTCTATTGTGGGCATTGCCAAGAGTGCTGGCGCAACTGCTAAAGGCGCTTTGATGTTTCTCAATGATTATTCTGGTGAGATCTTTTATTTCGCGACAGGAGGTGCCTTATTCAAAGCCGAACATGAAAGCTTCCATAAGGCCGTCAATGAACTTGCTACCTCTATTGGAAAGCTGGCTACTGATCCTGTTGGGAGCCTGAAGGCCGTCGGCCAGGAATACCAGGGCCGACTCGATCAGTATTATAAATTTGTTGAGGAAGGAAAGCAGGATGAGGCGGGCTTAGTCATGGGCACGCTCATTTATGATGTTGGAGAGTTTCTGGTTGGTGCTGGTGCTGCTGGTGCGGGGATTTTGAAGGGGACGAAGAAGCTTGCCGGGATGGTGAAAGGGGTTAGCAAGGGAGCGGTATATGCTGCCAAGGTTGATTCTTCACTACTTATCGAGTTAATCCAAAAGGGTGTTAAGGTTACAGCTGATGATGTACTTTTCACGCAGAGGATGCCAGATGGGAAGATCGCTTTTCTTGAAAAGGGCAACTCGGCAGCAGGGTTGACTCATATTATTGAAAGACACGCAAGCCAATTTGTGGCCAAAGGTATTCCCGAAAATGAGATACTAGACGCCATTTACCAAGCAATTAAAGAAAACAATATCATAGGGTATCAAGGTAAAGGCACAGGTAGACCAATCTTTGAATATACATACAACGGTAAACGTCAGAGAATTGCGATAACAGTTTCTGAAAATGGATTTGTCGTAGGAGCTAACCCAAAATCAATCGAGTAGAGTATGCCAAGAGAATTGCGCTTTTTTTTAGAATATATGTGTTTCCCACTATGGATTAGCGATGAAGAGGGAGTTGTAGGCACTATCGACCCAGAATCACTATCAATAAGCGATGACCTAAAACATGATATAAAGGAGTGGGATAGAATATTCCAAGCCACATTGGATCAAAGATATCCACCTGATTCTGGGTTCTCTTCAAAGTATGCAAATGAGTTGTTATGGAAAGCTTTTGATGAAGAAGGGAAAAGCCTTTTTGTTCGTCTTAAGCAAGAGCTAAATGGGATTTATAAGATTACATCAGAAAAATATGACAATGGAAATTAATTCGCCACAAACATGAAAACGATCTGGACACGCTACTCATCAATCAGGTTGAGGAGCGCAATTAGTAAGTATTAAGCGACATCATACGTATTTTTCAACTTAAAGGCCCGACTCAACCGGGCCTTTTCTTTTGCTCTTTGACATAGCCTGTTCATCACCACTGCCGACGGCGTGGTGGTCGAGTACAAGGAAACCGGCAACGTTCAGGAGGATATTGCCCAGCTCGCTCAGGCTCCTGGTCTGGAATGGATGGCCGAGATCGCCAATCGCGACGACGTCAACTGGCAGGCCGTGCAGGAAGTCCATGATCAATGGAAGGAGACCAACGGCGGCGTAGGCGGTCCCGGCATGCAGCTCCTGTCCCTTGCCATGGCCGTGGCCTTGTCCTTTACCGGAGTGGGCGCCGCTGCGGGTACAGCCATTGCCGACACTGTGGGGATGGCAGGCAATGCAGCCATGACCGCCGCATTCTCCGCTGGTTTCAACTCTCTGGTCATCCAGGCAAGTATGCAGGTCGTGGGTAACGGCGGCGACATCGGGGCCGCGCTCGAGGCTTTGGCCTCCATCGACACGGTCCGCGCACTGGCAACAGCCATGCTGACCGCCGGACTGAGCAAGGGAATCATTGATTATGTAAACGGTGATGAAGTGACCGCGGCCACCGGAGCAGCCACTGAAGCGGCCAAAACTGCCGAAGAAGCCTCCTTCATCGCCGACCTCGCCCAGAGCCTTCAGGATAGCGCCATCCAAGCCGGAGTCAGTGCCGGAGTAGACACCGCCATCAACGGCGGCAACCTGGGCGAAAATCTGCTGGCAAATATGCGCAGTGCAGCGGTCTCAACGCTGGGAGCGACACTGGCCAACGAAATTGGCGAGGCCTACCACAAAGGCGACCTCGATTACGTCACCCACAAGATCGCCCATGCAGCCCTCGGTGCGGCCATGGACCTCGCAATGGGCGGCGATGGCGTCTCAGGAGCCATCGGCGGTGCCGTGGGTGAGATCACCGGTGAGGCTCTGGCGGGCGAAATCAAGCAGGCGCTGAAAGACGGCAATATTGATCCGACTCAGGTGCAGGACTGGATGGCGGCGGGAGTTGATGTGTCAAAACTCGCGGCAGGTCTTGTTGCGGCGGCTGCGGATCAAGACATAGGGACAGCCGCGGAAGCAGCGGGCAATGCTGCCGAAAACAATGCCTTCTTTGTCGCGGCAGCTATTATTCTCGAAATTGCCGATAAAATAATGATGGCCGCAGATATCGCTGAGTTTGGCGAAGCTGTTATCATAGGTGATAAAGAGAAGCAGGAAGAATTGATACTTGGCTTCCTCATCGGGATGGGAATTGAGAATACGATAGGCAATTTGGTGCCTGGCAGTTACGTTGCTCTCCGCACAGCCCTCAAGGCTGGTAAGCTGGATGTCGTATTGAAATTATTGCCCGACAGTGCGATAAAATGGATGGTCAATCATGCAGATGAGGCATTTAGCAAGCTCCAAAAAAAGCTCATTGACGAATATCCGGACCTGCAAGATGCACTGACGCATTTTGACTTCGACAGCCTCAAGAGTAGCGACGAACTGGAAACGCTCGTTGCCAAGAGGATGGATGAAATCAATGTCCCAGCCAGCGGTGCGGGTACGGATGTTGCCAAAGTTGCTGATGAGGTCGCAAGTGATGCATTGAAAGTATTCAAGGCGGATGGAGCAGGTAAACTTATTGGCGCAGAGAATGCCTATATTGACTCTCGAAAATTTACAGAATACGCTTTAAATCCAAACCATGCATCCGGGGGAAATAAAGCTAGAGTTTTTAATTCTGTTTTAGGATATAATCAATCGAACTATGATAGTTTAATTGCACAAATACAACGTGGGATAAAAGATAATATAGCAATTTCTGGGAAAATAGATAATTTTGGCACTAGGTTTACAGTTGACATTCCAGTTACAGGTCCAAAAGGCAGTGCTGTCGTCAGAACTGGGTGGATTTACAAGCCAGGAGAAAACATCCCCTCACTAACAACACTATTTGTCAAGTAGAGGTAAGGTTATGATGTTAAAAATATTTGACGTCGTTGTGATAGTTAGAGATATGCCATTGTTTGGGTTAATTGAAGGCATGATTGGAACTGTCGTTGAAGTGTTTACTAATCCAGCAGATGCATATGAAATTGAATTTTGTGACAAAGATGGAAAGACAATAAAACTATGTACAATTGAAGAGAATCAACTACGTGATCATATTTTACTAATCCAATGAGCACAAGATTGTTGTATAAGAAGACTGGGGTCAGGTCTTGAATTATAAGTTTCTTTGTCCGCATGCTGTAAGCATGGCACATCCTCTCCGCATACAGTAACATGGGGAAATATGGGGACACAATACTGATTTGAACCTTAAGAATTAAAATATCAGGCCCGGTTCCACCGGGTCTTTGTTTTGCTCTTTGACATCCCCCTCCCTCTATCACCTCCATCATCGGTAATGTCGCCTCTCAAATTACATCGGGCACAGACACCACTATCACCGCTGCCAATGATGCCACTATTATTGGCTCAACCGTGGCGGCCGAAAAAGATGTGAATATCGCCGCTGATCGCGATGTGAATATTATTCCGGGTCGCAATTCCCAGTCTTCCCAGAAAAGCAGCAAGGAAGGCGGTATTGGTATCGGCCTGACGCTGTCTGAAAATGAAGTCAGCATAAGCGCCGGATACAAAGGCGTTGAGACAAAGACCAACTCATCCGGCAAATACAATGCAGGTTCCCTGATCAGCGCGGGCAATGATGTAAAAATAGACGCCGGGCGCAACATCAATCAGGTTTCCTCGGAAATAGAAGCCGGTCAGGATGTGAACATGAAGGCCGGTGAAGACCTCAACGTCACGGCCGCGCAGGATGTTGAACATCTCGATGAATACGTCAAGTCCGTTGAGGTAGGATTAAAGCTGGCTGCCAAGCAGTCGGTCTCGACCGCCATAAGAACACTCGTTGACACACCGAAAAACATGACCTCCGGAGAAGGCGGTGTCGGGGCCAAGGCTGTTACGGCTGGCAGTGGCGCGCTTCAGGCGGTTTCTGCCGCCCAGCAGGTGTCCAATCCGAGTGCTTCTGTATCGCTGACAGCTGGTCTGTCCATGACCGAAAGCCGGTTCAGCAGCGACTCGGCAACCTCTGTAAGTTCGCAGACCTCTGCAGGACGTGACGCCAATATTGAGGCCGGGAAAAACCTGACCATTGAAGGTGCCACTGTTCTGGCCAATGAAGATGTCGCTCTGACCGCCGGAGAGGATATTGCCATTTCTTCGGCCGCCAACAATCGGGAGACCTCGTCGAGTTCCAGTTCCATTTCTGCAAGCGCAGGCATTGGAGCCACCGTCAGCGCGGCCAACGGCGCGGCTGCTGGCGTGCAGGTATCCGGTGCGGCCTCCGGGTCCGACAGCGACTACCGCTCCGACTCCAACACCAATGCCCAAGTTGTGGCGGGTCAGGATCTGACCGTGAAATCCGGCCAGGATACCACTGTTGCCGGGGCGAACCTTGAAGGCAACAAGGTCAACATGGACGTTGGTGACAATCTGGTTGTCGCCAGCAAGCAGGACACCAGCAAATCCAAAAGTTCAAATTGGAGCATCGGCGGCAGCGCCACCATCGGCATGGGAGCGTCCGTGGCCGCGGACGCCGCAGGCGTGGTGGGCATGGACGCCGACAGCCAGACCGGTGACTCCGCCAATATCGGCATGGGCAAAGGCTCCGGCTCATCCGCCTGGGTGAACAACCAGACCTCGATTGTCGGCAAGGAGCAGGTCGATATCCGCGTGGAAAACAACACCCACGTGGAAGGCGCGGTCATTGCCGCCGAAAATGGCAACCTCAAGCTCGATACCGACACCCTCACCTACAAGGACATCTACGACCACAACAAGGCTTCGAGCTATCAGGCCAGCCTGTCTGGATCGGTGAGTGCGGAGAATGAAAAGGACAGCGAAACGCGCAAAGACGGAGAAGAGGGCAACCCCTATGCAGGAACGCTGGAAGGCAGCGCCTCCTCCCACGACCGCCGCCAGATCAACCGCGCCACCATCGGCGAGGGCGAGATCATCATCCGCTCCGACCCCGCAGCCGGGCTGGAGGGCCTGAACCGCGACCTCGCCAAAGCACAGGAGATCACCAAGAACGAGAAGACCTCGGTCACGGTGTACATTGATAGTGCCGCGATTGAGGAAATCGCGGGCGGGTTTAAGGGGATTCAGGAGAATGCGAAGAAGACGACCACTGCAATCAGTGATCTTATTGCGGACTTGAAAGGCAAGGCTCAACTGACGCCTGCTGAAATGACGTGGTTGAAAGATGGGATTTTAGAGGAGCTAAAAAAGTCAAATATTTGTGGCTCAGAAGTCTTGGCCGAAGAAATCGGCGGGGCAATCGGTGATAGCGTTGCGAATGTCTACAATAAATTAAGGGAAATGGGATATTCGAACTCTAAGGCATTGGCTGAAATTGAAAAAAGCTTTCAGACTGTTGGGAAATGGGCAGAAGAGAGTGTTGCGAAAGGAGTTGCCATCAACTCAGTTGATGGGCGCAACTATGTCAAGCTTCCCGACAGCAATGGCATTGTAGGTGTAGTCGCCGGGATAGATGATGGGGCTATTGTCCTTGCTGCCTTAGCAACTCTCACAACGATTGCTATTCTATCCCAAACGAACCCAGAGCTGGCCCGGCAGTTGGGAGAGGGGCTTGCAAACACCGTTGACGCCATCGCACCAATCGTCAACGAAAAGCTGATCGCCGTTTCCGATTCGTATGCTTCATTGACGAATCAGACCCTTGTCCAAATAGATTTTGGAGATGGATATTTTCATGATGTTTCTATGGACGTCTTGGAATATGATCAGGCAACAGGGCATCCCTCTCTTGTTAAGGTTAAAGATTCCAATGCCGTCTACGAGGTGACATATGACCCCAGCACGGATACGTTGTATCCTACCTACGGTCAAAAGGAGCTAGTCTATAAGGACGGGATTGTTGTTGAAGCATCTAATACTGTAGGCAATGGCAGTGGAAGCAGTTCGGGAAGCGGCATTAGCAGTTCTGAATCCACCCCAGGTGATCCCAATCAGCATGGAAATGGGGATGACGATGATCCTGATAAAAAACCTGAATACAAAAGTAATCAGGCTCATAAGCCCGGTGGAAACGGATTTAGACCCAATAAAACTGTTGAACCCAAAGATGCTGCACAAGCCTATAAAAATGCGGTTCCAAAGGGCGATGGAAAGACTTGGTACTCTTGGAGCACAGATGGCAAACAGATATATAGATATAGTGCAGATAATGCTGGCACAGCTCATTTTAATGGTGTCGTTGACAAAAGGCTGGTAGAAAAAATGGGTGATAAGGCTTTTAATAATCTAGGAACGGATTATAAATCAGTATTACGGCTGATCAGAAAGACGGGGAAACAATGATTATTGGGAATAAACAAAAATTTGCATTAGATATTAGATTATTCTTTAAAGATGATAACTCAATTTATTTTCAATCAAGTTTATGGATTGGTGGACGGCAAATATCTGGAGGAAATGATGAGGTGGTCTTGTTCCAGTTGATTTGTGATTTGGAAGCAGCCATTTCTTTTAATGGGAAGAGATCGTTTGATACTTTAGACGAATTAGATGCTGATTATTTCTACCCCAATTTTTTAGATGCAGTTTTTATGGAAGATAGTAATCATAAGTACTATAGTATATCTCAAGAAGAGAAATGGATAAATGCACATATAGATGTCCCCCCAATCACTAATTTTGGTTTTATGTGGCTTATTGATGGATATCAAAAGTCAACTGTGATTACCCATGATGATAAAATTGGAACTTGTAGAGATTTTCTCCCCAAAGGATATATAGATAATGTATTGGTTGAGTTGAAAAAAAATGTTAACATTTGGTTAAAAAATAACGAGGTCCCTCCCATCTCTGTGTCGGTCGGAAGCTCTGAGCTAATTGGAGATAAAAAGAGGTTTGCAACGGAAATCGCACTTGGAATGCCGTACGAAGGGAGGTTGGCTGGAAAATTTTGTTACTGGGTAAACGGTGTTAAATTCGGAGATTTTACCTTTACATGGGTGAACGAAATTAAGGAGGAATTGCTACAAATTATTAAGAACACCAATTCCCGAGCGAAGAATGCTTTGTTTTCATATAATGCACACGATTTATATTACAACTTCAGCCATACGGTTTTTATGGGAGACAAATTCCATCCCTGCTGGGAAAAATCTCTTGAAGAGCTTTGGGAAAAGTCTGATATAACACCAAATATTATTCCTCAATTTGATGGTGTAACAGTTGTTTCGGTTGACAATGAAAACAAGTCAAAAGTTGTTGCATATGATTTCGATAAATCGCTTGTTGAATGTATTATAGAACGTGGACAGGTTGATAAAATTCTAACTGATACTATTCTTGTCATTGAGAATTGGGAAAAATCTACAAGAGGAACTAAGAAGAAAAATTAGTATAATAGGGACGTCTCCCTTTAACCTGCCCCACTGTCCTAGCTTATGGGCGTTACTCCAACTAGTTATCGAGCCTCTCCCCCTCCTCCCACGACCGCCGCCAGATCAACCGCGCCACCATCGGCGAGGGCAATACCTCCATATACGGCAGCACGCTCAAGGCCGGACAGGATGTGGCCGTCAAATCTACCGGAACGCTGGATATCACAGCGGCCCAGGTTGAGAATTCCCGGAAAATTCAGGAGGAAAGCTCGGGCTTCATGGGCACAGGCTCCATGGAACTCGGCGAGAAGGACACAATTACCAACGTCCGTAGCCAGATCGAAGGCAATGGCAAGGTCACTCTCGAAGCCAAGGATGACGTCACCCTCCAGGCCGCCACCCTCACCTCCGGCGCTGAGACCGAGATCACCAGCACCCAAGGCCAGGTAGCCATGCTGGTGGCCAAGGACAGGGAGTATGAACACTCGGTGAAGTCGGATACCGGGTTCTTTGCGTGGTCCTCCACGGACGCAGGCACCGTGGACGAGACTATTCAGCACACCAATATCACCGCCGGGGGCGGCCTGTTCATCACCACTGCCGACGGCGTGGTGGTCGAGTACAAGGAAACCGGCAACGTTCAAGAGGACATCGCCCAGCTGGCCCAGGCCCCTGGCTTGGAGTGGATGGCCGAGATCGCCAATCGCGACGACGTCAACTGGCAGGCCGTGCAGGAAGTCCATGATCAATGGAAGGAGACCAACGGCGGCGTAGGCGGTCCCGGCATGCAGCTCCTGTCCCTTGCCATGGCCGTGGCCTTGTCCTTTACCGGGGTGGGTGCGGCTGCGGGTGCAGCCATTGCCGACACTGTGGGGATGGCAGGCAATGCAGCCATGACCGCCGCATTCTCCGCTGGTTTCAACTCTCTGGTCATCCAGGCAAGTATGCAGGTCGTGGGTAACGGCGGCGACATCGGGGCCGCGCTCGAGGCTTTGGCCTCCATCGACACGGTCCGCGCACTGGCAACAGCCATGCTGACCGCCGGACTGAGCAAGGGAATCATTGATTATGTAAACGGTGATGAAGTGACCGCGGCCACCGGAGCAGCCACTGAAGCAGCCTCCGAAGCGGCCAAAACTGCCGAAGAAGCCTCCTTCATCGCCGACCTCGCCCAGAGCCTTCAGGATAGCGCCATCCAAGCCGGAGTCAGTGCCGGAGTAGACACCGCCATCAACGGCGGCTGACCTGCCCCCCGAAAACTGGCCCACCTCGAATGTTAGTAGTATGGGCCATGAAGGAGGCAAGACATGGCCATCAAACGACACACCCCCGAACAGATTATCTTCAAGCTCAGAGAAGCTGACGTTGCCTTGGCTCAAGGTGCGCGAGTTGCGGATGTCTGCCGTCAATTGGGCATAACCGAGCAGACGTATTATCGCTGGCGCAAAGAGTACGGCGGTTTGAGGACGAGTCAGGCCAGGCAGCTTAAGTTGTTGGAGCGAGAGAACACCAGGCTCAAGAAGTTGGTTGCTGATTTGAGTTTGGATAAGCAGATCCTTTCAGAGGCGCTCAAGGGAAACTTCTAAGCCCTGAACGTCGTCGCAAATGTGTGAAGCATGTTCAGGCTGTCCTTCATGTGTCCGAGCGTCGGGCATGCAAGGTCGTCGGACAACCTCGAACCAGTCAGCGGTACCAGAAGCGTGTGGCTGACGACGAAGAGGCATTGACCAACGCCATCATTTCGTTTGCCAGCGAGTATGGACGATATGGATACAGGCGAATTACGGCATTGCTCCGAAATGAAGGCTGGCATGTGAATCACAAACGAGTCGAACGCATATGGCGGCGTGAAGGGCTGAAAGTCCCACAGAAGCAACCAAAGAAAGGACGATTGTGGCTGAATGATGGTTCATGCATTCGCCTTCGTCCTTGCTGGCCAAATCATGTCTGGGCTTATGACTTCGTCATGGGTCGAACGCATGATGGTAAGGCGTTTCGTATGCTGACCATCATCGACGAGTTCACCCGCGAATGCCTTGGGATACCTGTTGCGAGGAGCATGAAGAATGAGGATGTGATGCATGTCCTTGCGGACCTGTTTGTCAGCAGAGGGCAACCAGACTTCATCAGATCAGACAACGGTTCTGAATTCACAGCAAAGGCGATTAGGAAGTGGCTCAAATATGTCGGAGTCAGTACGGCTTACATCGAACCTGGTAGCCCATGGGAGAATGGGTACAGCGAAAGCTTCAACGGGAAGCTACGAGATGAATTGTTGAACGGAGAGATTTTCTATTCGTTGAAAGAAGCGCAGGTAGTGATCGAGAATTGGCGGCAGGAATACAATACCATCAGGCCTCACAGCTCATTAGGATACAAGCCGCCTGCGCCGGCCGCGCGGCTCCCCCTAGGGGGAGCTATCCTGGGGACTGGACAACCTCAGCAGGAAGAGTGCAGACTAACATAAGCCCGGAACATAAACTGGGGGCAGGTCAATCTGCCAGAAGATGTGAAGCAAAGGCTTGAAGAGAAAGTTGTTGGTCTGGGCGATTCTGCTGAAGAAAATATGAAGGAGATGATTCGGCAAGGCGTTGATCCTGAAGTCGCTCAAGAGTTACTGAATGACGAACAATATCAAGAATATCTTGTAAGAACTGCCAAATTGGAAGCTGAGTATCATGACAACCCAAAACAATTTTTGGAAAAGTTGGGGATCCCAATCAAGGATGGCGAAACGGCAGAAGATATAGAACAAAAAGCAGATCTATATCTTCGATGGTTGTCCTCCCTGTCAGACAATGAAATTGAATCTGAGGATCCTACGAATACAGTTGAGCACGATAACGACTTACTTGAAGGGCTTACCTATAAACTCCAGCCAAATGGTGCAGGAAAGATTGAATTAAAGATTGGTGCCTCGGAAACTGATTTTACTTCTCACGAGAGTATTGGCATTTTATTATCTCAGATCGATAGTAATAACGATCTTGAATATAATGACTCCAGCCTAAAAGCCGGAATCATGCAATGTTTGCTGAACGGGCGGAGGTTTATAGACAGTATTCCAGCCGATGACATGAACAAAGCTCAAGCAGCCCTATTGGGTATGCAACTTGCCTCAGGTGGACCTGTAAAAGTAATGATTGGCTATTCGGTTGCCATGGCTTTCGAAGCGGTGGCCGGAGATTCCATTGAGCAGGGCAAGGACTACATTGCTCAGGAAGTCGCAATACTTTTGCTGGCTGGAGATTTGACAAACGAAGAATTTAAACAAATCAACTGCCCGGATGGTGACTGCTCTGATAAATCAGCCTCCACAGGCAGCTATCTTGTTGATTTTAATAAAGATAATGTTAAATTTGGGGTTAACATTATTGCTGGCACTGTCGGGAGTATTATTAGTAAGAAGGTCTCGGTAAAGTTACATAAGAACCCGTTGACTGCCAAGATAGGGGATGTAATTGCTACTCCTAAGAGTCACAGGGAATTGTTTAACAAACTTCCTGGCGGCAGGTGGCAGCATAAAAAGTCTGGGGCAATATATAAAAAAAGTACCTCAGCCCATACAGGTAAGAGTGGAGAGTGGAAAATTAGTCTGAAGAAAGGCCAAGGCTCTAGAAAGAGCAAGAAGATAACTATTGATCTTGATGGGACTGTGTTGGGAATTGACAAGTAAAGGAGAAAGACAAATGCGCTTGACACAGATGTTTGAAGAGATAAAACAACAATGGCCAAAAGAAATCTTAATTGGTGATTGTATTTTATGGGATGACCAGGAAGGACTGAACTGCGAATGGTTGGATAGTTTATTTTGGGAAATAGATACAAGTTGTGTCCATGGCGAGTGGGGAAAATTAATGAATTGGGGAATTGTGTGCGGTCTCGATAAGTATATCAGATCACTACAGCCTCCATATCCAGAAAAAATTAACATTGAATGCCTAGATATTAATCGTGCAGTTGAAGCAATAAAGGACAGTCTAGCTACTCCTGACTCTGGCTATTATCCAGAAGGCTACAAATATGAAAACGATCTGGACACGCTGCTCATTAATCAGGAAGGAGAACTCAATTCGTAAGTAGTAAATGACACCATACGAATTTTTCAGTTTAAAGGCCCGACACACCGGGCCTTTGTTTTGCTCTTTGACATAGCCTGTTCATCACCACCGCCGACGGCGTGGTGGTCGAGTACAAGGAAACCGGCAACATTCAGGAGGATATCGCTCAGCTGGCCCAGGCCCCTGGTCTGGAATGGATGGCCGAAATCGCCAATCGCGACGACGTCAACTGGCAGGCCGTGCAGGAAGTCCATGATCAATGGAAGGAGACCAACGGCGGCGTAGGCGGTCCCGGCATGCAGCTCCTGTCCCTTGCCATGGCCGTGGCCTTGTCCTTTACCGGGGTGGGTGCGGCTGCGGGTGCAGCCATTGCCGACACTGTGGGGATGGCAGGCAATGCAGCCATGACCGCCGCATTCTCCGCTGGTTTCAACTCTCTGGTCATCCAGGCAAGTATGCAGGTCGTGGGTAACGGCGGCGACATCGGGGCCGCGCTCGAGGCTTTGGCCTCCATCGACACGGTCCGCGCACTGGCAACAGCCATGCCGACCGCCGGACTGAGCAAGGGAATCATTGACTATGTAAACGGTGATGAAGTGACCGCGGCCACCGGAGCAGCCACTGAAGCAGCCTCCGAAGCGGCCAAAACTGCCGAAGAAGCCTCCTTCATCGCCGACCTCGCCCAGAGCCTTCAGAATAGCGCCATCCAAGCCGGAGTCAGTGCCGGAGTAGACACCGCCATCAACGGCGGCAACCTGGGCGAAAATCTGCTGGCAAACATGCGCAGTGCAGCGGTCTCAACGCTGGGAGCGACACTGGCCAACGAAATTGGCGAGGCCTACCACAAAGGCGACCTCGATTACGTTACCCACAAGATCGCCCATGCCGCCCTCGGTGGGGCCATGGACCTCGCAATGGGCGGCGATGGCGTCTCAGGAGCCATCGGCGGTGCCGTGGGTGAGATCACCGGCGAGGCTCTGGCGGGCGAAATTAAGCAGGCGCTGAAAGACGGCAATATTGATCCGACTCAGGTGCAGGACTGGATGGCGGCGGGAGTTGATGTGTCAAAACTCGCGGCAGGTCTTGTTGCGGCGGCTGCGGGTCAAGACATAGGAACAGCAGCGGAAGCAGCGGGCAATGCTGCCGAAAACAATGCCTTCTTTGTCGCGGCAGCTATTATTCTCGAAATTGCCGATAAAATAATGATGGCCGCAGATATCGCTGAGTTTGGCGAAGCTGTTATCATAGGTGATAAAGAGAAGCAGGAAGAATTGATACTTGGCTTCCTTATCGGGATGGGAATTGAGAATACGATAGGCAATTTGGTGCCTGGCAGTTACGTTGCTCTCCGCACAGCCCTCAAGGCTGGTAAGCTGGATGTCGTATTGAAATTATTGCCCGACAGTGCGATAAAATGGATGGTCAATCATGCAGATGAGGCATTTAGCAAGCTCCAAAAAAAGCTCATTGACGAATATCCGGACCTGCAAGATGCACTGGCGCATTTTGACTTCGACAGCCTCAAGAGTAGCGACGAACTGGAAACGCTCGTTGCCAAGAGGATGGATGAAATCAATGTCCCAAGCAGCGGAACGAGTACGGATGTTGCCAAAATTGCTGATAAGACCGAAAATGTCGTCGATTCAGTATCGAAGGTGGATAAATGGAGTCGACTGCCTAAGACCCTCCAAGATGAGATGGCGCTTAAGGCCGCGATGAGAGGAGAAGGAACCCCGATAGTTCAGGGATTAAATGATTCGAGGTATAAAGGAATGTGGAAAATGGAATACAAGGTAAAGTCAAAGGCTGGCAGAGATTCAGTAGTACATTATGTTCTTGACCCTAAGACGGGAAAGACGATGGATTTTAAATTCAAAAAACACAGCGACGGAACAATTATTCATTAACTTTTCGAAATACAGAGGAAAGTAGTTGTGATAGTGAAATGCATAGGGAATGCTCGCGAGCACCTCTCAAGTAAACGTTCAAAGCAGGCGTGGGATAAATACTGTAATATAGAGGAAACATGTTGCGAAATAGGCGAAAAATACATTGTTTATGGTATAATTTTTTTCGACTTTGACGTGCCTCAATTCTTAATTTGCACCTCTGAAGATGATCAATACCCGGTACCGCACTTTGCAGAGCACTTCAAAATATTAGAAGGAGATATCCCAGAAGGCTGGGTTTTTAAGTCAGAGACCCCAGATTATGAGGGGCCAGTAATTTTGCCCAAACGAATCGCAAATGAATATATTTTTATGGAAAAGCTATATGATGGTGACCCTGATGCCGTTCAATGTTTTCTTCAATTGAAAGAGGAAATGAAAGAAAAGTACAAGGACAAGCTTTAGGATTTGAAGGTCCAAGTGCCCTACTCAGCCCAATGCTGCTAGGGACTGGTCGGAGGTCCTTTTTTCACTAGGAAGGCCCGGTCCAACCGGGCCTTTGTTGTGCTCTTTGATATCCCCTCCCACTATCACCTCCACTATCGGCGGTGTCGTTGGTGAGATCACCGGCGAGGCTCTGGCGGACGAAATCAAGCAGGCGCTGAAAGACGGCGATATTGATCCGACTCAGGTGCAGGACTGGATGGCGGCGGGAGTTGATGTGTCAAAACTCGCGGCAGGTCTTGTTGCGCAAAACATAGGAACAGCAGCGGAAGCAGCGGGCAATGCTGCCGAAAACAATGCCTTCTTTGTCGCGGCAGCTATTATTCTCGAAATTGCCGATAAAATAATGATGGCCGCAGATATCGCTGAGTTTGGCGAAGCTGTTATCATAGGTGATAAAGAGAAGCAGGAAGAATTGATACTTGGCTTCCTCATCGGGATGGGAATTGAGAATACGATAGGCAATTGGGTGCCTGGCAGTTACGTTGCTCTCCGCACAGCCCTCAAGGCTGGTAAGCTGAATGTCGTATTGAAATTATTGCCCGACAGTGCGATAAAATGGATGGTCAATCATGCAGATGAGGCATTTAGCAAGCTCCAAAAAAAGCTCATTGACGAATATCCGGACCTGCAAGATGCACTGGCGCATTTTGACTTCGACAGCCTCAAGAGTAGCGACGAACTGGAAACGCTCGTTGCCAAGAGGATGGATGAAATCAATGTCCCAGCCAGCGGTGCGGGTAAGACGAATCTACCAGAACTGCCAGGATGGGAAGGTTCGCTCTCTGCCCGTAGATTGGCCCCCGGAGCGGCTTCGCACGGCAGCGATCTGCCCAGAATCATCGAGGGACAGACATGGCTTAAAGGAACCGCAGGCAATGCCGGTAAAGTCCCTGCTCAAATAGCCGAAAAGTTGAATGGAAAAGAGTTTGCCTCATTTAATGACTTCCGAAAATCTTTTTGGCAAGAGGTCGCAGCGGATCCTGTGTTAAGTAAGCAATTTAGTAAGTCGAATCAGCAATTGATGAGCGACGGTTATGCTCCATACGCTTCTGCGTCAGAACAGGTTGGTGGAAGAGTCAAGTGCGAATTAGACCATGTTCAAGAGTTGCAACATGGAGGTAATGTTTACGATATGAACAATATTGTGATTAGAACTCCATACAACCATATAAAAAAGTAGTTGGTGTATATGAAAAAAAGAAAAGCAAGTATCCTGTTGAAAGAACTTATTGAGAGACCGTTCCCTAGTGAGGAAAGACAGTCTGAAATTGTTTTAGAACTGAAACAAATAATACCAGATCCGATGTTCATGGACCATATCTATTATTCTGATGATTTTGTTAACAAGGATGGAACATTTGATTACGAGGGATTGATTAAAAAGTGTTTTGACGATTATGAGCCAAACATTATTGCTCTTTAGAACAAAAGAAATACCCTGATAAGGGAGTGTCTGTTCTCTCTTATTATTGCTGCATTAGTTAGATCATTTGAAACCTGCCGTAAGCTTATATACATTACTATACATTTAAGACCATTAGGCCCGGTACAATTACCCCTTAAAATTGCAAAGCCAAAAGGAGAAAGCACTATGCTCTTGGAGTGTATTGGTAATAACAATGAAAAGGGGTCAGGTCTTGAATTATAAGGTTTTTGTCTGTATGCCTTCTGCATGGCAAGACCACTACGCATAGAATATCCTGATGCATTTTATCATGTGATAGCGCGCGGAAATGCGCGATTACCGATTTTTGAAGACGATTCGGACCGAGAGTGCTTCCTTGCTCTTTTAGGAACCGTATCTGATAGATTTAATTTTGTTTTCCATTCGTTTGTTTTGATGGGCAATCATTATCATTTGCTTCTTGAGACCCCGGATGCAAATCTCTCCGCAGGAATGCGGCATATCAACGGCGTGTATACACAGTCCTTCAATCGCCGCCATGGCCGTTCAGGGCATGTGTTTCAAGGACGATATAAGGCAATACTTGTAGATGCCGAAGAGTACCTCGTTCAGTTGAGTCGCTATGTCGTTCTGAACCCTGTCCGCGCAGGCATGGTCGAGAAAGCTGAAGAATACCCATGGAGTAATTATGGGTATATGGCCGGACTTGCCGCCCCTCCCGAATGGTTGTTGGTTTCCACCGTACTTTCGTGTTTCGGGGAAAATCGACAACAGGCACATACAGAGTATCAACGATTTGTAAATGCCCCGCATGAGTGTGATGATTTCAGGGAGAAGCTATCAGGAGGGGTTTTTCTGGGTTCCCAGTGCTTCAAAGAGTCCATTTCGGCAAAGTTGAATAAAAGCCGAAAGATAAAAGAAATCTCATCATCAGCTCGTTTCGCAAGCCGTCCGCCATTAGAAAAACTGGTGCCTCGAAATGGGTTTGCTAATAGAGAAGAGCGTAATTGAGCTATTGTCAAGGCAAGCCAAAAGTATGGATATTCCTATACGGCTATTAGCAAAGCATTTTCACTTCACTACTCGAGTGTCAGCATTATTGTGAAAAAGATGACGCCTGAAACCTTATAATTCAAGACCTGACCCCATTCCCCACGTGACCCCATTCCCCAGCGTCGGATGCAGCTAAGCTTGCTGATCGAATCAAAAAAGCGACTGAGGCAGCTGAGGATGCAGCTAAAATTGCTGATAAGACCGAGGATGTGGTCGATGCTGCTACGAATGTTGCCAAAGTTACTGATGAGATCGGAGATATATGGGCAAAAGCTCCTATTGAGCGAGGTAAGCAAATTGAAGACTATCTGGCAGGAACAGAATATAAAGATTGGTATAGAATTGGTCAGGAACAGGGGGGCTATTTCCCTTTAGTTGATTTTCAAAAAGGAAATGAACTAAGAAGTCTTAAAACCGTCGACACGACTGGTAGTACTTGGATAAAACGAATGACGGACCATATTGAAGACCTCGGCGCTCGTGGAGCAACGATTGAAGGGAACTCAGCCAATATGACACTCGACCTTCGGGTTCCACGAGGTCAAAGAAGTACAGCGCTCAAAGCGTTGAAGAACGCTGCTGATGACAGTGGTGTAAATCTTATCGTCAAGGAATTTTAACTATGTGTCATGATAGATTAAACATCATATTCAAACTTAAAAGCGTATTATCTGAAACTTTATTAAACCGTTTTTACGATGTATTGCGGAAGTTTGAACTTTTACCGAAACAGGTTCACACGCTTAACGGTAATCTTACATTGAATAAGTCCCTTCAATTCGCAAAAAGAAGAGGCGCTAGGGGGCTTCATATTTCTACGAAGACAATGGAAATTAGAACAGGAAATGTAGCCAACTGGGATCATCAATTCCTGTCCATTAAGCACCATACTAACCCTAACGCAGTACCTTGGTCCGATTGGATAAAAGCGTTCAGTGCTTTTGAAGGGTTTCTCCAAGGATGGATTGTCAATTGTGAGTACAACAAATGGCAGAATTGCGAAGACCTTGAAGAGCATGCAAGAGTAGGTCGTGACCTTTCTCTATTTTCGATCATCCCAAACTCTCTACACCAGCCAGCTCCTCCGTTAATCATCGACATCACTAAAAATCCCGGACGTCGTACAATTCGGAAAGGACTTGTGGAGTCCGTGGGAGCCGAAATGTGGTTTGGTTCGGAATTCTGGGAAAGATCCGGGGCTAATAAGGACGAGGTGTTGGGGATTGATTGGGCTGATGTTAATAAAGAGACGGATGGGATCGTGCACATTAAAGCGGCTGACACACCTTTCACTGATGAATCTCCAGTAGCAATTCAACATCGTCTCCGAAAACTTCTTTTCCCAACAACGTGGAATATCCCTGTCCAGTGGAGTAAGTGGGACGGTTGGAAACCAGTAGATCTGCCCACGGAAAAGACCGATGACGGGTATTATCTTGTTTCGCCACAAGCCGAAATGAATGAATCCTTCCCGATAGTCATAGAGATCGCTGGAGAAAAGGGCGGAAAACAAGGCCGATTCCGTATCACTCGAACGTCTCAAACGGACTCTGAAACAATTTTCATCCCTAATAAACAAAATATGGATACATAATACCAACTTGAGCCCTATGATTTGAAACATAAGATCCGGGTCAACCGTGCTTAGTTTTATTCTTTGGTATAGTTCTTTCCCTCCGCACGGCCCTCAAGGCTGGCAAGCTGGATGTCGTACTGAAGCTACTGCCAGACAGTGCGATAAAATGGATGGTCAGTCACGCTGACGAGGCATTTAGCAAGCTCCAAAAAAAGCTTATTAATGAATACCCGGACCTCCAAGATGCACTGGCGCATTTTGACTTCGACAGCCTCAAGAGTAGCGACGAACTGGAAACGCTCGTTGCCAAGAGGATGGATGAAATCAATGTCCCAGCCAGCGGTGCGGGTAAGACGAATCTACCAGAACTGCCAGGATGGGAAGGTTCGCTCTCTGCCCGTAGATAGGCCCCAGGTGCGGCTTCGCACGGCAGCGATCTGCCCAGAATCATCGAGGGACAGACATGGCTTAAAGGAACCGCAGGCAATGCCGGTAAAGTCCCTGCTCAAATAGCCGAAAAGTTGAATGGAAAAGAGTTTGCCTCATTTAATGACTTCCGAAAATCTTTTTGGCAAGAGGTCGCAGCGGATCCTGTGTTAAGTAAGCAATTTAGTGCGGGCAATAGGACCATAATGAAGAAAGGAAACGCTCCATACGCCTCCATTGATGAACAGGTTGGCGGAAGAGTCAAATACGAATTGGACCATGTTCAAGAGTTGCAACATGGAGGTAATGTTTACGATATGAACAATATAGTGATCAAGACTCCATTTAACCATATCAACAAATAGGAACTAATATATGAATATCGACATCAAGAATAGGGTTATACTTCTTATCCAAGAGCTGCTTGAGACTGACACAACTGAAGAAAGGGATGTTGAAATAGCGATTGAATTGAAGAGTATTGTTCCTGACCCTTACTGTATGGACTATATATTTCATTCCGATGAATTTGTTAACAGCAATGGTAGTTTTGATTACGAGGGATTGATTAAAAAGTGTTTTGACGATTATGAGCCAAACATTATTGCGTTATAACGAGATAAAAAAACAATAAGAAGGGCTTTTTAAATTCTTTAGTGGCTGGAAATTGAATTCAAAACAATTTGAAAACGTCATAACTAGAGGTAGTCTTTAATGATAACTCCCGAAGAGTGGTACAGTAAACATTACTCAAAAAATGTTTACACTATACTTATTAATGGGTATCTTAAAAATAGTTTATCATCACGATAGTTTGAAGTATACTTCTTATTGCTTTTTAAAAATGAGCATTCAGATATACCTGAGAATGACTTTAATATTTTAAACAGGTTGTTCCAAGCTGTGGATGCTTTTTGCCCTTTTGATAATATCCGCAGCAAGGATGATTTGGATGGAGCGGGACTTCGTCAAAAGTGTTTGGAGACAGTCCTTGCTCTTACCGAGTCACAGAATTTGAGTTAAGATGCTCCTTTAAAATCATTAGAAAAGGCCCGATCCCACCGGGCCTTTTCTTTTGCTCTATGCCATAGCCTGACCCAGCCTCGGCAAAGGCTCCGGCTCCTCGGCCTGGGTGAACAACCAGACCTCGATTGTCGGCAAGGAGCAGGTCGATATTCGCGTGGAGAAGAACACCCACGTGGAAGGCGCGGTCATTGCCGCTGAAAACGACAACATCAAGCTCGATACCAACACCCTCACCTACAAGGACATCTACGACCACGACAAGGCTTCGAGCTATCAGGCCAGCCTGTCTGGATCGCTGAGTGCGGAGAATGAAAAGGACAGCGAAACGCGCAAAGACGGAGAAGAGGGCAACCCGTATTCAGGAACGCTGGAAGGCAACTCCTCCTCCCACGACCGCCGCCAGATCAACCGCGCCACCATCGGCGAGGGCGAGATCATCATCCGCTCCGACCCCGTAGCCGGGCTGGAGGGCCTGAACCGCGACCTCGCCAAAGCACAGGAGATCACCAGGAACGAGAAGACCTCGGTCACGGTGTACATTGATAGTGCCGCGATTGAGGTGGTGATCAATGGTGGTGAGGGAATCAAAAATAACTTCAAAAACACGGTCGATGCAATCAAGAAGCTCTTACCGCATAAAGCGATCAGGAAGTGGCTTGAGGATGTCGGAGTGAATACGGCTTACATCGAACCAGGTAGCCCCTGGGAGAACGGATACAGCGAAAGCTTCAATGAGGATGAATTGCTGAATGGAGAGATATTCTATTCGTTGAAAAAAGCACAGGGTGTGATCGAAAACTGGCGGCAGGAATACAATACGATCAGACCTCATCGCTCGATGGGATACAAGCCGCCTGCGCCGGTCGCGCGGCTCCCCCTAGGGAGACGGAAAACCTCAGCACAAAGAGTGCTAGACTAACATAAGCCCGGAACACAAACTGGGGGCAGGTCACAGAAGCGACTTCGCTTAACAACTTTATTCCTCAGCCACACCTCTTGCAAAATGGATATGAGAACAAACATGCCGACTAGCAGTCGTGAAAATCCTTGTTGATATAAAAACAGAGATCAAAGAGGTTCTGGACCATCTCATCCACAATTTCCTCGGAGTCTGCGGAGGGCGTCTCCACGCTCACGGTCTTGTTGACGATCTTTGAAAAGAGCATGCCGATGAGCTGGTCGTCATACATTGTCCAGTACTTGCTGCCTGATGGAAATTTCTTGTCGAATCCGTGGTAGTACATCTATTTCTCTCCAACTCGATTGGGTTCCGTGCGTTGCTGTTATTTACTCTATCGGCACGGCTGCCAAACCTCTTTATGGACAAGATGAAATAAACATTATTTGTCAATTCAGAGACTTAAAGATTCGAATAGGGGCACCTCAAAAAAACCTCTCCCTGCCCCTGTCGCGTCTAGATTACGCCACCTGATCAAATAGCAAAAAGTCAAATTGTTGCTCTCCTGTAACACATAATGTTACGACCTTCATGTATAGCCAGCCGAAATACACCGACTCAAAAGGAGCCAAAAGTGTCAGCTCAGAAAATACTGGTGGTCGAAGATCACAGGGACACGCGCGAATTGCTCAAATACAATCTTGTCGCCGCGGGATTTGATGTTGCTGCAGCTGAAGACGGCCAGCTTGGACTCAACCTCGCTGCGGCTTTCAAGCCCGACATCATCCTGCTCGACCTCATGATGCCCGGCATCGATGGCCTGGAGGCGTGTCGGCAGCTCAAGGGTGATCCCACTCTGGCGCGCATTCCCGTAATCATGCTCACAGCCAAGGGCGAAGAAGTGGATAAGATCGTCGGGCTGGAACTCGGCGCAGATGATTATGTGGTCAAGCCCTTTTCCCCGCGAGAACTCATCCTGCGGATCAAGGCGATCCTCCGCCGCTATGGAGCCCCTGAACCGGATGCGCCGAAGCTCTGGGAACGCGAAGGACTCAAAATTGACTTCGAGGCCCATCAGATTTCCATAGACGGCGAAGAAGCGTCGCTCACGGCCACAGAGTTCAAACTGCTCACCGTACTCATCTCCGGCGCTGGCAAGGTCCAGACCCGCGACAACCTGCTTGATACTGTCTGGGACACCCATTTTGAAGGCTATTCACGCACGGTAGACACACATGTCAGGCGACTTCGCCAGAAACTCGGCCCGTACGCCAACTGGATAGAAACCATCCGCGGCGTCGGTTACAGATTCAAAGCTTAGAAAGCCAGGAAGCACAAAACGCAGCCCGTACCGGATATCCGATGCGGGCTTTTTGCCGTATGCCTCTGTCAGGGGCGTGCAAGACATGCATCTATCTCTTTTTCAGTCGCTTTATTTCTTTATTATTTTACTATATATCTATTTTCTTCTTAATGTATAGCTCCATTGATACATTGAGGTGTTTACGTGTTGCATCGAATCAGAATTGCTAGTGTTGTGCTCATTTGTTCCCTGCTCTGTACTTCCAGCCTGACAAGGTCCTCGGAGAAGTGGCCTGGGCTCTGTCTTGATGCTTATGAATATTCAAGCGCCAAACAATACGACCACAAACGCGCAGCAACCATGTTCACGGAGAGCCTCAGCGTGTCCATGGATGATATGGCATCGCGAATACATGAGAACATTGGCAATGAACTCCATTTGTATAAAGACTATGATGGAGCGATCACAGCCTTTGGCAAAGCCATTTCTCACACCCCCAAAAGAGCCAGACTATATTTTCAACGTGGCAAATCATTCAGGGGCAAGAGTGCATATGCACAGGCAATACAGGACTTCACCAAGGCCATCAGCCTGCAACAGAGATACCCATACGCATACCTGTTCAGAGGATTTGCCAAGGACGATCAGGGGAATGTCAAAGGTGCCATAAAGGACTATACCACGGCTATCAAACTCGACCCCGAGTTCGCTTGGGCCTACAACAGCAGAAGGTTGGCAAAATGCCGAAGCATGAGTATGCCGCAGCAATAAAGGATTATACCCAGGCTATCGCCATAAACCATGACTACACATCACCATAATACAACAGAGGTCTCTCAAAACAAAGATGAAAGACTATACCGGGGCCATTGAGGACTATACATCTGCAATACATATCGATCCAAAATACTACAGAGCCTATTACAACAGAGGTTTCGCAAAATGGAAACTGAACGATTTTGACGGGGCAATTGACGACTTTGACAAAGCGATTTCCCTCGATCCCAAAGGTGCCAACAGTTTCTTTGGAAGAGGATTAGCTAAAATACTTTTCGGTCAATTGAACGATGCAGAACAGGATTTAAACAAGGCCATAGAATTGAATCCGAATTTCTCAACCGCATACAGTTGCAGAGGCCACTTAAAAATGGGTATTGGCGACATTGATGGAGCAATACAGGACTTTACCACCGCTATCAGACTCGGAGATACAGGTTCCGATAGCTTTATATTTCGCGGCTTTGCCAAACTGAATAAACACAATCAGAAGGGAGCACTTCAAGACTTGACGACCGCTCTTGAAGTAAAACAAAAATCAATTGAGGGTTGCTTGAATACGGCATTGACCAAAGCAGCCGATGGCGACCAGGGTGGAGCCATTCGTGATTTCAAAAATATACGTTGGCAGGGGATTGGTCCACTTTACGAATGACATAGGCAAATCAATCGAGGATTTGACCATGGCTGTGACTATTAACCCCAAATATGCCAAAGCCTATCAAATCAGAGCAATAGCCAAGTTTATACCCCAAAAACCTGGACGGAGCTCTGCAGGACATAGCAAAAGCGCTTGCTATCGATCCGCATGACAGCGAATCGTACAACCTGAAAGGAATCATTTATATTTATAAAGATGATTTCAGAAGAGCCCTGAAAGAATTCACCGAAGCCATCAACAATGACCCAGAAAATGCACAGGCATACGCTAACCGGGCCTTCACATACATAGCCCTCAGAAAAATATCCGAAGCCAAGGCTGATGCAAAAAAGGCCCGGGAACTGGACCCGAATGTGAAAGTACCGAACTTCGATGAACTCATCGATCGGCGATACCATGATACTGTGGCGTAGTTGATCAAGATGGCAACAACAGAATTCATCCAGGTACAGCCACTCTTGCAGCGGACCGTCACCGCTAGTTACAGGTCTAACTTGCAGACCATGACAAAGAAAACGGCGTGACCAGATCATAGGGGACACGCCGTTTTCTTTGTCACGAGCTAGAGAGCCAGCAGCAACGGACAAACGCACAGTTGATCCAATTGAGCAAGGGAATTCTTCAGGCCAACAGCCTTAAGCAAGGACGTCAGTTTCAACCGAAGTCGTGCCTCTTGGCGAAGCCGAGAACAACGACGGGATTACTTCCCCGGTCTTAACGGAGGACACTCCTACAGCGTAAAAGCTAGTCGTTGCCGAGGGTGATCTGAAATGCGATGGCGTAGAGATGATCGAAGAAGTCAACGTACTCAACAGGGATGTGACTGGGCACATTGATACGAGACGGCGCGAAATTGATGATGCCTCGGATATTGGCGTCCACCAGGTGATTGGCGGCGCGCTGTGCGCGATCCGGCGGCGTGGCGATGATGCCTATCTCAAGGTTCAGCTCGGGAGCCTGCTCCTTGAGATGCGTGGGACAGACAATTTCCATGCCTTCGAATTCGAGGCCGATCTTGTCGGGGTCACAATCAAAGGCTGCACAGATTTTGAAGCCGCGCTTCTCGAAGTCGTGATGGCGAAGCAGCGCACTGCCCATGTTGCCAACGCCGATGAGTGCGCATTTCCAGAGCCTGTCGATGCCGAGTGACTGCTTGATGGAAGTGATGAGTTCCTGAACATAGTAGCCGACACCACGGACACCAAACTCACCGAAATAGGCGAGATCTTTTCTGATCTGCGAAGAGTTAACCGAACACGCACGTGCAAGTTTCTCTGAGGAGATAACTTCGTTGCCATCTCGCAGCAGATTCTCCAGCACCTGGATATAGACCGCCAGTCTGCCGATAGTCGCTTTAGGGATGTGTTCGCTTTTCATGGATGGGATCTCTTGGTGATATGAAAGCCTGCCGGGGTAAGAAAAGAAGAGCGTGGCTAAGGCTGAAAAAGGGAGGCCGAAGCCTCCCTCTGAATAGCAAAGTCGTAAAGTGAAATTACATTACGAAGAGCAGGATCAGGTTGACGACCAGGGCGTAAATAGCGAGAGACTCGATGAATGCCAGGCCGAGAATCAGAGTGGTGGAAATCTGGCCACCAGCTTCGGGGTTGCGAGCGATACCTTCAGCAGCACCCTTGACGCCCATGCCCTGACCGATGCCGCAGAGACCGGCAGCGATGCCCATGCCCAGTGCGGTTGCGTAAGCTTTAGCGGACATGACGTCGCCGCCAGCTTCGGAAGCGAAAGCAACGGAAGCAACCAGAACCATAGCCAGGGTAGTGAACAGAATCTTAGCGATTTTCATTTTAATCCTCCAAATGGATTACGTAATATAATTGTGGTCCAAGGACCATTTCCCCAAAATTGGATCGAACAGGCTCTAGTGAGCGTGATCGGTAGCGCCTTGCAGGTAGAGCATTGTCAGCATGAAGAAAATAAATGCCTGAATGGTCTTTGCAAGGATGAACAGAAAGTACATGGGCAGCGAACCGGCGACCGGTGCGAGCATGAACATCAGGATAAGAACGATTTCCTCACCGCGAATGTTACCGAACAGACGAAGAGTCAGGCTGAGCGGACGAGCGAGGTGGGAAATAAATTCGATGATGAGCATGAGCGGAGCCAGAGCGGCGACAGGACCCATGAAGTGCTTGATGTAACCGGCACCCCATTTTTTGATACCAACGACGTTGTAGTACACGAACACGATGATAGCCATGGCGGACGGCGTGTTGATGTTCGCGGAAGGAGCATCACAGCCGGGGACCAGACCAATCCAGTTCATGCACAATACCAGGAAAAAGATGGTGCACAGAATCGGCATGAACTGGCGACATTCTTTACCTGCGTTGGAAACAACGAAATCTTCCAGACCACCGATGATGGTTTCGAAAAGATTCTGAAGGCCGCCGGGGACCAACTGCAAACGGCTGCGGACCAGCAGTCCGAGGGTAAGCAGAATAGCCATGACCAGCCACATGTACAAGACGTGGTTGATGCTTTCGACACCGAGTGCATGTTCAACAGTTGCACCCCAATGGCCGATGCTTTTCAGCATGTCCATGTACAACAACGGGTGGAGTAATCCTCCTGAAAAACCCATATCCGAGCCTCCTTAAAAGCAGCTTGGCTATTTTTCCCTCATCTGACTCAGTCCTGTTGCCGTGATGTTGATCACCACGGTCCCCAATCCTGATATCAACCCCCAGTGAGGGACACGTTCGACTCCGATCAGCCACCAGAGGACCAGCCCGCTCAGAGTCATCTTACCAATGAATATAACAAACAGTAAAAACGGTGCTCGCTTTCCGTCGTACACCAACACCTGAGTCACGCGGGCAAGCGTCCAGAAGTTGATCAGGGCAAGTAATGCCCCCGCCAGATAAGCAAACGACCATTGAGAAAACAGTGTTACCAGCATGATCACTAGAGAGGTCCCCAGCGACACATAAATCTGATTGCGGACAATAATTCGAACATCAGTGATCGAAAACCCGCTCTTTACGAGCCAGCGTTCGATCCCTTGGTTAATCTTGCCCAGCACTCTCTTCTCCATCCTGTTTCAAAGAACTTGCGTCTTGCGCCTTTACTTGCCTTTGTATCTTCTTAAAATCCTGAAAAACCATCTTGAACCCTGCCACGACCCCCAAAAGGAAGAAGATCATGATAAACCAGGGCTTGGTTCCGAAGTGATCATCAAGAAAATACCCGATGGCCAATCCGACAATAATGGATGATACCAAATGCATCCCGATCTGCGATGCCGGCCCAGCCAGTTTGGTTAAATTCCCAAACCTGTTATTGCCTTTTGAAAAGAGCATGTTCACACCCTGTGAAAGTTGTTTTCAAATACATTGAAATGAATCCTCAGCCGCAATCGGCAATTCGTGCAATCCTTCACAAGTGGAGGAGAAGTAGCACAGGCCCTCAATTCTCGTCAATGCCTTTTTCGGAAAATCAGTCCAGTTCGCCCATTTTTGTGTCACCGACAAACCCCCTGGCATTCAAGGATTTTCATGCATTCTGATCCGAGCATGTGAAATTTGGCCCAACTTTGTTTTGTCGTAAAAAAAAGCGGGAGAATCAAACCGTCCTCCCGCTGAATTTCGTGTTGTCAGACCTTTGGACCGGGCCGGTTAATCGGCGTCGCCCACATCCACCACCTTGACCACAAACTCCTTCACCCCTGTCGGCGGGTCGAAGAATACGGCCATGAACGGGGTGGCCGCTCCGGAACGCACAAACGTGTTGTTGGACAGGATGCCGACTTCACTGGCCAGACCATCCTCGATCTCCTTCTCCGTCTGCACCTGCAACTGGAACTGCGAAAGCACATTGCCGCAGAGGAATGCCTTTGATGTCAGGACCTTGCCGTCCTTGTCATAGAGAATGACCTCAACCTTGATCTGTTCCTTGGGCGTGGGGAACGTATTGACCGCCTTGCCTTCGACCACAAACAGGTTGCCCACCTTTTCATTGGGTACATAATACTGTTTGACGTTCTTGAGCTCGATCTTGCGCACGCGGTCTGCCGGAAGTTCACCAGGAGCGGCAGCCTCATCACCGCCCGTCTCTTCCATGAACATCTGGCCCACAAACGGCACATCCTTGAGTGTATCGGCCAGATCAAGCCCCATAAGGGTCCAGGCCTTGAAATAGATGGCTGCACCGAGTGCAAGCGCGACGACCACAATGATGATCAGGCAACCCAGCGACTTCTTGCCGCTGCCCTTCTCGGGCTTGTCGTCAAGGGTCAGATCATCGCCTTCTTCAAACAGTGAGCTGTCCATATCGCTGTCGTCGGATGCTTCGGCTTCATCGGCTTCATCGGCCTCATCGTCTTCATCATCCTCATCAAACAGTCCGCCAGCGTCGTCGTCACTGTCTTCATCTTCGTCGTCATCGTCGCCAAAAAGATCATCCGCGTCCGACTCGTCGTCATCCGCGCCCTCAAACATGGAATCGTCCTCGACATCCGAATCCGACGGCTTCGCCCCTTCGTCCGCGTCCGGCGTCTCATCGGTATCATCGAAGAGGTCATCCATGTCGGCCATGTCCTCTTCGACCACCTCGTCAGCGGGATCGGAAGCAAAATCATCGCCCAGATCATCGGATGCAGCGTCCGTCTTGGCTTCGTCCTCGTCCGCGAACAGGTCGTCCTCAGCGTCATCGCCTGCAGCGTCGAAATCGTCCTCTTCGGCATTTTTCTGCGCTGCCGCAGCCTGTTCAAAGGCGTCATCTTCGGACACCTCTGCAGCACCGTCATCAGCGGCTACGGCCGCGGCCACGTCTTCAAAGGCGTCATCAAATTCATCGCCAGCCGGAACATCGCCGCCCTTGGCTTCTTCTTCGAGCAATGCGTCGAACTCTTCTTCCGGCGGTGCCGGAGGATGCTCGGCCTTGAATATCTGTGAGCACTTGGAGCATTTGACCTTGGCACCGCCTGCCGGGACTTTGTCGTCAGGCAGGTTGTAACGGGTCTCGCAATTCGGGCAGGTGACGATCATATTTCGATCTCCAAAAAAACCGGTTAGTTAGCTCTTTCTATTCTGTGGACAGTTCGTAAATTCCATCCAGTTCCCTGTAGCGTTCATCATAGTCAAGACCGTATCCGACGATGAACCCTTCATTCAACTTGAAACCGGCGAATTCGACATGGACGTCCTTTTGACGTCGCTCTTGCTTATCAATAAGTGCACAAATTTTCAAACTCTTTGGATTTCTTCTGCGCAATACGTGTAAAAGAAAATCCATGGAATGACCTGTATCGACGATATCTTCGATAACAAGCACATCCTTGCCCTCAATGGAAATCTCCAGATCCTTGGAAAAAACAATGTCCTCGGAGCGGGATGTGGCCGAACCATAGCTGGCCAGACGGACAAAATCCACTTCGATCTCACGATCTATTTTCCGTATGATATCAGCAAAAAAAAGGAATGCGCCCTTGAGGACACAGATGCAGACCAGCTGGGTGCCGCCATCATAGCTGGCAGCTATCTCACGCCCCAGGCTCTGGTTGCGCTCGGCAATCTGCTCTGCGGTAATGAACGGTTTTAATTTATGTGCCATTTTATGTATTCGGTTAAAGATTCATGATCATGGCCACTTCATTGCAATGGTCCGGGAACCGGGCGCAATTGAGGCAGTCCAGAAATATTTTCTGGTTCAATTTTTCCATATCTTCTTCGACAAATCCGAGGTGCGCAAAAAAATCCGGCGCTTCCGTCAAGGTATATACCTTGTATATACCGAGTGTCACGGCTTCGGACAGGCAGGTTTCCACCAGCTTGCGCCCCAGTTTCCTGCCGCGCTGGGACGGGACCACGACCAGCGAACGAATCTCCGCCAGGTTGTCCCAGATAATGTTCAAAGCACAGCACCCCACCACGTCGTCATTGTCGTCCACGGCAACCACGAAATCCCGCAGATGGGAATAGAGCTGGCTGAACGAACGGGGGAGTACAAGGGCCTCATGTTCCTCGGTATGCATGAGCAGACCGTGGATCTTCTTTACATCATCAATACGCGCTTTACGAATCATCGGTTACTCGTTCACCATTTTGTCAACGACCACGGTGAGCATGGAGTGGGGATACACGCCCGCCTCCTGAAAAACCAGCTCTCCGTCCTTGTTGAAAATGAGCAGGGTAGGGATCGCCTCGATGCCGAACTCGGCAGCAAGGGCTTCATCACTCCAGTATGTCGGCAGTTTCAACGCCCCCTTCTTCTCGAAGAACGTCTCCACCACGTCTTTGGACTTATCCAGAGACACGGCCAGTATGTTGGCCTTGTCACCATGCGTTGCATAGAGCTGTTCAAGCTCGGGCAATTGTTGTTTGCAGGAGGGGCACCATGTGGTCCACACCACGATAAACGTGGGTTTATCACCATTATCAGCCAGAAAGGTCTTCAACTCGGACAGCTTCATGCTGCCGATCTCACTTTCCGGGGCAACGGCCACAGTCATTGCCTCAGGGGCCTCCGCGGATTCGGCCTGGGCACCGGGCTCTTCAGAGCAGGCAACCAGCCCCACCATCAGAAGCAGAACAACGGCTATGCGCTGTAATATATTCATATTTCACCTCATTTTGGTGTAAAAAAGAAGCATAGCAGAGAAGTCCACCAAATAAAAGCGGATAAAGCCTTCCCAACCCTCGATTCCACAGCACTTTCCTGCCAGTCTCACCCCTATCTTCAGAGCCTGAAACCGGCAATGGCCAACGGGATCGTCACATCAGTTCTGTTGGGCTGATAGTTGAACAAATCAAGAGAGGCAAGCACTATGAACAAAGCTGCACATCCCCCTGCCGGGCCATCCCATTCACATCAGCCCAAAAAAGACGCCCCCTGTTTGAAGCAGGGTGCGCCTTCATTAGCTTGATCGCTTCATGCATGGCCTCCGAAAACAGAAGCCACTGATGTCGAGGTTTTATCGGGTCAACTGTTGCGCCAGCTTGACTGCGGCCACGGCATCCGTGGACCAGCCGTCAGCGCCGATGGCGTTGCAGAACTTTTCGGTGACTACGGCCCCGCCAATGATGACCTTGGCCTTCAGGCCGCGTTCATTGACCAGCCTCACCGTGTCTTCCATGCGCACCATGGTGGTGGTCATGAGGGCGGACAGGCCGATCAGGGCTGCCTTGGATTCTTCAGCCGCGTCAACAATCTTTTCGGCCGGCACGTCCTTGCCGAGATCGACCACGTCAAATCCGTAGTTCTTGAGCATCAGACAGACAATATTCTTGCCGATATCATGAATATCGCCTTCGACCGTGGCCATGATGACGACCGGTTTGTCCTCGGCAGCTCCGCCCTCTTCAAGGAGCGGCTTGAGTCGGGCAAAGGCGGTCTGCATGGTCTCGGCGCTCTGCAGGAGCTGCGGAAGGAAGTACTCCTTCTTCTCATACTTTTCGCCCACCACGAGGATACCCGGAATGAGCAGCGAGTTGACGATCTCCATGGCCGACATGCCGCCTTCAAGCTCAGCTTCGACCAGAGAGACGATACCGTCCTTGTTTCCCTTGATGACAGCGACCTGAACCACGGGCAGGTCCTCTGCCACATCGCCTTTGGTCGAGCCCTTTGACTGGGTCGGCTCGGCCTGGGTCCAGTCGGTGAATCTATCAATGTACCGCTCTGCCTGTTTGTCCCGATTGAGCAGGACCTCAGTCGTATGCAGGCTCTCCTGAATGCGCGACGAGTTGGGGTTGGAAATGAACGAACACAGCCCTGCGCTCATGGACAGCGCCAGGAAGGTGGAGTTCAGCAACTCGCGGGCAGGCAGGCCGAAAGAGATATTGGACAACCCGATGGTGGTGGGCAACTGCCACTTTTCACGGCAGTGGCGCATCACTTCCAGGGAATGCAGTGCGGCCTCGGGCTTGGAGGACACGGTCAGGGCCAGGGCATCCACCATGATCAGTCGGCGCGGGATGCCGAACGCATCGGCCTGCGCCAGCAGGTCGGCGATGACATTGAGCCGTTCCTTGGCCGTGACAGGCAGCTTGTTGCCCACGATGGGCAACAGAATGAACGGAGCGCCAAAGAGTTTGCACAGGGGACCGAGTGTTTCCATCTTGCCGGGTTCACCGGAAATGGAGTTGACCAGCGGCGACCCCGGATAGGCCCAGAGCGCGGCCTCAACAGCCTTCATGTCATTTGAATCAATGGACAAGGGAGTTGTAAACCGGCCGACCAGAGAGGTCACCAGTTCGGGCAGCAGCGCAACCTCGTCCACCATGGGCGCTCCCACGTTGACGTCCAGCACGGGCGCTCCCAGCTCGATCTGCTCCGTGGCGAATCGCTGGGCTTCGGTGAACACGCCTTCCTGCAACTCGGCGATGAGCTGCTTCTTACCCGTGGGATTGATGCGCTCGCCGATGATCACGCCGGGGTGATCGAAACCGATGGGCACGGAAACCGCTCTGGAAGTCAGGACCATCTGGGCGTTGTCGGTCTTCTGAGGCCGCACCCAGCTGGCGTTGCCCACCTTGGCGCGCAGCGCACGGATATGATCCGGCGTGGTGCCGCAGCAGCCGCCGATGAACTTGGCGCCCAGAGCCACAAATCCGCTGGCCTGCTCGGCAAAGGCGTCGGGCGACAGACGAAAGGCGGTATTACCCTCATCGTCCAGCTCGGGCAGACCGGCGTTGGCCTCGGCAAAAGTCGGGGTCTCCAGACGGGGAGCCCATGCCTTGAGCGTGTTGTGCATCTGCTCGGGACCGGCAGAGCAGTTGGTGCCGATAAGCTCGACGCCCATGTTCTGCATGGTGTCCACAAAGGTCTGCGGCGAGGTGCCGGTCAGGGACGCCTCACCCTCGAAGGTCATGGACATGGCCACGGGCAGGTCACACACCATGCGGGCCGCGATAACCACGGCCTTGGCCTCGGCCAGATCGAAATGCGTCTCTCCAAGGATGAGGTCAGCGCCGCCGTCCACGCAGCCCTGGATCTGCTCCTTGAAAATATCCACCAACTCACGGAAAGTCAGGTCGCCAAGCGGCTCGACAAAATGCCCGGTAGGTCCGATGGATGCGGCCACGAACGCGGAATCTCCGGCAACCTTGCGGGCGATTCGGGTCATGGCCTTGTTCAATTCATAGGGGTCGGCGTCCAGCCCCAGCTTGGGCCTGGAACCGCCAAAGGTGTTGGTGGTCAGGATGTTGGCTCCGGCATCGAGATAGTCCTGATGCACAGCCTGGATGACCTCGGGAGCCCTGAGCCCCCACAGCTCGGGCGAAAGGCCTGCGGGCAGTCCGCGACCTTGCAGCAAGGTGCCGTAACCACCATCAAAATAATAGATTTTGTCGTCGTCAAGCAGTGATCTGAAGTCGGGCATTATATCCTCCATATGCCTCCCGAACACGGAAAACAGCGGGTCTTCCGGGTCGAGCTGACGTATTCTTATATCAAGATATCTCAATATAGACGTGAATACACCAAATATCAAGCGCTTTTTACTAGCCTTGAAGCTGTATTCCTGTATGGTTAGGCTCGATTTTGCACAAAGTGGTCAAAAGTGAAAAACGTTGCTTCACTCGAATAAAAACTATAGTGTCCTTTTTTTGCTCTCTATATTAAGTAATGAACAGGGCGCACGTTGCGCCACCCATATATATCGAATGACAACAGAGAATACGACGACTGTGGTTGAGCCCGAGATTGTTGATCCCGATGAGATCGACGTTGAAATCCCGGAGCCGACCGCCGTCCCCATAAATGCCCCGGCAAAGACCGAAGGGCTGGAGAAAAGGCTCCCGGCAATGAACTTTGCACCGTCCTCGAAGGAAGTGCGTGTTCGTGATCCGTTGCAGCTGTATCTCAAGGAAATCGCACGGTTTCCCATGCTGGAGCCGGAAGAGGAATATGCGCTGGCCAAGCGCGTGCAGGACGAGAACGATCAGGATGCCGCTTTCAAGTTGGTCTCATCCCACCTGCGTCTGGTGGTCAAGATCGCCATGGATTTCCAGCGACGCTGGATGCAGAACGGGCTGGACCTGATTCAGGAAGGCAATGTCGGCCTGCTCAAGGCCGTGACCAAATTCGACCCGGAAAAAGGCATCAAGTTTTCCTATTATGCCGCCTTCTGGATCAAGGCCTATATCCTGAAGTACATCATGGATAACTGGCGCATGGTCAAGATCGGCACCACGCAGACCCAGCGCAAGCTCTTTTACAATCTGAACAAGGAAAGGCAACGCCTCCAGACCATGGGATTTGATCCGACCACAGAAGTACTGAGTGAACGGCTCGGGGTCTCTGAATCGGAAATCGACGAAATGGATCAGCGCCTGTCCAAGAACGACATGTCGTTGAACGCACCCCTTGGCGACGACTCCGATGCCACCAAGATGGACTTTCTGCCATCGCTGGGACCGGGAGTGGAAGAATCCATCGCCAATGACCAGATCGTGGGGCTGCTGCTGGAGAACATCAAAGCCATCCGCCCGTTGCTGAACGAAAAGGAGATGGCCATCCTTGATCAGAGGCTGCTGTCCGAAGACCCCGTCACCCTGCGGGAGATTGGCGAGACCTTCGGCGTGACCAGAGAACGTGTCCGCCAGATCGAAGCCAGATTGTTGAGCAAGATCAAGGAACACATGACTGAGAGAATTCAGGATTTTTCAAAAGACTGGGTGTTGGAACACGATTAACCGACTTTTTGCCCCATTGGGATGAACTGATGACACAATTGAACCGGTTTGAATTACGCACGGCCCTATTTGCCCTGACACTGACAGTCTCACTGCTGGCCGTGGCTGGTTGCGTAGGCAAACAGACGACCTCCACCATGGACACAGGACAGCCGCAGGTGGTTGTCAGACCCATGTCTCCATCGGCACAGGCCAACTACGACTACCTTGTCTACATGGACAAGCTCCAGCAACTGCGGCAGGACGCCCAGAAAAGAGGCGTCAGGGCCATGTCCAGAGAGGAAGCGGCCAAGACACATGCCGAAGCCGTGGCCGCTCTGGATCGTATCCTGGCCATTGATCCCTCCCCGCAACTCTATGTGGAAAAGGCCGGACTGTTCTGGAACCATCCTGAAGGCACGGCCCTGTCCCGCAAGGCCCTCAACGAAGGACTGGCCCGCTATCCCGACAACCGGATGCTGACCGTCTATCTGGCCAACGCCTATATCGCGGACGAAAGACTGGACGACGCCATCAAGGTGATGGACGGCTTCATCTCCCGCCACCCGGATGACATCGACGTGCTGGAGCAGCTCGGTCAGATTCTCATGGAAGCGGGCAAGGACGCCGAAGCTCTGGACGCGCTCAACAAGATACCGGAGGCCAAACGCGGTCCGGAGACTCTCTACACCATGGGGCGGGTCCAGGGAAACCTGGGCATGCGCAAGGCAGCCATCGCCAACCTGAAGAAAACCCTTAAGCTGGACCCCGGTTTTACCGAAGCGCTGGTCGAGCTGGCCTACCAGTATGAGATGTCCAAGGATTACGTGGCGGCTGAAAAGATCTACTCTTCCATCCTTGAAGAGAACGAAGCCTTCTACGAAGCCAGGTCAAGACTCATCAGCCTCAACCTCAAGCTGAACAATCCCGACCGCGCTCTTGAGCTCGCCATGGATGGCCCGCCCACCAAGGAGTTCGTCATCGACGCCGCCCTCATGTTCATCGACAACGGGTTTTATGCCCAGGGGTCGACAACCCTTGACAGGTTGGCCACGGACACTGACATCCCGGCAGAATACTTTTTCTACAAGGCGGTCATCGCCGATCAGGGTGAAAACGACCAGCAAAAAGCCTTGAGCTACCTCAATCAGGTCGATCCGCATGACAGGCTGTACCCTCACGCTTTGCGATTCCAGGCGCAGATTCTTGCCAGCATGGGCAGGGTCGATGACGCCCTCAGCATCGCCGTGACCGGCAAGGAGCGGTACCCCAACGCTTCCATCTTCTACATACTGGAAGCCTCTCTGCTGAGACTCGAAAAGAACTATACCGGCGCCGAGGAAGCCCTGAAACAAGGGCTGCTGCACCGCAGGAATGACCCGGAACTGACCTATGAGCTGGCCATGATCTATGAAGCCCTGAACCGCAGGGCCGAGGGACTGGAACTCATGGAGCAGGTCGTTCGCGCCCACCCGGACAATGCCAATGCCCTCAACTATGTCGGCTACACCCTGGCAGAAGAAGGCCGGGAACTCGACCGCGCCCTTGTGCTGGTCACCAAGGCCTCCAACCTCGACCCGGAGAACGGCTACATTCTCGACTCCGTGGCCTGGGTGCATTTCAAGCGAGGGGAATTTGAAAAGGCGTGGAAATACATCCAGTACGCCGTGGACGTGGTCCAGAAAGATCCCACGATCTGGGAACACTATGGCGACATCGCCACCAGAACCGGCAATACCAAGGCGGCACGCAAGGGGTACAAGCTCTCCCTGAAGCACAAAACCTCCAATGCCGATACCGTGAAGGAAAAGCTGAAGAACTTATGATGTCACGGCCCTGGCTGACCTCCACCTTGGCGGCAACCGCGGCCGCCCTGCTCCTGCTCGTCCTCGCGGCCTGTGCGCCCAGAGTGTCTCCCGGCACGGCCATGGACACGCCGGACGCAGCCTGGAAATCGTTCAGGCGTCACTACTGTTCACCGTCCAAGGACCCGGCCATGAAGGTCAAGGCGTCCCTGTACTACTCCCGCATCAAGCCGAGGAAGCGTACCAACCGGACCCTGGTGACCCTGTGGGGAGACTTTGACGGTCCCATGCGACTGGATGTCTCCGCTTCCGTGGGCACGCTGCTGGCGCATATCCGCGAAGACGCCTCCGGTCTGCTCGCCTTCTACCCGCAGGAAGACAAGGCGTACGCTCACACCGACCCGGTACTCGGGGCCACCCGCCTGGGCATGCCCTTCCCCTTTTCGCTCAACGAACTGGCCCGGGTCTCCACGGGCGACTTTTCCGGTCTGGCACCCCGGACCTACACCACGGCCAAGCGCGTGGGCGAGACGTACGTCTACGAGGTCAAAGGCAAGTTGGTGACCCGCATCATACTTGATACGCTGGGACGGCCCATCCTCATGCATGGTCCCACCACCATCACGCAGAACGGAGCGCACAGCTGGCAACTGGAAATTAACCGCTTTGAAGACGCGGCCGCCAACGTCACCCCGCTGCCGGGCAAGCTGACCCTGGCCCTTGATAATGGAGAGAAAGGCATCTTGCACATCAAGTCCAGGGAGCTTATGGTGGCATCCTGGCCTGCCGCGTCAACAAATCTGACGTTGCCCGATTCGGTCGAACCCATTCGGCTTGATAAGGGAATATATACCGGTGAGACCGGGGAACTCCCCGTCATATATGAGGATAAATAATGAGTGACACCACCCAGAATGAAACGGTCATGGAAATTTTTCTGCTCGGCCTCAAAACATGGCTGGCCGAAATCAAATGGCTGGTCCGTTCCCTGTTCGGGAAATTCGAAGTCAGCAGGCTTGAAAAAGAACTTAAACGGGAATATGGCATCCTCGGACATATCGCTGAAGCGCCGAGAGGCAAGAAAGCGGAAAAGGAACTCTGTCTGAAGCAGATCGAGTTTCTAAAAGAGGAAATAGCCACGCTCAAGAGCGAACTGGCAGGCGACAGAGAAAAGCGCATGAACGACCTGCGCACCAAGTAATCGGTTGAATCGGGGGATTAGCTGTGAACAAGACCATCGTCATCGGCTCCGACCACGGGGGCTTCAATCTCAAGGCTGTATACATCAAGGCGCTTGAAGAGTGGGGATATACCGTAGAGGACCAGGGGCCGGACTGCCTGGACTCCTGCGACTATCCGCTTTTTGCGGCCAAGGTATGCAACAGCATCAAGCAGGACGACGCCAAGCTCGGTGTCCTCATCTGCGGAACAGGCCAGGGTATGACCATGACCGCCAATCGCATGGGCGTGCGCGCGGCATTGTGTACCAACGAATTTCTGGCTCGCATGGCCCGCGAGCACAACGACGCGCGCATCCTCTGCATGGGCGAACGCGTCACGGGACAGGGGTTGGCCCTGGAAATCCTGAAAGCATTTCTCGAAACCGAGTTCGGGGGCGATCGACATCAGCGGCGTATCGACCTCATTGACACTGTTTCCAAATAGCAACTTTTAAGAAGGGTACTCATACAATGACTCAGATGGACAAGACCATTGCTGTCGTTAAAGGTCTCATCATGGACGGCATTGCCAAAGCCAATTCCGGACATCCTGGCGGCGCAATGTCTTCTGCCGACTTTGCCACCATCCTGTTTTCCGAATTCCTGAACACCAACCCGGATGACACCAAGTGGTTCAATCGCGACCGCTTCGTGCTGGCCGCCGGGCACGAATCCATGCTGCTGTACAGCCTGCTTCACCTGCAGGGCCTGCTCTCCATGGATGATCTCAAACAGTTCCGCCAGCTCGGCTCTCGCACCCCGGGCCACCCGGAAGTGAACGAGACCCCGGGCGTCGAAGCCACCTCCGGTCCTCTGGGCCAGGGCTTTGCCGTCTCCGTGGGCTTTGCCGCAGCAGAAGCGTTCCTGCGCGAGAAGCTCGGCGCCGATGTCATGGACCATTACACCTACGCCCTGTCCTGCGACGGTGACATTCAGGAGCCTGTTGCCCTGGGCGCTGCCTCTCTGGCCGGCCTGTGGGGGCTTGGCAACCTCATCGTCTACTATGACTCCAACAAGATTCAGCTTGCCGGGCCCACCTGCAAAGCCGACTGCACCGACCACCGCAAAGTCTTTGAAGGCTTCTGCTGGCAGGTTCTGGAAGTGGACGGCCACAATCACGATGAAATCCGCGCCGCCATCAAGAACGCCCAGCTGGAGAAATCCAAACCCACGCTGATCATCGGCCACACCACCATGGCCAAGGGATGCGCGTCCCTGGAAGGCAGCCACAAGACCCACGGCTCCCCTCTGTCCGCAGAGGAAATCGCCGCCACCAAAGAAAAACTCGGCATGCCCGTGGAAGACTTCTATGTCCCCGAGGACGTGGTCGAGTCCTTCCGCTCCCGCCAGGACGGCCTGCGTCAGAACGCCGCCGATTGGCAGGCCATGCTCGAAACCAAGCTCAAGGATGCCGACTTTGCCGAGATGTGGGGACACGTCACCAAGCCGCGCACCGAGCTGACCATTGACTGGCCCGAATTCACCCCCGGTGAAAAAATGGCCACCCGCAAGGCATGGGGAACCTGCCTGAACTCGGTCATGGACTCCCTGCCCACCCTTGTCGGCGGCTCGGCAGACCTCGACCCCTCAAACCAGACCCAACACTTCCGCGATACCTACGGCGACTTCGGTGTGGACGGCTACGGCTCCCGCAACCTCGCCTTCGGTGTCCGCGAGTTCCCCATGGCGGCCATCATGAACGGCATGCAGCTGCACGGCGGCCTGATGCCGTTTGGCGCGACCTTCCTGACCTTTGCCGACTACTGCCGCAACGCCATCCGCATGTCCGCACTGCAAAAACTGCCGGTGCTGTATGTCTTCACCCACGACTCCTTCTGGGTCGGCGAAGACGGTCCCACCCATCAGCCCATCGAGCACGTCAGCTCCCTGCGCCTGATCCCGGACCTCATTGACCTGCGTCCGGCCGACGCCATGGAAACGGCAACCTGCCTGGACATCGCGCTCAAGCAGAAGGATATGCCGTCCACCCTGTTCCTGACCCGTCAGGGACTGCCCATCCTCGATCCCGCAGAATACCCCAACGTGACCGACGGTCCACGCAAGGGCGGCTACGTGATCAAGGACTGCGACGGTACCCCTGATCTCATCCTGATCGGTTCCGGTTCCGAGGTCTCCCTCTGTCTGGAAACAGCCAAGCTGTTCAAACGCAACGTGCGTGTGGTTTCCATGCCGTCCACGAAACTGTTTGACGATCAGCCTGAATCATATAAAAATGAAGTACTGCCCCCGGAAGTTACCAACCGCGCCGCCGCCGAAGCCGGTCGCACGCAGTTGTGGCACAAATATGTCGGCCTGACCGGCGTTGTGCTTGGTGTGGATCACTTCGGAGCCTCCGCTCCGGGCCAGATCCTGTCTGACAAGTACGGATTCACGCCTGAAAACTTTGCCCGGATGATCCGAGAGAAATACTAGGAGTAAATTATGGAAGCACCACAAAAAAACCTCGCTCTGGACCTGGTCCGCGTCACTGAGGCCGCTGCACTGTCCTGCGCCCGCTGGCTCGGAAAAGGCGACAAGATATCCGCTGACCAGGCCGCTGTAGACGCCATGCGCCTCTGCTTCAACACCCTGGAAATCGAAGGCCGCATCATGATCGGCGAAGGCGAAAAAGACGACGCTCCCATGCTTTACGCTGGTGAGAAGCTCGGTCTTGGCACCGGTCCCAAAGTCGATATCGCCGTGGACCCTCTGGAGGGCACCAACCTGCTTGCCAATGGTCGCCCCAACGCCATCGCCGTTGTCGGCGTGGCCCCGGCCGGCGCCATGTTCGATCCGGGCCCGAGCTATTACATGCAGAAACTCGTGGTTCCGTCCCAGGCCAAGGATGTGGTGGACATCGAAGCGCCCACCGGTCACAACCTGAAACTCATCGCCCGCGCCCTGGACAAGGACGTGGACGATCTGGTTGTCTTTGTGCTGGACAAACCCCGTCACAAAAAATTGATCTCCGAGATCCGCGAAGCGGGCGCACGCATCCAGCTGCACACCGACGGTGACATCACCGGCTCGCTCATGGCCATCGACCCCCGCTGCGAGGTGGATGTCATGATGGGCACCGGCGGCACCCCCGAGGGCGTGCTCTCGGCCATCGCCATCCGCATCATGGGCGGCGAAATGTTCGCCAAGCTTGATCCGCAGAAGCAGAAAGAAAAGAACTCCCTGTCCGAATTCGGCATGGATATCCGTCGCGTGCTGACCGTCAGCGATCTGGTCAAGAGCGACGACCTCTTCTTTGCGGCCACCGGTATCTCCGGCGGCACCTTCCTCAAAGGCGTCAAGTACCATGGACACGGCGCAGAGACGTCCTCCCTCGTCATGCGCGGCAAGACCGGGACCATCCGCTACGTGGAAGCCATCCACAACTGGGATACCCTCATGCAGTTCTCTGCCGTGGAATACGACTAGACCCTCATTGCTCTCAAACGAGGCCGGGACGCATATGCGTCCCGGCCTTTTTTTTCGCGGATTGACCAGAGCCCCGGCATGAACCAACAGAGCTGCCCCCGTCTGACGCAGAGGGCGTCCGGGATATATCAACTCCGAAAAGAAAACTGTTTGCCCAGCGAAGTCCTGTCAGGGCAGGCTGAAGCGGCTGCCGATAGCCGGGACTCAAGGCTGTTCTTACAAAATGAAGCGTATGCGTAATTCTCTGTGCGCACCTCTTTTAGCCCCACCTCAATTGTGCTACACTGACCCCATAAGGAGGTATGAGTCATGACCAATGAAAAACGACACCGTACACGCGTAAACGCCGGGTTCGAGGCCTACGTCTCCATGGGCGACGTCATCATTCCCGTTGCCACCAAAAATCTGAGCCTCAAGGGCGCGTTGCTGACCGGCTGTGAAGACTGCATTGAGGGGACCAAGTGCGAACTGCATCTCCCGCTTTCGCCCGGTATCCGTATCGTGGTGGATGGTGAAATAGTACGCCACGGCAATGGCGATGCGGCCATGCGTTTTACGGAAATGGATGAGATGAGTTTCACCTCACTTCACAGGCTGGTGACCCTCAACGCCCAAGACCCGGATGCCGTTGATGAAGAAATGCTGGAAATATTCCAGAAGTAACTTCGCCACCTACTCCGTCGTAGAGAGCCTGCTCAACTCTTTCACTCCACTGCGACCAAGCGCCAGGGTGCCGAAAATGATAAGCGAGCCACCCAGGGCAGTCCAGATATCAGGTATCTCACCCAAAAACAGCATGCCCCACGTCGCCGCAAACACAATCTCCAGACAGGAAACCCCGGATATTCTGGCCGCCGACTCAATGGCATACCCCTTGGTCATATAATACTGTCCCACGTTCATGAAGATGGCCACGCCGATGAGCATGGGCAGCTCGATCATGCTCGGCCTGACCCACCCCTGCGCAAACAGCGGTCCCAGAAAAACAATGACCAGCGGTGGATAGAGCATGACCACGGCCGGGTGCTCGGTTTTGGCCAGCGAGCGCACCGAGATGATGGCCCCGGCAATAAGGAAGATCCCTACAAAGCCCACGATCAGGGCCACAGGGTCCAACCCGGGCCCGGCGCTCAATCCAAACAATGCAGAGGGCTTGCAGACCAGGGCCACACCGGCAACCGTCGTAACAATAGAGATGGCACCGCCCAACGATATTTTTTCACCCATGATAAACCAGGCAAAGACCGCCACCACCACGGGATGCGAAAAGAGCAGAACCAGCGCGTCCGCCAGCGGCAGATGGACAATGGCATAGAACTCCGCAAACAGTCCGGCGAATCCGAGCAGCCCACGCAAAAGCAGCATAACCTTGCGCTGCCCGAACATGCCCGCTCCGGCTCGACGCAGAATAATCCAGCAGAGGCCGACTCCCACCACACCACGCACCCAGAGGATTTCCATGGTCGGTATGGAAGAGCCTGCCATCTTGATCAACAATGACCCAATGGAAAAGAGAAAGGTGCCGAGCAGCATGAAGCGCATGCCTGGGGTCAGAAAATTCATGCTCGGAGGGTATGCGTTTCCACCATCATGTCAAGCGGTAACGGCAGGACAGGCGCCACATGCAATCCAGACTCTGCACACTTGCCTGCCTCCTTGATCGAAGGCAATACGGCATGAAATCCTAGAGGCTGAAAAAGCGTCGGGCATTATCGCCGGTTATCTGCCAGATATCTTCCAAAGACCGCCCCTTGATTTCAGCTATCCGTTTGGCGGTAAACCCGACCAGCGCCGGGTGGTTGCGCTTGCCGCGCCATGGTTCGGGCGCAAGATAGGGACAGTCTGTCTCGATCATGAGCAGCTCAAGGGGGATACGCGCCACGGCAGCCTGCACCTCTTCGGATTTCTTGCGGAACGTGACCGGTCCGGGAATGGAGATGTGCCACCCGGAAGAAACGATCGTCTCGGCCAGCTCCATATCGGCACCAAAGCAGTGCCAGAGGAGCGGATGATCCTTGAAGCCCTGTTCCAGCAGGATGGCCACGGTGTCGTCATTGGCATCACGGGAGTGAATGATGATAGGCTTGTCCAGTTCGCGGGCCAGCTCCAGCTGTCTGATGAACGCCGCCTTTTGAACATCGTGCGGCACACGATCCCAGTAGTAGTCCAGACCGATCTCGCCCACTCCCTTGAGACGCGGATCGGCCAGAAAATGCGCACGCATGCGGGAGAGCGTCTCATCAGTGAGTTGCTCCGCATTATTGGGATGCACGCCCAAAAGAAACGACACCTGCGGATGGGCATCAAACAACCCTTTCCGCTGCTCATAGGCATCGGGTCCAAGAAAGACATTCACGATCTGGCTGAGGCCGGAATCGGCTGCACGCCTGAGAAGGATTTCCCGATCCTCATCAAAATCTTCAAGATCAAGGTGAGCGTGGGAGTCCACTCCCACCTGCGCAAGCTCCAGGGATTCGGGTTCGGCTCGTTTGGTTTTTCCCATCAGAATCGGCTCACAACTGGTCCCAGAGGTTCAGGATGGCACGCTTCTGCTCGGCCAGGGAGTAGGCGTTCGCGGTCTCCTGACCAGCCTCAAAAGCGGCCAGCAGGTACAGGTCCTCATTCTTGATTAAAGAGACCGCCTCTTCCAGACAGAGGGCCGCATCCAGGGCATCTCCGTCCGCACACCAGAATCCGTTTCCGGCCCAGTTGACCTCGCGGAGGTGCACCCACGGCGTATAGCGCGGCTCTTCCTGAATCTGGCGCATGTAATCCCAACCGCCGAATCCGGTGAAGCCCACGGGAAGACACCCACAGGCCAGGGCTTCCAACGGCGGCAGCGGGCATCCCTCGGGAAAGCCAGTGGCCAGAAAAATATGACAGGCCCTGAGCGCGTCAGCCACGCCATGGGCGTCCAGCCCTTCCAGCGGCACCCAGGTGACCGCACCCAATCCGGCGCGGTGCTCGAAAATAGCCATGATCTGCTCGGCCATGGCCTTGTTCTTGCGGGGCATGTAGGCGACCTTGATGGTCCCGTTGTCCCGTTTTTGGGGCGGATAAAAAATGGTCCGATCAATGCCGGGCCTCAGGATTGGCGCATCCTTGAACGTGGACTCCTTGATAAACCGGGAGACAGGGTCGGACACCGCCAGGAATTCCACCGGCAGATGATGCCAGTCCACGCCCTCGGGCAGAGATGAGAAAAGATATGCCCAGTTCTGCACATAGCTGAAACACAATGCGCCCGCTTCCATGCCCGGGACCAACGCGTTGACCCACCCCTCCGGGACCAGCCAGAGATCGGAGGAAGTCATTTGCAGGGCGTTCCATTCGACGATCGGCGCGGCATCGGCCAATCCCTCAGGCCGCCATCCTCCGGCTTCACGGGGGACAAGAAAGGCCTCATGCCCATTTTGGTGCAGGATATCGGCAAGTTGCCGCAGGACGGTGATGCCCCCGGTCGGCTTCTTGACCGGAGGGAGAAATATGTATGTCTTCATGGTGTTCCCTTTGGAAACCATAAACCAGCGTTTTTAGCAAGGCACTGATATATTTGAGGGGGAACATTTCTTGGACGGATCAGGGATAATGTCATTGAGACCTAGGGGGCAGCTCAATCCGGAGAGGTGCGGGGCGGGTGACTGATGGGGAAGCCCGCCCCGCACAGAGAGGAGTTCCATACATTGAATGAAGCAAACCTACCCCTTCACGGAGGACGGTTCGCTTCATTCGTGTTGAAAACCAGCAACAATATCGTCACGATCCATCATGACGACACGTTTTTTTACAGGGCGAAAATCTTGATCAGGAGGGCGATGCCAAGCCATATCCCGGACACGGTTATTCCTATCCAGGCGAACCGGGCCATGTTGGCCGACAGCCACCGCTTTTGCACGATCAACCCTATGAACGTCACGTGCAGAGGAATTGGCAAGGCCAATAACAGCCCGTAAACATGATGTTTATCAGTATGCAGGCTCTCCGGAAAATACTTGGGGGCAAGCCCGCCGTCATAGTATTTCAGCAGGACAACACCCACCAGACACAGGCCGATGATGGTCACGGTGTTACAGATGTTCTGTATGATACCTTTGGTTGCGGGGGAAATGCTCATGGGTTCTCTATAGACGCAAATCCCTCAGCCATGCAATACAGGGGTTGACGACTGTTCCACGCTTTGTCATCATTTTGAATGACAAAATGAATACATCGGGGGGTGTCTCATGAGCAGGAAAGTACGCAGTGTTCGCGTGCCCAAGGAACTGGAGACTCTGGATCTGTCGGGGATGATCAGGGAGTGTGAAAAACATTTACGCGATCTCGAATCCGCCACGCTGCTCAAGCAGCAGGGCAGTACCGAGGCCGCAGATGCACTGGTTAAAACGCGCCAGGCCGACCTGGGGCGCAAGATCGGCAAGCTGGTCTGGGAAGCGCGCGTTCAGTTCGGGAAGCACAAGGGAGACTGAAATGGAACCGAAATCATCGCGTGAGTCGGACGTGATCATGACTCACCTCGTGTTGCCGCAGGACGCCAACCCCGCAGGTAATCTGCACGGCGGCGTGATCCTCAAGCATATTGACACAGCCGGTGGCGTGGTGGCCAAGAAACACTCTCGAACCAACGTGGTCACGGTCTCCATTGACCGCATGGCCTTCAAGCAACCCGCGTACATGGGCGAACTGCTGACCTTCAAGGCAAGCCTCAACCATGTGGGCCGGTCCAGCATGGAGATCGGCGTGCGCGTGGAAGCCGAAAACCTCAAGACGGGCGAGGTGCGCCACACCAACTCGGCCTACCTGACCTATGTGGCCCTGGACGAAAACGCCAGGCCCACGCAGGTACCGCCGCTCAAGCTGGAGACCGCAACCGACAGGCGGCGCTTTCAGGAAGCCGAACTACGCAGGGAGCTGCGCAAGAAAGAGCGGGAACTGGAAGAGGGGAAAACCGTCTGTCTGGGAAAAAACACCTGATACTGTTTATGCAAAGGTCACCGATGGCGGCCTTGCTATTTTTCTGCCTTGAGCGATCCTATGTAGATACCGACCAGAGCCAGTCCCACACCGGCCAGTTCGATGACGTTGATCGGTTTGTCGAACAAGAGAATATCCCAGAGAAAGGACAGCGGCGGCTGCAACAGCAGGAGCAGCCCGACCAGCGCCCCCTTCACGGCCTGAATGGACCGGGTGATGAGATACCACCCTGTGGCGTGACACAACAGGGCCAGCGTGATCAGGGCCATGATCGGCTGTACGCCGGTCACCACGAAGGACTCGTCACCAGCAACCCCCATCCCGCCCAGCAGCACACCGGAAAGCAACGCGGCCACGGCGGCCATGGCCAATGGGTCAGCCCCTGTTTTGGCCAGGGAATACTTGAGGCTGAGCAGATAGAGCGCGTAGAAGCAGGCGGTCAGCAAACCGTAGGCCACTCCCAGCCGATAATCGGCGGTAAAGGCGTCCCAGCCCACTCCCACCATGAGATAGAGACCGACCAGCACCAGCACGATGGCCAGTCCCATGCGCACGGTCATCCGTTCCTTGAAGAACAGGGCGGACACAATGGCCAGAGGGATAACCTGAAAATTGGCCAGCATGGTGGACAATCCCGGACCGACATAGGCTATGGAGCGATGCCAGAACACGATGTCTCCGGCAAAAAAAATGGCTGCCAACACGCCCCACTTCCAGACATGAGGGGTGAGTTGTTGCATCTTCCCCTGTCTGGCAAGGATGAAGAGCAACCCCAGCCCACCGCCGAACAGGCGATAAAATCCGGCCACTTCAGGGGCCGCTCCACTGAGAACGACCATGACCGAAGAGAGGCTGATGGCCACGACACCGATAAGCAGGCCGGTCACGGTGCAACCACTCCCAAGCGATCTCCCAACCGGATACCGGTTGCATCCACCTCGGCCACATAGGGCCACGCTTCCACTCCGGCATTGAGCGCTTCATAAAAAAGCGCACCATAGACTGCGTCCACAAAATCAGCCGGGCCGAAACACTGCCCGTCACCGCGCTGGATCAGGAAAAACAGGGCCACGCGCACCCCGGTGGCGGCCAGACTCATGAGCTCGCGCAGATGTTTCTGTCCCCGCTCGGTAACCGCATCCGGGAAGCAAGCCACGTCATCTTCAACCAGCGTGACGTTCTTGCACTCCACCCAGAGATCGCCCTTGTCGCCGGACAGGAACGCATCCAGACGACTCTGGCCCACCTTGGCCTCTTTCTTGAAATGGGTATACCCGGCCACCTCGGGCATGGCCCCGGCTTCCCAGGCCGCGTACAGCATGCGGTTGGGCGTCAATGTATTCACGCCGACCATGTTTCCGGCCAGCTCAAGGCCTTCAAGCGTATATTTGAGTTTGCGATTAGGATTGGCGGCCGGAGAAAGGAGCGCTCTGCTGCCGGGCCGCAACAGACCGAGCATGGAGCCGGTGTTGTTGGTGTGCGCCTTGAGGATGGTGCCCGCATCAGGGCCGTTGAGGGCCTCGGCCTCCACCGTGAACCGCTTGATGCGACGGATGAAAGACGCCTCCCGGCAGGGGGCGTGAAAAGGAAGAAACGCGGTTGGTCTGGGCATGAACATCTCCTTGGACCCATCTTCAACTAGGCGATTTACCTTCTCATTGCCAGTGAAAACAGCCCGTATTGCCATTTATGTCCTGGCTGCCCCGTGATCCATGCCGGTAATGGAAAGCTCACCCTTTCTTTTTTTCCAGCGCTTCCACCACCTGCCGCCCTTCACCATCATAACTGACCCACTCCGCTTCCGGGGTGGGGGTGATCACGGACGGCCAGACACCGGCCTGCGGTTCGGCCCCTTTCCGGGCCTCGACGCTGGGGTCGCTGTCGGCCATGATCGGTGTCCTGCGCAGGTCCACACCCTCTACATTCGCGCTGAATTCAATGGGGAGATTGTTGGGGTCAAAGGCATAGATCGAATGGATGAAGCCATGATCCACCACCTCGGAACACCAGAAGTCAGCGGCTTCGAGCTTGTCCTTGATCTCCCAGAGGTCGGCCTGGGAGGACACTCCGAACGAGATATGATCGAACCCGATCTTGCCCTTGACCGGAAAGCCGTGATCCCGCTCATCCAGCGGCTCAACATCCGGCCACTCGAAAAAGGCGATCATGTCATGCTCGGAGATTTCCAGAAAATAGTGGCGGTAGCCCGGATGGCCGAGCCCGACCACCAGCCGCATGCCCAGCAGGTCACGCCAGAACCGGATGGTGGCGTCCATATCCCCCGTAACCATGGCCAGATGATTGATACCCGTATATGTCGCCAATTTCGCCTCCTGTGTCTGTGCTTTCAAGTTCTTTTCAAGAGAGGTGGATTGACGAATCGTGTCAAGGGGAAATCGAATATCCGTGGCCACGTGGATGCCACACGTTCAGCTGGTCGCACACACCGCCCCTTTACAAACATCGGCAATACGATCAAACTGGCAGCCTATGAAAAGAGTCCTGCTCCATATCTGTTGCGGTCCCTGTTCCATCACCACCTTGAAGCACCTGCTTGACGAGGGGTATGCGGTCACCGGGCTGTTCTTCAATCCGAATATTCATCCGCTCATGGAATACGTGAAGCGGCGTGATGGCTGTATCGAAGTGGCCGAACAACTCGGCATCCGCGTTATCGTGAAGGACAATGAATACAAGCCGCAGGAATGGTTTCGGGCCGTGGCCCACCGCGAAAACAACCGCTGCTTCCATTGCTATGCCATGCGCATGGAGCGCACCGCCCAGATCGCCAGAAAAGGAGGCTTTGACTTCTTCACGACCACGCTGCTCTATTCGAAATACCAGAAGCATGACGAGATCGCGGCTCTGGGTCGCGACCTGGAGTCGGCCAAAACAAAATTTCTGTACCACGACTTCCGGGAAGGATGGCAGGAGGGCATAGAGACCTCCAAGGAGTGGGGCATCTATCGCCAGCAATACTGCGGCTGCCTCTACAGTGAGAACGAACGGTACAAGAAGGAGCTGGATACCTGATGCGGCCCCTGCTCGGTTTCCTGTTCAAACGCGAAGTGGTGCTCGTGGCCTTTCTGCTCATCAAGGGCGTGGCCGCCATGCTGAACGGGCTTCAGAACAACACAACAGAGGCATGGGGCATGGGCATCCTCATGCTCCTGACCTATTCCGTCATTGTCTGGTTCGCGTACAAACGACAGCGCATCTCCATCTGGGCCATCTCCATTCTCATGATCTATGACGCCGCCGGAGCGGTCATCGGCGGCTGGCAGCATTTTAACACGGCCCCGGCCGTTGGCGTCATCGGACTGATAGTGGGTCTGTATATCACTTTCGGCGCGATGGTCATCTTCTCCGGCCGTCATCAGAGCGTGTAGTTATGGGCAGAATCTACGGTGAAAATATTCCGGTCAAACCCGCCTTTCCCGATGCGGTGCCCAAGACCAAAAGAGCGGCCAACCCAGATGAAAAAGGGCTGCTGCTCTATATTCACGTTCCCTTCTGCCACTCGCGCTGTCACTACTGCTCCTTCCACTCTCAATCCTTCAACCAAGTCACTTTCACATGGTATTTCAAGCTCCTGCTTCAGGAAATAGCACTCTGGGGCGGTCGGCTGAAAAAACCGAAACTGCGGACCATCTACTTTGGCGGCGGCACCCCGAGCCTTCTCCCACTCAGTCACCTGAATCAGATCATGAAGGCGCTCGATACGCATTTCACCTTCACGCAGGGCATGGAAACCACCATCGAGGCCAACCCGGATTCGGCTCAGGACGTCAGTTATTTCAGAGGGCTGCTCTCCATGGGGTTCAACCGGTTGTCCCTGGGCATGCAGTCCCTCAACGACCTCGACCTCCAGATCATGGGACGCCCGCACTCAGTGGGCATGACGCACGCATCCTATGATGCGGCACGACGCGCAGGATTCGGCAACATCGGGCTGGACCTCATCTGGGGACTGCCCAACCAGCGCCTCAAGACGTGGATCGACCAGCTCAAGAATGTCGCCGAGATGCGACCTGAACACATCTCCGCCTACAACCTGACCCTGGAACCGGGAACGGTCATGGCCCGCAACTGCACTCCTGACGGCGAATTTCCCCTGCCCTCTGAAAAGGAACAGGGGCGCATGTTCATCTACGGCGCGGAATATCTCGAATCCATGGGCTACATGCACTACGAGGTCTCCAACTTCGCCCGCATGGGGTTCATGTCCACGCACAACTCCGGGTACTGGGACGGCTCCGACTACCTCGGCCTCGGCCCGTCAGCCGTGTCCACCCTCGGTCGTCGTCGCTTCACCACTCCCCGGTACATGGACGAATACGACGCCTATGTCCGAGGCGCTTTGGTAGGCAACGATTTCGAAGACCTGACCGACGAGGATCTGCTCACCGAGAGGATCATGCTTTCCCTGCGCACGAGCCGGGGCCTCGACCTCAAGGACTTCCGCAAGCTGGCGGGATACGACCTGGTCAAACGCCATGAAAAACTCATAGCGGCCCTGCACCGCGAGAATCTGGTCCGCATCAGTCAGGGACGGCTCCGCCTGACGAAAAACGGCATGCTGGTGTCCAACGTCATCATTCAGCGACTCGCTTACGAGGACTAAATGCGCCCCGCACTGCTCCTGATATTCATCCGGTTCCTCAAGCTCGGGCTGACCGCCTTTGGCGGCCCGGCCATGGTCCCCTATATCCGCGCCATGGCAGTGGATCGCGAAAAATGGCTGGATGGCCAAAACTTCAGGCTCGGCATGTCCGTGACCCAGATCATCCCCGGCGCCACGGCCATGCAGGTGGCCGCCTACGTGGGATTGCGGGCGCGCGGCGGTCCCGGCGCACTGGCCGCCTATGTCGGCTTCAGCATGCCCGCATTCCTGCTCATGGTGGGCTTGACCGTCCTCTATTTTTCTGCCCAGGAACTGGCCCCGGTCATGGCCGCCTTCCGAGGGTTGCAGCTCGTCATCGTGGCACTCATTTCCCATGCGGCCTTCAACTTTGCCCAGCGCTATCTAGACTCCCTGCCCGCCCGATTGCTGGCCTGCCTGGCCGGAGTCTGGCTCGGCCTTCGCGGGAACCCCATCCTCGCGCTGGTGGTGGTCTGCACCCTGGCCGTCTTCGTGTTCCGCGAAGAGCAGGGCGACGGCCCCCGCACCACAGCCCCCATCGACACCCGCCCCATCCGCTTTGCCGGGCTGCTGCTGGCCTGTCTGATCGCATTCGTGGCCGTACTCCATTTCATTGATCCCACTCTGTCCAGCCTCGGCCTGCTCATGATCAAGATCGACTGCTTCGCCTTTGGCGGCGGGTATGTATCCGTCCCGCTCATGTTCCACGAGGTCGTGGAGGTGCATGGCTGGATGAGCGAAGCCCGCCTCATGGACGGCATCGCCCTCGGTCAGGTCACGCCCGGCCCCATCGTCATGACCGGCGCGTTCGTGGGCTACGCCCTGGCCGGATTCATGGGCGCACTGGTGGCGGCAGTCACCGTGTTCTCGCCTTCCCTCATCATCCTGTGCGCAGCCACCCCTTTTGCCGATCGGTTGACACACTCCCCCATCGCCCGCCGCGTGCTCAAGGGCAGCCTCGTCTCGCTGGTAGGGCTCATGGCAGCCATTGCCGTCCGTTTTGCCATAAGCGTGGAATGGGGCATGCTGGAAATCCTCATCGCCCTGGCCGCGTTCATAGCCCTGCGAAAGAAAGTCGACATCATCTGGGTGGTGCTGGCAGGCGCGGTTGTCAGCGCGGTTGTTCTGTAGATATTTGCCACCCTGTATTGACAGACTGGCCTCGTCATCGTAGAGATTCTAAACTATCTCTAGTGTTTTGATCGTGCCGGAAGCCGGACGATAGCACGCGCATATTTCAGCAAGGGTGGAGAAGCATGTTTGATCCCAGGACGGTTCCCTTTCGCTTCAAACTCGTCATTGGCGTTGTCAGCATGGTGACCCTCACGGCCATCGCACTGGCAGCAGGCATTATCTTTCAACTGAATATCGAACTCACGGCATTACAGCTGGACCCGGCTGTCATGGCGGGAATCAAACAGCACACCCTCCTGGTCGTCCTTCTCGTCATGGCTGTAGGTATTACTGTCTCAGCCATCGGCAGCCTCGTGCTGGTCAAAGTCATGATCAGGCCCCTGCGTGAGCTGTCGGATTTCACCCACGCGGTCGCCAACGGGAACTACGATATCACCATCGACTATCCTGCCAAGGACACCATTTCCGAGGCAATCGATTCTGTGCGGGCCATGACGGGAGAACTCAAGGCCAAACTCGGCATGGCCCAGGGGCTGCTGACCAGCCTGACGCAGCCCTGCGTCGTGGTGAACACCGACGAGATCATCACCTTCCTCAACCAACCCGAACTCGATTTGCTCCAGATTGACGAACCGCCGGAGACCTTTATCGGCATGCACATGGCCGAATTCGTCTACGGCGACAAATCCAGGCCGACCATGCTTGGCAAATGCATGCGCGAGAACACGGTCATAACAGCCCAGCCCACCGAGGGCACCGGCCGCAAAGGCCGCCCATACCATCTGCTCGTGGACATCTCTCCCATCAAGGATCTGGACGGACAGATCGTCGGCGCCTTCACCATCCTGACCGAGACCACGCAGATCAAGGAGAGCGAGGCCGAAGCACGGGAACAGCACACGCTGATCCTCGAAGCCGCCAGGGAAGCCGAAGGCATCGCCAATGAAATGGATTCGGCAGCGACCCTGCTTGCGAATCAGGTAAACGAAGCGAGCAAGGGGTCTGACAACCAGCGCGACCGTGCATCGGAGACCGCCACGGCCATGGAACAGATGAACGCCACGGTCATGGAAGTGGCGCGCAACGCCTCTGACGCCTCGGCCAATGCCAACACCATGCGCACGCAGGCCGAAGAAGGCGACGAACTCGTCCGCAAGGTCGTGGACGCCATCAATACCGTTGGACAGCAATCAGAAGGGCTCAAGGAGTCTATGGCCGGTCTGGGGCGCAAGACACAGGATATCGGCGCCATCATGCAGGTCATTGACGACATCGCGGACCAGACCAACCTGCTGGCTCTGAACGCGGCCATCGAGGCTGCCCGTGCCGGTGAGGCAGGACGGGGTTTTGCCGTTGTTGCAGACGAAGTCCGCAAGCTGGCCGAAAAGACCATGGAAGCGACCAAGGAGGTCGATCAGGCCATTGCGTCCATCCGCTCCGACACCCAGAAAAATGTCACCGCCACCGAAGAAGCGGTGGTCGCCGTGCACAACTCCACCAAACTGGCCTCACAGGCCGGTGAAGCCATCAAGAACATCAGCGAAAGCGTGAACATGGCCGCAGATCAGGTCCGCTCCATTGCCACGGCAGCGGAGCAGCAATCCTCAACCAGCGAACAGGTCACCAGAGCCACCGAGGAGATCAACGCCATCTCCAGCGAAACCGCCCACGCCATGAACGAATCAAGGCAGGCGATCAGCTCGCTTTCCAATCTGGCTGGTTCGCTCAAGGAGCTCATCGAGAAAATGCAGGGATAAATCGCTCTGCCGACTCCCTGAGTACTTCTCATCTACCGTCACCTGGAGTATGTTGCTTCCATGCAAAAGACACTCATCACCGGCGGCGCCGGATACATCGGTTCCCATGCGGCCAAGGCCTTGAGCCAGCTTGGCCGCGAAGTCGTGGTTCTGGACTCCCTGGTGGCAGGCCACCGTGACTTTCTCAAATGGGGTGAGTTCGAAAACGGCGATCTGGCTGATCCCGCCTTTCTCAAAAGCGTTTTTTCCAAGCATGATATCGGCGAGGTGCTGCACTTTGCCGCCTTCATCGCCGTGGGCGAATCCGTTGAAAAGCCGGAACTCTACTACGGCAACAATGTTCGCAACACTCTGAACCTGCTGGACGCCATGATGGCTGCCGATGTCAAACGGCTTGTCTTCTCGTCCACAGCCGCCGTGTACGGCGAGCCTGTCACCGACGTCATCGCCGAAGATCACCCCCTCTCCCCGTTGTCGCCCTACGCATGGTCCAAGCGGATGATCGAGCAGATTCTGGCCGATTTCGACCACGCATACGGCCTCAAGCACGTCTGCCTGCGCTACTTCAACGCCGCAGGGGCAGACCTAGACGGCGAGATTGGCGAACGCCACCAGCCAGAGACACACCTCATTCCGCTCATCCTGCACGCCGCTCTCGGCCTGCGCGACAATATCACCATCTTCGGTACGGACTACCCCACCCCGGACGGCACCTGCCTACGCGACTACATTCATGTCACCGACTTGGCGGATGCGCATGTCAAAGCCCTTGAATACCTGATAAAGGGCGGTGATTCACGGGCTTTCAACCTGGGGAACGGCAACGGCTTTTCCGTGCGCGAAATCATCGACGTGGCCCGAGAAGTGTCCGGCAGGGAGATCCCTGTAACCGAATCCACACGCCGCCCCGGAGACTCCCCGGCGCTGGTCAGCTCTGCCGCGGCAGCCCGCGATATTCTTGGATGGAAACCCCAATTCGGCGACGTCCGCGATATCGTCCGCACGGCCTGGAATTGGCATCAGAAAGATCTGGCTTAGCGATCAGCCCAGCACACAGCGCACGAGCTTCGAGACCATGGCCCCGGCCTTGCCTTCAAGGAAATAATCACTGGTTGTGTAGGTGTACCCGGTGTCCGACAGATTGATCTCGATAATCACCCCGCCCCGGTTCTTCACGATATACGGGATGCGCCCGGCAGGCACGACCTGTCCCCCGGTGCCGATGACCAGACAGACATCCGACTGCTTAGCGAGATCCGTTGCCGCATAATGGACGTCAGACGCAACGCCCTCGCCAAAAAAGACGAAGTCCGGTTTGAGCAGGCCCCCGCAAGACGGACAGCGCGGAGGGAGCGTGTCCAGCGATATGGCGTCGGCGTCAAAGTACGTCCGGCACTGCATGCACTGCATACGCCTGGTGCTGCCGTGGTATTCATGGACCACTTGGCTCCCGGCCGCCTGGTGCAGCGAATCGATATTCTGTGTGACGATGCCGGCCAGCTTGTCCGCCTGCTCCAGCTCAGCCAGAGCCAGATGCGCCGCGTTGGGCTTGGCCCTGCCAAACGAATCGTAAAATATTTTCTTGAGCAGCGGCCAGACTTCTTCTGGATGACGCTTGAAGTATCCTTTCTCGAATTTCTCGGGATCATAGATACTCCAGATACCGCCCGGCCCCCTGAAGGGCGGAATGCCTGACTCCACGGAAATGCCCGCACCGGTAAAGGCCATGGCACACCGAGCCTCCCTCAGAGCGTGGGCTGCATTTTCAAGAGCGTGATTGGACATGGATCAATGCCCGGTCACAAAGAGATACCGGTGCCCGTTTTCATCTATATTGACACCGAAAATAGCTGACCAGCGAGCCATGCAAGGGTCTTCAAAATCCTTTGGAGCACCAAGAAATGCCTGCTCTATCTGGATTTCTGTTTCAACATGTTTTCCCTTGAGAAACACCAGACTCCATGTTGAATCGGTACTCACCTTGTGCTTGTACTCCATCCCCAGACGGGTTTTGAAGGCGTGCTCAGTCTCAGGCAGAACCAGACACACCGAGTCCCAGTCATAATACCCGATCAACCCGTCAAGCGAGAAGGTTTCCTCCGCTGACGGACGGCGGCTCTCGATAGCCCCTTCAAATCGATCCCCGACATAGTTGTCGGTATAATCAAAGAGATAGAGTGCGATAAACGCTACGGCCATAACCAAAAAAGCGGCCAGCGCGGATTTTGTCTTGCTATGCATGGCTCATTCTCCGGCTTCAATCCACATGTTCTGCTTTCTATATAGGTATTGGAACCACAAGGTCAAACAATGCCTGCCAACCTCCAAGCACCCATTTGGTAGGCGAATGGGAAAACGCGGATAAGTGCCTACATTTTTATACCATCCTTTTACAAATTTGTTATTCTTTTCATTTTTTTGCCAGAATTGTAATCTTGAAAACCTACAAAAATGATGAAAACAAGGAAATACAGAGGGTTTTCTATTGGCCCCACTTTTGCATATTGAGCGATCGGAGGTATAACAATGGAAATAAGTTTGGTAGACAACGCATTTATCTTGATTTGTGCGGCTCTGGTCATGTTCATGACACCCGGGCTTGCACTGTTTTACGGTGGTCTGGTCCGCTCGAAAAACGTCCTCGCCACCATCATGCAGTCGTTCATCATGCTCGGGCTCGTGTCCGTGCTGTGGGCGGTTGTAGGCTATTCTCTCTCTTTCGGCTCCGATATCGGCGGCGTCATCGGCGGCCTGGATTTCGCCTTTCTGGAAGGCGTCGGCATGGACGCCACCAATTCCCCGGCAAGTAATCTGCCCCACCTGACATTCATGATCTTTCAGTGCATGTTCGCGGTCATTACGCCCGCGCTCATCTCAGGCGCCTTTGCCGAGCGCATGAAGTTCGCAGGATTCATGGTTTTTTCCGCGCTCTGGCTTATCCTCGTGTACGCCCCCATGTGCCATTGGGTCTGGGGCGGCGGCTGGATGGGCGAAATGGGCGCTCTCGACTTCGCCGGCGGCGCGGTCGTTCACATGAGCTCCGGCGCTGCCGCGCTATGCTGTGCCATCCTCATCGGCAAGCGCAAGGGACACGGTTCCACGGCGTTCATCCCCCACAACCTGCCCATGACCATTCTCGGCGCAGGCATCCTCTGGTTCGGCTGGTTCGGCTTCAATGCCGGCTCTGCCCTGGCCGCTGACGGTCTGGCCGCCAACGCCTTCGTGACCACGCACATGGCCACGGCCGCGGCTGCATTGTCCTGGATCATCGCTGAATGGGTGCATGGCGGAAAAGCCACCACCCTGGGTGCGGCATCCGGTGCCGTTGCGGGCCTGGTCGCCATCACCCCGGCAGCCGGTTTCGTCACCCCCATGTGGGCCATCGTGCTCGGCCTGGGCGCTGGCGTGCTCTGCTACGGCGGCATCATGATCAAGAACAAGCTGGGCTATGACGACGCACTCGATGTCGTCGGTATCCACGGCCTGGGCGGCACCTACGGCGCGCTGATGACCGGCGTGCTGGCGACTGTCGGCGAGGAAGGCCTCATCGCAGGCAACGCTCACCAGTTGTGGGTCCAGTTCGTCTCCGTGGTCGCCACCTGGGCATTCTGTTTTGCCATGACCTTCATCATCTTCAAGGTTGTTGACGCCACCATCGGCCTCAAGGCCAGCGGAGAGGATCAGGACAAGGGCATGGATATCGCCGAACACAGCGAAACCGGGTACCAGTGGTAGGCCACTCAAGGAGATACGCATATGAAAAAAATTGAAATCATAACCCGCACCTTCAAGCTCGACGAAGTCAAAACCGCTCTGGCCGGTATCGGCGTCAAGGGCATGACTGTCAGCGAAGTCAAAGGCTTCGGCCGACAGGGCGGTCACAAGGAAGTGTATCGCGGTGCTGAATATCAGGTGGACTTTGTCCCCAAAATCAAGATTGATGTCGTGGTGGAAGAAGACTTTGCCGCAGACGTGGTCGAAGCGGCCCGCACGGCAGCCATGACCGGACAGGTCGGCGACGGCAAGATATTCGTCTCCACTGTCGACGAAGTCATTCGCATTCGTACCGGGGAGACCGGCGAAGAGGCCATTTAACGGCTTCGCTCCGCCTGACGGGCGAGACACCTTAGAAATAATCCGGCCCGGACTTCTGTCCGGGCCGGTTATACCGGGCCTGCGAGGTTTGAGAGTCCCTGTACCGCCCGGTACACACCAGTTGCCCCCATGACTGGTACAACGGCCGGGAGAGTGGAAAGGCTTCCGGCCGTTTCTTCATCCATCTTGATCAATACACACGGACCGACTAAAGTGACGCCATGCAGCCAGACAGCCATCTCCCGAAATCCGCCAAGAGCCTGAAACAAGCCAAGCTGGGGCTGTGGGAACGCGCCAAGGCCGGGTCGGTAGGCGGGTTCGCCTGGGAATACACCCACCTGGTCGATCACTACTTCGAAGACCGTATTCGGGAAGCCGGACCCCAAAAATTCGCGTTCACTTTGGTGGCCGTGGGAGGCTACGGACGCGGACGGCTCTGTCCCGGCTCTGACGTGGACATCCTCGTGCTCTTCAAACGGCGCATCCCGTCCGGGGCTGACGCCTTCATCAAGACCCTGCTCTTCCCGCTCTGGGACCTTGGTCTGGACATCGGCCACGGTGTGCGCACGGTCGCGGACTGCGTCTCCCTCGCAAAGAAGGATTTTCAGGTCCTGGCTTCGCTCCTCGATGCCCGCCCGCTTGCCGGTGACGCCGAGGTCTTTGACGCGTTTCGCGCCGCGTATGACAAGAAAGTCCTCAAAAAAACCGGCGACATCTTTGCCACCAGTCTGCGCGAACACAACGAGACCCGGCTGGTCCAATATGGCGACGCCACCGGCATGCTCGAACCGGAGATCAAGAACGGACTGGGCGGACTGCGCGACGGACAACAGGTCTTCTGGCTGACCCGCGTACTTGAAGCGAGCGGCCGCACAGGAATTTTTCTGCCCGAAGAGCTGTCCAGACTCCGTGACGACCTGGCGTTTCTCAATCGGGTCCGCACCGCCCTGCATCTGGCGGCAGGCCGCAAGAACGACCGCCTCTTTTTCGATCTGCAACCGCCCACGGCACGGCTCATGGGGTTCGCTTCCAAGGACGCGACCCCGGAAGCCATGGGTCGGGGCGTCGAGTTTTTCCTCTCCCGCCTGCATCAGGCCATGACCCGCATCAAGACTATGCGCGAGGCGCTCTTTCAGGAACGGTTTGCCTTACGGCGGCACGCTCCGGTACCGGAGATGTCCATCCGCAACATCAACGCCGGGCCTGAAGGCATCTTTTTCCAAAGCCAATCCGCGGTTACGCCGGGCAACGCCCTGGGCGCGTTTCTGGAGTCAGCCCGCAGCGGCCTCCCCCTGACCTGGGGCGCGCGCCGCATCATCCGGCAGAACCCGGGCAGGTTCGCAAGCAGACTCATCGACCATCCCGAGACCCTGTCCATGCTGGTCGAAATATTCATGGCCCCTCACAGCGAGGTGGCCTGCGAAGGGTTGCTTGAGACCCGCCTGCTCCCGGCGATTTTCCCTGAATTCGGCGATGTGGAGCATCTCATTCAGTTCAATGACTACCACGTGCATCCCGTTGGTCGGCACACCCTGACCACTATTGCCCTGCTCGCCGGATTTCTGGCCGGAAACAACTCCTGGACTGGCAGAATCGGCTCCAACATCGGCCACAGGGACCGGATCATACTCATCCTCGCCGGATTCTTCCACGACCTCGGCAAGGGAGAACAACACCATTCAAGAGCCGGGGCGGACATCACCCGCGAGGTGCTGGAGCGCTATGGCCGGGAGACCACCCTCATAGAGGAAGTCGCTTTTCTGGTGGAGCACCATCTGCTCATCCCCAAGATCGCCACCCGCCGCGACCTCTCCGATGAACGGGCGGCATCCGAAGTGGCCGCCACCGTAGGCAAGATGGACCGTCTGGACACGCTCTACCTGCTCTCGGTAGCCGACTCCATGGCCACCGGTCCGCGCGCCTGGAACAGCTGGACCCAGTCCCTGTTCGGCGAACTCTATTTCAAGGTCAGGAATCAGCTTGAGCACGGCCCGCTCTCCGAACCGGAAAACGCCAAGCGCATGCTGGATGTGAAGGCCGGAGTGCTGGCAGCGGCCTCGGATCTGGACGCGGACTTCGTCAAGGCCGCGACCGAGGCCATGCCGCCCCGCACTTTTCTCGCCCTTGAACCACAGACCATTGCCGAACAGATCAAGCTGGTAGAACAGCTCTGGAAAGACGTGGCCCAAGACCGTATGCGCAAGCCTTCCTCCATCGGCGGCAAAGGGGTGAACATCATCAACGCCGCCCCAGGCAAGGCCAAAGGCACCTACGAGCTGACCATCGTCGCCCTGGACCAGCCCAGATTGTTCGTCAACGTGGCCGGGGCCATCTCCCTGCACGGACTGAATATTCTGGCCGCCGAGATCTTCACGTGGAAGGACGGCACCGCCATTGACGTCTTCACGGTCACCGAGCCGCCGGAGAATCTCTATGCCGATGAAGTATGGGCGCGCATCAGCCGATCCATCAGCTATGCCATGGTGGACAAGCTCGATCTGGCCGCCCGGCTGGAGGAACGCCGCAATTCCCCGCTCACCAAGGGACGCTCGGGACCGAAGCTGAACCCCATCGTGACCATAGACAACACCATCAGCGACTACCACACCGTCATCGAGGTTGCGGCCACGGACCGCACCGGGTTCCTCTTTGATCTGGCCAGCACGCTGGCAGACCACGCGCTCGCCATCCACATGGCCAAGATCACCACCATCAAGGGCCGCGCCGCCGACATTTTCCATGTGCGCGAGCTGGATGGACAGCGCGTGCAGGATGAAGAACGCATAACGTCCCTACGCAAAGCCCTGCTCACAGCGGCCACGGCCACATAATCCCTTTACTTTCAAGACGCCGTCCTTACACTGGTGAAAACCGCAACAAGGAACTCCCATGGCGCTCAAACTCACCATATTTTCCGATTTTATCTGACCGTTCTGTTTTGTCGGCAAGGGAATTGTCGACCACTTCACAGAGGAATTCGACATCGAAGCGACGTGGGTCCCTCATGAAATCCACCCTGAGACCCCACCTGAAGGACGGGACATGGCCGACCTTTTCGACCGAAGAGACATCGATCAGGTGACCCAGACCTGCAACGAGCGGGGCAAACCGTACGGCATCAAGTTCGGCGAGATACGCCGACTGAGCAATTCGCATCGTGCCCTGGAAGCCGCTGAATTTGCCCGGGTGAAAGGACGATATGACGCCCTGCACTCAGCGTTGTTCACGGCCTATTTTACCCATGGCCGCGACATCGGGAACATGCCGGTGCTCAGAGAACTCGCCGCCGAGAACGGGCTTGACCCGGATGCGATGGAGACCGCCATCGTGGAGGGCCGGTTCAGCGAACAGGTGGCCCTCGGCTCCGAGCAGGCCGGACAGGTCGGGGTGACAGCTATCCCCACTTTCCTTATAGAGGGGGCTGCACCAATTACCGGTGCGGTCAATGAATCCCTGTTCCGCGAAGCCCTGCAAGCTGCGGCTGCACGGCAGGCAGAGAGCTGAACAGCAAACAACCACAACGAACTACAAGAATAGATTATATGCCTGAAAACAATGAAATAGTTGTATTTTTCACTGGCGGCACCATTGGGATGGCTCCGACTGAAGGGGTGACCGGCGTTGCCCCTGGCGGCAACTTTGAAAAGCTGCTCAACCAGTTCAAACCGCAGGACTGTGCCGTGGGCCTGCGGCCCGTGCTCTGGTCCGACAAACCCAGCCCCCACATGACCCCGGAGGACATGTTCAGGCTGGCCCGTAATGTGGAGACGGTGCTCGAAGAGCCCTCTGTTCTCGGCGCCATCATTCTGCACGGCACGGACACGTTGGCCGAAACCGCGTATATGTGTGATCTGGTCATCGAGTCGGACAAGCCGGTGATCCTGACCGGCTCCATGCGCTACTACTCGGAGTCGGGGTATGACGGCATCCGCAACCTGACTAACGCGGTCCGCGCCTGCCTGCTGCCTCTGCCGACCTCGCTGGGAGCCTGCATCATGATGACCGACCGCATCTTCGCGGCTCGCGAAGCGGTCAAGGTGAACTCCCTGAACGTCGACGCCTTCGAATCCCGCGAAGCTGGCATCATCGGGTATGTGGCCGGTGACTCCGTCATCCTGGCCAGACCCCGTTCCACCCCCACGCCCCGACACAAGATCAGCCCGAAGACGCTCGTCACCGACGTCACCTTGCTGGCCGCATACACGGGGATGGATCGCTCCCTCATCGACCATGCAAAGGCTACCGGGACACGCGGCATTGTCATCGAAGGATTCGGCGCCGGCAACATCCCGCCCGAGGCAGTCTCCGGTCTTGAGGCGTGCATGGACGCAGGCATTCCGGTTGTCCTATCCACCCGCTGCATCGAAGGAGGCGTCTGGCCCATCTACGGATACCCCGGAGGAGGGGCCGACCTCAAAAACAAGGGCGTGATAATGTGCGGACGACTGGGCGGTCCAAAGGCCCGCATCCGCCTCATGTGCGCCCTGGGCATGACCACCGACATGGAAGAGATTCGCGCCTTGTTCGACGAAATTTGAACCGGACACACGTGCCCGACAGCACAAGTTGCACCACGCAGAACCGCCGCCTTCCTCATACCGGAAGGCGGCGGTTCTGCGTGGTGCCGGAGACACGGCTCCCCCTTGGCTGACACACCTCAATCGGACCACGATATTGCAGCCATAGGATTCAACAGAGAACCGTTTCACCCACATTATATCGGAAAGCTATCGATAATTGGCCTACCGCTAACCCTCGAACATATTAAGATTTACCATCGACGATGACCACTGGTCCGGTTGCTCGGCAAAAAGCTTGAAGGCTGCGGCGGCGCGGTTCTGCGCCAGGCGGCGCACCGCGTTGATCTGTATGTGATTGTCAATGGCAAGGTCCACGATATCCGCGTCCAGAAAACCGTTATCGGCCATGGACCGGAGCACCTTGCACGTCTTTTCCGTGGACATGCCCTTGCGATAGGGACGGTCTTCCGTGATGGCTGTATGCACGTCCGCCACCTGCATGATCCGACTCCCCAACGAAAGCTCGTCCGCGCTCAGGCCATGCGGATACCCTTTGCCGTTGAGCCGTTCATGATGCTGGCAGGCCCAGTCCGTCACGTCTGACAATCCGGGCACGGAGCGCAGCAGGATTTCTCCGACAGTCGCATGTGCCTTGATGGCCTCATATTCACTGACATCCAAACCGGAGGGCTTGTCCAACAACCAAGAAGAGACCGCCAGCTTGCCGATGTCGTGCAGGTTCCCGGCCAGACGCATCTTCTTCTGCTCTTCTTCATCCATGCCCGCCAGTATGGCCAACTGGACGGCGGTCTCGGCCACGCCCTGTGAATGAGTGGCCGTGTGACTGCTTCGGAAATCAATAATATGGGCGAAAAACACGGAAAAACCGAGGAGCTGATCCTTGGGAATCAGCCGGTCCTGCGTCCAGTCTTTGAACAGGGATCGAAGGTCGCTATCCTTGTCCTCCACCAGCTTCCAGAAATCCGCGTCTTCTGAAAAAGAAGCGAAGGCTTCTGTCACCTCTGAGGTGTAATAATCCTCGGAATAGTCGGCGACCATATTGCGGATGGTCTGTCGATCATGGCCCGATTCCCCTCGCCACCGGAGGATATCCACCCGATCAGCAAGGTTGACCACATTGCACAGAATCGCCTCTTTTCGGTCTTCTGCGCCCGCAAGATGCTTCCATTGCGTATGGTGATGCTTCACGAAATATGCGGCCCGCTCCAGCAACGGATGGCCGCCCAGCAACCGACTGCCCACCGTAGCATGGGCGGTGAGATGCACATCAAAATCAAGACCATCGATAGACATGTCACGGGTGAAAGCGCCGATGTCGTGCATCAGCCCTGCCATGAACAGATCCGTGACATCGGCTCTATCAAACCCCATATGCCTGCCCATGGCGGCAGCGACAATACCAACCCGCCTATGGTGACCGTTGATTGCAGGCGAAACATAGTCGAGAGCGGCTGAAATAGCGTAGACCAGATTGAGCAAATAAACATCTTTCATATATAATTCCAGGTAGATAAAACATCTGAAGTCGCTGCATCCTGCAAATGATAGCGCGTGAAATCACAAAGTACAGGGCAACAGGCCAGGCATTTCTCCAGTCAAAGCCGTACTCACTCTATTTTTTTTCATATCAAGTCAATCCTTTGATATCACGGATTGTCGAATCTGTGAAAACGACACAGACAGACCCTGTCAAGCTGTTTCCAGCTACCTCTGACCTGATTTTACCTGCATTTCTCTGCATATTCACGGTTTCACCCAAAACCCGTGTTATGCTTTTCACGCTCGTGGCCATGGCTCCGGGTGACACGGGATGCACCCATCAACTTTTGACAACACGAGGTAACTGAAATGGCAACAAGCGTTATCGAAATCTGTAACAACGCCCTGCTTGATCTGGGTGAGGATGCGATCATGTCATTGGGCGACGAGACCAAAGCTGCCGGGCTGTGCAACCACCGCTGGCCGGCCATCCGCGATGCCGTGCTCCGTGCGCATCCCTGGAACTGTGCCATGGCTCAGGCCGAACTGGCCGCCGCATCCGCTGCCCCGCTCTGGAAATGGGAGTACAAATACATCCTGCCCACCGATTTCCTGCGGATCATCCAGATAGTCAGCACGGGCGGCGACACGATCGAGGACTGGGAAATCCAGAGCGGCACCATCTTCTGCAACGAGGAAGCCCCCATCTTTATTTCCTATGTCCGGTGCGAAAAAGACTCCAAGAAATATGATGCCCTGCTCACCGAAGCGTTCTCGGCCAGACTGGCCGCAGCTCTGGCGTATCCGCTCTCCGGCTCAACCGCGCTGGCGCAATCCTACTGGAAGACATATCAGGAGAAACTGACCGAAGCTCGCGGCGTGGATGCACGCGAAGGCGTCCCGGAATCCGTCACCCCCACCAATTGGCTCGGCGCAAAAATGGGCGTGTTGTAGATACGGCCATGTCCCAACACTGCATCCGCTCTCCTTTCCAAAACGCTCTGCACCGCCACGAGGAGAGGGCTATGGAGGGTTCTGAACCGCGGTAAAACGGGAAAAACAAAAGGCGCACTTTGTTACACAAAGTGCGCCTTGGTTAATATCGCCAGCAGTATTATGTGGTCAGCAGTGCAGCGTAGAAGAACTCTCCCAGGGGCGAGTCCTCCGGGGTGGTCCATTCCGTCTTGAGCGCGACCTTGGGGTTGTGCTCGATAAACTGCTCGATGAGCTTTTCGTTTTCCTCGGGATTGAGCGTGCAGGTAATGACGGCAATCCGCCCTCCGGGTTGCAGCGAATCAAGAGCATTCTGCAGGATTTCCATTTGAAGCTTTGTCAGGTCAACCAGATCGGATGGCTTGCGCTTCCACTTGGTATCCGGACGACGGGAGAGCACGCCAAGGCCGGAGCAGGGCAGATCCAGCAGGATACTGCCGGGTTGACGCGGCGGACTGTCTGTGGCCGCATTGGCAACAAACGTCTCCACCTCGGACAATTCGCGGGTGAGCGCTGCCAGCCGCCCCTTGTGAGGATCTGAGGCAAAGACGTCCAGCCCTTTTTCGAGCAGGATACGGGTCTTGCCGCCACGCCCGGCGCAGGCATCCCAAACCGGTGTGGGCCAGGATTCAGGAGAAAGGGCTTCGATGGCCTGACGGGCCGCAAAGGATTGGCGCGCCATGGGCTGGTCCGGCTCGTCCTCGAAAGCTGTACCCGCGGGCAGGGCAAAGCTGTACCCTTCGATATCAAGTATCTCCGGCCAGCCTGCGATTTCAGGATAGATTTCATCCGCTTCGGGGTGGCCAAAGAGATTGAATCCCAGTGCCGGAGGGTGCAGTTGCGCTTCAAGATAGTGGATGGCGGCTTCTTCGCCATACTCCCTCCACCACATGTCCACCAGCCATTGTGGACAGGAATACCAACGCTTGAAAAATTCAGGCAGGGAAGCGTCCTTGCGATAATAATCGGGGTCGTGGGCGGCCTCGCCCAGCTCGGACACCCGTCTGAGCACGGCGTTGAACAACCCCGCCAGACGCGCCCCCGGTTTGGACTTGGAAAATTCAACGGCCCAGTCCACGGACGCATACGCCGGAACCTTGTCCAGAAACAAGATCTCGTAGGCGGCCACTCCCATGGCCAGACGCATTTTCGGATTGAGTTTGCCCGGGTCCTTGAGAAACCGGGACAGAACATACTCGATACGTCCCTTGAGCCGCATGTAGCCATAGGTCAGCTCCGTGGCCAACCCCGCATCGCGGGGGTCGATCTGACCGGAGGAGAGCGCCACGTCAAGTGCAGCCTGGATATCCTGCTTGTCCATTAGGCAGCGGAAAAGTGCTTCGAGGGCCACCCGTCTCGCCGGAGGCAGGGGCTTAATGTAAGGTGCTTTCATGGGTATATCAGTTACGCCTACCGAAACGGCATTGCAAGCGACAACTTGCGAACAGAAAACACCCCCTGTGACAATTCAGTGAAATTCACAGGGGGTGCGGATTTTCCAGGCTAGTCAAGCATCTTCTTGGCAGCGTCACCGGCATCGTCAGCAGCCTTGTCCAACTGCTTGCCGGCTTTCTCCATGGGACCTTCTTCACTGCATCCGCTGAATGCCGGAACCATGAAGGCAAGAATACACGCCACAACAACAATCTTCTTCCAAACTTTCATATTAATCTCCTCTTAGTGTTTTCAGTATCTTCCCCATACCACAGCTTGTGAGAGTGGGACAGGTATGTTTTTTTTCGGGCAGCCCGACCGGAGGCGGAGTTCCTCTACGGCGAGGATGAGATCTGTCCGAGAAATGTCCAGATGCCAAATCAAAGACTATCTGTTCTCCAGTCGACAACTCTGGCTGTAATACGCCGTGCCGTTGCCCATATCGGTTGTCATCGGCTTGATGATCACATTGGCACAATGGCCGAACTTCATCCACCCCCCACGACGCATGACCACGGCCCGGTTGTGCAGCTCCTTGACGGTCTCCATCTGGACCTGCATGGCCCCCTGCTCCGTGACCAGATAGACGTCCTCAGCCGGGTTCAGAGCAGCCCAGGCCGGGTTCTGCTTGGAAACATAGATCACGGGCACGCCCCGTTGGTCTTCTTCGCGTATCTGTGAATGCAGGAACTTGCCACTCACCAATGTGAGCAGTTGCAGGGGGTAATCGGAGTCACGGGCAGGCTCCGGGTGCAGTGTTTCCGGGAATCGGTACAGCCCGTCAGGATGCCCGAATTCCATATTCCTGAAGGCGATAAACGGATGCTTCACCTTGACGAACCCGTTATCCATCAGCTCGTCATAGGAAATATCGGCTTTTTTCAAGCCCTCTCGGATACAGGTCTCACTGTCGGGAAAGAGCAATGGCTCACGTAGCCGAGCGGCCAGATCAGCGATGATTTCAAGATCGGACCGACATTCTCCACGCGGCTCCACGGCCTTGGCGCAATGGTTCACGCAGTTATGAACAAAGGAACCGAGGACGTCCTCGCGCTCGAACATGAACGCTGGAGGCAGGATCACGTCCGCCTGCATGGCCGTGTCATTCATGAACCCTTCCACCACGACCACAAAGGGCTTGCGGAAGGCGTCGACCACGGACAGGCAGTCCGGCACCTGATTGACCACATTGTGACCATCCACCCAGATGAAATCAATGGGCGGGTCTGCTTTTTTTATTTCTGCCCCCATGTTCTGGATCAACAACTCGCGGCGGCTGCCGGAAGAGGCTCCGCCCTTGACCAGATGTGCCCAGGTGCCGAGGTTGCGACCTGATGAGATGTTGAAATACGCCCCGCCGCCACGGACACCGATATTGCCTGAGATCATGGCCAGGGCATTGATGAAGCGGACGTTCTCGCCGCCGAACAGATGACGCTGCAATCCCCAGCCGATGAGCGTGGCCACGTTGCCTGTGTCCGCGTACCAGTCATAGAGCATCTCCACGTCATCAGAAGACACCTCGCAGGCCATGCAGAGTTCCGCAAAATTCAGGCCGTCGACAAGACCGCGCAGGGTCGGCCAGTTGGCAGTGCGGTTGAGCACCCAGGGGTTGAGATCTCCGGCTTCCAGATAGAGCTTGAGCACGGCAGCGGCCAGAAAACGGTCCGTGCCTGGACGAATGACGATGTTGACGTCGGAAAATTCGGCTGTCTCGTCCCCGCCGGGGGAAATGGTCAGCACCTCGGTGCCGTTTTTGCGGGCCTTGGCAATGAGCGCATGCTGGTGGATGGAGCAGCGGGTCACGTCCCGGCCCCAGTTGATGATCCGGCTGGCGTTCAGGAGGTCCTCGGGATCATTGTGATTCAACACCCCGAAATCGCGCTGGCTGGCGACGATACCGGTATCATCGCACACGCTGCCGTAACTGGTGCTGGACCCCAGCCGCTCGAACAGAACGGAACTCGCCGTGCCCACGATGCCTCGATATCCATGCCCGTGAATATGCAGGATGGACTCCGGGACTGCGCGCGCCGCGTCGAGCTTCTCCGCGATCACCCCCATGGCCTCATCCCAGCTCGCCTGCCGGAACGCGCCATTTTCCTTGACCAACGGCGTGACAAGCCGCTCCTCAGCGTCTATACGCTCAAAATAACGGGTGCCTTTCTTGCAGATAAAACCCTTGGTAAACGGATGCCTGGGGTTGCCCTTGATGGACTTCTTTTCTCCGTCCACAATGAGCGAACAGGCATCGCCACAATCCATGGTGCAGGCGGTAATGGTCATGATTCTCGTCCTCCGGCCCTGAGAGTGGAGGAGTTTGCCAAGCAGGTCAAATGCTAAAGTGGAGAAAATACCCCTTTACCCATCTCGGCAGATAACGCGAAAAACAAGGGCATCAGCCACTCTTTTTTTGACAATCACACGCGTATGGTCTAACCAGATTCGGTTCCAGCCATCTGATAATTAGTAAGGATTATATATACACCATGGCCAAAGTACAAAAAATCAAAGGATTCGTGGACCTCTTTCCGGAAGAGGCCAGCAAATTCACGTTCATGGAAACCAGTGCCCGTGAAGTGTTCTCTCGCTACGGATTCGGCGAGCTGCGCACGCCCGTCCTCGAAAAGACCGAGCTCTTCCAGAAGTCCATCGGTGAAGACACCGACGTGGTGGGCAAGGAAATGTTCACCTTCCCGGACCGCAAGAATCGCCTGCTGACCATGCGTCCTGAGGCCACCGCCGGCGTTGTCCGTGCGTTCATCGACTCCAAGACCCACCAGCCGGGCAAGATTTCCAAATTTTTCACGTTCGGCCCCATGTTCCGCTACGAACGCCCGCAAAAAGGACGCCAGCGTCAATTCTATCAGCTCGACGCCGAGATTTTCGGCGCTCCCGAAGCGCAGGCCGACGCCGAACTGATCCTGATGCTCATGACTTTCCTGAACGGGATCGGGCTGAACAAGTTGACCGTTGAGCTGAACTCCCTCGGCTGCCACGAATGCCGCCCCACGTACAAGCAGGCTCTGGTGGACTACTACAAGGCCAAGGACAAGGACAGTTTCTGCGAAGACTGCCAGCGCCGCATGGAGACCAACCCGCTGCGCGTGCTCGATTGCAAGGTCCCGACCTGCAAAGAGCTGGTGGCAGACGCCCCGAACATCACGGATCACCTGTGCGAGGAGTGCGAGACCCATTTCATGGACGTCAAGACCATCCTCGACGGTGCGGGTATCGAGTATGTGCTCAACCCCCGACTGGTGCGCGGCCTGGATTACTATGTACGCACCTGTTTCGAAGTGGCCTCCTTCGACATCGGCTCCCAGACCGCGGTGGCGGGTGGCGGCCGGTATGACGGCCTGGTCAAGAACCTCGGCGGCCCCGACTGCTCGGCCACGGGTTTTGCCTGTGGTATGGAGCGGCTGGCCATGCTGCTCGACCAGTTGGAAGCCGAGCAACCGGATTTCTATCTTGCCGTGGTGGACAACGACGCAGCCAATGCGGCCATGCTCTTTGCCCAGGAACTGCGCGACAAGGGCTTGAAGGGCGAAGTCAGTTTTTCCGGCGGGTCCATGAAGTCCCGCATGCGCGCAGCCAACAAGACCGGCGCAAAGGTCTGCCTGATCATGGGCGGCGACGAGCTGGCAAACAAGACTATCACCGTCAAGGACATGGTGGGCGATCGCGAACAGGAAACACTGGATCGCGCCCTGTACCTGGCGAGTTTGTAACGAATATCACGGCCGGTCTGTACCAGCCGACATCATTTGAGACGGAGAGAGAATGTCTGAACAAGAAAGAGATTACGACGAGTTTCGCGTCATTGAAGACCTTGGTGGCTGGAGACGGACCCACCATAACAACGAGCTGACCGCAGCCAACATGGATGAGGAAGTCTGCCTCATGGGCTGGGTTCAGTTCAGACGCGACCACGGCGGGCTGATTTTCCTGGACCTGCGTGACCGCGAAGGCCTGACCCAGGTTGTGTTCAACCCTGAAGACAACACCGAGGTGCACGAACGCGCCCACGCCATCCGTCCCGAATACGTCATTGCCATCAAGGGCAAGGTCCGCCCCCGTCCCGAGGGCATGGCCAACCCGAACATGGTCACCGGCGAAGTGGAGATCGAGGTCACCGAGTACAAGCTGCTCAACACCTCCGAGACTCCGCCGTTCTCCATCGAGGATCGCGTCGAGGTCGGTGAGAACCTGCGCCTCAAGTACCGCTTCCTGGACCTGCGCCGCCCCTCCCTTGCCCGGAATTTCATCATCCGCAACAAGGCTGCCCAGTCGGTCCGCCGCTATCTGGACGGCCTCGGTTTCCTTGAAATCGAAACGCCCATGCTGACCAAGTCCACGCCCGAAGGCGCCCGTGACTTCCTGGTCCCCAGCCGCGTCAATCTGGGCGAGTTCTACGCCCTGCCGCAGTCCCCGCAGCTGTTCAAGCAGATGCTCATGGTCTCCGGCATGGACCGCTACTTCCAGATCGTCAAATGTTTCCGCGACGAAGACCTGCGCGCCGACCGCCAGCCCGAGTTCACACAGATCGATATCGAGATGAGCTTCCCGGACGAGGCCCTCATTCAGGACATGGCCGAAGGCATGATCAAGAAGCTCTTCAAGGAGACTATTGATGTGGACCTGCCTGCCGAGTTCCCGCGCATGACCTTCAACGACGCCATGCGCGACTACGGCGTGGACAAGCCCGACCTCCGCTTCGAGCTCAAGCACATCGACATCACCGATGTGTTCAAGGAATCCGGGTTCAAGGTCTTTGCCTCTTCGGAGCTGGTCAAGGTCATGGTTGTCCCCGGCGGCGCCAAGCTGTCCCGCAAGGAAATCGACCAGTACACCAAATACGTTGAAATTTACGGTTCCAAGGGCCTTGCCTGGATCAAGGTCAAGGAAGACGGCGAATGGCAGTCGCCCATCGTCAAGTTCTTCTCCGAAGAAGAGATCGCCACTCTGCGCGAGCGTTCCGGCTGCCAGCCCGGCGACATCCTCTTCTTCCAGGCCGGTCCCGCCGATATCGCCAACGCCGCGCTGGGCAACCTGCGCTGCGAGATCGCCAAGGACACCGGACTCATCGACGACTCCGTGTTCAAGCCGGTCTGGATCACCGACTTCCCCCTGCTCGAGTACGACGCCGAGGAGAAACGCTACGTTGCCCGTCACCATCCCTTTACTTCGGCCCGGCCGGAGCAGATGGAAGTGCTCAAGAACGATCCGGGCAGCGCCATTGCCCGCGCCTATGACCTGGTCATGAACGGCTACGAGGTTGGCGGCGGTTCCATCCGCATCCACACCCCGGAACAGCAGGAGAGCATGTTTGCCGCACTCGGCATCGGAGAAGAGGAAGCCCGCGAAAAGTTCGGTTTCCTTATGGACGCCCTCAAGTTCGGCGCACCGCCCCACGGCGGCATCGCCTTTGGTCTGGATCGACTGATCATGATCCTTACCGGCTCCAAGTCCATCCGCGACGTCATCGCCTTCCCCAAGACGCAGAAGGCGACCTGCCTGATGACTGAGGCACCGTCCGAAGTTCCCAACAAACAACTTCGGGAACTCGGCGTGCGGCTACGGGAAAAGAAAAAAACCGAAGAATAATCAAGCCGCGAGGGGAAAACGAAAGTTTTCCCCTCGCTTTTTGAAAAAGAAATCTTAATACTAGAACGTATCCACCTATCCGTCGCCTATGGGTCTCATGCATGATTCACCCTCAGCACGGCGCGATATAAAGTTTTGGAAGATTCTCAAGCGCCCCTTTTTTCAGCAAAGGGCTTGAGCCGCCGGAGGCAAAAAAATGAAATTGGAAATATGCACATGGCCCGATGACGTGCTGGCTGCCAAGGCCGAGCCCATCACCGAGGTCACTCCTGAGCTCAAAGAGCTCATCGAAGATATGATCGAAACCATGTACGAGTCCGATGGTGTTGGCCTGGCCGCACCGCAGGTGGGTAAGCCCATTCGTTTGATCTGTGTGGACCAGACCGGTCCCAAAATCAGAGGCGACCTGCGCATACTGATCAATCCGGAGATCACCGCATGCGACGGCGCAGTCGACTCCGAAGAAGGATGTTTGAGCTGCCCGGAACTGAACCTGAAGGTCAAACGCAAAGAGCGTGTCTCGGTCAAGGCACTGGACCAAAACGGTAAGGAAGTCTGCATCGACGCAGATGGATTCCTGGCCATTGTCCTGCAACATGAGATCGACCATCTTGAGGGTGTCACTCTGGCTGACCGCGCTGGTCGGCTGAAGCAGACCCTGTATCGAAAAAAAGCCCTGAAGTGGAAAGCGTAGCGGGAAGGAACAACGTGGAAGATAGCAATCAAAAGCAGCTCAGCTCCCCGGAATCCTGGGGCGCAGTGGATTTGAAGTCCCTGCGCACCGTATTCATGGGCACCCCGGATTTCGCGGCCGAAGCCCTCAGCATACTGCTTCAATTCGATGCAGCCGAAGTGGTGGGCGTGTACACACAGCCCGACCGCCCGTGCGGCCGTGGTCGTCAGTGCAAGCCTTCCGCGGTCAAAGAGGTGGCCCTGAAAAACGACATCCCCGTTTTTCAGCCAGTGAATTTCAAGGAGCAGGCCGACATTGACGAACTGGCCGCGCTCAAGCCTGACGTGCTCGTGGTGGCCGCCTACGGATTGATCCTGCCCCAGGCCGTGCTCGACATCCCCACCATCCACCCGCTCAACATCCACGCCTCGCTCCTGCCCCAGTGGCGCGGAGCAGCCCCTATCCAACGGGCCATCGAGAACGGCGATGTGGTCACCGGCATCTCCATCATGAAAATGGAGGCAGGGCTGGACACCGGACCCGTCATGGTCCAGCGGGCGCTCCGCATCGGTCACAACGACCACGCGGGCACCATCCACGACGAGCTGGCCAAGCTCGGCGGTATCTGCATCTGCGAGGCCATGGCCCGCCTGCAGACCGGAGCCTATGATTTCAAGGAACAGGATCACGACATCGCCACCTACGCCAAAAAACTGGAAAAGAAGGAAGGCGAAATCGACTGGAACCGACCCGCCAAGGCCATCCACAACCAGATTCGCGCCATGTACCCGTGGCCCGGTGCCTTCTTTGACTGGACCAACCCGGACGGCAAGACCATCCGCCTGAACGTCACACCCGGCGAAGTGTCCGAAGAGGCCGCACCCAAGGTCGACCCCGGCACCATTCTCGGCGAAATGGACGGCAAGCTCGGCATTGTCACCGCAGACACGATCTACCTGACCCCCGAAGTGAAGCCGCAGGGCAAGAAAGCCATGGACGCCACCGCTTTTTCCTGCGGATACATGAGGGAATGCAAATAAAGGGCACAGCGTGAAACAGCCGCACGCCATAAGCAAGGCGCGCAAGCGCCTCTTCATCGGACTCATTTCCGGATCTTGTCTGGTGGTCTGCCTCTTTCTAATGGCCCTGTGGCTGGTCCCGTTCATCGGGCTGGACGCCATTCACCCCTATGCCAAATGGGCGCTGGGCGGCGTGGTGCTCCTCGGCATCGGGTTTGTCTGCGTTGGCTATTGGGGCCTGTTCCTCAACATCATCACCAAAAAGCAGATCCTCGGCTCCAAACGATTCCGCGGACTGACCATAAAGCTCTTCCTGCCGCTCATGGTCCTGCTGGGCAGGCTCATCGGCTTTGAAAAGCAACACATCATGCTCTCGTTCATCTCCGTGAACAACGAGCTGGTGCTGGCCGAAGCAGGCCGCTACGCCCCCAAGGACATACTGCTGCTCATGCCGCACTGCCTCCAAAATTCCCGGTGCGACAAACGCCTGACCTATGACATCAACAACTGCGACCGGTGCGGCAAGTGTCCTATCGCCGGGCTGCTCGAACTGCACGACACCTATGGCGTAAATCTGGCCGTGGCCACGGGCGGCACTGTTGCCCGACGCATCGTGGTCCAGCTCAGGCCGAAGCTGATCATTGCCGTTGCCTGCTACCGCGACCTTTCCAGCGGCATTCAGGATACCTACCCCCTGCCGGTCTACGGCGTGCTCAACGAACGGCCTCACGGTCCCTGTCTCGACACCACGGTGGCCCTCGATCAGGTGGAGGAAATGCTCCACAGATTCATTGACCCGAACACGGCCAAGTCCGGCAAGACCATCTCCACCGGCCAGGCAGCCCAAAGCTGATTCGGGCAAGGCTCTCCACCCCCATGCACAAATCGCTCTCCTACACCTATTTCCTGCTCATCCTCAGCATGATCCTCTGGGGCGGCACCTGGATCGCCGGACGCATTCTGGCTCAAGCCATCAACCCCATGACCGCGGCTTTCCTCCGTTTCACCCTTGCTTCCGCCACCCTCGCCTTCATATCCTGGCGCAAGGACGGGGGCATGCCCCGGCTGCAAAAACGCGATATCCTGCCCGTGGCCTTTCTCGGGGCCACCGGCGTGTTCATGTACAGCTATTTCTTCTTCACCGGGCTGCAAACCACCTCGGCCGGTCGCGCCGCCCTTATCGTGGCCTGTATTCCGGTCTGCATCTCGGTGCTTTCCGCACTGTTTTACAAGGAGAAATTCGGCCCGGTACGCATAATGGGTGCGGTGACCTCCCTGATTGGCGTGTCGGTGGTCATTGCGGACGGCAGCCCGCTGACGCTCATCTCCGAAGGCATGAGCCGAGGCGACCTGATGATTCTCGGCTGCGTTGCCAGTTGGACCGCCTACACCCTTGGCGGACGCTCGGTCATGAAGACCCTGCCTCCGCTGACCGCCGTGACATGGTCCTGCATCTTCGGCGCGGTCATGCTCCTGCCTGCGGCCCTGGCCGACGGCTTCATGACCGACATGCTGCGTGTCGACCTGCTGGATTGGGCCTGCATCATCTACCTCGGCATCCTGGCCACCGGGTTCGCATACCTCTGGTATTATCAGGCCATCGCCATTATCGGCGCATCCCGCGCAGGCATCTTCATCAATACGGTGCCGGTTTTCGCCGTGCTCATGGGCTTCCTCTTTCTGGGTGAACCCATCCACCTCTCCCTGGCTGTGGGCGGTCTCATGGTCATCACCGGCGTTTACCTGACCAACAAACAATAGTACGATTCATACGCCCGCACCGTTGACGCGGACGATTCTCTCCCAAAGGAGGAAGCCATGGAAGAACGTTTGGAACGATTGGAAAGCCTTGTCGCCCTTCAGGACAGGACAATGGAAAAGTTGAACGACCAGTTGATCGAACAGCAGCAACAGATTTCGGACCTCGAACAACTCGTGATCCGTCTGGCCGGAAAAATCCGCGAACTGGACGCGGACATGGAGCAGTCCGGTGCCGTGGATGTTCCCCCACCCCATTACAACGGATAAGGAAGACACATGACCACCCCCTCTGCTCAGGAGATCATCGAGCATCTCGGCCTCATTCCCCACCCGGAAGAAGGTGGCTGGTTCAGGGAAACCCACCGCTCCAGCGAACAGTTTGCCAAGGCCATACTGCCTGGACGGTATACCGGCGACCGCTGTCACTCCACGGCCATCTACTATCTGCTCACCCCGGAGACTTACTCCCACATGCACCTGTTGCAGACAGACGAGATATTTCATTTCTATGCAGGCGATCCGTGTGAGATGCTCCAGCTTCACCCGGACGGCTCCGGTGCAGTGCTGACCTTCGGCAGCGACCTGCTGGCCGGTAACACCCCGCAGATCGTCGTGCCGTGCGGCTCCTGGCAGGGCATGGCCCTCAAACCAGGAGGCTCCTTTGCCCTCATGGGCTGCACTGTGGCACCGGGATTCGAATTCGCGGACTATGCCCACGGCACCAGAGACGCCCTCGTCAATCAATACCCTGATTTCGCCGATCGCATCACCACGCTGACTGCCGGATAGCACAACGGGCGTCCTCCGCAGAGAACGCCCGTAAATGGAAGGCATGGACACGCCGCGCCCGCCCATGCCTGTGAACGATAGTCAGGCAACAGGGCTGTCCGGCCACTGGATGGCGTCCGGGAATGCCGCCTGTTGCGGGATATTTCTGAGTTCCCCACGATAGTCGGCCCACGCCAGCCGCGCTGTCTCATCAAGCGGAGAATCTGCCATCTGTGTCCAATCGGATTCGGCCAGCAATCGGTCGCGTTCAGCCCGCACCTGCGTGGCGTCGTGTTCCGCCCTGGCATCTTCATCCACCACAGCAGACACAACCTCCTCGCGGTAGATCAAATCATCACCCTTGACCCACGCCGTGGTGTACTCGGTAAAGGCATCACGCTTCAAGGGCACCGCCTCATTGTACCCAGCCTCATCCAACTCCTCGGGGGTCAGCTCCGCGAAAGAGCGGAGAAAACCGTTGATCTCCACGGTTGTCGGCGGCATACGTTTGATGCTTCCATCTTTGTATCTGTACATCATATCTCCTAGTTTGGTTGTGCGTTGGAGGTATTGGCCGGATACAGCAATGTCCCGGTCCAGTCATATACTGTGTTACTAACGTTGCTAATGGCACTGACAAGCTTAAAACCATTGCTCAAGAATTTGACGACGGCACTATCAGTCCCATCATTGGTATAGGTGATGCCGTTGATAGTCAGTGTATCCAAGGCGCATCTAGTGCAGATGCACATACCATTAGCACTGCCGTTGCCCTTGTACGAACCGGAGAGGTCATATACCCCATCCTCAATGTTAGAGGGAGCTAAAGCGACGAATCCATCAGGCGCTGGATATTCAAGGTCGGCCTCAGAGAAATGACCGGTTATCCTGGTCCCACTTGTATACACGCTGGCAACATGGATAAAATCCTTGAGCGTTGGGACGGTATACACAGGGTCAGTTCCAGTTGCAGGGGCAGGAGAGCCTGTGCCTAACCACGTCTCATTTTGACGTACCCACGCTTTCCCTGTGTCTGTGTCGTATGCAATACCGATTGTATGTCCGGCACTAAGAGTAGTAGCTGAACACAAAACCACCGCGCTGCTACCATTGGCAATTAACTGCAACTGGTTTGAAGTGAGCATAAAGGCATAGGAACCTGTTCCACCAGCCACCGGACCGGGCCATAAGAAATGATCTTCAAACCCAAACCGCACACCAACTGACTGGGAGAGAGTATCAACATGAAACTCCATATACCATTTGCCGGTACTGAGCAGGGTACTCCGTGAGGCTCCCCACCCGCCCGGACCTTGGATAGATACATTACCATCATGATACACAGGCGAAGTCGTAGCAGTCAGCACATTATAAGTCGTTCCGTTGTTCGTCGGCGTGTCCACGGATTGATCAGCAGACACGAAAGTCCAGTCATTACCATTGCCAGAGGTGTCTGCCCCTAAGTCTACTGCGTTGCCAAATTCAAGCCGCGTGTGCAACGTCAGGCCGGAAATACCTCTTGGTACCCACAGGCCTGGAACCGCCGTCGAAGCCCGCCAGAAGCTCGTGTAATCCAGCGCACTCTCAACAATGGCCAGCCGCGAATAATACCCTTTGTCGCTCCCGCAATACTCGGTCAGGACATTGCTCACGAACTCAGCGTAAGTGGTACCGACTGCCCCACCAAAAGACGAGAGCTGGACGTCCTGCGCCCACACAGTCACAGCAGTGCCCACCTTGCGGATGGTCATCAGGTAGTGGTTGGTGACGTCCACAAGCGCATGTTCGGTGTCAACGATCGGATCAGTGGGCTTAAATCCAAAGGCAATGGTGCAGTCCGTGGCCACGGCTCCGGTGGAGGAAAAGCCTGACTCGAGCAGGGCCGAGTAAGGCAACGGAACCGGATACAGCCCCCTGTCAACATTTTTCAACATACCAGCAGGCTGCATCATGCCGACACTCCGTTGACAATGGTCAGGAAATGATTGGTCCCGTCGCTGACGATCTCACCTTGCGCCAGCCCGATGACAGTATCGTACTCACCGTCTATGGAGCCATAGCTGGCCGAGGGATTGAGCGCGTTGTCGCCTGAAGCGACAAAACGGATCACACCGGCAGCCACAGGCACACCAAGGTCAACCGCCCCGCCGGACGTGTCAATGGTCTGGAGTGCGCCAGTGGCCGGGGAAGGCGTAGCCGTGGTCATGGCGGTGGCCGTGGCCGTAAAGCCCACCTCCAGTTCCTTGGAGACATCCGCGCGGAGCAGCGTGTCTTCGCCATCTATAATGTTCAGGATATCATCGATCAGCTCGCACCCGGCAACAGCCTTCCCGACAGCACCGAATCCAAGATTGGTCAACGCACTGACCGGTGTTATCGCGCCGGTTCCGCCCTGGGAAACGGAAACCGGCAGTATGAGGGCGTCCATTGCGGCCACATCCCTGTTCACGAGGTTGTCTCCGTCCCCATTCCAGGCCAGGAATCGGTCAGAACTCGGTTCCGGCAGCGCCACGCCCGAGACAGCGGACGACACCCGAAAGGAGATGGTCCGGTCCAGACGCTCTGACAAGGCCTGACAGATCATGGTCAGCTTATCCAGAGCGGCCTCGTGGGTGGCGGCGGGAAAGGCGTCATTCTCCACATAATCAACCTCCTGCACCATGTTCGGTGAGCGTCGGATAACCAAAATCTGCCCGCCTTCGGGGGGCACGGTCAAGGTGCAGGTGCCGCCGTTCTGTTCCCCGGCACCGGAGAGCTGGTAGTCCGTTCCCGGCACCTGCGTGTATTCAATCCCTTCGGCATCCGTGAGCACGACTTCGATATCGTCGTCACACAGGAACATGAAGGGGATGGCAAAGGTTCCGGTGGCCCCGTTGCCGCCATAGATGGTCTTTGTCTCAGTGGATGAAATGGTCACTGTCTAGCTCCTTGCGCCATAGATTTTCGACCCAAGGGACAGGATGGATCGTTCCGGTGCCCCCCCGGAATTGATACGCAGGGCGTTGGCGCGCTGCTGGCCCTGTTCCAAAAGGGTCTCCGCTTCAAGATCACCGTCAAAGAGCGCATCCTCTTCAGCCTGCCTGTCCTTGATGCGACGGGCATCCCGGATGAGTTTCTTGGACCCGGACATGGTCAGGTTCGCGCCTCCCCACGAGGTATTCTCCTTGCCTCGCTCCTGCTCGCGCGCCTCACGGATCTCCTGCGCCTTTCCGGCCGCATCCTGCTGACTGTCCCAGGCATCGCTCCGGGCCTGCACTTCCACAAGCCCGGCCTGCGCGGACGCCTTGGCCTTATCCGTTGTCATTCCTCCAGACATTTCCTGCAGATCCTGTACAAAACCGAGACCTTGCTGAAACATCTGTGCTGTCTGTTGATTCATTCCCATACTCTTTCTCCCTATTTTCAGCGTTATGTTAGTTGTTGACGATAAGGTGCGGCACGATCATCAAAACGGTCATGGGGAGCGGCTGATCCTGAACAATGGTCAGCACGCCGTCCCGATTCCATCCCTTGGGAAAATTGACGATCTTGTCTCCGCAGAAAATACCGGGGGCCTGCCCCATGGGCATGGCCGAAGTCCTGAAATAGACCGGCTCAAGATGACTCTCGTCCGGGCCTATCTTGCCGCCCAGAGTGTTGTGGAACCGGGCCGCGACCTTGGTGATCCGTTTGATTTTCGTCTGCGCCGTGCCGCGCTGGCTTCCGGCCTCGATACGCATGGGTTGCAGGGTGGAGACATACGGCAGCCCCACCTGTACCTTTGACGCCGGACGATCCAGAAGCAAACTGCCGTCCTGTCCCACGACCTTGTCGGACAACACGGCTCCGTCAGCCAGGACCGAAACGGTTTTCCCGACCAGATGGTCCAGCCCCAGCACGGAGACTGTCGGCTCTCCGTCGTAGGTCAACCCGCTGTCCACAAAGAATCCGTCCTCGATGCTCCCATCGAAGTGGCCTTCCAAAAACTCGATATAGCGTTTCTCCCGACCATCCACCGTGCGGCGGACAACGGCCCATAACTCATCGCGTTTGTCGGTGTCGTTATAGATCGAGGTCACACTCTCCACGCTGCCGTCAGTGATGATCCTCGCCCAGGCAGCCACCTCCTGATCCGGCACATAGGTCAAGGCCACAAGGGCACCGTCCGCACGCACGGCGTAGAGAATGGAATCCGGCTCCTGCACATAGGCGAGTCCGGTCAGTCCTCCTTCGGAGATATGTTCGGAGAGGATTGTCAGATCCTTGGAGACATAGGCGTCGGCTTCAAAGCGATATGACATTTCCCGTATCTTCTTGCCTGCCCGCTGAATATACAGCGTGGCGAACCCAACCGCTTCCGGGCGGGTGGAGGACGCGCCGCAGGAGCCTTCATGATTGGCCTTGACGGTCGCCGGAGATATCGGGTCGCTGGAGGAACCGGACACGGTCCACTCTCCCCCGGCCGTGCCGATCCACAACCGACTGCGCGACACGATGAATTCAATGCCGTTGGCCTGTCTGCCAGCCAGGGTGACCTCTATGCCGTCATCATCCAGAGGCAGCTCTCCAGCCGGAGCCTCGGTACGGTCGCCCGGCTCGAAACACTCCCAGAACGCAGCATTGAGCTCCCCTTCCGCATCCCAGATGGATTCGATCTGCGTGCTCGTGGGCTCATCGGCAAAATACACCGCCACGTCCGCTGTGGCGGCGATGAAATTCCGGGTGCCCTTGTACCGATAGTAGCGGGTCGTTCCGTCGGCATGCTGCCCTTTGAGACCGTCCAGCTTCTCGAAACCACCACCCATGAGCAGCAGAAACCGATCTCCTGCTTTTCCGTCTCTGACAGCATCGCCGTTCTTGTCTTCGATTTCCATATCCCGCCAGCCATCAAGCGGGACTTCGCGCGTCTTGAGCCGGAAATCCGTGGTTTCGCCTGTCCGGGACATCCAGATGGTGCCGGGCTTGTCCGGTGTACTGGCCAGCACGAGCCGCTGTTCGTAAAACCCTACGCAGGAAGGATAATTACCCGTGTCCCAACTCTCCGGCCGCCCGGTGAAGTCCATCTCTTCGATGATCCATTCATCATGATCGACCCGCGCCAGTGTACGCGGAGGATGATCCGGATGAACCAGTATGAGTTCTCCGGCAGACTGGGCGTAACGCAGTTGATCGAATTCATTCACGGTGTACGGGATCTCACGCCTGTACTCGCTCTCACCGGACAGAACAACGCCGTGATCGGAAAAGACTCGCATGCGTCCCTGCCCGGACTCGTCTTCGCCAAACTCCAGCACATAGGTCTGGGACGAGTTGAATTCGAATGGAATAAGCAAAACCCGCTTATCGGAATTCATGGCCTCGGTCACGAACCGGAAACCGGACCGCCGGGAAGTGCCGCCATGGGGATGCACCTGGAAGTTCTCCAGGGTCCGACAGCCGTTGAAGTACTTTGAAATGTCAGTCCGGCCTTCAAGCCGGGGACTGATCTCCCCGGCTGTGAAACTGGTGACCGCTGGTGTTGCAATGCTCATCGCTTTCTGGCTCCTTTTTTCGGGGGCGTGCCCCGGACATGCGACACAGCATACCCCCGGTTCTGCGCCGTGGAGGGCACAGGCTACTGAACGGATTCAGGAAGTATGCAGAAACAGCTTGACGGGGTACAAAAAGAGAGGCGGCCGCAACACGGCGCGCAACAAAGAAATTTATTCAATTAATATAAGCATATCCGCTGTATCATTTCCCGAAACTGCTTCTCGGGAAAGCGCACCTGGAGGCTGGAGGAGGGCCATGGGACAACAAATGACATACAAATGCCACCCGCTGGAAACAGCCGATTCAGGCAGTGCCGTATCATTCGATCAGAAGACGCAAAAAAGCCCTTATTTCGATATGTTATGCGAAACAAGGGCTTTTGATTTGTCAGCAGGCTACCGGGCTTAATTGGCCACGGCAGACATGGGTGGAGCGTCTTCCTTTTCACTGTTCAGGCGGACGACCTGGGTCGTGAAGGACGTTTCCCCCGGGATACAGGTAGGACATCCTTCGGACAGGATGACACACCGCTCATCCAACGTGGATGGGTCGATGTTGGCCAGTTTCAACAATTTCGTTGTCATCCCATACCGCCAGAGAACCGGCTGGCCACACCGGTGACATTCGACATACAGCATTTCAGGATCAAATTTTCTCGTCATATCTAGAGAATAATCCTCAAGAGAATGCTTGGCAAGGCGCTATCCGGTTATAACTGTTATTATCTCCGCTTCAACGGGGTTACTCCCACATGCGATTCTGGACCCATCCGAGACTGGATCGTGCGATCCATGCCGCCACATCTCTGGCGTCATCCAGGTCAAAACGGGGGACATCCGCCTCCACTCCCCAGTCCGAAACCATGGCCAGAAGCTTCTTCTCTGCCTGGTTCTGGTTGGTACACAGAGGCCGATCATGCACTTCCCGCCGATGCACTTCGATTTTGGGCTGATCGGAATTGAAATAGCCCTCAGCCAGAACAATCTGCTTGTCACGAAACAGGGAATCCACCAGTTCAGGCAATGTCTGTTCCTGATTCACGGTCCTGATCATGGCCACGCGATTGGGTGAAGAGATGACCACGGTTTCGGCTCCGGCCTGCTTCAGCCGCCAGGAATCCTTGCCCTCATGATCCATCTCAAAGGCGTGCGCGTCATGCTTGATCGCGCCCACAGAGACTCCGAGCTTCAACAGTTCGGGAATGAGTTTCTCCATGAATGTGGTCTTGCCCGATTTTTTCTTGCCAATAATACAAATGATGTGTGGTGCCATTCATTCCTCATATACTCATTGGATTTCACCTGACCTACAGGTGGTCAGCAACCATACGACAAGCACGGTATAATTGTCACCACTCCTTCATTATAAATATAGGTGCCAATTCTTTACAATGATTCGACCGGGTGCCACTATGGCACATTGAGGACTACCACCAAGGATGAACATGACCACACCACAGACGCGCACACAGGCGATCCAGGAAATACTGAAACACCTCACACCGCTCACCGGCACAGCCACCCCGCCCGAAGAAGCCGAGGGCCGGGTTGCCGCAGAAAATGTGACAGCGGCGTGCAATGTGCCGGAACACGCGTGTTCTGTCCGGGATGGGTATGCCCTCAAGGTCTCGGACATTGAAAAGGCGCGTTCCATGAAGCCGGTTCGCCTCAAGGTCAATCAATGCATCCGGGCCGAATCCCGGGACCCTGAGCCCATACAAGCCGGAGAAGCCGCCCGCGTGCTCACCGGCGGGCCGGTGCCTCCCGGCGCAGATGCCGTGCTGGCAGAAGAGGATATCGAACAGGACGGAGACACCATTCTTGTCACCACCCCTGTCCGGTCGGGGTGGTTTGTCCGGGCCGCCGGAGGCGAGATCGCACACGGCACGACCATCACCCCAAAGGGAACGGTAATTTCTCCCCAGGCCGCAGCGGTCATGACCCGCACGCGCCTGACGACCATCATGACCCACCCGCGCCCCGCGGTCAGCATACTGGCCCTGGGGTCCGAGCTCGCAGTACCGGGCACCACGGATCCGGACCGCTTTCCGGCTGACAACCTTGTGCTCTCAAGAGGGTTGCTGGAACACAGCGGGGCCGCTGTCATCCGCACCGACGTGCTCCCGGATAAAGAGTCCACGCTCATCGAAACCCTGTCGGCCGATGACCTCCCGGACGTGGTCATCACCTCCGGCGGCACAGGCAGAAGCGAACGGGATTTCGCCCGCATGGGTGCGGGGGAGAGCGGCTTCACCATTCTGGTTGACCGGGTGAACATGCGTCCGGGCCGAAACATGTTCGTGGCCCAGCGCGACCAGACCCTGCTCTTTGGCCTGCCAGGCCCACCGGCAGCCGTGTTCACCTGCTTTCACGCCATCATCCTGCCTGTCATTCGCCACTTGCGCGGGCTGCCCGCAGCGCCCCCGGTCATGGCCAGATTCACCAAGCCTCTCAATGCCAAACCCGGCTCGGAATGGCTGGTCCAGTGCGAGCTGGCCCTTGCAGGCTCACAGCTCACGGCCACCCCGTTGGCCGGAAAAGATGTCCCGCCCATGCTCGGAATGGCCAAAGCGCTGGGCATGGCCCTCTTGCACGGCGGTGACACCATTGATGCCGGCGATGAAGTGGAGATACTGACCACGGCGTACTAGCCCTCACTCCAACAGCCCGATTCCTCTCTGTTTTCCCGGTAAGGGAACGCACTCTTCCGCCATGGCCTTTTTTTCATAACAGGTGACACCAGTTCAAACTGTCACCCAGCTTTCTATTGTCCGTCACGAAACCGTAACATGCCGGGCATATCACTAGCACTCAAGTCAACGAGGACTGCATTTCAATTTCGCATAATTCAAGGAAGGTAACACAATGAAAAAAAGTCTGATCGCTCTCGTCGCCCTGGCAATTCTGAGTATTTCTGTCGTGGCCAACGCCGCTGACATCCGCGTCAAAGGTTCCACCACTGTTGATCCGGCCATGAAAAAACTGGTCGCAGCATACCAGGCCGCTCACCCCGGCGTGAATTTCTCCATCTCCGCCACCGGTTCCGGTGACGGCGCCAAGGCTGTTATCAACAAGACCGCCGACATCGGCATGATGTCCCGTGACATGAAGCCCGCTGAAATCAAAAAGTGCAAGGCCAACGGCATCGAGCCCGTCCAGTTCATCATCGCTCTGGACTGCCTGGTTCCCATCGTTAACCCCTCCAACCCTGTTTCCGCAATCACCACCGCACAGCTGAAAGACATGTACCAGGACAAGATCCGCAACTGGTCTGAAGTCGGCGGCGAAAAGGGCATGATCGCCCTGTTCTCCCGTGAGACCAACTCCGGCACCTACGAAGTGTGGCACAAGAAAGTCATGAAGAAGGAAGATGAGTTCGACCTCGTTTCCCGCATGCCTTCCAACGCTGCCATGGCTGCCAAAATCTCCGGCAACAAGAAGGGCATCGGCTATGTCGGTCTCGGTTTCCTGAACCCCAAGATCAAGGCACTGACCGTGAACGGCGTGGTCGCTTCCGTTGCCACCGGCAAGGACGGTTCCTACCCTCTGTCCCGCGGCCTGAACCTGTACACAGGTGGTCAGCCCACTGGCGAAACCAAGACCTTCATCGACTTCGTCATGTCCCCCGCCGGTCAGAAGATCATCGCTGAAGTCGGCTTCGTTCCTGTAAAGTAAGTGAATTGAACCGACACACCGAACAAGTCATCAACTCCCGTCGGGGTGCCATCACCCCGACGGGATAATGCGTGTAAAGAGGCGAACATAATGCTCTCACGTTCCAATAAGGAAAAGGTCATCAAATCAGGGTTCCTGATTGCGGCCAGCGCTTCCATCATCGCTCTTGGCCTGATCATGTACTTCCTGGTGAGCGAAGCCCTGCCCACATTCACCGGATTCGACGCCATGGGCGAACATATCCAGGGTCTGGGCATCTTCGAATTCATCTTCGGCCAACAGTGGAAGCCTGTTTCCGAACTGCCTCAGTGGGGCATACTCCCCCTGATCATGGGGTCGGTCTGGGTCACACTCCTTTCCTCGCTTCTGGCCATTCCGCTGGGCATCATGACCGCAGTATACCTGGCTGAAATCGCCCCCAACAAGGTGCGCGAGATCATCAAGCCCATGGTCGAGCTGCTCGCGTCCCTGCCCTCCGTGGTCATCGGCTTCTTCGGCCTGGCCGTGGTTGCCCCCATTCTCCTGGAATGTTTTGATATCCGCTTTGGCGTCAACATGCTCAACGCATCCATCATGCTCGCCTTCATGGCCGTTCCGACCATCACGTCCATTGCGGAAGACGCCATTCATTCGGTTCCCTCGGAGCTGCGCGAAGGCTCCCTGGCGCTGGGCGCCACCCGATTCGAAACAATCTGGCGCGTGGTCATCCCCGCCTCCCTGTCAGGGCTGTCCACCGCGGTTATCCTCGGCATGTCCCGCTCCATCGGCGAAACCATGGTCGTACTCATGGTGGCTGGCGGTGCGGCCCGCATCCCGACCTCCCTGTTCGATCCGGTCCGCCCCATGCCCGCATCCATCGCCGCAGAAATGGGCGAGACCAGCTTTGGCCTCGAAATGCACTACTTCTCCCTGTTCGCCATTGCCATGGTCCTGTTCCTCATCACGTTTCTTTTCAACCTTCTGGCCGACCACATAGCCCACAAATACAAGCAAGTCGGCTCTGCAAGTCTCTAAGGAAAGGATATGTCTGAAATGGTAAGCAATGAAATGGTCTTCAGCGGCTCCAATATACCTGACTCCCCGGCAACGCGCTTTCGCCGCAAACTGACACAGGAGCTGTGGTTCACCCTGTTCAGAATCGCTGTGGCCATCAACGCCCTCGCGCTCATTATCATCGTGGGGTACATGGTCTATTACGGACTCCCGGCCATATCCTGGGATTTCCTTACCGGGCAGCCCACTGAGGGCGGCCTGGCCGGCGGCATTTTCCCGTGCATCGTCGGCACGTTCTATCTCTCCATCGGGTCCATGGCCCTGGCTCTGCCGCTGGGCGTATCCGCCGCCATCTACCTGCATGAATATGCGCAACCCGGTCTGTTCATGCGCATTGTCCGCCTGTGCATCAACAACCTGGCCGGTGTACCTTCCGTGGTCTTCGGCCTGTTCGGCATGGCCTTTTTCGTGGCCGCACGCGATCTGGGCGGACTCGGCATGGGCGTCTCCATCGCCGCCGGTTGCATGACGCTGGCCGTGCTCATCCTGCCGGTCATCATCGGCACCAGCGAAGAAGCCCTGCGCAGTGTCCCGGACACCTACCGCGAGGCCTCCCTCGGCCTGGGCGCCACCAAATGGCAGACCATCTTCAAGGTTGTCCTGCCCTCGGCCATGCCCGGTATCCTGACCGGCTGTATCCTGTCCATCTCCCGCGCGGCAGGCGAAACCGCGGCCATCATGTTCACCGCAGCGGCCAGCTACAACCCGACCCTGCCTTCTTCCATCTTCGATGAAGTCATGGCCCTGCCCTACCAGATATACTCGCTGTCCGTTTCCTCCACCGACCCGGAAGCAACGCTTCCGCTCCAGTACGGCACCTCGCTTGTTCTAGTCGCCCTTGTCCTGGGCATGAACCTGGTTGCGATCCTGCTCCGCTCCCACCTCCGCAAGAAACTCAGCAAATAGACAACACCACACACTTCCCAAACAGACAGGCCCTGCACCGAGTATCGGTGCAGGGCCTGTCTGTTTGGCTCAGAGGGCGAACTACTCGCCGATCAAAGACTTGTAGACGGACATATACCCCTCGACCATCCGTTCGGAATCGAACCGCTTGCGGCCCGAGTCAAAGGCATCCACTCCCATCTGACGGATCATCGCGGGATCGGAGAGCAACAGCTCCGCTGCGTCTATGAACACCTTGTTCCTGCCGGATGGCACCAGCAATCCCGTGTACTGGTCGGTCACCTGCTCCGGGATGCCGCCCACACTGTAGGCGACCACGGGCAGGGAGCAGGACATGGCCTCCAGCACGACCAGTGAATGATTGTCCGCTCTGGTGGGATAGAGCAAGACGTCCGCGGCGTTCATGAGCAGGGAGAGCCGGGCCCGATCCACATAGGGCCACAGTATGAGGTCTCCCTGCTGCTCTTCCCTGTCCCCTCCCACGGCAAAACAGACCAGCCGGGGCATACGGGCCTTGAGTGCGGTCCAGATATCTTTCCAGGCGTCTCCTGATTTGTAGGCAGCGTTCATCCCTCCATGGGCCGCGAACACGGCCACACGGGCTGCGTTATGCAACCCGAGTTTCCGCCTGGCCACGCGCTTTGAGACAGGCTGTTCCGGCCATGGGATACCATTGGGGACAACGGTAACCGACCGGTACAAATGTGTTTTTGCCAACCGGGCCATCCAGCGTGACGGCGCCACCAGGGCTGGCTCAAGACGCTGCACCTGATGCAACTTCTGCTTTTTCAGGCTCTCGGCTTCAGGAAAATTGCGGGAACAGGGATCAGCGCATTTTTCGTCCAGATCAGCACAGTCCAGCGGGTAGGGACAGCCTCCGGTAAAGAGTTCGCAATCATGCATGGTGATGACAACTCTGGCGCGTGCCGAAATGGATGTCAGCAAATCGGGCCAGTTACCCGTAGAGTGCAGGTGTCCGATGGCATTACCCGGCAGATATCGTCCGAAATCATTGGGGAGGATGGCTGTCCCATCCTGCTTTTCGGCCAACTCGAAACTGTGATTGGTCTCCACATTACGACGGCGCAACCCGTCGACGACAAGTTGGGCCACCCGCGTGGCGCCACCGCTCGTCTCCAACCCCGTATGATGATAAATGGGTGGGAAAACCATGGATCAGCCTTCCACCTTCTCCATATCAAGCACCATCTCCACCAGATCCTCGTCATAGGGATCAGGCTTGATCACGAAACCGAATTTCTTGGAAAGCCCCTGCATGGCCTTGTTCTCGGCCATAGTCTGTCCGGTCAAGCGGGACGTGCCGCGCAGCTTGGTATATTGGATACCCTTGTGAAAGAGCATGGACCCCAGCCCTTCGCCCTTCTGGTCGGAGCGGACCACGATGGCGAATTCGGCTTCGGTATTATCCGGCTTGGTGTTGGTGCGCATGACTCCGAGAGTCTCCGGCTCGCCCCTTTCATCCAGTGCGGTGGCGATGAAGGCCATCTCACGGTCATAATCGATCTGGGTGAACCCGGCGATATCCTTGTGGTCAAAATCACGCTGCACCACGCCGAAGAACCGCAGGCGCAGATCTTCGTCCGACAGATTTGCCAGGAAGACCCGATGGGTCTCTTCGTCTTCGGGACGAATGGGACGCAAGGTGACATTGCGTCCGGTCTTGAGCGTGACACACTCTTCCAGCTCCCTCGGATAGGGCCTGATGGCCAGCCGGGCCTCGCCATGTCCGTCAAAGGGGGCAATGTCGATCTTACCGCTCAGGGCCAGCACGCCTTCGGCGTCGGCATAAAGCGGGTTGATGTCGATATAGGTGATCTGCGGGACATCAACGATCAACTGGGAAAGCTGAATGAGGGTCAGACAGATGTCATCAATGTCAACAGGCGGTTGCGAAGGCGTTCCCTTGAGCAGCGTCGAGATGCGAGTGCGTTCCACCAGCTCCTTGGCCAGACTCATGGAGAGCGGCGGCAGGGTAAGGGCCTGATCCTGAATGACTTCACGGGCCATGCCGCCATGTCCGAAGTGGATCACCGGACCAAAGACCGAGTCCACGGTCGCGCTCACGGAAAGTTCATGTGCGCCGGGTCTGCGACCCATTTTCTGGACCGTGAACCCCTCGATATAGGCGTCGGGCCGCTCACGAGTGCAGCGGGCCAGTATTGACGCCCCGCCTTCCCAGACGCGCTCCGGCGTTTCCAGATCAAGCAGCACGCCGCCCACGTCAAAGGGTTGGGGAATCTGGGGACTCCTGAGCTTCAGCGCCACGGGGTAGCCGATCTCGTCAGCGGCTATGACGGCTTCCTTGGCCGACACCGCGATGCGGGTCTCGACAACGGGGATGCCGTATGCCGCCAGAATGGCCTTGGCCTCCGGTTCGGTCAGGGACGTGCGCTCTTCCTGCAACGCCTTGTCCACGATGGCGCGTGCGCCCGAGGTATCCGGGAAAAAGTCGGAAGGCAGGGAATCCGGGGTCTCGATGAGCATGTCCTGATTTCGCAGATACTCGGCCATGTACAGAAAGGCCCGCACCGCATGGGTGGGCGAATCATATGTAGGAATGCCCGCATCACGAAAGACCTCGCGGGAGTGCTCTGCCGCGCCGATACCGAGCCAGGCGGTCAGCACCATGCGCTTGACCCGTTTGAGGGAATCACGCAGGGCCTCGGCCACCTCCACGTCAGGCTGTGCCGTCCACGGCACATGCATGACCAGGATGCCGTTTGAAGTCTTGTCCTTGATCAAAAGTTTGAGGACTTCCGAGTACTGTTTGCCATCCGCGTTGAACGGGATATCCACGGGATTGGCCCGAGACCAGTTCTCTTCGCCGAGTACGCCGTCAATGGCCTTGATGGTGTCCTCGGACAGGGGAGCCAGCTTGCCGCCGCCAGAGAGCAGTCTGTCCGCCGCCAGAATACCGGCGGAGGTGCCGTTGGTCAGGATGGCGAGATTCTTGCCATAGACCTGCCTCGGCGTACCCAGTGTCTGGGCCGCGTCAAAAAGGCCGTCGATGTTCTCCACCCGGAGCATGCCCGCACGCCGGAAGGCCACGTCATAGACCGCGTCCATGAGGTGATGGTCGCCGGTTTCACGCAGTTTCAGGTCGCCCAGCACCGTATCCAGGGCCTGCCCGGGCCGGATGACCAGCACGGGTTTGTTGCGCGAGGCGGCTCGGGCCGCGGACATGAACTCGCGGGCGTCCTTGATGGACTCCACATAGAGCATGATCGACCGTGTCAGCGGGTCCGAGCCGAGATAGTCCAGAATATCGGAAAAAGAGACATCAATACGACTGCCAAGGGCGATCATGTGGGAAAAGCCCACGCCCTTGGCTATGGCCCAGTCAAGGACCGTGGCGAACAGGGAGTCTGACTGCGAAATGAAAGCGACCTTGCCCGGCTCCACCGCCGCGTGGGCCAGGGAAGCGTTGAGATTCAACGAAGGGACCATGAACCCCAATGATTTCGGGCCGATAATACGAATATCCGGTGGTTTGGCAATGCCGAGAATAGTGGCTTTGATGTCATCCCGTTCCTCTTTGCTCATGGAAGCGAAGCCCGCGCCCATGAGCACGGCGCCGCGTGTGCCGCGCTCCTTGAGCGAGTGAATGATCTCCGGCACTTCGTCCAGAGGAGAACAGACCACTGCCAGATCCGGGGTCTTTGGCAGATGCTTGACCGACGGATGGGTAAGCACGCCGGAAATGGCCTCGGCTTCGTTTGAGACGGGCATGACCGGTCCGAGAAAACCGCTTGCCATAATGTTGCGCATGACAATATTGCCCGCGTTCTTGGGGTCATTGGTGGCGCCGATGACCGCCACGGACCTGGGCTTGAAGAGATATTGAAGATTGGTGACGCTCATGAGGCTCCTTGGGCGTAGCATGGGGTACGGGGTCGTGAGGAGACGGTAACGTTTTTTACACAGGTCAGGCAATAGAATGATTCTATCATCTCAAGCTTTACGCCGAATTTTCATCACGCGAAACTCCAATCGAAAAAAAAATGATAAAAAACGTTTATGACCCTAAAGTTTTCTTTCCAAATACCGATAGACCCCTGTGAGGGGTAATTTTATCCTGTAAAAAGGAGCGTTTTGTCATGGCAATAGAATCATTGGCACAACAAACATCGGTATTTGTGGATTCCTTGGGAATCAAACCCACCGCTACGGAAAAAAAAGCGGATGACGCAAGTCAGGAAGCCAAGACTCCTGAACAGGGGGATACCATCACCATCTCCGAAGAAGCCCGCGCTCTGGCGGCCATGGAAAAGCCCGACGAATCCAGCAGCAACTCTTCTGAAGAAGGCAACACCATGGATTCCACCATCCAGATGCTCAAGAAGCAGATCGAAGAGCTGGAGGAGGATATCAAGGAGCTGGAGGATGGCGACCTGCCTGAAAAGGAGAAGTTGACCCAACTCCAGGACAAGCAGGTCCAGCTCATGCAGCTCAAGGACCAGCTCCTCAAGGCCCAGCAGGAACAACTCGGAATTGAAGGCATGGCCGATGGCGGCGGCACCCGCGCCAACGGAGCCGGCAACAGCGCGGCGTCCTTCTAGCCCACCGAAATATATACACGCAAAAGACGCGTCAGGCTGAACCTGACGCGTCTCTTTTTGCCGTTCTCTCACTGTGAACGCATGCCGCAAAAACCATGCCTCCTGATCTCAGAGGGTACGTCAGTCCGCACCACAAAGACTTCGTAACAGGCAAGACCGGGCCGCCAGGTTGACGGGATCATCCAGACAACACCCAAGCCGATCTGCACGCCCGCTGCGCTCTCCACATGATGCAGGACCGATCCATCGACCCGTGTCCGGATCATAGTCGTGATGCCCGAACCGGACAAACCCGGTATCAGGGTCATACAATCCACCGGCAAAACCGAGCGGCATGCGCAGGCCCGGATTGGAATCCCACAGGATGTCACCAAACGGCCCGTATTGCGTCATTTTGACCATGTCGCCATTTTCAGCGACAACCGCTTTCAGTGAACCGACCTGATCATAACCGAGTTGAAACAAGGCTGAACCGATGGTCACGGCCTGCGGCAGCCGCGCCTCTCCTTCATACAGGAAAACGTATTCTGTTTCGCCGTCAAAAAAACGGCCCAGACGATCCCGATCAAGCCAGTCGTATGCTTCCAAAGGCGAACCATTCACCAGCTTCTGCGCGCGCAGATTGTCTTCGTCATGCTGGTAGGCAATCACATGCCCAGACGGCATATGCACGGCCTGAAGGCACAACTCTGGCCCATAGTGATACTCGGTTCTGGTGTTTCCTTCGATCCTGGCTGATCGAAAGCCCCGGTCATCATGCGCATACTGCACCTGCTCCACGGACAACAGACGGTCGTCATCCGTGTAGGAGAACACGCGCATGAACGGAGTCCGTCCCATACGATAATCGGCTTTGCGGCGACCTCTTCCATCGTACTCGAAATCCTCGCACCACCCCGTGTCGGCAATGACCGACGTCAGACGCCCCGCATGATCATACACAAAACGCCATTGCTCACGCCGGCCATCAAGCCGTTCGGTGCGGGACTCCACGCGCCTATCCGCCGCTTTTTTCAGCTCGATGAAGTAGGGCGCGTCACCGGCGGCCAGCTCTGCCTTGCTCTTGTCGCCCCATGTCGCGGGTTTGCCCTGTTCACCCAGGGAATGATTCCACGAAAAGCCGAACCCTTCATGCCAGGGACGCCACTCCACCGGTTTGCGAACCGCCCACCAGTTGGCATTTGCCCGCTCAGTCTTCCATTTCTTTGACAATGCGCCGACACGGCGCACAGGCTCAAACGTACCGTCCGCATAGTGAATCCACTCCCGCTCATAGCAGTCGCAATCAGGGTTGTAGGTGAATGCGCAATACCGATCGTGCATATGATCGTCATACAACATGAAATATATCCTTGGTTGCCGGTGTTCAGGAGAGGGGCGGACCACTCCGCCCCAAACCTGGGATGCATGTTCCGGGGCCGTTCCCCGAAATCACCACCACCATACCCCCGGTTTTGACCGACTCAGCCAATCGGAGCCCACAGGCTACTCAAAGGATAATAAAAGCATACGATCAGCGCTTGACACCTTTTCCGGTTCCCCGACACGCCCCGCCATTTTTGCCACCAAAAGGACGGTCAAATTTCAACATAAGCATACTTCAACAATCCGGAAAAACTGGAAATAAACAGGAACAACAACAGACTACAAACCATCCTTCCCGCATATGCTCCTCAAGCGTCCCATGGTCCGGGGCCACCCCCCGATTCCTGTCAAGGACTCATCCCATACCTCTCAACTCCTCTCGGTATCCCCTGCCCTCCATTTGCGCGTCGCGACCAAAACAGGGTGTATGGTGTGCCGAACCTGGGTGCGCTCTGTGTGACCCTCAAATATTTGGAGAAATGGACATGGCGATACCTCTCATCAGCGCACTGGTCGGCTTGATTTCCACGGTGGTGGACGGCGTAACAGGCCACGTGAAGCAGAAACAGGAATTGAAAAAGGCGGTCATGGAAAACCGCATGCGGCTGGCCAAGAGCGACCAGCAGTTCAACCACGAATGGGAAATGAAACAGTTGGAGAATGCGGGCTGGAAGGATGATGTGCTGTTCTTTGCCTGGATCGGGTTCTTCATCTGGTCCGGCGTGGACCCGACCCGCGCCGCTGAAGTTATCCGGTCATGGGAGGCGCTGCCTGACTGGTTTTTACAGGTGACCTTCTGGATCGTGGCCGCGGTGCTCGGCGTCAAGAAGATCGGCGATTACCTGCCCGGCGCAGTGCGCGGTCTCAAGGATGCGTTGGGAGGCGGAAATGACCGCGCTTGAACGAATGGATTTGCAGGACCTGCTGGTCCGCATCGATGAACGGGTCAAAGCGATTCAGGAGGATATTCGGGAAATCAACGAAGTGCGGCGCTGCTCCGGCAATCTGGTGAAGATCCAGACATTGGAAAAAGTGGTCTGGGGCTGCATGGCGGGTGTGGCTGCCATGGCGGTACGACTGATTGTCGAGGCCATGCGATGACCCGGTTATTTATAGACCCAGGCCCGAAAGATGGTGAGCTGCTCGTCGTAGATGGCGATCATGCGTGCATCCCCGTAGGCACGGGCAAGCCGCAGTGCCTGCTCTACGGCCGTGATCGCGTTGGCCTTGTCTCCAGAGGCCAGCAGGACGTCTCCCAGGCTGGAATAGTACCGCGCAACACCGGGGCTGAGCACGATGGCGCGCCTGTAGTCGGCGGCCGCCAGATCATACTCCTTGAGCTTGCGTGCCACCTGCGCCCGCCCCTCGATGATACGGACATTGTGAGAGGCAAGGACAAAGGCCTCGGTCAGATCATGAAGCGCCCCCTCCAGATTGCCGGTGTCCTCCAGCGCTTTTCCTCGAAAATAATGGGCGTCGACATGGGCCGGATTCAAGGCCAGGGCGCTGGTAAAGTCGGCGACGGCCTCGGTCTTCCTATTCAACTCCGAGTAGCAGATCCCCCTCCGGGCATAGGCTTCGGCAATATTGGGGTCGATTTCAATGACCTTGGTGTAGTCCTTGATAGCCTGCTCGAACTCCGAGTTCTGCAGCATCAGCCCACCCCGGATGAAATGGGCTTCCTTGAAGTCCGGCCTGGCTTTGATGACCGTATCCACATCGGCCAACCCCTCGGCGCCCCGTCCCTTCTGCACCAGCAGCGTTGCCCGATAATAATGCGCGTTGACCAATGTCGGATCCAGCTCAAGCGCATGATTGAGCAGCTCAAGCGCGGCGTCCGGCTCCAGAAATTCCCCACCATGCATGAGCAGCATGGCCTGATCATAGATCTCGGCCGCTTCTGCATGACGCGCATGGTCGCTCTGTTCTTCCTTGGAAAACGATCTGACGTGGGGACTGGTCTGCCCCAGGCAACCTGAGCACATCAGTGCCGCGGACAGAAACAGTATTAAGGGGAAACAACGCATTGGACAGAGATACTCCGGGCGATCACGCCCGTCAACATAAGGGAAATCAATGACAAATGAACTCTATACACCTCGAAAACACCAAGCGGAAATAGAAGGGAGTCTGGCCCGATTTTCGGTGCTTGTCTGCCACCGACGGTTCGGCAAGACCGTGCTCTCGGTTAACCGACTCATCAAGGCCGCTCGTTCAACCAAGCGTTCTGATTGGCGCGGGGCCTATATCGCACCCCTCTACCGGCAGGCAAAAACCGTGGTCTGGGATGAACTAAAACGGTACTGCGGTCAGGGCAGCGACGAGTGTACCGTGAAATTCAACGAGACCGAACTGCGGGCCGACTTCGAGAACGGGGCACGCATCCGTCTGTTCGGGGCCAACAACCCGGACTCCCTGCGCGGCATGTATCTGGATGGCGTGGTCTTTGACGAGGTGGCGCAGATGCCGCACCGCGTCTGGACGGAAGTCATCCGGCCCGCCCTGTCGGACCGCAACGGATGGGCCATGTTCATCGGCACTCCGCGCGGCAAGAACGCCCTGTACGAGATATGGGAGAAAGCCAAGGCGGACCCGGACTGGTTCACGGCCCTGTACCGGGCTTCGGAAACCGGTATCATCCACCCGGACGAGTTGGCCGCCAGTGGCCGGGAGATGTCTCCCGAAGAATATGAACAGGAGTTCGAGTGTTCGTTCACTGCGGCCATCAGGGGCGCGTATTTCGGCCAGCTCCTGGCAGACGCGGACCGGGACGGACGGGTAACGACCATACGGCACGACCCGACCATGCCGGTGCATACGGCCTGGGACCTCGGCATGTCGGACTCCACCTCCATCTGGTTCGCCCAAGCCAAGCCAGGCGGCACCTACGCCATCATCGACTACTACGAAGCCAGCGGAGAAGGGCTGGATCATTATGCCCGCGTTCTTGATCAGAAGGGGTATAAATACGGCACGCACATCGCGCCTCACGACATCCGGGTGCGGGAGCTCGGCACCGGCAAATCACGGCTGGAAGTGGCCCGTTCGCTGGGCATCCGCTTTGACATCGCGCCGAACATCCCCATACAGGACGGCATCAATGCCGTGCGCACCATCCTGTCCCAGTGCTGGTTCGACCAGAAACGATGCGCACCGGGGATCGAAGCGTTGCGGCACTATCGCCGCTCCTTCAACGACCGTACAGCCAACTTCTCGACACGGCCGATCCACGACTGGACCAGCCACGCGGCTGACGGATTCCGCTACTTTGCCGTGGGATTCCGGCAGCCGGATACCGGCAGACGCCCGAGCAAGACCAGCAATGATTACAATCCTTTCGGGAGGAAACATGGCCGTCCATGAGCTTGCCGTTCGCCCTGAAACCTACGCGCATTTCAGTGCCCGAGACCGCTACCGATGGCTGGAGTTGCGCGTTGGCGACACGGTCTATGGCCATGCGGCCATTGCCGAACGAGGAACGGTGCTTGAGCTCCACCTCACCCTGCATTGCTGGGGGGGCACGACCCTTCGAAGAATTCGGGAGGATCTGAAATGGCTCAAGGATGAAGCCCGGCGGCTTGGCAAGACCAGCATCATGGGCATCCGCGCCAACGGGGAGGAGGAGTTTGACCCCAGACTCTTCAAGTTCGCCCGTCTGTGCGGGTTCACGGAAACCTGTATCTTCCAGACAGCGACCATGCCGATCGCATAAGACAGCCCCGCACCACGGTCATGGGAAAATATACAAGGCCAGGCGCACACTCATCAGAAAAGAGTGTGCGCCTTGTCAATACATCAAAGTGAGTTACGCATTACCGATTACGATGTTGCCACCGGCCCGTTCCGGGGCCTGGAAGCTCATGTTCACGCTGGTGGACGAATCGAAGATATACGTGGGGTCATCAATGGAAATCAGGTGAACCTCACTCTCATCCACGAAGTTGGTGACCGAGTTGTCCTGCGTGATCGAATTGAAATTGGAGATCTGGTCTATATTCGACGACTGGTCGAACGTGTTTTGCGATGAGACCGTGTTTTCAAAGGACAGGTTGGTGTTCTCAACTATGTTTGTCTGATTGGTATCAACGAAGTTCTGCACCGAGTTGTCCTGATCAATGAAGTGGAACGAACTGGATTGATCGATGATCCGCGACTGGTCGAAGTTGTTCTCCAGGTTGTTGTTGTAGACAACGGACATCTCGTTGCTGTCGTTGATGTTCGTCTCGTTGTTATTCACGAAGTTCTCGACCGAATTATCCACCTGAGCAGTGGAATACGAGGTGTTGCTTTCCACGGTACTGGAGTTGTCGTTTTGACTGATGCGGGTCTCGTTGTAGGCCAGCTCGGACGTATACTCGTTGGCGATGGTCGTGTGGGTGTTATCCACCTGCTCGTGCACGGAGTTGTCAACGGTATCGTAGTTGGCCTCGCTCACATGCTGCGTGGATGTGGAGTGATCCTCGGTCCTGTGTACGGAGTTGTCGTTTTGCAACGTCATGTCCTGCTGCGTGACGTTATTGACCGTGGTGGACCGCTCTTCGGTGTTGTCTACCGAACTGTTTTCATTGGTGGTCTGTCGCGCGTCAATATTACGCACATCCACGTTTTCGGTGGAATTGGACACCTGCGTATTCTGCGGATTGTTGAATTCCCGCGAGTTGTCCTGTTGCGTGACCACCTGGGTCTCGGAATTGGTGACGTTTTCCTGATTGGTCACCTGATTGACGGTCTGCGCATTTTCCGTGGTCTGCTGTGTGCTCAAGTCCAGATTGCGCGTGATGGAATTATCCAGACTGTTCTGGGCAATATAGTCGTCGCTGCGATGAATGGTGGAATTCATGGATTGGTCAAGGGACCGGTCCACGGACTCGTTGTTCGTGATCAGATGGGAATTCTGGATATCCTGGGCCTGATCCACGTTCATGGTGTAGCTGGTGCTGAAATCGAGTTCCGCGCCCTTGCCGCTGCTGCCTTCGAATTCGCTCTTGGGCGACTCAAAGGGTTCCGCATAGCCGTCTGCCGTGGGAATCCACGGAGCCATATTCACTTTGGCCGGGGAATAGGGAGCGGAATGTCTGGTATGATTGATGACATCATTGGGCCAGCCCTGCGTATGCCCGAGGGCCATGCCGCGAGGACGGGTCTGCCTGAATGCCTGAATTGATCCGGCTGGCGAGATGGGTACAAACCCGGTCAAAGAGGGCATGGAGAAGCCCACCTTGGGCGTCATGGGCACCGACCCGGCCGGAGAAATGGGCTGCACTCCCAGCGCAGGGGCTATGGGCACCTTGCCGGTTGTATCGGCCGGGACATGCATGGAGGGCGGCGTGATGTATCCTCCACCGCCACCACCCGAGCTGCCGCCCGTGGAGGCGGAAACAGGCGGCTTGCCGCTTTCCGTGGATATGGGAACATTGGCCCCACCGGATGTGCCGCCGGAACCGGTGTTGTTGCTGATGGGATTGCCGCTGCCGGTCTGCCCGGAGCTGCCGCCACCCGTGGTCTGCCCCACTCCGGGATTGCCGCCGGTGTTGTTGACGGGACCGGCACCACCACCGGGCGTACCGCCGATGGGAGCCTGTGTTCCGCTGCCGCCAGCCGAACTGCCGCCTCCGCCTCCGCCACCTATGTGAGCAGCACTGGAGCCGCCACCCAGAGAGCCGCCTCCGAACGAACTTCCGGTACTGCTCGTCCCGGCTCCGCCCAAGCCTCCGGCACCACCGGCACCACCCGACCCGCCAAGGGCCGAATAGGGTATCCGGGCCATGGACGTGTCAATGTCCACACGCGCAGGCGTGGTATCAATGGGCACATGGCCCGCTTCCCCAGTGATGAGATGTCCGGCCGGTCCGGCCTGAAAAGAGCCTGCAGGACCAGCTGTCACCTGACCGGCTGGTCCGGCCACGATGAAGTCGGTTAAGCTCATGGGTGTCTCCCCGCCAAAAGCCGACCCTCCCTGGTCCGCATGATCCCGCAAAACGGGCACTCTGGCATATATAATATATACGCCCTCACGAAATGACGTCAACCCTCATATTCGTTCACTCACCCGAACGAACAAAAAGGGGCAATCAATTGCTCGGACTCCGCATGAAATTCACTCTTCGGGGGTAGCCAAAGCCTCACTGAGTCGCTATGGTTTATCCTGCTATCTCGTATACAACTGGCCGAGCCGGGCTGGACAAAGAGGAGGAATACCCCATGTTGATAGAAAACTGGATGACCAAAGACGTCATCACCATCACACCCGACCGTTCCATGATGAAGGCCTCCAAGGTCATGAAGGACAAAAATATCAGCCGTATCCCTGTCGTGGACGATAACGGCAAGCTGATTGGCATCGTTTCTGACCGCGATATCAAGGACGCCTCGCCGTCCAAAGCCACGACGCTGGATATGCACGAACTGTATTACCTGCTCTCGGAGATCAAAATTCAGGACATCATGACCAAGAAGGTCAAGTCCATCAAGGAAACCGAAACCGTTGAAAAAGCAGCCGTACTCATGCTCGAAGGGAACTTCGGCGGACTGCCCGTCCTTGATGAAGAGGAAAAAGTTGTCGGCATAATCACCGACACCGACATCTTCAAGGTGCTGGTGGAAATCTCCGGCGTCTACGAGGGCGGCACACAGGTTTGTCTGAGCATCAAGACCGCCTCGGGCAGCCTCTCGCCTGTCATTGAATTTCTCAAGAATCACAACGCTCGCGTCATGTCCATCATGACCCAGAACGTGCCTGCGGAAGCACCGATAAAGGACATCTATATCCGTCTCCGCGACATGGAAAAGCCGGAATTCAAACGTCTCCAGGAAGCCATGGCCAAGGAATTCGACGTCAAATACTGGACCATTGATTCAGTCCATACCGTGCTGTAACGGCACCGCGCATCACGACATACATCAGGACCAAAGCCTTGGCTTTGGTCCTTTTTCTTGGCTTGGCCAGAGAGAAAGCCAGCCACGAACTGACACTTATCGACAAGCAAATGAATTTATAACATACTGAAATACAGCTTCTTCCAAGTGCCGATACAGCAATATCACGTCTGTCATGACAAGACATGCTTCCTTGCCGCAGGACGCTGACCGCCCGCGAGTAAAAACATCAAGACATATAAAGCTATTCCTGAAACCTGCCGAAGAGAGTGATGAGAGAACACGAGATAAGGAGTAGGCATGGGAAGTGTTGTTGCACTGGAAGAATTCAGACAGACCATTGAAAAAAAGGCACTGGTTCCGCCAGTTCAAAAACGACCTGAGATCCGTGGCGGAGAAATCTGGGGTCGGAACTACACGGACATCGAAGCCATCGTTTTCGGCCTGCTCAAGATCCGGGACATAGTGGCCTACCATGTTGGACAACAGGACCAGGCATTTGACCAGTTGTGCATGGACGGCCTTGAAGCGGCCTACCTGATCAACGAACGCGGCCCGGCCCGACTCAAGGAGAGCCTCAAGCCTATCAAGGAATGGATTCTGGACGAAATGACTGAAGACAACAAGCGGGACATGTCCTGGGCGCTGGTCATCACAGACCTTATCGAAAAATCGCCGACAAAATAACCGTCGATAGCTGACGATTATGTATTCTCTTCATTAAATCGGATAGATATACTCCAAATGATAAGTTGACGGTCATGCTCACAGGCATGACCTTTTTTTCGCAATACCCCCTCGCATTTCCGCTCTGCCGTGACGCCACAGACTGAGCTGCTCTTGACTCCGAACGCCTGTGCGATGACAGAAACGCCTTCAGCGCCAACACCGTTTACCCGTTCGTTTACACCCTTCCCCGATTAATACGTGGCTCCCGGGTTCAACTCCCTTTATAGTTCCTGACATGGATGCTCCATCGCCTGACCATGTAGGTCCCCGTATTCTGCTTTCGGCAGGCTGTCTTTTCCACCTCCCCCTGAAGCTCATTGCGCGCATCGGGCGGGACGCAGGATTCTTTGGTATGGAGCTGATCATGAACTCGCCCACGCTCACCCCTGAATCCGAGCTGGAAAAAGTCAATGAAGTCCTGCCTATACGCAGTATTCATGCCCCATTCCGCGACTGGGCCGCCTGGGGCGGACACCTGAACTCATGGAAGGCCACCACCGCGCTGGCCAACTCCCTGCCCCATGCTGACCACATCACCATGCACCCCCCGGGCACCAGGCTGGCCAACATGATCCAGAACCGCTGGTTCGAAAAAGCCTGCGACCTTCCCCTGCTGCTCGACGCCAAGGGGCGCATCCGGTTTTCCCTGGAAAACATGCCCTGGGCCGAGGGCTCTCCCTTTGGCAGAGACCCGCTGGACAAACTCATCGGCCAGTGCAGGGACAAAAACGTGGGACTGACCTTTGATGTCTGCCACATGGGTGTCTCCGGCAGGAATGTTCTCGAGTCGTTAGACAGAGTGCCATACGAATTGTTATACAATGTGCATTACTCAGATGCTGTCGGGTATACAGAACACCTGACTCCCGGCAAGGGATCCCTTCCACTGAAACAGTTTCTCAAACGGCTTGGCAAACGCGGCTATGACCGGTACATAACCCTGGAACTTGAACCGGCCGCCTTTCCCGACGATCTGGATGAGACCATCACGACGCTGGTGAATATCCGGGAATCCATGGAAGCGCAGCTTGTGGCCGAACAGGGAGGATCAACGCATGCCGCAGACATATCTTGAAGCGGTTCGCAAGCCGAACCAGTCCGTCAATCCGCTGCTCGCCTTTCTGGGCATGATTGTGAACGAAGTCGACAAAGACCGGGCCATGCTGACCCTGCCCACCAGGCCGGAGCTCATTCAGGGTGTTGGCGTGGTCGGCGGCGGCATACTGGCCACGCTCATTGACGAGACCATGGCGCACGCCATTCTGGGCGGCAACAAGTCCGGCGAACGCACCACCACGATAGACATGAACATCAGCTACCTGCGGGCCGTGAAGGCTGGCGAACAACTCTCCTGCGAAGCCCGTGTCGCCAAAAGAGGGAGCCGGGTCATCTTTGTCGAGGCCATCGCCCGAACCGGCGACCGGGAAGTCGCCCGAGGGACGGGGACGTTTCTTGCCATCTCCCCTTGCTCCCGATAATCGAGTTATTATCCTATACAATCACGGAGGATATTCACATGACCAATGATTCCCGACTCATCGTCTGCCCTGATTGCCGAGCCATCAATCGCGTCCAGCAAGGCCGCGAATCCGAAGCCGTGTGCGGCAAGTGCAAGGCCACGGTCTTTCCCCCCAGCCCCGTAGAACTGGTCGGAACCACTTTTGATCGACACATAGCCAAGAACAAACTGCCCGTTCTGGTCGACTTCTATTCCCCGACCTGCGGCCCGTGCCTGATGATGGGACCACAATTCGACGAAGCCGCAAAGACCCTGCATCCCCAGGCCCGACTGGCCAAGATCGACACCTCTGCGGAGCAGGCCATCGCCTCCCGGTTCAATGTCATGGCCGTTCCCACCCTGATCCTTTTCAGCAATGGCCGGGAGATCGCCCGACAGCCCGGAGCCATGAGCAGCGGCGACATTGTCAACTGGGTACGCAGCAAGATCACCTAACCATTATCACTGACGTTCAGTCCTCTTCTGGAGAAAAAAGATCATGCTTACATTGGACGTTCCGTTTCTCCCGGATGGAGAATACCCCGATTTTCTGTCACGCCATGCCGACCGGATACACTCAGTCCACTTTCCCCTTTTCAATCCGAACCTAGCTGACTCCCGCCACCGCACCACGAGCCATTCCATCAACGAGGTCATCAACGGCCTGAACACGCTGGACGGCGTGGATAAATACGTGCTCATGAACGCACGGTTTCATACCCCCACCAAATACTTTGACTCCGACAGTCTCTCCAAGACAGCCACCATCCTGGAGCACCTGCTCAACAAGACCGATCTCTCCGGGCTCATTTTCGCCGACCCCTATTTCCTGCAATCGCTATCCGACAACCACCCGCAAACGACAAAAAAGCTCGAAGCCATCCCCAGCATCAACGCGGCCCTCGGTTCGACTGAGGCTGTCTACGCCATGCTGTCCATGATCGAAAAGACCACTTTCAAGCCCCCGTCCAAGCTGGTACTGGATCGCACCCTGAACCGGAACCTTGCCCGGCTCGAAAGCGTGAGCAAGGCCCTCCGCAAAACCCACCCCGAGATACACCTCAACCTCATCGCCAATGAGGGATGTCTGTTGTGCTGTCCATACAAACCCGCCCATGACGCCCACATTTCCCTTGGCGTCGAGGGACTGTGCCGGGAGCGCACCTTTGCCATGAACCGCGACTTAGGGTGCGTTCGCCGCATGTTCGATGAACCCGGCGCCATACTCTCCTCGCCGTTCATCAGGCCGGAAGACATGAGCAGGTACGAAGGACTGGTGGACGGCATCAAGATATGCGGTCGCACCAAGGGCACCACGTTCCTTTCACAGACGATCACCGCCTATTTCAACGGCTCCTACACGGGCAACCTGCTGGACCTCATGGATGCCATGGGCGACCTCGGCGACAGGATACACATCCCGAACCAGGCATTGCCCGACACCTTTTTCGATCAGGTCGCCCACTGCGACAAACTCTGCGCGGCCTGCGGGCTGTGCGCCTCCATCATGGATGTGGCCGCCACGCGCATAGCTCCGGGCCTGCCGCGTCTGTAAATGTAAATTGGCCATTCCCATTCATGCTGGATTTGGGTAGATTGGATCGATCAACCAATCGAGGAGACTCCCATGAAAAAATCACTTGGGGCCATAACGCTGGCCCAACCCACCCCTGTCTGGGCCGTGGGCGCATATGACGAAGACGGCAAACCCAACGCCATGATCGCTGCCTGGGGCGGCATTGCCAGCTCAGACCCCGCATCCATGGTCGTTTCCCTGCGCCCATCTCGGCACACGTATGCCGGAATCCTCAAACACAAGGCGTTCACCATCTCCGTGTGTCCGGCCAACCTGGCTGCTGAGTCCGACTATCTGGGCATGGTCTCGGGGAAAAATGTGGACAAGTTCACGGAAGCCGGCCTCACCCCGGTGAGAAGCAACTGCGTCGACGCACCGTATATCGACGAATGCCCGCTCGTCATCGAGTGCGAGTTGTCCGAAATCGTGGAACTGGGCGTCCACAACATGGTCATCGGTGCAATCATCGACGTAAAATGCGATGACGACAAACTCGTCAATGGCAAGCATCCGGACATAACCAAAGTCGCCCCCATGATCTTCGCCCCCGGCTCCCGCGCCTACCACACCATAGGCGAGCATGTGGGACAGGCCTTCAATATCGGTAAAAAATTCATGAAATAGCCTGAAAGAATGTCACGTTACGCTGTCATATTTATCCTTGTCCTGATCCTGGCCGGATGTTCGGCCAGGACACAGGACGGCCCGGTTCTCGACCTGACCACGCTGGCGCAGGATACGAGCCTCTATCACGGGTTGCCCCCGGAGATCCCCCTGCTCGACGACAAGGCGCAAACGACAGCGTATGCCTATTTCCTCAGCCAACATTTCGGCCCATGGCACAGAAAAACGGCCAAACACACAGCCGAAGAAGTGTTCTGGGGACTGACATCCTACAAGGACACCCCTCTTTTCGGCGAGAACACCCTGCAACGCGATCCATCCTGGCTTGAAGCCATGGCGACCAACTCACGGGTTGACGCTTACCCCTCCATGGGGCGACGGGCCATTGTCGTGGCCAACACCAGCCTGCGCACCCTGCCCACCAACCAGCCCGCCTTTTTAGATTTCAAACGAGCTGGCGAGGGTTTTCCCTTCGACTACATGCAGAACTCGCTCGTCCTGGCAGGGACACCACTGTTTGCCACCCACTCCAGCGCAGATGGAGAGTGGACGCTGGTTGAATCCCGGCACGCCTTCGGCTGGGTGGAAACCCGCGACATCGGATGGGTGGACGACACGACGGCCAGAGCGTTCGAGACCGGCACCTACGGGGCTGTTGTTGCGGACAATGTTCCCATCACCGACCAGGATGGCCGGTTCTGCTTCATGGGCCAAGTCGGCATGCTGCTGCCTTTCAAGGGCAAGGAAATCCTGATCCCGACACGGGATGCAACAGGCAATGCCCTCCTTGCAAGCGGAAAGCTCCCCGAAACAGCCATCAATCCGGCACCCATCCCGACCACGCCTGCCAACTTCAGCCGCGTCGCCAACACAATGCTGGGCCGCCCCTATGGATGGGGAGGCCTGTACGGACACCGCGACTGCTCGGCAACCACCATGGACCTCATGGCCGCCTTCGGTATTTACCTGCCCCGCAACTCAAGCCAGCAGATAAAAAGAGGAACATTCGTGAACCTGACCGGCCTGTCCCGCGAGACAAAAAAACAGCGCACCCTTGAGCAGGGCACGCCGTTTTTGACCCTGGTGCGCAAGCCGGGCCATATCATGCTGTATATTGGCAGCTATAAAGGACAGCCCCTTGTCATGCACTCGGCATGGGGCCTCAAGACCAAGGTGGACGGCGTCTATGGACGCAAAATCATGGGGTCCACCATCATCACGACCCTGGAGCCGGGCATAGAGCTGAAGACGCTGGCCCGGCCCGGTGGAGACTACCTGGAAAGTGTCCAGGCCATCTCCACCCTGCCATAAGCACGACCTTCACTCATTTATTGAAGACATAGTTGCTGATATACCTATCCCGCTGCTCGCGTATCCAACGATGCAGATCCTCGGGAAGGGCGAGCCATGACCCCTTGTCTCTCTTTTTCCAGGCCGGCAGCCCATTATCCCTGACAAGCTCATTGATCTTGCGAGGGTTCTCCCCCACGGCCTCGCAAATGGCCTGCGCTCCCTTCAGACAAATATCGAAGGTTGATTCTCCCCGTTCCATTACCCCTCCTGACAGTGTTCATTAATGACAAATCCAAACCCTTCCGCGTCGCCACACCGGCTCAGGAACGCATGGAATGCATTCCGGGACTGCAAAACGCCCCGCTCCTTTCCCAGTGTACCGAAACGGGTTCCCAGCAACACGCATCCGTGCGTGTCGCTCACAACGTTTCCCTGATGAAACAAGATATGTGATCGATTCGGGACATCGGTCACCTCGAACGTGGTCCCGAACGTGGGCGACTCCACACGCCTGCAGACATATTCACCCGCTGGAATACAGGAAACGTCCCGCTTGTTTCCCTTGTCCGGCGGCTCCAACGTGACGCACAGCACCCGCCCGTCCAGTCGCAACACGCCGAACGTGCCGTCCTGCCCCTTTTCCAACCGTATCACTTCTACTCGCTTCATTGACTCTCTCCGTCTTCTTGTGAAACCGTGTGCGCAAGAGATATAGCCAAATGTCTACTTTATTGTCAAGATGCTTTGTCAATCAGCTTTAGACATTTGCCAATTTTTATGTATAATCGCCGTTAACCTTCAGCCATGAAAAGAGGCACTCATGGGATTTACAGACGACGTACGTCAGGCACTCACTGACCGCATCGGGCCAGGAAAACGGTACCCGAACAACAAACGAATGGCGGATGAACTTGACGTAGACCCTTCACAACTCAATCGATTTCTGAAGAAGGAGCGTGGCCTGAACACGGATTCTCTCGGACACATCCTCGACCGCATAGGCGCGAGCATCGTGTTTGCCGACGATCCTGCGGACGCATCCAGAGAAGTCTGCTTTCAGCTCCCCACAAAGTCCGAAGCCGAACCCAATGCACCAGAGCCCCAACCCGATGATTACCTCGCGGTCCCGTTGACGGCCTCGTCCGTGGCTGCCGGCCCCGGCCTTGTGCCCGAAGACAGGGTCGAGGGATGGGTTCTGGTCTGGCGACATCAGGAATCGATCCGCTTCCGCTCCAACATCGTGGCCGTGGAGGTGGGCAAGAACGAACTCTCAATGGCGCCGACGCTCCATCCCGGAGACATCCTTCTTGTAGATAGAAACGATCGTGATCCCAGCCCTGTAGGAAAAATCATGCTTGTCTCCGAACCGGGTGAAGGCGGTGAAACCCTGGTCAGGCGGGTCAACACAAGACGACTTGAAGATGATGTCGAACTCATCTTCTACTCGGACAACAGCCGCGATTATCCCCCAACCACATACAGGCTCAACCGCGATTATGGCGGAGATATTTCTCGCGCCATCGGTGGCAATGTTGTCTGGGCCTGGAATGACATGTCCCGAAAGTAGACTTTTTACAAAAGTAGTTATCATGAAATTAGATAGTAAACTAAAATTGTCTATGGACAAACTCCTTCCCATCCTGCTTACCCTGTGTGTGCTGATCGGCCCTTGCCCTGCGCTGGCCGGGACAACCACTACCACTGAAACGGCATCCATCGCCCACCTGCTCGGAAGCAAGGAGCGAACCGACCGCGACAAAGGGGGCGAACTGCTCAAGGCAGTGGGACAATCGGCCATGCCCGATCTCCTTCAGGCCCTGAAGTCGCCGGAGAATCAACAGCGACGCGGCGCCGTCTTTGGCCTCGCGCTCCTGCCCATTCCCGCGCTGACCACAGACGGCCTCATCTCTGCCCTGTCGGATAAAGACCCGGTCATTCGCCGCGTTGCCGCACTCGCACTGGCAAAGATCAGTCGGTACTCGGCAAAACCCGTGGCCCGACTTCTCGCTGATCCCAACAACGATGTCAGAGTGAGCGCCGCCTTGAGCCTCAGCAAAATGGGGGCAGACGCCGTGCTGCCGCTGGCGGACATGCTCTCAAATACTGATCCTGTCGTTGTTGCCAAAGCCGCATGGCTGCTCGGTATACTCAATGAACAGGCCCTTCCGGCGACCCCGGCCTTGGTCCGCGCTCTGGAAATAGACGACATGCGCGTTGTCCATGTCCTGGCGGAAACCATCGACCAGATCGGCCCTGATCCGGCCATGCTGCACGACCTGCTGCTGCTCCTGGGGAGCGAGCGCATGACCTGTCCCGGATCACCCATCGGCGCTGCAGCCGCCCCCACCGTGGCCAAACTCCTTGCCCGCCCCGGTACACTGACAGCTCAGGTCGCCCTGTACACCCTGGCCCGCATGGGAAAACTGGCCATGCCGGCCTTGACTCAAATCGCGAAAACAGGCACCCCGAGCCAACAAACTGCAGCCGCACTCCTCCTCTCCGGCCTGGACCCCAAGTCGGCAAAGAAACTTCCCGACACAGTGCGCCGCTCCCTGACCGGAGCCTTTGCAACAGAATAACAACGGAGGCATCATGCCCAAACTTATCTATGCCCTTATCTGCTCCGACCTGATCATCGACAAGGATTCGAGCAGCACCTCTTTCATCCGCACCATCGAGCACGCAGTCGTGCCCGATCTGCCCGCCACCCTGCCTCCTGTCTTTTTCGCCAGCCTGTGGGACCTTGAAGACAACGCCGAAGCGCCGTTTTCCGTTTCCCTAGCCATGACCACACCCACAGGAGAAACCCTGACCATTGGCGCACAGGAGATCAAACCCGCCGGCACCGTGCTCCACAAGATGAACTTTCAGGTTCCCGGCCTGCGCGTGGAAGACGAGGGCAAGCATATTCTGTCCGTCTCGCTCAAGGATGGCGACTCATGGGAAACCAAAGCAGAGCTCCCGCTTTTTGTCTTTAAAAACGTGACTCAATAACAATATTTACTGCAACTCGACTGCATTTAAATGCAAAAGGCCATGGAATACGCGTTCATATCGCGGCATTCCATGGCCTTTTGCATTGAATATACATATACATGCAAAGCATACCATTCATTTGGCATTGTATTCACTCAATATTACACAACGAGCCAATACAGAGCCCAACCTTTAAAAATAATTTACATTTTTTTCAAAGTAAAACAGGCTATTAGATACAAAAAAAGCCAATTTTAACTGGACGTTTTACACCGGTTCTCATACTCTCAAATCGCCCACTCTATATTTATAGAGCTTACGTTTATACGCGCCGTCGGCGGTGCTTCATGATCAAGAGGAATATACATGCGCCAGATAATACTCATACTCTCTGACAGGGAGAAGCGAATACCCTCAAGCAGCGAGTTGCGGTCGCTGGGGTTTCTCGTTTCTACTGCCGTTGCCGACCCTGGTCGAAACCCATCGCGGAGAACGGAAAGAAAAGCCACCGAGTCTCCCCCTGAACAATCGGAGAGAAAGCAGACAAAAGGGCTGGGGCCTGAAACGCCCCCGGTGCAAAAACACCGAGGGCTGCTTTGTGATCAGGATCGTGCCTGCTAGAGGATGTCCTCGTAACCGACAAGCGCGTCATCAACGGACGCATCTTCATGAACGATTCGATTGAGCACTTCCACCAATCGGGTGGAATCCGGGTGCTGAAACACGTTGCGTCCCACGGACAGTCCCGCACCGCCGGCGTCAATGGATGTCCGCACGATTTCGAGAAATTCACGAGTGGAGTCCATCTTGGCTCCACCGGCAATGACCACAGGCACACAGGCACATTCCACCACATGGGCAAAGCTCTCTGCACTGCCAGGATAGTTGACCTTGACCACATCCGCGCCAAGCTCGGCTCCAACGCGCGCGCAGTGGGCCACGATGTCGGGATCGTACTCATCAGCCACTTTCGGACCTCGCGCATAGACCATGGCCAAGAGGGGAATTCCCCAATCAGCGGCACTGGCAGCCACCTGTCCCAGGTCTGTGAGCATCTGTCCTTCTGTCTCATCCCCAAGGTTTACATGCACGCTGACTCCGTCAGCACCCAGGCGAATCGCTTCTTCGACCGTGGTCACCAACCGTTTCAGATTGGGAAAAGGCGAAAGGCAGGTGCCTGCCGACAGATGAACGATACATCCGAAGTCGCGTCCCTGCATGCGGTGGCCCAATTTGACCTGTCCCTTGTGAACCAGACCGGCGTTTGCCCCGCCGGCGACAAGATTGGTGACGGTATCGCGCATCTTTTCCAGACCGGCAATGGGCCCTACGGTCACACCGTGGTCCATGGGCACGATTATGGTCCGTCCGGTATTACGATTGAATATTCTTTCCAAACGAATGGCTTTACCTATATGCATCCTGTACCTCGCTCCTGGCGGTTTTCTTCTTTTAAGGCTAGATCGCGTTCTCATAATACAGTCGGACAAAAGATGAAAGTGGAAACAGAATTCAATACAGCGCGATAATGGTTCCTAATTATCTGGTGTTTGTTCCAAAGAACAGTAATTGTCATTGACTACTGTTGACGAAGTCTCATTTTCAAGATTAATATTATTCATTATCACAAAAGCCACGTTTCAGCCTTTGTGTTATCATATATAAAAGGGGCAGTTGATGAGCGAGAGCACATACGAATCCGTATTCATGGCCAGACAGCCGATTCTAGATACCCAAAACGAAACATGGGGCTACATGACGCTCTTCAGGGACAGTGAAAACGCTGATCACGCCATCCTCAACAACACCTCCGAAGCGACCATGAGCCTGGTCGCGAACCTCCCTCTCTGCGGCGGGGTTGGCGGCAATCAGGCCCGTCTTCTGGTCCACTTCACCCCCGAGTCAATCATCCGGGGCGTACCGCATGCCATCCCCTGGGACAACACAGTCATCATTCTAGAAGAAATACAGACCACCGAGGAGGCCCTTATCGTCGCTCTCGGCGACCTCCTGATCGACGGCTTTGAGCTGGCCATCAACAACTTCGAGGGCAAGCCCGGATGCGAGCGACTGGCTGAGCTGGCCGACACCTTCATTGTGGATATACAGGGCAAGGATGAAGCCGACATTGAGGCCATCGTCACCAAGGGAAAGAAATTCGGCAACGCAAAAATGATCGCCAAATGCGTGGAAACCAGTGAAGAGCTGGCAAAGGCCCAAAAGGCCGGTTTCACCCTGTTCCACGGTTTCTTCTTCAAGAAACCCAAAAACGAAACAGGGCGAAAAATCAACTCGTCCAAAATAACCCGACTCAAGCTTTTCGAGATCATCGAAAAGGAAGAGCCTGATTTTGACGCACTGGCATTGGCCATCGAGGCTGACGTGGCCATCAGCTATCGCCTGCTCAACTTTCTCAATTCAGCAAATTTCAGCTTTGCCACCAAAGTGACGTCCATAAAGCAAGCCGTTGTCCTGACAGGGTGGAAACCGCTGCGCAACTGGCTCCGGCTCATCATCCTCACGGACCTCACCCCGTCGGACAAGACGCAGGAACTGACCTATCTCTCGGCCCATCGGGCCAAACTCTTCGAAACCGCAGCCCTTGGCAGCGGATACGAAGAGGAGTCAGACAAGCTCTTCATGGTCGGCCTGTTCTCTCTGCTGGACGCCATGCTCGACACGGACATGGAAGAAATCCTCAATCACCTGCCCGTGGACAACGACATCAAAGCGGCCCTGTGCGGAAAGAAAAACCGGTACACCCCGTGGCTGGACCTGGCGAAAGCCCTGGAAGAGTCCGACTGGGACGAAGTCAGCGTCTGCTCCCAGACTCTCAACATCCTCCCAGGCACGGTGGCTGTCAGCTATCAGCACGCCTTCACCTGGGCTGACACCTTCTTCACCACAAGTCCGGGAGAATAGCCCGAGCTCCATGCCCCTGTCACGCCGTGACTTTCTCGCATCCATGGTCGGACTCGGCACACTGCTTTGCCCTTGCACCGGCACAACCGGCCCTTTGCCCAAAGGGACATTCGCTCTTACGGGCACGGTCATCACCGGCACCGGACAGCATCCCCTGAAAAACGGCACAGTGCTCGTGAACAAGGGAATCATCGAAGCCGTGCTCCCCGAAGCGCACATCACGGATCGGCCAGTGATCGCCCTGCCTGACGCGGCCATTCTGCCCGGCATAATCAACGCCCACTGCCACCGCATCCACACCCGGGAAGAAAGAAGGGACCGCTGGCTCGCAAAGGGAGTCACCAGCATCGGCGACGTGGGATCAACTCTGGACGACATGCGCCTGCTGGCACAGTCGCCAACAGGGACAACAGCAACCGCGGCATTCTGCGGCCCCATGATAGCTCCATCCGGCGGCTACCCCACCCCCATACACAAGCCGGTATACGCCCTGGTCGCAGACACCCCAAAACAAGGCAGGGAAACGGTCAGGCAGTTGGAGGGTCAGGGCGCGACCATGATCAAGATTTCCTTTGAGCCGGGCATCATGCCCAGACCATGGCCCATGTTCGACGCGGACACGGCAGAGGCTATCTGTACCGAGGCACGCCGACTCGGGCTGATCATACGCTGCCATGTGGAAGATTTCGCAGGGCTGAAACCGGCGCTGGACGCGGGAGTCAACACCGTGGAACATGTGCCGTATCGCTGGCACGAGAAGGGTGTCATCCGCCAGATCTTCAACGACAACGGGGAACTCATCCCTTCCTATATCGCCATGCTGGAGCGCATGGTCCGCGAGAACATCATTCTCACACCGACGTTGGACGTGCTCAACAGAACCCCCTGGAAAGGACCGGCGCTGTTCGAGCCGGTCAGAACGTTCAACGCCATGGGAGGCCGCATGGCCCTGGGTAACGACTTCCCGTATCGCCGCACGGATGCGGGCATGCCGCTTGAAGAAATGCGCCTCCTGGCCTGTGCGGGGTTGTCTTCGTCTCAAATCATACAGGCAGCCACGCGGACCTCGGCAGCGGCCTGCAATCTTTCGACCAGAGGCACCCTCGCCCCAGGCATGGCCGCCGACATCCTGGTCACTGCCGCGAACCCAGACACGACCATGACCACCCTCGAGGCACCACGGCACATCATCAAGGATGGCATTTTCATCAACTGATTCAAGGGGGATACACCAAGGCTCACCGCCTGGCCGTGCACACAATGCACGCCGAGCCGTTGCAGACGGCACCCGCGAGGAACGACTGGACTACAGGCGACGGGCGGCTTCGGAGCGCAACGCCGTCTCACCGACCAGGGCCTGATCAATAAGGGCCAGCGCCTTTTCCCTGCCGGACGGCAGGCGGACCTTGAGGGGCAGATAATTTGAAGCATGATTGGCCAGAAAGAGTCCCCGCGACAGCGTCAATCCGGCCACCAGCTCACGTATTTCCGTCAAAATGGTGAAGGCGTCGGGCAGGACGAACTCCCCGCGTTCAAAGCGATCGTGCAGCGGCGTGCCCGGCACCAGCATGAGACTGAGTGCGCCGATCTGATCAGGGTCCATCGCACTCAGCGCCCGGGCGGTCTCCCGTGCATGGACCAGAGATCGCTCCACACCACCAAGACCGTTGATCACAGTGACGTTGAGTTTCAGACCAGCGGCCTTCACTCGCCGCCCCTGCGCCACAATGAACGCACTGTCGCCATTCTTGTTCATGGCCTTGAGAATCTCGTCATCGCCGGACTCCAGTCCCATATAGACAATCCCCAAGCCCAGTTCCCGGAGGTGCCTCAACTCTGCATCGGACTTCCTGTCCAGACTCTTTGCATTGGCATAGGTGCCCACACGGGTCACCCAGGGCAGCCGCTCGCGGATGACGGTCAGAATATCCACCAACTGCGACTGCGGCAGAATCATGGCGTCGCCGTCACACAAAAAAACCCGGCGCTGTCTTCGGCAGTTGCGCGCAGCGAACTCGATATCGGCCAGCCACGTCTCGCGCGCCTTGATGTCGAACCGCTTCTCCAGATACGCACCGCAAAACCCGCATTTGCCATGCGAACACCCCAGGGTCACCTGCAACAGAATAGACCCGGCTTCGCTGGGCGGACGTATAATCATACCCTGATGATCCATAATTCCCTGTACTCCTTCCACCGCACGATACGGAAACCCGACAAAATGGCAAGCAGGACGAGTGGAATCCAACAGTCAATACAGGTTATCATTGACCTGTTTACGCCTTTTTCCTACAGTCTCCATCATCAAGAAACTCTCTTTGGCCGACCTCGAATTCGCACCTTGTCTTGATCGGTGCAGCGTAAAGACAAAACAAGCATGACGATACAAAAAAAACCGGCACGCCCCACATCCTATGTGGCCTTGGATGAGACATCCCAGGCCCTTCTGGACTCTTCGGTGGAATCCGCGCTTGTCATGGATGTTTCCGGGTATGTCCTCGCTGCCAATGCAGCTGCGGCCAAGCTCTTCGATCTCAAATCCGGCGAAAATCTGCACCAATCCAATTTTTTCGCTCTCCTGCCGGAGGAAGCGGCCAACTCCCGCAGGGCCAAGATAGACGAAGCCATTCGCGATGTCCGCTCCGTGCGCTTCGAGGAGGAGGCCAATGGACGTTCACTCGTCCACTCCATCGTTCCGGTCGCCAACCCGTGGGGCGAAGTCGCCCGACTGGCAGTTCACACGCTTGACCTGACCAAACTGCGACGCACGGATGAGGACCTCCGCCGTGAACAGCAACGCCAGATTTTCTTTATGGAGTCCCTGCCCGGTATAGTCTATCACCTGTACCCGGATCAGACCATCCGCTACGCCAACCGCTACTTCAGGCGCTATTTCGGCAGTCCCAAGGACAAAATCTGTAGCGAGGCGCTCAATTGTACAAAGGAATCCGGTGGCTGCCCGCCCATGGTGGCCATGAACTCCGACAAGGCCGTGGAGTGGGACTGGACCGATGCCAAGGGACGCACCTTTCACCTCCAATGCTCCCCCATGACCGACTCGGCGGGCGAACGCATGATCATGGTCCTCGGCATCGATATCACAGCCAGACAGCGGGCCGAAGACGCCTTGAAAAAGGCGCGCGACAAGCTGGAAGAACGCGTGCGGCAACGCACGGAAGCCCTGGAACGGGCCAACGCCGAGTTGACACAAAAATCCACCCGTCTTGTCACCGCCATGAAAAAGGCGGACGCGGCGGCGCGGGCAAAGTCATCATTTCTGGCCAACATGAGCCATGAAATCCGCACCCCGCTCAATGCTGTGCTCGGCATGTCCGAACTCGCATTGACCGTGAACGACAAGGACAGAAAAGACGAATATCTGAAACGCGTCATGGAAGCCGGCAATTCACTGCTGTCCATCATCAATGACATCCTCGATTTCTCCAAGATCGAAGCGCAAAAGATGTCCCTGGAAGCCATCGACTTCGACATTCGTAAAATCATCGAGGCCACGCTGGACATGCATATGCTCTCGGCCAGCGACAAAGGGCTTCGGGTTTCGGCACAGGTGGACAAGGCCGTGCCCGCGGCACTGGTCGGCGATCCTTCCCGACTGCGCCAGGTCATCATCAACCTGCTCTCCAATGCCATAAAATTCACGGAAAACGGCAGCGTGACCATCACCGTCTCCCTTAAAGACGCAGCCGAGACCATTACTCCGGGGGATCCCGTCACACTCGTCGTCAAGGTCATCGACACGGGGGTGGGCATCCCGGCAAACAAACAGCGGGCCATATTCAAATCATTTCTGCAAGCCGATGATTCCGTTACCCGCAAATACGGCGGGACAGGGCTCGGCCTGGCTATCTGCAAGCTCCTTGTAGAGCTCATGAACGGCGAAATATCCATTGAAAGCCAAGAGCATAAGGGAAGCACGTTCTCCTTTTCAGTCAAACTCACAGTCGGCGACCCCAAGGTACTCAGGGAAATCAGCCCCGCTCCCGACTGTGTTGAAAAGCCGGACATCACGCCACTCCGCATCCTGCTGGCCGATGACAACCCCCTCAACAAGGAACTGGCCATGACGCTGCTCATTGAGCAGAATCATTCGGTCCTTGCCGTGGAGAACGGGTTTCAGGCGCTCGAAGCTGTCAAGGCAGAGGAATTCGATATCGTGCTCATGGACATTCAGATGCCCATCATGGACGGCGTCTCTGCCACCAGGGCCATCCGCGACCCCAACTCCGGCGCCCTTGATCCGACCATCCCCATCATCGCCCTGACAGCACACGCCCTGAAGGGCGACAGGGAGCGTTTCCTGGCGGTGGGCATGAATGACTACATCTCAAAGCCCATTACCATCGCTGATTTTTATGCCACCATCGCCCGTGCGGCAAACAAGGCCGAAAAAACAACCTGCACCGCCGAGGAGCAGAAGAAGTCCGGCAATTCAGGCACTCCCTTTGACCGCCAGACAGCACTGGACATGCTCGGCGGTCGCACGTACCTGCTCTCTCGCATGGATGATATTTTCATCCGGGACGTGCCCAATGAAATGCAGGAGTTGTTCGCGTTCTTCGAACAGGGTGAGATGGACGAGGCCAAAAGAATGGCCCATTCGATCAAAGGGTCTGCCCGAACAGTCGGCGCCCAGCGTCTAGGAGCCATCGCAGAGCAACTGGAGTATCTGTGCAAACAGAAAGACACGGATTCTGCCAAACAGGAACTCAAAATCCTTGAGTCCGAAGTCGAATTTGCGCTAGAGTATATCTCGAAAGAGGGCAGCAGTAGCCTCGCCAACGAGAAGGAGAAATGATGAAAACCATTCTGGTCGTAGACGATGCTCCCATGATTCGGGAGTTGCTCAAATCGGTACTTGAAGCCGAAGGCTTCAAGGTGCTTGAAGCCGCAGATGGTGAAGAAGCTATCCGCATCTGTCAGAACGCCACGATCGACCTGTCAATCATTGATATTTTTCTGCCCAAGAAAGGTGGCCTTCAGGTCATGGGTGAACTGATAAAAGCCGATAGCTCGCATAAGTTCATCGCCATCTCCGGCGGTGAGGCGTTCAACCCCGAATCAATTGTTGAACTGGCCAAGGTCTATGATGTCGTGGACACCTTCACCAAACCCATCGACACCAGAAAGCTGTTGCAATCCGTCAACAACGCCTTGAAGGACTAAGAACACAAAAAAGGCCGCCCAAACTGATCCGGGCGGCCTTTTTTGTGTTCTTTTTCGTCACATCAAATCCACTGTGACGCCTTCGGCCACATAAAACAGCAGAAGATATTTTTTCTGCAGGATGTCCACGACCTCATCCACCGACATGTCCCCCATGTCTTCTATGGACACATAGGCATTCGAGAACCCGGAGTTCACGGCATCATGCGCCGTGAACACACTGGAAAAAAACACACCCAGTTCGCGCAGATCACACAACAGCTCGGCCAACAGATTGGCCCGGCCATCCATCCGCACGGCAAACTGCGCCCCTCCCCGGAGAGAACCGGAGGCGGTACACAGATAGCGCAAAACATCCTGCTGGGTGATGATCCCCATGAGCTGACCGGAATCCACGACCGGCAGCCCGCCGATCTTGTGTTTGACCTGGAGTTCGGCCACTTCGGTCATGGCCGCATCAGACGGCACCGAGATAGGGTCCATGGTCATGATGTCTTCAGCCGTCAGCGTATACAATCCGCCGCCCTGCTCTGAAATGGGATCACCGGGAATGAACTTGGAAGGCATGGCGTCACGGATATCACGATCAGACACGATCCCGACAAGCAAACCTGCGCTGTCGATAACGGGAAACTGACGAATGTTCTTCTCGCGCAGGATTTCTGCGGCATCAAGTACCGACGAATTCACACCAAGAGAAATGACGTTGATTGTCATCCAATCTCTGACCAGCATCCTCTACCCCCCGCCTAGATTTCACTGTGAAAAAGGTCAGTAACGATACGCATTCACAAAACCAAACGCAATGGAATTCATAACTTCTCGACTTCCTTCTTCACCAGGGTAACCAGAGCGGCAAATTGCGGCCTCATCTCTTCAATTCCTTCAATAACCTGCTCCAACTTTCCAAGATAGCAGAGCTTCTCAAGACTCCGTGACTGCGCCATGATGTCCATGGCCAACACATGACTGGCAATGTTGGTGATCGAGTGCAGTGCCACCCCCACTTTTTTGAGGGCCTGCTCCTTGATTCCAGCATCCAGCTTCTCCAGCTTTTCCTCTGCTTCAATAACGAAAAGTTCTAGGATATCCTTGAGTAATTCCATGTTGCCTTCGAACCTGTCGGTCAATGAATCCATATCCAGGCTGACGGGCACAGGAACGCTTTCCACCCGTTTGCGCAGAGGGGATTTTCCCAGCAGGTGCGGCGGAACGCCTACGGATTCCCGACCAGCCATGCAGCGGACAATGGCATCGGACAGGGCGTGCATATCCACCGGCTTGCTGACGTAATCATCCATGCCCGCATCAATCATGCGCTCCCTGTCGCCCTTCATGGCATAGGCCGTAAGGGCAATGATGGGAATCGTCCGGTCGTAGCGTTTGCCGTTGGACTCGCGGATGGCCCGAGTGGCTTCGATGCCGCTCATCTCCGGCATCTGGACATCCATGAGTATCAGATCGATTTCCTTGCCTTTGGACTCAAGGGCCGAGAGCACTTCAAGCCCGTTCTCCACCGAGGTTACGGTGTGGCCGAACATGGTCAGAAAATGGTTGAGATACTTACGATTAAGCGGGTTATCCTCGGCAAGCAGAAGGTTCAGGTGCAACCCCTTGGCCAGCTTCGGCCTGGCCTCTTCCTCAACCAAGGTCTGATTTGCGACCACGCCGAACCAGGCGGTAAAGAAGAAGGTGCTGCCACGCCCGACCTCGCTTTCCACCCCGATCTCGCCGCCCATCATGTTGACGAGCTTTCGGGAAATGGCCAGCCCAAGGCCGGTGCCCTGATGCTTCTTGCGCAGGGAGCTGTCCGCCTGCGTAAAGTTGTCGAAAATCGTTTCCAGTTTGTCCTGGGCAATACCCACACCTGTGTCGCGGACCTTGAAGAGCAGACAAGTACGCCCGGCTTCCTGCTTGGAGACGCTCACGGTCAGTTCAACCAGCCCGCGCTCCGTGAACTTGATGGAGTTGCCGATCAGATTCCATAACACCTGCCCCAACCGGTCTGCATCGCCATTGACTCTGGCCGGTACGTCATCATCGACGGAATATTGAAAGACAATGTTGTTCAGCTCGGCCTGCGGGCCGAAAGAGCGGACCGACGTGGACAATACGGGACGGAAGGAAAAATCGATGGGCTTCAGCTCCATCTTGCCCGCCTCGATCTTGGACAGATCGAGTATGTCGTTGACGATATGCAGCAGGGACCCGGCCGCATCTCGGATCATGTTCATATGCTCGCGCTGTTCATCTGTCAGTCCCGTGGTGACCATCATTTCCGCCATGCCGAGGATACCGCTGATAGGCGTCCTGATCTCGTGACTCATGTTGGCCAGGAACATGGATTTGGCCAGACTTGCTTCCAGTGCCGCGGCAGAGGCTTCCTCGGCGCTCTGATTGGCGGCAATGAGTTTTTCACCCATGAGCCCATGATGGATGGCGGACCCGAACAGGTTGGCTGCCATGGTCAGCGATTCTATTTCGGCAGGCAGCCAGTCCCGCTCCATTCGATGCTCCGACAGCCCCATGAATCCCCACAGGGTGTTCCCGGCAAAAACCGGAACGATAATGATCGACTTGGCCCCACCGGTCTCGAAAAACAACTGCTCTCTCTGGTGAAAATCCTTCACATGTCCAGCCACCACCCGCCTTCTGAGCAACGCCTTGCGCCAGGAGCTATACTCCTCAAAAGACTGGTTCTTGAAAACAGGATTGTCGATGATGGGCTCCACGCCATCCACGACCCATTCATGTCGGATGGACAGGGTTTCGGAGTCACTGTCGCCGTGGGCCTTGCTGAACACGAAGACGCGGGTCACATCGGCGGCCTTGCCCAATGCTTCCATGGTCTTGTCTATGCCGCCTTCCCAGTCCACCTCGCGCAGGAATCGATCGGCGAACCCGGCCAGCACCTGCAGGACCGCGTCTCGACGAAAAAGGATATCTTCAAATTCCTTGTGCAGGGAAATGTCCCTGACCATACCGAAGGCCCCGGTTATTGTTCCATCGCCCCCGGTCTCAACATGACGGACGACATGCAAATGATGCGTCGTGCCCTTGTCATCCAGAATCCGGTACTCAAAATCCAGGGACCATCCCTCGTCAAAGGTGGCGGCGTTGGCCCTGTCATAGACTTCCAGATCTTCCGGGTGCACAAACTTCCTGCCGCTGGTAAACGATTTGGTCAATTTGCGCCCGCCGGATTCGACGATACGGCGTATGCCATCTGACCAGTGGATGTTACCCTGATTATCCATTCGCCAACTGCCGATCTTATCGACTTTCTCCATCCAGTCGAGCAACCCCTGCTTTCGGATGAATCGGGATTCCAGAGTGCTGTATTGTTCCAGATGAAACAGGCTCCGCCCCAGCCGCTCCTCGGCAGCGGAATCCAGCTTGAAGCAATCATACGCGCCCAGTTCTATGGCCTTATTTTCCGACAGGCTTTCTTCATACAAAACAATGACATTGGTATCATATTCACGACGAACACGAATAATGGCCCGCTCCCAGGAGGAATCACTGCCGTCAGGAATCAACAGGACAAGGTCAGCCCCCTCCTTTTCCAGAGGATGCACCCCCCTGGACACAGTCGACAAACGCGACAGGGTGTACTCTCTCCCCTTGAGCAGAGATAGGAGGACCGTGTTGTCCACCGTCTTTCCAGCCAGGACCAATAACTTCACTTCTTCCTCCATGAACAGATGAGCGGGCAGTATTTTGAGCCTTCCTCTGACATACGTATAACCGCAGACAGGACAAGTCCATTAGAGACTTTTCATGGCTTGTTCCACCGTATGATCCTCCTTGACATCTTCAGAAAAACCAACTCCAACCGTCTGAAAAGACAGTTCTTCCAATTATGGCCCACTCTTGCTTTCTCTTCTGTCGAAGTTTACATATATGGCAAGGCCCAAAACGGATCAACCCGACAACCACGACAAAGGTGCCACCATGAATGTTATACCTGAGAGCGACATGATTTCCTTGCTGATGGGCGCGACCCTGGCTGTGAAATGCGTGATGCTGTTTCTCGCCCTCATGTCCCTGTGGAGCTGGACCATCATTTTTTTCAAATTCTTCACCATCGGCACGGCCCGCAAACGGGTTATTGAAGGCTATGACGCATTCATGGCCTCCGACGATCTGTCCAGCGGGCTCAAGGCAGTGGGTGACGAAACGTCACCCCTTACCCGCATTTCCACTTTGGCCGTGAAGGAGTTCCGGCTGCTGGAGAGAGCGGATATCAACCGTGACAGGAAACGTCTGCTGGTCAAGGATACGCTCAGGCGCGTACTCAAGCAGGGCGTGACCAAGGAGATGCGAACCCTGACCCGCAATCTGCCTTTCCTCGCTACGTGTGCCAACGCGGCGCCGTTCATCGGCCTGTTTGGTACGGTCTGGGGCATCATGCACTCCTTTCACTCCATCGGTCTGGCCCAGTCCGCTGCCCTGGCAACGGTCGCTCCCGGTATTTCCGAAGCATTGATTGCCACGGCAATCGGCCTGCTGGTCGCTATCCCGGCAACTATTTTCTACAACTATTTCCTGGGCAAACTCAATGAAGTCGAGTCCGGTATGGTGGACTTCGCCGGAGCCTTTCTGAACCGGGCAGAGCGTGAAATCACCTGGTCCAACAAGTCTGAACAGCGCTAGGAGCGACCTATGGCCATCAAGACCGGCGGCGGCTTTCTCAACGAGATCAACGTGACGCCTTTCGTGGACGTGATGCTGGTGCTTCTGATCATCTTCATGGTCACGGCACCGCTCATGACACAAGGCGTGGAAGTAGACCTGCCCACAACCAAGACAGTGAAGAATCTGCCCAAGGATTCCGACCACCTGGTGTTGTCCGTGAAACAGGACGGCACACTGTTTCTGGATGAGTATCAGGTGGGCATGGACGAGTTGGAAGATCACTTGAAGCGTTTGGTGGCATCCCAGAAAAAGCAGCTTTTCCTGCGTGCGGACAAGGAAGTACCGTATGGCACCGTGGTCCAGGTCATGGGCGAGATCAAATCCGCCGGTATAGACCGCCTTGGTATCGTTGCTGAACAGAAACGCGAAGAGAAAAAGAAGTAATCGGTCATGAAGCATGCCCTGAGTTGGTTTCTCTCCATCCTTTTCCACACCGTCCTTATGGTGGTGTTGCTCCACACTGTGGACCTCGCCCCAATGGACCTGGAAGAAATCATGAAGGTGGAGCTGACCCAGGAGCAGACGCCGGAACCCATCGCCCAGCTCCCCGTGGTTGAAAAAAGGCCTGAAAGCCAACCGGAACCACCGGATGAACCGGAAGCCCCCATGGTGCAAGCGCCCCTCCCCATGGACAAGACCGTGGTTCTAGCTGATCCGCCCCCGACGCCGGAACCTGTAGTCGAACCGGAAGCCGCGCCCGAACCGGAACCGGACGTGGTGGAAATAAGTCCGGTCAAGACCCTGCCCACAGAGGAACCGGTAAAAGACGACGCCCCCAAAACAATTCAGGTTCGCAAGGACTTCACGGTATCCCGCGGTCATGAGGCCCGCTTTGGACGCGCCCTGATGGGAGACTATTTTTCCTATTCCACCCGAGAATTTTCCGGCCAGTTCAAGACGCATGACGACCGCGTCATCTCCATTATCGACGCCCGCAACACCAAGTACGGACGGTTCCTGATCTATGACTCGAAAAACAAGACCCTGCGCCGTCTCAAGCAGGCTTTCGGGAAGTATGTCTATACCATCGGTCCTTCCCTGTTCGCGGATGAGCCCGTGGTGGGGTCGGTGACTTTCATGGCAAAGGATGATCACATCGAACGGTTCATCCTGACCACGAATGACGACCGCATCGCCCACTACCCGCGCAAGGTCCATGTGCGCGAAGAAGAGGTGACCTTTGCCGGGAAGACCTCGGAAATCTCAGGAAACCTCTCACTGCCTCCCTATGGAGACGGGCACCCCGGGGTGGTGATCATCCACGGTCCGGAATGCATTGACCCCGCATTGATACAGGGATTCACCCGCGCCTTGTCCATGAACAATCTGGGGGCCATGACCTTTATTCCCCGGGGCTGCATGGAAGACGAGCCAAACCCGGCCGGAATGGCTGAGCTGACCACCGATACCGTGGCCGCCGTGGCTTACCTACGCACACACGCACGGATGCAGAATGGGGCCGTGGGGTTGTGGGGAAACGGTGCGGGTGTCGCCCCAGCCATTGCTGCGGCCAATCAGGCGCATCCCCCATTCCTGGTCTGCCTGCTTTCGGACAACACCCCCATGAAGAGTGTGCCCAAACGCACGACACTGGCACAACTCGATATGCCTGTCCTGTGGCTGATCACCGGGCGGGAGACCGCAAAGTGGCACTCGCTGGTGCGCACCCTTGAGTCCCTGCGTGACAGAAGCAAAAAGCCCTTCTCCATTGTCATAGCGCCACTCAAGGCAAGCCAGGAAGTTCTGAACGCCGAAAGCACGCTTTCCGCCTGGGTTGAGCAGGTGGCCGAGGACCACGCCCGCCTTGCCGTATCCTGGATACAAAACCATGTGAAATAAACCCTTACATTCTTCCAATTTATAAGAGACTCTTCCTTCCATTTAATCAGTAAAAAAGCTATGGTTTGTCATACTGATCATTATGAAAACCGTGTTTACAAACCAGGCTTACAGTGAAGAAAACAGCATCCTCCGGCCCAGGCTTTCCGGACATGACATCAGCTCCACACCTGTTCGAACAGATCATCAACGCTTCTGGCGTGGCCATGGCTGTGCGTCTGCCGGATCTCTGCCCGATACTCACCAACCAGGCATTTCTGGACTATTACGGATACGGCAAGAATGAGATCGGTATTCTGCCGCCGGAGGCCGTTCTGCCGGATACCACACTCGCCCTCTACGAGACGGATATCCTCCCCACGCTCCAATCAGGTAAAAGCTGGGATGGGGAATTCGCCATCCGCACCAAATTGGGTGAACACCTGACGGTCTGGGGCCGCTTCGACCCCGTTTTCGACGGCTCGGGACAATTGAGCCACATAGTCTCCGTCATGCACGACGCAGTGAACTCCGAAGACCTGAATGCCTGCAACGCAAGCCTGAAATTCATCTCGGACGCCACCAGCGACATCTTTTTCCGACTGCGTCTTCCTGACGGAAAGTTCGACTACCTGAGCTCTTCGGTAGAACGATTTTTCGGGTACACGCTCAAGGAGCACAAGCTGGAACCTCTACTCTTCAAGAGGATTGTCCACCCTGACTGGCGCGAGTATTTCGATGAAATGTGGGAAGAACTGAACAACGGCATCATCAGGCCGGACTACGAACTGCAGTATGTTCACAAATCCGGTGATGTTCGATGGGTCAATCAGCGGCTTGTGTTGCATCGGGACGCGATGGGCACCCCTGTCGCCGTCGAGGGCATTGCCACTGATATCACGGCCCGCAAAATAGCCGAACAGGCCCTCCGCGCCAATGAAGAGAAGTTCCGTTTTCTCACAGAGAATATCACCGACGTCATCTGGACACTGGATTTGGACCTCAATTTCACCTACACCACGCCTTCGGTGAAGGAGGTCTGGGGCTATGACTCGGAAGAAGTAACCAAGATACACCTGTTTGATTTCATCGTTCCCGAATCCATTCCGATCTTTGAAGATGCGGTCAAAAAACGCGCCCAGGTTGAAAGCGAAGGTAATTTTGATTTCGTCAACCGCATGGAACTGGAACATTTTCGTGGAGACGGAAGCCGATTCTGGATGGAAACCGTGGTCAAAAGAATCTTTGATCGTGACGGCAAGCCATGCGGCTATCAGGGGCTTTCCCGCGACATAACTAAAAGCAAGCAGGCACAGGCCGAGCTGGCCAAACGAGAAACCCGCTACAGGACCCTGTTCGAGGATTCGCCAATCTCTCTCTGGGAAGAAGACCTTTCCGATCTCAAACAATATTTCGAGGAACTGAAAGCACAGGGGATCACCGACTTCAGGGAATATTTCTACAACCACCCGGAGTCCCTGAACACATGCGCCTCATTGATCAAAGTCGTCGATGTCAACAAGGCCACGCTGGATCTCCTTGCGGCCCGGTCCAAGGAGCAACTCTTCGGCAACCTGGATAAAATCCTGACCGAAAGCTCCATGGCCGCCTTTACCGAAGAAATAATCATGCTGGCATCGGGAGGATACGAGTATTGCGGCGAGATCACCAACCGCACCTTGAACGGCGAAACCATCTGGGTCATGGTCCACTTCTTTGTTCCGGACGAATACAAGAAATGCCTTTCCCGCGTCATTGTCTCCCTGCTGGACGTCACCCCGAGAAAACGGGCAGAGCAGGCGTTGATGGATTCAGAAGAACGGTATCGCGTTCTTGCGGAAAATTCTCAAGAAGGTGTGGCTGTCACCCAGCACGGACTGACAAAATACATCAACGAATCCATGTCCAGCATTCTGGGCTATACCACCGACGAATTGAAGCAGATTCACCCCATAGAACTCGCCCATCCTGAAGACAAGGCCATGGCCCTGGGCCAAATGGGAACGTATGTAACGGGCAAACGCAAGGATGCCTTCGCCTCATTCAGGGTTATTACGAAAAACAAAGAAATCAAATGGCTGACATTGAATGTCAAACCAATCTCATGGGGCGGCAAGGATGCCCAGATCGAAATATTGACCGATGTCACACGGCACAAGAAGCTTGAAGCCGAGTTGCTGGCCGCTCACGCACAGATGGAAGACCGCATCAACAAGCGAACAGCGGAACTATCCAAAGCCAACGCCCAGCTCAAGGCGGAAGCCGATGAACGCAGCAAGGCTCAGGAGCGCATCACTTCGCTCACCAAGCAGCTCATTCTCGTTCAGGAAGATGAACGGCAACGCATCTCTCGCGACCTGCACGACAACGTGGCCCAGGACCTCTCTTCCATCATGCTCAAGATGGAGACCCTCTTTGACGACGTTGACAACGTGGACCCCAGGCTGGAGGAGCGCGGCGAATCCATGGCCCAGGTCCTGCGCAAAGCCATCGCTTCAGTCCGGGACATCGCCTACGGACTCAGACCGCCTGCGCTGGACCAGCTCGGACTGGTCAAAGCGCTCGACAACCTCTGCCAGGACTCAGGGAGCAAATATGGTTTCTCCGTTGACTTTTTCTCCATAGGAATCGAGACTGTAACTCTGGATTTTGATACGGAAATCAATATCTATCGCATGGTTCAGGAAGCGGTACGCAATATTGGCAAGCATGCTGAAGCCAATAAAATAACGGTACGATTGGTGAAGAGTCATCCCGATATCCTCATTCGCATCGAGGACAACGGAAAAGGCTTTATACCCAAAGAGCGAATGACTGAAGCTGATGCGGAAAAACGAATGGGCATGCGGAGCATGGAAGAGCGGGCCCGCCTTATCGGCGGAACCATGGAAATCCAGTCCAGGATAGGGACCGGCACCAGAATCCTCTTCAAAGTACCCATTGAAAACGCAAGGAGACATGATTGATATGGACATCATGATCGTCGACGACCACCCCCTGTTCAGAGAAGGGCTCAAGACCATCATCAGCCGCGACAAAAAATATGCTGTCTGTGCTGAGTCGGGCAATGGCAAGGAAGGCCTCAAACTCGCCAAGAAATACGAACCGGACATCATGCTGGTCGATATATCCATGGCTGAAATGAGCGGCATCCAGATGATTCGTGAACTCAGGGTGCCCCTGCCCGACACTCGCTTCGTCATCATCTCCATGCACGCCGAGGCCGACTATATCGTGGAGGCCTTCAGAGCCGGAGCCACAGGGTACATGATCAAGGAATCCGCCGCCGCCCAGCTTATCCAGGGACTGGATACCGTGGCGTCGGGCGAAATATTTCTGGACAATGCCCTGTCCCATGAAGTGATCATGAAGCTCATGGAAGCGGACAACAAATCCCAGACGGATCAGAACGACCCGTATTCAACGCTGACGCCCCGAGAACAAGAGGTCATGCGCATGCTCGCCGAAGGACTATCCGTAAAAGCAGTGGCCAACGAGCTGTATATTTCCCCAAAGACAGTGGAGAACCACCGCACCAACCTCATGAAAAAGCTCGACCTGAAAAACACTGTTGAACTGATTCGGTACTCGGCCCGCCTCGGACTGATCGATCTGGAGACCTGGGCGATCTAGACGCGACCATTCACCGCAAAAAAGCCCCTGAGACCCTCGAATACGAGAGTCACCAGGGGCCCTTTATTGGGAATGGCTCAAAAAAATTGCCGCTATCCGGCCGTGATGGAAATCCGCTTGGGCTGTTCCTTCTCCACCTTGGGCAGGTGCAGTTCCAGCACGCCTCCGTCAAGATTGGCCTTGATGCGTTCACGGTCCACCATGTCCGTGATGGAAATGGTACGAACATATTCACAGTCGCCAAACTGCATTTCCACAAAATGTTCGTTCTCACCCAGATTCAGACTGGTCCTGCCGGTGATGGTCAGTTCGTCCTCTTCCAGGTCGATAATCAAATCCTCACGCCTGACGCCGGGCAGGTCCATGTAGACATAGAACCCGTTCTCACGTTCCAGAATATCCGTGGCCGGACGGTAACGAGTCACGCCAGCCTCATCTCTTTTTGCAATGTTACTCATTTTCGCCCCTCCTTTATCCCACTTCGATACTGATATTTCTCGGCTTGACATCTTCGGACTTCGGTAACGTCACCGTCAGAATGCCGTTAACCATGGAGGCAGAGACCTTGTCTCTTTGCACGGGGATACCAATGTTGACAACCCTGTGGAAAACACCGCACTGACGTTCCTGCCTGAAGAATTTTTCATCGGTTGTTTTTCGTTCACCCCTGAGCACCAGCGTCTTGTCGGTCAACGTCAGATCCACATCCTCGATGGAAACCCCAGGCACTTCTGCGCGAACATAAATATTTTCTTCATCATTGCTCAAATTGAGCGGAGGGTATGCCATGCGCCGACTCTCACCTGCCGGAGACCGCAAAAAGTCTTCAAAGACCCGATCAAAGCGTGAAGGGAAATTGTAGAGTGTGTTGAAATCAATTACCATGATATAAAACCTCCTTTTTCTCTCGTTGCAAAAAAGGTAGACACGTTTTTTTATCCGTCAAGAGGGGTGTGGAAAAAAAATGCTCCGTCCCAATTTTCAGGGGCGAAGCATGTGCGGATTCATGGCTGATCGGTCGTTATTTGGAGCCGGTCCATTCCTTTTCGGGCACGGCCTGGTCCACCAGCATGATCGGGATGTCATCCTTCACCGGGTAGACAACCTTGCAGCTGTCGCAGGCCAATCCGTCTCCGGCGGGTTTCAGGGCGACATCACCCTTGCATTTTGGACAGACCAAAATATCCAGCAGTTCAGTATTCATTGTCATTGCAGCCTCCTTGTGCTCACCAACTCTATCCATCCCATTTGAAACTGGCAACCGGCTTTGTTTACTTTACCTCGCACAATATGCGAAGTATTTCATGAAAACAGCATACATCCTCGAATAGCACACACCAAAGAGCACCAATGAGCATTGATCTCCATACGCATACCACTGCTTCAGACGGCACCCTCTCCCCCAGAGAGCTGGTCAAACTGGCAAAGGAGTCCGGCCTGAGCGCAATCGCCATCACGGACCACGACACGCTTCAGGGGATCCCCGAAGCCCTTGAAGCAGGCGAGGAGTACGGCGTCGAAGTCATACCGGGGGCCGAGCTGAGCCTGGAATCCCCAGAGGGAGCGGGCTGGCTGCATGTCGTGGCCCTGTGGGTCCCGCCCAACCCGGTCGAACTCCAGACCGCCTTTGACTGGATCATCGAAGGGCGCGCCATCCGCAACCATGAAATCGTGGCCAAGCTTCGCTCGCTGGGCATCACCATCACCTACGAAGATGTCGCTGCCCGCGCCCGCGGAACCGTGGGGCGTCCCCACTTTGCCCAGGAACTCATCAGGCTGGGAGTAGTCTCCTCCATGAACGAGGCCTTCAAGGTCTGGCTCGGCGACGCTGGCCGTGCGTTTGTACCCAAGCGCAACTTCACGTCTGAACAGGCCTTTTCCATCCTCAACACGCTTGGTGTCACATCCATCCTGGCGCACCCCTTTGCGCTCGGCCTCAATCTTCAGGAAACCGAGGCGTTGACCGCCGACCTCATGCAGCTCGGTCTGGACGGCATCGAGGTCTACTACTCCGAACACTCGGACGCCGAGACCAAAGCCTATGAAGAAATGGCCGATCGTCTTGGACTGCTCGCCAGCGGCGGGTCCGACTTTCATGGTTCCGTCAAACCCAGCATCAGGCTCGGCAAAGGCAAGGGCGGGCTGCATGTCCCTGCCGAGCTGCTCCTCAAGATGAAAGAAGCAAGGAAAGCCAATGGGTTACCAATTTAATCATCCCGCAACCCTGTCGCTCTCCCTGCACCAAAACACGGTCAGCGAGAAGGGTGACGAAACACCCCTCTTTGTTGTAGCCTGCTTCCATGCCTGATATTCATTCGTACATACCTGAATTGCTGGCCCCTGCCGGGGATATGGAAAAGCTTGAAACCGCTATTCTGTATGGTGCCGACGCCGTGTATCTCGGCGGAGAAGGGTTGAACCTTCGAGCCGGCGCCGGTGGTTTTGACAAGACAAGCCTGACGAAAGGCATTGCTTTGGCAAGGGCGGCCGGCGTGCAGGTCTACTACACCCTGAATGTCTATCCGCGTGAATCACACATGGCACAGGTGCGGGAACAGATCGAAACCCTGGGAGAACTCAAGCCGGATGCGGTCATCGCTGCCGACCCCGGCGTGATCCGTCTCATGCGTCGAGAGCTGCCGGAGATCCCGGTCCATGTCTCCACGCAGGCCAACACCTCCAACTCCGAGTCCGTCCGTTTCTGGCGCGAAAACGGTGCCCGCCGCGTAAACGTGGCCCGTGAACTGCGTGCGGCCGAGCTGAACGAGATGCTGTCCGTAACCCGCAAACAGATGCCCAACATGGAGCTTGAAGTGTTCGTACACGGCGCCATGTGCATGGCCATCTCAGGCCGCTGCTACATGTCCGCGCTGCTCAATGACCGCCCCGGCAATCTCGGCGAATGTTCCCATCCCTGCCGCTATGAGTACAAGCCGTCATCCGTGACCTTTGAAGAACGCACCCGGCCGGGTCAGGAGATGTGGGAAATACGTGAATACGGCAATGAAACCGATGCCGAGTTCACCTTTGAGAGCGACGATGAATTTGCCTTTGAAGCCCCCCAGCCAGAGACCGACGCCCCTGCGGACGAGGCACTCTCCGAGGCCCTCGACACGGACGGCTGGACCAAATTTTTTGCCGCGGAAGATCTCTGCCTGCTCCACTACCTGGAGTGGTTCTCGCGCATGAAGGTCGCGTCCGTGAAGCTCGAAGGACGGACCAAAAGCTCCGCCTATCTCGCGCAGGTGGTCGACGCCCATCGCACAGCCCTCAACGACATCGCCACAGGAAAATTTCAGGCCGAAAAATATCTGCCCGAGCTGGTCAATGCCGCCACCCGGCCACTGACCACCGGCTTTTTCGATCCCGACAAACGAGGCATCATTGCCGCGCCACCCGAACCGGGAGAGAAAAAACCCGTGCTCGCACGGATTCTCGAACCGGCAGGCGACAGCAAATGGCTCATCCAGACCAAGGCACGCTGGACAACCTCCGAAAACATGCAGTTGCTCATTCCCGGCATGATCCGCCCAACCATCACACCGCAGGACTATGGCGTGGAAAACGACCAGGGCCTCAAACTCGATGTCTCCCACCCAGGCCAAAAAGGTGTGCTCATCTGCGACCACCCGGAAATCAAACCCGGCATGTTCATCAGGACGCCCGGTATCGGGTGATGCCGCTGGCAGCTGGGGGGAAGGGAGAGAAGGCCTTTTGAAAAAGACCTTCTCTCCCTTCCCCCCAGACCCCCATCCCTCTTTTTCCAAAACATTTTATCGCGCTTTGCGAAGTTGGTGGAAGTGATAAGGACCCTCGCTGTTTCTTATATTCCACATCGCCTCAAGATGCGCCCGTGTATACACACCAGCCCACACAGCACCTTCAATCACTTTTTCCGCCCACTCCGAGCGCAGCGAGCGACAAAAAGTTTTGGAAAGTCCAGAGAACCTTTTAAAGAGGTTCTCTGGCAGGCATCGCCTGAAGCGGCCCTACTTGTCTCCGTAGAGGGCGTAATAGCCGCTTGGGACGACAACCAGGGTGAACAGGGTTGAGGCCACGAGGCCGAAGATGAGCGCCCAGGCAAGTCCGGAGAAGATCGGGTCCAACGTGATAGGCCAGGCCCCGAGCGCCGTGGTCAGTGCAGTGAGCACGATGGGCCGCATACGAACCGCGCCGGACAACACGATGGCTTGCTTGAGCGACTTGCCGCCGCGCACTTCCGACTGGATGAACTCGATAAGCACCAGTGAGTTGCGAATAACGATACCGCCGAGAGCGATCATGCCGATCATGGAGGTGGCGGTGAAGAACACGGGATCGCCGAACCCGCCGATTTCACCGCCTGCAATGACATTGAGCAGCCAGAATCCGGGCAGGATACCAAGCAACGTCAGCGGAATGGCGGACATGATGAGCAACGGCATGACAAACGAACCGGTCTCCGCCACCAGCAGGATGAAGATGCCGAGCAACGCGGCCGCGTTTGCCAGACCGAGATCGCGGAACACATCCAGTGTGATTTTCCATTCGCCTTCCCCCGCCCACTCTGCGGTAGTGCCCGGAGGCATGGGGTTGTCCTTGAGCTTGGATTGCAGATCGAGCACAGCCTCGCCCGGCGGGATACCCGCTGTTTCGGCAAAAACATAGGCTACACGTTTGAGATTCTTGTGATAAACAGGCTGCTCCGCCGACACTTCACGGAAGTATCCCAATTCGGCCAGCGGCACCATGCTCCCTATCCCGCTCTTCATGCGCAACTCACCCAGCGTATCAAGACCGGTGCGCAGATGTATGGGCAGGACCATGCGCACGGGCAACGACTGGCGTTCATGCTCCATATGCACGCTGGCAGGCGTGGCACCGGACAACGCCAAACGCAGGGTCTCCACCACATCCGCGGCGGTCACGCCATGCAGAGCGGCCTTTTCCTTGTCCAGAACAAAATCCACCATCATGCGATCGGTCTCGGAGGAATCATCGATATCAACCAACCCCTGATGCCCCTCCATCAGACCGGAAACATGCTTGGCCCCTTCGATGAGCCCGGCGTAGGGCATCCCCGGCCTGCCATAGATCTCGGTGGTCAGGGTGGAAATCACGGGCGGACCGGGCGGCGTCTCGATAACCTTGATATGCGCACCATGCCGTTTGGCAATGGCGTCCAGCTCACTGCGCAACCTCAGGCCGATGCCGTGGGACTGCATCGAGCGCTCCGACTTATCCAGCAGATTCACACGGATATCAGCCATATTGGACTGCTCGCGCCAGTAGTAATGGCGCACCATCCCATTGAAATCCATGGGAGAAGGCTGACCGGCAAAGGTCACGAAATTGGTCACCTCAGGCACGGTCCGCAGGAAAGACTCGAAATCGCGCACGGCCCTGTCAGTACGTTCCAGCGTGCTGCCTTCCGGCAAATCCAGAAGAATCTGAAATTCATTCTTGTTGTCAAAAGGCAACATCTTGAGAGGCACGAGTCGCATGAGCACCAAGCCCGCGCAAAGAGCCAGTCCTCCGACAATCCCCAAAAGCAGAAACCGACGATTCCGGGGTGTCCCCAGAAACGGCGTGATGATTTTTTCATAGACGGCAAACAGACGGGTGTTGCCTGACGGCTTGCTCTCTTCCTTTGCGGCCATGGACGGGGCACGGTTCCTGAGCAGCAGATACGCCATCCACGGCACCACGGTCAGTGCGGCAACAGTGGAAAAGGTCACGGTCAGCGGCACGTTGGCGGCCATGGGAGCCATGTATGGTCCCATCATGCCGGAGATGAAAAAGAGCGGGGTAAAGGAAATGATAATGGCCAGTGTGGACATGATGACCGGCGGCAACACCTCGTTCACGGCATCAAGGGTGGCACCTAGCGGACCTTTGATCCCCATGCGGATGTGACGTTGGATATTGTCCACGTTGGTGATGGGATCATCCACCACCAGCCCGAGGGACAGGATGAGCGCAAACAGGGTCACCCGGTTGATGGTGTACCCAAAGAGATAGTTCACGAAAAGGGCCAGGGCAAAACTCATGGGCACGGCCAGAGCCACCACCAATGCCTCACGCCAGCCGAGCGCAAAGGCAAGCAGAGCCACGACAGTAATGATGGCAAAGAGCAGGGAAGAGAGCAGCTCGTTGACTTTACCCTGTGCTGTTTCACCGTAGTTGCGGGTCACGGTGACGGTCACGCCCTGGGGTAGAATGTTCCGCTCAAGTTCGTGAATTCTGGCGACGACCGCGTCGGCCACGGCCACGGCATTGACCCCTTTCTTCTTGGCAATGGCGAGCGTTACGGCAGGCCGGGAAACGGATTCGGTCGGTTGATCGACCCGGGCCAGATACACGTCGGAAAAACCGATGCGCGAATAACTGGTCGGCTCCTGCGGCCCGTCTATGATGTCGGCCACGTCACGCAGATAAACCGGCTTGTCGTCGAACACGCCCACCACCAGCGAGGCGGCGTCATCAGCGGACAACAGGAACGACTGGCTGACCACCTGGGTCTCGGTGTCACGCCGCACGAAATTGCCTGCGGACAGGGACCGGTCAGCACCTTTGAGGGCACGATAGACTTCCAGAGGCGACACGTTGAATCCGGCCAAACGGTTTGGGTGAATCTCCACGCGCACTTCTCGACTGCGCCCGGAATGCAGGGAAATACGGGACACGTCCTCAACCTCGGCCAGACGGTGGAAAAGCTCCTCCCCCATGCGCCTGAGATCAAAATCGGAATACCGGGACTCAAAGCCGAAATCCGCATGCAGGGTCAGGTTCACGATGGGGACATCGTCGATCTCCACCGGCTTGACCACCCACCCGGACACGATATTCGGAGCCAGATCGGAATTTTTCAGGATGGTGTTGTGCAACTTGATGAGCGAATCCTCGCGGTCTTCACCCACGAAAAACCGGACCGTCACCGAGGTCATGTCCTTTTTGGAAACGGAATAGACATACTCCACGCCGTCGATCTGCCAGAGCAGCCGCTCCAGAGGGGTGGTCACCAGCTTCTCCACCTCTTCGGCGGTAGCGCCCGGCACCTGAACCAGCACATCGGCCATGGGAACCACAATCTGCGGCTCTTCTTCACGCGGGGTAACCATGATGGCCGCGACCCCGAGCACGATGGCGGCCATGGCCAGAATAACGGACATCTGCGAGGTCAGAAAAAAATGGACGAAAGACGACAGAAAGCCTTTGACCTGGGGCGTTTCCTCGCTCATTGCTGGCCTCCCTCAACCGGCCCTGCAAGCCCCACGACTTCGCCGCCGGACAGACCGGACAGCACTTCCACACGGTCGCCGTACACCTTGCCTGTCCGCACATGCACAGGCTGCCACTCCTGCTCCGTCTGCACCATGACGGTCTCAAGCTGCCCCACGCGCATGACGGCGGCCTCGAGCACCAGAACACTCTCCACCTCACCCAGCGGCACCATAAGCCGCCCGAACATGCCGGGATACAGGCCCGGGACTTCGGGCAGACGAACCTTGACCATAAAGGAACGGGTCACGGGATCGGCCAACGGCTCGATCTCCTCCACCGTGCCGGAGAGAGGGTCGTTGCCCAGTGCGGTGACCTGAACAATCATGGAGTCACCGAGTTTGACCTTACCGATGAGAGATTCACGGACCATGGCCTCCAGATGCAGAGAGCCTCCGGTATGCAGGGTGAGCAACTCCTTGCCCGGAAACGCCAGATCTCCGGGGTCGACCAGTCGCTTGGCCACCTCGCCCGAATCCTGCGCCATGATGGTGGTGTATCCAAGCCCGATTTCGGCTTCCTGAACCACTTCCCCTGCCTCGCGAGTGCGGGCCTGAGCAGCGGCCACGCCCTGTTTGGCCTGGCTGAGATGCGCCTTGGCCTGCAGAAATGCGGACTCGGCTTTTTCGACTTCTTCTGCGGTGACCACTTTCTGATCGTGCAGTGTGCTCATGCGTTGGTAGGTGGTGTCGGCCTTGGCGTAGGCGGCCTGGGCGGCAGCAAGCACGCTTTCGGCCTGGCTGACCATGCTCGCCGCCGAGGATTTGGCCTGACGCGAGCGTTCAAGCCGAGACTTGGATGCCCGGCTGTCGAGCACCACGAGATCATCACCGGCCGCGACCTTGTCTCCGGGCCTGACCAGCACCTTGAGCACCCGACCCGTGACCATCGCTTCCACGCGAACATCGGTCTTGGCCTGCACCGTACCCACGGCGTCATAGAGACGCGGCAGGATGGCCCGCTCTGCCACAACAGTGGACGAGGGCGTAAAGGTGGAGTGCTTTGTACCTGTTGATACGGGGTCTGACCCACAGGCTGACAGAGAGAGAACCCACACCAGAAGCAGTATCATCAATGCTTTTTTCATCATGACTGCAGGTGTATCATAAAACCGATCTCGTCCGCCACATACAACACGGGCTGTAACCCTATCGGCAACCAAACCCGACTGTATCGGACAGCCGTACCATGCCGTACCCCCTGTACACTGGACGCAAAAAAAGTGCGCTGGCCGGTTTGCCCGGCAATCCCTCTGCTGCTTTCCCCTCAGCGTGAAGGCTTCATGCGCACACTAATCTTGTGTTGGTCGCGACTCGTTTCGCTGATATATGGTAAACTGGTGTTTAACGGACATCACCCTCCGTTGCAGTCACTCCGTATATGTTATGGGACTACCCCTTAACAGCGATCCTTGGTAGTCAATATATAAGCACTCAAATCGGTTTGTCCAGATGTGACAGGCGCGAAAAATCACTTTACCTGACGAATAATCGCCCCGGCCTTGCGATCGGGAACCAGCTCGAAAACACGGTCAGCGGAACCGGCAAAGAGATCAAGGGGATGGTGACTGATAACCAGAAGCTGAAGCTCCAGACGACTGGCAATCTCGTTGATGAGGCTCATGAATTTCGGAATAAGCGCGGGGCGCAACCAGCAATCCTGTTCATCCAGCACGAGGAACGGGCGGTGCTTCTCTTTCGGAAGCTGGGAAAGCGCGATGAGCCGCAGGCCCACGGACAGGATGTTGCAAACCGAGCCGCCCTGGCCGGTCATGATATCCTCGATCTCCTCTTCCCTGCCCTGATTGCGGATCTGGAAATGGACCTGAAGCCGGTTGTTCTTGACCTCGCGCAGGGTGGTGACAACCCGGTCCTGACCGAGGATTTCCCGAATGGCGTGGGTCAGATTGGCTTCCACCTCGTCGAGAATTTTGCCGAACAGGGCCGTGGACAGCTCCTCCAGGGTGTCACGCGCCTTGGGCGCGAGCACCAGAAAATCCTGAACTCCGGAGAGCTTATCGCGCACGCGGCCATGCTCGCCGTGCAGGGTCTCTGCCAGAGCCAAAAGGCGATCCATGCTGCGCTCCAGATCGCGCAATGCGTCCATGTCCTGCTGAGAAGGCATGGGCTACTCGTTCTCCGAGGGGTTTTCCACCTTGGCAAGGTCCACTTGTATCTGTTGGATATGTTCGCGGTACTCAGCCACAACCTTTTCATTTTGCAATCGTTTTTCTTCAAGGAGCGCTTGCAGTTCCTTGATGTCGCTGGTGCCGTACTGCGCCAACGCCTGTTCTTTCAGGGTCTCAAGCTGGGAGGACAGATTGGTCACGTCCTGCTCGGTGCGCACCTTGCGATCACGCAGGAGCTCATATTGGCCACGAAGCGCGTTAAGTTCCTGTTCTACCTTGGTATCTCTGGTTGTCCCAGTTTGATTGTGGTTGCTATTCACCATGTATGACCTCCTCATAGAGTCCCCAGATGAGTTGTCCCTCCGGGGTTTCCGTGCTCAGATTTTCTTCCAGAAATTGTTTCAACCCGGTGCCTTCATGGGTTCGCTGCCACGCCAGCCTTTCCAACCCCTTGATAAAATTGGACTCGCCCTCGGTCTCCTGCTCCTCGGTGGGCAGCTCCTGATCAGGGAATACCCTGTCAAAGGTTTCAAACGGCACCACCCACTTTTCCAGCTCCTCACACCCAGGCGTCCAGATGGCGACGGCCGGTTCCCGCTCCATGGAGCGGTGGGTGAAGGTCAGCCGGGTGATGTTGCCCGGATTCGCCCAGGTGGTCTGCCCCTTTGTGATGGTGGCTTGCGGACGATGGATGTGCCCGTTGATGAGCCAGTCGATGCCGGGCAGCTCCTTGATGGCATACGCCCGATCAATGAACTCCGGGAACTGGATATTATGATGGGTGAGCCAGAGGACCGTGTCGGGATCATCCGACTGACGGACATATTTCTTGGGCAGCGGCGTGCCGTCCGGGCTGGCGCAGACAAGCGCCGGCCCTGTTTCGGTCTCAAGGATGAACTGCGGCCCACTCTCCTTCATGACATTGACCACGCCAGCGGCATCCAGCACGGCAAGGGAGACGTCTTCCGTGAACCTCGACTGGTATTTATCATGGTTGCCCACCAGCACCCAGACCTTGGAATCGCCTGTCCGCGCACCAAAAATTCGGATCAGCTCCACAAGCATCTTGTTGGAGTTGTCGCGCGGCCAGTGAAACAAGTCGCCGAGAAAGACCACAACCATCCCCAGTTCATCGGCATGGGCCAGTGCCGCCTCTATCTTGCTCATGATCTGATCAAGATAGCCATCCAACCGCTGCCCCGGCGGATGGTCTGCCAGATGGGGATCTCCGAGCATAAGCAGCCCGTTGCCGTGTACGTGTTCAACTGTCATGACGGCACCCTTGATCAATAAAGGATTCGGTTGTCAGGTCGCCGCCACAGGTGGGGCAGCATCCCAGTTCAGTGACCCGTGCGTCCATGGCCTCTACAACACTCTGCAACTGTATCTCCAGATCGTCCAACGCCTTTTGCCGCCCGATACGACGGTTCTCCAGCTCCTCCAGCTCAGCCACCAGCGCAAGCAACCCGTCGCCCGGCTCAATGGACGGGGGCGGCTCCATGGCCTGAAGCGCGTCATCGTATCTGGCAAGCCGATTCCGGCGATAGGAAAGAGTGATCATCGCATCTATACATCCGGCGAGTGGCTCCGTCTGATCCGGTTCAGGAAAATCCTTGAGCGTGTGCAGAGTCGCCTTTTTTGCAACGGCACGCTCAAGCGCGGCACCGCCCGAACAAAGCTGTTCGGCCACCTGGGCCAGTGAACGGGTGTCCTCAACCTCGGGAGGCGGGGAGAGCGGCGCCAAAGACGCCACAACGGCATCAGTGAATCGCGCCTTACGGTCAACTGAACGGAGTGTGGAAATATGTCCATTCAACTTCTCGACATCCTGAGGAACAGGCGGCGCATTCAAGTCATTGAGGAGCGTTACCGTCATCCGTTTACTCTGTATCGCCGCTGTCAGGGTCTGCTGGGCTTCGAGTATGGATTCAAGCCCTGGAATCGCCTGTTCGAGCCGGGTGGATTCCAATTCCAAAGTCTGGGCGTTTTCCAGTTGAAGACCGACATCCGGGAGTGCGGCGAGCTGGTCGATCTCCCCTTCGATCCGCCTGACGTCATCCAGCAGCTCCCGTTCCCGACGCTTGGCGTCCTGCGTCTGCCGCTTGAGCAGGTTCTGCATGGCCAGCAGATGGGCGCTTTCCGTGGATGCGGCAAAAAATGCGGCCGCATTGGAGGGCGGTTGGTTGAGGAGAAAAACCGGCTCCCGCTGATTGCCCACATGGATGTCCACCTCATTCCCGGTCTCCAGCTCCACCATGTCGAGCTTGAGGACCTCGCGGATATCTTCCGGGGGCCTGCGACCGAACTTCCAATACGCCTGCGGCTCCGCGTCACCGGGTCGCCACAGCTCGTATCCGGAAGATCGTTTTTTGCGTATCCAGGCAACCGTGGAGCCGTCATCCAGCTCGACCGTGACCCGCGCCTCCTTGGCCCCATGGCGAATGTAATGCTTGGGAGTGGGGTTGGTCGCCAGACAACGCAGGGCCTCCACAACAGCGGATTTTCCCGTGTTGTTCGGCCCGGTGAGGATGGTCACGCCAGCTCCGAGTTCAAACTCGGTATGTTCGTGAGCCATAAAGTTATCGATTACGATTTTATTAATCATTATCTAGGGATATCTTGGCTTATCTTTACAGAATCGGAAGCACTCATTCACGCCCTTGTCACGCATGTTCTCATTGTTTTTCTGCCAGATGACAGCCAGCCTTTCCGGGAATCCATGGTGGTCGCAGGGGAACTCCTCGCACTGAAAACAAAAGTCCGCGTCCTTGTCCCGAATACATTCCGTAACCTGACAAGCCTGAAAAAGGCACCCTTTTTCCCGACACCCGGAGCACGACCCATGCGCGAAAAAATCGAGCAATTCGGCAAAAGGCGCATACTGCTTGAAGACCGGATTCATACCTTCAAACCGCTTGGCGTATTCGCCGAAATTGTCACCCAGTTCAGCCTGCAAGGCCGCGCTCAACGTCTGCACCGGACCACCCGCATAGGCCCCGCACTTCCCGCACAGCAGGCCGCAAGGGGCCATCTGGGATGTAATCAGGTCGTCGTATTCGGGAAGATAACCATGCTCACGGAGAATAGCGAGTACGGTCTCCACCGCAAAAAGCGAGTATCCCAGACAATCATTCCGCTTGTTCTCTTCCTTGAATTTCGTCTGCCCCTCAGCTGTGCTGAAATCGCACTCAGTAAGATCAAAACAGTTGGTTTTCTTATATGTATCTTTGAAGGCTTCGATAAAATCCTGAATCATGGCATAGGTGTGATCAATCTCGCCACCGGGCTCACTGCGCCCGGCAAACATTCCGATACCCATGATGGCTCCGCTCACTGCGCCACATTGTCCGCAGGTGCGCGCCACGCCGCTGCAAAATCCAGTGGCCATACGGATGGCGTCCTCAGACTGTCTGCCCCCGGCCTCGGCAATGACCTGAACAACGGATTCCGCACACAAATAGTTGTCACCATTGAATAAGGCATCCAGGCGAGTTTGCAGATATTCTCTCTCCATCTATTCTTCCTCTCCAGTGTTGCATGCCAAAAACGGACAAAATTCCAGAGCCTGCTCAGTAAGCCGCGTACTCTTCCCCTTACCACTGTGCATGATGAGCGGCGGCTCAACCTTGAGCCCGGCGCCGCCCGCCTTCATAGTCTCCATAAGCACCATCTTGGCCGTCTCATCCGCCCGGCCATGGACCAGACACATGCGTTTCGGCATCAAGCCAACCTCGGCCAGATCAGCCATCAATTCCGGCAACCGTTCCGGCAGGTGGACAAAGAAAAATTTTCCGCGCGTCTTGAGCGCCACGGCTGCACATCGGGCAAAAGTGGCAAAGTCGGCCTGCGCTTCAAACCGGGCTGTTTCCCGCCCTTCTCCCTGGCTTGATTTGCCCTTGCCAAGCGCTCGATACGGTGGGTTGGCCAGCACAAAATCCACCACCTGCTCCGGTCGCCAATCAGCGACATCGCCTTGGACAATCGTCAACTTATCGATAAAGTGCAAATTGACTCGATTTTCCTCGGCAGACCATACTGCATCTGGGTTAAGCTCCACACCGGTGATATGCAAATCAGGCTGACGAAGGAGAAGACCAAGGGCGATCGGACCACACCCACACCCCAGATCGACCCCGACCTGCCGCCTCCCCACATGCGCAAAGGAGGCCAGAAGCAGGGAGTCCAGAGAAAAGCGGTAGCCCCCTTCCGGCTGCACCAGTCCGCGAGGAAAAAAATCGCGCCGTTTGAGAATCGCCTCAGTATCAATGCCGCCCATCACCGTGTCCTTTTTTTACGCTGAATCCGGGACTTGATCATACCCCAGAAGAGTCGGGCCTCGACCATCTGCAGTGCGAACGCCATGAGCACGTACACGACCACCCAGACCGGAATGAGCACCAGCCACCACGGGTGCAGGGAGGCGGTCGCGTAGGCCCCCCACCCGATGAGGATGGAGAGCAATCCTGTCTTGAAGGTGGACCCCGGAGGCAGCAGCCGTGCGCCGCGTTTTCGGGTAAGCAGCACATAGAGCAGGACAAAATTCAGAAACGACGAGAGGCTGACAGCCAGCGCAAGGCCGATATGGGACAGGAACTGCATGAGCCACACGCCAAGCCCTATATTGGCCATCAGACAGACCACCGCGATCTTCACGGGTGTCTTGGTGTCTTCCAGGGCATAGAAGCCTGCGACCAGAGGGCGGGACAGCGCAATGAACGGCAACCCGATGGAGTAGGCGATCAGCGCCTGCGCCGTTGCCACCACAGCTTCGGGCGTAAAGGCTCCCCGTTGAAACAGGATCCCGATAATCGGTTCGGCCAGGCCGACAAGTCCGGCAGCGGCAGGCAGGGCGATAAAGAGAGTCAGGCCTAGCGCTGAAGTCAGGGCTGAATCGAACTCCTCAAGCTCACCTCTTGCAGCCAGCTTGGCCAGGCTCGGCAGGGCGGCAGTGGATATGGCCACCCCGAACACGCCGAGGGGAAACTGCACCAGCCGGTCGGCGTAATAGAGATAGGAAACCGACCCCACCGGCAGATAGGAGGCGAGCAGGGTGCTGAGCACGATATTGAGCTGATACACCGCGGCCCCGAATACCGTGGGCAGCATGAGCAGCCCCATGCGGGCCACACCCTTGTTTTTCCAGGCCCACGGGCCACGCCAGGAGAACCCGCTCCTCACCAGAAAAGGCTGTTGCAGCAACCATTGGGCCGCGCCGCCTATCAGCACGCCATATGCCATTGAATACGCGACATTATACCCCATGTAATAGCCGAACAGCGCAGAGCCGATCAGTGCCACGTTCAAGGCCACCGGAGCCAGGGCCGGAGCCAGAAAATGATCCCGGCTGTTGAGTATGCCCATACACAGGGCCACGCCGCAGATGAAAATGACGTAAGGGAAGCAAATACGAACAAGATCTACGGTAGCCCGAAACTGCTCGCTGTTATCCAGGAACCCAGGGGCGATAACAATGGTCAGGGGACGCGCCAGAATCTCCACGAGCACCGTGATGAAAACAAGGATCATGGCCAGCCAGATCATGGCTGACCGGGCCATGGCCTGCGCAGCCTCTTCGCCCTCTTCTTCCCTGACCCTGGAATAAACCGGCACAAAGGCCATGGTCAGCGACCCTTCGCCAAAAAGTCTGCGGAGCAGATTCGGGATGCGAAAGGCCACAAAAAAAGCGTCGGCAAAAAGCCCCGCTCCGAGGGCGAAAGCCACGATAATATCCCGCACAAACCCCAATCCGCGTGAGATCAACGTTGCGCCCGCCATGATGGCGGCGTTCTTCGCTATGGTTCTTCCGTGTACGTTCACTTTGTGCCTTTGCAGTCTCTATTCGTGTCAAATTCGATGCGGTATTTCGACGTCACACAGTCTAAACTTTTTCTAGAAAAATTCGCATTCAACTGAATGCACTCTCTATTTCGAGCATGAATTGTCCATCCTGCCACATATCAGACTTCACAGGTCTGCAATGACACAATCCGGGTTCAACAACTCGTTTCGGTGTCCAATAACTTATCGCTTGCGCTGACATTGGGGACAAAACGTCGATGTGCGCCCGGCCACTGTGGTCGACTTGAGCACTGTGCCGCACTGAACGCATTGCTGCCCTTTTTTGCCATACACATTGAAGCTGTTCTGAAACGCCCCGGCATCGCCGCTGGCATTCACATAATCTGAAATGGAGCTGCCGTTCTCCTTGATAGCGAGCTTGAGGACGGCCTGCAACTCGGTGAACAGAGTCTCGGCCCTGGCCCGTCCGATGCGGCTCCCCTTGGTTTCGGGATGAATGCCCGCCCGAAACAGGGATTCATCGGCATAGATGTTCCCCACCCCGGCCACCACGGTCTGGTTGAGGAGCAATCCCTTGATGGCCGATTTTCGATGCAGGACACGCTCGGCCATGAGTGCGGCCTCGGTTTCAAGCGGCTCCGGCCCGACCTTGCGCAGAAATTCCCAGTTCCCAAGCTCTCCGGGCGTAAACGAGCGTACATAGCCGAACTTGCGCATATCCGAAAAAACGAGCTGACTCCCATCGTCCAGATTGAAAGCGATACGATCATGCTTGTTCATCGGCCGCGTCTGTCCATGCACCACCCGGCCCGTCATCTTGAGATGAAAAACAAGGGTGGAGCGGTCATCCATTTCAACCAGTAGCACCTTGGCTCGACGGTAGGCGCGTACAATGGTTCGCCCGACAACCCTGGGCACCAACGACTCGGCTGGATCGCTGAGCCTGGTCAGGCCCGGGACCTCGGCGCTGAGGATGGTGCGTCCTTTCAGGGTGTGGTCAAGACCGCGTGCAATGACTTCGACTTCAGGCAGTTCCGGCATGCCAAGGTACGTACCTGAATTTGGCTGTACTGAAAAGAACTCCCGGCCACAGCAGCGACCGGGAGCTCTCAAGGGAGGAGGGAGGTAATCGGTATTATTTACGACAAGAGCGGCTCTTGTTCGGTTCCAACAGATAGAGCGTCTTCCACTGCACAAAAGCAAGTACAGCACACCAGAAAGACAATATCATGATAAAATCCATGGTCATTACAACTCCTTTATATTGCTTGCTCAGCCAACTCTGAGCAAAGACGCCTGCCTTGAACGGCGCTGCCCGTTCCAGATTTATTGACAATTTGACAAGAATCGAATTGTCTTCGCAAAAAAAGGGACGGACTACGTCGAAACGCCCATGGGCTTGAGCAGTTCACGTATCTCTTCCACCACCGAAGTATTGATGCGAGCTACCAGAAACTTGCCCTGACGCTCCGTTTCAATAAGTCCGGCGTTGGTCAATTCCTTCAGATGATGCGATACCGTGGGCGCTCCGATCTTCATGCGCTTGATGATATCGCAGACAAAGCAGTCGCCGCATCCGTCCTTGTAGCGCTGCTCGTCCGCAGAGCTGGCGATTTCCAAGAACAGCGCAAGCCTGTTCGGGTTGGAAAGGGCCTTCATTATGGCGGCCATGCGTTTGGTATTCACTGGGATGTTCATTGATTCTCTCGTTGACAATTTGATAACTGTCGAAATGTCTTCTGTCAACGGACAAAAATCCACCCCGCTGCCTGCCGCACGGACTATTCGGATTCAGCCAGGCTAAAACGCCAGGCGCACACCCATTTTTCAGGGTGCCTGTCCGGGGGGCAGGCCACACATTCACAGGAAAAACGCGGGTCGATCTCATATGAAAAGCCTGTGTACTCGACCACTCCACCCGATTTGCAGGGATAATCGGCAAGCCCCTTCCGCTTGCGGGCGGTCTGCACCCGACAGTCGGTCATGCGGAACACCACACTATTGGCGGTCTCCTCGGCAAACTCCCATGTATTGAGCTTCCCGTACATGCGCGTGGCCAGCGCGGCCTTCAGGGCCTCGATACCGCCATTGTCAGGCAGACCGAGAATATCCTTGGCCCGGCGAGCCTCAAGCGGCGCGAAACGGGTCCAGCAGGTGTCGTTGATCTTCTTTGCCGTGACCATGCCCGCCTGTCCTTCCACGGCCTGAAACCAGACGCCGTCCGCGGCCAGCCACGAGGTCCGCAGAGCCTGGGTGACGTTCCCGATCAGCACAGGGTCTACATCGGCCAACAAACCATCAGCGTCCTTTCCCAGCGCCCTGCCGAGCTTGCCCTGTATGACCTGCACCAGACGATCGCCAGCCTCTTTCTCCGCATCAAGGGCCGCTTCCAGCCCCAGCTCGGCAACGCTCTCTGCCAACCACAACCCGTAATGCGCCGTCAGTTGGCGGATAACCTCCGCCAACTCGGCGATCTCCTTACCCTTTTGCGTCATGTATGATTCCTTGAACCGTTAGAAGCGATAGCCCAACCGGAGACCGATGTTATCCATCCCCTCGTTGGGTTCAGCAAGATAGGCGTTGGACATATGTTCGTACTGAAGGGAGACATTGACATGCTCGGTTATGTTGTACCCGAGCGCTGCCCCCAACCGGAAGAGGATGCGGGAGCCCAGCGACTTCCGATCATCGTCATTGGTGTCGAGCTTGCCATTATGCACGGACGCTCCCAGGTTGCCGTCCACGAAAAAATTCTCGGGCAGATCATATTCCCATGTCAACCCTCCATAGAGGTGAGACGTGTCGCCATCGGTGTTGATCGTGGCGCCCAGGTGAGGCCTCGGCGCCCAGAGCGCTTCAAGAAATGACGGCGAGTTGAAGAGCACCTCAACGTTGACGTCCGGACCATCCTCACGATCAAAACTCCACAGATCAACATCGTGGGCGTACAACCCACCGCGTATTTCCGAGACACCACCCTCGGCCATGGCCGGGGTCAAGGCAAACAATGTAATAACCAGAGTCAAAAAAAGCGCTGAAACTTTCATGGTATTCACCTTCTTTGAATAGATAAACTGCTCAACCTGATACTACTGCCGGTTTGACATCAAATCATCTGCAAAAAACGTCCACCATATCATCGACCCCATCCGGTGCGACGCTGATCCAATAGACAAGATCGCCCTTGGACCAGATGAGGTGCTCCTGGCCCATACCGGTAAATCGGTACACGGACAGTCCGTTCGCCTCTATGCGCCTGGGATGCTTGAAAGGCGATTGGGGATTTTCAAACATCTTGTGGACCATGAGCCCGGTCTGGCGGCGCGCCTCGGCTTCCGATCGCACACGCGAAATCCAGACCTCGGCAGGCTGCTTGGAGATTCCAGGCCGCGCATACCGACCGATAACACTGGCCTCGGCGGGCAGGGCCTTGCCATGCAGCGTATCCACTTCGGCCTGCGCCTCGGCACCGACCACAAGCTGCATACGGACCATTCTCCCGGCCTTCTCAGGTATCAACCCTGACAGATCGTCACTGTAAGCCAGAGCAGGGAGGAAAAGTATTACTAAAAGTAGTACAGAACGTCTCATCTATTGTTCCTTTGTTTCTGGATCAGCCACAGGAACCGGGGGCTTCACTGCAGCGGTCTTTGCCTTGGGAACACCCAGTTTGCCTACATTGGCCACAAATGTCCGGGTACCGCGCCTGACCGTAAAGACCAGCTCCTCACCGACTTCATGCACCTTGGTTCCGGCCACATGGAGACTGTACAGATGGTCGAGCGGCATACCGGAAGCCTCCACAAGCACATCCCCGGGACGGAGTCCGGCCTTGGCAGCCCGCGAACCACGCTTGACGCCCTCCACCAGAATGCCGCCCTCGCCCAATCCGGTCAGGGTCGCCCCCATTTTTGATTCATAGGTGTCGGGAGAATAGAAAAAGACATCCCCTGCACTGGCATCGAACTCGCCGCCGCGCCACGGCATGATGGAAAGCACCCGCGCTCCGGGGTCAAACTGTCTGAGACGCATGGCAATGCCCCATTCCTGTTCAACATGACCGGCCCCGGCGATAATCAGCACGGGCCAGTCAAACTCTCTTCTCAACCGCACAGCCTCTTCAGCCATCTTGGAATCCCAGAGAGACTGAACCAGATAAAACCGCTCCCGCTGGACCGGATCATCCATATCCTTTGTCTCATGCAGGGCAAACACGGCATCCAGCGTCTCCCGCTGCTCCGAGGATGGGGGTACGATGGTGGCAGGAAGCAGGGCAGCCTCCTCCTCAGTCAGGGACTCCCGCCCCTCTCTGGATATCTTGCGCGTTACGGCAGAAGGCATATTCAATCCGGCAATGGGGACACTGTTTCGACGGGCTATGACAAAAAGATCCTTGAACATAGAAAAGCTGTATCCCCACCGCTCTGGCCACTCCAGCTCCTCGGACAGGGCTTCCGGCTCCACCAGCCCCTTGGCAAAATCATTGAGCACCGGCTGCATATCCACGGCGACCATCTCAAGACCAAGCGCCACTCCCTTGCCATCACTGGAAAGACCGGACAACAGCTGTTGCTGAATCTTGTGGTCCCAGACATTCCGGTGCCCTTCGCCAATCAGAACATAGTCATAGCTCGCGGCCATATCCACGACGTCCTGCGCCGCCAGGCGATTCCCATACTGTGAGACGAAATCGCCCCGCTGAGGCAGGAACGTCACATCCAGGGGCGGATGCATAACCACTTCAGGTGCCTTTTTCACACACGCTCCAACGGTCAGTAGTGCCATCAGGAGGAAAAAAATCAATCCGCGATTGTGACCCATTATGCATTCCTTCGGGTTACGACGTAATATCATAGTACCAGATCGCCATGGGCAACCCGTTTTCATCTCTTTCAGGCGGATCGGGTATGGACGCCAACCTGCCTCGACTTTTCCACGCCATGACACACAGGATACAGGCATCCAGAATATCATCACCGGCCACCTGCGTCATGACATGACGCTCCCGCACCGAGGCAACAAGGGCGCGCAGCCCCGGCACATGCAATTCCAACAACTCGAACCGTTCGATCACCCCAAGCACGTCCCGCTTAGCGTACCGCATGTCCGTGCCTGCGACCAGAGAAAAGGCCAGTTCCGGGTGCGATTCACGAAAAACGGCCCTGGCTTCGGGCACAGCCGTCAGGAACATATCAACCTCTTGCATCTTATTTATAAGACACAATGATTGTTCACTTAACGACTTACCGGTAGCTAATCGGTTGATTTCCCGTGCTTCCGCTTTTGACCCGGCGTAGACAGCGCCTCGGACCGGTGCGTTGAAAAGGGAGCTCTTCCGCGCTCCAAGCCGCTTCCGGGTCTCGATATCCGCCTTTCTGTCGCCACTTCGAGCCAGCCCGATAGGCATATCCAGAAGGAGTACCCCGGCATCCAAATGCGCCTTCCAGAGGTCGCGTATAGTCGGATACACGGTACAGCCCCATTGCCCTTCGGCGGTCCAGACAGCGACCCAGCCGCCCTTGCATCCGTCAATGCCCACATGTTTCATTTCACAGACATACGCCCCCCATCAACTCCCCGCAACACATTGCACAAGCTCCCCGTTTTCACCCCCCCAAAGACATCTCTCGTCCTGTTAACGAGCGCACTGTCATTCAAAACAGGCAGGAGGAGGGCCATGGGATGAAAATGGAAATCAACGCGACATGCATGGTCTGGCCTGATCTCTCTATCATACTGATATTCTGCTACTTCGTCATACAAGTCTGCGGCCTCAAAAATCGGTCAAGCGCAAAGTTCATGTTTCTCGGCTCCCCTGAGGTACCTGCGCCCTCCGGTTGACCGTTTCAAGAAAAAGCCGTGGTAGGCTTCTCCCGGCCCGGAGGTTTTGGAAACGGCCCGTGAGGATGAAAATGGAATGGTCCTTTTCCCCCTTGTGGACACCCGTTGAACAGCCGCATTTCGGACACCCGATCTGTTTCATACTTCAACGGACAAAGGAGAAAGCATGTCCACAACTGTCAGCAATGGTTTTGTAACCCAATATGTTGAGATGGTGCACCAGGCGTATCAGGCCCATGGCTCCAAAATGCGTCAGACCGTCCGGCTCCAGACCGAAGTCGAAGGCTCCAAGTGCGTCTTCCAGAAGGTCGGCAAGGGCGCGGCAGGCAAAAAGACCCGTCACGGTAATGTGCCGCTCATGAACCTCAACCACTCGAATGTCTCCTGTACTCTCTCTGACTGGTACGCCGCCGAGTACATCGACAAACTCGACGAACTCAAGGACAAGAGCGACGAAAAACAGGTGGCCGCCGATGCTGGAGCCTGGGCGCTCGGACGCAAGATCGACGAACTCATCATCACCAAGCTCGACGGAGCCACCAACGTGGTCGCCGAAGCCGCCACCGGCCTGACCAAGGACAAGATCCTCCAGGCATTCGGTACCCTCAACGCCAACGACGTACCTGATGACGGCAATCGCTTTGCCGTGGTCGGCCCCCACCAATGGAATGAGCTGCTCAACATCCAGGAGTTCAAATCCAGCGACTACGCAGGCGACCAGTATGCCTGGCTCAAAGGCACCGAATCCCGCACCTGGTTGGGCATCACCTGGATGTTCCACACCGGACTGCCTGTCGAGGACGGCATCCGCAAGTGTTTTGTTTACCACCGCAACGCCGCGGGTCTGGCCGAAGGCCAGAAAATCCAGGCGTTCGTCGACTGGGTGCCGGAAAAGGCCGCCCACTTGGTGGACCACATGCTCAGCGCAGGGGCCTGCCTCATCGACGGCGACGGCATTGTTGAAATCCAGTGCGACGACGATGCAGTCATCCTCTAATCGGACATTGAAATAAGGAGAAAAGACAATGGCATATACCAGTGAAGACATGCGGCTCATGGGTGGCGTACCCGGCCAGCAGCTGTTCCTCTACCGCTCCGAAGACGCCATCAGCACTGTGACCGCAGGCGGTTACTTTGACGAGGCTGTCGACGACTACACGCTGGACACCGGCGACATCATCATCGCCTGCACCGGCATCAACAGGGCAGAGGCCGTCGACATGGTGGTCGCCACCAACACCGACGGCAGCGTGAGCGTGGTCAGCAGCACGTAGCGCCGCCCTTTATAATAAGGAATATGTGGCAGGGGTCTCCGAAGGAGACCCCTTTGTCGTCAAAATTCCAATGTCAGCCCTGATCCTGCTTCCAAAACCGGACATTTCCGGGCCAGGGCGATCTTGGCAGCCAGATCCGTACAATGACAGGCGTACAGCTTCTCGAGATTGAGCGCGGCCAGATAATCCGTGGTCGGATCGAGGCGTTCAGGTTTGGCCTCCTGCAGGTGGAAACCGCCGAGCACAGTGTTGACCTCATCAATGCCCGTAACCTTTTTGGCTTTCTCAATGGTGTTGCAGATGCCCACATGCGCGCACCCGGCAATGACCACAAGCCCCTTGTCCGAGACATAGGCCAGCCCCGTATCATCAGGGATGTTATCCGGAACCGGTCCTCCCGGCTCCATGCGTTCACCGATGGAGGCCACAGGCTCAAAGTCCACTACACGCTCAACCTCACCCAGAAAGACCAGTTTCTCTGTCAGCCAATAAGGCTCTGAGCTGATGGTCATGGCGAACTGACTGGCCAGCTTGTCCTCGGCAAGGAGCATACCGGTCTGCAAGGCATCCTTGCGATTTCTGGAGGCAAACACCTTGGGGTGCGCCAGCATCTTGGGCCAGGAGTGCGGCATTTTGTGCGTAGCGGCCTCATAATAATAACGAATGAGTACGTCCAGCCCCCAGGTATGATCAAAGTGACCATGGGAAAGCGCGACCCAATTCAGATGGAGCAGGTCAATTCCCTTGCGTTGGGCGTTCTTCAGAAAAGCATCCGAGTACCCCGCGTCAAAGAGAATATCCTTACCCTCGTCCTGAATGAACATGGACAAGGCCGGTTCGGCCAGAAACATCGTGCCGGTGCGAGATGAGTTATCAACCAGAAAAGTAAGTTCCATGGAGCCTCCTGAGTTGCCACTGGAATGGGTAGACAAAATACCCTATGCTCTTGCCATGACACTCCGCAAGATCCTATTCCTTTTTACCCTCGTGGCGATACTGGCTTTCCTGCCAATGCAGGTCAAGGCCCAGAACGTCAATTTCATCAAGATCATAGATGGCGACTCCCTGCTCGTCGAAGCCGGGGGCCGATCTCTCGAAGTCCGGCTCATCGGGGTGGACGCACCGGAATTCCGACAGGAATACGGACGCGAAGCCAAGGAGTTCTCCCTGCGATTCTGCTTTGGACAGAAGCTGCGCCTTGAATTCGACAAGGACCTGCTCGATCGATACGGTCGCGTGCTTGCCTACGTCTACAAGGGTGACGAAATGCTCAACCAGGCAATCATCAAGGCCGGCCTCGCCATTGCGGTCAATGTCAAGCCCAACTCCAGGTATTACTCTCGGTTCAAGGCGACCGAAAAACAGGCCAGAAAGAACAAACACGGTTTCTGGCTCAAAGGGGGCCTCGACATGACCCCGGCCCAGTGGCGCAGGAAGAACAAAAAGAGGAAATGACCTCTCGCGTCACACAAGGATCTCCTGGAAGCGGCTCCATGTGCCATCAGTAAGAAAAAAGGCGCACCCTGCTTGAAACAGGATGCGCCGATCAGGCTGTTTTTCTGTACTCAATCACCAACCGGTCGGCAGATGCCCCCTGTCCAAACAGGGCTTCCCTACCCAAGCGCCTTGGCGAATTCGGCCATGATGATGGCTCCGGCCTGAGCCACGTTGAGCGAGTCAAACTCCCGCAAAAACGGAATATGCAGGGATTCATGGCAGAGCTTTGCCACGCCGGGACGGATCCCTTTTTCTTCATTGCCGAGAATAAGCACGGCGGGTGCTTGCAGTTTGGCTTTGTAGATATCCTGTGAATCCGAGCTCATGCGAGCGGCATACAGAGTATAATCGTAATTGATGGCGTCTTTCATGGCCGTGGCGAGGTTACCGGCCTTGGCCACGGGCAGCTTGGTGAGCGCACCGGCCGAGGAGCGGACAGCGCCGGCACCGAGGTAGGCTCCGTGATGCTGACAGACAATGAGTCCTGCCCCGCCAAGCGCATACACGGTCCGGGCGAGCACGCCCACATTGCCGGTATCCTGAACCTGATCGAGTGCCACAATAAGGGGCACCGGAGCCTCGGCCGCGTCCTCAAGCAATTGGGTCAGCGGCGTGTACTCAAGGGCAGCGCAACGGGCGGCAATGCCTTGATGGTTTCCACGATACATATAGTCGAGATCCTGAGGCGTCACGGATTTATGCGGCACTTTCTGTACCCGACACAATTCGATTATTTCTTCCATGGCCGCATCACGGCGTCCCTTGCGGAAGGCGACAAAGTCGACTTTCTGTGGGCTTTCCAACAACAGTTCTTTGACCGGCTTGTTCCCAACTACGTAAATTTTCCCGTCTTTTTTATTCCGGTCATTGTTTTGCATCTGTTCTTTTCCTGTTAGACGTTGGCACAAGTTGCACATGTTTGCGTTTGCCGAGGCGACTATGTAGGGCTTTTACTCTGCTATTGCAATCCAAGGCAAGGTGGGATAGCAGATAATCACACGCCCCTACTTGAGTCCAGATTTTTTCTAGACTTCCCGTCTTCAAAATAATCTGATAATGGAGTGTGGAATTTGGAGGGAAATTTGAAAGTATTCAAATATGTATATTTATTCGCTTTGACCATTTTGGTTGCGAGTTTCGCGGTCGGTTGTACAACCACGTCAAAAAACACGCCGGTTGCATCAGCCCCGCCTGTAGTGGTGGAGGAAGAAGTCCCGATTGTGGCTGAGAGTCAGGTCCCGGAGGATGGCGAAGCGCTTGATCCCGAGATCGAGGCCACCCCGGAGGTGACCCCGGAAGAGGATCTGACTCAGGCGGAACAAGCGGTTTTGAATGCGCGCTTTGGTCTGCTTTTCGACCTGCCGCCGCATGAAACCAAGGATGTCGAACTCTTCTTTACCTACTACAACCACAAAGCTCGCAAAACAATGGTGCGTTGGTTGGAACGGTCACAACCTTTTCTCCCCTATGTACGCCGCGTGTTCACGCAGTACGGCCTGCCGCAGGACCTGGTCCTGCTGCCTTTTGTCGAGTCCGGCTACAATGTCCAGGCCTACTCCTGGGCCGGCGCCGGTGGCATGTGGCAGTTCATGAAAGGCACGGGACGGCTCTACGGCCTCAAATCAGACTGGTGGATCGACGAACGGCGCGACCCCTTCAAGTCCACAGACGCAGCCGCCCGCCATCTGCGTGATCTGTACGAGCAGTTCGGCGACTGGTATCTCGCCCTGGCCGCGTACAATGCCGGCTCAGGCAAGATTTCCCGCGCGTTGAAATCCGCCAAGTGCGATGATTTCTTTGAACTGACCGAGCGCAACCGCAAACTTTCCCGACGCATTCGTCTCAAGACAGAGACCAAGCACTACGTCCCCAAATTCATCGCCATCTCCAAGATTTTCCAGAACCTTGATACGCTGGGCTTTGAACCGGTGTCCTGGGATATGGAAGAGGAAGTGATTCCGGTCAAGGTGCCGGGTGGTACGGACCTCCTTGCCCTGGCCCGTGCCGGTGGCTTGAGCTGGAGCGAATTCCACAAGTACAACCCGGCGTTCCGTCGTCAGGTCAGCCCGCCGCACATGGAAGCGGCAGCCTATCTGCCAGTGGAAAAAGCCGACAAAATGATCGCCTATCTGGCCAATCCCGGCTCCAGGCCGTATGCCGGATACACTCGCTACCGGATTCGCTCTGGCGACTCCTGGTGGCGTATCTCACGGCGTTACAACGTGCCAACCTCCGTACTGAAAAAAGTAAACAACACACGATCCAATACGCTGCGCCCCGGTCATTACGTGATGATCCCCGGCAATTCTTCCGGCCGTTCCGTGGCAGCCGGGTCCTCGACCCGCTCCTCTTCCACTGCCAAGACCCGCGCCATTGCCGTTCAACGCGGTAATTACAAGGTCCGGTCCGGTGACACGCTGTGGTCCATCTCCCAGCGGTTCGGCACCACCGTCAATACGCTGAAACGAGCCAACGGACTGCATTCCAACCGCCTCAAACTCGGCCAGAAGCTCTACATTCCCAACAGCTCCAGCAAGGCCACCAAGGCGGCTGCCAAAAAGGCCGGACAGGTCAAGGCCCAGCTCGTACACTACAAGGTGCGGCGCGGTGACAATCTAATCTCCATCTCCCGCAAGTTCGGCGTCAAGGTCTCCGACCTGCAACGCTGGAACTCCCTCAACTCCCGAGGAACCATCTACGCAGGCCAGAAACTCAAGGTCTACGTCCAGTAATAGTACTGACAACACAAATTAAAACCACCCTGTAAGCCAAGCTTACAGGGTGATTTTTTGTTGCCTCCGGCGGCTGGGGAGAAGGGAGAGAAAACCTTTTGAAAAAGGCTTTCTCTCCCTTCTCCCCAGACCCCTCATCCCTCTCTTTCCAAAACTTTATGGTACCGCTTCGCGGGAGCAGGCCCAAGGCATGCCATCAATTTCCATGAAGGAGACTGAAGAGCACAAACTCAGTAAGAATTTGGAGAAGAGAACCAGATAAAGCCAAGGATAGAGGCATGGGAGAGTGATACAGGTGCAAAGCGCAAGGCTGGAAGAGAACCACAGCGTATCCCAATACGCGAGGACGCTCTTCAGCCGCAGCGACGAAATAGATACGCCGCTATCCCAAACTGAACTCTATGAAAACGAATACCTCCCCCCTCTTTATTCTTCAGGGTGGAAGCGAGGCTTGGGAGAGTGGTGCAGATACAAAGCGCAAGGCTGAAAGAGAACCGCAGCGTATCCCAATACGCGAGGACGCTCTTCAGCCGCAGCGACGAAGTAGATACGCCGCTATCCCAAACTGAACTCTATGAAAACGAATACCTCCCCCCTCTTTATTCTTCAGGGTGGAAGCGAGGCTTGGGAGAGTGGTGCAGATACAAAGCGCAAGGCTGAAAGAGAACCGCAGCGTATCCCAATACGCGAGGACGCTCTTCAGCCGCAGCGACGAAGTAGATACGCCGCTATCCCAAACTGAACTCTATGAAAACGAATACCTCCCCCCTCTTTATTCTTCAGGGTGGAAGCGAGGCTTGGGAGAGTGGTGCAGATACAAGGCGCAAGGCTGAAAGAGAACCGCAGCGTATCCCAATACGCGAGGACGCTCTTCAGCCGCAGCAACGCAGTATATGCGCCGCTATCGCAAGTCTCGCTAGAGCATGTCTGCGCCGCTGAGCACCGCTACAAATCGCTTGAAAACGTTCATGTCGACATTGTCGCGCATATCGTCGCGGATAAGAGAAAGCGCCTCATAAGGCTCCATGGCTTCAGCATAGGGACGCTGGGAAGTCAAAGCGTCATAGATATCGGCCAGGGAAACGATACGAACCGGACTGGGAAGGCTGTCGTTCCTGAGTCCGGACGGATAGCCGGAGCCATCAATCTTTTCGTGGTGGAAGAGAATGCAGTTGACGGTATTCTGGGTCATGGGCAGGTGTGCGCACATGGAAACACCGTGAACAGGGTGTTCCTTGATTATCTCCCGTTCGGCCTGCGTCAGCGGTCCCCGCTTATTCAGAATCCGTTTGGGAATTTTGGCTTTGCCGACATCGTGCAGCAGAGCGCCCAGCCCGTACTCGAATATTTCCTGATCCCCCATGTCGTAGGTATGGAACACCGCCACGGAATACACGAAGACATGCATGCAGTGGGTATAGGTCTTATAGTCATGGGAGATGAACGGCCCCAGGGCGGACAGGCTGTTATCCACTGACAGAAAATTTATGGAATTCTTGACGATATCAGTGATGCGATCAAAATGACGAGCGCGCATTCCGCTGGGGAGCTTCTTGTCGAACACATCCTGCATGACCATGGTGGAGGCCTCGTAAAACGCCTTGGTGCGGCTTTCCAGAGGCATGGACTCATCCATGAGAATCTTGCCGAGGTTCTGCTCAACGTATCGCTGGTACTGCTGTTTTTCAGAACCCTGGATATAAATATCCTTGATGCCGTTCTTTTCGAGGAAGTGGAGATGCTGGGAGGTGAACTTCTGGCCCGAAGCGGTATAGAGCACGAAGTCCCCTCTGTGCCAGAGGTAGACTGAAAAGTCTCCCAAAGCCTCCGGAAAAAGCATTATCGGAGGAACGGAGAAATAGGATACCGGCCGAGCGGCACTAATGTTTGTACCCATCGACGCAATACATATAATAATCAAATGAGGAATGCTAGCAAAAATCTTGAATTACTCTAGAAAAGCTAACAATGGAGGGGTATTCCAGATTTTCGAATATGGTATAATAGGTAAAATCAACGGATTACATATCAGGCTATCCCGGAAAAAGACGCGCCAGGGCTTCTTCGATTTTCTCCATCTCAACCGGCTTGGCTATGTAGTCGGTCATTCCGCTGCCCAAAAAGGCATCCCTGTCACCGACCATGGCATGGGCGGTCATGGCAATGATGGGGATATAGGGGTTCAGGGTTGATTCAGGATCAGAGGCCCGGATGATTTCCGTGGCTTCAACCCCGTTCATGCCGGGCATCTGAATATCCATGAACACCGCATCAAAGACATGATTCTGCAACAGCTCGATCGCTTCCTGTCCGTTGCAGGCGGTTTTGGTTACATGCCCCAGTTTGCCGAGCATGCTTACCGCCATATGCCGGTTAATCCGGTTGTCTTCCACCACCAGCAGCTTGAGCCCACTCTGAGCCGATTTGGTGGTAGCCGCATGATTTTCGATTGCCCGGTGAACGCCTCCCACAAGCAACACCATGGACAAAAACACGGTGGTGCCTTTTCCCATCTCGCTTTCAATGGTCAGCGAGCCGCCAAGGAGTTCGGTCAGCCGCTTGACGATACCAAGCCCAAGCCCTGTACCCTGATGCCGCCGAATGGAAGAGCCATCCACCTGGGTAAAAGGCTCAAACACATGGTCGACCATATCGTCAGGTATCCCGATCCCTGTGTCTTCAATGGCAAACAGAATACGCATCCTTCCCTGCTCCATGTCCAGATTCAGCGGATGAATATGGACACAGACACGCCCTGTGTCGGTAAACTTGAGTCCATTTCCCACCAGATTGAACAGAATCTGCTTGATCCGGCTTTTACCGCCAATGAGAATGGAAGGCACTTCCGGGCTGACAGAGCAGAGCAGTTCGACGCCCTTATCCGAGGCAGGGCTCTTGAAGGCGTCAAGGATATCGTGAACAAGGGCTGCCGGACTGAAGGGTTCTTTTATGATTTCAATCCGGCCCGCCTCGATCTTGGAAAAATCAAGGATATCGTTGATGATGGAAAGCAGCGTCTGGCCGGAAGCAAGGGCGGTCTCGACATAGTCGATCTGCTCTTCCGTGAGATCGGTCCGCCGGATCAGTTGCAACATGCCCAGCACACCGTTCAGGGGGGTCCTGACCTCGTGGCTCATGTTGGCAAGAAATTCGTTCTTCGACTGGTTGGCGGTCTCTGCCAGCTCCTTGGCCTTTCTCAGATGCAGCTCAAACTCCTTGCGTTCGATGGCCAGGGCGATCTGCTCAGACAGGGCGACCAGCATGGTGACGTCACGCCCGCTGAACGCCAGGAAATCTGAATAGGATTGAACCGCCATGATGCCAACCACATCGCCTCGTATCTTCAGGGGGACACCTATCCAGATGATTGAACTTGAGCCAACCGGACACGTGACTTTTACGCCCTTCATGCGCATGAAGTCCGACTGGGTCATGAATCGTATGCCTTGATCGGTAAAATCCTTCTCATGCACATTCTTGTCGCCAACGACGAGCGGCTGACCGGACCGTATGACTTCCACGGATTTACTGGCCGTGTCTGCATCGTAGATATTGATCACTTTGCCCTTGAAATCATCCCTCTCGTCCTCGAAATACGTGAACTCCAGATTGACCCGGTCCTTATCGAGCAGACCGATAAAGAAATTTCGGGTCTTGATGTGATCATTGAGGATGGCGTGAATACGTCCGTACAGCTCATCAAGATCAGAGGTGAAGCTGATGGCGTTTGAAATTTCGTACAGCAGGTTTATCACGGACTGATTGTGTCGCCGCTGGGTGATATCGGAGATCGTCCAGATTATCCCCTGGCCGAGGTCATCGGGGTTCATGGCCTTGGCAAAGACCCTGACCCTGACCGTGGAGCCGTCCGGTCGTTTGATCAGGAATTCGGTCTGATGTTCGCCTTTGGTTGAGAGGGCGAACAAGCTTCTGCGTCGCATGCTCTGATACTTCTGGAGAGACGGGAAAAGCATGGAACCATCCGCGCCCACGAGTTCTTCCTGCGTATACCCCAGGATCGCGGCTCCACGTTTGTTGATGCGCTGAATGACATTGTCGACGATAAGCCCTGTGCCCACACGGGTGTTGCGTTCGATGACCTGGATTTTATCCAGGGATTGCTTGAGATCGTTTTCAGACCGTATCCTTTCCGTGATATCGAGCATGGAAACAATGGACTGCGTGCTATCAGGCAGCACATCCAACTGAAAATGAACGTGCCGCTTCTGTCCCGCCTTTGTAATGAAACGAAACTCGCACGCGACACGACTTTTGTCCTTGCTGAGCCGGCGTTTCTGATAATATTCAAGGACCCGCGGCAAATCCTCTTCCGCCACAAACTCCGTCCAGGAGATGATGCCTTCGATATATTTGAGGTTGGCACCATACAGATTGGCAAATTGCCTGTTGGCCTTGGAAATAATGGAATTTTCTTCAATGATTATGGTGGCCGCTCCAGTGGACTCGAACACCCTGCTGTACCGTCTTTCGCTCTTGATAAGCGCCTTCTTCGTCTCCAGACTGTCGGTTATATCTGTGACCACACCCACAATGCCTGCGGTTTTCCCCTCCAGGTCGTTGTAGAGGCTCTTCTTGATCAGGACATTGCGCTTCTTTCCCCCCAGATGGGTAACCGTTGAATATTCCTGCACCCCCCCCTGCTTCAGGAGCTTCTGGTCCATGCGCTCATACAGGACACTCTCCTCCTCGGGCAGGCATTCTTTGGCCCGCTTACCGATAAACGCTTCTTTGGGGATGTTGATGAATTTTTCAAAGGCCTTGTTGCAGCCGAGGTATCGACCCTGAACATCCTTGTAAAAGACCTGATTGGGAGCGGAGTCGATAATGGTCTGGATAAGGTCCAACTGTGTCTTGAGAAACGTCTTTGCCTGGGCACACTTCTCCTTCTCCTGTTTCGCGATCCTCCGGGCTACCCTCTCAAGGGACTCATCCAGTCCAGAGAGCACCTCCTGATCCTTCACAAGGAAATCCCAGGCTCCATGACTCATGGCCCAGACCACGTCCTTGATCGCGCTGTTTCCGGCAGTGATGACAATCGGTACGTCCCCAATCCGGGCGACCAGTTCCGGCAACAGGGCAGAGCCGTCCGTACCGGATATCTGAAGATCCAACAGGACGATATCAGGATGTTTCGAAAGGAAAGAATCCATGCCTGAAGGGCCGTCTCCCGCATTGAGCACAGTATGCCCGCACCCGGTCAGGTGGATGGTCATCAACTCATTTACAGCCGGGTCATCGTCGATGATGAGTACACGCGACACAGTTCAATCCTTCTGAATACATTTCCTACAGACAAAAGAATGCATACATTATCACGGCATTCAATCTCTGTCCACGATGCCTTGTGTGAAAGCAATGAACGCGCTAGGGTTCCCTAAGACCCAATCCAATCAGGAGATACAATGAAAACGACGATAGCTGCCGCTCTCTTTATTTTGATACTGCTCACATCCCAAGCGCAGGCACAGGAGCCACTGGTTTTTGCTGCCGACCGGGACTACGCCCCCTACTCGATGATCATTGACGGCCGTCAGGCAGGTATTGATATGGAGGTCCTCATGGAAGCGGCCCACCGTGCACAGTTGCAGATCAAATTCCAATTCACATCCTGGGAAGAGTTGCTGGACATGGTGAAAGAAGGTGAAATTGATGGTGCCGTGTCCCTCTTTGCAAGCACGGAACGGGAAAAGACCGCTATCTACATGGACGCCATACCGCTACACTACAGCAGTTACGCCCTGTTCACCAAGGTGGGGCAGACCTTCACCTTCAAGACCTACAGCGACCTCAAGGGCAAGATCATCGGCAAGGTTGCCGGGATCGACCTCGGCGATGAATTCAGTGCCGCACGGACAGCCGGGACCATGGATGTCAAGGAATACCCGGATATCGCCAGCGTGATCGAAGGAGTGCTGTCCGGGGAGCTGGACGCCTTTGCAGGCAACCTCGACGTCACATTCTGGCGCTTGAAAGAAATGGGAATGACCAGCTCCATCGTCTCCCTGCCGAAACAAATCCTATCCGACAAACCGGCCTATGCGGTCCTTTCGCGTACAGGTGCCGTTGAAGACAAAAGCCTGGTCATCCAGAAACTGGAACGGGCCATGCAGGAAATGCGCAGGGATGGCACCTACAACAAGATAGCCAGACGGTACCTGTTCCGTTTTTAACCCCGGAAACGATCACCGCTCTTCCATGAGCGTAAACAACGTCTTGAGTGCTTCTTCGAGACGGGTCTGCGGTTCTGTGGAATCTTTGCCGTCCCGGCAGGAGGCTTCAACTGCGGCGGCACAACTGGCTGCCTGACCGGCTCCAATGGAGGCGCATACGGATTTGATCGTATGCGCCACCTGCTGGGCGGCCGCATCATCGCCCTCTTCAAAAGCCAGGACTATTTCATCGGCCAGCGAGGTCAGCTCCATACGCGCCGCCATCACGAAAGCGTTGAACGTATCCTGATCAACATCGAGATATTCCATCGCGTTCTCAGGCTCCCACGGCAACTCGGGGTTCACCTGTATCGCCTCTTCAGGCGTGGGGTCCGACGAGGACTCGGTTCCCTCCACAAAGGATGCGGGGGCGGGATTGGCGTCTGATCCTATGAGGTGATTGATGCTGAGCGCCAGCTCGTGGAAATCCACAGGTTTGGAGATATAATCATCCATGCCTGCGCCCAGGCTTTTCTCACGGAACTCCTTGAGCGCGTGCGCCGTAACGCCGATAATGGGTATGTTCGGGTCCGGGATGCCGCCACCTGGAATGGCCGAACGGATCGCCTTGGTGGTGGAGATGCCATCCAGCACAGGCATTTCAATATCCATGAGGATGAGATCAAACGGTTCCCGTTTGAGCAGCTCCAACACTTCCAGTCCGGTGCCTGCCACCGAATACGAATAGCCCAGATCATCGAGCTTGAGCGTGGTGACCATGACGTTCACGTCGTTGTCTTCGGCCACGAGTATATGCACCGGTCTTGTGGGAGCATCGGGCAACTTCCTTCGTTCAGCCACGGGAATCGGGCAGGAGACCCCTGGCTCGAACCAGATGTTGAAGGAGAAGGTGGACCCCACTCCCACAGCGGATTCCACCATGATCTCGCCACCCATGAGGGAGATGAGTTCCTTGCAGATGGCCAGGCCGAGGCCGGTTCCGCCGAACGCCCGCGTGGTCTGGGAAAAACTCTGGAAGACCGTATCCAAAAACTCACGGGGAATACCTATACCGGTATCCTCGACCTCGAAGGTCACCCCGATCGTCCGATTCGGATCACTGGGGCCGGTCTCAGGAGGGGCCGGGAGAACCCGGATTTCAATGGTTCCGCGATGGGTGAACTTAATGGCATTGCCCACCAGATTGACCAGTATCTGTCGCAGGGAGAGCGGATCACCGTTGACACAGGCGGGCAGCGATTCATCAATGGAGAGGCGCATCTCCAGTCCCTTCTCCCGGGCCTGCATCTTGAGTCCCTTGATAGTGGCCTGAACATGGAAAGGAAGATTGAAATCAGTGTGGTCCAATTCCAATTTCTGTGCCTCGATCTTGGACAGGTCGAGGATGTCATTGATGATGGAGAGCAGGTGCTGGGCCGAATCCTTGACCGTGCCGAGATAATCGCGCTGATCATCAGTGAGGTCGGTCTGCAGGGTGATGTCCGTCATGCCCACAATGGCATTCATGGGGGTCCTGATCTCATGGCTCATGGCAGCCAGGAATTCCGACTTGGCCCGGCTTGCCGCTTCGGCGTCTTCACGAGTGCGCACCAGGTCTTCCTGCACTCGCCGACTCTCCGTAATGTCATCCCACGCCCAGATGGCACCCTTGGTCAGGTTGGTGGGATCGACGGTCTTGACGTACAGGCGGCACCAGATGGTGGAGCCGTCCTTATGCTTGAAGGCCTGTTCCGTGTTGAACTCGCCATTGACCAACAGCGCTTTTTGCGTGGTGGAAATAAATGCCTTCTGCTCTTCCTCATTACCGATAAGAATGGTCAGATCGTCCCCGATAAGTTCGCCGGGGGTATACCCGAAAATAGCCGCCCCACGAAGGTTGATGGTCGACAGGTGCTTGTTTCTCGTCATGGCGATACCCATGAGCGTATTTTCGAGGATGGCCTCAAGCTTGGTCAGGGTCTGCCGCATGCGATTTTCCGACTCCTTGCGAACGGAGATATCACGGACGTTGGCCAAAATGGCGTCCTGTCCCTTGTACGTGATGCGGTTGAGATAGACCTCAACAATAAATTCGAACCCGTCGCCCGGGCGTTTGGCCCGCCATTCGAAGCAATGCGGAGTCCCGTTGAGGACATCGCGCCACACTGCGGACAGCCTGTATATGGAGTTATCCCGGCTTGACAGATCTTCGGCGATGGAGAGTTGTCCCAGATTCTGATCCGATTCCAGACCATACATCTTGAGCATGCGTTTGTTCCCTTCCATTATCCGACCATGCACGGTGTGAATGAAAATGGCGTCGTGCGAGGAGTCGAACACGGCCCGCAACGCCTGTTCCGAATCTTTCATCTTGCTGGTTCGATCACGGACCCGTTGCTCAAGGAATTTATGGGCACCGCGCAGACTCTTCTCTGCCATGCGCCTGCGTGAAATATTAAAGACAAGCAGCAGGATAATCACAGTCTGAAAGACTGCCAGGCCGACCCCCAGCCAGATGAACGGTCCGTGTTCCGTGTAAAAGGAACCGGGACGGTTGATAATGATACTCTCATCAGGCAGGTCCACCAGGCTGATGGAGTACTGCTTCAAGAGAGTGTAATCAAACATGGGCGTGGTCGCGCCTTCCTGCAAAACCGGAATGTCACGGGGACGGCGTCCGGCCAGAACATGGAGCGCGAGTTGAGCCATGGACTGTCCTTGACTGTAACCATTGGTGAGCAGGCCGCCGACTATGCCTTGCCCGAGATCAAAATCCACCAAGGCGTATACCGGAACCTTGGCGCGAAGCGTGACAGCGTTGGCTGCTTCGGCAATATCATAAAATCTGCCCTGTTGATCACGATTATATATTCCATAAATTATCAGTGCGTTCCTCGGCAGGGATCCGACGTCCTTCAACAACTCCGCCAGTGGCTTGTTCTCCGAATACCGGATATTGACAACCGGCTCAAAATCCTGAAGCTGCCTCTTGATCGTCTCGGCAACCGCCCGTCCGGTGGAAGTCCAGTCATTGATGATGAAGACCGTTTTCGTCTCCGGGTGAAACCGGAGCGCCCAGGCCAGGGTTCCCTTGGCGTTCTCATTTTCAGCCACCCCGGTAAACAGGGGATGCCCCTCAATGAGTTCTGGCTGAAAGTTGTTTATACCGCAGAAGACCACAGGCACCTTCGGAAACAAATCCTCATGATATCGACGCATGAATTCCAGGGCGTTGTTGTCAGTGACCATGATCAATTCTAGTTCGGTGGAACGGTATTTATGCTCGAAAACGGCCTTGAGCTGCTGCATATAGTGTTCGTTGAAATCCACCCGTTTCGTGTCCATATTTTCCACGTGCAGGACAATGCCGGTCTCGCGAGGCCTGAGCACGTCGTTCAGGCCTCGGAATATTTCTTCATTCCAGGGAAAATTCTGATGATAGGAGTTGAGCAGCAGAATTTGCTTCTTCTCGGCCGACTGTGCAGCAGAAGGCACCGCATATCCTGCCAGCACGAGAGCGGCGAGCAGCAGAATCAAAATCTTTCGTAAGCACATAAAACGTTTCATTGTGATGCCTGGTTCGGTGAGAATTACCTTTATGTATCAAATGGACAGAAAATAATAAAGCAGTGCGTCAACTTACCGGCGTCTGCTTGTAAGCTCTCTCACACCAAAGGGTGTCGTAATACGCGCGGTCATATACGGGACCTCGTTGGCCCCCACTCCGTGGACCTCGACCAGCTCTGCGGCGCCCATGGAATCCAGAACAGAGACAAGCCATTCCGGGTACGGATGGTACAGCGCCATTCCCGCCAGTCGGCATCCGAGATCAGCCATACGCCCGGCTGGATGTTCTTCAGCCTCCCATTCAATGGCATAGGGAATCAGCCCTCCGGCCAAAAGACGCCCGTCGCACGGCAGGCTGAACTGCCAACGCAGGTTTCCACGACTGAGGGTCTCTGCCCGGCCCATGGAAAGGGCGGCGCGTTGCATGAGCGCATCAATGTCATCCGTATTGACCACCCAGGCCAGAAAGCCCGATTCACGATCCAGCCGTGCGCGAACCGAAGGATCATCCAATCCGTACCAGCGGGGCGTTTCGGGAGCCGCTCCGTCAGGATTGATGGCCATGACTTCCAGAAACAACGCTTCACCCAGACGCATCAGATGGTTGTGCGTTCCCATTTTCGGGTGCACACCCCCTGGAGGCAGATCCACCCCCAGAGTCTGTTTGGCGTAAGCCAGTCCCCGGTCAATATCCGTAGCCGCTATGACAAGGTGATCAATTCGTGTGTACATGACGTCCCTGAAAAGCGTTATTTGAGCAGGCCGATTGATCCGGCGTATTCCAACCCGGCGGTGTTCTCACTGTCCCCGTACGTGTTCAGCAAATACATGGCCATGCCTCGCCACGGTGTTTCCTTATGTATGGAGGCATTCATCTCGACATAGTCCAGATACTCGAAACGAAGATGACGCATGGACTTGCTGGACGGCACGTCCACCAGCTCCAGTGCGTCCAGCGCATGGATGGATCCGAGCAGATAGGTGGTCGCCAGATTTCGCTGCAACTCTGTCCCGCCTTTCATGCAATTGTAGAAGGCCACGGTATCCTCCAGACAGGCGGGGCGGGTGTTCTCCTGAGCCAGGGCTGGCACGACCAGGATCACGAAAACAAAAGCGATTGCCAAAAGTATTCTCATATCAGACTCCCTGTTTGACGTTTGTCCGTTTCTATCACTCTTGACCTTTTCTGCAAACACCGACGCTCTTTTTTTAAAATAATACTCTTTTCCCTGTTTTTTGACTCAAGTCATACAAGTAAAGTGACGTTTGTCATAAACCTCAACTCAACGAATCAAAAAATTACCAAAACAGAAGGAGCCAACCATGTTTTGTTATCAATGTGAACAGACTGCCAAAGGCGGTTGCACCAAAATCGGCGTTTGCGGTAAAACCGACAGCACTGCTGCTCTGCAGGACCTTCTTCTCTACCTGACCAAAGGGCTGTCCCAGGTTGCCATCGCTGCACGCGAAGCCGGTATTGAAGACCCGAAAGTCAATCTTTTTACTGTCAAAGCAGTCTTCTCAACCCTGACCAACGTCAACTTTGACGACGCTCGCTTCGTCGACCTGATCACCCAATGTGTGGCCATGCGCGACGAGCTCAAGGCCAAGATTCCGAGCATGAGATTTGATGGCCCTGCCACCTTGCTGCCTGCCGGAGATATCGCCGGTATGGTCTTCCAGGGCAAAGAACACGGCGTTGACAACGACCCGGAACCCAACGAAGACCTCAAATCGCTCAAGCAGACCCTGACCTATGGCCTCAAGGGTGTGGCCGCCTATGCGGATCACGCCGCCATTCTGGGCAAGGAAGACAATGAACTCTACGCAAAAATCCAGCTTCTCCTGGCCGCCACCCTGTCCACGGACCTGACCCTTGAGCAGTGTGTTGAAGCAGGCCTCGAATGCGGTCGCATCAACATCCGCGCCATGGAGCTCCTGGACGACGCCAACACCTCCACCTACGGCCACCCGGAACCCACTGAAGTCAAACTCGGCGCCACCGCAGGCAAGGCCATTCTGGTTTCCGGTCACGACCTCAAGGACCTTGAGACCCTGCTCAAGCAGACCGAAGGCAAAGGCATCAACATTTACACCCATGGCGAGATGCTGCCCTGCCACGGCTACCCCGAACTGAAAAAACATCCCCACCTGGCTGGTCACTACGGCACTGCCTGGCAGAACCAGAAAAAGGAATTCGCCGAGTTCCCGGGCGCCATCCTGATGACCACCAACTGCATTCAGGACCCCAAAAACTATATTGACGCCATCTTCACCACCGGCCTGGTCGGCTGGCCCGGTGCAGTCCATGTGGGCAATGACGACTTCACGCCTGTCATTGAAAAGGCCCTGTCCATGGATGGCTTTGCCGCCGGCACAGACAAAGGATCTGTCCTGACCGGCTTTGCCCGCAATGCCGTCATGTCTGTGGCAGGCACCGTCATTGATGCCGTCAAGGCCGGAAACATCAAGCACTTCTTCCTGGTCGGCGGTTGCGACGGCGCCAAGCCCGGCCGCAACTACTACACCGAGTTTGTGGAAAAAGCCCCGGAAGACACTGTCATCCTGACCCTGGCCTGCGGCAAATTCCGTTTCTTTGACAAGCAGCTCGGCGACATCGGCGGCATCCCCCGCCTGCTCGACATCGGTCAGTGCAACGATGCGTACTCCGCCGTCCAGATCGCGCTGGCCCTGGCAGACGCATTTGACTGCGAAGTAAATGACCTGCCCCTGTCCCTGATCCTTTCCTGGTACGAACAGAAAGCGGTTGCCATCCTGCTCTCCCTGCTTGCACTCGGCATAAAGAACATCAAACTCGGACCGTCCCTCCCGGCGTTCATTACCCCCAACGTATTGAACTTCCTGGTGGACACCTACAACATCGCGCCCATCTCGACGCCTGACGAAGACCTCAAGGAAATCCTCGGCTAGTCAGCGCAGACAACAACGCATGCCCCCCCGCCCGGTCAGGTTGACTCCTGACCGGGCGGTCTTGTTGTGCCACCTTCCATCACTCCTTCCCGACAAAAGTACGGACGTATACAGATTGCGCGCCTGTATCCCGAATATGGTTGACCGATTTTAATTGCCGATCCTGCTGAGGAATCTTGATTTTTCAGAGGGATTAAGCAATATGATAGGAAGAACAATACGAGGAGTACGTATGGCAGACGATCGATTTTCCAGCCGAGATGAAGCGGTTCTAACTATTCTCAAGACCAGTGAAGAGGTCAACCAGCTCAAAGATGTTGACTCCATTCTGGACAAGATTCTCTTTGAATCAAGAAAATTTTCCGGAGCGGACGCCGGCTCCATCTTTCTGGTCGAAAATGACCGCCTTGTCTTCAGCTATGTCCAGAATGACACTTTGTTCAAAAAAGAAACCGCCAACGCGGCCCTGTATCAGAATTTTGGCATCCCCATCAGCGAGCAATCCATTGTTGGCTATGTTGCCAAGACCAGACAGAGCCTGGCCATTGACGACGCCTATGAATTGGACGCAACCCTCCCCTTTTCATTCAACAAGTCATTTGATGAAAAATCAGGCTACCGAACCACCAGTATGCTGACCATCCCGCTCATCGCACAGGAGAGTCGCCTGGTGGGCGTCATGCAGCTCCTCAACGCCAAGAATGAAATGGGCAAGGTGGGACCGTTCTCCACAGACGATCGTACTTACATTCCACTGTTCTGCAACAACGCCTCGGTCGCCATTGAACGCGGTCTCATGAACCGCGAGCTCATCCTCCGCATGATGCAGATGGCCGAGTTGCGAGACCCCTCTGAAACCGGCGCACATGTCCAGCGCGTGGGCGCGTATTGCGCAGAAATTTACGGAACATGGGCTGCCCGCCGAAAACACAGCGCCAAGGATATCAAACGGGCACGAGATGATCTGCGCCTTGCAGCCATGCTCCACGATGTGGGTAAAGTCGGTATCTCAGACAACATATTGAAAAAACCGGGCAAGCTGAATGACGAAGAATATGACACCATGAAGTGGCATACCATCTTCGGTGCCCGCCTGTTCAAAAACAGGACCTCGGAACTCGATCAGATGTCCATGGAGATCGCCCTGTGTCACCACGAAAAATGGGAAGGACGGGGATACCCCTCGATTCCCGACACGGATGTTTGGGCCGGGGACGACATTCTCATGGGGAATTTCCCCAGGAACGGCAAGGAGATACCACTCTCTGCCCGTATCTGTGCCGTGGCGGATGTTTTTGACGCGCTCTCCTCACCCCGCTCCTACAAGGACCCCTTCCCGGATGAAAAATGCCTGGGGATCCTCGAAAGCGATGCCGGGACCCATTTTGATCCTGAAGTTGTTGAAATATTCATTGAAATATTCGACGTCATCAAAGCCATCCGTGACAAGTGGACGGAGACGGCGAAATAGCGAGGCAGAATGGTAGAATCAAGTGTTAAGTTATATGATTTTGTAGATCCTGCTGACGGCGAATGTGTTCGACGAGAATGCGAAGATGGACTCCTCGAGTTTTTCCCTGATTATGACGTACGCCCGTTCCAACGGGCGTTTGCCGACGTACAAAAACTCTTCTTCGGCCAATATCCGGGCTTCAGGGCCAGCAACACCAAATATCATGACTTTGAACACACCTGTGGTGTGGTTCTGGCGACCTTCAGACTCATCTACGGCGCCATGGCCGAGGGCGTGGTCTTTACGGAAAATGAATGCCGCATGGGGTTGCTCTCCGCCTTGTTCCACGACGTCGGGCTGATCCAGAACAGCGAGGATACCCAGGGAACAGGCGCCAAGCATACCGTGGGGCACGAGGAGCGGTCGATCCAGTTCATGCGATGCGAAATGGACGGGCAGCTTACCGCGCAGGACATGGACGACATCGCGGACTGCATCCGCTGCACCATTCTGGCCATGGCCCCCTCCAAAATAGCCTTCCGCACCGAGAACATGCGTCTTATGGGCTTTTTTCTGGGCAGCGCTGATTTGTTGGCCCAGATCGCGGACCGCTATTACCTTGAAAAGCTGCTGCACCTCTTTGAGGAATTCAAGGAAGCCAAGCTGCCTGGCTATGACAACGCGTTTGACCTGCTGACAAAGACACGGTCCTTTTATCAGGATGTGGCCAGACAGCGACTGGATGACGGGTTCCAGAAAGTGGACCGCTACATGCGCCCGTATTTCCACAGACGATGGAACGTGAACGAGGATCTCTATCTCGAAGCCATTGAACGGAATCTCGATTATCTTGATAAGATATTATCCGGGCGCAAGGACGATCTGGACGGATTTTTGGCAAACCTGCGACGCGGAGGCCTTTCCACAAAGATCCTGTAGCCAGCCTAACAAATAATAATTCCCACTTTTGTCAGAAGTCGGCATAGATGAATATATGGCAAAAAAGACATCGTCCTGTGAAACCATATTTGTTGCCCGACAACCTGTATTCCACCCAGACGAAAACGTATGGGGATATGAGCTGTTGTTCCGCTCAAGCGATGATAATTTCGCCCTGATCAACGATGAATCCCAAGCCACATCTTCTGTTATCGCGGATGGCCTTGCCATGGCCATGACGGGAATGGACCTGGACACAAAAATCCTGATCAACTTTCCGGAGCAGATGCTCATTGACAACGCCGGCTTTGCCCTGCCCAGAGAAAACTGTGTCGTGGAAATCCTGGAAAACGTGACGCCGAACAAAAAGACCCTGCGCGCCACACAAAAACTCAAGGATGCAGGCTACACCATCGCCGTTGACGATTACTTCGGTCAATCGCAACTCAAGCCGTTCATCGAACTCGCCGACATAGTCAAGGTGGACATTCTCGAACTGGCCACTGATTTCGAAAAAATTGAAAAAACCATCCAAGGGCTGCCCCAAGGCGTCAAGCTCCTGGCTGAAAAAGTGGAAGATCAAGGCACGTTCGAAGCCCTCGCCGAAATGGGGTTCGATCTGTTCCAGGGATTCTTTTTCAGCCGCCCGGAGATCATCCCCGGAAAGAAACTGACCTCCAACGAGTTGACGAAACTGCAACTGCTCGGCGAACTTTCCAATGTGGACTTCGAACCCGTCCGGTTGTCGGAGATACTGCAGTCCGACCCGCATCTCTCGTTTCGCCTGCTTCGGTACATCAACTCGGTGGGGTTCGGTCTGCAACAGTCGGTAACATCGCTGAAGCGGGCCATAGACATGCTGGGTATGGTTCAGGCCAAACAGTGGCTCAGGAGCACGATTCTCGCGGACCTCAATCCTTCTCCAAAGGCAGGCGAGCTGGCCTATCTCTCCGTCCACCGGGCCAAATTCCTGGAATCCGTCTGTACCATTACACGACTGGAAGGGTGCGATTCGGACATCTTGTTCATCGCCGGGTTGTTTTCTCTGCTCGACACCATGCTCGGACTTTCCATGGAAGACATCCTCAACATGCTGCCTCTTGACGACCGCATAGTAAACGGTTTGCAGGGACATGGAGAAATCAGCCAACTGCTGCAACTGGCCACCAGTTATGAACGAGGAAAATGGGACGAAACCGCCGATCAACTCTCACGGTTGGGCGTGGACTCCTTTGAAGCGGAACTCATCTATGTCCGCGCACGCAGTTGGACCCAGGAAATACTCGGCTTTTCCAAGCCGTGTTAACCTCCACCATTTTCACAACCCCTTTCCCGCACCGTGTTCGTTTCGCTCTCCCGAGTCATGAGTATTTTAGTTTAGACTTTTTCAAGAAATTGTGTTGGTTTTGCCGTGCAAGGAAACGCACCGTTTTCTCAAAAGGATGCTAACCAATGATGATAAAAGAGCAATTACCTATCGGCATGTTCGACTCAGGGGTCGGCGGCCTGACCGTGCTCAAGGCGCTTCGCCAGCACATGCCGTGCGAAGATGTCATCTATCTGGGAGATACCGCCCGGTTGCCCTATGGGACCAAATCAGCGCAGACCGTTTCCCGATATGGCGTGCAATGCGGTGCCGAACTGGTGAAACGGTCCGTCAAACTGTTGGTCGTGGCCTGCAACACCGCCTCTGCCGTGGCCCTCTCTGCCCTGCGCAAGGGAAATCCCGATGTGCCCGTTCTCGGTGTGATCGAACCGGGCGCCAAAGCTGCCTGCAAGGCCACACGAAATAACGCCATTGCCGTCATTGCCACAGAGTCGACCATTGCCGGAGGTGCCTATCAGCGCGCCATCCACGCCATTAATCCTTCGGCGCGGATCATCGGCCACCCCTGCCCCTTGTTCGTGGCTCTGGCCGAAGAGGGGTGGACGGATGGCGATATCCCGGAAAGCATCGCGGCCCGGTATCTCGATCCGATTTTCGATCCGGCCTCAGGCACTCAAACTCCTGTCATACCGGACACTCTGGTCCTCGGCTGTACCCATTTTCCCCTGCTCGCTTCCGCCATCAAACGGGTTGTGCCTTCGTCCACCACCATCGTCGATTCCGCCGCGACAACCGCTGACGAAGTCTATGCAACACTGGCCGCAACCAACCTGAACAAAGCCGCTGAAGAGTGCGGCCGGACACGGTATCTGACCACGGACGATGCCGCACGATTCGCCCGTACAGGCACCCGGTTTCTGGGAACGCCCATCAGCGAAGAGGAAGTTGAACTGGTGGATTTGTAGCCAGAAACGCCGACTGTCCTACTTGACAATCATCACTGAATTACGTGCTTTTTCAACGACTTCGTGGACCACGCTGAAGCCTTTGGCGAACCAGGGTTTTTCCGATTCCGCCATGACGATAAGCGAGTAATCATACCCGACCGTGATGATGGATTCCACGGGGTCACCCGTTTCAACAAAGGACTCCACCGGCGTGATGCCGTCCGCCTTGAACTGCGCCACGGCAAAATCAGCGGCCTGTTGAGCGCTCTGTACCTGGGAAGCGTCTTCGGCCACGGACAGAATGGAGACATCACATCCGCAGGCGTGGGCGTAGTGGATTGCCTTGTGCAGCATGGTGGTGGAGCGCTCGGAACCATCCACACACACCAGATGGCCACGCCCAGGTTCGAGATGTCGTGCCACCAGCACGGATTGCTTTGAGTGAGCAGCGATCTTCAGGGCCAGAGGCTTTGGCGAGATGAGTTTCTTCAGCCCCCCCATGGGTTCCGGAGACGCACCGACAATAATCATATGGGCCTCACACCGGTCCGCCTCGTCGATGACCACCGAAGTCACATCCGTTGCCGTGCGCAGACGCAGAGAGATGGATCCGCCGCAGGGATTTTCATATTCGCGGATATATTCCCCGACCGGATCACCGGATATTTGCAGATGCTTCCAATCCCGATTGGTTTCCGGCGTTATTTCACCAAGCTCCACAAGTATATCGCGCGCTTTTTTAAGGTGCATCATGCCGGGCAGCTCAAGGCCCCAGTCAAGGACATTCTCGCGGGCAACACGCACGTCCATGCCACCGGAGGTCAGCCCCCGATCTTCGGGACGAACGTACAACAGACCGATATCGGCACAGTTCTTATGACTGAGACGGGCGGCATAGCGAAGACCGGCGTAGGCCTCGGGTCCACCGCCGATGCAAATGAGTATGCGTAATCTTTCGTCGTCCTGTTTCATGGGGCGACTCCTTAAAAGCCCACAAGGGGCCAGTAGAATTTTGATGCAAGCAACAAAATGATAAACGACATCAGGGCCATACGCCAGCCGACTTTCATGAAGTCGGTTGAACGCAAGTAGCCGGAAGAATACACGATGGTCGAGGCCGGAGTGCCGATAACCGTGAAATAGGCGAACGCACTGGAAATGGCAGTGACCATCCCCACGGCCAGCGGGTTGGTTTCCGTGCCCACGGCAATGGAAAGCACAATGGGACCGAGTACGGCCACGGCCGCACCGTTGCTCATGGTATTGGTGATGAATGTGGTCAGTATCATGACGCCTGCAAGGAGACCGGTCCCCTGATCAATGCCAAAGGGCGACATGGTGTCCATGAACAAACCGGCCACCCATGCGGCAGCGCCGGTATCGCGCATCTGCACTCCCAGAGAGATGGCGGCAGCGTAGAGCAGCACCACACCCCAGTTCACGCCGGAGTTGATGTCCTGCCATCGCACCAGACCGGTCACCATGAACAGGACCGCGCCGAGGATGGCGATGGTGCCCATGCCCACATTGGAAGAAAACCCGACCCACCCTATGAGGATAACGACAAACAGCGTGATGGCCACATAGTGCTGGCCGGTCAGCGCGCCTTCGTTACCCACCTGTTCCTTGAGCTTCCGGACTGCCGGACCGAGATCCTTGATATCCGTCTTGAAAGTCCACCGCAGGATGACATGCATCAGCGGCAACTGGATGAGGAAAATGGGGTATGCATAGATCATCCAATCAAGATAACTGACCGTATAGTCATAGGTTGCCGGATCATCCGCGGCGTAGAAAAAGTCGCGCAGATAGTCGATCATGATGGCATTCCTCGCCCCACCTGAAGGCGTACCTATACCAGCCATGGCGCAGGCATACGAGATGGAAAACAGGAAGAGGACGGCCAACGCGCGCCGCTGGTCAGAATCGTCCGTGGCCAACTGCAACAGGGAGAGTGCCACAGGCAGCATCATGGCCGCCACCGTATGCTCACCGATGAACGAAGCAAGGATGCCGGAGAAAATCGAAATACCGAACGCAATACTGTATGTGTTCGATCCTGTAACCTTGATAATGAGCAACGCCAGTCGCTTGTCCAGCTTCTGCTTGACCAGGGCCACGGCCAGCATGAGCGACCCCATGATAAAGAGCACCGAATCCTTCATAAGGGACTTGGCCACCAGTGAGGAATCCAGACCGAGCAGGAAGACCTGGCCCAGAACAATAAGCAGGGCCACGGCCGGGAGGGGAATCGGTTCCGTGATAAAGAGAATGGTGGCACCGACAGTCATGACCAGCACGCGCCATCCCTCGGGCGTCACCCCCTGGGGGGCCGGAGAGAGGAGCATGGCGGCCTGAATGATCAAGGTGATGAAAAACCACCGTTTTTCACGAAGATAGCTTATCATGATGGGCGCACTATACCCTTTCTAGCCAAGAGTTACTAGATGAAAGGCCATTCATTCGTTTCAGGTGAACACGACTTTTCAAGGCAGATTGGATGGGGTATGCTGCTTGAGCAACGAACATTCGTTGAATTCAGCACGAACCCAAGGAGTCTCCCTTGAAACGCACCCTATCCGCTCTCTGTAAAAACGAACCCGGCGTCCTGGCCAAGATGGCGCTGGAATGCGAAAAATACGACGCCAATATCCTGTCGTTGGCTGCCGGAGAGACTGAAAATCCCAAGGTCTCGCGTATTGTCCTCTGTGTGGACGGCAATGACGAAGCCATCGACGAGGTGGAACGGTATCTCGACTCCCTGGATGTGGTCATCCAGATTGACGATCTCTCCCGCAAAGATTTCGTGGATCGTGAACTGGTGATGATCAAAGTGGGCATGGACCGCGAACAGACCGGCCAACTCATGCAGATTTTCGAAGTATTTCGAGCGAATGTCGTAGGCATGGGACAGAAAACCATCACCGTGGAATTGTCAGGGGACCAGGAGCGCGTGGACGGACTCATCAAGATGCTCATCCCTTACGGCATCAAGTCCATGTGTCGGTCCGGCATGATCGCTCTCAAGCGCGGAGATGAATAGGCTGTGGCGGATCATGCACCCATAACCAGCCTGAAAGGCCTTGTCCGGGCCGCTCTGGAGATCAATGTGGGCGGCTCCATGCCCAAGGTCGCCATTGCCCGCTCTGCCGAAGGGTTCGTGCTTCGTGCAGGGGTGGAAGCCTTTGAACGCGGCGTGGCCGAACCCATTCTCATTGGCGATATCGAGGAGACCCGACGGATCGCCGAGGCTCGGGGGTTGGATATCTCCCCTTTCCGCACTATCCACATCGCCGAAGATGAACAGGCGGTGTACGAGGCGGTGCGCCTTTTCCGGGAGGGAGAGGCCCAACTCATCATGAAAGGGCTGGTCCCTACGGTCACGCTGCTCAAGGCAGTGCTGAACAAGGAGACCGGCGTCCCGCACCCCTCACGCATCCTTTCCCATGTCTCAGCTTTCGAATCCCCGCTGGACGGACGACTGATGCTCATGACCGACCCCGGGGTGAACATCAACCCCAGCCTGCAACGCAAGGTGGATATACTCAAAAACGCGCTAATCGTGGCCCGGATGCTCGGCATGCGCGCGCCCAGAGCCGCGGTGCTGGCCGCCACCGAAAAGATCAACTATCCGGCCATGCCCGCCACCCTGGACGGCGACATCCTGACCAAGATGGCCCGACAGGGCGAATTCGGCGATGCCCTGGTCCTTGGACCGCTCTCGCTGGATCTGGCCGTGTCCAGGGAGGCCGCGGCCACCAAGCATTTCGATCATCCCGTGGCAGGCAATGCAGACATCCTGCTGACCCCCAATATCGAGGCGGGCAACATTCTCTACAAATCACTGACCACACTGTCCCGCTGCACCATGGCAGCAGTTGTCGTCGGCAGCAGGGTGCCTGTCGTCGTTCCTTCTCGCGGGGACTCCGATGCGAGTAAGTTTCACTCCATTGCCCTTGCGTCTGTTCTGGCCCACAGGAGCGATTCATGATTTTCGTCATCAACCCCGGTTCCACATCCACCAAGCTGACCGTGATGGAAAAAGGCAAACTGCATGCGGCAGAGGAAATCCAACATGCCAAGAGTGAAGTCGCCCAATTCGAGCGCGTGGCAGACCAATTCGATTTTCGCATGCAGGCCATTGGTGCCTTCATTGAAAAAGCAAGCATTGACGCGGGTCGGTTAACTGCCGTGGCAGGACGTGGCGGTCTGCTCCACCCGCTTGAGGGCGGTGTTTACGAAGTGTCCGACGATATGATCGCGGATCTGCAACAGGCCAGATATGGCGAGCATCCCTGCAACTTGGGAGCCATACTGGCCCGAAAACTGGGGTTGACCTGGAACATCCCCGCCTATGTGGTCGACCCGGCGGTCACGGATGAAATGATGGAGAAGGCGCGGTTGACCGGCCTGCCGGAGATAGAACGACGCAGCCTGTTCCACGCCTTGAATCAGCGCGGAGTCGCTCATATCATTGCCGACAAGCTGGATATCGCCTACGAATCCTCGAATTTCATCGTCTGTCATCTGGGGGGCGGCATTTCCATCGGCGCACACCGCAAGGGGCGCGTGGTCGACGTGGTCAACGGCCTGGACGGTGAAGGGCCGTTCACACCGGAACGGTCCGGCGGACTGCCCATCCTGTCTGTCCTGAACAGGCTGGCACGGCATGAAGGGAGTCTTGACGACATCCGCGAAGGCGTGCTCCGGCAGGGAGGCCTGTTCGCCCACATGGGGACCAATGATCCCCGCCAGATTGTGGCACGCATGGAAGCGGGCGATGCACAGGCCCGGCTGGTCTTCGAGGCCATGGCGTACAATATCGCCAAGAACATTTCCGCGCTGGCTCCCGCACTGGTCGAGGAAGACGGGTTGTCCATCGACGCGATCATCCTGACAGGAGGGCTGGCACGGAGTGTACCGCTCGTCACGGCGGTGTCCCACGACGTGGCCCACCTCGGAAGGGTGGAGGTCGTCCCGGGAGAGGTGGAAATGGCTTCACTGGCAGCCGGAGTGGAGCGTGTGCTGAGCGGAGAGGCCTCTGCACGCCAATACTATGCGTGACTGGACATAAAGCTAATTTTATTATTTATTGTTATTAACCGCAAAATAGCTAACAATATATGTCAGCAGGTGCATCTTCTAGCCTGCAGAAAGCGACTCGGAATTCTAGAAGGATTGAATTGAATGGGATCTCTTTTTTCCAAATCCACTTCTTTACGAAAAAGCATCAGAATCACGGACGACGAGTTCGTGAAGCTGCGTGACTTCATATATGAAAAGAGCGGTATATTCGTTGACGTCAAACGGAAATATCTCTTTGAAAACAGGTTTTCCAGACGACTGGGCGAGTTGGGACTGACCGGATTCTCCGACTATATCAAGTACCTCAACTACGATGTCAAAAAGGATGAGGAACTCAAACACCTCTTCGAGCTGGTGACCACCAATGAAACCAGCCTCTGCCGCGACATGCGGCAACTCACGGCATTCAAGGACCATGTGCTCAAGGAAAAAATCGAGGAACAGCGCAAGGCCGGCAAGCTGGAACTGAACATCTGGTCGGCTGGCTGCTCATCGGGCGAGGAACCCTATACCCTGGCCATCCTGCTGCTTGAGTCCCTCCGCCTCGAAATCGCCAAATGGCGCATCAACATCACCGCGGTCGATCTGTCGGCAGACATGATCCGCCGGGCAACCAAGGGGGTGTACGGCGAGTACGCATTCAAGACCACCCCCGACGAAATCAAAGACAAATATTTCACCGAAGTGCCCGGTGGCTGGAAGATCAAGCCCGCCGTGCAGAAGCTGGTCCGCTTCAAGCAGATGAACCTGAACGACTCGGGAAGTCTGAAGACCGTCCCACGCTCGCATATCGTCTTTTGTCGGAACGTCATCATCTACTTTGACGACGCCATGAAAAAGAAGGTCATTGGCGCATATTACGACAACCTGCTGCCCGGAGGATACCTCATGGTCGGTCATTCGGAGTCTTTGCATAAAATTTCCCAGAGCTTCAAGCCGGTCTACCATCCGGGGGCCATCGCATACAGAAAGGAAGAATAGTGGGTGGCTCCCACTATTGGAGGAAGATGCCATGGGCATGGTACATTTTGACGATTTGAAGGCAGGGATGATCCTGGCCTCAGACCTGAAAGCCTCGGACGGAAGGCTGCTCTTTACTGCGGGCACCGAGTTGCAGGACCGACATCTGACACTCCTTGAACGCGTTGGTATCAAGCAGGCCGATGTGGAAGCCGAGCAGTTGGAGCTGGATGAAAAGACCCTGCAGGAAATCGAAGATTATGTCCGGGACTTCTACCTCTATGTCAACCCGGATTTCGAGCCAGCCATCAAGATGTTCAGGATATCCTTGGAACTGACGGCAAAACGGGTGGCTGGCGGCTGGGAGCTTCCCGACATCAACCAGCGCCGTGCAACCAATGTCGAACATATGGAGGACCTCTTCTCCACGGGCATGGGCACCCCCGAGACCATCGTCAAACATGAAACCGAACTGACCAGTTTCCCGGATATCTTTTTCCGCATCAAGGAAGTGCTGGAGGATGACAGCGCCTCCGCCGACACCATCGCCCAGGTGGTCAGCACCGACATGAGCCTGTCCGCAAAGCTCCTCAAGCTCGTGAACTCGCCCCTGTACGGCTTCACGCAAACCATTGATTCCATCAGCCGCTCCGTTGCGCTGGTGGGCGCAAAGGAACTTTCCACGCTGGCACTCGGCATCTCTGCCATCAATTATTTCAAGGACATTCCGTCCGAACTGGTCGACATGAAGACCTTCTGGCGTCACTCCATCACCTGCGGCATCTTTGCCAAGATACTCGCCGGCACACAGACCGGGCTATCTCCCGAACGTTTTTTCATCGCCGGGCTGCTGCACGATGTGGGACGGCTGATCATGTTCAAAAAGCTGCCCTACGCCTCCACCGAGGCCATGCTCTTTGCCCGCGAGAATTCCATACCGCTGGTTGAAGCCGAACACTCCATCATGGGATTCAACCACACGGATATCAGCGCCCCGCTGCTCCAATCCTGGAAATTCCCGGAAGGGCTGTCCTGCATGATCAATTACCACCACATGCCCATGGAATATCCCAACCCGCTGGAACCCGCGATCATCCATATCGCCGACAACCTGACCAATGCCGTGGATATCGCCATGGGCGGCATGTACGTCGTGCCCGGTGTGGACGAAGAGGCCTGGAGTCTGCTCGGCATCAAGGCCGACACGACCCTTGGCGAGGCTGTTGAAGAATACCACAAGCAGGTCGACGTCATCATGGAAGCGTTCTTCTAGCCCCATGGCGAAGGCCATTCAATGGCCACAGCTCACGACTTTCCCTCATCGCTCCGAAGCAAAAAAAAAACGCACCATGTATCACCACGGTGCGTCTTTCTTTGTCCTCAACCCAAAACGACCCTTTCCGCACAGTAGTGTGAAATGTTTGGGATAAGCGCTGACTAGGAGAGCTGGGGGGAAAAAGTGATTGCCTTTGGAAAACCGTTTCCTCTCCCTTCCCCCCAGCACGCAGGAGGCAGCCCCGACTATACGGCGTCCGAGCCGGATTCTCCTGTTCGTATTCTGACCACGTCATCAATGGGCGAGATGAAGATCTTGCCATCACCGACCTCTCCGGTCCGTGCAGCGTTCGAGATGGCCTGCACCACATCGGCAACAAGTTCGTCATCAATGACGATATCGATTTTGATTTTGGGAACGAAATCAACCTGATATTCCGCACCGCGATAGACTTCCTTGTGTCCACCCTGCCGGCCGAACCCTTTGACCTCGGCCACGGTCATTCCCTTGATACCCAGAGACGTGAGTCCCTCCTTGATATCATCCAGCTTGTAGTTGCGTGTGATAACTTCAATTTTTTTCATATATTCTCCAATTGATTAAGCCTGATACGCACTCTCGGAGTGTTCCGAAGTGTCCATGCCGATTTCCTCGGCATTGTCTTCCATGCGCAAGGGGGAAACCGCGTTGACTCCCTTGATGATAATCCAGGAAATCACCAGTGTATAGACTCCAATGATACCGATACCGATAAACTGCGTGACCAGGAAGCCGGGATTGCCGAAGAAGAGACCGTCGGCTCCGCCGGGGTTGATGGCCGTAGACGCGAACAGCCCGAGCGCGATGGTGCCGACCAGACCGCCGACTCCATGGATGCCGACCACATCGAGTGAGTCGTCATACCCAAAACGGTTTTTTGCCATGACCGCGAGATAGCAGATAAGCCCGCCCAGCAGACCGATGGCCACAGCTGAGTTGGGACCGACGAATCCGGCGGCAGGGGTGATTGTGGCCAGACCGGCGATGGCACCTGAAGCCGCCCCCAGGGTGGTGGGCTTGCCTGCGTGGTACCATTCGACCACGGTCCATGTGAGCATCCCGGTCATGCCGGCGATATGGGTTGCTACGAATGCGGTGGCCGCGATTTCATCGGCTGCCAAGGCGCTGCCGCCGTTAAACCCGAACCAGCCGAACCAGAGCAGGCCGGTCCCGATGAGTGTCATGGGGAGGTTGTGAGGAATGAATTGGCGTTTGCGAAACCCCTTGCGAGGGCCGATAGCGATACAGGCCACCAAGGCGGCCACACCGCAGGTCAGGTGGACAACCAGCCCGCCTGCAAAATCGAGCACGCCCATGTCGCCCAGGAACCCGCCGCCCCAGACCCAGTGGCAGACAGGGTTGTAGACGAAAACGGCCCACAGGACGCTGAAGGCGCAAAACGGAGCGAACCGCACACGCTCTGCAAACGCGCCGGTGATCAACGCCGGGGTGATGACCGCGAACATGCACTGATAGATCATGAACACGATATGCGGGATGGTGGTGGCATATGTGTCGCTTGGCGCGGCTGTGACGCCACTGAGGGCGAAATGCGACATATCTCCGATGACGCCGGCCACGTCAGGACCGAAGCTCATGGAATAGCCTATGTAAATCCACTCGAGGCTGACGAGCGAAATCATGATAATGGACTGCATGATGGTACCGAGCACGTTCTTGCTACGTACCATGCCCCCGTAAAACAGGGCCAGCCCCGGTGTCATGAGCAGTACCAGGGCCGCACAAACAAGAATGAAGGCGGTGTCGCCGCTCTGAATCATTCGAACCCTCCTATGGTTATGAACGGTCAATCACAAGCTTGCACGCAAAGACAACCGCCCCGTGCGGTTCATCCTTGTAATGTCTTCAAGTTCCCGGCCCAAAGGCAAATCACAATTTTGGTATAAATTGACCAGATAAAGTGCGGTATTAAAGCAATAACGGTGCCAAGAGGTAAACCCACGTATTACTTGATGAGAGAGGGCGGTGTTCTGTGTTTGAAACACACATTGCACAATATTGTCTTAATATCAGCGAGCAAGCATAACAATATTGTTACAGATCACAAACACCGCAAAAAAAGCAGCACCCGGACCATGTGAACAGCAAAGGGTTCACGAAATGCGTACTCCATCCCGGTTCAAAACCACACATGAACCAGCATGCGGGGTAATATCAAATGCAGTGGAGCGTGACAGCCGGGTGGTCATCTACCTGATCCCCCTGAGCGCCATGGCACGCCTTACCCGCGTAAGAGAAAGCGGCATGGGCCTGGGCGATCATATCGGCATTGGGGGAGGATCGAACGAAAATGACCCTGACCAGGGTGAGCCCTGCCAGAAGTAGCACGAGCAGTACGCTGACAATGATTGTGGGTACCATGGGGGATCTCCTTGAGCATAGGAGACCACACCCACGTTACGGAAGTATGGAGAAAGGGTTACCCTTGCGTGAAATCAGGGATGTTATTCCCCGTTGATAATCAGGTTGGGCAACTCATCGGTGTCATCATGCTTGATCGGAAAATGCTCAACCACCAGCTCGGCGCACCGGGTTACCCCCTGGCAGATGGCATCAGCCGGTTTTCCCGCCTTGATGCCTGCCGTGACCATGGCAACGACCTCTTCCCACACCTTGGGGTCGACCTTGTCGTTGATGCCCTTGTCGGCCAGCACCTGTACGCTGCGCTCATAAACCGAGATATAGATAAGGATACCGGTCAAGTCCCGGGTGTGATGCAGGCCGTGTTGATAAAAGGCCGTGAACGCGGCCTCTTCCACCTCTTCGCGCATCTCATGCTTGGAGATGAACGGCCGTTTCAGCACCGGGATCGCCTCAAACAGATAGGAGAAGAGGAAGTAACAGCCAAGGAACAGGGGGATGAACACCCACATGTCCTCACGTTCCAGCAGCATGCTGCCGCCAATGGCAGTGACCAGGCCGAAGAGCATACCGCCCACCATGCTGGCGCGGGGGTATTCGTAACTCGAGGATGCGATCATGGGCACGATCTCGCCGGAGGTCCGGCTTTCCGCCTCCTGAACACATGCGACGATGGCGTCCTGTTCTTCCTGAGTGAGAAAAGTCTGTGCAGTTTTCATTCTATCCTTCCTTACCAGCCGCCGCTTGCGCCGCCACCACCGAATCCACCACCGCCGAATCCGCCAAAACCACCGCCGCCGAACCCACTGCCCCCTCCACCGCCACGGCCACCGCCGAGCATGGACAGGAAAAACAAGGTTGAGGCCGTTGATCCGACAGATGAACGACGGGTGCCGTCCTCTATCGTGCCGCCGGATGTCAATGGACGCCGCTTTCTGCCGAATTTCTCGGTAAGGAAGATGACGCTGAACATGATCATGATGATTACGGGGAGGAACGATGTCCCTCTGCTGCGCTTCTTCTTTTGCAGGGCCTGAAATTCGCCTCTGACCGCTGCGGTTATGGCGGTTACGCCGTCCACAAACCCTCTGTCAAAATGCCCCGCCTTGAACTGGGGAGTAATGACGTCGTCAATGATCTGGCCGGACAACACGTCGGTGAGCACGCCTTCAAGGCCATAGCCGACTTCGATGCGGATTTTACGGTCCTCCTTGCTGACCAGAAGGAGCACGCCATTATCCGAGCCTTTCATGCCCGGCTTCCAGGCCTCGGCCACGCGCATGGAGAACTCCTCCAGCGAGTCACCTTCAAGGGAAGGAATCGTCAGGATGGCCACCTGGGTGGAGTCGGTCTTTTCAAGCTCGATGAGCGCGATGTCCAACTCGTTTTCCGTGGTGGAAGCCATCATGTTGGCCATGTCGTTGACCCGCCCCGTATAGGGCGGTACGTCCAGAGCCATGGCAGCGGTAGCCATGGCCAGAACGAGTATGAAGCCGAGTACGGCTATACGGTGAATTCGCATGGTATTCCCGGATTAGGATTCTTTGCCGAAGTTGACCTTGGGCGCGGCCTTGGCACCAGGATCAGCCTGGAAGAACTCCTTGCGTTCCAGATGGAGCAACATGGAGTTCGTCAGGGAATTCGGGAAGCTTCTGATGGCAAAATTGAATTTCTTGACCGCGTCATTGTACCGCTGGCGAGCAACGGTAATACGATTCTCCGTGCCCTCAAGCTGGTGCTGCAGGCCCAGAAAGTTCTGGTTGGCCTTGAGGTCGGGGTACCGCTCCACTACTACCATCAGACGGGACAGGGCAGAGGAAAGCTGCCCCTGAGCGGCCTGAAAATTGGCCAGCGCCTGCTTGTCTCCCAGCATATCCGGGGTCAGGACTGTCTGCGTTGCCTTGGCACGGGCCTCGACAACAGCGGCAAGGGTGGATTTTTCATGCGCTGCTGCTCCCTGGACGGTTGCCACCAGATTGGGGATGAGATCGGAACGGCGCTGCAGTACGGCTTCGAGATTGGCCCATGCGCCGAACACTTCCTCTTCCTGCTGCTGCATGGAGTTGTAGCCGCAACCGGCAAGGGACATGGCCATAAAGACCGTCATGACGATCAAAACAAGACGTTTGAGCATGGTATTAGTTCCATAAGGTTGGAGTTGATTTCGTTACCCAATAATGGGGCCTACCGCGAAAGAGTCAAGGCAGACCACGGTTATTCGATGAAACTATTTCTTTTTTCTGATTTTTTTCAGTCGCTTGCCCGAGGCCAGGAGCTTGCGCAATTTGACCGCAGCCTTGACCGGGTCATCGGCGTGGAGCAGAAAGCGCTCCTTGGAAGTCTGGAAATGCCAGCCTGCGGGACGGCTCAGGAGCTTGGCTCCCCGTGATTCGAGGTACTCTTCGGCTTCAATGGCGGCGGCCACATCCTGCATCTCGGCCAGGACCTCTTCCCGCTTTTGCATGTCACGTAAATATTGAGCAATCTCGTATGCGGACCGCAAAAAATCTTCTGGCTGAAGGGTGGTTTCTTTCTTACGACCGGAAAGATATCGTTGGAGTTCGTTGAGGTCGGCTTTTAACTCCTTGACCTCAAAAAGGGCAGCTTCTTTTGAATTTCCAATTTTATCATCGAGTTGTTTATAAATAGCGCGCAAACGTAATGTGGACATGGACCCTGCTTTCGACCTTGTAGTTACCCCGAAATTGCTTATTTAAAGACCAAACTAGCTCATTTTGGTGGGGAAGTGCAACCGGTGCAAGTGTCATTTTTTACACAATATAGCCTGCCCGTCCGTCAACTCGGTGACCCGTTCGTCAAATTCGGCCAGATGTTCAGCTGGCAACTCCAACGTAAATCCCGCCACATCGCTAAAGGATTCCTCTCTGACTTCAGCTTCAAACTCCGGCAACAACCGCTTGAACAGGGTGATCGCCGGATACGGCATGGTCACGTCCAGCATGATGGTCTCCACCATTTCCTTGACGGGGAGGGACTCCAGACCGAGCTTGACCATGCCGGAGTAGGCTCGAACCAACCCACCCGTGCCGAGTTTGGTGCCCCCATAGTACCGGGTGACCACCACGGCGATCTCACCGACACCACCGTGCAGCAGCATGTTCAGCATGGGTTTCCCGGCTGTTCCGCCCGGTTCGCCGTCATCGGACAACCCCACCTTGGCCGTGTCGCCGGGGGGACCGGCTGCATACGCCCAACAGTTGTGCGTGGCATCAGGAAATTCCTCCTTGATACGGGCGACAAACTCTCGGGCCGAATCGAGGTCCGGCGCATGGTCCATGGAGGTGATGAAGCGGCTTTTCTTGATGGAGTCTTCCACACGATGAAAGCAACTGGGGATGGGATATCTGTCCGACATGTGCCGAATGTATCCCGGTTACTCGAACAGGGTCAAGAGAACGAACGCCCTGCCTGCAATTGACAGGCAACGCCAACTATGATGCATTATTGTAGAATTGGTAAAGGTAACCAGAGGACCACATCGAAGTGTTGTCAGTTTCGGACACAGGGCGCATTGCGGCGCTGCTCATCGCACTCTTGGTGCTGCCTGTTGTCACGTCTGCCGAAGAACCGGGCGGCGAACCGGTTCCCGTTGATATACTTGACCTTGAAGCCCCTGAACCCGGTACCCTCGACCAGACACAGCAGGACTTTTCCGAAATGGTGGTGTCTACCGCCACCTGGATGGACGCCTTCTTTGATGACGATCTGTACAGGACCACTTCCAACAAGACCTATCTCCGGCTCAAGGTTTCCCCCAATGTGGACTCGGACGGGTTCCGGCTGAACAATTCCGTGGACCTGCGCCTTCAGCTGCCCAACACCGAGCGGTGGCTCTTCACCCTTGGCGGCGACCCGGACGAAGGCGGAGAAAGCGAGGGCAGCTCGCTTGAGGAGGCTGAACAGGAAAACGCCGGAGATGACACGAAAAACGTGTATATGGGGGTTTCCACTTTTTTCAAGCGGACCCGGACCAGAAACGTAAACACCGGGGCCGGCGTCAAGTGGAAATTCGACGGAAGTGCTGTCTATGGTTCATTCAACTGGGTGGAATTATGGGAGTTCGACAAATGGGACCTACGCGCCGCCCAGCGGTTTCGGCTCTACTCGGATGAAGGGCTTGAGTACAAATCAACATTAAGCGCAGACTGGCCCATGCTCCATAAATGGCTATACCGAACCAGTGCGTCAGGCCTGTTCAAACTGAACAACCCCACCCAATACTATGATCTGAAATTATCCCTGTACCACTTTCTCACAACCCGTCAGGCCCTGCACTTCTCGGTACGCAACGGCTACCGCTCCTCCCCACACCGTTCAATGTATCTAAACAGAATCATTACAGAAGTTGAATATCGCAAACAGTGGAAGGAGTGGTTCTACACAAGCCTGATCCCTTTCGTACAATTCAACGACTCAAATGACTGGGAAAAGAATCCGGGGCTCCGCCTCGACTTCAGCCTACGCTTCGGCCATGTACCCAAAACGGAATTCCAATCCGCCTTTGATCGCAAACAACGGGCCAATACAATCCGATATCGAGAAGAAAGAGACAAGGCCCTCAGGGAGAGTCGGGAAAAATTCCAACAAAATCTCCAGAAAGCAAGAAAAGCCACTCCTGACGAATAGGCACTGCGCTTACGAGGAGCGATCCTCATCCTCTTCCATGAGCATATTCAACAGCAGCCCGTAAAACCCATCATCCTTCCCGGTAAACTTCCAGCCGAGCTGACTGCCGCAGGTGCTACAGACCACGACCTGCCAGGCATAGCCGGGAAACCAGGTGAACTCCTCGGTTCTGACGCCGTGGACCGAGAGATGTCTAGCCGACGCGAAGCACCCCAGCTCGAACAGGTGGCCCATGGGATTGAAATACACGTGACGGTGAGACCCGTTCACGGTCATGGCCAGGTCTTTGCGGGTAATCTTGTTGCGGCACTGACGACAGACAAGTGCGCGCCCTCCATCCCCGGCCTCAAGTTCGGGCGTGGATTTCGACTCGGATGCGTCCTTCAACACCACCCCCATGTCCGGGGGTGCATCACGAAGCAGGTGTGTGGGTTGCCAGTTACCATTGATCATGATCGGCCTCCGTTCTCCATCATACTCCACCGCAGCAATAAAATGAAGAGGGTTGACCGGTTTCATCACGGATCGTACAGCTTGACCATGACCGAAATACACGACCCCGGATATCTCCGACTCTGCGACACCTGTTGCGATAACTCCGGCACCCTCAAGGAAATGATCAAGACCGGTGGGTGTACCTGCGATATCTGCGGATGGGCCTGCAAATGTTGCGGCGACAGCAGCAAGCAGTTCGTGAACAGGATCCTGGTCCGCACCATCCCGGAAGAGGGCTGGGCATATCTGCAATGGAAGAACCGGCAGAACCTCATGCCCCTCAATTGGGAGCGTCTTTTCATGCACGGAAGAGCTGGCGAGAACGGGCAAGATTGATTTGGTTTTTATGCTATATTATCAACATAATAGGTATATAGATAGCATGCTATTTATAACGCATAATTAGAAACATAGCCAACTATCAACCAAGCGTCGAGCGCAGGAGCGAAAAGGCGATCCCCCACATGGTCAGACAGACCAGTGAATCGAGAATCCGCCAGGTGATATCACGGGTGAACAGCGGGGCGAGCAACTGCCCGCCGAGGCTCAGACACAGGAACCAGCAGCAGGATGCCGTGGCCGCTCCCATGCCGAAGACATATCGCTCCGAGGTGGGATATTGACCGCTGATGGAACCCATGAGCACGATGGTGTCGAGATAGACATGGGGGTTGAGCAGGGTCACGGCCAACGTCAGCATGAGGGTATGTTTCAACCCTTTGGTCGATTCACTCTGCGCATCAAGAGAACCGCCCTGCACCGCAGACCTCAGGGCCGCAAAACCATACCAGCCAAGAAAACACGCCCCACCCCAGGCGGCCACCTGCCCCAGCGTGGGATTGGACGCGATCACCGTCCCCACGCCGGTGACGCCCAGGGAAATAAGAACGACATCACACAGGATACACAGGGCCGCCACAGCCAGATGATGGTTGCGGCGCACTCCCTGTGTCAGCACAAAGGCGTTCTGGGCTCCAATGGCGACGATCAGACCGCCTCCCATGCCAAAACCCTGAATAAATGATGTCATATGTACGCCTCCGTCCCTCTCGTTCCAACTGATCATGGTTCTATTTCACTGCGTGAGCGGTGTTCTTTCTGTTGGTGAGGATATAGCGCCAAGCGGGAATCGGTGTAAAACTAATTGTTTTCATGTTGAATTAGTAATGCTAATACTCAGCCATGATGGACTACAAACTGGTGGAAGCATTTGCCGCAGTGGTCAGTGAGGGCGGGTTTGAAAAGGCCGCTCAATCCTTACATTTGACGCAAGGGGCTGTCTCCCAGCGGGTGAAACTGCTTGAGGAGCAGACCGGGTGCGTGCTGCTGGTGCGCTCTTCTCCCCCGGCTCCGACGGCTGCCGGACGCGAAATGCTCAAACATTTCAGAAAAGTAAAACAGCTTGAGGAAGATCTAGGCCCCGGTCTGGGACAGGAGCGCGAAGGGTTCACGACCCTGCCCGTGGGAATCAATGCCGACTCCCTGGCAACATGGTTCTTCCCGGCCCTCAACGGATATCTGGATACTGAACCGGTGTTGCTTGACCTCCGGGTCGATGATCAGGCGGCAACCCTTGAACTGCTCCGTGACGGCGACGTGCTCGGCTGTATCAGCGACAGGGCACAACCTCTCCAGGGGTGCCGCGTGGAATATCTCGGTGATATGGACTATCGCCTGTACTGCACTCCGTCATACAAAACGAAATGGTTCAAGAATATCATAACAATAGAAGGTATGGAGCAAGCGCCCATTCTGATCTTCAACCGCAAGGACCGCATGCATGGGATCTTGCTGGAGCAGAAACTGGGGCAGAAACCACACCATCAGGCCGCCTTCTACCTTCCCTCAAGCGAACAGTTCGCCCCGGCCATTGCCTCGGGACGGGTGAGCGGCATGTTACCGGACCAGCAGGCAGAAGCATATGTGGAACGCGGCGAACTCGTCGATCTTCTACCCGGTCACGTCTTCACGGTTCGTCTGCACTGGCAGTGCTGGAATCTGGAATCAAACCGATTGGCCGAATTCACCGAAGCGCTGGTGACCGGTGCCAGCCAGGAACTTGTTCAGCGTCCATGACGTTTGCCAGCCAGTGCTGATTGATGTATCTCCAAACAAATTCCGCTATCTTTTCAAGGAGTCATATATGAAACGTGCCGCGCTTGCCCTGACCCTGTTCACCCTGTTTTTCAGCTACGGCTGTCAAAAGGCGTACTATTCCACCATGGAATCCATGGGCTATGACAAACGCGAAATACTGACGGATCGGGTAGGTGACGCGCGTGAATCCCAGGAAGACGCCAAGCAGCAGTTCGCCTCCGCTCTGGAGCAGTTCAAGGCTGCCGTGGCCTTTGATGGCGGCAATCTGGAAGCGACATACGAAAAGCTCAACGATCAATACGAAGACTGCGAGGACCGGGCCGAAGACGTGGGCAAGCGTATCGACAAGGTGGAAGATGTGGCTGACGCCCTGTTCACCGAGTGGGGCGAGGAAATCAAACAGTACACCAGCGATAGCCTGCGCACCTCCAGCCGAAACAAACTCAACGCCACCAAACGCAAATATTCCGGGCTGATCAAGGCCATGCGCAAAGCCGAGTCCAAGATGACCCCGGTATTGAACGCCTTCAAGGATCAGGTCCTCTATCTCAAGCACAACCTCAATGCCAAGGCCATCGCGTCCCTCGAAGGCGAGCTTTCCTCCATCCGCACGGATGTTGATACGCTCATCAAGGAGATGGACAAGTCCATTGCAGAGGCTGACGAATTCATCAAGACACTGGAATAACACCAATTCCATAGAATAATAAAAGGTGCGTACTCAACAGTACGCGCCTTTTTTCGTCACTATATAACGACACCGGCCCTGTCAGACTGGCGGATTTCCCAACAGGATATCCCGGAGTATAACCAAACCGCGTTCCAAATCATCCAGATCATCCGTCCCTGTCAGTGAGACACGGGCGGCAGCCGGAGCGATCGTTCCCACAGCAAACTTCTCCGCCCCAAAGACATTGACCCCCTTTGCTGCGGCAGCCTGCTCCAGCGCCTGTCCTGTCCACCCCTCCGGGAGATCGAGCCAAATGAAGAAGCCGGTTGGCTTGCCTCTGAAACGGAACCCTTCCAACACGTCACAGGCGAGCATATAGCGACGAGCCGCAGCCCGCCGTTTGTTTTCCACCACCTGATCTGCCGTGCCGTCATTGATCCACATGGCGGCCAGTTCCGCGTTCAGGGGCGGGGCCATCCAGATGGTATTGAGGACAGCCTGGGCAATGGGTTTGAGAAACTGCTTCGGCGTGACGATGAAGGAAATACGCAACCCTGCGGCCAGTGATTTGGACATGCCAGCCACATACACACTCCGATGCCGCGCCCGATTACCCACCGGCGTATACTCCCCAGGATCAGTCAGATCATAGGCATCGTCTTCGATGATGATGAGGTCATGCCGGTCCGCAATATGGGCAATCTCGGTTCGCCGTCCTTCGCTCAGGGTGGCGGTGGTGGGATTATGCACTCCGGGCATGAGATAGATCGCCTTGATTTCATCGCGGCGGCAGGCCGTGTCCAGGCTCTCCGGGATCATGCCGTGTTCATCCATTTCTATGGACACCAACCGCATGCCGAGCATATTGGTCAATGTTTTCATGCCGGGATAGGTCAACGCCTCCGTGGCGATACGATCTCCGGCCTGAAGCAACCCGCTCAGACAGCAGGTCAGGGCGTGCTGTGCGCCTGCGCAGACAATGACATCCTCGGGCTCGGCGTCCACGCCGTATCGACTGGCCCAGTCCGCACCCGCCCGACGGTGTTCAGGCAGCCCGAGCGGGTCTGTATATCGCATGAAATATGTGGGATTTTTCCGGCGGGCAATACGCTTGAACCCTTCGGAAATATCCGGGTCCATGTGATGAAGCGGCGCCACGAGCCCCAGCTCCAGCATGCCGGGACAGGACGGTTCGAAAGAGACCAGAGACGTGGATGTAGCCGCATCAGACGCCACAAACGTCCCGCGCCCCACAGTGCCGGTGACCAAACCCCGCTTCTCGGCTTCACGATAGCCGCGCGTGACCGTGGAGACATTGATGCCCAATTCGTCGGCAAGATCCCGGTGCGTGGGCAGCTTTGCCCCCGGGACCAGAACTCCGGCCACAATATCACGTTGTATGGTATCGGCCAGCCGACTATACAGCGGCCCCTCTGCCTCAACCAGGAAAGGTGAATATATTGTCATGCAGACAATATATTCATTGACGCCACACAATGTCAATCGTAGGTGTCTCACATGAAAAATCACTAAAAATTTCGGAGCTGAACCATGAATATGGAAACCTACACCGCCTTTTTGCTGTTCGCCATTGTCATGACCGCAACGCCCGGTGCGGGCAATCTGACCATGATGGGCATCGGGCAGAACACGGGATTCAAGTCCTCGCTACCCTTTCTGGCCGGAGCCGTGATCGGTGCGCTGGGCCTGAACACCATGGTCAGCCTCGGCCTTGGCGGGCTGTTCATGGCGTCGCCCCGACTTGCATGGGTCATGAAGATCGGCGGCATGGGGTATATCTGTTATCTCGGCTGGAAGCTGCTCTCCATGCGCCTGACAACCGGAGCGGCTGTAAAACGCTTCACCTTCATGGAAGGCGTCATCCTGCATCCGCTCAACCCGAAAAGCTGGGCCATGTCCGTGGTAGGATTCAGCCAGATCGCCAATAATTCCAGGCCATTCATACAACAATTAATCATATTTGTTCTGACCTTCATGGCCTGTCAGATCACCTTCCATTCCAGCTGGGGGCTGGCCGGGGTCGCCATCATGCGCACGCTCAAATCCAACTCCGTGCTCATGGGCGTCAACACCGTGCTGGTGGCCGTCATGATCGGCGCGACCGCCTACGCCCTCTTCCTGAGCCCCACCTAGTCGTGGGGTCGGGTCATCTTCTCCGGCACCATGATCTGATCAAATTCCTTTTCGGTTACGAGACCGAGTTCCAGGGCGGACTCCTTGAGAGTCTGGCCTGTTTCATGAGCGTGGTGCGCGATGCTCGCCGCGCTCTCGTACCCGATAGCCGGAGCCAGGGCGGTCACCAGCATGAGGGATCGGTTGAGGTGGTCGCTGATCCGCTCCCGGTTGGGTTCCAGGCCATCCACCAGATTGATGCGGAAAGAGTCCATGGCATCCACCAGAAGACCGATGGAATGCAGGAGATTGCGGATCATGAGCGGTTTGTACGCATTCATCTCCAGTGCGCCGGACGTGCCGCCCAGGCTGACCGCCTGGTCGTTGACGATGACCTGCAGGGAAACCATGGTCAGGGCCTCCACCTGCGTGGGGTTGACCTTGCCGGGCATGATGGATGAACCCGGTTCGTTGGCGGGCAGGATGAGTTCGCCAATACCTGCACGCGGCCCGCAGGCCAGCAACCGGATATCGGACGCGATCTTGTTCAGGGACACGGCCAGCGTCTTGAGCAGACCGGAAAAATGGACCAGCGCGTCATGACTGCCCTGGGCGGCGAAGATGTTGCGCACCGGGACAAAAGGCAGACCGGTCAACTCGGCGATGTTCGCTATGGCGTCCTCGCCAAATCCGGGGGAGGTGTTTATGCCGGTGCCCACAGCCGTCCCGCCCAGGGGCAGGGCATAGACTTCTCCCAGCCCCGCATCCAGTCGATACAGCGACTCCTCAAGCATGGCGGCATACCCGGAGAACTCCTGCCCAAGCGTCAACGGCGTGGCGTCCTGCATGTGCGTGCGACCGATCTTGACAATATCCATCCACGCCTTTGCCTTGGTGGAAAGATGGTCTTTCAGCATGCGTAGAGAGGGCAGAAGCCTTCTGAAAGTTTCAATTACGACAGACATATGCATGACTGACGGAAAGTTATCGTTAGTTGACTGACTCTTGTTGACATGGTCATTGGGATGCACCGGCTTCTTGGAGCCGAGCGACTCTCCGGCAAGCTGGGAACACCGGTTGGCAATGACCTCGTTGACGTTCATGTTGAACTGGGTGCCGGACCCTGAAATCCAGACCGGCAGGGGAAACATGTCGCGGTGCCGACCATCGATGATTTCATCACAGACGCGGACAATGAGCTCCATGATCTCGGTCGGGAGTGTGCCTGCCGCATGGTTGGCCTGGGCGCATCCTTTCTTGAGAATGGCATAGGGGGTGATCATCTCCCGGGGCATGCGCTCATGCCCGATGGTAAACAGATTCAATGCCCGCTGGGTCTGGGCACCCCACAGCATATCGGACGGCACCCTTACAACGCCGAGGCTGTCTGATTCATTTCTGAACTCCGTCATCTCCCGCTCCTTTCTTTATCACCGACAGTAGCCCATGTTCGGGTTTGCCTCAACCGGAATGAAAAGCCTGAAGAAGGTAGCGACTATGCCTGCAAGCCTTGTAAACCAAGCGTTATGACAAAAAGTAATTCAAGAAGTAATACAGCTATCCCCTGCTGGCAGCCGGTACGATCCTGAATCTGAACAAACCAGGAGACCTATCCGGGTGGAAATCCAGTACGACGAGGACCGCATCGGTCTGCGGTCCTCGTCTGAACGGAAGGGATGGACGAAAAGAGGTGAAACGAAATTAGATTTTTTGTTCCATGGTGGCAAAACAGGGGATACACACGGTCTTCCCTCCAAAGCGCCGGGTGCGCGATTCCATGACTGACTCGCCACAGCAATCACAAGTCAGGCTTTCCAGTATCTTCGCTCCCCTGGGCGGATCGGTCGTAAGCGGGGTGACATGAAACATCTCTTCAAGTCCAATCGTCATGAAACGATCCTGCAGCAAGGCCCGCAACTCCTTGACCCTGGACTTGTCCTCTTGCGTGGCAGAGCCATCTGACTGTTTCCCCATGAGGGCGGCGAGCTCTTCGTCCATGCCTGCCCGGACTGCCGGATTAAGCAGAGCCCGGAATCCTTTGCCGGATTTTCTGTCGTAAAAGGAAAAGGCTATCTTCCCGTAATCGCGGTGCAGGAAATTCCCTTTGCCATACGTACACCCTGTAAGAAATTGAATGGCGTCGACGCCGCACATGTCGGTCTCGGATACAGCCACCATTTCAATGGCCTCAGGCGACCCCAGTTCATTGATGGCCAGCTCCGACGCACGGATGCCGATGGCCAGCCCCGGGCAGCTGTGGCCATGGAACGCAATGGTATCTTCGATGGTCTCAGCGGAAAACGTACAGGTCATTGCTCTCTCCTTTCTCTGTATACTCATTGGGCGGGGACTATCATCGGATAGCCCTGCACGGTATGAATGTGTACCGGCAAACCATACACCTCTTCGACAATATCCGTTGTCACTTCACAGGTAGGGCCGGTTGAATGGATGTGTCCGTTCTTGAGAAACAGGACCTTGTCCGCATAGCGCAAGGCGGTGTTCAGGTCGTGCATGGTCATGACTGCGGCAATTACGTGCTCGTCAACAACGCGCCTGAGCATGGTCATGATATCGACCTGACTCTTGAGGTCCAGCGAGCTGGTCGGCTCGTCCAGCAGCATGAGCCGTGGCTCCTGAACCATGGCGCGGGCAATGGAGACCTTTTGCAACTCGCCGCCACTCAGTTGATCGATATACCGCAACGACAGTGCCTCCAGATGGAGCCGTTTTATGGCTGAATCAACAATCTTGAGATCCTCGTCGCCGACCTTCCACCGGATATGCGGCTTGCGTCCCATGAGTATGGCGTCAAAAACAGTCATGCGGGCGGTGCCGTTCTTTTGCGCCACATAGCCGATACCCAGCGCGATTTCGTTGGGCTTCATCCTGAGTACGTCACGGCCCTCGACCATGACAATGCCCGCCGAGGGGCGATGAATGGCGTTGATACATTTGAGCAACGTTGTCTTGCCCACCCCGTTAGGGCCAAGAATCGCTAACAGTTCTCCGCCCTTGAGGTTGAAATCAACCCCGGAGAGCACAGGCTGACCACCATAGGTGAAATCAATGTCGGCAACGGAAAGGATCATCTTCGCTGTCCCCTTATGATGAGGTAAATGAAAATCGGCGCGCCCATGAAGGCCGTGAGCACGGAAACCGGCAAAACATGAGGAGCCAAAACCAGACGGGCCGCCGTGTCCGATACGATCAGCAGCAAGCCGCCGCCCAGGATCGAGGCGGGCAACAGGAACCGGTGGTCAGAGCCGATAACCCGGCGGGCCATGTGCGGCACCACCAGACCGACAAAGCCGATGATACCCAGAAAGGCGATGATCACGGCTGTTACCAGCGTGGCCAGCAGCATACCGACCATGCGCACACGCTCCACGCGAACGCCCAGCCCTCTGGCTGTTTCGTCCCCCGCGTCAATGGCGTTGTAGTTCCAACTGTTGCCAAGGAAAAAGACCGATGCGCCGACCGTGACCGCAGTAATAACGCCCAGTTCGGACCATGACGCGCGGGCCGTGTCGCCAAAGCTCCAAAAGACGATGGCGGCAAGCTGCACGTCATCGGCAAAGTATTGCAGAAACATGGTTCCGGCCGTGAAAAGCGCACCCAGGGCCACACCGGTGAGCACCATGACTTCAGGAGTCGCCCCGCGCAGCCGGGACACCCCGATAATTACGCCCGCCGCAGCCAGACTGAAGGAAAAGGCCACAACCGTGGTGATGAACGGCGAGGTAATGTTGATCGTGTCCGCGTTGGCGGAGGTCATGATCCCACCACCCAGAATCATGACGGAAAAAGCCGCGCCAAAGGCCGCCGCATGGGAGATGCCCAACGTGAACGGAGACCCCAGAGGGTTGCGCAGAATCGATTGCATGGCGGTGCCTGCCACGGCCAGCCCCGCGCCGCCGACAATGGCCGTCAACGCCTGGGGCAGCCGAATGTTCCAGATGATGACGTCATGCCGTCTGGACACCGCCCCTCCAAGCAGACTTTTGGCGACCTCATCAAGAGGAATGCCCGCAGCTCCAAGGGAAACAGCCACCACCAGAGACGTAACAAGCAGCCCGGCCAAAAGAACGACAAGCCCGACCTTCCAGCTTATATACCGCTTGTACTCAACAGGGATTGTACCGTCAGAAAAATGCACGCTAATTCACCGGTACCGGCTTGTATGCCATGCCGCGAAAGATGCCGTTCATGTCTGAATACACCGGCTTGCCCACCAGAAACGTATATATCTCGTCAGCCTTGGCAGCCGGGTCCACATCGGTAAAGCGTTCGGGATAGAGCTGCTTGCCGATGAAGAAGGCGTTGGCAAGAATGGAGCCGTAGTTCTGCGTATACCAGTTGTAGGGAAGCAACCCGTAGACCCTGCCTTCCCTGACCGCGGTCAACGTGCGGTATGCCGGGTCTGTGCGCAGCTCGAAAAGCCCCCCGGCCTTATCTCCCAATTGCAGGGTAGACAGATCGAGGAACAGGTAATCGGGGTTCCACTCAACGATCTTTTCCTTTGATACGTCGGAATGGCTGAGTTCCTTTTTCGTGATTCCCTTGGTGTAGGCGAGATTGTGCGCATTGACGAAAGAGAACGGCGGGTAACCGGGTTCCGTTGACTGATACCCGTGTGGCCCCTTGAAGGCGACGCCCCCCACGAAAACCGAAGGACGTTGCTGTTCCGGTATGTCTGCCGTGCGCTGAACAAGATCGTCGATCTGTTTTTCCATGAAGGCGATGACCGCTTCGGCGCGCTGCTGTTTGCCGATCACCTCGCCCATGGTCCGCAGGGATTGATACAGCTGGGGCCGCAGCGCACCCAGATTGCCGTAGTTGAGCACCACAACGGGGATGCCGGTCTTGTCCTGCAGCTCCACAGGGTCGTAGCCCATGCTCGAAGCGTATGTCTTGAAGATGACCTGGGGCTGTGGCTCCAGCGTCAAAATGAGTTCCGGATTATCATGTCCCCGAAATTCGCCGAAGATGGGCAGCGATTTGAACTGCGGATTGGCCAACGCATACGGGCGTGCATCAAACGTCTTTTTCCGGCTCTCGATGTCGTCGACCGCCACTGCCGTGGACTGGGCCTGAAGATATGTCAGCAGCCGAAGACAACCCGAGCCTGAACAAATGGAACGCTCAACACGCTCGGGCACATTCACCGTTCGCTTTGAAGCATCAACGATGGCTCGGGTTCCGGCAAAGGCCGGTAAAGCCAAAAGCATGGCCAGGATCAAAAGACACGACTGAATTGAACGAGACATACGACTTTACTCCACGGGATAAGTACGGGGTTGCGAGTGCCACCAAGTTTATATTTGTAATACTGAACGAGTATGAAAAAACAAATCATGAGTCAAGGTTCACATAAATTTATGGTTTGTAATTAAGCCCCCGAAAAAGGAATGCCGGACGGGAAGTCAGCCATTGAGCCGAGTGCCAGAGGAGCGTGTCCCTCATTCGCGAAAACGGCCCTCTACAAACAGAGGCCGGATTCATTCGGTCAACCCGCTGAACAGGCGCATCTTCCCCTTGTGATCATTCGTGTCACGGATACATGAAAAGGCGTGACGCAATTGGCAGGGTAGAAAATGTAGATTAAGTGGTCAGTATCAATGAATGCCCCATATACCAATTTAAGTACAAAACTAAATGATCACATCATGAGCAAAAAGACACAACAAATATCAAAATGGAAAAGAAGCATTGCAGTCATTGTGTGCGTATTGTCCATCACTATTACAGGACATGCATTCGCCAAAGACATGAAAGACATGACTGGTCGCGTTGTTGCAGTCCCGGACAGGGTGCAGACCGTGTACGCGGTCTCACCGCCCGAGACCATGCTTGTCTATGCCCTTGACCCAACGCTGCTTGCCGGATTGAACTTCCCGCTACGGGGCTGTGAAAAATACATTGATACGCATACGCTGAACCTTCCCGTAATCGGGGGGTATTTCGGACAGGGGAAAACACCCAACAAGGAAAAACTTGTCAAACTGAACCCGGATCTGGTGATCGGAAGAAAATCCAATCCCATGAGCGAGAAATTCGAACAGTTTCTCGCCAAGTTCAACATCCCCATCGCCACAATCATTATTGATCGGCTGGACCAATACCCCGAGGCCTTTGAACTCACCGGAGCCATCCTCAACCGGGAGGCTCGGGCAAGGAAACTGGCCGACTATACCCGGGCGACCTTCTCACAGGTCAGCGAAAAGACGGTTTCGATACCAACAGCCAAACGGGTGAGGGTCTATTACGCCGAAGGCAATGACGGCCTGTATACGGAGTCCAACGGCTCGATTCATGCCGAACTCATTCCCCTTGCCGGGGGAGTCAATGTTCACGATCAGGGGACAGTGACCCGGTACGGCAGGGACAAGGTGACCATGGAGACGATCATCGCCTATCAGCCTGAGGTCATCTTTGTCGAACAGCCTGTCTTTTATGACAAAATATATTCCTCGCCCGGCTGGAAGAGTATTCCGGCGGTCAAGAACAAGCGGGTCTATCTCATACCGAAAAAACCATTCAACTGGTTTGATCGTCCCCCGTCGTTCATGCGCATACTGGGGTTAAAATGGGTTGCACAGACGCTCTATCCCGATCTGTTCGGTTTGGACATGCAACAGGAATGTCGCGATTTCTTCCACCTGTTCCTGCAAAAGGACATTTCTCCCGAAGACGCGGCCCAACTCATGAGCAGTGCACAATGAGCACGGTCAGCACTCTTGTCCGGACACAGGCGTCTCTTGTCGCGGACAGGGGCGGCTCGTCCGTGCTGCTGCTGGGCCTGACCACACTCCTGATCGTGAGCCTGGTCGTCTCGTTGACCCTGGGCAATTACCCCTTGTCCCTCCAGGACATAGCAAGCGTCCTGCAACACTCGTTGTTCTCGACCGGGGAGATGCAGCCGGACAGATACCAGTTGGTAAAGAACATCCTGTTTGACATTCGCGCCCCGCGCCTCATCGCCGCGGCCCTCATCGGGGCTGCGCTGTCCACATCCGGGGCGGCCTTTCAGTCGATGTTCGTCAATCCGCTGGTCGCACCCGGCATCCTCGGCGTCCTGCCCGGGGCCTCCTTTGGGGCGGCCCTCGGCATGCTGGTCTGCGACTCCTGGATCGAAGTGCAATTCCTGAGTTTTGCCGGGGGCATGCTGGCTGTGGGCTTCGCCGTCTTTCTGGCCAAGATATACAAAGGCGACCGGCTGATGATGCTCATCCTCGGCGGTATCATCAGCGGGGCCTTCTTCACCTCGCTGCTGTCGGTGGTCAAATACACGGCAGATCCGACAGATCAACTCCCTGCCATTGTATACTGGCTCATGGGCGGCCTTTCCATGGTTGATACGGAGACCGTCGCCTATACCTCCATCCCCATCCTCATCGGTATCACCTGCATTCTGGGGATGTCCCGCTATCTGAACGCGCTCAGCATGGGCGACGAAGAAGCCAAGTCCCTTGGTATCAATGTAAAAGTAGTTCGCACCTGCCTGATCATCTTTGCCACGGTGATCAGTGCGCTGACCGTTGCCATCGGCGGATTGATCGGCTGGGTCGGGCTTGTCATCCCGCACATAGGGCGCATGCTCGTTGGCCCCAACAACGCCATCCTGCTCCCCACAACAGCCCTTATCGGAGCAACCTATCTCGTGTTTGTGGACGATGTTTCCCGGCTTCTGCTGGACGTGGAAATCCCGCTGGGCATCATCACCTCTCTGGTGGGAATCCCGTTCTTTTCCATAATCATGAAAAACGCAAAACAGGGGTGGAAGTGATGTCCTTGCTCCGTGCGAACGCGCTCTCTTTTTCGTATGCGGATACGCCCATACTCAACGATATTTCCTTCTCCGTTGCCACCGGGGAACTGGTCTCGGTGCTCGGCCCCAACGGATGCGGCAAGACAACGCTGCTGAAAGTACTGCTCGGCATACTGCTGCCGGAGAAGGGTCAGGTTCTCCTCAATGAAGTCGACATTCACTCCATCGGCAGGAAAGCTCTCGCCAAGAAGATCGCCTATGTTCCTCAGGTGCACACGGCCTCTTTTGCCTACCCGGTCATGGACGTGGTCATGATGGGACGCATGCCGCACAAGGGATTCTTCAGCCTCTTTTCCAACAAGGATGCAGCGCTGGCTCTCAGGGCCATGGAAAAGACCGGCATCCTGCATCTGAAAGACAAATCATACACCCAGATCAGCGGTGGCGAGCGACAACTGACACTCATAGCCCGAGCACTGGCGCAGGGGGCACGGACATTCATTCTGGATGAACCCCTCAACGGCCTGGACTATGGCAACCAACTCAAGTTGTTGGAACAACTGCACGAGCTGTGCGGCGAAGGGTACACCTTCATCAAGTCCACTCATTTCCCGGACCACGCACTGTGGGTTTCAGACCATGTGGTCATGCTCAAGAACGGCGTCGTGCATACCGACGGACATCCCCGGGATGTCATTACACAGGAAAGCCTGTTCGCGCTCTATGGCGCCCAGGTCAAAGTCCTGCCGTATGCGGAAAATTTCAGGATTTGTATTCCAGGGAAGATATACTCCCGACTATGCCCCACCCTGCCCAAGGTGGCCGACCTTCGGAAGCACCCATCCCGCTCCTTCATGTACTGACGTAATCCGGCCACCTTGGGCAATCTATAGTTACCATTAAAGGAGAACGAAAATGACTATAGCGGAAGATAACAAGCCTTTTTTCAAATACACCAAAGACCATCGCTTTGCCCCGATGTATCCGCTTCTGGCAAAGGAGATTGTTGATAAATACGGCATCACCGAAGGCGTCTGTCTCGATATAGGCGCAGGCAGCGGCGCCCTGTCCATTGAGCTGTCAAAGATCACTTCCCTCTCGCTGATCGCACTGGATATAGAACCGGAAGCAATCGAAATGGCTGAAGAAAACTGTGTAATACACAATGTCCCCCATAAACGGATTCGATTCGTATTTGGTGCCGTTGAAAAGATGCCGCTGCCTGACGCCAGCGTCGATCTGATCCTCAGCCGCGGCTCCATACCCTTCTGGACGGATCATGTGTCTGCCTTTGAAGATATATTTCGGGTACTCGCCCCACAGGGAAAAGCCATGATCGGCTGCGGATTCAGCCGCTACCAGAGCCTGAAAGAGGTCGAAAAGATGCGTCCGGTCTGGACGCCGGAGGTACTGAAAAAACGGACCCGTTGGAAAAAAGGCAGTTTCCTGGCGGATACCCTGCGTGAAGCCGGCATCAATGAATACACGATCACGGATGACAGCTTCGGAACATGGATCGAACTCTATAAATCCCCGGAGACACGGTAATGTCCGATACTCAACAGGTCCGGTCCTGTCATATCTGCGAAAACGCCTGCCCGGTCGCTCCGGGCAGCGTGGGACTGTGCGGACGCTACGGGAACAGGGACGGCGTCATCACGGAGCTGTATCCAAACACTTACATCATGGCCTGCCCCATCCGTATCGAAACCATGCCCATGCTCCATTTTCATCCCGGGGCACGGTTCCTTCAGGTGAGCACCGTGGGCTGCAATTTCGACTGCCCCGGCTGCATCTCTGCGGTGATCGTTCGTGAAATGCACCCGCAAAGCAAAGCGCTACAGGAGTATTCGCCCGAGCAGATCGTTGAAAAGGCGATTCTGAGCGGATGCAGGGGAATCACCTTTCTGATGAACGACCCGCTGGCCGCTTTTGAGACCTTTTTGGCTGTCGCCACATTGGCCAAGGCGCGGGGGCTGCACGTGGGCTGCTCCTCAAACGGATATTTCTCCAAAGAGTCCATACAGCGGATTCTGCCTGTGCTGGATTTCATCAACATCGGGGTAAAAGGCCTCTCCGATGAAGCCTACCATGTCTGCTCCGGCCTCAAGGGGTTCGCGCCCGTGCTGCGCAACATCAAACTGCTGCACGAGGGTGGGGTACACATCGAAATCGCCTGCATCCACAGGAAAGGGCATGAAGACGAACTGCTGAGGCTGTGTTCCATCATCAAGGACATATCTCCCGTGATCCCCTTGCAGATGATGCGTTTCATCCCGCTGGAAGGCGCAGACCCGGAACAGGAACCGCTGATCAGGGAAAGCGAAACCCTCAGCAAGCAGATGCGGACCATTCTGGACAATGTGTATGTGTTCAACTCTCCGGGCACCGAGGAATTGAATACCGTATGCCCACACTGCGGCGACACGACCATTGTCAGGGACTTTTACGGCCCCATGGGCGCACGGATGAAAGGCAGCGCGGTCAGGGAGGCTGAACAGCCGCTCTGCCTTGCCTGCGACAGCCCTGTCCAGATTCAGGGGCGGGTCTTTGATATCGATTTTCGGGAAAAGGACTTCCAGGGAGGCTATCCCTTTACCCGCGCCCTGGAAATCGTCGAATCCATCCTGATCGCCATCGGCGTTTCTAGCAAGGCGGAAGTCGTGCATGTCTGGGAGTACCTGCTGTGCAACAACAAGATGCAGGACCTGCACCACGACATACAACGGGTGGAAAGCTATATCCACATGATCCGTTTCTTCGGCTCACTGGTGCACCGCGAGGAGTCCGCCGATGTGCTGGCCAATTATCTGGAAGACAAGGTGTCGCTGGTCCGATCAACTTGTCGACAGGACGGCAAACGCCCCAGGGTCTATTACGCCATGGGCAAACCACAGTTCTGCATCAAGGGAGAGCGGTTCGAAAACCACCTGGTGGAGCTGTGCAACGGAGTGAGCGTCAACCGGGAGATTGAAATCTGCGGTCGGCCCGGCATGAGCATCGCACTGGACACCCTGCAACAGTTGAACCCCGAAATCATCTTCATCTCGGCGTTCATATCCAACTCTCCCATAGACTTCTACAACGAGTGTGTGGACAAAGGGCTGGGCATTGATGCGGTACACAACAAGCGCATCCATACCGCTCCTATCCCCAGCAGTGACTTTGGCGGCCCCAAATGGATCCTCGGTCTCATGAACATCGCCAACGAAATGCACAGAGGGGTTTGTGCATTCGATATCCCTGGCGAGGCTTCCAAGTTCTACGAGCGCTTTTATGGCACATCGTTCAACGCACAGGACGTGAACCGATCCTTTGGCAAGCCTGACACCTCCTGGACGTGGGAAGCAGAGGGCGGACAGCCCTCTCCCACTCTGGCGTGATCCACCTCCTAAAAGGCAAAGCAATGCGCGCAAGGAAGACGCTTCCTTGCGCGCATTGCTGTAATCACCAGAGAATATCCCTCTCAGGAATCAGAGCGGTCTTCCTGTCACACCAACAGGACGGGCAAGTTATCCCGCCCCTTTCCTTATGACATTCATGAACCGTGACCGGAACACATCCGACATCAACCCCTTTTTCACGGGGGAAAGCTTGAGAAAGCCTCCCAGAACCGCTCGGAAAAAATTCTCGGCAGTGGAGTTGGGATTGTCGAACAGCAGATTCTGAAGCGTGCCACGCTCCAGTGATTGCAGAATCACCCGCTCAAAGCTGTCTTCCGGGTGAAAGACCTTCTGTGCCCGCTTGCGCAGCTCCAGCGAGTCAAACGAGCACTTGAGCGCGCACACACCGCACCCAAGACACAGTTCCCTGTCGATCTCGGCCCACCTGTGCGGCTTGCCGTCAGCGGTCTTCTCACTATGAATGGTGATGGCGTCGATGGGGCAGGCCCGGGCGCAGGAGCCGCACCCGTTGCAGGTGTCGGTGTTGACCTCGGCAATATACGAGGACGAGACAAGCAGGCCGGGATAGCCGGAGTACTTGATGCCATGCATCAGGTTACAACAGCAACCGCAGCAATGGCAGACGAACCCCGCACCCTGTTTGACGTTGTCCGTGGACAGGGTGAACCCCAGATCCCTGGAGCGATCAAAGATGTCGATCATCTCGTCCCGGGACACTTCACGGGCAAAGCCGTTTCGAATCAGAAAGGCCGCGGCCGACCCCATGGAGGTGCAGGTCTCCAGCGGCACATCGCACTGTCTGGTGCCCAGATGATGCTGCTCATGACGGCACGCGCACAGGCCCACGGCAAACGTGGAGGCCTCCTTGATCATGACAGAAGCGCGCTCATAGTCCAGAATCTCCACATGGTCCCGGTCACCGACGGTCTCCTCATGGGGCAGAGCGCGCATGACAGAGATTATCTGATCATCGCCAAAGTTGGCATCCCAGAAATCCGTGTTGCCGAACATGTAAGACTGAAAGAGCTCAGCCCATTTCTTCGGCTCCAGATCGCCCTTGGTACGCATCATGGTAAACTCGAAAAACCCTATGACAAAGGGAGAGATCATGTAGAGATAGTGATCGCCTTCCCAAATGTCGCACACAAGTCCCTTGTTGCACAGGGAATCCAGCATCGCAGAAAGCTGCGGCTCGGCCATGCCCACCATGGGGCCGATGCGTTCGGCCGTAGAAGGCCGGTACGGCATCCGCACGATGAACTCCGCTTCCGCAGGCGTATACAGCGCCGTCAGCATACGCCGCATATTCCCCGACCACGGCATACGGACCGGGGTCCCGTCCACTTTGTCGCCCAGCTGGCGGTAAATATCTTTTGCAACAATATGTCCCATGCGGCGAACATACCGCGGGGCCAACCGAAGTGCAAATCGAAATGGACGTATTGCAAAATGCCACGGGCATGTATTGTGCACCATAAGGCATACTTGAGACACAGAGTCCTTTTGGTAGCGTATGGCTACACTGAAACACGCAGATTCCACAAACCCGCTCCCAGATCAAAGAGCTCCTCGATCAGCACCAAACGCCAATCGAGTAGCAAACCCGGGGAAACATGCCCTTTGCCATGACTTCCCTGCGCTAAAAATCAAAAGGCGCTGTCCTGTTTCCCGGCTTCATTGCACGCGCCAACGAAACGCACTCAAAAAAGAAGAAGGCCATGTACGGCCACAAAGGCAAGATGTTCCCATTGAGAGCCGAAGGGTACTGAAGAGGGAATAGAGCCGATCAAGTAAGATTTTCCAGACCGGATCGCCTTTGTTGTAGTATCTTGTAGTTTGCTCTTGCTACGTTGGCAGAAAATGCGTGTTTTTTGTCATTGCCGCCAAAAAGTATCCCCTCTATCCTGTCTCCATGAAGAAGCGCATGGAGTTCTATTTCTATCAGGGTATGGTGGCACTTGATGTCACCGGTCCTCTCGACGTCTTTAACGCTGCCGATGAGATACTCTCGCGCAATGGAAAAGAACAGGAGGGGTATGAGCTGACTTTTTCTGCCAACACTCCCGGCCCTATCCCCACTTCTTCCGGCTTGTGTTTTCACGCGGACGTCTGTCCCGGATTGGAAAAGGCCGACACCCTCTTGGTACCAGGTGGCATGATCGCAGAAACGGCTTCCACAGACTCAGACAATATTAAGGCCATACAAATGGCAGCCCGAAAAGCGAAACGGATCGTTTCGGTTTGCAGCGGGGCTTTTCTCTTGGCTTCCGCAGGCATCCTCGATGATCGAAGGGCTACCACCCATTGGATGGTAGCTGACCGGCTGGCCGCACTCTATCCCAATGTCCACATGGAGCCAGATTCAATATATGTACAGGACGGCACCATCTCTACCAGCGCGGGAGTGACTGCAGGGATTGATCTGGCGCTTGCGCTAGTAGAAGAGGACTACGGCCCTTCATTGGCTATTGAAGTGGCGAGACTGCTGCTGCTTTACCGTAGGCGGCCAGGAAATCAGAGCCAGTTCAGTACCACGCTTGCCATGCAGACCAAAGTGGGAGAACGTTTCAAGCCCCTTGTCGATTGGATCGAAACCCATCTTGATCAAAAACTCACAGTGGACCTGTTGGCTGAGAAGGCACACATGAGTTCACGTACTTTTGCACGCATTTTTCCGTCGGAAACAGGCATGAGCCCAGGCCGGTTTATTGAGCAGTTGCGAATCGATCGCGCGCGCGAATTGCTCGAATCCGGTGCCGAAGGGCTTGAACAAGTAGCGCGCGAATCCGGCTTTGGCCGAGAGGAGCGGTTGCGCCGCGCCTTCCAAAGAAGGCTCGGCATCAGTCCGACTCAATATCGAGCCCATTTTATACAAGGAGAACACCATGACCACAGGTCTTACCTACGGGATACTCATTTATGAACAGGTCGCGGAACTCGACTTCGTCGGCCCGCTCCAGGTTTTTGGCATATCAAACCACCTGCTGAACAGTGGGAGAGTCGTGACTATCGGCCAGGCCAACAATCCCCTGCGTGGGACTGGGGGACTGCAGATGATACCTGACTACAGCTTTGATGTTGCGCCGAAACTTGATGTCCTGCTTCTGCCCGGTACAGCCGAGATCAGCGAATACGCCCTTGGCAACGACACGATCATCGACTGGGTGCGAGGACAGTATGACAAAGTTGATTGGATGACGAGCGTTTGTACGGGAGGCCTTATCCTACAAAAGGCGGGCCTGCTCAAGGGACGCAAGGCAACAACCCACTGGATGCTGATGGATTCACTGGCCAAAGACCCTGAAGTGACGGCATTGTCGGATCTTCGCTATGTCCGCGATGGCAACATCGTGACCGCTCAAGGCGTTTCCGCGGGCATTGACATGGCCCTGTGGCTGGTGGGTGAAATTCACTCTCCTGACCACGCCCGAATGGTCAGAAAGATTCTTCAATACGATCCGGCTCCGCCCTACACGGCGGAAGTCTGATTGGGCAGCCCTCTTCAACTATACCAACGCCGACAAACGGCCTTACGCTGAAGCTCATTTCTCGAACCAGAAACAGGCCCCTCAAACCAAACAGGCGATCCACAAACAGACTTCTCTCCATGCTTAGCACATCTCGCTAACTGTAGTACGCCCCCCCATAGACAAAACTGAGGAGAGCACAAACTATTTGCAGGGATGAAGCTCATGCTTTTGAATTTGAAAAGAGGGTGGCGACAATAGATGCTTTTGGGGTTGCTTGGTTTGCGACAAGCGCAAGAATGTGCCACCCGGCTGGGGAAGGAAGTTGAATGGACATTAATTTTGATACAGTTGATTGGGCTTTTGCCCAATGTACAGCCGTCTTCCTTTATGCCCTTTGGTATGACTATCGCCATAAAGGCAGCAAGGGAGGCTGAGCCTCCCCCGCATAGATTATTTCCTTTTCCTTTGTTGACGTTCTTTTCTGCGCCGACTGGAGACTTTGCCAGAAGGTGCCATTTTGACCAGTCGGGGTTCAAAGCGGGCGACCTGTTCCACCAAGTCTTCCTGGGCAGCCATGACCGCTTCAATGTCCTTGTAAGCCATGGGCACCTCATCCAAGCCTCCGGAAACAAGGTGCACCTTTTTCTTTTTCAGAAACTCATTAGCTTCTGCCCAGGTAAACCGTCGCTCGGCTTCTACCCGGCTCATGGCTCTGCCTGCCCCATGTGAAGCAGAATTGAGCCCCTCTTCGTTCCCTTTGCCTCGGACCACAAAGCCGCTTGTGGCCATAGACCCCGGGATGACACCCAAGACGCCATTTGTGGCAGGGGTCGCGCCTTTGCGGTGCACGACCACTTCGCGCCCCTTGTGGGCTTCCTTCCAGGCGAAGTTGTGGTGGTTCTCCACTCCGGCCAGCACTTCGCAGCCAAGATGATCCACCACGTGCTTGTGAATCAGTTCATGATTGGCAGCGGAATATCGACCCATGAGCTCCATAGCCTGCCAGTATTCGCGTCCTTCAGGGCTGTCCATGTCGAGCCAGGCCAAGTGGGACAGTTCCTCTGGAAGTTCAGGGTGAAGCTGTCTGGCAAGTGCGCTATAGTGTTTTGCGACTTTTTCTCCAGTTCCCCTACTGCCGCTGTGGCTCAGCATAGCAACGTACTTGCCGCGACCGATTCCCAAATCCTCCGAAAGGACCTCCAGCACGCCGAATTCAACGAAATGGTTTCCGCCACCGCTGGTGCCTAATTGTTTCGCGGCTTTGTTGTGGTGTTTACGCAGAATAGGAATTTCTTCCCAAGCAGGATCGTCCATCACCTCATGCTGACGTCCGGGTTTGAAGGTACAGCCGGTACCAAAGCGGGTTTCCTTTTCCAACGCTTCGATGAGGTCCTCCTGATAAGCGACGATGTCAGGGACGAGCAGGTCCAGCACAGAAAGCTTCATGCGGCAGGCTATATCCACACCAACAGCATACGGAATGACAGCATTGTCGGTCGCCAGCACTCCGCCGATGGGCAGGCCATACCCAACGTGAGCATCAGGCATGAGTGCTCCGGCCACGGAGATGGGCAGTTTGCAGGCCTGTGCCATTTGGTCGATGGCGGCAGGCTCGAAGTTGTCACCCCATTGTTGCCAGGGGGCTGCCTCATCACGTCCGGAAAACCGGGCACGGGCCTCAGTGACCCTAACGATGGTGCGAGCCAGGTTGCCCCATACTTCATCCTCGGTGAGGAGCTTCGGTGCGTCGACGACGGCCAGTATGGCCTGCTCGACATCTTCGACTGTCTGTCCAGATTTCATGGCTTGCTTTACTCCACCCAGGGCGGCATCCACGCCGATGCCGGCAGGGACACCCAATTCTTTCAATCGTGCTGCTTTCATTTTTTACTCCTTACCGAGGTCGATGCGCCAGACGCCTTCGCTCTCTTGCTTTATTTCGATGGGCAGGTCGATGAACTGCCTGATAACTTCAATATTGGTTAATGTGTGCATAGACGGTTTGGTGGTCCGGAAGCTGCCGCCACCTGCCAATACCATGGGCAGAAGCAGTTGATCCGCCAGTTGTCGTTCTACCACCGCCCCGCTGTCCAAGAACATTTTGACATCTTTCACAGCTTTTGCCGCTACCTGTTCGGCGGTGACGCCCTTGCGGCCAAAAGCGGTAAAGCAGGCGGGCAGGGCGTTCTCTGAGTGCACCTCCACAAAGAGGTAGTTGCCGGGGCCAGGTGAGGGCAGGTCGAACTCCACAGAACAGTCATTTTCAGCCAGCCCCAAGCCTTCCTTGACGATTTCGAGCTCTCGCTTACAGATGTCCTTGGAAATCCGTGCCACACAGGACCGGGCCAAAATACGCTTGCAATCTGCGGATTCCAGAAACTCCACTCGACGCAGTTGCTCCACAGGAGTCACGTTCACGGTAAAACGCCCCCCGCCGACAGGGTAAAAACCGTATTGCTTGAGATGCACCTTTAATGAAGGCCCCATGGCCTCCACTGCAGGCAGGTAACACCGCTCAAGAAAATCAAAAGGCGGTGAGGCCATATTGTGAGTCCCGCCTTCCACGGTGATGGTGGAGGTGTTTTCCGCCAACAAAAGGGCCGGGAGCACGGTCTGGAGCACCAATCCGGCGCTGCCGGCAGTGCCTACGGCGAAATCGTAGTGACCGCCTTGAATCGGGCCGGGGGAGAACCGTATTTCTGTTGAACCTACGACATGTCCCTGGACTTCGGCTCCACAGACTTCGGCTGCGGCTTTCAATGCTGTGAGGTGTTGACGCATGAGTCCCGGTTTTGCGCGGCCGTTACGTATGTTGATGACGTGAACGGGCTTGCCTGTGACCATGGAAAGCGTCAGGGACGAGCGTAAAACTTGACCGCCCCCTTCACCAAAGCTTCCGTCTATTTTCAAAGAATCAATCATTCAAATCTCCTGCATGCAGAATCTTTACGCATGGAACAGAGCGGCGGCAAGAGGGGGGAGAAAAGGCCCGGGATAGAGGCATAGCCGACCTATCTGTCGGGTGTAGGATGTATTTTCTCCGGCATCCGCCGCATGTTCAATTTCCACTTTTTATCCTTTGGACGGCAAGGGATGTCCGATGTTCCACTCCCGGACTCGGGAGATCGGCCGGAATTGAACCGGCAGTCCAGATGCAGTCGAGCAGACATTCACCGTTTGAATTTCAAGTCGGGTGGCAAAAGGTGTTCGAAGGACCCACTCCTGCCGTGGAGGCTTCCCGGTTGCCGACCGGGCACCGGAATCGAACCGGCTAGACATGTACTCGAACAGGCATCCACCCGAAAAACTCATTCAGCAGGAACGACAAGGGGTGATACGAGGGGATAACATGTACTCGTATCAGCATTCGTTCCAATCATTTTTTACAATTCAACTCCCTCGATGACTCCGACCCAATGCTCCTCATTCAGGAGCCCACGGGCATAAATGTCGATGAGGTTGAACACCGTATCTGAGAATCCGCCGACGTTCATGATGTCATCGCGCTCCGTGGCCTGCGTGGTGTTGTACGGAGCAATGTCCATACAGACCAGTCGGGCCTGTGGGTTGCGTCTCTTGAACAATGACCATTGGCGCATCAATTCAGTGCCATGGGCGCTGTCAGCGTCAACCCATGATTCGTTGTCCGACACCAGGATGACCATGTCGCCTTTAGCCCTACGACTGTTAAGACTCTCAAGCGGTGCGCTGATGTTGGTTCCGCCCCCCCAGACAGCTCCGAACTTGCCCGCATTGGTCAACACGCTGTCACGCGCATTAATCTGCAAGGGGACCACGTCATAATCGAATGCCAGGATTTCAGCCTCTGGATTCTTACGGAGCACGGCAGCCGCAACAAGTCCGGCCACGTCAACACAAGTAACCGCCGAGGTGGCCCCTGCCCGGTACCCAGTCACAGGCATGCCCATTGAACCAGAAACGTCGGGGCAGACATAGACTTTACCGCCCAAAGCCGGGACCGCTTCCAGAGAGTACTCCAGAGCATCCTGTAGAGCCTCTCGGATTTCACCCGGAAGCTCATCTCCGCAGGCCACGCAGGCCGACAAAACCTGATACGGGAAAACACGTGCTTTGCGTAACTCGTCCTGGTCGGCCAGTCGTTTGGCTACCATTGCAACCATTTCCGGATTCTCGAATACGCCATGCCGGGCAAAGGTGTTCAGGTTCATACGGGTCATGGTCCAACCAGCATTGCGGGCAATTTCAGTCCACTCTTCTTTGCCAATATCCAACGAAGCCAGCATCTGAAAAGACACTGCAGGCGGTCTTCCCTGTCCTGTTTCTTTATAATCCTCATAGTCTCTAACAAGGGCGGGCAGTTTGTCGCGATCCACATCGCGGCCTATAAGCCAGCCGTAAAATGCATCCCTGACCTCGTCTTCAGGTTTCGGATGCACCATCTTGATGATGTCCGCCAATGAGGGCGAATTGCCCACCGAAGCCCGCAACAGCGTGTCCTCCGAGTGGTCTGCCAGCCAGTTTCTTACCAGTCGTTTCGGGCGGGAGCCCAGAGACTTCCTTCCGACTACGCCAGAACGCATGATCTGAACGAAATTACGCAGCATCCTGCCGTTATCAATGACACGCTCGAAGACCACAGGCAGCAATCCAGGTGCGGTCACAGACAGCCATGCGCACAACAAGGCGGGCATATCCTTCATGAACCCCTTTTCCCGGCTGTAGATCGCTGCCTTTGCAACGAACTCCGGCTCAACCTCTTTCACCAGTTCAAGCACGGAGTCGAGCTCGTCCCGGGCAGAAGCGTAAAACGTGCCGCCAAGAGTGCCGGTAGCCACATACTGGGCCAGGGTGTGCTTGGGGTCAAAGGTATAAGCAGCGGCACCAGCGTTGTTGGTGCCGGTGGTCGGGGGAACAAACTTTCCAGCAATAGTCTTGAACAGTTCAGTATTTGCCATATCTTTTTCTCCTTGCGCATTTTCGTTTCGCGATTTGCATGGCTAAAGCACCAGCCGTGCCAGACTTGGAATAAAATCTAAAGAATGTATCCATGCCTTCGAATTTGTTTAGGAAATTTTTTCAACTGACATTTGCTAAACCGTTAAAAGGCAGATATAAAACGGGCAATTGCTATACAAATGTATAAGGATTTATAATAATGAAGAGTAAGAGGACGGTAGCATTCAGTTTGCTCGGAACCACCCTGGATGCGGGCAAAGGAGCCGGACGCTGGAGTCACTGGCGGCCAACAGTCTCAATATGCCAGCATGAAGATCTGCTCATTGACCGGCTAATACTGCTGCACGGTCGTAGCCACAGCAAGTTAGCCAAGTGCATAAGTGATGATATTCGGCTGGTCTCGCCTGAAACAGAAGTGGTCCCGCAGATTCTGGACTTTACAGATCCGTGGGACTTCGAAGAAGTCTTCTCGACCCTGTTGGACTTCAGCGAGCAGTTTCCCTTCAATCAAGAAGAGGAGGACTACCTCGTCAACATCACAACAGGCACACATGTCGCCCAGATATGCCTTTTCCTGCTTACCGAAGCGCGCCAAATGCCTGGACGTCTGCTTCAGACGGGGCCACCCAAGGGCAAGAAAGGAGGTGTGGGCAGCTACTACATAGTCGATTTGGACCTGTCCAAGTACGACTCCATTGCAATGCGCTTTGAAAAGCGCTCCAAGGACGATATTTCATTCCTCAAAGCGGGCATCGAGACGCGCAATGCGGAATTCAACTCTTTCATTGAACGTTTGGAAAAAGTGGCTAGCCGCTCTGCCGAACCGATTATGCTCACAGGACCGACAGGCGCGGGGAAGTCAACACTGGCAAAACGCATATACGAGTTGAAAAGAAACAGGCGCGTCATCTCTGGCAATTTTGTCGAGGTCAACTGTGCCACCATACGTGGCGACGCGGCCATGTCTGCCCTGTTTGGCCATAAAAAAGGGGCATTCACCGGAGCCGTCACCGACCGAAAGGGCCTGCTCCGTGCTGCAGACGGGGGGCTTCTGTTTCTTGACGAGGTGGGAGAACTTGGCCTGGATGAACAGGCCATGCTCTTGAGAGCCATCGAAGAAAAGACATTCCTCCCAGTTGGCGCAGACAGGGAAGAACAAAGTGCATTCCAGCTTATTTGCGGTACCAACAGGGACCTGCAATACGAAGTGTCTAAGGGAAATTTTAGAGAGGACCTGCTGTCCAGGATCAACTTGTGGACATTCAGAATGCCCGGACTCAAGGATCGACCGGAAGACATCGAGCCAAACGTTCAATACGAGCTGGACAGGTACGCCCGTGATACCGGTAAGCGAATCACCTTCAACAAGGAGGCCCGTGAGCGGTTTCTTTCTTTCGCAATGTCTCCTGAGGCTGCATGGAAGGCCAATTTTCGCGACCTCGGCGGTGCGTTGACCCGCATGTCCACCCTATCAAAGGGAGGGAGGATCACCGTTGATGTCTTGATGGAGGAAGTCGAACGCCTGAGGCAGCTCTGGGGGCAGGATTCACGGCTTAATCGAAGCGACACAGCACATATAGTTGAAGAGGTCCTTGGAAGCGAGAGAACCAGCCAGCTTGATCTGTTCGACAAGGCTCAACTTGGCGAGGTTTTACGTGTTTGCAAGGAAAGCAAAAGTCTTTCACAGGCAGGCCGCACTCTTTTCGCTGTTTCCAGGTCAAAAAAGAAAAGCGCCAACGATGCTGATCGGCTCACCAAATACCTGAAGAAATACGGCCTTTCTTGGGCGGATAGCCAAATTGGCTAAAACAGGTCGGGGAGGGGCTGTGGCTATTTCCACCCAAGATAATTCAAAAATCTTTGGTATTCTGTCTTTGCCCTATTATCAAACATCCTGATGTATTTGATAGGCTCATCAGCGTCTCTAAACTTCAGAGTGACCATGAAATCTGATTTGCGTCGCCTCCAGTTCCTTGCTTTTAGAGAGGAGAAGCATTTCCCCATTCACCACCAGTAAAATCTTGTTCTCGGTTCGCGATAAGGTAATCATTGCAAAGAACACGAGGCTTAAAATAGAAGTCAGGAGCTATCTTGCCCAAAATTAAGGCCCCTTTAAGGAGCATCCAGAAATGGCTTAGGCACGATAACCCTCAACAACTGAGCGCTACTTGAGAAAATTCGGGTTGGATCTCGACAACCTGCTTGAGGTTGCAGAGGCATCCACTAGGAGCAAGATTGTGAATATTGGTGAAAGGCAATAAATGAACAATCCCCCCAGAAGTACGAGTTCTGGGGGGATTATATCCACCTAGTATATCCAGGCTAACTATATCAAAGGTCACTGAAGCGTAACCAGTTGAAATTTCATGGCGTCCCCAAGGGGGTTTGAACCCCTGTTGCCGGCGTGAGAGGCCGGAGTCCTAGGCCACTAGACGATGGGGACAGGATGGTGGGTCGTACTGGGCTCGAACCAGTGACTCTCTGCTTAAAAGGCAGATACTCTACCAACTGAGTTAACGACCCGTGTTCCAAGGATGGTATCTCTATCTATTTGACCTTTGGGTGTCAAGCATAAATTCGGAATTAGTTTTTTGGGCTATTGGGTCAATAACCACTTGAGATACCAGAAGAATTAATTTTTTTCTTGCAAAATTATTCTGCTATGTTATAGTCCCGCTCCCTAATAAAAATGCGAAAAAAGCAGTTTAAGGAGAATACATATGACAAGAAAAGACCGTACTGAGGGAATTTACTCCCGCCGCGAGGTTCTCGACGAGTCAGAACGCAGGCAATATTATCAGCTTCAACTCAAAGAGCTGCTCGCCTACGCCTACCGTTATTCCGAGGACGTCAAGAAGCGGTTCGACCGCGCACAGTTCAATGTGGACAAGTTCCGCATGCTGAACGATCTGAAGCATATCCCCATCATCAAGAAAAAGGAACTCATATTCCTGCAGTCCATGGGCCCCCGTCTCGGCGGCCTGCTGACCAAGGATCTTGGCGAATTGCAGCGCGTGTTCCTCTCTCCCGGCCCGATTTTCGACCCCGAAGATCGCAGCGAGGATTACTGGGGATGGACCGAAGGCTTCTATGCCGCTGGTTTCCGTTCCGGCGATCTGTCGCAGATCACCTTCAACTATCACCTGGCCCCGGCCGGTCTGATGTTCGAAGAACCCCTGCGCAACCTGGCCTGTGCCGTTGTGCCTGCCGGACCCGGCAACACCAACTCCCAGATCGAGATCATGCAGAAGCTGCGTGTCACCGGCTATGTCGGTACGCCGAGCTACCTCATGCACCTGGCCCAGAAAGCCGAGGAAATGGGTCTCTCGCTGCGCAAGGACCTCTTCCTTGAGGTCGCCTTCGTTACCGGCGAAAAATTCTCCGAGAAGATGCGCTCCACCCTGGAGAAGAAGTTCGACTGCATCATGCGTCAGGGCTACGGCACCGCAGACGTCGGTTGCATCGGCTACGAATGCTTCCACAAAAACGGCCTGCACCTTTCCAACCGCGCCTATGTCGAAATCTGCCACCCTGACACCGGCATCACGCTCAAGGACGGCGAGGTCGGCGAAATCGTTGTTACCGCCTTCAACCGCACCTACCCGCTCATTCGTCTGGCAACCGGCGATCTGGGCTATCTGGACCGCTCACCCTGCGCCTGCGGCCGTACCAGCCCCCGTCTGGGCGGCATCGTCGGTCGTGTGGACACCACAGCCCGTATCAAGGGCATGTTTGTCTACCCCCATCAGGTCGAGCAGGTCATGGCCCGCTTCGAAGAGGTCAAGCGCTGGCAGATCGAAGTCACCAACCCCGGTGGCATCGACGAAATGATCCTGTCCATCGAGGCCGGTCAGTTCCATCAGGAAGATGAACTGCTCCACCTCTTCCGCGAGAAGATCAAACTGCGTCCGATCCTCAAGGTGCTGGCACCCGGAACCCTGCCCCCGCAGATCCGCCCCATCGAAGACAAGCGCACCTGGGACTAACCTCTCAGCAAGCCCGCAATACAACAACACCCGCACCGGTCTGACCGATGCGGGTGTTTCTTGTTGGCAACAACAGACACTTTTTACAATGTCAGGCCCACTGCGCGGACAGGAGACCCTTCACCGTCCATTATCCTGAGCGGCAGACAGCTGAAGATAAACCCTTCAGCAGGCAGTTCTGCCAGATTGGTGAGGTTCTCGACGATGACCATGCCATGGTTGAACAACGCGTTGTGCGCAGGCAGATCACGAGAATCCACCGGATCCGGCGACGGCGTGTCCAGCCCGATGCCCTTGAGGCCGAGACCTCCCAGAAAGCGGCAGGCAGTGGGGGAAAGGACGGGAAAGTCACCATAATAGCGGTCAGTTTTCCAGTATTCGTCCCATCCGGTACGGATCAGGACGAAATCGAGCACGTCGATATCAGCAAGCGCGGTAAAATCCGACTGATCCATGGTCTTTTTGCCGAGGCCCGAAAGGTCCACAACCGCACCCCAGCCCGTAAAATTGTCCGGTCCGAGCCAATCCAGTCCCGGCGCATCCACCATGAGATGCCCGGACGTATCCACATGCGTGCCCGCATGGGTACTCATGGTCAGGACAGTCTGGGCGAAGCCGTGTTTCTTCACGAAATGCGTCCGCCGCACATTGGGTTCGTCGTCACCGGGGAAGACCGGCATACCGGTGTGGATCACATGGCTCAGGTCAATGGCGTGCATGAAAACCTCGCTAAATGCTGTACATATTCATGTTGGGACGCCTGGTGAGCGGCATGCCCGGCTTGATATGCTCATCTGCCACGGCACGGATATCGGCCATGGATTTGGCCCCGAGAAATCGGGTCTGCAGACTGTGACCGTATTTGAAATTGGCCGCAAAATAAATGGTGAAGAGCCGATACCGCTTCAAGGCGCGAATGGGGTCATAGTAATGATCAAGCAGATCGGCCAGCCGCAGGGCGTAGTCACGAAAGGCGCTTGCAGACGGCTCGAAGCCGGCGGTCCACTCGGCAAACAGCCAGGGCCGGGCCATGGCCATGCGGCCAATGGACACGCCGTCACACCCGGTCTTGTCGAGCATGGACAGACACTCTTCAGGGAGGACCACATCGCCATTGCCGAAGACCGGAATGGACACGGCTTCCTTGATAACGCGGATATGGTCGATGGCCGGTGGTCGGGTCCGCTTGTCCGGTGCCACACGGGGATGAAAGACAAGGCAGTCCACACCAGCGGCCTCGAATTGCTGCGCCAGCGCCACGGCAGGCCCGACATCCGGGGTCCAGCCCGTACGGAACTTGACGAACAGCGGGATGGATACCTCTTTGCGCACCGCCTCGACAGCGGCCAGCGCCGCGACCGGATCCTTGAGCAGGGCTGCCCCGGAGTTGCGCTTCACAACCCCGGATGCCGAACACCCCATGTTGATATCTATGCCGAAGAATCCCTCGTCCTCCACACGCCGAGCCGCCGGTATCAGTTCCTCAGGGGTGGCGCCCACTATCTGGCAGACCAGCCGCGGCAACTCTTCATCGCGCCAACGAAAGACCGGAGAAACGGTTCTGTTCTCCGTGGGCACGGCCTTGGCACTGCACATCTCCGTGAACATGAGACCGCATCCGCCATATTCATCGAGCAACCGGCGATAGGCGATATGCCCCAGCCCGGCCATGGGCGCGAGCCACAGCCGGTTTGCCACGGGCTTGCCGCCAATGGAAAGAGGACGGTTCAGGCGTTCGTCCAAAGAGGGACGTTCAGACATGTGCGAGGCAGTCATGGTATGCTTACAGGCCGAGGTCCCGGGCCAGTGTCTCGGCCTGCACCAGATCGTCAGGCCCGTTGACATTGAAAAACGAAACATGATGCGGATCACCTGCGGCCAAACGATCGAGCGGAACCGTCTTGACCTGCACCTGATCAAAAAAGCGGATGATCTTGTAGTCCTCGCGCTTGAGCTGGTCCTCGATAAACGGGAGACACCGCTTGGAGTACACCGCGCTAAGCGGCTCCATGTACCCGTCTTCCTTGATGGGGATGATTACGTCCATGTCCGGGGTCGCTTCCGCAAGCAGCAGCGCTATCAGCCCACCCTGCACGAACGGGGCATCGCACGCCGAAATGAATCCGTGGGAGGCGGTCATGGCGTCCAACCCCGCATGGATGCCTGTCAGGGAACTGCGGGCTGCAAAGCGATCCTCGGCAACCACATGCCCGTAACCGGCAAAGTCCGCCCTGTCCCGGGCCGAGATGACGATTTCAGAAAACAACGGTACATACACGGCCAGCAGCCTGTCCAGCACGGTCCGACCGCCAATTTCCATGAACGCCTTTTTCACGTACCCCATACGGGAGCCGAGCCCTCCGGCCAAGATGATACCTGCGATGTCCATGACCGCACGGTAGATCAAGCCGTGACAAATTGAAAGGGTCCACAAACGGGATGCAAGCGTGTATGCTCCCTCCATGTGGACGACGCTCAAACTCATCGGCCTCCTGGCGCTCTGTTATGGCGCCATCATTGTCTGGATGTATTTTTCCCAGCGGGGGATGATCTATTTGCCCCGGCAGGCGCTGGTGGCCACGCCGGACGAAATTGGACTGCCCTTTGAAGACGTTCGTCTGACCAACCGGCTGGGCACGGAAATACACGGCTGGTGGCTCCCCGTAGAGCATCCCCGCTTCACCCTGCTTTTTTCCCATGGTAACGGCGGCAACATCTCCCATAGGCTGGAGTCGCTCCGCATTTTTCACGACCTCGGGCTCAACGTGCTCATCTATGACTATTCGGGGTATGGCCAGAGCCATGGTGAACCGGGTGAGACCGCCACACAGGCTGATGCGCGGGCCGCCTGGGACTGGCTCGTCGAGAACCGGAAAGTCTCCCCCGACTCCATCATCCTGTTCGGACGAAGTCTGGGAGGGGCAGTCGCGACAGCACTGACCGCAGAGCTGGCAGAGACCCACGCGACGCTCCCGGCGGGCTTGATCCTTGAATCCACGTTCACCTCGGTGCCGGACATGGGCGCTTCTCTCTATCCGTGGCTTCCCGTGCGATACCTGGCCCGGTATCAGTATGACAGCGAGACCGCGCTGAGCGCACTCGACGTCCCCGCCCTATTCCTGCACAGCCGTGACGATGACGTGGTGCCATACACGTTGGGGCACAGGCTCTTTACAAGGTACAAGGGCCGAAAATCCTTTGCCGAACTGCAGGGCGACCACAATACCGGGTTTCTTGAAACAGGGCAGTCCTATGCCGGGGCACTGGACAGCTTCCTGGCGACCTTGGCCCAATAAGCGGATGTCCACGACACACACCCGACGATCAAAACCCTGCCCATTTCCCCGAAAGTAGGAAAAAGATGCCGGACCATTCACCGTGTCGAAAATTCAACACCCTGAATTAACATCCTATTTTAATTAGCGCATGGCTTTTGCTGTATGTCCTCCAGCCAGCAAGGAGGAACACATATGACTGCTATTGAACAGACACAGATGGTGCAGACCAATACGGTCTCCCGCAAACGCATACAGGAACTGAAGGCGCGTGCCGCAGAAGGACTGGACGATGCCATGGACGCAGTGGCCAGAAACCTTGGCCGCGAAGAGGCCCGTGAAGCGGAAAACAGCCTTTCCGGCCTGAGTGCCCAATTGGCCACCCAGGAAGGTGCCATACACCTGTTGGACGCCGCCAAGGTCGCCGACCTTATCAGCGACCCTTTTGAAGACGATTAATCACTGCCGAAACCGTGAATTTTCATTGGTCGGACATGCCTGAGACAGGCATGTCCGACTTTGTGCTTGCCTTTTGTATGGGCAGGTAATAGATTGGCATAATTACATCTTCTCTTTTTCCTGTGTCCCTGCGCGGTGACGTGACGCCCTCTGAAAAGTATCTTCAGTTTTATCTTCAATAGAGACTGTATGTTGCATGCCCCCGGCCCTTTTTCGGGCCGGAAACGCTTGCGCGCACTTTCTGCAAAGGGTATAAATGAATCAAAGGCTGGGTACCCGAAAACGGGGTTGGATTGAACTAATAACGGAGGGTGGGAGGAAATAGAAACCGATTTCTTCGAAAATACATATGGCGAATTGAGTCGCCACACTCCAAGAAAGAGCAACGTGCGCCACAAATAAACGCATCAGGCCGTCATAAAGTGTATAATTTGAAATGTCAGGCCCTGATACAAAGCCGGAGAATCCGGCCCGGCGCACATTTCTTGTGCGTATCTCTCCTCCCATTCTTCACGATATTTTCATTTACCTTGACACTATTTAAGCAAACAGTGTTAACAATCCCCCACGGGGATTCTCTTTGCGTACGCAATGACTTGGAGAAAAGACACGCAATTTACAACTTGTTCGGATGGACTATATCATGACGGAAAACGGCGCATGCATTGATGTTGAACAGATAACGAATATAATAAAAACCAATGGTGTCCAGAACGACGCCGATTGGATGGCCATCATACTTTTCGTCCGCAACCTACTGACAAAACTAACAGTATATACGGAAGAGAAAAAGGCCGAAATCCAACGCGAAATATGCACGCAGCTCGCTCAGAAGGATTTTTCCGACACGCACCTTGAAACCATTATCGCGATGCTCGACATGTATATCATGCAGAACATCGGCTCGCTGGAGCTGGAAGAAGCCCTTGCCCAGGAAAAACGGTCCGCCGCCCTGCTGCTCAACGAGATGAACGATATCGTCGCCTCAATGCAGGGATCCCACGAACGCCACCAGAGCAAGCTCGACAGTTTCAAGGATGAGACCGTCAGCGTCATCGAAGAGTGCAACAAAAAATCACTGATCATCTCCAAGGTCCGCGAAATGTTTCAGGGACTCATTGTCGAGTTCCAGGAAGAAGCCCGCGCGCTCAATGAAAAAGCGCAGCAGTTCGAACAGACCGCCAACTTCGACCCGCTGCTGACCGACCTGCACAACCGCCGCGCTCTGGAGATATTCCTCCAGGCCGCAGCCATGGAGTACGAAAATACCGGCGAACCGTTGTCCATGATGATGATCGACGTGGACCACTTCAAGACGGTCAATGACACCTGTGGTCATCAGGCGGGCGACGATGTCCTGCGCGCCCTGGCGCACATCATCACGGCTCATGCCATCCAGTACAGCGGCTTTGCCGCCCGATACGGCGGCGAGGAGCTCGTCATCATCATGAAAGGCCTTACCCAGGAGATGGCGAGCATCAAGGCCGAAGCCATCCGAGCCGATGTGGAAAACTATGATTTCCGCATTCGCACCGACGGACAGCTTGCCGAGCACTCCCTGCGATTCACCGTGTCCATCGGTGTCGCCGAGATGCACAAGGGATGGAACGCGGGTTCACTGGTCGGCGCGGCCGACAAGGCCATGTACCAGGCCAAGAACACCGGACGCAATCAGGTCCGCAGAGCCCCTGAAATCAGCTGAGACCACAACAGATTTAAGACAGTTATCGAAAACTGACGATGGAATATCCGCAATATAAAAAGCTGGTTAAATGGTGCCGATTATCCATTCTCTGTTTAGGAATCGGGCTGATACTCCCTGCGGTCTGCCATGCCGCGAAACAGGAATTGGTGATCCTGCACAGTGAAGCGTTGCCCACGCAATGGACGCACAATATCGAATCCGGCCTGTCTAACACCCTGGGCAATGAGACCTCCATCCGACAGGAATTTCTGGGTGGCGACACGCTGGATGAAGACCACTTCGAAGAGGTCTTTGAGCAGTTGGCCCAAAAGCCCCCCTCCTCTCCTCTGGCCGTGGTTGCCAACGGTGAAACCGCTTTTGCCTTTGCCCGCAAATTCGGCGAAGACCTTTTCCCCGGCGTGCCTGTCATCTTCTGCTCCATGGACTGGCCCGACCCCACTGTCCTCAACCAGTGCGGCCCCTGCACCGGTGTGCCGCTTAAACAGGACATCGCCGCCAACCTCGAACTCATCTTCACGCTCAAGCCCGACACCAGACTCGTTGTGGTCATCAGTGATGACCAGAGACGGACATTGCGGGCAACCACGGATTCAGCCATGAAACCCTACATGGACAGGGCACAGATCCTGTTCCCCGGATATGAACCGGGTGACAATGCGGGCCTGAGCCTCGCCATCATGGGCGACGTCCTTGCCAGTGTGCCGGAAGCCGGCGTGGTGCTGTTTCTCGGATACACCGAAGACGGGCAGGGGAATATGGTGGAAAATCAACAGATCGTATCACTGATTGAAAGACGATCCGTATCACCTGTCTTCCTGATAACGGATACGTTGCTGGGTTCGGGCGCAGTGGGCGGCGTCGTGGTGTCAGGCACGGCTGTCGGTCGCAAGGTCGCCGATATCATCCTGGATATCCGATCAGGCCAGGCAGTGAATGAGATGCTGCCGGAACCTGTCCCAACAGAGGTTGTCCTCGACGGGACAGCCCTGGCCCGGTTTGGCATGACAGCCATCCCCGGTGCGTGTGTTGTCAACGCGCCAGAACAGGCGCCTGACGAACAGGGGCTTTCGGCGTCATGGATTGCCCTTGCAGCCCTGGCCTTTCTGGGGTGTCTTCTTCTCGCGGGTCGTCGCTACATGAAATAGATGCTGGAAGCATCGGCCATGATCAGCATCAGGACCGAGATTCCGGCCACCAGAACCATGTTCCATGTGGACTGCTGCACGTTGCGTCTGATTTCAGCTATCTTTGCTGCGTAATGATTGTCCGAATACCGTTTTCTTCCTATCCAGATCATGACACGCACCCCCTTTCTAGCATTCAAAGGTACGCGCCCTTAATGGGGCATTCTCACGCCAACTCCATGACAGTCGAGAAAAGGATCAGGCCTCTTCTGTGTCGCCATGCCGCACATCCACGGCCAGTACTCCCACGACACGAGCGGTCTTGTCCTTTATGGGTGCTGCAACAGTCAGACAATAGTCCTGAATGACGTCTGAATGATAAATATTCGAGATGAATGTCTCCCCGGTACGCATGGGTTCGGTGAACCAGTCGCTTTGAGACCAGTCCGCCCCTTTGCCGCAATTCGCAGACAGGCAGGCACCATGCGCCAGGGCGGAATCGCTGACCTGCACACCTCGAACATCCATGGCCCGGGCCATTTCAAGACTCGGGTTGAGCTGGACGGTCCTGTCCAGCACCTTCTTGATCTTGCTCGGATTCATGGTCACCAGATCCGGGGCCTTGGCCAGAGACGCGACCTTGTCCTGCATGGTGCCGTCACCCAGCAGCATGAACAACCCATACAGCTTGGAGAGGGTCTGAATCTGCTCGGTCAGCTCGCCGATGGCCACACCTGTCTCGGCAACGGCTTCAGCGGTCTGCGTGGACACCTCGTCCACTTCACTCACGGCGACATTGATTTCCTCGCCAGCCAGAGACTGCTGGGTGGAGGCAGCCGCGATGGACTGAACCTGCTGTGAGGTCGAATCAAAGAACTCCATGATCTCGTTCAGGGCATCCCCGGACTCGCCCGCCAGACTGTTGGCGGTTTCCACCCGCTCGGCAGCCAAATCCATTCTCTTGATATTCTCGCGCACATCCGACTGGATGGCGGCAATGGCCCCGCCGACCTCACGCGTGGCGTCCATGGTCTTCTCAGCCAGCTTGCGGACCTCGTCTGCCACCACGGCGAATCCCCGCCCGGCTTCTCCTGCCCGAGCCGCCTCAATGGCCGCATTAAGAGCCAGCAGGTTGGTCTGATCGGCAATGTCCGAGATGACATTCATGATCTTTCCGATGGAATCCGCCTTGGTACCGAGACTGGCCACCTGCTCCTTGAGCCGTTCGGTAATGGTGTGGACGTCGCCGATGGAATGCACGGTCCGGCGGACCACTTCCGACCCTTCGAGAGCGCGCTGGTGGGCGGCTTCCGTGTCTGCGGAAGCGACCTCGGCATTGCGGGCCACCTCACGAATGGAACAGGCCAACTGCTCCATGGAAGCGGCCGTACGCTCGACTCGACCGCTGAGACTGTCGGCGCCGTCCCTGATACGTCCGGACTCGCTGTTCACGATGGCGGAGGCTTCCTTCATACCCGAGACCACGACTTCCAGCATGCCTGCGGCCTGGAGCATGCCCTCCCGCTGGGCCCTGGCCGCATCTGTGCGGGCCTTGCGTTCACTCTCGGCCTTGGCAAGCGCACTTTCGGCCTCTGCCGCCTGTGTCCTGGCCATCTCCGAGGCTGCTTCCGCCTCCTGCATCTTTTCCGCCAGCGTGCGGACCATCTGCTCAATGGCCCCGGTGACCTGTTGCAGTTCACCGGAGAACGCGCCTTCAGGCGTGGCCTCCAGATCGCCCTCGGCCACCCGGCCCGCATAGCCGCGCAACCGGTTGAGCGGGCTGAGCAGGGCAAAACGAATAAATATGAATGTCACAAGTACAATAAGCGCGCATGAGGCCGCACCAGCCACATAAGCCGCGTTCTCAAGCTGACGTACCGGCTCCATGGCCTCGGACGCGTCCACCTTGGCCACAAGGGCCCAGACGGTATCCCCCACAGAAACTGGTGCATACGCCGCCAGGACGTCTTTTCCGCGATAATCCGATGTCTCCATGCTGCCGCTCTTCCCGGACAGGGCCAGGCGGACGGATTCGGACTGCATGTCACCCTGCCCCGGATCGGCAAAGGAGCTGATCACGGAGTGGTGAACCGGGTCTGAAAAAAGATCGGACCGCATGCGTGCATCCGCGCCCACCAGATAGGCCTCTCCAGTCTCCCCCATACCGGCACGGGTACTCATGACGGCGTCCACGGACTCAATGGGGATACGGAGCATGGCGACTCCCTCAATCTCTTTGCCATACCGCCTGATCGGTGCGGCGATAAACGCGCAGGGAACGCCTTCCAGTGGTGAGTAGGGGTGAAAATCGACAATGACGGTCTCTCCGTTGAGAGCCCGCTTCCAGATACTGGCGAGCAGACTGTGCTTGAGCGAACCGCCGACAATGTCCTCACCCAGTTCGTTCCCTTTTGCTGCGGTAAAGACGATCCGGCCGGTATCATCCAGAACCAGGACGTCCGCATACCCCCGAACCTTGACCCAGGGGCTGAAATCACTGGCCACCCGATTCATGGCATGCGCGTAATCCTCATTGTTCACATCCATGCGCTGACCAGGCTTGGCTTCATAAAAAACGATATCTCGCAACCGAACCAATGCGCTGTAGACATACTTGGCCTCGGAAAACATGCGAATATCCTTCTTCCATGTTTCCGTCAGCTCCTCCATGTCATGGAGCTTGGCCTCCCTGAGCATGGCGAGCTTGCCGTAGGCCTGAACTTCAAGACTCCTGGATGCGGTATGCAGACTGTAGCTGGCCATGCCCGCAAGGGGCACGATCCCGATCAACAGACAGAATATGAGTATTTTGATGCTGAGTTTCATGGGTGTTCTCCTCCACCGTGACCCGGTGTAAACCGCACGAATTTACGGCTGACGGAGAAGAACCCTACTGTCGCAGGGGATTTAAACGACCCGATTTGTTACAGGAAGGTCACACCTGTGTGAAGATACGCAGTTCTTTGTGTGACAATAAAAGTAGTAACTATTACGGGGTCTTGTTTTTAATTTTTCACAAAAAAACCGAGAGGACCGCAAACAACCACAACAAACCGCAGAGAACGGCGGTGGCGGGTATCATCCACCACTTGAGCTGTATGGCCTTGCCTTGGATCTTGAAGGCGCCACAACAGCGGAACAGGGACATGATCATCTGGGCAAGCAGGCCGGAAACCGCCAGGGCGGGCATGGCGATACACCAGAAAACAGGGTCGGCAATCCAGTTGGCAGTCATGGCCTAGGACATGACCCACTCTTGCAGAAGCGGGGGCCTTTTGAAACCGCCGATCTGGCTAAAATGGCACAGGGCGGTCAATTCGACGCCATTCTTAATGATGGACACGGGCCTGTCTGCGGAAACGACCACCACCACAATGTCTTCGTGCTCGGCCGTAAAGCGCAGGGCCGAGTTGAACCGGGCACCGCGCGCCCGGTTTTCGCCGGGAACACTCCGTCCGTCCATGAGGCAGCCGAACCCGTGCAGCTTGAGATCATGGCAGATATGCAATGCGCCATCCAGCTTGGCCAGCGAGCAGGCGAGCTTGAGCTGGCTGGAGTCCTGCAAGTCCAGCGGTTCCTCAAAATGCTGACCGGACATGACAAAGGAGTCCTCGCTGGTATCCACCACCAGAGTACACCCATGCTTGCGGTCACGCACCCGGTTCACCATGAGGGAAACGATCTGCAGCAGGGTGTGCTGCGTTTCCATACTCATGTCGGTTTCCAGAAGCTGTTCTTCAAGCTGGACCAGATTGGCCTTGAGGTTGGATGAATGAAACCGTCCGTCCGAAAAGGTGCATACGAGTTCGTTTTTGATCCACAGAAATCCATGGGTACCGGAGAACTGGGCCGCCAGATACGCCCCCGGCATGGGGCCGATGGCGATGCCGAGCATGGTGGAACCATCCGACACGAGCACGCGCCCGGAATCCTCCACGGCCTGCAGCAGCTTGCGCACATGCTTGGTGTCCGCCAGCCGTGGCTGCTCATGGATAGGGAACCGGCAGACAAAGCGCACCTGATCAAGCTGGCTCGGCTCTACCACCACGATACGTCCACGCGGCCACGCGCCCTCCTCCTTGGTACCGGACACCCCGATAATGGCGTCCAGGAAGGGATAGACACGGATCTGCGTGTCCAGCCAGCCATATCTGGACCGCTCGTCCACGATATAGTCCCTGATGGCGTGATTGGCGCAATGCTGGAGCATGAACCCGGCTGTGTCCAGGCTCATGACGTTGCGTGTCTCGAAATTCTGGGAGATAAGCCCGGCGGCATATTCAAGCCAACTCTTGGTCGGTCCCAGCGAGCACATGTTGGGATGCTGTTCCGTAAACCACATCTGGTACTGCATGGACCTCGAACGGGTGCCCAGCGTAATCAGCCCCGACAAATCAAGCGCTGCTTCGTCCTCATCGATGAGCGGCATGGCGGAACCGGTCACTTCCTGACCACGCCATTTGGAGGAGTATAGATAATAGTCGCGCAATTTGGGCTCATGCCCATCCAGCAATCCCTGCGGGTCACATATTCGCGGAGGTGAATCCTGTGTTTCGGCGTACACGACCGCAGCGCGACTTTGCTGGGAAAAATGCGACAACCCGACACGAAGCCCATCCAAAATATGAAATATGCAAATGCTCTCAAACGATGCTTCAGACATTCCCCGCTCCAGAATGTTGCAGTCAGCCCTGTTCCGGGCACTCTCCCGAACCTAGGCCAAAAGTCTTAACAATGTCCAGAGGGAGGGTGGTTACTTGCGGGCGGAAATGAGCACGTCAGCCAGTTCCCGAATGACTCCATGACCGCCGGAGGCAGTGGTTACAAAGTCGGCCAACGCCAGAATAGCTGAGTGGGCGTCATGGGGAGCGACCGTGAATCCTGCCAGGTTCATGGCCTCTAAATCATTGGTATCATTGCCCACATAAAGGACATCGCCAATGGCAATATCCCGCCGAGCGGCCAGCTCCTGCAGCGCAGCCCCCTTGTCGCTCACACCATGGAAGGCCTCAAGGCCAATTTTTTCAGCACGGGCACGGACCACGGGGTTGGTCTCTGTGGAGAGAATGACCTGCTCCACCCCAAGGGTGCGGATCAGGCCCACGCCCAGCCCGTCACTGCGATTGGCCCGCACGGCCTCATGTCCATCCTGATCCACGGTCACCGTATTGTCGGTCATGACCCCGTCAAAGTCGTAGACGATGAGCTTGACCCGCTCTGCGCCGGGGATGCCTCGCTCCCTGAGCGCGATGACCTCGCCGTCCAGCCCCAGATACAGCGGCTCGTGGCCTATGAGCTTTTCGGCTCGCCCACCACCATGGGAGAGGATTTTATCAACAATTTTAAGCACATTCGACACCTCGAAGGTCAAGATGACACAGCCTCCCGCCACGGTATCGCGGCCCTCCATCAGGCGCAGGCTCTGGCCGAACGCCCCCAGGAGCAGGCCATCGTTGACATGGGTAAAACCCAAGGCGTTTTCATAAAAAAGGGCGGATGTTTTGACATCGCGAACCAACAGGGTCACGGACGGGTAGACGGCCATGGCAATTCCTCTTCTGTTCAGGGTTTGAAGGGCAGACTACCCTGACAGGCACAACGGTGCAACCGATTGCATGCGCGCAATGCCGATTACGGCAAAGGCGTCACAAGCCCTCTACGGTCATCTATCGCTCCATGCAACACAGGCCGGGCACAACCCCAGACCTCTGGATCACCCCTTAAGGGGAATGATAATTAAGTGCGTTATTTCAAGGCAGTTCAGATTTTCTAAATTTTCTCTAAAAAAAGTCTAGTGCACAGACAGCCGTAATTCTAACGAGTTCAGATATTACACGCCCCCATCCTGCTCAAGCACACCGAGCTTTTCCTGTCGCCTGCGCTCTTTGCGTTCCTTGCGCCGCATGAGCAGGTCCCACTCAAGGGGCATGACGATCAGCGTCAGGGTCGTGGCCACACACAGACCAGTGACAAAGGTGGTGGCCATGGTCCCCCAGACCAAAGAGTAGTAGGGGATGCCGAGCGCCATGGGCAACAGCCCCAGCGTGGTGGTCAGTGTGGTCATGAGAATGGGTCTGAGGCGAATACGCACACCTTCACGGATAGCCTCTGCCCGGCTGTAGCCCTGGGCATACAGTCGATTGATGAAGTCGAGCAGCACCAATGAATCGTTGACCACGACACCGGCTACGCCCACGGTCGCGATAAAACTGTTTACCGTGAACAGGGAGCGGGTGAAAAACGTCCCGAAAACCACGCCGATAAGGGCAAACGCCACGGCAGACAGAATGACCGCCGGCTGCAAATAGGACTGAAACTGGCAGGCCAGAATCGTATACATGATCATGAGTGCGATGAGAAAGGCATACATGAGCGAGGTGAATGACCGGCCCGTTGACTCGAATTCACCAGCAAAGCTGATGGTCGCCCCCGGATACTTGCTCTGGATGGACGCGTAATAGGCCTTCACGTCATGGGCGACACTGGTGGCACTAACCGGTCCACCGGCATGGATATTGGCCGTCAGGGCGATGGCTCGCTGGCCCTGAAACCGGTTCAACTGCCCGGGCTCCCGATAACTTTCCACCTTTACCAGATCACCCACGCGCACCGGCCCCTGGGCGTTCTCCAGAATAGGTATGTCCAACGCATCTTCCGGCTGCATCAGAAACCGCTTGTCGATCTTCATGCGCAGGTCGATATCTTCATCCGCAGCCCGGAATTTACCCACGAACCGCCCGTCCAGAATACCACCGGCCAGAGAGACGACCTGAGCAGGGGTCAGCCCGAACTCCGACACCAGATTCGGCATCGGACTGAAACGGAATATCCGGTTATCCGACCCGGTGTCCGTATTGAAATCAACAAGATAGGGAGCGATCTCCTTGTTGTTCTTGATCCAGTTGAACACATCGTCCGACAATCCCTTGACCGCTTCATGGTCCGGCCCGAGCACGCGAATATTCACATCCTTGCCAGCAGGGGGGCCGCCTTTCTCCGCCCAGAGATGCATGCTCCATCCACCCGCGGTATACGGTTCGAGCTTCTTGCGCACGATATCCAGCAGCAGCAACGGGTCGTTATCCGGGTTATCGATATACTCCTGCTCACCCTGAGCGGGCAGCTCCACCGTGACCAATGCGCGGTTGGAACCGAAGACGGACTCATAGTCCTCATTGATATCCATGCCACCCAACCCGGAACACGATTTTGTCGTCCCCGGACCAAACCCTTTGATAACCTCTGAAATCTGCTTTGCCTTTTCAGAAGCCGTGTACACGTCCGTACCCACAGGTCCCTGCAAAGAGACATAGTAGAGGTGATATTCATCAGGGAAAAACTTGATTCGAATCAAGGGCATGATGCCGGCCACAGACACCCCGAGCATGACAATGGCCATGATAAAAGCCAAGAACACGAGTGACACCGATTTCCACTTGTGCCGCAGGGTAACCTGAAGGATGGCATCCGTGAATCGCTTCAGCCACTCCATGAACCGGGGATCTTTGGTATGCAAATGCTCTGTGGCCTGTGCCCTGAGTTTTTTGGCACCCGGCCAATCCATAAAGTGGGACGGGAGAATGAACAGGCACTCGATCAGCGAGGCGGCGATGGCGAACGATACCGCCTTGGGTACCAAGGCGAAGAATTCACCCGTTGATCCGGTCATGATGAGCATGGGCAGAAATGCGGCAACCGTAGTGGATGTAGCTGCAAGAACTGGCAAAAAGACTTCGCTTGTACCGACCACAACCGCCTCTTTCAGCTCCTTGCCGTCCTGTACATGCCGATAGATGTTTTCCAGCACGACAATGGCGTCATCAACGATGATACCGGACACCAGAACAAAGGAAAACAGAGTGATTTCATTGATGGAGTTGTTGGTCAACCACATGATGATCATGGTCACGAGGAACGAGAAGGGCACACCCACGGTGGTCAGCATGGCGTTACGGAAGCCCATGACCAGCCAGATGCAGCCGCAGACCATCACGATACCCACCAGCAGGTTGGAACCAAGCGTACTGATGTTCTCGTTGATGTTTATCCGCTGATCCTGGGTCAGGACCGCTTCAACCCCCTCTTTCTTCAATATGGGGTCGAAGTCGGCAACCACTCGCTCCACGGCAGCCCCGATATCAAGCGCGTTGCCGTCAGGGGTCTTGATGACCTTGATGGACACCGAGTCCTTGCCGTTCACGCTGGAAATAACAAAGGGATCTCGATACGCCATGCCCGCATGGCTGAGCACATCGCCCACCGTAACGAACGAACCATCCAGATCACGCCGGACAACCGTGGCGGCGATGGCGTCACGGGAACGGAACTTCTCGTCGACGACAATGACATACTCACCGGATTCACTGATGAAATCTCCAGCCGGAACCGAGACATTGGCCCCTTCGAGTGCCTTGGCTACCTCATCAAAGGTCACGCCCAGCCGCATCATCTTGCCCGGATCAAGGGAGACATGAAATTCCCGTGTAAATTCGCCGTTGATATCGACTTCTTTTACCCCGGGGATACGCTGCAACGGCAGCTTCATTTCTTCGGCCATGAGGGTCAGGGCGCGGTTGGAGCGGGCCCCCACAAGATTGACCGAAATGACCGGCAGCCACTCCGAAACCCTGATAACCTCGAAACTCGGTGGGTCCATATCGTCAGGCAGGTCCTGTTGTATGGACAGGACCTTAAACCGCAACTCGTCATAGAGTTTGTCGTAGTCGGTATCATCCAGGAATTTCACCAGTATGGAGGCACGCTGACGGAACGAACGTGACCGGATGAATTCCACGTTCTCGAGATCTTCCAGTGAATCCTCGATCTTGCGGGTGACCAGGGTCTCCACCTCGTCAGCGCTGGCACCAGGCAGAAAACCCGAGATGATGACCTTGCCCATGCGTACGTCAGGATACCGTTCAACCGGCAGGTCAAAGGTGCAGAACACACCCACAACCATGAGTATGACAAAGAGCAGGTTGACGAAAACCTTCTGCCCCAGGGTCATCCGAATGAGACTCTGAACCGGTGTATCCTTATGCATTATTCGTCTCCATTCAGTCCCACAATATCCTGTTTTATCGTACAATCACAAACAGTTGTGCAGCTCGGAAGCCCAGGTCACCGGTGCTTGAGCACATCATGCCTGACAACTCGAAGGGTGGTCATACTGGTACACACTTCGCTATCAAAGCAGATTTTTCGCCAGCTCCATTGCGGTATCCCTCGGACACACATGGCATTTACCAGCTCTAAAGGATATCACGGATGCGCGAGAAAAATGTCTCCGGGTCGAACATCCGGGCTGGAAACACGACGCATGTCGTCATCAGCCGTGCCGAGCAGGACCACACGCACCCGTTCATTGTCCGGCGTCATCAGGAAATATTCCTCATACGCCTTGATGAGTGCTGTTTTCGGGACAACGACCGCACCGCCCGGATCCGGGAGATCAATGACAAGTTCGGTGCGCAGTCCGCCACGAAACTCGATATCTCCTTCGGTAATTTCGAGATCAACGTTGATTTTGCGCGTCTTGGAATCAAACCCGGGCGACACGCGCAACACATGCGCCTGAATGGTTTTACCCAGATCGGTGAGACTGAGCTCGACCGTTTCCCCCATATCCATGAGGGCGCGGTACTCCGAACTGGTCAGGGCAAACGGCACCAGCAGGACCTTGTAGAGGCCGAGCTCGGCCACGGCTTCCCCCTTGGTTATCCATTCTCCCGGCTCAACGTACCGCGTGACCACCTTCCAGCCAGCAGGACCCTTGAGCGAGAAACGCTTCGACCGCTCGATGAGCACCAGTTCTTCGACCTGCTTTGAGCGGAGCTGCTGGAGGGCGGATTGATGTTCCCGTATATTGGAATCCAGTGTGGACTGGGGCGCATTATTGCTCTTAACCAGAGCCTGATATCGCTCCATTTCCTTCTTGTTGTATTCCAGATCAGACTTCAACCGTTCCTGATCCGTCCGGTTGGAACGGATATCCAGATTGATGAAGGTCGTATCAAGCTGGGCGAACACCCCGGACGCATCCAGTGTATCACCCACATCGGCCACGACTTTTTGCACCCGCCCCGACTCCTCGGTCACCAGTGTCATGGAATTCCTGGCACGAGTGAAACCGGTCAGGGAAGCACGCCGTGCAGCCGATTGAGCGACAAAGGTCTCACCGGGTTGAGCTGGTGGCTCCGGTGGAAGCTCTGCCGAAGGAGCAGGGGGAATAATCGATTCAACATCATCGCCCGAAACAGACTCAACGCGTACCTGCGCCTCTTCCACCAAAACGCTGCCTGGCAGCGGCTCCTCAGAAACCTGGTCACTGCCGCACCCGACAAGGAACAGCAGCACCACAACAAAAAACACTCTCAGACCATATTTCATCCTAATCACCGCCTTTACAACCATCGAAAACATCACGAACTACCAGGGCGCATCCAAAACGCGATCATGGCGTCCAATAACGTGTCGAAATTCAAACCTCCACTGAGCATATTCGCCTGTCCGGTAGCTATGAGATGCGCCATACCGTGTACGCCGGACCACAGGGAAAACACCGCTGTATCAAGATCGGCACTACCGAAATGGCCTTTGGCAATGCACTCTTCCACTGTTGAACGAAATATCGTGTACGTAATGCGCGAACTGACAGCCCACTCGCCATCCAGGTCAACCTGCGTACAGTCCGTGCTGAACATGAGCTGATAATAATCCGGTTCCTGATGCGAAAATTCAATGTAGCGCTTACCGCCAATACGCAATCGTTCCACAGGGTCAGGGTACGCTTTCATCCCACGCTCCTGACGCGCGACATACCGGGCGAAGCCTTCTTCACGGAGCACAGAGAGAATCTCTCGCTTGTTTTTGAAATACCTGTAAATCGCTGCGGGGCTGTATTGAATTTTCCCCGCGATCCTTCGCAAAGAAACATTCTCGAACCCTTCTTTTACAAAGAGTTGTTTGGCTGCATCCAGAATTCGCTGACGCATCAGCTCCTTATCCTGCTCACATCTATTTTTTGTACGCATGAATCCGCACTAGCAACACATTTTGGCTTTGTAAACAGTGTTTAGCACTTGTTGCGACACTCATTTGCTTCGTTTGTATCTATCAGCATGCCAACGCACAGTATATGTCTCTATTGTGCATTTTTTGTGAATAATACTGATTTCATTACACAATATACAACAATATGATGAAATGGTTTGATCAAAGTAAAATAGACCGGCCCAGCCCAATTTTTATATTTCACCAATGTTACCAAAGAATATCGACGCAACACACTTTCTCCTTCAATTGGTTCGACGACGACCCCGATTGTTGCATCCAGGTGGCGATCCTTTCCGGTTGCTATCCAATAGGTCTCCCCATCCGAGTCATCAACAGTGAAAAATGTTGCACTTTCGCCAGGGTGGATAGGAATTCTCTCCGGTGAAAACTGTACTTTTTCAGAAATTCCCTGCCTGCCTTGGCCCAAGAGTCTAAGCAGCCAGGTCCGAATTCGATACAGCATCTGCATCCAGCCGGGCTGATACGACAACACCCCGGCAACAAACTCGCGCAAGGAAATGGAGCCGACATCGGATTTGACCTCAACATAGTCGACACCATCATTGAAACCAGCCATTTTTTCCATCCAACCAAGATTCTCGGTATTCATACGAACCTCACACTAAAACGCCGTGCAAAACCACATCCAGCAGGGGGCTCACCTGGGCAACCATGGCTTCAACATCAAACTCCTCGCTGGAAAGCCCGCCGATAAGCGTATTGAGATACAACGCCCAACAGACATGGCCCAGCTCATACGGATTCACGTCCTGCCGAACCTCGCCCCGTTCCTTTGCCGCCTCGATGAGTGCCGCCACCAGACCGATCATGGCCTCGATCTGCACCCCGAACTTTTCACGCCACTGCCCTTTGGCGAACAATGCTTCCTTTACGACTGACCGCAGAAATATGGTGTGTTCCCCATAATAGGAATAGATCGCGCGGAGCAGATGGAGGAACTGTTGCCTGAGGTTCCCGTTTTCCGGAACCGACTCCAACGCCTTGATCGCCACGCCCCCGATCTCGTCGTAGAACGTGGAGAACAACAACGACTTCTTGTCATTGAAATGCAACCCGATGGTCCCCAACCCTACGCCAGCCTCTTCGGCCAGGGCGCGCATGGTGGTTTTCTTGTACCCGCACCGCGTGATCAGAGACCGCGCCGCCTCCTGAATCTGTCGCCGGGTCTCCTGCTTCTGTCTGTCTCTTTTGCCTATCTTCTCCACACGGTATCTCCTCAATGAACACGTTCACTGAACATGTTCATTAAGTAGATACCAGCCTCCATGTCAAGTGGATCGATCAACGGGAGTGCTCCTATTCACAAAACAATCAGGCAGTCTTACGCCAAGCAAAGGCAAAGACATAGCATGCTATAAACTACACATATAGCCCGCTATTGAAATAGCAACAAACTGAAATTGATGGAAATATATTATGACCGGAGAACATCGAGAATCTCGATGTTTGCGGCTTGCCAGGCAGGGTATGCCCCTGCCGCCACGCCAAGCACACAGGAACCGAACAGGGTGAAGACCAGACTTGAGGGGTCGATAATCAACGGCAATCCCGCCGCAGCGCACCCTATGGCGACAAGAATAACCGTGACCAACACGCCCAGTCCGCCACCAACCGCAGCCATGAGACCAGACTCGAACAGGAATTGACGGACAATGTCCCGTCGACGGCCACCCACGGCACGGCGCACCCCGATCTCGACTCGTCGAGCACGGACAACCAGAATCATTATTGAGAGAATACCCAGCCCTCCGACACCGAACGAAATGGACGAGGTTATGGCCCCCAGCGTGGTCATGAGGTCCAGGGCCTGCCGCTGGAGCTTGATGGCATCCTTTGGCGACAGGGCGCTGAAATCATCATCCTGGCCTGCGTCGATGCGATGTCGGTAGCGCATGATGCTTTCTACCGACTCCTCGATCTGTGAAAGGTCGCCTCCCTCACTCAGTTGAAGGAATACACCGCTGATCCAATCCTGATTACTGGCCCTGCGCATATAGGTAGTCACAGGCAAAAAGACGATCTCATCCTGATTGGCCCCGGACAGATCAACGCCTTTCTCTTCCATGACGCCAAGGATACGAAAACTGGCCCGGAACACATAGACTTTCTGACCGATGGCCTGCTCGGCAGTCCCGAACAAAGCTTCGGCTATGGTTTTACCCAGGACACAGACCATGGCCCGGTCATCCACTTCCTGCCAATTGAAGAAGCGTCCCCTTGCCGGATGAAAACTCCTGATCTCCTGATAATTCGGCCAGGTGGCGATAATCTGCGCCGTGACCGTATTTCCTTGGCCGCGCACCGGAAGGGCGGTTGAAACAAACGGCGCCCCTGCCAGGACAGACGGAGCACCGTCAATCAAGGCCTGCGCGTCTCCAAGGGTGAAGTTTCTGGTTACGCCTGACAATCTGACATTGCCACCTCGGGTAAAACGCACCTGTCCGGCCATGACGGCGTAGAGATTGGGGCCGAGCTTCTCGGTCTCCATTTCAGCCTGTCTGACCATAATTTTCGAGACATGCTGGACACCGGTAAATGCCAATGCACCGAGAAAGACCCCCAGCATTGCCAGAACCGCACGCAGCTTGTGCGCTGACAGGGAAGAAAGGGCTATGCGAAGGTTAAGGGGCAATAACATTGGGTCAAACTCGTTCTCCGCTGATCGCGGTCGATTCAGTTACAGGTACGACTCTCTGTTCCAGGCCGTATTGCCATTGAAAATATGCTGCCATAACCGCTCAAAGGCATGCCCGGTGTTCATTTCATCGTCCGGGTCGGCCAGAATCAACCGCAGGCAGTACTCATAAAACGCGCGTGGGCGCGTTCTGATGCGTTCGCCGGTCACACAGAAATTGCCAGTGGGAGCGCGGGACACAATCTGTTCCGGCATGGGTTGGCCAAAGAGTTTTTCAAACAGCGCACCGACCGGTATGTCGCCCCCCCAGCCTGACCACCGCCCCTTGTTCTCGGGCTTGCGCAGATCATGGGGATTGCCCAACCGATCACATTTAAGCTTGAACCAGGCCAGACCCTTGAACGGGACCATTCTCTCCACAACGTCACGGAGCATGTTTTGCAAGATGTCGACAGACGCCCGACCCTGATCATCGATGTGATCAAAAGGGTCTCCCTGCAAAAACACATTCATATCCGCCAGGCGGTCATAATTGTCGATTATATGGGTAAAATAGGTGTGCGCTTCTCGCCCGATATTTTCTAATTGCACTGCGTTGGAAAGGGGTGTGTCGCATTTGTCATACACAAGGTAATCATACCCCAGGGCATCGGCCCAGGAGACGTCCTCACGGTATTTGGCTATGATCACAGCGACACGCTTTTCCATATCTCAACCCTGTTCGGGCGTCGTGATAGCAGGCTCCTGCACTACGAAAGCGCGGACATACGTGGGTTGTTCATCCGAGGACCTGCCACCAGAGCCATAGCCAACGGATTTGACCGACCCCAAGGGCAGTACTCCGTAGTCATCCACAATGGTCTTCAAGATAGCGAGTCCGGTCGGGGTGGCCCGCTCCATGGCGCAGTCTGAACCAAAGGTGGTCATACCCCGGGCAAGTTCGGCGCAAGCCGGTGCCGGTACAGGCAATCTTCCGTGGGCGCAGTCGACGAAACCAGATCCCAGATCCACCGGTGAACTGAGCACTTTTTCAACACCCAACGCTTCCAGCAGAACCATGCTTCCACAAATATCAACAATGGTATCCACAGCCCCGATTTCATGGAAATGCACGCCTTCGAGATCAACGCCGTGCACTTTGGCTTCTGCTTCACCCAACAACCGGAGTGCCGTTGCGGAGCGTTCCTTGGCTCGCCCGGCAATGGAGCTTCCTTCGATGATCTTGATCAGGTCGGTATAATGCCTGAGAGGTTGATCTTCAGTCTGCACGACATCAACATGCCAGGTCCCTATTCCCGAGACCTGCTTTTTCGACCATTGCAACTCAAACCCTTTCAAACCCAACGAGTTCAATTCATTGGTCAAATATGCAAAAGCATCATTGCCATGCCATTCTTCCATTGCATGACTCATGGAAGCCAGCAACATATCGCCACTCACACCGGTCGAACAATCAAGAAACAAGGTCATTTGCATTATCCTATTTTGAGTTTAATACGGCCATTTTATTTATTTTATGAGCCAGATATCCTGCCCCGAACCCGTTGTCGATATTCACGACCCCGATCCCTGGAGCGCAGGAGTTCATCATGGTGAGCAGGGCGGCCAACCCCTGGAAATTGGCACCATATCCAACGCTGGTGGGCAACGCGATGACCGGGGGGACGGCTATCCCGCCCACCACAGACGGCAGTGCCCCTTCCATACCGGCAACCGCAATGATCGCCGACGCGGAATTTAATTCATCCATTACTGAAAAAAGTCGATGAATGCCAGCGACTCCGCAATCATAATGGCGCTCCACATGGCTGCCCAGGAATTCGGCGGTACCAGCGGCCTCTTCGGCAACAGGCTGATCTGAAGTCCCAGCCGAAACCACAACGATTTTGCCTAGGGCAGGAACAGCAGGGCTGCCAATGGTGAGCAACAAGGACTTCGGGTCATAGGTGACATCCAGCACCTGAGCCACTGCCTCGGCATGCTCAGGGGCGGCACGTGTACCCAGCACTCGCCCGTTGTGGGCATGCATGCTTTGAAAAATGGTTGCCACCTGATCCGGGGTCTTGCCCGCACAGTAGACAACTTCCGGCCCGCCTGTCCTGGCTTCCCGGTTGTGATCGATCTTGGCGCACCCAATATCAACAAACGTCTGCTTTCGCAGCACGCTTTTCATTTCATCACGGGTAATGTTACCCGCCTCAAAATCATCCAACAGGATATCAAGATTCATGGGGACCACTCCTTGAATTCACATGATCGCAAGCCGATCCTCTTGATCAACGCCACGAATTTATCACGATTTTTTATCATTATTTCAGCATACTGAGGCATGAACTCAACGCTTGCCATCAGGTTATCATGGGAGGCGCGAAGCGTGTCCACGCCACGCTCATGAAAGAACGTTTCCATGACCTCAACACGATTGAGACCGGTTTCAGTCAGCTCCATACCCAGGGGTAGACGGGTGGCCAGACAACTCTCTGACGGAGTGTTCCAATTCGGCAACCCGGCATCACAAGCCAGCCTTCTGACCTCGACTTTTGTCAGTCCGACAGCAAGAAGGGGAGAAAACACGGAAAATTCCTTTACGGCACGGAGACCTGGGCGCTTGGGATCATCATCCGCATTGGTCCCGTCAATGAGCAGGGCCTTGGAATCAAAACCACCCCGCATGACGGAGAAGAGGGTCCGTTTGCAATGGTAACAGCGGTCGGCTTCATTCGCGCAGACAGCCCTGTCCTGCAGGACATCCACAGGCAGCACGCCATGCCTGATCCCGATATGTTCAGCCACGGCCACAGCCCGTTGCAGATCCCGTTCGGGCGTCAACGCACTGCGCACTGTGACCGCAATGCACGTATCACCCAGGGCTTTGCGCACGGCATACGCCACCAGACCGCTGTCAACACCGCCAGACATCGCTATTACCGCCTGCGAATGACCGTCGAATTTCTCTTTAATGCAAGAGATCAATGTATCCATGAACAAAGCCTAGCCCAGCAAAGAGCCCGGTTCAACTCATTTCATCGACGGTGAAAATTCGATGACTTCAATCCTGCGCCAGGGACCTTTCCTGAAACGCCACATGAAAGAAACCGCCAGAACACTCACATAGAGCATCAGACACATCCAGGGGCCCTGAACGCCCTTCACCCCCACGATATTCAGGATGAGAAGGGGAATAACCATACAGAAGAGCGCAGCGGAACCCATGATGAGCATGGTAAAACGGGTATCACCAGCTCCTTTTAATCCACCGACATAAATAATCGCCACAGCGTCAATCAACGTGAAGATGGCTGCATATCGCATTAAAAGTATGCCCATGACGACCACATCATCGAATAGATGCCCGGTTTCTCCTCTTGCCCGAAATAAATTCAAAAGGAATTCAGGAAACACAACGAACAGAAGGGCCATTACCGTCATATAGGCGAGAGCTATATGCAGCACAGACTTTGTGGCATACGCCGCTCCATCAGGATTTTTATCACCCATGGCCTGTCCGACCATGATGCTGGTCGAGATATGCAGCCCAATTGTCGGCAAAAAGGCCAGTGTATAGATGGAAAAGACCGCATTGGTCGAAGCCAGTTCAATCGGACCAAGACGGCCCACCATGAATACAAAGAATGTTATCGCGAAGATATCAAGAAAGAACTGGACTCCACCTGGCAGGCCGAACCGAAGAAACCGTTTCATGAGTGATCCATCGAACCGCCATGCAGAGCGCACGCAATATTCCTCTTCATTGGCGGAAGTGAATATGAGCCATGCATAACAGATGACAGGCACGGTGAAACTGAACAATGTGGCTAATCCGGCCCCGACTATTCCCAACTCGGGGAAAGGTCCGATACCGTTGATCAGACAATAATCAAGCGGAATATTGATCAATGTTGAGGCGATGCTCACGATCATAATCGGCTTGGTGATACCCCGACCGGAAAAGAAACAGGACAGACAGATTCCCAATAGAAAGGGCGCGCTTCCTATGGTCAGAATCCGAAAATAGACTATTTCCAGTTCCTGAATGGCAGCGGGGTGCCCACCCAAGGCAAACAACGGCTCTGCAATGAACCAGAGGCTAGCAAGAAACAACCCAGAGGGGATACTGAACCAGATACCCTGCCACATGGACCGTCCCACCTTCTCAGGCTGCAATGCTCCCGTGTACTGTGCAACAAAGACCCCGAGATACTCCGCGACACCCATGAAAAATGAAAGGAATAGAAAGGCTGCAATACTTGCAGGCAAAGATGCCCCCAGCGTATCCATGGAATAGTTACCCAAAAAAATGCGATCAGTGAATGTCATCACCGTGTTTGAAAGCATACTGACAACCAGTGGTAGTCCTATATCCAACGCTTCTTTGTATCCGCCTTTTGCGCTCCATCGTTTTACTATGCTCATTATCTTTCACTTTTCTTACTATTAATTATCATTGGATACACTTCCGTCCATTGCTACAATGGATTCTCAATCGTTCACCCATGGCACCCTATACGCAGGTCAACAGATGGTAAAGCTTCAACCGCCTTGATACCTAACTCATAGCGTGCTACTCCGTTTCACATACCACACTGTAATACTAGGAAATTATGACTGCGCCTCACGATCAATTATTCTTCACTCGACTCGCCAGGATACATCGTCTTTATGCTAAAGCCTTGTCCAAACGTCTCGCTCCCCATGGTGTCAATCCAGGGTATCTCGAAATTCTTCACAGTCTTTGGACACGGGACAACGTTACGCAAAAACAACTCCATTCCACACTGGATATCGAGCAGGCAACTCTTTCCAACACCCTGACACGTATGGAACGCGACGAATTACTGGAACGCACCCGCAACTCCAAGGACCGCCGGGTAACCCAAATACTCCTCACGCATAAGGGGCATTCTTTGCAGAATGTGGTCAATTCCGCCATTGAAAACCTGCAGTCGATTGTCAACACGGGGTTGACTATTAATGATCGACGCTATTTCAATCGCATTCTTACGCAAATGACCGAACATATAGAAGACGATCTGGACGACACTACACTGCTTCTCATAGACGAAATTCAAGATTGATCACATATGAGCTGCTTTCTGCTATCTACAATGAACCACAAAATATATTTCTTCACAATATCCCCAATTATTCCCACCTGATTAATCCAATCTTATTCCCATCTTTCTTACCACCATCAATGGACCACGAATTTTGTCTACAGCAAGTCCATTCCGGGTATACACAGATTTTATAATAGTCATAATCATACGATTTATCGGTATTTTTACTCTTATGCCTCAAGCGGTGGTCACATTCTTTACCTGATACAGTTTTGAGAAACTGACCCAGCACATTTCGAGAAAAACGGCAAATTTTACATTTTTTTCCATTATTTTTTTTCTATAAAATCTGCTATACCGTTCCCTAACGGACAACAACTCCCTGTAATTCCATTCCATACTGAAATATCTAGACTTTTTCTAGATCAAGTTGGACAACGTTGTACTTTGTTGACAATCTTTGACAGCTTATGTCAATGAATGAACATCATAGGTCAGATTGTGACATTATGAATACATCAAATGCGCCAAAACCACCGACACTCTTCACTGTGCGGGAAGTTGCGGACTTTTTACGGGTCCACCAGCGCACAGCCTACAGGCTGATTACTGGTGGAAGTATCAAGGCTATCAAGATAGGAAGCCAGTGGCGTGTCCCAGAGGCAGCGCTGATGGAATTTATAGAGAGTGGATGGAAGGCATCGGTTTCCGAAGGCAAAAAGGAAACCAAGCCCGATCAGTTCAAACTCCCCTTTGATTAAGGAGAAAGGCATGTCGAAAAGAACGGTTGGCGGTCATGACGGTGACAACACGATCCTGAATGTGAATCTGCCCAATGATTTTGGTCAGGATATGGAGGTCGCTGGTCATCTCATCGGTGAAGAGATGTATTTTGACGACAGCACCGGCATGTTGACCATGGAAAAGCTGTATCGCGACGAGGACAACAAACTCGCTTACGGCATCATTTCCGCCATCGGGCATGCCCGTGAACGTCGTGCGTACCGTGTGGAAGAACGAGAGGATTCATGCATTGTCACCAACGGTAGCCTGAGCCTTGAATTTTCCTATGATGAGTTGTTCGAACTCCTGGCCGTAGCCATTGAATCCGAAAAGGAAAGCTCAAGCCGTCAGGTAAGTGAGCAGGTTCGCCGCAGGTTGGCAGCCAACGAATAGTTTTTTATATTTCAAGAATAAAAAGGGGACCTCATGGTCCCCTTTTTTTTGATTACATCATGTTTTTCAACAGGTTAATCCGACTTTCTTTCGACTCGCCGAGAACCCTACAAACGAGTTACGCAAACAACACAAAGTACAGTGATCGCTCACCAGTTCTCGTTGGATCGGAGCGAAAGCAGGACGACAGGGTTAATCCATATATTGCCGCTGCCCCGTGGCCTCCATGACCGAACTCCAATAATCAGAATGAATATTGATATTGCGCCTCTTCACGGTCACGAGATCAAGCGGGAGGTGCACCATACTTGATTTGAGTTGCGTGACAACCATCCCGGTCTTGCCAGCCATGGCTGCATGCACGGCATTCTGTCCCAGAAATCCGCAGTACACGCGATCGCCAGCATTGGCCGGCACAGAGCGGATTATATAACTGGGATCAATGAATTTTATGTTCATTTCCAAATTCTGAACCTTACAATGCTCCTTCAACCTGTTGACGATCAGACCGCAAATATCACCCAGTTTCGGGTTGCCTGACGAATCGCGCAACAGATCGCCACCGGTGAGATCCTGTCCGGCGCCTTCGGCACAGACGATGATGGCGTGATTGCGTGCCCGCAACCGCTTCTCAACAGCCTGGAGCAAACCGCCTTCGCCATCGATGGTAAATTTGTGTTCCGGCACCAGCACAAAATTGACTTCCTGAAGGGCCAAAGAAGCGTGCGCCGCGATAAATCCTGCTTCACGCCCCATGAGTTTGACAATACCGATACCGTTGTCCACGCCGGTTGCTTCCACATGCGCGCATTGAATGGCTTCCGTGGCTTTCTCCACCGCGGTGTCGAACCCAAAGGAGCGGGTGATGAAATTGATATCATTATCAATGGTTTTGGGGATGCCGATGACTGCGATCTTTCTCTTTCGCCTGGACACCTCGTCCACAATGGATTTGGCAGCACGCATGGAGCCATCGCCACCTATCACAAAAAGGATGTTGATATTCATCCGTTCCAACGAGTCCACGATTGCCTCGGAATCCTGTCTTCCACGCGACGAAGCGAGGATGGTACCTCCGAACTGGTGGATATGACTTACATTATCAGGATTTAGTTCCCTGACCTCATAGCCGTACTCCGGGATGAACCCGCGCAATCCATTGGTGATGCCCAGCACGGTCCGTATCCCGTAATGATAGTGGGCCTCCATGACAATGGAACGAATCACATCATTCAGTCCGGGGCAGAGCCCACCACAGGTGACGATGGCGCACTTGGTCTTGGATGGGTCAAAATACAGTTTTTCCCGAGGACCTGCTTTTTCGAATTTTTTCTTGAGGATATCCGTATCCAACTCAGTCAATTCTTCTGACGTGAGGATCAAGGGCATGGGAACGGACTCATCGACATAGCGCGGATTCCGCAACGGGGTCTGCACATTCGGCCTACCCAGAACAGGGATCGTGACATCGAAATCGAATTTTTTCTTCACCATGGCGTACGCTCCATAAGCACCGTGCTCGAAATCAAAAAAGTTACTTTCCCAACCAACGCGACACTTCCGGCTCTGGCAGCTCATCCACGGTTTCATGAAGATCATCCGGACTGGCTGTGGCTGCACCGACCTGTCCGACCACAACCCCGGCGGCATAGTTGGCCAGAGTACAGGCCGTAAGCAGATCCATGCCAGCGGCAAGCGCCAAAGCCGTTGTGGCGATCACTGTGTCACCGGCGCCAGTCACATCGAAAACTTTGCGTGCGAATGTCGGAATATGCTGAATTGAATCCGTTCCCTCAAAGAGGGCCATGCCGCCAGGTCCCATGGTAATTAATAGATTCTTGCACTGCAATCGGTCAAAGAGGGCGAACCCGGCCTTCATGACCGAGTCCTTGTCGGACACGGGGAATCCGGCCCCCTCGCTGGCTTCTTTGGTGTTCGGCGTCAACAGGTCCACGCCCTGATACCGGTCATAGTGTACTGTCTTCGGGTCCACCAACACCATGGGGCGAGGCTCACAGGTCGCAACCAGCGCCATGAACCGTTCCATGAATTCTTCTGAAATCAGGCCCTTGCCATAATCGGAAAGGATGATCACCCGATAATCGGGCACGTTCTTTTCAATCGTCTCTAAAAGGGCGGCCAGAGCGACCGCATCCAACGGATCAGCCTGCTCATGATCAACTCGCACAACCTGTTGATTGCTGGCGATAATGCGCGTTTTCTTTGTGGTCGGACGATCAACAGTCCGTACCAGGCTCGTAGTCAGATTCGCCTCCAGGCACATCCTGTCCACCTCGGTACCGTCCAGATCATCACCAATAGTGCTGATGAGAAGGGGGGCTCCTCCGATAGAAGCAATATTTCGCGCCACGTTTCCGGCACCACCGAGCAGGAAGGACTCGGATTCAACCTTGACCACTGGCACCGGAGCTTCGGGAGAAATCCGCTCAACACCGCCCATGAGGTAATGGTCAAGCATAAGGTCACCAATGATCATGACTTTATGCCCTTCAAGACCCGTAATTGCCGCATGTATCGATTCGATTGACATAGTGTAAACAACCAATGTTTTTCAGATTTTATATGTTCTTTTCACGACGTTATTCAGAGATTCAGCATCGTGTGCTTTCGACTACGACAATATCCATGATCACGACGCTATCTCAATAGATCATGATCACTACCAGGGGATCATATCGTCCTTTTCAGCTATGATGAAAAGTCAGTTCCACATTTTTCCGCAAAAGACTGCAATGCATCTCTATTTCCATAACTTACTGTAACTTTGCCTTTTTCCGGCGAACCAGATATTTTAACTTTAAGACCCAACATATCAGACAGGGAAGTCTGAAGGGCCGCAAGTTCTGGATCAAGCGGTTTGGGCGGTGTTTTACTCTCTTTGCCGCTTGGAGCAGCGTTGATTTCCTCAGCTCCCGGAAGCCTGCCATTTTGCTTGAAGAAGGTTGCCTGCGCCTCTGCCTGCCGCACGGTCAACCCGTTTTCCGCGATACGCTTATGGAGCTGCTCCTGCATAGCAGCGTCAGCAATAGCCATTATGGCACGGCCATGACCTGCTGAAATGGTACTTTGCTGAATATCGGCTTGGATTGTTTCGGGCAAATTGAGCAGACGGAGGGCATTGGCCACCGCAGACCGGCTTTTCCCGACCTGTCGAGCCAATTCATCCTGACTCAAACCGAATTCCTGCTGAAGTTGCTGATACCCAAGGGCTTCTTCAACCGCATTCAAATCTTCGCGTTGCAGATTTTCTATAAGCGCAATGGCCAGGCTCTCCTGGTCGGTCATTTCCCGAACCAGCGTCGGTATTTCGGTCAACCCCGCCTTTTTCGAAGCACGGAGCCGACGTTCACCAGCAACCAGTTCAAAAGAACTGCCGCCAAGAGGGCGGATCAGCACTGGCTGAAGCACGCCACGTGTCTTTATGGACGAAGCAAGGTCGTTCAACGCATCCTCGGAGAACTCTCTACGGGGCTGGTGCGGGTTTGGCGTAATGGCATCGAGTGGAATCATGCGAACTTTCGATGAATCGGACGTTACTTTCTCATCTTCACGCACACCGCCGAGCAGGGCATCCAGACCCCGGCCAAGGCCTCTATTGGCAGATGTCATACAAAATCTCCTCGTGCTAGTAATTACACCCTTGCCCATTTGGGGCTCAGGTGCCTATAACGCCCCGAAAGCAAGTATAACAATCGGAGCTCACATGTCAGATCATATCAACGAACTCTTTGACAAAGACGGCAATCTCATCGGTGCACTCTTATCCGCTGAAGCCTGGACTGCCGTAAAAAATCAGGTCTACACATCTCTCGGTCTCAGCGAACATGTCGTTGAAAAAGAGATGGCTGAACCTCTTTCAGACTGGGAAACCCTCAAAGAATATTGGGATTACCCGTACCCGGTTGACTATGATGTTGCCTGTGATCATTGCGGCAACACCACCAAAGACTGGTCAGCCGACGAACCACGCCTTTTCAGACTGACCAGCGCCAACCTGGCTGGTCTTGTATCATTCAAGTGCATGAAATGCCGCGCAAAGGTGGTCAAGAGACACTTTAATGATACGGTCAAATCAGAATGCACCCCTTATCAAGATAAAAAAGTCACTTCCAAGGAAGGGCGATACAGATCATAGAGTTTTCATGCTTCCGGTCATGAGTTTATCATGGTCGGAAGCGTGTCAAAGATCACGCTTATCCATTGCTCGTCGTGGATCGCTCCACTTCCTGAGCCAAAGCGAGATACGCTTCGGCACCCTTTGACTTGATATCGTAGTTGATCACCGGTTTTCCAAAGCTCGGAGCTTCGGACAGACGGACATTCCTTGGAATAATGGTTTCAAAAAGGTGTTGAGGAAACGCTTTTCTCACCTCATTCTTTACCTGCCATGACAATCTGTTTCGAGAATCATACATGGTCAGGACCACACCCAGTATAGCCAAATCAGGATTAAGCCGCTTGCGCACCAACTCGTAGGTCATCAAGAGTTGCGCGATGCCTTCCAATGCGTAATACTCGCACTGTAAGGGGACTAACATTTCATTTGCTGAGCACAATGCATTGACTGTCAACAGCCCCAGAGAGGGTGGGCAGTCAATAATGATGAAATCATATTCATTATCTACCTGCTCAAGTAATTCTCGTAAAAAATATTCTCGCCCGAATTTGTCCACCAGTTCGATTTCAGCACCCACCAGGTCCTGCGTACCAGGCAGAATATCCAGAAAGGGCACGCCTGTCTGAATGATCGCCTTGCGAATTTTGGTGGGTTCAAACAAGACCGAATAGATGTTTTCTCGCTGGTCTGCCGGATAATATCCCAGCCCGCTGGACGCATTTCCCTGCGGATCACAATCCACCAGCAACACCTTTTTCTCCATTACGGCCAGTGATGCCGCCAGATTGACTGAAGTCGTGGTCTTGCCGACCCCGCCTTTTTGATTCGCTACAACGATTCTTCTCGCCACAGGACCCTCGCTTTCAAGCTGGAATTGCATTTTCAGGCAGACAAATGTTTCACGTGAAACACTTGGCGACACAATCAGCATGTTTCACGTGAAACACATGACCGTCTTTGCGCTTTCTTCGTAGGACGAAAAACGATTGAAGGCAAGAAGACTTGTCCGAAAAAGGGGGAGTTTAACAAAAAAAAGGGCAGCCAAAGGCTGCCCAGAGAAGTACGAAAACAAATGAAAACCTACTTGTTGTAATACTCGCGATACCAATCGATAAAATTCTTGATACCGACTTCAATGGTGGTATTCGGCTTGAACCCAACGTCGCGGATCAGATCATCGACATCCGCTTCAGTGGCCGGAACATCACCGGGCTGCATGGGCATATAGTTATAGATGGCCTTTTTGCCGACAACTTCTTCGATGACTTCAATGTAACGAGACAGTTCCACGACAGAGTTGTTGCCGATGTTGTATACACGGTAGGGCACAGAACTGGTGCACGGGTCAGGGTTATTGCCATCCCAATCCGCATTGGGGGTCGCAGTATTCTTGACCACGCGGACAACACCTTCGACGATGTCATCAATGTAAGTGAAGTCACGGCGCATCTTTCCATTATTGAAAACATTGATGGGCTTCTCTTCAAGAATATTCTTGGTAAAGAGGAAGAGAGCCATGTCAGGACGTCCCCAGGGACCGTACACCGTGAAGAAGCGCAGACCGGTCGTTGGCAGATCGTAGAGGCTGGAGTAGGAGTGCGCCATCATCTCGTTTGATTTCTTTGTAGCCGCGTACAAACTCATGGGATGATCAACCCCTTCGTGAGGGTTGAGCGGCATCTTGGTGTTCTTACCGTAGACCGAGCTACTGGAAGCATACACGAGATGCTCTACCTTGTTATGCCTGCAACCTTCCAAAACATTCAAGAAACCAACAATATTGGAGTCAATATAGGACTTGGGATTCTCAATTGAATACCGAACGCCAGCCTGAGCAGCCAGATTGACCACATGCGTGAATTGTTCTTCAGCAAACAGATCGCTCATGGGCTGATCATCCTGAAGATTGATGTTCACGTGCGTGAACGCGGCGCTTTCCTTGAGAATGGCAAGACGTGATTTCTTCAGTTCCACGTCATAATAGTCATTCAAGTTGTCGAGACCAACAACAGTGTGGCCTTCCGCAAGAAGTCGCCGGGAAAGATTGAAACCGATAAATCCGGCAGCACCGGTAATGAGTATTTTCATAGAGTGATGTATTCCTTGTCCCCGGTTTCGACCGGGCTTGGTGTTCAGGCTTTGCAGTGTAAGGGGAACGTCAATCGTGTCAACCATTGTGCTTGAAAGAACAATGTATTTCCCTTCGTGTCAGTGCCAATACTCCACACTTGTCACAAAGGGCAAGCCCTACACAGTGCATTCCCGGCCAGATTGTTTGCCGATTGAATCCGCTCGAATTAAGCGAAATGGCCAAAAACCAAAAAAACCTATCGACAAACGCCGGGCAAACCTCCCAAACCCATTGGTACACAAGGGATTACTCGGGTTGCCGTCATATTTTGTTTAAGAAAGCGTTTTCCAAAAAAAAGGATGTACGCCCAGACAGAAGAAGAAAATGCGAAATACGGCGAAATTTGAGAGAAAATAGAGGTAAAGGGGAAAAAGGGCGAACTTAAAACCGGATTCCTGTCAAAATATCCACCGACATCTGCTGTTCATGCGGGAGCAAGGTCACGAGCTTAGCCAACGGAGGCAGTACATACACAGTGACGTGCTCCAGCATGTGTGTCGTCAACGAGGGGTCACTGTCCGGCAACATGACCTTGAGCGCCTCTTCACCAAAACAGGCGATGTGCGGCGTGCGCCACTGATCCCATCCCTCCCAGAAAAATTGCGCATTAGGCTGGAGCGTGCTGTTTGCCAATGCAGCAACAGGCCAGAAATTGATGGTTCCCTTTGGCCAGCGCAAATGGGCCTGTAAATTCTTCAGTACGGCACTGCGACGAGGATCGGGTTGTCCACCGAGATCAAGTCCAAGTTCCATGTAGGTGAAGACCACCTTTGCATCCATTTTGGCGATCTGAAAAAATTTTGACCATGGCTGGGGAAAGGTATTGGCTAAAGCAACAGAAGGGGGCGGAGTCTGCTGTGGCTGTTGTGCCTGCGGAGCCGGCTGCGATGAAACAGGGGGTCCAGAATGTATCGCACCTTGTGGACCCACAGTTTGTGTCGGCTGCTGTTGCGTCTGAACAGGTTGCGTGGGAACAACAGTCTCAGCCTGTTGTTCGGCGAAAGGCACTCCGCCCGGATTCAGGACGAACTGCAGTCCGGACTCAAGCCAGGGACGCAGGCTCTCTTTGACCTTTAACCGAGCAGAAGGTGATCCCATAATCTCCACGCCACTTCGGTTTTGGGAAGTTGCGGCCAGGTCTCAGCCCGGCCATGCCTGTCCAGCACGAACATCTGATTGGTGGGAACACCAAATCCGCTTCCGTCCTTGGAAATATCATTGGCCGCTATGAGATCGAGATTCTTGCTCTCAAGCTTGCGGCCGGCTTCACTCTTGATGTTACCGGTTTCAGCCGCAAATCCGATAAGCTTCTGACCGGTCTTTTTGGTTGCGCCCAGCGTCTTCAGGATATCCTGATTCAGCTCGAATTCGACCGTAATGCCGCCACCATCAGACGCTGTCTTCTTGAATTTGGTGTCACCGAAAGGCACCGGATGATAGTCGGCCACAGCGGCTGTGAGACAGGCCATATCCATATCTGGCCATAGATCAGTACACGCTTCGAACATCTGTGCAGCGGTCTGTACGGAGACGACGGTCACGCCTGATGGAAAGTCCACGTTGGTCGGGCCGGCCACCACAGTGACATCCGCGCCTCGCAGGTACGCGGCCATGGCCATGCAGGCCCCCATTGTGCCGGATGAAGGGTTGGACCAGAACCGGACAGCATCCCATGGTTCGCGGGTAGGCCCAAGCGTGATGAGCACTTTTTTTCCAGCGAGATCCTGCGGGCTGATCGTTTTCAAGGTGGCAGTAAAAATCTCTTCCATGGGAGCAAGACGGCCGGTGCCGGTATCCCCGCAAGCGACATTACCACTCTCGGGCGCGACACGAATGAATCCCAACTCGTCGAGCATGGCCCAGTTGCGCTGTGTGGCCGGGTTGGCCCACATACGAGGGTTCATGGCCGGTGCTATGATCTTGGGGCCGGAAAAGGCAAGAGCCTGACAGGAAAGCATATCATCGGCCAAGCCGAAAGCGAGCTTTGCCATGGTATTTGCCGATGCCGGTGCAATGACCATAACATCGGCTATCTGACCGGGTTCCAGATGATCAAAGGCAGTATCTCCTGCCGATGAATCACTGAACATAGCGGTATAGACCGGCGATGCGCCAAGCGCCTCGAATGAAAGAGGCTGAATGAATTTGGTACAGGACTCGGTCAGGGTCGCAGAAACCATGCAGTCCGCTTCCTGAAGCGACCGCACAAAATCTAGCATTTTGTAAGCAGCAATAGACCCGGTTACTCCGAGATGGACACGCTTGCCCATGAACCCGGCAAAAGCATAGTGGGCCTGCACGCTACTTTCTCTTCAGACTACTGCTGGCATCCTTGACTTCAACGGCAAAGATGGTGGTATCGGCAGAAGCGAAGCTGTCATCGATATGAATGACGCAGCTCTTGTTGAATTTCTCGAAATTGAGGACGTGAACCGTACTCGCCTTGTTGTTGGAAATAAGGGTCCAGTTGTCCTTGGCCATATTATTCAGAAAATATTGTACCAGTTCGAGAACCTCCACACGGCCACTGAATTTCATGATGGCGGCGCGGAATTTGGAGTTATCCAGTTTGTACGAATCCTTTTCAACGTAATCAATCTCCTTGGGGATCATGATGTCGTCAAAATCCAGATAGTAATCAGGCTCCTGATAATCCGTGGAAGCGGTTTGGGAAGATGAGCTGCTGGACGAACTGGAACCAGTGGTCGTGCAGGCGCCAAGCAGTCCGAGAAGAACGAGTACCATCAATAATTTGGAAAAGTTACGCATGGGGTCTCCTGAGATGAAACATATTAAGACGCGGTCTCTTTGAGCCGGTCAATTTTGTCTTGAAGATATTTTTCCATTTCACGTCTGTCTTTACGCAGGCGTACCAATTCTGATTCGAGAATCTGAAGTTTGGCTTTGAGATCAGATGTATCAAAAGAAAGCTTGAGTGCTATTTCCTCAATCTCAGCGTCCTTCTCTTCAAGTGCTTTGGTCTGCTCGGCAATGTGAGCGGGGAGCGCTTGAATAGGTGGGGCAGGGGGGACACTCTTCAGCCGTTTCTGACCACGAGCCAATAACACAAACGCCGATTTGAGTTTCTGAATATCAGCCTGCTGGTTATCAATGATGGATTTCTGATCCGCGATGATTTCCATGCAGGAAGCAACCTTGCCCATCACCTCGTTGAACGTGGAGGTCATATCTGCAACGCCATCACCTGGAGGTGTCATGGTTGAAGCCTTGTGCTCCACATCAATGGTTCTGGGAAACTCGGTCCGCAGTGCGTCGTCAATTTCGCTGGTGACCATACCGTCATTATACAACCGTGATATCCGTTCGAAAACAACCACGGATTCTTCAGGATATTTGGTCACGCGGCCCATCTTGCGCCCGCCAAGAAAATCCTTGAACAGTGCGGCATAGCGACGTGCTGTCGGAGCAGGTATTCGTGTGCGTGTGGCTATCTCAGCCACGGGAAGCCAATTCATGTCTATGAAATACCACGAATACGACCAATATCAAGCCCCAAGCAATGTCTTGCACTAAATAACATTATCTATTTGATATTATTGATAAAGAAAATGATTCCGTTGCCTATCGAGGTGTTGTACAAATCAAATCTCACATCAAAAGCGGATATATTATATGGAAATAGATCAGGATTACCTGCTGGAAAGCTATAATTTCGAACTCCCTGAAGAGAACATCGCTCAGGCCCCGGCTGACCGGCGCGACGGTTCTCGCCTGTTGGTGCTTAACCGTAAAGAAGAAAGTCTGACCCCGGTCAACTTTACCGATCTTCTGGAGTACCTGCCCAAAAACGCCTTGCTGGTGGCAAACAATTCCCGGGTTATCCCGGCACGCATATTCGGCTCCAAGGCGACTGGCGGCAAAGTGGAATTCCTCCTGCTGACACCACTTCCTCTCATAGAAAAAAAGGAAGAAAACGGCTGGCAGATCGCCAGGGTCGAAGGGCTGTTGCGGGCCTCGAAAACACCCAAACAGGGAACCGAAGTTACCTTTGCCGATACGTTCAAACTCATCCCTGAAGAAGCGGGACCGTTCGGCCGGTGGCAGGTCACCCTCAAATGGAAGGGCGATCTGACCAAACTATTCTCGGAACACGGTCACCTGCCGCTGCCACCCTATATAAAACGACCGGACTCCACTGCCGACCGAGAACGATACCAGACCACCTATTCAGACGAATCCAAGACCGGATCAGTGGCCGCTCCCACTGCGGGACTGCACTTCACGCCAGAACTCCGCCAAAAGCTGGCTAACAACGGGTTCGAGTGGGCAGAGGTCACGTTATATGTGGGGTACGGAACGTTCAGTCCGGTACGATGCACGGATATTCGGGATCACGCCATGCACTCGGAATACATCGAAGTCCCGGAAGCCACGGCCCATGCCATCAGGCAGGCCAAGAAAGAGGGCAGACCGGTCATTGCCGTTGGCACGACCAGCGCACGGACCCTGGAAGGCATGTTCCGCGAAATAGGTAACGTATCGGAGTTTAAGGGAGAAACAGATATTTTCATCACTCCGGGGTATACGTTCAACGTCATCGACGGCATTCTGACAAACTTCCATTTGCCAGAATCATCTCTGATCATTATGATCTCGGCTCTTGCTGGCAGAAAAACCATACTTTCCGCCTATGAATTTGCTCTAGAAAATGGTTTTCGCTTCTTCTCGTATGGAGATGCGATGCTCATAAAATAACTGCAGCTAACCTTTTAATATTACTAACTGAACGGGAGTAATATATGTCTCGAATTGAGGTCCAGGAAGACCGGTGCAAAGGGTGCTTGCTCTGTACCACAGTCTGCCCTGTTGACATCATCGTCCAGTCTGACCGTTTCAACGTCAGCGGCTATAAGGTCGCAGAGGTGCCCGAGGAAGACGCGGACAAATGTACCGGTTGTGCATCATGTGCACAGATCTGCCCTGATGTGGCGATCAAAGTCTACCGCACCCCGAAAACAAAAGGGGGCAAATAGTATGTCCAAGAACGAAGAACGTATTTTTGTCAAAGGCAATGAAGCCATTGCCCGTGGTGCTCTGGCCGCTAAGTGCAAATGTTTTTTCGGCTATCCCATCACTCCTCAGAATGATATCCCCGAATTCATGTCTTCAGCCATGATCAAGGCCGGGGGCGATTTTGTGCAGGCAGAATCCGAAGTGGCCGCAGCCAACATGCTGCTCGGTGCGGGTGCAGCCGGTATTCGCGCCATGACCTCGTCCTCCTCTCCTGGTATGTCCCTTAAGCAGGAAGCTATCTCATATATGGCTGGCTCAGAGGTTCCGGCGGTCATCGTCAATATCAACCGCGGTGGCCCTGGTCTTGGCGATATCGGACCGGCACAGGGTGACTACTATCAGTCAACCCGTGGTGGCGGACATGGTGATTATCGTCATTTCACCTTTGCTCCGAGTACTGTTCAAGAAGCATATGACGTAACCATCCGATCCTTTGATATAGCCTTTGAGCACCGTACTCCGGTCCTCATCCTCGGTGACGCCATTCTCGGTCAGATGAAGGAACCCATTGTTCCCTGGATCCCGGAAGATGTGGACGAGGAAGCTGGCCGCGATTGGGCTATTACCGGCAAGACCGCAGACCGTGAAAAACGCCTTATAAAGTCCCTCTTCCTGCAGGAAGGAGAACTCGCCGGACAGAATAAACACCTCCAGGCCAAATATGACGACTGGGCTGATCTGGCCGAATGCGAACAGTTTGAATGCGAAGACGCTGACCTCATCATCTGCGCCTACGGCTCCATTGGACGCATTGCTAAAACTGCTGTCCGCAAATTCCGCAAGCAAGGCAAGAAAGTCGGTCTGTTCAGACCTATTACTATCTATCCTTTCCCATCTGACGATCTGAAAGCATTGGCCGAACAGGGCAAACGTTTCCTCACGATCGAACATAACCTTGGTCAGATGGTTGACGATGTTCGCCTCGCCATCCGGACTGTGGCAGATTCCGACTTCTATGCCATCTATCCCGGCAACCTGCCCACCCCGGACGAGCTCGAGGAGCCGATCCTCAACAGCCTGGAGGGTAAATAAATGTCAGAAATGAATGAAAAGCTCGTATTCGACAAGCCCGATTCCGTCATTGATCGGCCCACCCATTACTGCCCCGGCTGCCATCACGGTATCGCCCACAGGCTGATCGGTGAGCTCATCGACGAAATGAATCTGGCAGAAAAAGTCCTCATGACCACCTCTATCGGGTGTTCGGTCTTCCTCTACAACTATCTCAATGTGGACGCTGTCGAAGCACCGCACGGCCGCGCTCCGGCAGTGGCGACAGGCGTCAAACGCGCCCGTCCCGATCACTTTGTGTTCACCTATCAGGGTGACGGCGACCTTGCCTCCATCGGCATGGCCGAGATCATGCACGCCGCCAACCGTGGCGAAAAGATGTCCGTGATCTTCGTCAACAACACCGTCTACGGCATGACCGGCGGACAGATGGCTCCGACCACACTCATCGGGCAGATGACCACCACCACACCAGGTGGCCGGTGTCAGACCCATGAAGGTGCGCCCATCCGCATGACAGAGATCATCGCCTCCCTGGGCGGCGTCGCCTATGCTGCCCGTGGTTCCCTGGACAGTGTCAAAAACATCCGCAAGGCCAAAAAGTACATCAAGAAAGCCTTTGAATTCCAGGTCAACGAAGTGGGCTTCGGATTTGTCGAGCTGCTCTCCGGCTGCCCGACAAACTGGAAGATGACCCCGTTGCAGGCCAACGAACGCATACAGAAAGACATGATCCCATACTTCCCGCTGGGCGTGTATAAAGACGTGTCCGAGGAAGGAGGTATCTGCTAATGCGATACATAGATTCCATCATCGCGGGCTTCGGTGGCCAGGGCGTCATGCTCATCGGCAACCTGCTCGCCTACGCAGGCATGAAAGACGGCCTCAACGTCACCTACATTCCGGTCTATGGCCCGGAAATGCGCGGCGGTACGGCCAACTGCACCGTGGTCCTGTCCGAGGAAGACATCGGGTCCCCGATCATCCATTCCCCGGCCTCCCTCATCGCCATGAACCGTCCCTCTCTGGACAAGTTCCAGGACAGGGTCATTGATGGCGGCGTCCATATCATCAACTCCTCGCTCATCGACATGGAGCTGGCCGATACGGATCGCCTCAAATGCTTCGGCGTACCCTGCAACGAGATCGCCGACGAACTCGGCAATACCCGCATGGCCAACATGGTCGCCATCGGCGCCTTTGTGCAGGCAACGGGAATCATTCCCCTGGATGCGGTCATCAGTTCGCTGGAGAACGTCATCTCCGCACGCTACCACAAGCTCATCCCGGCCAACACCAAAGCCATCGAAGCAGGCGCAAAACACGTCAGCTAGCAGAGTACGGTATATTGAAAAGTCCCTGATCCGCATACGCGGACCAGGGACTTTTTTTATGCCCTCAGTCCTACCATCTCTCTTCCCCAATCTGCATGGTGTCGCTGCTTTCGAGGATAAAAATAAAATGGTGGGTAACGGATTATTCTTGCTTTTCGATCACCGTTGTATTGAATGGTACATTTAGCTCATTGTACCCACACAATAAAAAAAACGACCTGCCGATTCAGCTCGACAGGTCGCAGTATTTCAGTACGTTCGGATGTTAGAAACTGGGGATGTCCTCGACTTTCTCGGTCAGCAGGAAATCTCCCTTTTCAATCCAATCCTTGAGCTTGTCGGCAACTTCAAGGGACATCTTGTAGCTGGTCACCGGCACGGTGGCAGTCTTCTTGCCATTGACCATGACTTCACCACTGCGCAGATCCTCGAAACTTACACGCGCCAACTCGCGGGGGATGCCATTGGGATAATCATAGCCATAATCTTTGACCGGCATGCTAATGTCTGCGTCAGACACGCCTGTGAACCAGGCCATCTCCTCGTTGAGCATGGGAATCGGAATACCCACACCCACAGCCAGAGAGATACCGTAGCCGATGATCGACTGGGCGCGGACATACCGCGCGGACATCTTTTTGAAATCACCTTTGAGCATCAAGGTGCCGGAACCGTTCTCCGGAATACCGCGCTCATTGCGCTGCGGCTTCTGCACATGCTGGGTGCCTTCGCCGATGACATACCCGATGCCGCCGCCGAGGAAGATACGCGTACCGATGCCGATGGTCTTGTAGTACGGATCATTGAAGGGCGGTGAAAGTTGCCCGGCCGTGGCATAGTTGCAATTGGAGCAGTTTGCCTTGAGCGGTCCCATGTACGTGTAAATGGAGCGGCTGGTCAGGTTCACGGCCGCATTATAGTTCTGATAGCAGTTGCGCGGATTGAGCATGATCGCGTTGGGCAGATCGGCCAGGGTCACGTCCTTGTCCAGCTCGCGGCGGGGATAACAATCGGTCCCATAGGCCTCGGCACGCAGATGCACGGCCTTGCCACGGAGCAAATCTTCCATGACATGCCCTCCACCGTACGCAAAGCGACCGGGATGAACCTTGTTAAGGGGATCGTCCTCAGAAGGCTCTGTGCACCCCAAATACGCGTCTACAGCGGCAATGCCTGAGTAGCAGGGGACATTATTCAGCCACATCTTCGATACTTTCATCACAGGAGGCTGCTGACCGATGTTGAACAGCAACCCCGATGAACACATGGGCGAGAACGTTCCGGTGGTGACAACGTCAACCTCCTGGGCCGCCTTGACCTTACCCTCTTTCTTCACAATGGCGATCATTTCTTCGGCATTGACCACAACGGCTTTGCCCGTGCGGATACGCTCATTGATCTCCTTAACCGTCTTATTCACTTCATACTGCGCCATAAAGGATGCCTCTCTTATTATTTGCCGCTTGGAATCCGACTGCCACTCACGACAGCTGCGAGCGATTCCCTGTGGACCTGGCAGCTCAGACTAAACAGAATTGTCCGAGAACCTTTGAAAACTCTCTGTAGCGCCTTCTGACGGCTTTGTGGAAGCCGTCACCACGGGGCGCCCTGTGCGTAACGTCAGCCTGTTGTAATCGAAAAACGTCCGAAGGAAAACAAGCTTGTTACCTGACCGTTTTCATACAGAACAACCATCGGCCGCATCAACGGCAGAATCCTGTTTCAAGGCATGTCGCTCATGCCCGTCAAATACGGTGCAGAGACAATATTTCATCGCCTGAAAAACGCCTCGCAAAGCTTGGCATTTCCTCTAATATAAGGTATAGATCGAAATGGTTTTCGAGATTTTGTTTAGACACTAATCTTGAGAATTTTTAATCAATAAATTCAAGTGCATGTAAACTGGCCTCAAAACCCAAGATGACATAGTGAAAGACTCGCTCCGACAACACTTCCTTCAGACATGCGCAGAAGATGAACTCAAGCGCTGGTTCGACCCGTTGCAATTCGATTATTCGGAAGAGAATAAACGGTTGACCGTGGGTTTTCCCCATGCCTTTTTTGCCAAATGGTTCGAAGCCGATATTCAGGATAAATTCGAAGCCCAGCTGAATCTGTTTCTCGGAAACGGCTATCTGGTCAGTTACAAGGATTCCGAAACAGCCGACCGTCCCAAGGGCGTGCAGGTTGCCGATGTCGTCAAACGTATTGATTTCCCTTTTGGTCAGGAATTTACCTTTGACACCTTTCTGATCAACAAGAAAAACTATTTTCCCATTGCCTCGGCCAAGGAAGTCGCCAAACAGAGTGGTTCGCTTTTCAACCCGTTCATCATTTGCGGCCCCGGGGGATCGGGCAAGACCCATCTCCTCAAATCCGTCGGTAACGAAATTTCCAAGAAACATGATTATTCGACCATTTTCATGGGTTCAATGGACGAGCTGAATTCGTTATACTCCATCCGGTTCAAGGGTGATCCTTTCAAGGCCCGGAATTATCTGTTCGAATACGACTTCCTGTTCATCGATGATTTTCACAAGATCCGTGAATATCCCCATTTTCAGCAGGAACTCGTGAATATCTTCAACCATTTTTACGACAACAAGAAGCAGATGGTGCTGGCCTGTCGTGAAAAGGTGACCAGTTATGATTTCATGGAGGAATCCCTCCAGTCCCGTCTTGGATGGGGGCTGATCGTCACCCTGAAGGAGCCGGACCTTGAGATCCGTGTGGGCTACATCCAGCGTCAGGCCCGGGCAAAACGCCTCAGCCTGACCAAGGAACAGATCCTAACCCTTGCCCAGCGGTTTTCCGATTTCCGCTACCTCCAGGGTATCCTGCTCAAACTCTTTGCCTTCAAGGAGCTGGTCAAGCAGGAACTCACCCAAAAGGACTTTGAACATATCCTGGCCAATACCGAGGAAAAAACCACGGATGACCTCACACCCAAGAAGATTCTCAATGTGGTCAGTGAACATTTCAATGTCCATGTCAAGGATCTGACCGGCACCAAACGGCACCAGCATATAGCCCAGGCGCGTCAGGTTGCCATGTACCTGTGCCGACAGATGCTCAACACATCCTACCCGGCTCTGGGACGTGCCTTTGGTGGTAAGGATCACTCTACAGTCTTGTATTCAGTTAAAAAAATCGAACAATTACAAGAGGATGATTTCGAATTGAAACAACTGTTGAAAACGTTGAAGAATAAATGTCGCATGGCGTGATCATAAGTGAAAAGACACTTTTTACGAGTACGAAGTTCTGTATTCACAACATTGAGTGTTCAAAAAAATAATAATAATTCCTTACCCTTAATTAGTTAAGGAACAAAGGAACTGATCTAATAAATCTCAATAAAGGAGATATTTTTTATGTTTCTGAAAGTGAACAGAGATGAAATCATTGAAGGGCTCCAGAAGTCTGCGAATATCATCCCGGCGAAAACGGGTGCCGCATTCCTTCGTACCATCTGGCTCCAGTGCGAAAATGGAAACCTCAATATCATGAGTACGGATTCCAATCTGGAGTTCATGGGATCATATCCGGCCACACTGGAAGGCGAAGGTCTTGCCGGTGTCCAGGGACGTGCTTTTTATGACCTGGTGAAGCAGCTGAGAAGCGATCAGGGGGAATTGATCATACATACCGATGAAGCCGATCAGAACGTTCTGGTGGAGCAGAAGGCGAGAAAATACAAATTTCCTGTGAATGATCCTGAATGGTTTCAGAAGTTCTCCAACTTTCCCGAAGACGGTACTGTTTTCTGGTCAGGCGATTTCCTCCATGAGATCATCGACAAGATCGCGTTCTGCATTTCCGATGAAGACTCCATGGAAGCCATCGCGTGCATCTATCTGGTACCGCGAGAGAAGATGGGCGTGAACACTGTTGAAGTCTGCGGCTTGAATGGTCACCAGTTCGCCATGTTCAATTTCGTGAACGATGATATCTTTGCCATGCTTCCTGAAGAGGGTGTGCTCATTCAGAAGAAGTACCTGACAGAGTTGAAGAAGTGGCTGACAGCCGATGAGATAGAGTTGGCCATCTCAGACAAGCGTCTCTTTTTCCGGACCGGTGACAAGCGCGAGACATTCACCTTGCCGCTGTCCTATTACCAGTATCCGAACTATCACAACTTTTTGGCGAAGCTGGGTGATGACGATGTTTCCACATTGGAAGTAAACCGTCATGATCTGGTGGACGCCCTGTCTCGTGTGGCCCTGTTCAACACTGATTCCAACAGGTGCGCCTATTTCTCGTTCAATGGTTCAGAGGTGACTGTTTCAGCTCAGGGCCAGGAGACCGGTACTGCCCGTGAATCCATTGACGCCACATTTAACGGCGATATGGAAAGGATTGCCTTTCCCACCAGGAATCTGATCGAGATCCTGAATCACTTCAACTCCGATATCGTGAAATTCACGTTGACCGGAACGGAAGCACCCTGCGGTCTGACAGGAGTGGATGACAAGGATTACAATGTCATTGTTATGCCTATGATGATCCAGGAAGAGACTTACTATACCGAGGAAAACGCATAAATGAGCGAACAAAATTACAACGCCGAGTCAATTACTGTACTCGAAGGGCTTGAGGCCGTCCGGAAACGTCCGGCCATGTATATCGGTTCTACCGACATACGCGGCCTGCATCATCTGGTTTATGAGGTTATCGACAACTCCATTGATGAAGCCATGGCCGGCTATTGTGACAAGATCAAGGTCACGCTGCACATGGATAACTCATGCACGGTCACGGATAATGGTCGTGGTATTCCGGTCGATATCCACCCCAAGGAAGGAGTCCCCGCAGTTCAGCTGGCCATGACCACGCTGCATGCCGGTGGTAAGTTTGACAACGATTCATACAAGGTTTCCGGTGGTCTGCATGGTGTCGGCGTATCCTGCGTCAACGCCTTGTCCGAGTTCATGGAGACCACGGTCAAACGCGATGGCACTACATACCGCATGAAATTTGAACGCGGCGCTGTTGTCCAATCCCTTGAGGAAGTCGGTCCGGCCGATTCCGTAGGAACCACCCAGCGTTTCCGTCCTGACGAGGAAATCTTCGAGGTCAACCAGTTCGATTATGATGTTCTGCGTAAACGTTTCAGAGAGTTGGCCTACCTCAACTCCGGTCTGGAAATCGAATTCAAGGATGAGCGTGCCCATGACAGCGAATCCGAAATATTCAAGTTTGACGGTGGTATTGTCCAGTATGTCAAGGATTTGAATGTCAATCAGAGCGCCATTGGTGAGATCGTGTACGGCGAAGGTGAATCCGAGAATATGGTTGTCGAGTTCGCGTTGCAATACACCTCTTCCTACAAGGAAAACACATACACATTCGCCAACAATATCCGCACTATTGAGGGTGGTACGCACCTGGCCGGTTACAAGACCGCGCTGACCCGTGCCATCAACAACTACATCCAGAACGCCGACCTGCCCAAGAAGCTGGTCAAGCGTCTCACCGGTGATGATGTTCGCGAAGGTCTGACATCAGTCATTTCCGTCAAGCTGCCTGATCCGCAGTTCGAGGGACAGACCAAGACCAAGCTGGGTAACTCCGAGGCAACCGGTCTTGTCTCAGGCGTCATTTACGAAAAGCTGAACATGTTTTTCGAAGAGAACCCCAAGGAAGCCCGCTTCATCATCGAGAAGGTTGTTGATGCATCCCGTGCTCGTGAGGCCGCCCGCAAGGCGCGTGATCTGGTTCGACGCAAGGGCGCGCTTTCAGACAACTCACTGCCGGGCAAGCTGGCCGATTGCCAGTCCAAGAACCCTGAGGATTCCGAAATATTCATTGTTGAGGGTGACTCTGCAGGTGGTTCGGCCAAACAGGGACGCGATCCAAAACACCAGGCCATCCTTCCCTTGCGAGGCAAGATTCTCAATGTCGAGAAAACGCGCATGCACAAGATGCTCGGCAACAAGGAAATCCGCGCCATGATCACGGCGCTGGGTATCGGTATCGGCCTTGAGGAGGATGAAAAGGACTTTGACAAGCTCCGCTATCACAAAGTCGTCATCATGACTGATGCTGATGTTGACGGTTCGCACATTCGGACATTGCTGCTGACATTCTTCTTCAGGCAGTACGAAGAGCTGATCAACCGCGGCAACCTCTACATCGCGCAGCCGCCTTTGTACCGCGCACACAAAGGAAAATTCGAGAAGTTTATCAAGGATGATATTGAGCTTGATAATTTCCTCATGGAAAAAGTCGGTACCGATGTGATCATCAAATCACAGTCCGGCGAAACCTTTGCCGAAGGAAATCTCATTGAACTCATGGATAAAGTCCGTTTCATTCGGTCCAAGTTCAATGAAGCCGAGACCGTCGGAATCGAACCTGGACTGTATCAGGCATTGCTCGATTACTCAGAGCGCATTTCCTTCACGCACTTTGAAGACAATGATCCCGAGGAATTCAAAAAGATTTTTGGAGACATGGGATACAAGGTCACCATTGATGTTGAGCATGATCACGAGTTGGACAAGGACCGCACCTACGTCATCTTTGAAAACGAAAACGGTCACCGCATGCGTCTGGCCATGGAGTTCTTTTACTCCAAGCTCTACAAACAGGGATATACGACCTACAGAGAGCTTATGGAAGCCTGTGGCGGGTTCGACTTCGCCCTGCAGCTCAAAGAAGCCGAGAAGCCTGTTTCCGGCCTTTTCACATTGTATGACGGTGTCATGGAAGAAGCCCAACGCGGCTGGCAGATTCAGCGCTATAAAGGTCTGGGTGAGATGAATCCGGATCAGCTCTGGGAAACCACTATGGATCCCACTAAGCGGACCATGCTTCAGGTCAATATCGAAGATGCGGCCGCGGCCAATGACATCTTTACCGACCTCATGGGCGACAACGTGGAACCCCGGCGCGAATTCATCGAAAAGAATGCACTTGCCGTGCAAGAACTGGATATCTAAATTAGAGGCAACTCAATGAGCGACACAATCACTATCGAAAGTGAACTCAAGAAAAGTTATCTTGAGTACTCCCTCTCAGTCATTATCGGGCGTGCGATCCCGGATGTGCGCGACGGGCTGAAACCGGTCCACAGGCGCATCCTGTTCGCCATGCATGACCTGGGCAACTACCACAACCGTGCCTACAAGAAATCCGCCCGTGTGGTCGGTGACGTCATCGGTAAATATCACCCGCATGGTGATTCTGCCGTGTATGACGCATTGGTCCGAATGGCGCAGGATTTCTCCATGCGCGACATGTTGGTGGATGGTCAGGGTAACTTCGGTTCCATCGACGGCGATGCCGCGGCGGCCATGAGGTATACCGAAGTCCGCATGGCCAGGTTGTGCTCCGAATTCCTTGGTGACATCGAAAAGAACACCGTTGATTTCCGGCCCAACTATGACAACACCATGCAGGAACCCTCGGTGCTGCCCACAAAGGTGCCCAACCTGCTCCTCAACGGAACAACGGGTATCGCGGTCGGTATGGCCACCAATATTCCGCCGCACAACCTGGGTGAGCTGATCGACGGTTCCATTTACCTGCTGGATAACAAGGACTGCACGGTCGAATCACTCATGCAGTGGATCAAGGGACCGGATTTCCCCACAGGGGGCACGGTCTTTGGCGGTCAGGGGCTTATCGATGCCTACACGACCGGTCGCGGGTCCATCAAGATTCGCGGTGTGGTCGAGGTCGAAGAAGCCAAAAAGGGCAGGAAAGAGTGCATCGTCATCAAGGAAATTCCCTTTGCACTGAACAAGTCCTCGCTGGTTGAAAAGATTGCGGCACTGGTTCACGAAAAGAAGATCGAAGGCATCTCCGACCTGCGTGACGAATCCGATCGAAACGGTATCCGTATCGCCATTGATCTGAAACGAGGCGCCATTGCCGACATCATCATCAACTCCCTGTACAAATTCACGCAGCTTGAAACGAGTTTCGGCATCAACATGATGGCAGTCGTGGGCAAACGTCCCATGCTGTTGAATCTCAAAGATGTGCTGCGGCACTTCCTGGATCATCGCCGCGAGGTGATTATCCGTCGCACCAAGTTCGATCTCGATAAGTGTGAACGCCGTGTCCATATTCTGGAAGGCTTGCGCATCGCGCTCGACAACATCGACGAAGTGGTCAAGCTCATCCGCGCATCCGCATCTCCCGATGCAGCGCGTACAGCCCTCATGGACCGTTTCGAACTCAGCGAGATTCAGGCCAAGGCCATTCTTGATATGCGTTTGCAGAAGCTCACCGGTTTGGAGCACGACAAGCTGCTCGAAGAATTGGCCGAGCTCATGAAGAAGATCGAATACTTCAAGTCCATCCTTGAAAATGACGAAGTCCTCAGGGGCGTCATTCGTGATGAACTCAGGGAGATCAAGGAAAATTACGCCACCCCGCGTAAATCCGAGCTGCTCAGCGTAGACCTGGATTCCATTGATATCGAAGACCTCATTCCTGATGAGGAAACAGTCATTACGCTGTCCAGGCGCGGGTATATCAAGCGCACTCCGCTTTCCAACTACACGGCCCAGCGTCGTGGCGGAAAGGGCATAGCCGGTGTGCAGACAGGCGACGGCGACTTCATCCATACCTTCATGCTGACCACCAACCATCAGCATCTGGTGCTGTTCACCAATCTGGGCAAGATGTTCAAGATCAAGGTGCATCAGGTGCCGGAAGGCAGCCGGTATGCCAAGGGCGGACATGTCAACAACCTGTTGCCCCTGGAAAAGGACGAACATATCGCCACCGCGCTGTCACTGCGCGAGTTCCAGGACGACCGGTTCTTCCTGTTCGTGACCAAGAAGGGCATGATCAAGCGTTCTTCCATCGGACTCTATGGCAACTGCCGGACCACCGGTATTCGCGCCGTGAACCTGAAGGACAACGATGAACTCATGGATGTGCGCGAGATCGATCCGAATGTGGATTGCATCCTCGCCAGCCGTGAAGGATCAGCCATTCGTTTCAATATCAACGATGCCCGACCCATGGGACGGACCACAGCAGGCGTCAAGGGCATGGCCCTCAGACCCAATGACGAAGTGGTTGCCTGTGTGGTCACCGGAGATGAAGAACGCGATCAGTTGCTGACCGTATCCGAAGGCGGATTCGGCAAACGGACCACCATTGACCAGTATCGTGTCCAGACACGCGGTGGTAAGGGTATTCTGAACATGCGTTTGACCAATAAGACCGGTAAGGTTATCAGCGCACGCATGGTCAACGAGAATGACGATGTCATCCTGCTGACCACACAGAACAAAGTCATCCGCATGTCCGTGTCCGAAGTCAGCCAGACCAGAGGCCGCGCCACGCAGGGTGTCCGACTGGTCCGCATGGACGCCGACAACAAAGTAGCAGGGTTTGATCTCGTCATGGACGATGACGAAACCCTCAATGAAACAGAATAAATAGAGATTGCCGCTGGCAGCCGGGGGTAGGGAAGAACACGCTGTTGAACAGAGTTTTTCCTTCCCCCGGACTCTCTTTTTCATCAATGTGGCAGCAGCATTGAAGCGCAGAATCAGGTGATTAGAGAGTTCGTGATGGCTAAGACTATCACGAGTTCTTTTTTGCATAGTAAGTGAGATACTGGCCGATTGAATTTTTCGAAACGGCCCTACAATTTTTTGGAGAGTCCGGGAGTCTTGTAAAAGGTCATCCGGTCCTGCTGAAGGTAACTGCCGGTAGGCATAATGAATAAAAAAATCAGCATATTCATCCTGATCGCATTTGTGGCAATGCTGGCGGCTTGTTCCATTGAATCGTCGCCGGGAGCCTATGATATCGAGCATGCACGCGATGCGTATTCCAAGGGCTTTTTCCTTGAAGCGGAAAAGGATTACGAGCGCTATCTGCAGGCTGAACCCCAAGGGGAGTTTCGCAAGGAAGCCTGGGAACGTCTGGGTGAAATATCCATCACCATCAAAGGTGATCTGGACCGCGCGGTCGTACTCCTTGAGGCCATGTATCTCGAATTAGGTGAAGATCAGGAATTTGCCTGGAAAACCATGTTTCAACTCGGTGGGGTGTATGCCGAGTTGGGGAATAGATCCAAGGCAATAGATTCCTATGAGAAATGCCTGATGTTGGCGGCGGAATCTCCTGAGCACACCTATCAGACACAGTTGCACATGGCTCGTCTGTATCGGTCCATCGGGAGCTATGATCTGGTGGCCGAAACCCTGGAAAACTGTGCTGAATCGGCACAGGATCTGAATTCCAAAAGTCATTGCCTCTATGAACTGGCGCAGAGTTACAGTTTCATAGGGAGTTGGCATCAGGCCAGGAAAACCTTGGAAGCATTGCTCGCCATTCCTGATATTTCCGAAGAAACGCGCGCGCTTTCCATCTTTCTCATGGCTGACATCTATGAGTATGATCGGGATTATCGCAAAACACGCGAACTGCTTGAGTCCATTCTGGACACATATCCGAATCGAAAAGTCGTGGAATCCCGGTTGGCCAGTCTCCCTGAGATATCGCCTGAACCACTGCCGCTGCTGCCCCCGAAACAGTAGATATGGCCCGGTTCACCATTATTTCGCTTTGGTGTACCCTGAGCACACCATGCGCCTGCAACCAGAGAGTAATCAGTGAAAATTGGTCTGTGCACGCCGTTTAAACCAGTGGATCATCCGTCCATATCCGGGGATGTGACCATAGCGCGTGATCTTGTCTCCAGTGTGCGAGATCTCGGTCATGAGGTGGTCCCGCTGCCGTACTTTCCGGCCAAGGAAATCTATCGCAACAAGGCGAAATGGTTGGAGGCACAGCACGCCATGGTGAAGATGGCCCGAGTGGCCGGTCAGACGGATTGCTGGCTGACCTATGGTTCCTATTACAAGGTCCCGGATATTTTCGGCCTCGCGCTCACCCACCGTTTGAAGCTGCCTTATTTCATTCTGCAGGCGAGCTATGCCGAGAATCGGGGCCGGAAGATCGCCACCTGGCCGGGGTTCCGGCTGAACAAGCGGGCCATGCTTCAGGCCGACCATATTTTTTGCAATCGGCGCAATGATATGCGCGGATGCGCCAAGCTTCTGCCGGAAGAGCGGTACACCTTCATTCCTCCCGGAGTGCCGGAAGGATTGCTCAAGCGCGATGAACAGGCCGGGAATGCGTTTCGAGAGGCATGGGGCGTCGGTGACTCGCTGGTAGTGGAAACAGTGGCGATCATGCGTGCCGGTGTCAAGGCAGTCGGAGTGCAATGGATGTTTCATACCTGTGCCGAATTAATTGAAAAAGGGCGGGACATCACTTTGATCGTGGCCGGTGACGGTCCTTTGCGGGGGCAGCTGGAAGCGGAAGGAAAAGCCCTGCTTGGGGATCGGGTACGGTTTGTCGGGCTGGTGCCACGGAACGAATTGGGCGGCTTTTTCAGCGCCGGTGATCTGTTCGCTTTTCCCGGACTGAAAGAATCCATCGGCATGCTGTATCTGGAAGCGCAGATGTGCGGATTGCCTGTGGTGGCAACGGATGACGAGGGCGCGCCCATGGTTGTCAGGCATGAGCAGGGCGGGCTGCTGACACGCGCGACAGAGCATGAATTTACAAGAGGAGTGGATCGTCTGATCACGGACGCGTCACTTCGACGGACGTTGGGGAGTCAGGCCATGCAGTATGTTCTCGACAACCACAGCAGCATAGAGAGTTACCGGGTAATGACCGGCATAATGGAATCCATCGTGAACAAGGGACAACCTTCATGACCACATATTTTTGTATGCGCCACGGGCTGACCGAATGGAACCGCGAGAGCAGAATTCAGGGTGCGACCGATATCTCGTTGTGTGACGAGGGACGGGATATGGCCCGGAAATGGGCCGGTACATTGGCTGGCGGGGGGCTGCAATGCATCCTGACCAGTACGCTGGACCGGGCAAGGGAAACCGGCGCCATACTCAATGAAGTGTTGGGCCTGCCCGTGTATGAGGATGCCCGACTGAGTGAACAGGAGTGGGGCGAGTGGACCGGACTGACCAAGACTGAACTCAAGAAGTTGCACAAGCTCGTGCGGAAACAGGAAAGTAAAGGATTCGACTTCAGGCCTCCCGGCGGGGAGAGCCGGAACGAGCTGCTCATGCGGGCGTGTGACGCGCTTTTGGAGTTCCCGGAGGACCATGATGAGGAATCAGTGCTGGTTGTCACGCACAACGGCGTTTTGCGCGCTCTGGCGTATGCCCTGACCGGTCTGGACTACCTGCCGCAGGACAGGAATCCGCTCGTGGAATACCGGTTGCACCGTTTCCTGTGCATGGATAACGAGCTTGCCGTGGGTGAGCTGAACATGGAGCTGTGATGCGTATCGTTTTCTATTGCCAGCATGTGCTCGGCGTCGGCCATATGTTTCGCTCTCTGGAGATCGTCAAAGGGTTGAAGGACCATGAGGTCATTCTGGTCACCGGTGGTGCGGAAGTGGATTTTGATCCGCCTGCCAACATGCAGCAGATTCAACTGCCCGGCCTGATGATGGATGCGAAATTCACCCGCTTCATTCCCCTTGAAGAAGGAGCGGAAGTGGATGAAGTCCTGGTCCGTCGGCTGCGTCAGTTCAAACAGATCATGGCTGAACAGCAGCCTGATATTTTCATGGTCGAGCTGTTCCCGTTCGGTCGCAAAAAATTTCGTTTCGAATTGCTCCCGATCCTGAAAAAGATTCGCAAGGGCGAATACGGCAAATGCAAATCCGTATGCAGCGTGCGGGATATCCTGGTGGAAAAGGACGACATGAAACGCCAGGTGGAACGCGTGCACGGCTATCTGAATCCCAATTTCGATCATGTCTTGGTTCATTCGGATCCCAAGCTGGTCAAGCTGGACGAGACCTTTCCCGGCGTTGAAGGCATTGTGCCGGAAGTGCATTATACCGGATATGTGGCCCGCAAATCCGATCCGGTAGAGACCCGGACCTTGTCGGATGAGCTGCAACTCGGTGACACGCCGCTCATCGTCACATCCGTGGGCGGTGGTCATATCGGTCAGGACCTGCGGCAGGGCGTCATGGATGCGTCCCCTGTGCTGCACAGGACCCATCCGCACCGGCTCGTGCTGTTCACCGGTCCCTATGCTCCGGAAGCAGAGCTTGAAGCCCTCCAGAAACAGGCAGAAGCCCATGATCATATCACGGTAAAGCGATTTACCAAGCGGTTCCTCGCGTATCTTAAACTGGCGAAACTCTCGGTTTCATTGGGCGGATACAACACGACCATGAATTTACTGGCCACCAACACCTTTGGCCTCATGTACCCTTTCCTCCAGAACCGGGAGCAGAACATGCGCGCCCGGCGCATTGAGGAAAAGGGCGGACTCAAAGTGATCACCTCGGATGATCTGCACGTCGAACGGCTGGCTTCGCTCATGGCGGACGGGCTGGATAGGGATGCCGCACCGCTGGGACTGGACCTGAACGGGGGTCCCAATTCCGCAGCCATCCTTGAGCGGGTTTTCGAGGATATGTAGTTTTTCATCGCCCACCAAGCTATGGTGTGGGCAAAACAAGGAGATATTCATGCTTCTCAAAGGCAAAAAAGCCCTCATATTCGGTGTGGTCAATGACCGCTCCATCGCCTATGGCATCGCCAAGCAATTCAAGGAACAGGGCGCACGCCTCGCATTTAGTTACGCTGCAGACCCCATCAAACGTCGTCTTGAGCCTATCTGTGAAGAGTTGGAAGGCGAGTTCATGTTCAAATGTGATGTGACCAATGACGAAGAGATCGAAAAGGGACGCAGCATCGTGGAAGAGCAGTGGGGAGACGTGGACATACTGGTTCATTCCATTGCCTATGCCAACCGAGAGGATCTGAAAGGCCGGTTCATCGATACCAGCCGCGAAGGCTACAAAGTGGCTCTCGAAGTCTCGTCCTATTCGTTGGTGTCCCTGTGCAAGGCGTATGAAACCATGCTCAAACCAGGGGCGTCCGTGCTGACCATGAGCTATTACGGCGCAGGAAAAGTCGTGGCCAACTACAACGCCATGGGTGTGGCCAAGGCCGCTCTTGAGGCCTGTGTGCGCTACCTGTCCGTGGATCTGGGCGATATCGGTGTGCGGATCAACGCCATCTCCGCCGGACCGGTCAAGACCATGGCCGCGTCAGGTATCTCCGGGTTCAGCACCATCCTCGGCCGCATAGAGGAAAAAGCGCCGCTGCACAGGAATATCACCATCGACGATGTGGGCAAATGTGCTCTGTATCTCGCTTCCGATCTCTCCTCCGGCACCACCGGCGATGTCATCTTCGTGGACTCCGGGTATAACATCATGGGTGTCTAGGGGGGCCTATGAGCAGACGTTCCAGAAAGAGGCTGACCATTCTCGTAGTCCAACAAACTCCAACAGACCGCAAGCGCCTGATGGAAGTACTGGCGGATGACAAGGCCGAAGTGCTCGGCGCTTCGGGTGGGGATGACGGACTGGATGCGCTCCATGAACGCCAGCCGGACATTCTGGTCACTGATATCGTTTTCAGGGATATGGATGGCATAGCGTTCATGGAAAAGGCGCGGGAAGCCGTGCAGGGTATCAAGATCATCGTTGTTTTCGGGGAGTTCAATCCGCAGGATCTGGTTCGGGCTGTGGAATCAGGAGTGGAAGCGTTCATCCGGTTGCCTCTGGACGAAACCAAGCTGCGTGAGGCCGTCATGCAGTGCGCGCGTGATATAGTCCTGGCCAGACGTATGGCCCAGGTGGATTATTCCCTGCACAATCTGCTCGATTTTTTCCCGGCCCCCGCCGTGTTGATAGATGGCGTCGACGTGACCTACATGAACCGGCCTTTGACTTCTTTCTTCGGATATCAGGCATACGACAAGCTGGGTGAACTGGACTCTGGCATTGAAGATTTCATTCTTAAAATCAATGGTATAGACTATAATGGACAGCCCGGTGAGTGGGTGGATCTGATCGTGAATGACCCTGTGGACCGGGACCATGTGCTGCACATGGAGAACCCGCGTAATCCCGAGGGACGGCCAACTGTGTTCACGGTGACGTTCAACCAGTTTCCCGGCTCGGACATGCGATTGTTCACATTCCATGATGTCTCCGGTTTGGAAGATGAAAAGGTGTATCTCGAAGGCGAGGCGTCCACTGATCCGTTGACCGGGACACTCAATCGCAGGAGTTTTCTGGTGCAGCTCTCGCAAACTGTTGCCGTGGGCAGGACTTTCGGCCTCATCATGTTTGATATCGACCACTTCAAATCAGTCAATGACACCTATGGACATGATGTGGGCGATTCCGTGCTGAAGGAGATAGCACAGGTGGTGCGCAATAATATTCGGGTGCAGGACATGCTGGCCCGCTGGGGCGGTGAAGAGTTCATGGTGCTTTCGCCGGGAGCAGGTCCGAAACTGATGGCACGGGTTGCCGAGCGACTGCGGGAGCGGATTGCCGGGTTCCAGTTTACCGGGGTTCCCCGGCAGGTGACATCCAGTTTTGGCATGGTTGTGTATGAACTGGGCGAGCAGGAGGAAGTACTCCTGAAACGGGCTGATCAGGCATTGTACAGGGCAAAGGAAACCGGCCGCAACAAAGTGGTCAAGGGGTAGCGTCAGCTAGTTGAGCTGGCTCATGCCGATGCTCATCAGCACGCCTATGGCAAGCCAGAGAGCGGTTTTGGTAACGCGCAGGGCCGGAGGAGCGTTCTGAATCAGTAGGGATTCGGGAATGCCGGTAAAGGAATCTTCAGGGGTGAACAGGTAGATCAGGCTCTTCATCATGGTCTCCTCCAAACAGATCGTTCATGAATACATCTTCAATGAAACCACTATGCAACAAGCCTGACCCAGTCCAATAACAATGCGTGAGGCGAGCCATAAGGAAACGTGATTGCTCCTTGGCGGCGCCGGAGGTATAAGCACCAATGGAACTTTACCAGCTCAGAACATTCGTGGCTGTGGCCGAAGAAGGGAATTTCACCCGTGCTGGCAAGCGTGTGCATGCCACACAGCCGGCTGTGAGTGCGCATATCAAGGCCCTGGAGGAAGAACTGGGCGTGCGTCTGTTCAATCGCATTCCGCGTGGCGTGGAGTTGACGCATGCCGGTGAAGATTTGGTGCAGGACGCCATCGAAGTGCTGTCCGCAGCCACTGCGCTCAAGGCCAGAGCCGTGACCCTCGGTGGCGAGGTTTCCGGGGAAATTAGACTCGGCCTGTGTACGGACCCGGATTATCTCAAGATCACCACACTGCTTTCAGCAATGGGAGAGCGGTTTCCCAAGCTCAACCTGAAGTTGGTGCAGCTGCCCTCAAGAGTCATTCTGAAGGAATTACGGGCCAGAAATCTGGATGGTGCGTTCATTTTTTCCGGCAACCCCTACAATGATCTGGAGACCGTGAAGCTCGCCGAACCGCAGTACTCCGTGGTGGGCGCTAGCAGATACAAGGAAGAGTTGGAGCGCGGCGAAGCCGGTGCGCTTTCGGCTCACACCTGGATCATGCCCACCAGTGACTGCGCTTTCAGGGATTTGCAACTGGAGCTGTTTAATCAGCACGGCATCGTGCCGGTGCAGACCATTGGTGCGGATTCCGAAGAGGTTATCAGGCCGCTGCTTGTCGAAGGCAAGGCGCTCGGCCTGGTGCGTGAGGATGAGGTGGCGCGCATGCTCGAGTCAGGGCAGGGCGCGGAATGTTCTCCTCTGGGACGCCACCCCATGGAGCTGAATTTCATCTATCGCACCGGGGAAGGCGGCTATCCCTCCGTTGCCGCGCTCATCGAGATCGTTCGGCGTACCTGGGATGTGTAGCCCTCTGTTTTAGTCAACACCCCAGACTTTTTTAACGTGCTCGATAACAGCCTGCATGACAGGGTCCTGGTCGCGCCGTTTCAGATAGACGAAACTCAATCCGATGGACAGATCGTCAAAGGCGATGGCGTGCACAGGGTTGCCGATGCGGTTGGCGGCCTGGACTTCGTTCTCACGGAGAAAGGACACGCCTTTACCGGCAGCAACCAGAACGCGGATGACCTCGTCTCCATCCACCTCAAGCTGATTGGTCAGTTTGAAGTTGTGTGACTGGAAAAAAATATTCACTAGCTTCTGTACGGGATTGTCGGAAGGGTCCATGATCCACGGCAGATCTGCCAGCGCCTCAAGGCCTCCCTCTATTCTGTCTTTCCAGATATCGGGTATGGCTACGAAAAATTGCGTGGTTTCCAGAGGGACCGATTGCACATCAGAGTTCCGTGGCTCCCCGAAGATGAATCCGCAATCCAGATACCCGTCACGGATAGCATCCTGCACCGACGTGGAAGCCCGCTGCTGAAGCTGCAGCGTGACCTTGGGGTGCTCTTCGCTCAGCGAATTGAGCAGTTGTACCACCCGCAGATAATCGGCGTCGGTGTTCAGCCCCAGCGAAATGTCGCCCACAAGCTCATCGCCCATGTTGCGGGCTTCAAGCTTGAACTCTCTGGCGGCCTGCAACACCTGGTTCGCCTTGATATGCAGCCGCTCACCAGCCTCAGTCAATCGCATGCCCTTGGGGGTTCGAATGAAAAGTTTGGTGTCCAGCTCCTCTTCCAATGCCTTGATGTGGGCGCTTACGGAAGGCTGGCTGGTGTGCAGCCGCAAGGATGCGCGGGTCAGGTGCTGTTCCTCGGCCACCACGATAAAGGTCTTTAATTGATAGAGTTCCATGCCTGTTATCAGCTCCTTTGATGAACATGATCACCATAGCCGATTAAGAGCAAAATTGCCATCAGAAATACTGAACAAGTGCATCACACAAAACAATTGGATTGATTCCACACCCTTCCGTAGATGTGCAGATATGGAATAACGCCCGGTTGGTGGCAAAGAAAGGAGAATAATTATGAGCATGGATAACGATACCCGTCTGATGATGATGAACATGCGCAACGGTGCGCAGACCTCCGCTTCTGCACGCGCCCGCAAGACTGCCCGCCGTCCCGTTCGTGTGATGAGCACTGCGGCCATGGCCAGCTTTGCGCTGACCCTCTTTACCAGAGGCGCATAAATTTCGGGGCCTTTGTAGCCCTCATTACCAAGCGGGTTTGAGCCGTTCTTGTCTGGATTTTGCATCCTTTCCATCCAGACAAGAGCGGCTCTTTTATTGTCATTGTGACAAGAGATGACGTTACTCAAATTCTGTGAACTGGCGGTAAGCGAGGGGTGCCAAAGAACACCTGTCGTAAATTGAATAAATAGACAGTATATGGGTATTAATTGTAACACGTTGAAATAATGTAATTAATATATCAATACTCAAAGAGTAAGCGGCAGGTTCCCTGTTGCCAATACTCGGAGCGATGCAGTACGTGTTCAAAGAGTGAAAATTTTGCTTGATTTCTTATGTGAGAACTATTACTACTTAGCTCGCATTTGATGTCACGAATCGGGTCCGGTTGGACCGAACCAAACATAATTTAAGGAGTGTTGAGAAATGAGTAAGACCACTGAGAATCTGAAAGCCGCGTTTGCTGGTGAGTCCCAGGCCAATCGTAAATACCTTGCCTTTGCCGAGAAAGCTGACAAAGAGGGCAAGCCCGGTGTTGCCAAGTTGTTCCGCGCTGCCGCCGCTGCCGAGACCATCCACGCTCACGCCCATCTTCGTCTGCTGAAAGGTGTCGGTTCCACCGAAGAGAACCTCAAGGAAGCCATTGAAGGCGAAACCTATGAGTTCAAATCCATGTATCCGGAAATGATGGAAGATGCCAAAGCTGAAGGGGAAAATGCCATTCTGCGCTACTTTGGCTTTGCTAATGAGGCTGAAAAGATTCACGCCGAACTGTATACTGCTGCTCTCGAAGCAGATAACGACACCTTTGCCGATGCCGATTTTTACATTTGTTCCGTTTGCGGTCACACCCAGGACGGTGAACCCACTGACAAATGTCCTATTTGCGGTGCCGCTGCCAAGGCGTACACCAAAGTAGATTAAGGCGAGACCACCAAAAAAAGGCCCTGGCTGCATGCAGTCAGGGCCTTTTTTTGTGGTCTACACGGCTTCCGAGAGCGGCACCCCTTCCGCCTACGCATCGGCACCACTACTCGAAAGCCTCCCGTCCTCGGCGAGAGGGGAGAGCACGTCGCCACGCTGTGAAGAAAAAAAAATGCCGTTTTCTGATAAGGCAAAGAATATAAGGGTGTCGAATGGGAAGCGTTTCGCTTTGGTAGTGAATACAACTTGCCAGCTGTATACGAACATGATCCGTGGAGTGACGAAAGGCGAAATTATGTCTGAATACATTCTGCATGAAGGCAATATTCCCGCACTCAAATCGCCTAATATATCGAATTATTGGTATAAAAATTCTCACACCCCGCGAAGCGGCAACAAAAAGTTTTGGGAAAGAGAGGGATGGGGAGAAGGGAGAGAAAGTCCTTTTTCAAAAGGGTTTTCTCTCCCTTCTCCCCAGCTGCCGGAGGCATTTTCATACAGCCAATAAACTTGAAAATTTCGGTGAATTTCCTTACACCGTGTACATCCCGAAAACATATTAGAGGGGGAACCTCATGAAAATTCTGGTTGTTGGTTCTGGTGGTCGTGAGCACGCATTGTGCTGGAAGCTTTCTCAGAACCCGAAAGTAACGCAAATCATGTGTGCGCCGGGTAACGGCGGCACAGCCCAGGTGGGCGAAAATATAGCGGTCAAGGACGATGATATTCCGGCTCTGGTCAAATTGGCCAAAGAGCGCGAAGTCGATCTGGTTGTGGTCGGCCCGGAGTTGCCGTTGGTGCTTGGTCTGGAGAACGCCCTGCGCCAGGAAGGCATTCCCTGTTTCGGCCCCAATGCGTTTGCGGCCAATCTGGAAGGGTCCAAGGCCTTTTCCAAGAACGTCATGGCGGACGCTGGTGTACCCACCGCACCGTTCCGCGTGTTTGACGAATTTGATGAAGCCGTGGCTTTTATCAAGGAAAAGGGCGCTCCCATAGTGGTCAAGGCCGATGGTCTGGCTGCGGGCAAGGGCGTTGTCGTGGCCACCTCCGAAGAAGAAGCCATTGAGGCCGTGGAAGAGATGATGGTCAAAAAGGCTTTTGGCTCTGCGGGTGACCGCGTGGTCATCGAAGAGGCGCTCAAGGGTGAGGAAGCCTCCTTCCTCGCATTTTGCGACGGCACCAACTTTGCCATGCTTCCTTCCAGTCAGGACCACAAGGCCGCCTATGAGGGCGATACCGGCCCCAACACCGGCGGCATGGGCGCCTATTCTCCGGCCCCGATCCTGCCCAAGGAAAAGTATGCCGAGACCGCCGAGTTGTGTATCAAGCCCATCCTGCGCCACCTGGCTGCCAAGGATGAGCCGTTCAAGGGCGTGCTGTATGCAGGCCTGATGTACACCGATAACGGGCCGAGCGTGCTTGAATACAACGTCCGTTTCGGCGACCCCGAATGCCAGCCGTTGCTAATGCGGTTGGAAACCGATCTGCTCGAAATCATGTTTGCCTGCATTGATGGCAAGCTCGACGAAATTGATGTGGTCTCCACTCCGCAGACCGCCTGTGGTGTGGTCATTGCGGCTGAAGGATACCCCGGCTCCTATTCCAAGGGCATGGAAGTCACCGGACTCGACGCAGCCGATGCCATGGAAGGGGTCAAGGTCTTTCAGGCCGGAACCAAAGTGGACGGCGACAAGATTGTCACTTCCGGTGGCCGCGTGCTCTGTGTCACCGCACTGGGCGATGATCTGGCCGCGGCACAGAAAAAGGCCTACGAGGCCGTGGACAAGGTTCATTTCGACAAGAGCTTCTACCGCAAGGATATTGCGGACAAAGGTCTGAAAAGAATAAAATAATTACCTTCGTTAACCAGGGGACCCTGCACCAAGGGTTTCCTGGTCCTTTCAAAGCCTGTTGTCGCGTCGCCTGACGGGTTGGAGGGAAATCTGTGTTGAGGTGGCGGCGATGGTGTGTGCGCTGAGAAGGCGCGTCACGTTGGTAACATATGAGGGAATGCTATGCCGAAAGTTGTGATTTTCATGGGGTCTCTCTCTGATGAAGAGAAGATGCGGCCCTGTTCGGATCTGTTGAATGATCTGGGAATTGACCATGTTTTTACCGTGTCCAGTGCGCACCGTACACCGGAACGGACAGCCCGACTCGTCAAGGAATATGAAGCGGACGGTTGTCAGGTGTTCATTTGTGCCGCCGGACTGGCCGCACATCTGGCCGGGGCCGTGGCGGCCAAGACGACAAAACCCGTACTGGGTGTGCCGCTGACTGCTTCCTCGCTGGGCGGCATGGACGCCATGCTCGCCACTGTCCAGATGCCTCCGGGCTTCCCGGTCGGCACGCTGGCACTCGATAAGGTCGGCGCCAAAAACGCTGCCTGGTTCGCAGCACAGATTCTCGCACTCCACGACGCCACTCTGGCCGAAAAAATCCAACAGGCCAGAGACGGCTTCAAGGAATCAGTAGAAAAAGCCGCGGCCAGCCTGTAAAGGCGGGGTCTGCGGCATCTGGGGGAAGGGAGAGAATAGTGCCTGGAAAAGGTGCCTTTTTCTTCCCCCAGTCATATTTATTCCCGTATTTTCAGTACGTTTATGACGCAAGTCGGCAGTGGGATTCCTGCGCTTCCCGGTCTTCCCGGTCTTGGGCGGTGTCAGGGCTGTGTTGTTTGCTGCGGCAGGCATTGTTGCGAGACTTGCCGCAGATAGGGCTTTCGCGTATTGAGTTGAAGATAGGACATCATGACGAAATCCAAGAGTAATACGGCTGTTCCGGTCTTTCGATCCGGCAAGGAATCCCGGCGATTCGTGCGGAATCTGATCTGGATTCTTGTGCTGTGTTCTTTGGCCATGACTGGTCAGGGGTTACGTTATTATTTTAATTATTCTCAGTTGATACAGATACGGAACGAAACCGAAAAGCTGTATAAATCCGTGCTGGGACCGGATATCGGCGGTTCACCGTTTGGTCGGTTGCAGTTCGAGCAGGGCAAATTGATGGCCGCTCGTCGGGTCGGACTCGATCCATTGAGCGTGCTGGCGGCCTTGAGCCGTCCCGAGGCCCAAAGCCTCAAGCTGGACGGACTCAGCCTGACCGGCATGTCAGGGATGGCTCGCGGTGTCATGGGGGCAGGGCAGGAGGCGTTTGATGCCTATTTCAGCTCACTTTCCGACGACGATCAGTATCTTTTCAGACTGAATCGGAGCGAGGAAGGGCCGGACGGTGTTGTTTTCAGTCTGATTGTGGAGCCGAGATAACATGGCCGGAAAACGACTTGCATATCCTTGGAGCTCCTGGCCTCCGACTACGCAGCAGCGGTTTTTCAAGCTGGTCCTGAGTGGTACGGCGACCGCGTTTTTTGCTGTTTTTGTCGGTGTGTATCTGTTCACAGGCACACTGGATCAACAGATCAAGGCAGAAAAGGCGCAGTACAGTCGCGTGGTGCCGATTGTTCAGGAAATCAATATGCTTCATGCCCGTCAGGGCGATCTGGCCCACCTTTCGGTCGAAGAGGCCACCCGTCGTATTCTGGATGACCATGCGCTGACGGAACACACGATATCGTTCCATGAGACCCGCATTTCCGAGACAATGTTGGGAGAAGAGATGACCATGACCGGCCTGACATTGGTCATGGTGACGGATTTTCTGAAGGCCATTCGTGATCGGGCGAGCCTGCAGACGCCTGAATTCGCATTGACCCGCAACCCTGACGATCCGCGTCTGGCAGACGTGCATCTGGTTCTGGTGCGGTAAAGCCATGGCATACACCAACCCTGTACACTCAACGCTTCCGGGGCGCATCCTGGCCCGCCTCCTGCTTATCAGCGTGGGCTTTGTACTCGGCCTTGCCCTGTTTACGCCGTGGCACAAGATCTGGGCTTCGGCGTTGACCAAGGTGGACGAAGGGCTGCCCACGGTCGGCCTGACCTGGGGAGAAATCGACCACGACGGCCCGCTCGGGTTCCGTGTGCATGATTTCAAGATCACCGTGGCGCAGACACCGGGGTATCTGCACTTCAAGCAGGCGTTCGTGTCCATCGGCATTTCGCCGTTGGCCAAGGTGCGCCTCGATACCGGCGGCCCCCAATGTATGCTGGAATTGTTTTCCAACGGCGTCTTTGAGTTTGAGGGCGATCTCAACCTGACCTACCTGCTCGGATACAGTGACTTCAAGGGCATACTGCACGCGGCAGGCAGCCTGTTCATGCCCCAGGGCGCCATTCTTCCGAAAGACGGTTGGGTGGATGTTCGCACGCCGCTGCTCATTCTTCCTGGTGAAAAACCGGTGGAGGACCTCGCTTTCACCGCCTCCATTACGAATGAAAAAATGGACATCCGCGACTTTTCCATCCGCCTTCCCATTACCTACAAGTCCGTGGGCAAAGGGGTCATTGATCCCTCTGATCTCTTCCGCACCACCTTTGACCTCAACGGCGAAATGACCATTGGGCGGGAAGTTTTTCCCTATGATGTCAAAGGCACGTTGGCTGACGCCATCTGGTAGCTTACGCCTTGAAATAATACAGGAAATCTCTTTTGTCGTTGTCAGCCATGCCTGGTTTTCCTGAAAATTGTCTGTAGCAGATGCGGTGATTGTCCGTTTTCCTATTCACAGGGTGGGAATGGGAAGCTCAGGCATCATCCTTGCCATATTCTTTCAGGGCAGGTACATTGTGCGCCATGATGGTCAACGTGGAGCGAGTCTCACATAATTTCGGCTCATATTGGGCACTCAAGGATGTCTCGTTCAGCCTGAAAAAGGGCCAGTTCCTGTTCCTGACCGGACATTCCGGGGCAGGCAAGACAACCCTGCTCAGACTGCTCTACGGCGCACTGCCGGTTTTGCGTGGCCGTGCTTCCGTGGCCGGATATCAACTCAATAAACTGAAGAAGCGGAACATCCCGCAACTGCGGCGCAAGGTTGGCGTGGTCTTTCAGGATTTCAAGATCCTGCCCAATCGGACAGTGTTCGATAACGTGGCCCTGGCCCTTGAAGTGCGGGGGATGCCGCGGACCCATCTGGAACGCCGCGTTCGGGCCATTATTCGGGCCATGGGGCTTGATTCCAAGAGCTATTCCCTGTGCGAACGGCTGTCCGGCGGCGAGCAGCAGCGTGTGGCCATTGCCCGGTCCATGGTGGCCAATCCCGAACTGATCCTGGCAGATGAGCCCACCGGCAACCTTGATGTTGATCTGACCATGCACCTCATGGAAATTTTCAAGCAGTTTCACACCTATGGCACGTCGGTCATCATGGCGACCCACTCCAGGGAAGTACTGGAGTGCGTGCCCAATGCACGGATCATTCACCTTGAGGACGGGCGCATTGTCTCTGATACCGACAACCGGGACACGCTTGATGGTGACCCGCTGATAACCGGATTGGATGGTGGCTCCGAGGATGATTCCAAAGAAACGTCCATATTCGACGAGGTGGGGCTGTGATCGGTCAGTTCTTCAGACTTTCCCTGCGCGGCGTGGCCGACCTGCGGCTGCACCCCTTTGCCCAACTGCTTACGCTGGTGGCCGTTGCCATGGTCACTCTGCTGACCGGCCTGATCCTTTTGGGGCTGCATAACGTCAACCTCGAACTGTTGAAGTCCCGAGGCGAAGTGGAATTTCAGGTGTATTGGAAAACCGGCCTGGAAGAATCCGTGGTGCTGGCTGACTGGGAAGCCATCAACAAGCTTGAGCACCTGACGAAATTCAAGACATTCACTCCCAAGAGCGCCCTGACCGAGCTTGCCTCCACACTGGGCGAAAAGGGCGACTTCTCCTGGCTGGCCGAAAACAACCCGTTGCCGTATTCCGGTCTGGCCACATTTGCCGTGCCGCCCGAAGCGCAGAGCGATGGATGGGCGGCCAGACTGTTGACCCGTATCAAATCCATGCCCGGCGTGGACAAGGTCAACTACACCCCGTTTCAGGCTGATCTGGCCCAGGGATGGATGACTCTTTCCCGCATGGTCATCTGGCCTGTGCTCGGCTTCCTCGCGCTCATTATCTCACTGGTCGTGCACAACACCATCAAGCTCTCACTGCTCACCCGGATGGACGAGGTGGAAATCCTTTCACTGGTCGGGGCACGCCCCAGCTATATCCGCTGGCCGTTGCTCACCGGCGGTTTCATTCAGGGCGTACTCGGTTCGGGCGCTGGTATAGGTCTTGTCATACTGGTGCATTCGTTCATTGCCGAGGCCTTTAATTTCGCACCGTTCTACATCGAAATCCACTTCATGCCCATTCAGCAACTCCTCATACTCGGCGGAGCCGTGACATTCGTGTCAGTGATCTCCAGTTGGGTGGCGGTCAAAGCCTAGCGCACGCTACACGGCGTCTGGGAGGCCTCTGGCAGTCCTTGCGCCTCCTTTGGCGACTCTCACCCGCAAGCAAGGCCGAGAGCCTGAAAAACCCCAGCCAACTATTTCTCCACTCCACATTGCGCAGCGGCGAGATAACGTTGAGGAAAAGAAAGGGGGTGGGCGCTGGGGCATCTACCCCTTCAAGACAGCGTCCATGACTGTGATGCAGGTGTCGTCGTCCGGGACAAAGGCGGTCTCGCCTATGGCGACCACCGGGCGCATGCCGATGACGGAATTCAGGATATAGGCATGACGGAACGAGGCGAGCTCTTCCTTGGACAGCCGTGCGGGCAGGATATCGAGCACGGTGTGGGCCACGGCCAGGGCGGTTGATGGCAGACAGTAGGGGGAATCCACGGTGACAAACTGGCCTTCCTTCTGGAAGACGAGGGCACCGGTCGTGGATTCGAGCAGGTTGTCGTCGAAATCGAACAGGGCGGTATCGTCGAAGCCGCGGGCCTTGGCCTGTTGCATGGCCAGATGGAAGAACATGTAGTTGGTTGTCTTCTGGGCGTTGAGCACGGACACATGGCGGTCATTGCAGACGCAGAGACGGTAGGCCTTGTACGGCTTGGGTTCATGGGGGACGGCCATGATGACCGGCGTGGCGCCTTTATTTTCGATGGGGTAGAAAATATTGATCCGCGCGGTCTGGCCGAGCAGGCCGTTACGGTTGAGCACCTGCTCGATGACTTCTTCGAAATTCACGCTTTCGTAGGGCACTTCGAAGGCCCGAAGCGAATGGAGCAGACGGTCCAGATGCAGGTTGAGATGACAGACCTTCAGGCCGTTGTAATAGATGGTCTCAAAGAATCCAGCGCCGTACCGAAAGGCCGGAGCGGTCGGGTCGAGGTGCACGCCCTCACGGGTGTAGCTGTTGTCGTGATAATGGATCATTGTTCCCCCAGTCCGAGAAATTTGTCAGCTTTTGCTAATGTTTCCTGATACTCGCTTGCGGGTTTGGAGTCCACAACGATGCCGCTTCCCGCATAGACGTTGAGGGTGTGGGTTTCCGTGTCGTGGGTGGCCGTGCGAATGGCGATGGATGAGTCCATGTTCCGCGTGTCCCGGATGACCACGATGGAACCGCAGTACACGCCACGGTCATGCGGCTCCAACTCCTCTATGATGCGCATGGAGCTCTGCTTTGGGCAGCCGGTGACGGACCCGCCGGGAAAGGCGTCGAACAGCAGGTCCAGACAATCCCTGTCCTCCCGCAGCTCGCCATGTACATCCGCATACATCTGGAGGAGATTATCCACCTGAAAAATGGATTTGTGATGCTCCACGCGCACGCTGTCATAGGTGCAGTTGGCTGAAATATCATTGCGGATAAGGTCCACGATCATGGATAACTCCGCAGATTCCTTGTGTGACTTGGTCAGGTGCGCGTTCAGCTCGGGCGAATAGTCAGCAAAGGCGAGGGTGCCCTTGATGGGTTGGGACAGCACGTGACCGTCCTCTACCCGTAGAAATCGCTCCGGCGAGGTGGAGAGCACCCGCAGCGGGCCGCTGGTCAGCCATGCGTAGAAAGGGGCGGGGTGGTCATGGCGCAGTGCCAGGAAAAGGGCCAGGGGATCGAGATCAGGGCAGTGCCAGGAAAAGCGCGTGGACAGATTGAGCTGATAGGTGTGACCCGACAGAATGCGTTCCAGTGTCTCGCGCACGCCCGCCTCGTAGCCCGCCTGATCCAGTGACAGGCGGGGCGGTGTGTCCGGGAGGCCGGTCACAGGGCCGGGAGCCGCGTGGTCGAGCGGGCCGGTGAGCAGAGCGGTCATCCGGTTCAGCAGGTCGGTGTCGCTGGCGGTGATGGTTGCCTGACCGTCTGCGTATTCTGCAATGGCCGCGTATTTTTTCAGATGTCCCAAGGGAAAATCGGTGGCCTTGTCCGAGGCCACGCCGCGCAACAGCATGCCGTAGGTATAGCTGATGTAGCCGAGGGCCGGGTCGGGCGTGTTGAAACAGAAGTCCTTGATCTGGGCCGGGGTGGTCGTGGCCGAAATGATCAACTCGGCAATGGGGTGCACGCCGACCAGGGATTCAGTCAGGCTGGGGTAGCCTTCTGCGGACAGCAGCAGGTCGCCATCCAGCTGTCGGGCCAGCAACGCGGCAAACCGGTCGAAGCGGTCCCGCTCAAGAGAGGCTGAGAAAGTCGAGCGCGTATTCAATGAACCAGCCTCCATAGGGTGTGAGAAAGGATTCCGGGTGAAACTGGTAGCCCAGTATTCTGTCGTCCCGGTTGCCCAGACACATGGGAATCGAATCCCGGTTCTCTGCCAGTACTGTAAGACCGCTGCCCACGGTTTGCACGCGCAGGGAGTGGTACCGGGCCACAACCCGCTCGATCCCGTTCAGTCTGATCGTATCTGTCTTTCCATGCACACAGCCTGTCAGTCTGCCGGTAGTGCCTCCGGCGTGTTCATTGATGATTTGCATGCCCAGACAGATGCCGAGCACGGGCTTTCCGGCGGAGAATACCCGTTCATAGCCGGGATATTCAGCCGGTTCTCCCGGCCCTGGCGAGATGACGATCAGATCAGGCGTGGTCAGGTCCACATCCGGCAGGGCGGCATATGGGGCGATGGCAACCGTCGCCCCGTCTATCGCTGCCACCAACAGGTGTTCCAGGTTTCGCGTGAAACTGTCGTTGTTGTCGATGATCAAAACATCCATATCTGTGCCATCAAGGTGTGCGGACGGCGTGCCCTACACCTTGTCTTTCACTTGCCTGAAGAACTCCTGAAGGAACTGTGGGGTTGTTTCCGTACCGTTGACGTCCAGGCGTATGAGCTGCACGACCAGGTTTCCTCTGGGAGTGGTGGTGGAGGTGAAGTACAGGGCGTGCGTGTCGCCGCCCGCCGCGATCATGGAGAAAATCCAGGTGTCATTCTCGTGCATCCACCCTGTGTGCGGGTCACCGGATTGCTCGGCTTCACGTACCAGGATTGCCACGAATCCGGCCAGGGGCAGGCGGCCCGGTACACCGAGAAATTCGCCCTGTTCGTTATGGATGACGATGGGCGTGTTCAGGAAGGCCTCGGACGGCTGCTTTGCGTTGGGGCTGCCGGAGGGATCGTCCTTTTCCAGGGCATAGGATTTGACCTCGCCTTCGGGACCGCGAACATTCACGATCTTGCGTGCTCGGACCTTGGCTTCCGCAGGCTGGGGCGCTGGTTCCGGTTCCGGTGCAGGCTCCGGCATCGGTTCCGGCTCCACCACGGGTTCCGGCGTCGGTTCCGGCATTGATGCAGGTTCCGGGGCAAGGCTGGGTGCGGACTGCTGTTGTTCAAGCAACCGGGCATACAAATCCTGATTGTTGGACTCCATCTCGACCAGCGTGTTCAGGATGGATTCCACTTTCTGCAGCCGTCTTTCCGCCTTGACCTGCGCGGTTGCCAGTCCGGCCATGCCCTGCATCATCTGCCCGGCCGTGGCAAAGAACTTCTTCATGTATTCCTGAGAGACGCCTTCCATGGGGGCGGACTCGGCCGCAGGTTGTCCGGTTCCGGCTGACACGCTGGTACGGCGGGATCTGACCTGCGGGATTTCCTTAAAGTTTTCCTTTAAGACCTTGTGGGTTTCGTTGACCGACATGCCCTTGGCAAAGCTGTCGCGGATTTTGAGACAGACATCGCCCGCTTCTTTTTTGAACCGGATGGGCTTGCCGCGCGTGAGTACGGGGATGAACCCGGGAAACTTGCGTCGATAGCTCTTTATGGTTGTTTCAGAGACGCCGCACAGGCTCGCCAGGTCTTTATGTGTATAGATATCTGTCATGATAACTGCTCATTCTCGGGTTGATGGAGGAAGTGTTCCGGGTGCTCAGGCTCAGCCGCCTTGGTCTGGTTCTCAATCGGTTGTCCCAGATGCATGAAACCGTGTGCGGCTGCATGCAGGGAGTGTATGAAAGGGGAGATTTTCTACCAAGTCTGACAATCACTTTCCGGGGATTGGAGCCCAATGCGAGTCGGATCACTGTTCCTCCTTGTGTCACAATCGTCACCTATCGTCACCCTTGTAAATCAATGAGATTTAGGCAACGAAACTTACCGATCTTTTATCTAGAAAACATCTAGAGGTCAAGCAGAGGGTGCATGAATGTGCACGAGTCCCGGCATATTGTCCATGGATAATCACACGCAAACAGCCAGGCGGTTGCCTGGCTGTCATAAAGCGAATATGAGCGGTCGAAACCGCGAGATTGCGGTGGGCTAATTGATGTTGATGGAGGCCACATCGTCCTTTTTGACTTCCACAAGCTTGACTTTCAGATCACGGGTCGTGGTGTAAAAGGAATAGGTGTCGCCGCTGTCGTTGCCGATATACAGATAGGAGTTCAGGAAGGCGAGTTCCTTGCCCTGCTTGGAGAGGATCAGGAAGTTCTCCTTGCCCTTGAACATGATGGTCTTCCAGCGAGCCACATCCTGAAAGCGGGTCAGGCTGATCACGGTGGAGGAGCGGCCATTGAGGTTGCCCGAGATGTAGATGTAGTATTTCCCGATCTTGTTGAACTTGGTCAGTTCGAGGATGGTGCCGTCCTTGAGCTGTACAGAACCGGCAGGACCGGCAGGCACGATATCACTGATGGGATTGGTGGAGCCGTTGTCCGGTGCCGGTACGGCAGCTTCTTCGGCCGGTGCAGTGGGTTCTGCCACGGCAGCGGTCTCAGCCATGGGTTCTTCGACCTCTTTTCCTCCACAAGCGGCCAGAGTCAGGATGAGGGTCAGGGTCAATACTATGTAGATGGTCCGCATGGGTCCTCCAGATGTTTGCAATGTTCCCCGTCGGTTTATCAGGGAATGGACGGAGAATCCAGAGTTCCATTCGATCTGGAATCAGAACGGATGGGGCTGAGACAGAGTGAAGAGAACCGCGTGCTTTTCTTTGGTTTTATGCGCAGAGTGGACCTTGAAGCACGATGGTGGTACCTCAAAAGTATTCAGCCGCCCCTCTTCCGCCAACCACTATCCCGCAGGTGAAAACAGCGTGAACTACCATCATTTCATCATCACCCGGTTCAATATCAATATTTATGACATCGATTTTCCCAAACGGCTGGAGGATACGTGGCTCTCGGTTCGTTTCGAGTTGTTTCAGAAATACTGTTTTCCTACGGTTAAGGCACAGAAGAATCAGGACTTTACCTGGCTGGTTCTGTTTGATGCGCAGACTCCGGCCCGGTACAAGACGCTCATCAGCGTTTATGCAAAGTACCATAATTTCGAGCCTGTTTACTGCGGTGCCTTTGCTACCATCATGGACACGGTGAAGGAGCGGATGAAGCAGATTGCCCCTGACGCGGAGTGGTTCGTTTCCACCAGGCTGGACAATGACGATGCCCTCTCCACCGGGTTCATCCATTGTGTGCAGGGCGTGGTTGATTCCTTGAACGAGACGGACCTTGCGCCGTCGGACACGCTCTACATCAATTTTCCCAACGGGTTGCAACTCAAGGAGGGGTATTTTTACGATTTCAAGGACGCAACCAACGCCTTTGTTTCTCTGGTCGAACGGGCTGACGATCCGCATACGGTCTTTTGGGTAGATCATCCCTGTATCCACGACGTGGCCCCGGTGATTCAGGCGGAGACCAGCCCCTTGTGGCTTCAGGTGGTGCATGACCTGAATGTCTATAACTATGTGCGCGGGGAGCGGGTGGACCCGGTCGGTGTTGCCAGACATTTTCCCTGCGATTTCGATATGGATGAATAATCGTCGATATCCATGCGCGAAAAAAAAACGGGACACCCATTCGGGTGTCCCGTTTTGGTTGTGGAGGGGGAGTGATCAGAAGCGGTCGTCTTCAGGATCGGCCGGGGCTGGGGACATATCCAGCTCCGCCAGTGGCAGACATGCGGTATCCTCATCAACTCTGAAGTAGCTGATGTTCTGCTGCAGGCCCTGTGATTTGGTGGACAGAACGGTTGCAGTGGAAGCCACCTGTTCGGCATCTGTGGCGTTTCGCTGCACCACCTCGTCCGACTCCTGCAACGCCTGACTCACCTGGTTGATCCCGGCGCTCTGCTCGTTGGCGGCTGCCGAAATCTCCTGAATCATTTCCGCAGTCTTTTTGATGTCGGGAACCATCTGCTTGAGCAGCTCGCCGGCCTCTTCGGCAACGGAAACGCTGGAGGAGGAGAGTTCGGAGATGCCTGCCGCTGCTGACCCGCTTCGCTCTGCCAGCTTGCGAACCTCGGCGGCGACCACCGCAAACCCCTTGCCTGCTTCGCCTGCGCGTGCGGCTTCAATGGCTGCGTTCAGGGCAAGCAGGTTGGTCTGACGGGCGATATCTTCGATGATGGAGATTTCCTCTGCGATTTTTTTCATGGCCGAGACGGTGCGCTCCACGGCCTGTCCGCCGGTTTCAGCATTGTTGGCCGCCTTGCTGGCGATCTGCTCGGTTTCAAGAGCAATGGAGGCAGAGCTTTTGATGGACCCGGACATCTCTTCCATGCTGGCGGAGACCTCTTCCAGGCCGGCAGCCTGTCTGGAAGCACCCTGCGAGAGGTTGTCGCTGGCAGAGGCCAGTCGCTGACACTCGGCGACCACATCGCTGGCCACCATCTGGGTCTCGCTGATGGTGTATGTCAGTTTGCTGCCCATGGTCTGCATGGCAGAGAGGATTTCTCCCATTTCATCCTTGCGGTCCTCGCAGGAGATGGTGCGCAAATCGCCGGACGCGATCTGGTTGGCTATGTTGGCGCAATCCCTGATTGGTTCCATGACGGATTTTTGCAGGACCAAGAGGATGATGAGGATGGGGGCCGCGATGACGATGAACATGATTCCGGCCAGCACCCACATGACGGCGTTGATCTGATCCCGTTGCGAGGAAATATCCATGGACAGAACAATGGTGCCGATGACTTTGCCACGGTAATCCTTGACCGGGAACGAACCGATGGCGGTTTTGTCGATGATTGAAATAGTGGTGTCCTTCATGCCCCGGGCCAGAATATCTTCCGAAGTGAGTTCCTGTATCGCAGTATTCTTCTGACCGTATACAAGCACGTATTTATTGGCGCGGACTGGATTTTTCGTCTTGTCTTGCAGTTTTGTGGTGATGGGCAGGAGGTCTGCGTCCATGTAGAGCAGTGTTTTGAGTTGGCCTGAGGTTTCCATGGATTTGAGGATGCCCGCAAAGCCGATGAGGACTTCCACGCTGCCCAGATGTTTACCGGCAGCGTTGGTCACCGGGGCCAAGCCTCGGATGGTGAAGCCGCCGCGTCCCGGCTCAATGCCCTTGATGGCCTGCCGGGTCTTGTTCACATCAATGACCGTATTGCGAAAGCTGGAGAGATCGTCGGAGATATCCACCCATTTGCCGCTTTTCTTTGCCTGCTTATCGCGCCAGACACGGACCAGACTGCGAGCAGTGGGCAGGTGAAAATGCGCTTTGAACGGTGCCCCCATGGTATCCTTGTACCCTTTGAGCACAGGGGCCAGGGCGACGCGGATCTGCTCCCGTGCCATTTGGGCCTTGGCGTCATTGGGGTCATACATGTTGCCCTGGTGCGCTACTTCGAAAGCATCCACGACCGCCGGCATATGGCTGAACAGAGCCGCCTGTTCAAGAGCGTTGCCGGACATTTTTGCGATGGATTGTCTGGCGTCCTCAACCTTTCCTTTGAGAGTCAGAGAAACAAAGGATTCTTCTAGTTGGCCGAACTGTGAGTTCAGAACCAGATAACCACCGATGATCATGAATATGGCCACGATAACCAGTGGTGCGAGAATTTTAAATCTAATACCCATAATAATCCTTATGGAAAATAAGTGTGTTATTGAAACGTTTTTCTATATTTGCCCCGTGTGTTCTTCGAAACAATTATAAAGTACACAGTAAAGGAGCCTTTTGCAAAAAGAAGGCAGGAGGCGTCTTCAGACAAAGAATAATATTGTATTATATGGTTCTTTATGTAATAATAATAAAGTTATTCTGTGTCAGAATGGCGGTTGAGTTTTGTTGATTATAATGGTTTTCAGTTTTCAGTATGATAAGAATGTTCTTGTGAAAATACATAGATACCATTTTGAACTATTTACCTATATTAGCCTGTCTGTTTTAGGCGTCATCCTGCTTATTTCATTGGATGCCTATGAAGGGTTTTACGATTTTAGCAGGGACCATGAAGAACTTGAGCTAGATGAAATAGTTCTCTTCATTCCTGTAGGATTGCTCTGTTTTGCCCTCTTTTCCCTGCTTCGTGTGCGAGAACTTCGTCAGAAGAATGCTCGATTGCGTACAATGCATGTGGAGATTGATCAGGCGAACAGGAAATTGCAGGAACTGACCGAATCCAGAGAGCAGTTCATGCTCATTGCCTGTCATGAATTGAAAAGTCCCCTGAGTGGGGTCGTCAATGCCTTGCATCTCATTGATCTGGCACAGAATAGCGAGGAGAGAGAGGAGGGGCTCGAGTATGCCAAAGAGGCGGCCAGAAGTTTGACTGTCCTTATCGACGATGTCCTGAAGTTCGCTCAAATATCTCATAGCGGGGAAAGCCGGGATGAACCCTTCAGCCTTGTGGAAATCATGCAGACTATCAAACAGATAGTGAAGGCCGAGGTTTCTGCCAAAGGGTTGGAATACAGTATTGAGATAGACCCGAAGACGCCTGCAACCGTGATCGGTTCGGCATACAGCATCCGTCTCGTCATATTGAACCTTATGGGCAATGCAATCAAATATACGGACGCCGGGAGTGTCGCCATTCGCAGTACGTACCATAAAACGCCTCAAGAGGAGTTGATAATCTCTGTGACCGACACGGGAGTGGGAATCTCTGCAAGCGATCAAATAACGATATTTGAGCCGTACAAGCGGGCCGGCAACGCTCCTGATGGACTCAAGGGAGGTCTTGGCCTTGGCCTGGCCATTGTCCATCAGCTGGTGGAACAGCTGGGCGGTTCCATCGCTGTCTCCAGTGTTGAGGGGCAGGGGAGCGAGTTCACTGTCAGAATTCCTGTCCATTCAATTTGATTGCGAGTTGAGGGTGGAAATTATCCTCGTGACTGTACCCGTTTTTGTTCCTTGAGAATGTAAGCAAAAAGTTCTCTGGACATATCGCCATAGACCCGGATCGCATCCGTATCCAGGGGGACATCTACATACTGCATGATAATTCTGTCGTCTCCATCGTGAATATGGGGCATGATGCCCGCAAAGAAAAAGCCTGTTTTTTCGAGTTGCTCCACAAGATAGGGGGAGGAAGAATCTCCCAATGGAAGGAATGCGTATACCGCGTCTCTGCGGTCCCGCCTGCATTGCTGCAATCCTTCTATTGCCTCATTCACGGTGGCCTCGCCAATAGTGTGAATGATGATGAAAGCGACATTCAGTTCATCGGGTAATGGGAATACGCTGATTGATGATTCTCCCGAAGGCAACTCTGTTCTTGGCGCTCCGAACTCTCTTGGAATTTCCAACCATTGGTATATGTTACCAATCATCTCCTGATGGCGAGGGGGCGTAAAAATGGTCCTGGGAGAATGGTCAATGGCATAATAATGATTCACCACTGACCCTTTTTCCTGCTTTGAGGTTGCCAATTCTTTGGCTTGCATGCCGGAAGCCGCTATGCCCAACATCAGGCAACATGGCCGTGAACCCATCTCCTGCATCCCCTTCTGAGAAAAGGTGTGCGTGGTCACTGAGCAGTCGAAAACCCCCTTGTCTCCTTCGGCTTCAGCTGTCTTAAAAAGACGCCGTGCCATTTTTAAGGAGAGCATGGAAGAGCGGTAGGCCGGGTCCAAAAAGGCGAGACCCAGCTCAGGAACTTTGACGGCAGGATCGTGAAATTTAAATGCTCCATGCCCAATCATGTTGCCACTGACAGGGTCAAATGAAACCACGGGCCGGAGTTCCCCGCTCGCAAATTTTTCTTCTAGTGCTTTCAAGTCATAGATGAATGCTTCCTGTGTAAAGCCATAACACCGCCATGCAAGTCTACAGATTTCCGGCAGGTCCTCTTTAGTGGCTAACCGGACCACAGGGTCTTTAACCGTGACCCTTTTTGCTCCGCGTTTGACGGTTTTCACGTCCAGCAGATCGGCGGGCAGGCTTCCATAGGAAATCCGCTTCGTCATCCGAACCTCTTTGCCCTTTCTGCCGTGGACAAAGAGTTCAACGGAGTCCATGGCCTGATGCATCAACAGTGTACCCAGCCCGGGCTTGTTCATGTTCTCCAGGCAGTCCGGGGTATACCGTTCTGCGGTTGAGTGGTCGAAGGGGATGCCCCGTTCCCTGATGGAAACGACCAGGGAGTCGTCCTCCACATAAAACTCCAGGTGCACCCGCTCCTCTTCATTCACCGGGCCGGAGAAATGGTCCACGGCATTGCAGAAGGCCTCGTCCACAGCGAGTTTGATGCCGAACGTTGCCTTTTCGTCATAGGATAAAATGGTGGCCACCTGGCTGGCGCACTCCACAGCCGTGCGGGCCATGAGTCTGTGTACGGGAAGGGACAGTGAGGCGAGGAAAAAGCGTGTGGAGACTTCGGTCATTTGATCCATGGTTCACCTGGTTGATGTTGTGTCCACCTACATTGGGCTGGGGGAGGACAGTATCCGGCAGCGGCATGTATCCGTTGGCAGGGGGGGGCTGCCGATACAGGCTAGTTTGCCGGGGATTGTGCCTGTTGTGCACAATTGAATGCGACAAGGAGCCATACCTACTACAGCTCGTTGAGGTTGGATTCAATGATTCTTTTTTGGGGGTTGCAGGTCATGTTATCCGTTTTCGACCCTGTTGCGGCCGTTGTCCTTGGCCCTATATAAAGCCTCGTCAGCTCGTTTCAGCAGATCCTTCATGGAGTCCTCGGGACGTAATTCGGTCGCCCCACGCTGACGGTGAAATGCAGGGAGTCGGTTCCAACCTGAAGAGCGCATTGGCTCAGGTTGTTCCGTAACCGTTCTGCCGCAGCATGAACACCCTCCTGTTGTTCGCACCGGTCAGCGGGTCCTTGGTCGCCAATTCCCGGAGTTCATCCTCCATTCGGATTTTGTCTGAAACGTCCCGGCCCACAGAATAGAACCGTTTGGCTTCTATGTCCGGGTAGGTCTTCTATATATTGGCAGCTTGATTGAATCTTTGAAAACGCCTATCAACAATACTCATGCATGGTCGCTTGGAAGAAACTGCATACGGTACTGCGAGGCATCATCTCGTCAGACACAGTAACGCACTGACGCGTGCTGATCATATCCTATATCCTGCAAGAGTATACTTCTCATGATAGCCAAAGTCTCCTGTGCCGCCCTCATGGGCATCGACGCTTTCAAAGTTGAACTGGAAGTGGACTTCTCCCGCTCGGGAATGCCCTGTTTTACCATGGTCGGTCTGGCGGAAGGAGCGGTCAAGGAGTCCAAGGAGCGGGTCTTTTCCGCCCTCAAGAATTGCGGATTCAAGGTACCGCCCGCGCGCATTACGGTGAACCTCGCTCCCGCGGATGTTCGCAAGGCCGGCAGCGCCTATGATCTGCCGCTGGCCATCGGCATTCTCTGTGGCATGGAAGTCATCGACAAGGAGGCCGCCCAGGGGTGGTTTCTGGCTGGCGAGTTGTCCCTGACCGGTGAACTCAAGCCGGTGCCGGGCGTTTTGCCTTTGGCGCTGGCTGCCCGTGCGGAACAGGGCAAGGGCATCATCGTGCCTGTGGACAACGGCAGGGAAGGGGCGGTGGTCAAGGATATCCCGGTCATCGGGGCCACGGATCTCGGCCAGGTGGTGCGCATGCTGCTCGGGGAAGAGGCGGTGGAACCCACTGCCGTGGATATCGACACCCTGTGGAACGAACGGCAGTCCCACATCATGGATTTCGGCGAAGTCAAAGGGCAGGAACACGCCAAGCGCGCTATTGAGATCGCTGCGGCTGGTGGGCATAATCTGCTCTTTATCGGTCCGCCCGGATCAGGCAAGACCATGCTCGCCAAGCGCATCCCGACCGTGCTCCCGCCGCTGCGATTCGAGGAAGCCCTGGAGGTCACCAAGATCTATTCCGTGGCCGGGCTGTTGCAGAAGGAGCGCGCCCTGATGGTCACGCGTCCGTTTCGAACACCGCATCACACCATTTCCGATGTTGGGCTTGTTGGCGGCGGTCGGTATCCGCAACCGGGAGAAACCTCCTTGGCCCATCGCGGGGTACTGTTTCTGGATGAAATGCCGGAATTCAAGAAGAACGTGCTCGAAGTGCTGCGTCAGCCCCTTGAGGATGGCGAGGTCTCCATTTCCCGTTCGCTCATGACACTCAAGTACCCGGCGGACGTCATGCTGGTGGCGGCCATGAACCCCTGTCCCTGCGGGTACCTGTCGGATGAGACGCACTCCTGTTCCTGCACGCCTTTGGCCGTGCAACGCTATCGGGGAAAAATTTCGGGTCCGCTGCTGGACCGCATTGATCTGCATGTGGACGTGCCTGCCGTGCCCTACGAAGACCTCAAGAAGACACGCAGTGAAGTTGATTCCGCCACCATGCGCGAGCGTATACTGACAGCCAGAGACATCCAGGCCGAGCGATACAAGGGGCGCCATTTCTCGCTGAATGCCGAACTGGATGGCAGCGCATTGGAGCAGTTCTGCTCCCTCAGCGATGCCGAGCACGATTTTCTGAAACAGGCGGTGGAGACATTGGGGCTGTCTGCCCGGGCCTACACCCGGATACTTCGGATAGCCCGCACCGTTGCCGATCTGAGTGCCAGCAAGAGCATTGGTGCGGACCATCTGGCCGAAGCCATTAATTACAGGAGCATGGACCGGGAGGGAGCTGTTTAGCTTTCCTCTGCATGGTCGTATTCCAAGATGTCGCCTGGCTGGCAGTCCAGATAGCGGCAAATCTCGTTGAGGGTGGAGAAACGGATGGCCTTGGCCTTGCCGGTCTTGAGGATGGAGAGATTTTGCTGGGTGATGCCCACAGCCTCGGCCAACTCCTTGGAACTGACCTTGCGCCTGGCAAGCATGACGTCGAGATTGATACGTATCGCCATGAATACTCCTAGACTGTAAGCTGTTGTTCTTCTTGCATCTTCCGTCCCTCATCCATGATCCGCGAGATGACGATGACCATCAGGCCCACCACGATCAGCGAAATGTTGGTATCATCGGCGCCGATGGCGATAATCCGTTGGCCGACCGGATTTGTCCAGCTCAGGATGACGGTTTGCAACGCCTGTTCCGGCAGGGATACTGCCTGTTGAACGATGAGACTGATGCCGACAGCACGGTAGCAGGCAACGTTCTGTGTGCTGAAGAATTCACCTTTGCCATAGAGGGTGAACAACCGGGACAGGGAGTGGAGCATGTACATGACCACACTGCCGGTCAGCATGGCAGCGCCAAAACAGGCGAGTCGCTGCCAAAGCACGGTCTCACGTATCTGCGTCTCCCCCATGATTGATTTGATCAGATCGAATCCCAGGGAGCTGGCGGTGCCTGACGGGTCGACCCACAGCCAGAGTATGAATATCGGATATACATAGAAGATGATGTGGAGCAGCAAAGCGAATCGCCTGCTCGGCTTTGTGATGTTGTTCATTGGATACTCCTTGTTGTTTTACAGAAAGTAATTATCGTTAAACAATAAGAAAACATCGTTTGTCAACATTTTTTTGCTTGCTTCGACATCGTGGAAAGTTGAGGGTGAAGGGCTGCTGGCGTCATTTGCGGCTGCCTGTCCAGCTGAAAAGAATACGATGTTGTTATGCCTAAAAAAAGGGACGCAGGCCATTGGCCTGCGTCCCGATTTGTCTGCATGTGTGGAAGAATTACATTCTGCCAAGGGCTTCGGCCAGCTTCTCGGCGTCAGCCTTGCCGGGGTTGACCGGCAGGGGCATGAGCACTCCAAGGCCTTCGCTCTTCTCGTGGAATTCTTCTCCATCCATGTCCGTGACCACAGCGGTGTGGGTCATGGCAGATATCTTGACGATCTCCAGCACCAGGGCGAGGGGGGCAAACCCATTGAGCCCCTCGTCAACCACCACAAGGCTCGGAGGAGTGGCCTTGATACTGTCGATGATGGCTTCGCCCGTGGTGCGTATTTCAACATCCTGGCCGGTTGTTGCGGCCAGAGAATTCGTGAATTCCGCCAGGGCGTCCGCTCGGGTTGAGGCAACCAGGATGGACACTATTGTCCTCCGCCGCAGGTCTGATCAACAGTGAAAACGGGCAGGCTGTTCAGCAGGAATGCCTGGATGGCCTGGTTCACAGTGGGGGCGCCGGAGCCGTGGTAGACCTCGATGCCGACCTGGTTGAAGCCCATGAGCGGACGCATGCCCATGCCGCCCGAGATGAGCGCTTTGACCTTGTTGTCAGCCAGATAGTTGACGGGAGCCATGCAACCACCTTGTTCGTGGGGGCAGCTGGGTACAGTCTGTACGTCTTTGACCTGACCATCTACCACGTCCACCAGGGTGTACATGGCGCAATGGCCGAAATGAGCGTCGATGTTGGCTTCCATGCCGCCGGGTTCTGCCGTGGGAACGGCGATACGGGTGTTCATAACAATCTCCTTGAAAGTGTTTATTTGGTGTCGAGCATGGCCGTTATATCCGACCAGGCTTTTTTGAGTTGTTGGGAGAGCGGACCGTTTTCGAATTCGGTCAGCACCTCTCTGACGAGCATGGCATCCACGACCATTCGGGAGTGGGGGAAACGGCAGATTACGGAGTGGCCGTTGGCTTTGCACCATGCCTCGATTTCGTCGGACATTTCGGGGTTGATGTCCCATTTGTTGATGAGCACGGCCACTGTGCTGCGGAATCCCTGACAGAGTTCAGCCACGCGTTTGAGGTCGTGCAGACCGGATGGCGTGGGTTCAGTGACAACCACGGCCAGGTCCGTTCCTGCCATGGAGCTGATAACCGGGCACCCGATGCCGGGCGAACCGTCACAGACCACCAGGTCCAGTCCCTGCTCTTCGGCTATGGCGCGTGCTTTCTGCTTGAGCAGCGTAACCAGCCGACCCGAGTTCTCTTCGCCCGGAAAGAGCTGGGCGTGCACCAGTGTGCCGAACCGGGTGTCGGATACATACCACTGCCCGCAGTGCTTGTCCGGGAAGTCGATGGCCTGGGCAGGGCAGAGTGTCACACAAACCTTGCACCCCTCGCAGAGGATGGGGTTGACGCTGTATACATCGTCCTTTTCCACGATGGCGTTGAACCGACACACGTCCTGGCATTGTCCGCAGGCCGTGCACCGTTCCGGGGCGATGGTCGCCTCGTTGCCGGAAATGAACGCCTCTTCGGCCCGGTGTTTGGGGGCGAGCAACAAGTGCAGATCCGGGGCGTCCACATCGAGATCGCAAAGAATGGCTTTTTTTGCGAGATGCGCAAACGCCCCGGATATGGAGGTTTTGCCTGCGCCGCCCTTTCCGCTGATAATGACTATCTCATGCATGCTGCACCTCGGTTTTAGAGCGGGCTGCGGCCTTCATGGATGAGTGTAGCTGCGTAAAGGGTTCGCGCATGGACTCCAGTGATTTGGTAATGATTTCTCCCTTGGAATACGCCTCGGCCACTGCCCGTGAATAGGGGATCTCCGCCCAGATGGGGATATCATTGTCCCGACAGAAATTCTGGACAGAGTCATCGCCCATGCCGGCCCGGTTGATGACCGCGCCCATGGGGATGTTCAGAGGGCCGAACGCTTCCCATGCCAGTTTGAAGTCATGGAAGCCGAAGGGAGTAGGCTCGGTGACGAGCACGATGCAGTCGGCATCCATGACCGCATTGATGGCAGGACAACTGACGCCCGGTGGCGCGTCGATGAGGATGTCCCCCTGCTCCTGAAGAGCGGGGAATTCCTGACGGATGAGACGCATGAGCGGCGGGCTCATGGCTTCCCCTATGCGCAGACGGCCCATGATGAAGCGGCTGTCGTCGACACTTCCCCTGCAAATTTCGCCCAGCTCTCGCTGACCCGGTGTGAGTGCCCCGGCAGGGCAGACTTCCAGGCAGCCGCCGCACCCGTGGCACATCTCAGGAAAGACGAGCAGGGTGTCGGCCATAATGGAGATGGCCTTGAACTGGCAGATGTCGACGCAGGCGCGGCAGAGGGTGCATTTCTCCTCGTCCGCCACAGGCACTTCTATGTAGGCCTTGTCTTCGCTTGTGATGGCAGGATTGAGGAAGAGGTGCAGGTTCGGTTCCTCCACATCCAGGTCAACACAGGTGACCGGAGCGTTCCACAGGGCGGCGAGGGAGGAGGTGATGGTTGTCTTCCCGGTGCCGCCCTTGCCACTGGCAACAGCGTAGATCACTTGTTGCCCCCGGACTGGGCGTTGGGGGTATCAGCCATGGTCACGCCGCCGCTCTTGTATTTTTCCACGGCCTCGCGCACGGTCATGTTGTCCACGTCCTGACCCACGCTGATGCCTGCCGCCTTGAGCGCGGAGAATGCCTTGGGGCCGACAAAGCCGGACAGCAATACCGTTGCACCGGCATTGGCCACGTTTTCGGCAGCCTGTATGCCTGCGCCCTGAGACAAGGACTGTGAGCCGCCGTTATCCACATATTCAACCACTTCCATGGTTTCGGTGTCGACGATGGCAAATCCTCCGGCACGGCCAAAGCGGGGATCAACGCGATCGTCCATGGTCGGCCCTTCACTGGTAACAGCTACTTTATTCACAATATTCTCCTTGAATTGTTGCGTATTCGTTCCACCCTGAAATCTTTGCTGGCGAGGTTGCCCTTGAGCCTGGCCCGTTCCTTGGCCCATGCCCTGGCCACGTCCCTGACGGCCTATGCCGCATCCCTGTCCGCGTCCTTGTCCTCGTCCCTGGCCCATGCCTCTGCCCTGGCCGCCTATGCAGCGACCTGAGTTCTGTCCATTTCTTCCTGGCATGTCTGCATCTCCTTGCTGTTTTGAGACGTCGTCTGCCAATTCGTAATGTCCACCTTCAATGCGGATGGCCAGGCCTTGCACCAGCGCCGTGGCAACGGTCTTTCTGGCTTCACCGACAATCCGACCAAAGGTGGCTCGGGATACGCCCATTCTTTCGGCGCCCTCGGCTTGGGAAAGTCCCTCGCCATCGGCCAGCCGCAGGGCCTCGAATCCCTCGCATGTCAAAGCGGCGTCCTTCAATTCCCGCAGGGGAACCCCCTGTGGTTTGTAAAATGTCACCTCGGGTTCCTGTTGGACCACACACCGTTTTTTTCGCCTACCCATATTCCCTCGTGTATCTGTTCATCTCTTCATGTGAAGATACGCTCATAAGTGGAGCTGTCAAGCATAATGAGCATATGCTCAAAAAAAGATTGTACGGATACCATGGCGCCCTCGTTTCTGCCAGTGTCAGAATATAATGGACTTGAAGGTTGTCTTTTGTAATTCCACACAAATGAAAATTATATTTTTCATAGTCGTGCAATTCTGCATGTTCTGCGCCTCCTGTGGGGCTTTTGCCGCCGATATCCGGGAAGTCATCTCTGTGGGGCCGAACTGGGAGACATTTACCAACAGGGATGGCAGCGGCCTGTACCATGAGATTCTCAGGGAGGTCTTCAAGCTGCATGGCGTGACTGTCCGTCATGAGTATGTCCCCTCTGATCGCGGTGACGAACTCGTTCGTGAGGGCGTGGCCGACATGATGATCTGTGACGACCGCGCTGCCGAGTCGCTCGTATTGGCCCGCTATCCCATGTACGTCAGTGATTACTTCGTCTTTTTCAAAAAATCGCGAATAGGCCGGTGGAAGGGCCCGGAGTCCTTGAAAAACAAGGAAATCGTTTGTCAGAAAGGATACTACCACGACTGGGATTTCCCTGTGCCGGTGCGGCTTCGGTCCATGCCTTCAGGGGCCAACGCGCTGAACATGATCATCATGGACAGGTCTGATTTCTATGTGGATGATCTGACCTTCATCGAAATCTCGATCAAAGAGGCCGGCAAAATCTATGATCCCGAGAAATATGATATTCGCAAGGCTGGAAACCGCTCCTATCATCCCTTGTTCATGACCTCTGAGAGAGGGCTTGCCGTGATGCAAATGTTCAATGACGGCATTCTTCAACTGCATCAAGAGGACCAGTTGCGGCCTATCTATGAGAAATGGGGATATCAGTATCCTGATTTCGACAACTTCTAGGGTTCTTCCATTTCATATAGGGCTGGGTGCCCGTATCGCGTTGTGGACAAGCGGTTTAAGCGGGTGTAAAGACTGAGCCCATGCGCACCCTTGCAGACAGGCTTCGCCACACCATACTTTTCGAATTGATCGGACTGCTCACCTGCACGCCGATCGCGTCGTATATTCTGGATCGGGACATAATCAAGGTGGGCACAATGACCATCATTGTTTCCCTGACCGCCATGGTGTTCAATTACCTGTTCAACCTTGGTTTTGATCACCTGCTGGTGAAGCTTGGCCGTCCCGTCAACGTGCGGCCTCCATGGTTGCGAACCATCCACGCGGTCTCTTTCGAAGGGAGCCTGATTCTTTTCACCACACCCTTTGTTGCCTGGTGGCTCGACATGGGGCTGTGGGCCGCGTTTATGACGGATATCGGTTTTGCGCTGTTCTATCTGGTTTATACCTACTTGTTCAATTGGGCCTATGACATACTCTTTCCCATGCCTGTTCAATTGGCTCTTCAAGAAATCGACTAAGGGACGCTCGCCATGTTCGGTACCCATGATATTGCCTTGTTCATTCTGTCAGGTCTGCTTCTGAACATCACTCCGGGGCAGGATGTCTTCTATATAGTAAGCAAGGGGGCGTCACTGGGGTGGAAGAATGGCGCTGTCGCGGCCCTGGGTGTCGGCACAGGGTGTTTTGTCCATGTCTTTTCCGCAGCCCTGGGCCTGTCCGCAATCCTGGCCACGTCAGCCACGGCCTTTACCGTGGTCAAATATGCCGGAGCGGCCTATCTGGTCTGGGTGGGAGTGCAGATGTGGCGGGCGGACAAGAGCGGAGCAGGGCAGCCGAGCGAGGATTATTTCCGGGTTTCAAGGCGGAAGCTTTTCTCGCAGGGGTTCCTGACCAATGCCCTCAATCCCAAGGTGGCGCTTTTCTTTCTCGCCTTCCTGCCGCAGTTCGTGTCTCACGATGCCCAGTCAAAGCCGTTGGCCTTTCTGTTCCTGGGGATCGTTTTCACCGTCAATGGAACGATGGTGAACCTGGCCTATGCCTGGTCTGCTGCGCGTGTCTCGACCATGCTCGGTGGCGGGGGCAGATATGGTGCGTGGCTGAAGCGGGCGGCAGGCACCCTCTTTATCGGTCTGGGTATCAGGCTGGCCATGGCTGACTCCACTTCCTAGCTCACTTCAGTGCGAGCGGACACCTACTCCGCGTTCAAGCGCCCCAAAAGGCCACGGAGCATGCCTGTACTGATGCGCAGGTTTGCCGGGGGCAGGTCTTTACTCACTTCAGACAGCCACTGCCTTTGGGCTTGTGCCAGCGTTTCAAGGGTTTGTACGCCCTTTGTCGATATTCTGATCAGTTTGGCAGTGGCGTGTTCCGGGTTGGTCGTGAACTTCACATATCCTGCTTTCTCCAGATGATTCACTGTTCGCTGCACACTCTGGCGGGCAAGGTCCAGCTCTCTGGCCATGGATGACACGGTGCGCGGTGTGTCAGAGAGCGTGCGCAGCGCCTGCCAACGGGCGAGAGTCAGCCCGGCAGTTTGGGCCACTGTTTCTCCTGCACGCGCGAGCGCCTGCTGAACGAGGACAACTACAGCAAAGAGTCTGGCCGTTTCTGCTTCCGCCTCCGCATGAGGGGAAGATGAAAATGAGGGGGTGTTCCATCTATTCATGACAGTATACTGTCAAATTGTCAGCATATTGTCAAAATTGGGGTGATGCATCCCAGTGGACAGGGGAAATTGCTCACCATGAGTCGCGATGAATCGTCAGCCTGACAGTATGCTGTCAAATAAATGAAGGGAGCTCAAGAGCGGTGTTGTCACGGCGTATGCAAAGGGGCGGAAAAGGGTGAAGGCCCGGACTCGGGGGCAGGAGTCAGGGCCTTCGAAGAGGGGCCTTTGGAGGTTCAGGAAGGTATGTATGACAAAATTTATGCTGGTTCGTAATAGCACCGTTTGGGTGATATGACCGAGCCGTCTTCGCGCAGTTCCTTGATGGCTTTGGAAACGTCTTTGCTGTCTATATCAAGAGCCTTTGCAATATCACCGGGACGAACAGGTTTTTGCGCCTCCTGCATGGCCTTGAGAACTTTTTCTTTCATTATTCCTCCGAAGTGTTCAGTTGATAATTAGAATCATTCCTAATAGTGAACTTCTTGTCAACCAAAAATATGGTGGTGTTTGCAAAAAAACCTCGGTTTTTCCTGAGGACACTGAGCATTGAACTATGGCGAAGATCGTTTTCATACTGTACCAAGGGAGTTATGAGTGATGCCAAACGCAAAACCAGACAGGAGCTTGAGCAGCAGTTGGCTCAGGTGCAGTCCCGTCTCGCTTTTCTTGAAGCCAACATGAACATGGAGTGTGTGACTGAGGTCGAACAGCTTCGGGAGGCCAAGGAGAAGATGGGACTGGCCTCCATGATCGTGGAGAAATCACCGGCCGTGCTTTTTCGCCGCCGTGCCGATGATACCTTCAAGCTGGTGTATGTTTCCGAAAATCTGAGCCAGTGGGGCTATTCCGCCGAAGATTTTCTGTCCGGCAAACATTCTTTCGAAGATATCGTGGTCGCCGCTGACAACAGTCGTCTGCACGACGAGATTATGCGGTATGCCGAGCTGGATGTAGAGGAATACACGCAGGAGTATCAGATCAGAACCGCGGACGGCCAGTTGCGTTGGGTGTCGGACGAAACCTCGGTGGTTCGGGATGAACAGGGCAGACGCATCTTCAATCAGGGAGTGATGCTGGATATTACCCGCCGAAAGGAGGCGGAAGAAGCGCTCTCCGCCAACGAGTTCAAATTTCGTCGGACCATAGAAGGTGCGGGAGAGGGGTATCTGCTGCTGGATGGAGAGCTGGTCATCAAGGAAGTGAACGAAGCTTATTGCCGCATGCTTGGGTATGAGGCTGAAGAATTGCTCGGCAGGCGTCCCTTTGATTTTGCCACGCTGGAATATCAGCGGTATCTCGAATCCCGAAAAGAACAGTTCTTCAAACATGAACGCCGCCGTTTCGAAGGCTCCATGATCCACAAGGACGGCCATATCGTGCCTGTTCTGGTCAATGCCAACACCTTGCTGGGCAGGGATGGTGAATTTCTCGGTAATGTGGCCTTTGTGGCTGATTTGACCGAACAGAAGAAAGCCGTGACATTGGCCGGTGAGGTACAGAAGAGCCTGTTGCCGAGCCGGGCGCCGGTGATCAAGGGGCTGGATGTGGCTGGTTCCTCCATGGCCAGTGACGTTGCGGGGGGCGATTATTTTGATTACCTGACGGACATGGAGACGGGCGGTCAGGCCTTGAACGTGGCCGTGGGCGATATCTCCGGTCATGGTGTGGATGCGGCGCTGCTCATGACCACGGCTCGTGGGTTTCTGCGCATGCGGGCAGCCCAGCCCGGCAGCCCGGTACAGATTGTCTCCGAGATGAATTATCACCTGGCCGAGGACCTGGACGGTTCAGGGCGTTTCATGACCCTGTTCTACCTGCGACTCGACCCGGAAAAGCAGACCGCACGCTGGGTGCGTGCCGGGCATGATCCAGCCGTGATCTATTGCCCGACTCTTGATTTCTTTACCGAGCTGGGAGCGGACCCGGGGCTGCCGTTGGGAGTGGTCAGGGAAACGCAGTACAGCGAGCAGGAGAACGAACTGCACCCGGGTCAGATCATCGCCATAGGGACCGATGGCATATGGGAAGCCAGAAACCTGACAGGTGAGATGTTCGGCAAGAAACGCTATCAGGAGGTCCTGCGCGCCAACGGTGGAAGGACGGCACAGGAGATCCTTGATGCGGTCTTTGACGCTGTGCGGGAATTTTCCGGTGGAGCAAGGCCTGTCGATGACATTACACTGGTGATCATCAAATACGAAGTGGAGTAACCGTGCGCAGAGTCTCTGTTTTCTTTATGGCTGTGAGCGTTGTCATGCTCATGATATCCTCTCTTCATGCTGCTCCCAATGCTCATGAACGCATCACGAAGGCTTTCAAGGGAGACCTGCCGGAGATGCTGGATGCCCATCGCCCGCTCAGGGTGCTTGTTTCCTACAATCGGACCAATTTCTTCATGTTCAAGGGCGAGGCTCGGGGCATGGAAGTGGATTCCATGCGGGATTTCGAAAAGTTCCTCAAAAAGAAATACCCCAAGCGGATGATCCGTCTGGCCTTTGTGCCGGTTCCTTTTGACGATCTGCTCCCCGCCCTGCTGGATGGGCGTGGGGACATTGTGGCGGCCGGGATGACGGTTACTGAAAAACGGCGCAGAAAGGTTGCGTTTTCACGACCGTATCGCAAGGAGATCATGGAAGTTGTGGTGGGAGGCAAGGCGTCTCCCCCGATCAAAGATCTTGCCGATCTTGCAGGCAAGCGGATTCACGTCATGGCCGGGTCCAGTTATGAAGAGCATTTGAAGAGGCTCAACACGCAGTTTGAAGCACAGGGCTTGAAGCCCGTGGACGTGGTGGCAGCCGACCCCAACCTGGTCACCGAAGATCTGCTTGAGATGGTCGGCAGCGGTCTTGTTTCATACGTTGTGGCCGATAATCAGCTGGTTGAAATATGGCAGCAAGTCTACACGGACCTGACCCCATATTTTGCCGCGTCCATTCACACGGGCGGTACGTTGGCCTGGGCCGTGCGTCCTGGAAACATCGAGCTGCTGCGCGTGCTGAACGACTTCAGGGGCACGGTCAAAGAGGGCAGCAAACTCGGCAATCTGTTCTTCAAGCGGTATTATGTGAACACGGATTGGGTTAAGAATCCCTTGAATCCATTGGAGAACAGCAAGCTCCAAAGCATGGCGGATCTTTTTCAAAAATACGCCAAGAAGTATGATTTCGATTGGCTCAAGATTGCGGCACAGGCATATCAGGAATCCCATTTTGACCAGAATCGGAAGAGCCGGGCCGGTGCTGTGGGGGTCATGCAGATCAAGCCTTCCACGGCTGCGGATCCAAATGTGAATGTCAAGGATGTCTACATACTTGAGAACAACATCCACGCCGGGGTCAAATACCTGCGGTTCTTGCGGGATCGTTATTTTCAGGACGTGGATGCGGATGCCAGGGTCGATTTTGCCCTGGCGGCCTATAATGCCGGTCCCGCGCGCATTGCCGGGCTGCGTACCAAGGCAAAGGAAATGGGGCTGAACCCCAACCGATGGTTTGGCAACGTGGAGTGGGCCGCACAAAATGTCATCGGTTCCGAGACGCCCACCTATGTGGCGCACGTCCAGATGTATTATGCGACCTACAAAGGCACGGCCGAAGTGCTGACCAAGCGCATAGAGGCCATGGAATAGCCTCTTCATATCCACGAAAAAGGGCGGGAGCTGTTTGTAAGCTCCCGCCCTTTTTTTAGGCGTAAATCGCCACCGTATACTACAGATTGATCAATTCGTATTCCCGTGAACCGATTCCCAGTTCCTCGGCATAGCTCAAGCCGAAGTCGGCTGGCACATGCTGGTGGATGGCCGTGAATTTGTTCTGCCCGGGGGTGACGCCAAAAGGCAACTGGCTCGGGTAGAGCGGCTGGGCATCACTGACCAGATCCATGGAGGCCTGATCCACGGCCACGGGATCGAAGCTCAGAAGCACGCCGATATCCGGGCAGATGGGCGCATCCGTGAAGCCGACACAGTCGCAGTCCGGCCCCACGTCGACCACGAAGTTGACATGCAGGCACGGGGTGCGCTTGGTTTGCAGCACTCCTTTGGCGTATTCCATCATCCGTTCCAGAAAATCCTGGATACCGACTTTCCAGTCCACCTCGAGACCGCCGTGACGGCAGGCCACGAAGCAGCCTCCGCAGCCCACACATTTCTCGGCGTTGAGCGCGATTTTTTCACTCTCTTCATCAATGTACAGTGCGCCGACCTTGCAGGAACGGAGACAAGCTTCACAGGCTGTACACGCCTCTGGGTTGGTGATGGGGCCGGTGGAGAAATGCTGCTGCATTTTGCCTTTCTTGGAAGCAGACCCCATGCCGATGTTCTTGAGCGCACCGCCATATCCGGCCAGCTCATGGCCTTTGAAGTGGTTGAGAGAGACAAAAAAGTCTGCCTCGGCAATGGCACCGGCAATATAGACTTCGTCGAGATGGCGGCCTTTCACGGGCACGGTCTCTTCAAATTCGCCCCGGAGGCCATCCGCGATGATGACCGGGGCATTGAGAATAAGTGGGTCCCAGCCGTGGCGTGCCGCACACAATGCGTGCGAAACAGCTTCGCCGCGTTGTCCGACATAGAGCGTGGAGGCGTCTGTCAGAAACGGTTTTCCCCCGGCCTCACTGATGAAATCAAGGATGGGCTTGATCCACAGCGGGCGGAGAAACCCAGTGGTTCCCTGTTCGCCGAAGTGGAGCTTGATGGCCGCGAGGTCGCCCTCGTTGATGTATCGTTCAACCTTTGCTGCCTTGAGCAGGCTGCGCATGCGCGCATGCAGTGGGGCTTTGGCCGAAGCACGCAGATTCCAGAAAAATACTTTTGATGCCATTGTGATATCCTTGTTTGCTGTTTGAGGAGCCATTTATAGCATCTATGGATGGGGGCTTGAAGTGAAAAAGAAGCGTATATATCGCAACAGGTCATGGGCGGAAAGGGAGACGTGTAGCGGCAGGGGAGGAGGAAAGAAGCGCCCGGGCTGAAGAAGAGAGGGGACGGATTTCTACGGGAACGAGACGCTAGATCAATCGATATACCTTGATCTTGTGATCATCGGGGTTCACCACTTCGGTAATGGTCAGGTCGCTTGCGGCCAGGCAGATTTCCTGCACCGGCAACTGCCGCATGGCTGCGTCATACACCACCTTGACCGTGGGCCGCAGCGGATCGGTGGTGTCATTATCAACCACCACGCCGTGATTTCCGTTTGATAACTGCACAAAGCTGCCGACCGGGTAGACGCCAAGACTTTTTATGAATTCTTCCACAATGTTGGGGGAAAATTCGGTCACTCGCCATTTATACATCATACCCAGCACCTTGCTCGGCGGCAGCGGGTCCTTGTACACCCGCTTACTGGTCAGGGCGTCATAGACATCCACGACGGCAAGCAGGCGGGAGATGTCACTGATCTCATCGCCTTTGAGTCCCCGCGGATACCCGGAACCGTCATGCCTCTCGTGATGTTCCAGGGCGGCACGGAGAACTGCATCAGGAATCTCCTGCTGGGCCTTGAGAATCTCGAATCCGCGCAGGGGGTGGGTGCGCATGACATTCATCTCTTTTTTATTCAACTTGCCGGGCTTGTTGAGAATGGTGTCTGGAATCACGGCCTTGCCCACATCGTGAAACATGCCTGCCATGCCAATCTCTTGGAGTTTCTTGCGGGAGTAGCCGAGCTTTTTGCCCAGAATCACGGCCAGGATGGAAACATTGATGCAGTGGGTGTAGGTGTAATGGTCAAAAGATTTGAGCTTGCTTATGGCTGCGGCAGCCGATTCGTTGCGGAAAACCGAGTCGATGAATCCGCTGACCAGAGGGGTGGCGTCCTTGAAGTGAAAGGGCTGTCCCTGTCTGACGGCATCCATGAACTCATGCGCATATCCCAGCGCTTCTCCATACATGCGGTCAGCCCGGACCAGTTCGTCTTTTATGGAAGACATGGGGGGACCATGCGAAATGGATGGGTCCTGAGCCTGATCAACCAGCGTCAGGTTCGGATCTTTCTCCATGGCTTTGCGTGCCTCTTCGGCAGACATGAAATTATCGGGAACAGTCATATTCGTACATTCCACAATATTAAGCTTTCTAAAGCCAATACGCTTTCACGAAGACTATAACAACCCCTTTATATCAAACCGGCTGACTCCAGTTGCGCCATGAGTTCGCCGACATCGGCCGCGATGAAGTCGGGGGAGAGGTGGGCGAATCCTTCTGCCTTCACCCTGCCGCTGGTTACTGCCGCGGACAGGCTCCCGGCCCGTTTTGCCGTCTCGATGTCCATGGGATGATCACCCACCATGAGAGAGCGTTCAGGGGCGGCTCCGATAACTTCGAGCGCCTGGAAAAGATGGGCCGGGTTCGGTTTGAGCAGAGGGGCGTCTTCACGGGGAATGAACACGCGGGTGCATGCCTCGATGTCGGGAAAGACCATTTTGACGGCCGGGGAGATGTTGCGGGTGATGACTCCGGGGGCCACGCCACAGGCCAGCAGTTTTTGCAGGGCCGGGCGGGTGAATTCGAAGAGGGTGCCTTCACGGGCCGCGTCCAGTTCCATGGCCGTGATGACCAGTCTGCCGCGAGAGTGGAACTCCATACCCTCGTCCATGTCGATCTTTTTGGCCTCGGCCACCAGCTCTTCAAGCCACTCAAGAGCAGGTGTGGTGTTGGGCTCGGGGCGTTGTGGCAGAAAGACTTCGCCAAGGGCCGCGATCTTGACCTTCATCAGCTCAAAATCAAGCGGGACGTCGGCCAGCGTGCCATCAAAATCGAATATGACTGCGTCGAGTCTGGTCATGGTGTGCCTCCGGCTGAAGGGGAAAAGAGGGTGGTTCTTGTGTCGCTGGGGGGAACGTTACTGTGCCAGGTCTCGCAATATCTTGAGATTGCGCATGTCGTCCTTCAAGTCCTTTTCCTTTGGTGTTTCCAAAGTCTTGGGGATATCCGCAAAGCGCGGGTCCTGCATGAGATTTCTGAACCCGTCCAGACCGATGCCGCCCTGCCCGATGTGTTCATGGCGGTCCTTGTGGGAGTTCAGCGCATGTTTGGTGTCGTTCAGGTGGAAGAACTTGAGTCGTTCCAGGCCGATTGTGGCGTCAAAGGCATCAAACGTGGCCGCATAGGCCTCGGGGGTGCGTATGTCGTACCCTGCGGCAAAGGTGTGACACGTGTCGTAGCAGACACCGAGGCGGTCCTGATGCCTGGACAGGGCGATGATGGCTGCCAGCTCTTCGAAGGTGGAACCGAGGTTGGTGCCCTGTCCGGCAGTGGTTTCCAGGAGCACGAGCTCGTGTGTGGTGCCCGAGTCCTCGATGGCCTTGTCCAGGTTGGCGGCGTACCGTTCGATGCCCGCATCGACTCCCTGGCCCAGGTGGGAGCCGGGGTGCGTGACCAGATACGGAATCTTGAGCGCGCTGATTCGGCGCAGTTCCTCGGCAAAGCCCATGATGGAACGCCGGGATTGCTCGTCTTTGTCGCTAGCGAGATTGATGAGATAGGAGTCGTGGGCCGCTATGGGATATGCGCCCCATTGACGCCACGCTTCACCGAACAACGCGATATCGTAGTCGGTGAGCGGTGGAACCTTCCACTGGCGCTGATTGCGGGTGAAAAGCTGGAGCGCGGTGCCCTTGACTTTGCCGATGTGCACGAAGGCCATGTGCAGGCCCCCGGCAATCGACATGTGTGCTCCGAGAAACATTGCGGCTTCTAGGAAATCCAGCCGCTGAGGGCGTCAACAATCTTCTGGGCCTGGGCCTGGGAAGAGATGTTGAACTTGGACTTGGGGCGGTAGGTGCCGTCCACTTTCTGGTAGCGGCGGATGGTGAATTTTTCAGGGCCGTATTCACCCTTGGCGCGGTTGAGTTCCTGATAACGGAAAACAATGGTGGTCCATGCGCCCTTGGACAGGATAACCTTGTCCAGCTCCTTGACAATGAGCTGGTTGTCTTCCGAATAATTGATGGTAATTTCGTCTACGTTGGATGCCATTATGCACTCCTGATATATATGATGTCTGCCGGATTATGGCAGCAGGGGATTACCCATACATATGATGTAGGGTGTTGGCAACCCCCGGATTACAAGGGTTTCAGCGGTATTGTACGTGTTGTGAAGACCCGGGGAGAGTATGATGGGTTGATCGGCTTGGTGCCCGGGACAGGGGTGAAAAGGGAGTATGCGATCTGTTTTTCGATTGCAGAGCGGGCTGGGCAAAGGAGGAATAAAGGTCATGATTTCGGATAGTCAGCTGACGGCTGTATTTGCCCTGAAAGGAATAATACATGGTATATGGATCAGGTTTCGGTTTGAGGCCGAACGTGTTAGGATATCGGGCAAAACCTATGATCACAAGTCGGAAACCATGGTAAAGAACCTGCGCCTCATATTGATCGGGTGTCTGTGTGTTTTGACCTTAACAGGGCAACCCGTTGCTGCAAAAGAAAAACCTCTGGTCGTCTTCGCCTGTCCCGGCACCCGGGATGATGCCTTTTTCGCGTTGATGTGTGACTTCATGCAGGCTGCGGCTGATGATCTGGGTTTTGAGCTTTTTATCTACTATGGCGATCGCCATACCAGAATCAACCATGAAAACGTGAAAATGATCTTCAACCGGAAGCGGTTGCCGGAGTTCGTTATCGGTTCGAATTCCTGTGATTCAGGCAAGCTCATGCTTGATAAGGCGGAGGCAGCCGGAATCAAGGTCATGATAATCAATCAGGGGTTTATCGGTGCCGAGCAGAAGGCCGTCGGTCAACCTGGAGAAAAGTATACGCAATGGCTTTTTGAATTCCTCCCTGACGATGTCCAGTCAGGATATATACTGGCCAGGACGCTCATTGAAAAAGCGCTCCAAAACAAACTGGTCGATAGCCATGGGGGGGTGCAGGTCCTTGCGATCTCGGGCTTTGAAGGGGCCACAGTTTCCTCTTTGCGTCTACAGGGCCTCAGGCAGGCGCTGCGTGAATATCCCAATGTGCGGCTGCACCTGATTCGGTATGCCGACTGGGAGCGGGATATTTCCAGGCGTGTCGTCAAGGAGCATCTGGCTGAATTTCCCGAAGTGACCGTGGTCTGGACAGAGAGCGACTATATGGCCATGGGCATAGTCGAAGGCGTTCGTGAAATGGGCATGATACCCGGCAAGGATGTTGTGATCGGCGGTGTTGATTGGGCCAGCCTTGCTGCGGGTATGATCGAAAATGGTGATTATACTGTTTCAGTGGGCGGGCACTTCTTGGATGGAGCGTGGGCGCTGGTCATGCTCCATGATGCTCTCCACGGCGTAAGTGTGCCCCGTTTGAGCCAGTCCCATTTTTCTTTCATAACGGCAGACAATGTTGCTCCGTTCCGTCGGTATATACTGAACGGGAACTGGGAACTCATTGACTTCAGAAAGTTTTCCAAACATCTCAATCCAGAGATCACAGAGTATGATTTCAGCCTGAACGCCATTTTGGAGCAGCTGCAAGCGCGATAGGGAACGGGCAGGGATCAGCCGATGGTTTCTGCCTTGAGTTGACCGCAGGCCGCTTTGATATCCGATCCCATGGAGCGTCTGATGAACGCGGTCAGGCCGTGGTCCCAGAGCCTCTTTTCGAATGCCTCGACCCTGTCCCGATCCGGAGCGCCGTATGGCATGCCCTCGGTGGCGTTATAGGCGATGAGGTTGATTTTGCCCTTTTTGCGGTCGATGAGCCGGGCCAGTTGATCCGCATGTTCCAGAGAATCGTTCACATCCTTCAAGAGCAGGTATTCGAACGTGATTCGTTCACGCTGTCGCATGGGGTACACCTTGATGGCGGCCATGAGATCGTCGAGATGGACCTTGGCGGCCTTGGGCATGATTTTGGCGCGCAACTCCTGCGTGGGGGCGTGCAGGGAGATGGCGGGCAGCGCGATTTCCAGGTCCCCCAGGATCTTGAGCTTGTCGGGGAAACCGACCGTGGAGACCATGGACCGTCGCCATGAAAGCGAGAGACCGCGTTCACACGGCAGGTCGGTGAGCACCTTGATGAGCGTATTAAGGTTGAGCAGTGGCTCGCCCATGCCCATGAAGACGAGGTTCTTGAGTGGATTCATACCCTGATCTTCCAGATATTGCCGTCCCACCAGGATCTGCCCCATGATCTCGCCATAGGTCAGGTTGCGTTCAAAACCGAGTTTGCCGGTGTTGCAGAACGTGCAGGCCATGGCGCAGCCAACCTGCGTTGACAGGCACTGCGAGTATCGGTCGTTCATGGGAATGAGAACGGTCTCGATGAGCTTGCCGTCCGTGAGCCGGAGCAGAAACTTGATGGTCCCGTCCTTGCTCGTGGCCACCTGGGCGATTTCAGGCCAGATGATGTTCGCCTTTGCGGCCACCTTTTCGCGCAGTGGCTTGGACAGGTTGGTCATGGATTCGATATCGCGGACGCGTTTTTGCCACAGCCATTGCCATATCTGCTCCGTCCGGAAACGGGGCTCTTTCAGATCTTCGGCAACAAAGGCTTCCAGATCATTCTTGGTCAGTTCGATGAGATTGTGCATGCGTGTCCCTTGTGTCCGGCATGGGGCCGCGTGTCAAGGCGGGAAGCTCAGGGAGTGGGCTTGCCCGAGGCGATGAAGGCTTCGATGAAATCGTGATTGATCACGTTGCGGATAGCCGTGTTGCTTCGAGCCAGATCGCGCAGCAGTATGGCGTCGGCTCTGGACGAGGTGTGCAAGGCGTCTTCGAAATCGGCTGTATCCAAGCCGAGGCGTGCGGGATCATGGTAGTCGATGGCCCCGAATTGTTTGGCATATTCTGTTGTTTTTGCGATGTATCCGAATTTTGGATTGGCGCTCAGGATATCATGCATCGCGGGTGAGAGCGGAGGGAAGATCACAATGACAGTGTGTCCGGCAGCCTGAAGGGAGTCCACGCCGTGAATAAAGGCGTCCACGGCTTTTTGTCTCAGTGTCGTTGAGTAGCTCAACCCCTGCTTGCCGATTCTGGCCTTCATGTCAGCAAGCATTGCTTCATAGGAGATGGACTTTTCCTTGTCGTGATATGAGCCGTCCGGGAAAAATCCGATGTCGTTCTGCCTTGCGCGGAAGCCGATACGGTTCTCCTTGTCTGACATCACTGTGCGCAGGTTGATCTTCCCGTTGAGCATGTACCAGAACGGTTTGTAAAACATATTCAGGCTGCGTTCGGTGCCGGTGGAGTGGGTGAACACATGTCCCCCCGTGACTTTTCTGAGTGGTTTGCGGAACCACCAGAAATCAGCCAGCACGATCACTGTGCGGGGCTTGGGGTCCTTGCTCAATTGATCGAAGAAATTCAGCGTGTTTCTGACACTGGCCACGATGCGTCCGCAGTTGACCATGGGCTTTGAAAAAAAGGCCTGTCTGTACTGAAGGGCGCGGGAGGAGCCGACCACGATGACATCAGCTGGTCGCTCTTTCAGCAGCGCGTATTTGTATGAGGCGTGATCGTTGTTGAAAAGGGGACCGTAGATCGTGCCGGGGTCATCCTGCTGTTCTCGGGCGATATCCGTGTAGGCACGGGTTTCGCCTGCGAGCATGACCAGGCCGATATTGAGCCCGGCGAACCCGCCGTACACGAAGACGACAAGGATGAACGTGATTATGAAGCGCTTTGCCATTAGAAGTCGAAATACAGGTAGCGGACCTGTCCGTTTACAAACATGAAGATCGCGCCGGTGACCAGTGCTGCCGCGGTAAAGGCGCCGGTTGCGTAGCCGAACAGGGTGCCCTCTTTCAGGCTGGTCGGGATGCAGTGTACAAAGGGCCACTCGACCGCTCGGCCGTGTAGGATAGCCGGGGAGAAACGCTGCATGATCTGTATGGTGTTGGGCATGAGCCAGGTCACCAGCATCAGCAGGCCGAGGTATATTTCAACATTGTTATTGGGCAGATTGTGCAGCCGATCCGCGCTCAGGCCGACCATGGACTGCATGATCACGGAGGCCGTATGAAATGAGTCGGCCCGGAAAAGCACCCAGGCAAAGACCACGAACAGGAACGTGAACAGGGTTGCGGCCATGGTCGTGGCCCGGTTTTTGGGAAGGGAGACCGTGGACGCGAACAGCCGGTGAACGATCATGGCAGCCCCGTGCATGGCGCCCCAGGCCACAAAGGTCCAGCCCGCACCGTGCCAGATGCCGCACAGGAAAAAGACGATGAACAGATTGATCAGCGTTCGTGTCCTTCCCTTTCGATTCCCACCCAGAGGAATGTACAGATAGGTGCGCAGGAAATAGCCCAGCGAGACATGCCACCGCTGCCAGAATTCGGTGATATTGCGTGATTTATACGGAGAGTAAAAGTTCACAGGTACACGGATACCGAACAGGCAGCCGAGGCCGATGGCCATATCGGAGTATCCGGAAAAGTCGTAATAGAGCTGGAATGAGTAGCCCAGTGCCGCTCGCCATGCCTGGCCGGGGTCGGGGATGCCGCCGTTGGCAACCTGCGCGAAAATGGGATCGGCAATTTTGGCGACATTGTCGGCGAGGCCGGTTTTCTTGAGCAATCCCAATGAAAAGAAAAAGAGGAATAGCATGATCTTGTTCCAGTCCAGGCGAATACCGTCCGGGTCGCGGAGCTGCGGCATGGTGTCATGGTGGAAGAGGATGGGACCTGCCACCAGGTGGGGGAAGTAGGTGATGGTCGCCCCGTACTCGGTCACCGTGTACTCGGTGATGCGTCTGGTATGGATGTCGGACAGGAAGGCGATTGCCGTGAAGGTATAAAACGAGATGCCGATGGGAATTTCACCGGGAGTGCCCGTGTAGTCGAACCCGAAAACAAGGCTGAGGTTCTCCATGATGAAGTGCGTGTATTTATAGAATCCGAGGAACGAGAGAGCCACTGTCACGCCTAGGATAAACCAGGCCTTGCGCGTGGCCTCGGTGCGTGATCGGTTGATCATGTGGGCGATCACGCAATTGGACGTGAGGCTGAATATGAGGACCGGCAGATATTCTATGCGCCAGTATCCGTAGAAGAACAGGGACAGCCCGATGATGGTGACCAGTTGGGTGGCAGGAGAAAGACGTCGGGCGCAGTAGAAGAGCAGGCACGCGGCAGGCAAAAAGAGAAAGAGAAACTCCGGTGAATTAAAAAGCATGGTCGCGCCGCGTATATGGTTGATTATGTAGAATGGGTCCCTGCCCCGCCTTTTGCACGGAATGCGCAAGCCGTGTCAAGAGTGGTGTGCACATCCCCGTTGCATAAATGGTGTGTGTGGTCGGTTTGCGGCATTGCTTATGAGTGAGGAATATGGCTGGATATGGGGTTGCAAGCGACAGACTCCTCAGAGAGAGCAGAGTAAATTTGGGTGCAGGATCATTCACTTTTTTGGGCCGGAAAGGGTGTCTTTCCGGCCCGTTGTGCAGGCGGCTTGTGCGCCTTGTTGCACTAGATGCGGTTGCCTGAAACGTACTCGCCGGGATAGAGGAGTTCAAAGCCTTGATCGACCTTTTTCACAAAGGCGGCATCGCGTCTGGAGGGGTCGTGATAGCGGGGGTCCCGCATCATTTCGCGCAGTTGTTCGATAGTCATATCTTCGCCCCAGCCGGCAGCTCCGCTGCGCATGCCGCTTTCAAGCACAAGGGGAGCGATTTTGGCAAAGGCGTTGATGACCGTAGCGTGATCACCGGCCCGGGTCGTGTCCAGGGCGGCCAGCAGTTCGTCGCCGCCGATGGCCTGTGCCGCACGCATGGCCTTGTCGAGCATGGACGGGGTGTCGCCGCGGTGGACCGAGCGCAGGGACTCCAGTTCGGTGTCGCGCAGGCTGGCGGCGTCTGCCTCAAGCAGGTGATGGGCATCCAGTACCCGGGACAGGAACCACTGGTAGAGGCCACCCACCTGCGCGGGGGTCAGCCCCAGCTCATGGGCCTTTTCCCTGAGTTCCGAGACCAGATCCTCACGGATTTCGAAGCCGTCAGGCAGTTCCACGTGCGGCAACTGGTAGCCGTTGCTGTCTTCAGGACGTCCAAGAGCTGCATAAAAGGCCGCGACCTCTTCAGGTGCGTCTTCATCGGAGGGCAGGCGTACGTAGCCGTCCGGGTTTTTGCCGAGCATGCGCTGGGCGTGGACCAGAGCCTTCACGGCCTCGTCCTTGGTGGCGTATTTTTGCAGGGCGGGGTGGTCGCGCAAGGGGATTTCAATCTCGTTGCCGTGGTCATCCGTCTGTTTGACAGTCCATTCCTCGGGCAGGTTTTTCTGCCAGTGTTCAGTGGTCTTTCGGGTCATCAATCATTCTCCTTAACGATGAAGTTCTGTTCGTCGAGCATGTGTTTCATGTGCAGGACCATGGACCTGCGGCCTTCGTTGAATTGGATGCGTCCGTTGTCCGTGGAAAAGGTCGAACGCGTGAAGCAGCCTCGTTTTTCCAGATCATCCATGACGGTCTGTCCATCCATGGAGTCGAACAGCCGTTTATAGGCCCGGTGCAGTTCCAGAGGGTGTATGACCGCCATGGGTTATCTCGCCTCCGGCACGGGCCGGGATTGTGTGGACGGCACATCGGTCGGGATGACGTCTGTGCCCGGGGTTTCTTTCTGGATTCCCTCTTCGGCAGGGGCTGCGTCTGCCGTTGTGCCGGGATTGCCGCTGATAAGTCGCCACAGTTCCGTAAGCACGTTGGGCCGATCGGTGTATGCCTCGCTCAGGGTTTTGGCGATGGCGGCCATATCGGCCACGGTGGATGCGATCTGCTTGGAACCGGCTGTCTGCGTTTTGGTTTCGCGGACGGTCTTCACCTCGTCTTCGGCCTTCAGATAGTCCGATGGGGTGTTGAACAGTTCGGCCACATGTCGGGCCACCCGGTCAGTGTCGAAGTTGTCCATGATGCCAAAGGCGTCCCCGCTTCCCACCAAAGGGGCGAGGTATTCCATGGTCTGCGACAGGCTCTGGGCCTCGTATTGCTTCTGGGCATGCGTGATGGGCGAGGTGTACCGGACTTCCAGATCCTCGGGAGCCAGCCCTTTGGGGAAGGGAGGCAGTCCGCCGCTGCGCAGCATGATGCGGAAGACCCGTTTTATGACCGGACTGAGGAACTCTGTCTGGATGCGGCCCAGTATGGGGCCGAGCACGCGCATTTTTTCAGCCTGGCGGATAACCGCTTCCGTGGCCGTGACAGCCGGGCCTTCTGGCGAGAGCTGATCTCCCAGGAAGATGCGACGGATGGAGGTCCGACGCTGATTCATCATCTCTTCGGTGGCATTGAGGTCCACGCGCACGGGCAGGGCTTCGATGCGGTCCGTGGACCCGGCCCGGTAGTAGGACAGCCCGCCCGGCCCGGATCGAACCGGTCCGAGGAAGCCGTCGTCCGGCACCATGAGGGGCGGGTCGGACATCTTCTCCGCGGCCATGAGCGCGGTGCGAGCCATGGCATTGAGCACGCGGGTGTCAGACAACGCGGTCTGGCCCGGCCCCCGGCCATAGGTCTCGCCTGCGGCCTTGGCCCAGCGCGGTACCATGTACGGCATTTCCAGATAGCCGGATTCTTCCACGATATGCTCGCAGGCCGTTTCCAGGTACACGCTCGCATACGGGAAGTTGACCACCCCCAGACCACATGGGTCGCGGTCCGTGCGCGGGTACACCGCGTGGAGTATCTCCACCGGCTCGTCTGGCCTGTCCTCTGCTTTGCGCTTGGTTTCGTCCGAGCACAGCGCACCCCATTCCTGCACGGCGTGTCGGGCGGTGATCGCATATTTGCGATAGACCGTGTTCACCTGTCCGCGGGGAGATTCTGCGACATAGACTTCACCCAGCGGGCGGGCCGAGAAGCGCACAACGGTCTCGGTGTCCGCCTCCACATACATGACAGCCGTGCCGAGCAGGGCGATGTCCAGATAGAGTTCGTGGACATGGGTCTGGAACCCGGTGTCTTCCGCGTTGAACAGGGCCATCATGCGTTCTCTGGCCTGTTGCAGGAATGTGCGCACCGCGGCGGCGTCCCCCTGATCGCGGTCCTTGACCGTGATGTCGAACCACGGCAGTGACGGGTTGGTCAGCAGCCCGCCCAATGAGGAGGCCAGCAGCTCCAGCGCGTGGGTGGGCGTGGAGTCGAAGATCCGCGCATCGCCGCTCTGTCCACGCAGGGGCGGTGAGCCGCTCACAGAGGTGAAGGAATTCTTGCGCGGCAGCATGTATTCCGTCAGTTCCTGCCAGGAGCCGACCCAGGGTTGCCGTGCCGCTTCCAGCCCCTTGAATCGGGTGAGCAGGGAGCGGGCAAGTGTTGCTGTATCCATGCTATTCCCCCAGCTTGGCTTTCAAGGTTGTTTCCCTGGTTTGCGGTGGATCGGTCAGCGATGCGGCCCCGCCGGACAGAGTGGTCCGGTTTCCGAGCTTTTCCTCTTCCCTTTCCTTTCTTTCGATAGTCCGGGATTCAACCACCTTGTCTCGCTCTCTTTTGCGCTCCTTGGCCTCCTTTTGTTTTTGTTGTTTTTCAGCCTCCCGTTGCTGTGCGCTCGTGTCGGGCTTTTTTGATGCTTTCGCCACGCTCAAAATCGAACCGGCAATGCTGGAAATGAATAACGCTTCAGCTCCACCCATAATAGAAACCTCCTGTGAATGTGTTTGGCAGGAAGTATACCCCGGCTTTTTGGAAAACTCGGAAAAGGAGCCCATAGGTACCTCACGGGAGTCCACAGGCATAAGATTTGCGCTTGACAGGGGGCTGGAAACACGCTCTCGGAGGGGTGTTTTCTACGGCTTGTGTGAGCCGGTAGGAAGCCTTTGAAGAGAAGGGATGGGACATATCTTTAGGCAGGTAGATCGGAGAGGAGGTCGTCGTTGAGGAGCGTTGCAAGGCGTATGCTCACGGACACTTCGAGCAAACCAAAAAAAGAACCCCATCCGTTCTCGGACAGGGTTCTTGCAAGGTCGTATTGTGTTCTCAGGCTTGAGAGAGTGGTGCAGCTATGCCGCTTTGTCTCGCAGTATTCGCCCCTCTACAGTACGGGCAGGTACTTATCCAGTTCGAATTCGGTGACCTGCGTTCTGTACTCGTCCCATTCGGCCAGCTTGTTTTCCACAAGGGCTGAATGGAGGTGGTCGCCGAGGACCTCCTTCATGAAGGTGGACTTGTCCAGGTTGACGGTGGCTTCGTACAGAGAGCCGGGCAATGCCTTGATCTTGTTCCGCTTGAGCTGGCGTTCGTTCATGGAGAAGATGTCGTCTTCAACCGGATCGGCCAGCACATAGTTTTCTTCCATGCCCTTGAGTCCTGCGGCCAATTGCACGGCAAAGCAGAGATAGGGGTTGGCAGCCGGGTCGGGACAACGGAGCTCCATGCGGGTCGCGTTTTCCTTGCCGGGCTTGTACATGGGCACACGAACCAGGGCCGAGCGGTTGCGGCGCGCCCAGGCGATATAGACCGGGGCTTCGTATCCGGGGACCAGCCGCTTGTAGGAGTTGACCCACTGGTTGGTCACGGCTACGAATTCCGGCGCGTGTTTGAGGATACCGGCGATGTAGGACTTGCCCTCGGCGGACAGATGGTACTCGTCGTTGGCATCATAGAACACATTGCGGCCGTTCTTGAAAAGGGACTGGTGAACGTGCATGCCGGAGCCGTTTTCACCGAAGATCGGTTTGGGCATGAAGGTGGCATAGCAGCCGTGTTTGCGGGCGGTCTCCTTGACCACCACGCGGTAGGTCATGGAGGTGTCGGCCATGCGCATGCCTTCCTGGTAGCGCAGGTCGATCTCGTGCTGGGAAGGCGCCACTTCGTGATGAGAATACTCCACCTGAATCCCCATGGCGTCCAGGGCGAAGATGATGTCGCGGCGGATGTTGTTGCCCAGATCAAGCGGCGGTGCGTCGAAGTATCCGCCGGAATCCAGAACGATGGTGTCCTGATCGTCAGCGAACAGAAAGAATTCGAGTTCCGGGCCGACATAAAATGTGTAGCCCTTTTCAGCAGCCTGCCCCATGACCTTCTTCAGGACAAAGCGGGAGTCGGCTTCAAAGGGGGTTCCGTCCGGGCTGACCACGTCGCAGAACATGCGGGCCACTGGTTTGTCGCTGGGGCGCCAGGAGCAGATCTGGAAGGTTGTCGGGTCAGGCATGGCCACCATGTCAGATTCATCGATGCGGCAGAAACCGAGAATGGAGGAACCGTCAAAGCCCATGCCTTCTTCAAAGGACGCCTCAAGCTCATTGGGTGTGATCTGAAAGCTCTTCAGCGTGCCGAGAATGTCCAGAAACCAGTATTGAATGAAACTGACATCATAATCCTTGACCGCCTTCATTACATCGTCTGCGTTTTTGCAATTGAAAACCGGGATGTTCATAAACCCCTCCATTATGGTGGTTGATCTCGTGGAAGAAGCATGCGCGCTTTTTCTCACGGTTGTTTTTTAACAGTGATAAAGTGATGTCGGACCATATCAGCCCGGTGGCGAATGAGACAACCAAAAATATATGGGGGTCTTAATTTGGTTTTATTATAAAACATGTGTTTGGCATGGTCCGATTTGTTTAGCAAATAAAATCAGGCATATACTCTTTTTTCAGAGGCGTTCTTATTGGTCTTTACTGTGAAGATTATAATTGCACTATGACTCTTTCTATAAGAATGTGTCATCCTACGATTATGCCTATTTGAGCTGTTTGATTGGGCAGTCAATGTATAGGGAGGGGTGGCTGATGAGCTGGAAAGATTGTAAACTTTGTTTGAAATTTGCCATAGGGTTTGGCTCAGTTCTTATCCTGCTCGTGGGGTTGGGGATTTGGGCTACAGTTGGTATTGAGAGTATTGTCGGTAATGCCGAGGAGGTTATTGCCGGAAACAAGCTGCGCGGGAACTTTACCCAAAAAGTTGTCGACCACCTGAAATGGGCGGAAAAGGTCAATGAGTTGTTGACCAATACGGATATTCATACCTTGAACGTCCAGACAGATCCCACCAAATGCGCTTTTGGTAAATGGTACTACAGTGACGCCAGAAAAGAGGCGGAAAAACTGGTGCCGGCGATCATACCCCTGCTTGCAAAGATCGAGTCCTATCATAACAAGTTGCATACATCTGCCATAGACATCAGTGATAAATATGCTCCTGCAGACGTGGAATTGGGCAGTTTTTTACGGGACAAAAAGCTTGATCACTTGAATTGGATGGGGAAGATCAAGGACGCGCTTATTGATCCCAACGTCTATGAGACCGGCGTACAGACCGATCCGCATAAGTGCGGGCTCGGCAAATGGCTCTATTCCGACGAAGTTTCCCACCGCATGCAGGTAGACCCTGAATTTGCCGCGGCCATCAAGGCCATCTATGAACCGCATGCATCCCTCCATGATTCCGCTACCGAGATTGATACGCTGCTGCAAAAAGGTGATCGTGATGAAGCACGCAAGTGGTTCCGTGATGTTACGGCTGATCTGGCCATAGAAACGTTGGCAGCCATTGATGGCGTGCTCATTCTCAATGACAACCGCCAAATGGGTTTTGACGAGGCCATGAGCATCTACTCACAGGTGACCATGCCCGCCCTCAATGAAGTGCAGTCCATTCTCAACGAGAGCATGGACGTCATCAGTGAGAACATCATGACCGATCAACAAATGCTTGATGCCGCGGACGAAACCTTGACCGGCATGATGATTTTCAGTGTCATATCCGTCTTTGTGGGAATCCTGCTCGCATGGCTCATTGCTCGCGGTATCATCGGTCCTCTCAGAAAGGGCATGGATTTCGCGGAAATTGTGTCTTCCGGTGACCTGACCGCTACGGTTGATCTGAACCAGAACGATGAGGTCGGGCAGCTTGCCCGCTCCCTTACGGAGATGGCGGACAAACTCAAAATTGTTGTCAGCGATGTCAACAGTTCCACGGACAGTGTTTCCTCGGGCAGTGAAGAGCTGTCCGCATCGGCCCAGTCCCTGTCTCAATCCGTTGTTGAGCAGGCCGCATCCATTGAGCAGATATCCGCCTCGGTGGAAGAAATGAGTGCCGGGGTTCGGTCCAATGCGGAAAGTGCGAAGCAAACCGAGGTCATCGCCACCAAGGCCGCCAAGCGGGCCAAGCAGAGTGGGGAGGCCGTGACCGAGGCAATGGACGCGTTACGGGCCATTGCCGAGCGCATCACCATTATTCAGGACATTGCCCGTCAGACCAATCTGCTGGCGTTGAATGCCGCCATCGAAGCGGCGCGTGCCGGTGAACATGGCAAGGGCTTTGCCGTGGTTGCTGCCGAAGTGCGCAAGCTGGCCGAACGGAGCGGACAGGCTGCCGAAGAAATCAGCGGGCTGTCAGAGTCTTCGTTGGGAGTGGCTGACAGAGCCGGACAGATGCTTGTGGAATTGGTCCCCGATATCGGTAAGACCGCGGAGCTCATTCAGGAGATAGCCTCCAGCAGTATTGAGCAGGACAAGGGTGTCTCCGGGATCAGCTCATCGGTCGATCAACTTGATGTCGTAGTGCAGACCAATGCGTCCGCTTCCGAGGAAATGGCGTCCACGGCCGAGGAGCTTTCCGCTCAGGCCCAGAATCTGGCCGAGGCCATGACCTTTTTCAAGGTCGGGCAGAATGGGAATAGCTCCACTCGGGTGGTCTCCAACAGGCCGTCCAGTAAGCCGTTGTCCTCAGGCACCCAAAGCCAGGCGCTGCCTTCAGGTATAGATATGGAAATGGATGATGACGGCAGCTTTGAACGATTCTGATACACACGACAGCAGTGAATAACTTAAAGACGCTCTCGATCGAGGGCGTCTTTTTTTATGAGGCATGTTCGGTCGAATCGTTGTAGGAGCGGCTTATTGCGTGTGGTTCGGGGCAGAGGGCGAGTCGGCCTTGACCGGAACCCAGTGCTTGAGATTGTATTTGATAAGCAGATAGTTCAACTGGCCGGACACGCGCATGGTGGCAAGGCCCTTGTCGATGGCCGTGACCAGGAGTTTGGAGCGGAGCGGGTTGGCCGGGGATATGGCGAAATAGAGTTGTTCGGGGTCATCCACGCAGCCGGCAAAGAAGACCTGATCAAGCAGTTGGTTGGTTTGAATGTAATAATCCACCACGGCCTGATTGCCGGGCAGGGCCTGGATGCGATCTTCTTTGAGCATGGACACCAGTCGGGGAAAGGCGTCGTTTCCATGCAGGGAGTAAAAAAGGTGTGGTTTGCGTCTGACTTTTTCCAGAAACCAGTCGCGATAGCCATAGCCCTGAACCAGGCCGGTTTTGACCGTATCCAGTGAATCAGGGCCGGTGAACTTCCAGTCCGGGCGGTTGGTATAGAAGCACATGGCGTTTTTGCCCAATGTCTGTGTGGAAAAGATGAAGTCCGGTGTTTCTTCCTTGCTCTTGCTTATGGTGATGTCTGCATGCCCGTTGCGCATATCGTCCAGAGCGCGCTGCCAGGGCAGCTCTTTGTATTCAACGGTCCATCCTTTGGGTTCGAAAATGGCCCGGAGGACGTCTACGGCATACCCTTCGTCCCTGGTGCCGTTTTCGCCGTAGTACGGCATCCATTGATCAGAGACCACAACCAGAGTGCTCTGCGCCATGGCTGAAAAGCTCATGAGCGAGCAAAGGATCAGGATTGAAAATAGCGCAGCAATCGTTCCATACATGATATAAATCCTTGAAGGTATCTATATCTGTTCATTAGTAGCAAAAGCAAGTAAAAACCAATTCAATCTTGCGAGTTACTTCACAACAAGAACCGGTATATCAGTGGTATGGAGAACCTTGTGTGTGGCCGACCCAAGGATGAGTCCTTCGAAATCGGACTTGCCCCTGGAGCCCATGACAATGATATCGCATTTTTCCACTTCAGCCACGTTGCAGATGACCTCGGCGACCTTGCCGCCCACAATCAGCTCTGTGACCTGGGCGTTGGTTGCCGAGAGCTTGGCGCGATAGTGAGCCATTATGTTCTCGGCTTCCTTGTTCAGGTATTCCAGCAGTTCAATGGCGTTGGGTTCTCCGAGGCCGGTGGGTACTGTCTTGCGGACATGGAGCAGCACAACGGATATGTTGGCGTCGCCTGCGAGTTCCATGGCCATTTCCGTGGCAGTGTCCGAGTGGCGTGAGCCATCCACAGGAAGGAGAATGCGGGTGATCTTCATGATGCCCCTCCTCATTTTATTTGTTCACATGTTTTTTTCGGTAGAGACCTCAACATGAGTATACATGAATATGAGGAGTGATGGCAATGGCCCGGAAGAGAGAGGGCTAAATGAGCTCCATGTAGGACAGCAGATCGTTGATGGAGGCGTCTCGGGATTGATCGGCCGGGGTGTCCTTTTCAGGGATCAGATTTTCAATGATCGTGGTTCTGGCCGTGTCTCGAATAACGCCGAATGCGCGGAAGAATGCTTCGTCTTCACTGTTGCGAAAGATGATTCCGGTGCAGGCGCCGAGGCCGCCGCCCATCATGTATTTGGTGTAGGCGTAGATAATGCGCCGTTTCCAGCCGGCTTTTTCGGTAAAGGGAAATCCCAACCCGGTGACCAGAGAGTATATTCGCTTCTGGTGATCCACCCAGGCCATGCGTGCGGCCATGGAGCCGAAGGTCATGGGTTTGCTCGAAATGGAGAGGACCACATCGGGCTTGATGCGGTACAAAATCTGTTTGATCTGGGACATGGAGGTCAGATCGGCCAGGGGAGAAAACTTTCCACGGGTCAATGGGTAGGTGGCGGACTCTGTACCGAGTTCCTTCAATCCGGTCAGTACCTCTTCGTCCGCAGGCGGCGCCAGGGTGTGGACCTCGTGGCCCAGTTCAACCATGCGCTCAAGCAGCAGCCCTTGATCAGCGAGCAGGGAGTGCGCGCTCCCGTGAATGACAGCAATTTTCATATGGATCATCTAGCAGAAGGGCGTTCATTTGGGAATGGGGGTGTGGAGGGCGGCAAAAAAAATCCCCCTGTCAGCAGGCCGACAGGGGAATTGGGGAGTGCATGGATCTATTGCATGGCTTTCTGCACGGCGGATTTCTGACCCGAAACAACGACCATGTTCCGGCCGTTGTTCTTGGCCTGATAGAGCGCCTTGTCCGCCTTGAAGATGAGATCATCGTCCGCGGAGAGTGCGCCGCCTTCGACCGAGGCCACGCCGATGGAGGCGGTGACCGAGAAATCCTGATTGTCAAAGTGGAACTTGCAGTCAGCGATGTTTTTTCGAACACGTTCGGCGAGTTTCCAGGCCGCTTCCTCGGAGGTGTGAGGGAGCAGCACCACGAATTCTTCGCCGCCGTATCGGGCTGCGAGGTCGGTGGTACGGAATGTCTTTGTCAGAATTTCGCCGACCTTCTGAAGCACCATGTCACCGGCTATGTGGCCGTATGTGTCGTTCACGGACTTGAAGTGGTCGAGGTCCACCATGAGCAGGGAGAGGTCATGATTGTAGCGACGGCGACGCTTGATTTCGTATACAAGGCGTTCATCAAAGGAGTGGCGGTTGTAAATACGGGTCAGCCCGTCGCGGTCGGCGCGGAGCTTGACCTCCTTGAACGTCATGGCGTTGCGCAGGGCGAGGCCGAGGTGGTTCACGGCGGACCGGAATGTTTCCACCTGATCTTTGCCCAGTCGATACCCTGATTCGCACAACAGGGCGAGACAACCAAAGGTCTCGTTTCCGGCTGTGAGCGGCATGGTCACGAGCTTGCCGTCCTTGGGCGAGAGCGAATACTCGGGACGACGCACGGAATCGGTGTGCAGGATCTGGAATCCGTTCACCGGGCCGCTGCCCATGGCTCCGGCAGAGGCCATGATGTTTTCCACCCAGGCGGATTCGATTTCAGGTGACATTGATCCGTTGAGAAATATTTCAACATCTGCCACGTCGGATTCATGGTGTTTCCAGAACGCGGCATGCAGCATCTTGATGGGCAGGACGAGATTGAGGGTTTCCTTGGCATTGGCCAGGATAGTGGCAGGCTCAAGAGACTCTGTGGCTGAGGCCAGGATCTTGTTCAGGAACATAAGCTGATCGGTCTTGCGTGCCAACAGCTCGCGTTCAAGCATGATCTCTTCCGTCATCCGATAGATGTCGGAGTACATGCTGGTGACTTCCTTGGCCCGGAACATCACATCCTGAATCTTGGGCTTGGTCAGCGGCGTGCGGACCACGGTGAGGAATCCTTCTGCCAACACCTGATCCATGGACAGGGCGGAATCCTGCTTGTCCTGAATCAGAATGCGTTGGGTGGAATCCTGGTTGCGGTATTCGGCCTTGTGGTTTTCAGGAAAGTTACTCCACACGGACAAGGGAATCCAGGCCGCGGAAGGCTTCTCGTTCTGCTGTATTTCCCTGGCCAGAGGCAGGGAGCCCGCAGGGAAATTCTTGATGTGAAAACCGGGCCCCACGCCCTCTTCGATCTGCTCCTTGAGCTTCTCGTCGAGGCCGAGTCCCCACATGAGTTCGGGGCGTCGTCCCCGCTTCATAATCTGTTTCGCCATGGTTCCATGTCTCCCCTTGTCAAATCATTGACGGATTATGCCTCCGCACACGGTATTCAGCAAAATCGGGGCCAAATCCGTTTTTGACGAGAACAGAGAGAGACTGGAGGCGTGGTGAACAATCATAGCCTTTCGAAATTGTGGAGAAAAAAAGAATGCGCATTCAGCCTGGCCGAGAACGGACAGGGAAAAAACTGCCTGGCGTTTTTTAGCCAACCCATTGACAAAAGGCATGAGAAACGGTTCTGACCTAAGGATGAAGAAAACAAAGCGCATCTGGGGGACGTTGGACCCGTTTTTTGAAGCCGGTCCAATCATGGGACGCAAAGTGGCCAACACCACATTCCTGCATGCGCTGCTTGCAGCCGACCCCATGGACGAATATCATTTTTTCCTTTCAGGTCAGCGGGAAATGCGTGATTTGAAACGGCATATCACCAAGCATGCACCCGATTTGATGCAGGCCGGGCGGGTCAAATTTCTGTTTCGTCGGGATGTGCCCCAGTCCTTGGCGACCGAAGCGTATTATTGTTTTCATCAGTCAGACTGCATCACCAGCCAGCCTTATATTGCCCGACTGCGCAATGCCTATAGCGAGCGGATATTCCCGGTCACCGGGGTCATCCACTCGCTGAGCTACACCAAGTACGGCAATGCTTTTCTGCGTCATCTGTGGCCGGGGACCACGCCCCGTGACGCCATTGCCTGTACCTCCAGCGCGGGCATGGAGAGTGTGGCAAAGTATTTCAACTGGCTGCGTCAGGGGTTCGGCCTGGACGCCACCACCCATCCTTCACCGGCGCTGACACGCATCCCTCTGGCCGTGAACCCGGAAGTGTTCGTGCCGGGGGAGGGCGCAGAGGGCGGGCCAGTCCGTTTGCTTGTGTTCGGCCGCATCTCTCATCATTCAAAGATGGACGTGGTGCCGCTCATCCGAGCCTTGCACCGGTTGATACAGGACGGCATGGACCCGTCGTCGGTAGAGCTTGTTCTGGCGGGTTGGGCATCGAAAGAGAGTGTGGTGCTGGAGACGTTGACCAACCTGGCCGCCAACGCGGGCATTACGTTGGAAGTGCATGTCTCTCCGAGCGAGGCCGAGAAGGTCCGGCTCTTCCAGTCCGCGGATGTGTTTGTATCCATCGCCGACAACCCGCAGGAGACGTTCGGCATCACCATGGTGGAAGCCGGGGCGTTCGGTTTGCCCGTGGTGGCATCGGACTATGATGGCTACCGCGATATAGTGGTCCACGGAACCACGGGGTTGCTGATCCCGACTATCGGCCCGGCCCGGACGCCGGACGTGGATGTAATGGCCCCTGTACTTTTCGACAACGAGTATCATCTCCAGCTGGCTCAGCGTACCGCTGTGGACGTGCCCGGACTGGCCAGGAACCTGAAGCTGCTCATCGAATCTCCGACCCTGCGACGGACCATGGGCGAGGCCGCCAGAAAGCGCGTTGAGCAGACCTTTTCGTGGACCGTGGTCATGGGGCAGTATGTGGCACTCTGGGACAGGCTGTGGGCTGAACCCGTGAAGCCTCACACGCTGCGAGACACCCCCCACCCCGTGGCGCCGCCGTTCGGGCAACTGTTCGGCCACTACACCAGCCAGACGCTCAACGACGCCCTTGTGCTCAAGGCCGGTCGCACCGGCGAAGCGTTCTATCGGGGCAGGGATTTCCCCAACCTCTATGCCGGGCTGCACTCGATCATTGACCTGGAACTCATCAAAAAGCTGGTATTCCTTGGTCGTAAGCCGATTACGCTGGCCTCTTTATTGTCCCGCATTGCCGACATGGCACCGCAGATGACCACCACTCAGATGGAAACCCATGTCCTGTGGGCATTGAAACATGACATCCTGGAACGTGTGGAGTGAGACGCGCCCAAAATCGGTTCACCACCTGGGGACCAGTGACGAGGGGCTTTTGCGTTTCAAGGGCAGGGAGTCCGCCGGCAACCTGTCTTCAGATCGCTGCTTCCTCTGCGACTGCGTTGGCAAGCACCGCCGGACACGGCAAATCCGGCCACTTTGTCCGCCGTTTATGCCGCCAAACCCAGGGGAATTGCCTCCTTCCATGATGAGAAAGAATAAAAAAACTCTCCATATGAGCAAAAAACAACTTGCCAAGCATCTCCCATTTCGGTAAATCCCACTTCTCGACAGCGTGCTCGGGTAGCTCAGTCGGTAGAGCAGGGGACTGAAAATCCCCGTGTCGGCAGTTCAATTCTGTCCCCGAGCACCACGCGAAATCAAGCCCTTACGAAGAATACTTCGTGAGGGCTTTTTCGTTGTTAGGTGTTTTGTCCTCACTCTGTCCCCACTTGGTTCCTTTTTTTATCTCCAATTTCGATTCATTGCCGTTGTCGCTGGCAAGTGGAAATACTCTAGGAGAGCAACTAAATCACAAGCAGCCATTCAATTGCTAAATAGTTCTAACAATCGTTCAGGCACTCCATAACTAGCAGAGAATAGAGCGTCTGGACGGTTTTCCCACTTTTTAATAAACGGCTTAACCCACTCTCCATTATTCATTTCCTGCACCTCAACGTCGAGAAATTCGCCGTCAGTTGAAAAAACTTCGACTCCAAAAATTTCAATACCAAAGTAATCGATTCGACTAAGAGCTTTCATAAAGTCGCTATGCGAAAAATGCTCTATGCACTCAATGTCGAATCCACTGTTTTTATTGACTAAGTCGTAAAAACGAGTTGTCGCATGAATGAATCATCATCTTCTTTACCTAGTAGGTTTAAATCTTTTGCGAGAGCCTGTATCCCGTCGATATAATTATATGTCCCAGAAAGGTTAATATACTTTTTATCTATCAAAAAGAGCGGTAAATCACATTGTTTCAACAGCAAAGGGACTACTTTTATCCTATGACCAGATATTTCTCGATTCAGTGCAATATTGAGTTCTCTCTTTACCCATTCAGATTTAACAGATGCACGAGAAAGAGAGACAGCTAAGTAGTCTGCTTCATGTATTCCCTCAGAAATCTTATCAATCAAAGAGTCACCGATTTTTATTTCTGCCTCATCTATCCATACTTTCGCACCGTACCTCATCAAATCGTTACCAATTTTACGGACGAGCGATTTGTCCTCTGAGGAATGACTCAAAAAAACGGACACTGTGTGGTTCTTATTCATTTCAACCTCTCTATTTTGTTATCTGGAATTAGCAATACCGAAGAAATGTGAACCTTTCCTCCCGCTTCAATGACAAGTAAACCACTAAAATAGAGGGGTTTTATTACGTCAGAGGTAGGGTTTTTTTATGCTGAACAGCATAATCACTCCTCTTCGACAGATCATTACTATGCAAAGCACTATTCTCGCACTTGTTCCGCAAGAATCTTCTTAGCCTCTCGTATGTCAATCTTCGCTCTATGGCCTTGTTTTTCCAGCAAGTGTAACAGGTTTGCCCCACTCAACAGCGATAGCGGTTTGCCCTTTGCAAACTCATAGGCATCCGGCCCATAGTCGGCAGTCGTGACAAGAATTCCTTTTGTTGCGCCTTCATTCATGGTGGTGCCGTAAAGATCACGGACAGCGGAAACGCCCACGGTATTGGTATAGCGTTTGGCCTGTATGACGATCTTCCCCCCACGTATCGGGTCAGGGTCAAAGGCGATAGCATCAACACCGCCGTCCTTACTGGCCTGAGTAACCTTTACTTCGCCGCCTGTTGTAGCAAACTCTTTCTCAAATATTTCACGGATAAGGTTTTCAAAGTCCTGCCAATCCATTGCCGCAAGGTTATCTTCTTCGCCTATCCCATCGGCAACATCATAAGCAGGCACAAAACGGCGGTCAGTCTTATCAATGCTAATAATGGGAGCAACGGGAGACAATGAGATAAGCTTACTACTACCCACGCCCTTGAGCTTTTTAAAACAGGCTTTCGGGTCGACCCTGCCCAAATCAATCTCCCAAAACTCATCTTTACCAGCCTGCAATGACATAATACAGGAATTAACATCCTGTCCGGTTGCCTTATCCACGGCATCCACCCAGCCATTGAAAACAACAACCTCCAAACCGCCCACGGTATCGGCCTCGTAAAGCTCATGCACAGTACGCAGAGCTATTTGATAAAGCGCATTGTCATACAGCTTATTCAATGCAGCTTTTGAAATTTGGGTACTGGTAAAATCGTCACGGGTTGCAATGTATTTGACGGCCTTGGTTGTCGGCATGGCTTCGAGGTTTGGCAACGAATAATCGACAATGAGCATTTTTTGCTCGGCATTATATTCCAAATCCCATTCCTGCGGAAAGGATTCAGGGTATTCAGAATTTGCCAAAACCATTTCACAGTAATCAGAAATAGCAGCAGACTCACCTTCACTATATTTCTTTTGTTGGGCTTTCACCGCGTTATTGTTTGCTTCCTGCTTATCCTTGAACGCCTGACGGTCCTTTTCCCACTTGGTATACGCTTTTTTAAACTTTGTTTTCTTGCCGTTGTTTTCTTTCTCTGCTTCCTGACTTAGCTTCTCCCACGCTGCGTAGTCACCTTCAAACCGATTATCAGCCATGCTGATTTTCTTTTTTTTGGCCCCCGGTATAATCTTATCTAAAAACCATATATCAGCTTTATATTCTTCTCTCTTTGGAGGTTCAGGAACCTTTCTCAACTCTGGCTTTATGGGTGCTGCCACAGCATAAGAACCATTAGAAATCAAAGTATTCCAATCAATCGCATCATCAACAAGCAAAGTATGCGCCAAAATACCTTCTACCTTTGCAATTGCTCCCTCGGCGTCCTTTGTTTTATCAAGAGCAAGGGTTTTCTTTTCTTCCTTGCTCTCCATGGCGGCCTCTCTTTCAGCTTTCCGCTTGGCAGCAGCCTCCTTTTTCGCCCACATTTCATCCCAAGTCGCTAATTGGGCATCTGCTTTCTGCTCAACAACGGCACGATCTCTTCCTTTAATCTTACGATATTTATTTAACGGCTGGTGCCTAACTTCGATTGACCACATGGTAGAATTGCCCCCTTGCCCTTGCATAGCCGCCTTCATCAAAAGCCCTAAAACAGACCGTCTTCTAGCCATACGAAACTCACGGGTTAATAAATTCAATTACAATAACGTTTAAAGAAGTCTCATTATCAAACGAAACCTCATTACCATCATCGTTCACATATCGTCCATCTTCATTTTTGAAAACGACAACAAAGCCGGGGCCGCAATCGGCGGCCCTCGACTTTTCGAGTATATGTAAACGCGCTTTTAACTAATTCACTGTAAAGGCTTTTTCGTTTGTGGAGGATTTTGCGGGTGTATGCTCGGAATCCGTTTTGATCTTGGACGAGGGCGGTGATGGTTCGGAAAAGAAAATTCATGAACGCTTGCGCAGGTATTCATTTGTTGACGAGGCTGTGATACGACCAACACTGTTTATGGATAGTGTTTTGTGTTTTTTGATCAATACCAATCAAGGAAGAAGTCATGGCCAATTTTTTGTTTGTGCTCAGCAAGGATGACAATGAAGCTGCAACGCGGTGCTTTCAGTTTGCCAAGATTGCACATGGAAAGGGGCATCATGTTGATCTGTTTTTCATTGACGGTGGTGTCGAGTGGGCCGTTTCTGGCCGGGATTTAAGCACGAAGACGACCACTGGAGATTGTCCGCAGGATTATCTGCCGTATCTGGTGGAAAATGAAGTGAAGGGCGGCGTGTGCACGCCGTGCGCCAATAATCGCTCCTTGGATGAGGCTGATTTTCACTCCAATATGCAATTGGATGGCGGGCCGCATCTGATCGATATGGCAGCGGAGGCAAAAGTCTTCAATTTTTAAGTAAGCGGATTCCCGCCGGATACGTCAAATTACAGGTCGATGCTGTGCGCATTGGCCTTTTTTTGTTGCTATTTCTTCAAATACGCCGAGATGAAGACGAGGGCATTTCCCGTGGATTGTGCGCGCCGGTACATGCCCAGGCGGCCTCGCCCTCTCCGCGCAGGCCGTGTCTCTGAGGTTTCAGCCCTGACAAACCACTCCATCGAGACTGCCTTCTACGGCAGAACTGCTGCCAATTCTGTTTCAGATAGCAGGCCGTTCGGACGGCTTGTTTCGTTGCGGCGTGTCGTCCGGGTTTTCCAGATTTTCAGAAAAACACAGCGGAGGCGAAGTCTTCCGAAAGAGGTGGTGTCGAATCCGGGAGAGAGGGCCTTCTCATCGGCCTGGATACGGTGGGGACGGTTTTCTATCCGGTGTTCAGGCAGGAAGGGGAATCCGGATTCTGGAGCGTTTTGGCGTGTCTGGAAAACATGGACACTTGTTTTGATAACAAAGTGGTGGTGTTCCTTAGTATCTGAAATTATTGTGATTAATTTGTTTGAGCGTTTTGGCATGTTTCTTCCAAGAAGGCATTTTGTACAGAATCCTGAAGGTGCTGGGACATATCATTTCCTAGCATGCGAGGGCTCCCGAAGAGTCATACGGAGAGCCTGAGTGAATTTCGACAGAGAAGGCCCGGTCGAGGTGATGCTGATATCACCGCGCAGGATGGCCTTTTGTAAGAATAATCGTGGTTTCGTTTATCTGATTGAAATTTGAAATATCATTCTTTCTTTACCCGGCAACACCGCTTGGAGTTCTCTGGATGCAAAATATAAGCAGGCTTCTTGAGTCTGGAAATTCTATCACGGCCCATGTCCAAGGCGGACAGCGTCCTCATGGAGTCGTTACGTTATCGGGAGCCAAGAATGCGGCAACCCGTATGTTGGCAGCGACTACGCTAACGGATGAGCCCGTTGTACTGACCAATTTCCCCACTGCACTCGTCGATGTAAGACATAAAGTGCGCTTTATGCGTAATGCCGGTGCTGTGGTCGAGATAAATGACGCTTCGGCCACCCTGACGGCCCAGTCCGACGGGTATGGCGAAGCGACGTTTGCCATGGCAAACGGTCTCTTCCCAATCCGTACCACCTATCTTCTGGTTGCAGGACAGATTCGCACGTCCGGCAGAGCGCGCATTCCATATCCGGGAGGCTGCAAAATAGGTAGCCGTGGGTATGATCTGCACCTTATGGTCTGGCGTGCTCTTGGTTGCGAGGTCAATGAAAAGCCCGAATATATAGAAGTGATCGGGAATGGCTTTACAGGGGATCGCATCAACTTTCCGATTTCGACCGTGGGGGGCACGGAAAACGCGTTGATGTGCGCCTCCATTGCCGAAGGCACCACGGAAATAGTCAATGCCTACATTACGCCGGAAATTGAGGATTTGATCGAACTGCTGCGCCGTATGGGCGCAGAGATCGAGATTTTCGGCAATAGTCTGATCAAGGTCCACGGGCAGAAAATATTGAGCGGCGCTCGAATGGCTGTCATGTCGGACCGTATCGAGGCGTTAACATGGATCGTCTATGCCATCATGTCCGGCGGTGAAATCCGCATCGACAATGTGCCGTTCGAATCCATGGAAGTCCCCTTGATCCACATAGAGGAAGCGGGTGTCGATTTGATGAAAAGCAGAACATCAATCTATGTCCACCCGGACTGCCTGTTAGCCGGCTCTGTGCAGCCTTTTGAACTGGCGTGTGGAACACATCCCGGAGTCATTTCCGACATGCAACCGTTCTTCGCTCTCCTTGGCCTTGTCGCCAATGGGACATCACGCATTTTTGATTATCGGTATCCTGAGCGCATCGGTTGCGTGAGGGAGCTCGCCAAAATGTGCGGGGAAGGCAGAATCCTCGGGGACGTTGGCAGGATAACGACCCATGGCGCGGCTCGCTTGAAGGGCACGCGCGTCAAGTCGACGGATCTCAGAGGCAGTATGGCCCTTGTTATGGCGGGGCTGTGTGCCGAAGGCGATACTGTTGTCGAGGATGTCCATATGGCTTTGCGCGGATACAACGGTCTCGTCGAAAAGCTCATGGGGCTTGGCGTGCTGATCGAAGTGAGAGAATCATGATGAACAGCTACGCTCTTGTTTCCGACCTCAAAAAGAGGCTGCCGTCATATTGCGTCCAGGAAGATGTGCCCTTGTCACGGTTGAGTACATGGAAAATAGGCGGAACCGCTGATGTCCTTGTTTCTCCTGAGACGATAGACGATGTGTCGTCGGTTAAACGATACGCCTTTGAACACGGTGTCCCGATCGTCGTGATCGGCGGCGGCTCCAATATCCTTTTTGATGACGCCGGTTTTCGCGGTGTCGTGTTGCGTATTGGGCAAGGACTCTCTGATTTCACCATAAGTGAGCGCGGATTCGTTCACGCTGGCGCGGGTGTATGGACGCCTTCTTTTGTCTATCGTGTGGCGCGTGCGGGCTTTTCAGGTTGCACCCACGCCATAGGCATTCCTGGTACGCTGGGAGGGCTTGTGGTCATGAATGGCGGGACAAGCCGAAAGGGCATCGGCGATCACCTTGTTGAAGTGACGGTCGTCAGAGATAACGGCGAAATCGTACGACTGACGCAGGCTGAGTGCGCTTTTGAATACCGGTCTTCGGCTCTGCAAAAAGCAGATGGAGTCGTTGTTGCCGCTTCGTTTCAATATGAAAAGGCGGACAAGGCCGAACTCCGACAGGAGATGCTGAAAACGCTTCGAGGTCGCAACAGGAAATTTCCGCGCAAGCAGCCGAATTGCGGTTCTGTCTTCCTCAGCAACCCAAAGCTGTATCAAATGATAGGTCCTCCCGGAAAAGTGATCGAGGAGGCGGGGCTGAAAGGAGAACACTGCGGCGCCGCTCAGATTTCAAGAATGCATGCCAATTTTATCATCAATACGGGTGGAGCCACTTCGGCTGATACGTTGCGTTTGATTGCTCAAGTCCGTGCAGCTGTGTTTTCAAACACAGGGCATCTGCTGGAATGTGAAGTCAGACATCTTCTCCCTTCCGGACGTATGCAACCCGCCCACAAAAGCGCGGAACAATTTTTTCCATATGCGTGAACTCGCATTTCAATTCCTTACGGTCCTTACAAGCCGTGGTCTTCAAAGATGCTTGAACGCCGCGACCATCTTCATTCTTGCCCGGATGATATCGGTCGAAGAGTACGGCGCGTACGGCCTGTTTATTACGACGATCATGCTTGCCTGCGCACTTGGTTCCTGTGGCTTGAGACAGGCCATCGCCTACTTCGTCGGGCGCGGTCAGGTGCCGGAAGGGGAGGTCGTGGCTGGTGGGATCGCCCTGGTGGCACCGTTGACCCTTGTCTCGGCTGTCGGCGCTGCCATATGGCTCACGGTTTCAAACGCCGGGGGAACGACTGCATGGGAGATACCGATTGTCTGCGCGGTACTGGGGCTGATGCTTATGCAGGTGGCGCAAGGAAGGAACCTGGGCCTCGGAGAGATCTCGTTTTTCAATCTCTATGAGACAGCCCCCTTTGCGCTCATGCTCTTCGGCATAGCGCTTGTGTGGGGGCTTGGAAAACAACGTCTGGATATCGTCGTTGAAGTTGTCGGGTTTGCCTATTTATTTGTCGGCGTCGTTGCGATTGTACGTACGCTGCGCGAGAAGCGAGGCAGGTTGATATTTACGCAAAAAGCCTCCTTTGGTCTCATGCGACAGGGGTTGCCTTATGCTCTGGCTATCTCTTTGGCGTTAGGTAACAACTCGGCCAGTCTGTATCTCTTAAGTTTCAAGGGGCTGGCACAGGAAGCGGGTTATTTTTTCATGTCATGGCAGATGTATAATTCTCTTCTCAGCATTATAAATGCCATTGGTATTGTCTTTTTTTCTCACGGGGCCCGGTCCAAGGATCCCAGGCAGGCCCTCTCCGAAGTCGCTCGACTGACCAGTCTGCTGCTTTGGCTTGTTTTGTTGACAGGTCTTGTCGGCGCTCTGTTAACACCCTGGATGGTTCCGCTGATCCTTGGATCGCAATATGAGCCGGTGGTCGTGTATATTGCGATCCTGCTCTGTTTCATGCCGATCGCGAGCCTGACACGCATTCTCTATCCGACCCTGGGCGGGATCGGGCTTCCTTATCTGAGCATGTTTCTGCTCATCCCGGCCTTGATCGTCAACGTTACATTAAGCTGGTTCCTGATCGACGTTATCGGGATAATGGGGAGTTTCGTCGCCCTGATTGTAAGTCAGACAGTCATGGTCAGCGGCTATCTGATTGTCATCAAAATCAAATTCGGCCTTTCCCCATGGCTCTTTATTATTCCCCAGCGCAAGGACCTGGACAAGGTCGTGTCCAAGACATTGAGAACGTTGAAGTTTGCCAGAGGGGAGGGGTGAGATGTCTGTAAAGGGGATCGTAACCGAAATCTACTATCGGATGCTGGACTGGCTCCCGGACGCCCTTGCGCTGCAAATCACCGGCCTGCGAAAGCTCGGTTACTGGATGGACATTGCCCGTCCGGTAAAGCTGAATGAAAAGATAAACTGGCGTAAACTTTACCAAAAAGATCCAAGATTCGACACGCTTTCGGACAAGGAGGATGTCAAATCATATATCCGGGAAAAGGTCGGTGAAGAGCATGTTGTCCCCACATTGTGGTGCGGGGCCGATTTTGACGCAATCCCTTGGGATTCGTTGCCCTATCCTCTTGTCATCAAGAGTACGCACTCAACAGGTGACGTGTTCTTTATCCAGACCCGTGAGGACGTGGACAGAGAGCGCATCCGCACTCATTTTGCCATGTTCTGGGATAACAAAAAGTTAAAAAGATTCAGCCGCTCGACACATGAGAGCAAGAATAAGCGCTATATAATTGAACCGTTTATCGGGGGTGGAGAGGCCCCTGCCGATTACAAGTTCCTGTGCTTCGATGGAAGGGTTCATTTTGTACACCTTGATGAAGGAAGGTTCTCTGACAAGAGACGGAGTTTCTATGATCGGTTTTGGAACTACCTGCCCATACAGAAATCGTGGCCTGTCGCTGATCCGGTTGAAAAGCCGCAACAGTTTGAATTGATGGTCGAGATTGCGGATTGTTTGAGCCAGGATTTCGATTTTGTCCGTGTTGATCTCTATGTCGTCGACGAGACGGTTTATTGTGGTGAATTAACCTTCACTCCCGGGGCGGGTTTTGTCCCTTTTGTTCCTAGAGAGTGGGACACAAAAATGGGGTATCTTTGGAGAATAAAATGAATATGACGCACAACAGACCAAAAATATCAGTCGTCACCGGGTATTACAAACGTGCCGGCGTTGTTGAACGAACCCTTCAGTCGCTACTTGATCAGACTTTCGAGGACTTTGAAATCATTGTGTTTGATGACGCATCTCCGGATGGGACAGCCGAAGCCATCCGGGAGTTTGTGGAAAAGGCAAATGATCCCCGGCTTATCCCTGTTTATCACAAAAACAATATGGGTTTTGTCAATGGTCTAATTGATGCCGTTTCCCGCGCCAGAGGTGAATATATAGCCATTCAGGGGTCCGGCGATGTCTCCTGGCCAACAAGGTTGGAACAGCAAAGCCATGTGCTGGATCACCGGCCGGGAACCGGCGTTGTCGGATGCCATTACCAGAACGTTATTGAAGCAAAGGGCATCCATCGTTTGAGGACGCCGAATGCTGATCATACGACGCTTGAGGAGCTTATCCAGACGAACGTCTTTTCGCACGGCGAAGTCATGTTCAGAAAGGTCTTTTATGACGCGGTTGGTGGGTATCGACCGCAGTTCGAGTTCTGCCAGGACTATGATTTATGGCTTCGTATGATCAAGGTTTGTCGATTCGAGACGGTTAAGGATCTTCTGTATACACGCTACGTCGATTTTGACGGGGTCTCCTATAAGCCGGAGAAATTTCTTGCCCAAACGCAGTTCAGTGTTCTGGCAAAGAAACTTGCTCTCTCATCCAAACGTCAGCAGGCGGAAATTCTGGAAAGAACGTCCCGCCTGACACTTTTTGAGCAAGTGCCTCTAACCAATGCGGCGCTGCAAAAGAAGGTGGTCCATGCCACCCTGAGGGCGGTTGTGTGGGGCAATTACATGCTGGCCAGAGATTTGGTGATGAACCTTGTCGTTTGCCGCAGGATGAAGGCGTTTTTGACCGGCACCATCTTCTTCGTCGAAAAGGCGCCGATTCTGCACCGTGTCCTGATGATGGCGACAGGGAGTTCATCAAAAAAGCAGGAGGTATAGTATGCCGAATATGTATCGCTTTGGTTTACTGATGACCATGGTTGTTCTTGTGGTGACTTCATTCGCCCCTGCGGCCATGGGGGCGTGGGAACTGGTTTTGGATGAACAATTTCAAGACCCGGCCACCTTTGGTGATCGTTGGATTTTTGAAGAAGGTTTCAGGCGTAACAAAGAGCTGCAATATTATATCCCCGGGCTGGGCAAGAACGCCGTTGTCGGGCCCGAAGGCATCACCATTACCGCGAAAAAGCAATACGTGTTGAATTCCCGATATTCGGAAGGGAACAAGTACTGGCAGAAAGCGTGGGCGTCCGGCGAATATACATCCGCATCACTCAAATCAAAAGAGTACTCGATTCGGAACTCCAAAGTCGAAGTTGTTGTCCGCACACCCGAAGGACAGGGGCTTTGGCCGGCGATCTGGCTCGCGGGTGAACGGAAGGACATGTATGGAGAAATCGATTTGATGGAGATAGTGGGACAGAAGCCGAATCTTGTTTATTCGTCCATCCATATGGGGCTGAAAGTCACAGGTCGTACAATCAAACAGGTCAAGAACGTCTTTCCCAACGTTGCGGGTAACGAAACAACCTGTGTGGTTGAACTGAAGCCAGACACCATCACGTTATATGTGAACGATACTGAAGTGTTGTGGGAGGACCGCAATGCGTATGACTCTACTGGGAGGGTTCAGCCTCTTCAGCAGTCTTTTCGGTTGATCCTCAATCTTGCACTGGGCGGCATGGCCAAGGAGCTTGACGAGGGCGTCCTCCCTGCCTCGTACACGATCAAAAGTGTCCGAATATGGAACTGGGTACCGGATTCATCCACCCTGAAATGAGGCATGGAATAGGGGGTGAAGATGACAATCTCGACAGATATGAATCAGGACGATCGCCGACAGTTGTTGACGAGGGCCTTGCCCATTGTCTTGGGAGGATTGTCGTTGGCGGCCCTCTTTTTTACCACATGGGGAACGATTGAAAAACTGACCGCCAAATGGATTCATAGCGAAGAATACAGCCACGGATTCATTATCCTTATCGTGGCCCTCTATTTAGGCTGGCACAGGCTGGTATCGAAAAAGCCGGAAATCAAACCGTCGTGGCATGGTTTGTGGGTTTTGGGTGTGGCTTTTTCCTTTATAGTCATAGGCCGCATCTCTGCTTTTGATGCCCCGGGGTTTTATGGTTTGCTCGTTGCGCTTGTGGGGTTATGCTTGGTGTTTTGCGGTACGCAGACAACGCGCGTGTTGGGCCCGGCCTTTGTATATCTCCTGTTCGCGATCCCGCTTCCCCTCCTACTCTATTTCAGCTTTTCGCATAAGCTGCAGCTGATCTCCTCAACGCTTGGGGTGTTGCCACTCCAGCTTGCGGGTATTCCTGTCTATCAGGAAGGAAACATCATTGATCTCGGTGTGATGACGTTGCAGGTCGTCGATGCATGCAGTGGCCTTCGCTATATTTTCCCGCTTGCGAGTTTTGGCTATCTGGTCGCCTATCTGATGGATGACGCACTGTGGAAGAGAGTGTTGATTCTCATATCCACCGTACCGATCGCAGTCATGATGAACGCGTTTCGCCTGTCAGTGATCGGATTCACCGTTCCCCTTTGGGGCAAGGCCGCTGCCGAGGGCATAGTGCATGATTTTGAGGGGTGGTCGGTCTTTCTCGTCTGTTTGGCCTTTTTGGCGGGTGAATACTGGCTTCTTTCCCGTATCGGTAAACCTGGCCGTTTGCGAAAAGAGTTGTTGTTTCTTCCAAAGGGCACTCTCTTCTCCAAGAAGTCATCGCAGGTATGGCCTGGGACAACCGCATTGGTTGTCTGCCTTGCACTGGCGCTGACCGTCGGACGCGGCATGGTTGATGCCCGTTCGGAAGCCACTCCACCACATGTGCCGTTCATCTCGTTTCCCAAGGAGTTCAAGTCCTGGAAAGGGCGAGTGAGACATTTGGACAGCAAGACATTGGGGAAGTTGAAATTAACAGACTATTTGATGGTCGATTACACCCGGGATGGCGAACCCTCTCCGGTCAATTGTTACATGGCCTACTACGCGAGCCAGCGCATGGGATCGACTCTCCATGCTCCGACCAATTGTATTGCAGGATCTGGGTGGAGAATAGACAACAGAGAAGAAAAATTCGTTGTGCTTGATAATGGGGAGCAGGTGGCCGTTTCCCGGATGCTGATAAGCAGCAGGGGGGGCAAGCAGATTGTATACTATTGGTTTGTGCAGCAGGGACGCAGGCTGACGAACGAATATACTGTCAGAATATACCTCCTGGTGGATGCACTCTTCAAGCACAGGACGGATGGAACACTGATCAGGCTGATAACGCCTGTTGCAAACTCGGAAACGGAAGAAGAAGGGGATGCACGGATTGAGGCCTTTTTGCGAGATGTCGAACCGCTTATACAGACGCACTCCACGATTTTTACAGAGTGAATGGTCTTTTTGTGCAGTCACTCCATTGTCACCCAGAGGCTCAGGCCAAAAAGGGAAATATGTTTATGGTGTTATCAAAAGAGCGTTCTTTTGGGCTGAGTTTTCTGCTTTGGCTCTTCGTAGGGCTTGAAGTTTCAATGCCGGTAATTGCAGGGCGAAGACCGTATCTACCTTTTTTCGTGTTCTGTTGTCTTGCAATCATACTCACAAATAGAAAACATCTTTTGAATAATGTCAGTGTCTTGAGATGTATGCCGGTTGCCGCGTTCTTCATGTATATGGTCTGGATGATGTTGAGTGTCGCATGGTCACATGTTCCACTTGAGACGGTAATACAGTCAACGTGTTTCATGTTGAGTTTTCTCTGCGTGGTTTCCTTTGCGGACGTGCCAGCAGTGATTGTTGCCGACAAGATCGTGAAAGTCATTTGCGGCGTATGCGTGCTGAGTCTGTTGTTATTGGTTATCGCCCCCCATGTGGCCGCTCAATCGACAGTCATCTGGCGATTGAACGGAATCATGATCCACTGCCAGAGACTGAGTCTTTTGGCCGGGATAGGACTTATCCTTAAAGCCGCTCTATGGAAGCACGCCGAGGTCCAACCGACTCAATATCCGCTTCGTTCCAGTTTTTCCGTCCTGCTCCTGTTTGGCACGTTGCTGGCGACACGTTCACGGTCGGTTATGACTTATGTGTTTATCTGTGTTGTTGGTGTTTACTTCTGGAAGAGCCGCGCGCGAGGGAGAATTCTCATGGTTGTGGGGGGCGCGCTGCTCGCGGCGGTCCTCATCTTTTGTATGGACGATGTGCGCACTGTCTATTCACGCCAGGAGTCGAATGATGCAACTTTGACCGGCCGTGTTACCGTTTGGGAAAAAAGTATTGAGATGATTGCGCTCAAGCCTTGGCTTGGCAGTGGATACACATCCTTTTCAAGTGATCTGACCGCTGATTTTTTCACAGAATTTATTGCTCCGCATGCGCATAACACGTGGATCAACGTCAGTTTTGAACTGGGGTTGATAGGCGCTTCCATGCTGACGGCCTTTCTGCTTTTTGGCTTGCTCCATCTTTGGCGTGTGTATCGCCGTGAAGGACAGGTGGGATTTGCAGGAGGGCTGTTGGTGTTTTCGATACTGTGCGGACTCACTGGTGTCGTTTTCGGCGGGAGAGCTTCTCCACCGACGTGTATGACGTTGTTACTCGTGCTTCAGGAGCTGCACTCATATAAAATGAAAAGTAGAAACGAGTCGTTTACTGTGGCAAATGTGAGAGGTTGATTTGGCGTGATAAAGAAAGAAATTCATAAGCCTCGCATGCATGATATTGATAGTGCAAAAGGACTTGCTATTGTTTTGGTTGTTTTTGGACACCTATTTAGCAATTCACATTATACTGATAATATTCAAAATTGGTATATGCATGTGCATTCTGCGATATACCATTTTCATATGCCTTTTTTTATGTATTTAAGTGGTTTTGTGACGTTTTTCTCCGGTCATAATACAATGGACCATCGATATGGTCGGTATATCAAAGCTCAGTCCATAAAACTGTTACTGCCATTTTTACTGATCGGAGTTTTTATTGTCGTAGGAAAGTATGTCGTTAATTATTATTTCTATATAGATCGTGTCCCGGATACATTGGGTGAAGGATTGCTTTCGCTGGTATGGAATACTGGTGATAGCCCTGCTCGTTTTATTTGGTATGTATTCGTTTTATTTGTTTTTCGCGCAGCCACGCCCCTCTTGGATACTTTGTTGAAGGGAAGAGTCTCTTTGATCCTTGCCCTCTCTTTGGTGTTATTCTGGGTAACGCTCCCTCCTGTTCTCTTTCTTCCAAGAATGGGAACGCATTATTTCTTTTTCATCCTGGGCGGAGTGGCTGCAATCCATTGGGAAAGAATAGGACGCCTATTTGATCGATATTGTTTTCTTTTCATGGCTCTGTTCGCAGCCATCTGTATCTGCGAATCCCTTCCGTTCTCTTTTAAGGAGTGGGCCTTTGTCGCTGGGCTTGCTTCGGTTCCGGCGCTGCATTGTTTGATGCGTTTCCCTGTGTTTTCGCACTCACGAGTTTTGAACGCTTTGGGCAACAGCACGTACACGATTTATCTTTTCAATACGATTTTCATCGGACTGACCAAACTGGTTTTATCGCAGTTTCTTCCCCTGGAAGGAGGGGGAGCTTTTGCGGTTTACACCATCGTTCTGTTGGCTGCCGGTGTTTGCGGGCCTCTTTTTCTACGACAATTCGTCTTTCAACGGGTTCGTATATTGAGACTTTTTTCTTAGCGCACACGGGCGGCTCATGATTCATCGCAGTTGGCACGTCGTGTGATCAGAGCAGATGAGGGGGCCTTTTTGGGGAACAGAGGGAGAAAGTGACTCTATGCAGCACAGCGTGTGAGCGCAGATATCAACTGATGGACTCAGGTAGGAACATATTCAGGTTGTGCCCACATAGGTAAAACCACCAGGTAAAAAGGGGTGAAAGATATGTCTCTTTGCAACTCTTTGAAAGTGATTGGCAGTACTGCGGAAAAGGAGGCGTTTCTTGTTTCGCTGTGTGCTGTAGGCAAACCAACTGTCGTTTCTTTCCTCAATGCGCATGCCCTTAATCTGGCCCAGAAAAACATACGGTTTACCGCTCACCTCCGAGAGGCGGATTACCTCTTGCGGGATGGCATCGGCATAACGGTTCTTATGCGTGTCTTGGGGAAAGATCCCGGTCTGAACATGAACGGGACCGACTTGATTCCCGAAATAATTGAGCGATTCAAAGGCAGGAAAATTGCGTTGTGCGGAACGCTTGATCCTTGGCTGGCCAAAGCGGCCGAGCATATCAAAAACGAGATGGGCCAACGCATCATTGTCTGCCTTGATGGATTTCAGGACCACCACGTTTATATTGAAGAACTCCAGCAGAAAAAGCCGGACCTCATCATATTGGCAATGGGTATGCCACGGCAGGAGGAGCTTGCGGACAAATTGGCGCGCACGTTGGATTTCCCCGTCGTCGTCATCAATGGTGGCGCAATTCTGGATTTCATGGCCGAACGGTTCCCCCGCGCACCCGCTTTCTGGCGTCGGATAAAACTGGAATGGGCTTTCCGTTTTTTTCAGGAGCCTTTTCGTCTATTTGGTCGCTATATTCTCGGCGGTTTTTCTTTCTCTCTGCTTATGGTTAAATTGAAGGTCAGGGAAAGAAAGGGGGCGTCATAAGGGGTATGGTTGCCCAGGCCAACGCCTGTTGGCGGCACTTCAGAAGGGGGTACCCGTTGTTCTCTGGGTACCCCCTTCTTTTTGAAACCAGTCAGGCTGTCTCTCGCTTTGGAGAGTCCGGTGGATGTCTGACAGCCTGGAAGTCTACCGCACGTCTTCATTGATCGGCCTTCTGCCGATACTGAAGTACGCGAATCCCGCTTTGCCCATCTCTACGGGGTTGTATAGATTCCGGCCGTCGAAAATGACGGGCGCTGTGAGCTTGGCTTTGATGGTGTCCAGATCCGGGTTGCGAAATTGATTCCAGTCAGTGATGACAGCCAATGCATCTGCGCCGTCCAGCACGGACTCCTGATCCTCGACAATAGTCAGCCTGTCTACCTGGGCAAGTAGATCACATGCCCGTTCGTTGGCTTCCGGGTCAAATGCGCGCACGTTCATGCCCTTCTCCGTAAGATCTTTGATGATCTCTATGGCCGGAGCCTCACGAATATCGTCAGTGTTGGCTTTGAAGGCAATCCCCCACAGTGCAAGCGTCTTGTCTTTTACGCCTCCCTGCGGTGCATAATAATCGCTGATTTTAGCGGACAGGATATGCTTTTGTGCATTGTTGACCTTGTCCACGGATTTGATGAGGGCCGCCTCATAGTCGTTCTCTGCCGCAGTGCCGATGAGCGCCTTGACGTCCTTGGGGAAGCATGAGCCACCATATCCGGCACCGGGGTAGATGAAGTGATACCCGATACGGCTGTCCGACCCTATGCCCATTCGGACATCAGACACATCTGCACCGACACGTTCGCAGATATTTGCAATCTCGTTGATGAATGAAATTTTGGTCGCGAGCATGCAGTTGGCGGCATACTTGGTCATTTCTGCGGATCGGGTATCCATGACGATGATTTTTTCACGACTGCGTGCAAAAGGTGCATACAGCGTTCGCAAAATCAAGGCCGTGTTCTCGTTTTCGGTCCCCACGATGACGCGGTCGGGCTTCATGAAGTCGTTGATCGCGTCTCCTTCCTTGAGAAACTCGGGATTGGAAACCACATCGAACGGAATGTCTTCACCGCGTTTTCTCAATGCTTCTGAAATGAGTGAACGAACGCGATCTGCCGTGCCTACGGGAACAGTGGATTTATTGACAATTATTTTGTGAGAGGTCATGTGCCGGCCAATCTGACTGGCCACGGCCTCAACATGGGAAAGATCGCAGACACCATCGGTTCCGCAGGGGGTTCCGACTGCGATGAAGACGATTTCGGCGTGTTCCAGCCCTTCATTGAGATCCGTGGTGAAATGGAGGCGACCCTGCCTAGCGTTTCTTGTGACGATTCCTTCAAGGCCCGGCTCAAAGATGTGGATTTTACCATTTTTCAGGGCCTCCACGACAGTCGGGTTTGCATCTACACAAAAAACAGTGTTGCCCATTTCGGAAAAACAGGCGGCGGATACAAGGCCAACGTAGCCAGTGCCGACAATGCAGATATTCATTATGAACTCCGGAATATATTTGGTTTAAGTTGAAGGCAGAATGCAATTTGAAAGCCAGTGACAACGTATTCACGGGAATACAGCAAATGGCAGGCCACGCTTCCTATACGTAACATATTCATGCGGTTAGAGGGTCGAGGCGTGTGTTCACGGTCTGTTTCATAAAGCGCTCCTGAAAAAATGGACGAGCCGGATCGGTTGCGATGCAGGCGTCAAGGCTGCAGTGGCGCAGCATGCAAAGCGCCTGATATTCTCTATGCCTGCCAGATCAAAGGAAGGCGTCGCCTGGTTTCCAGAAAAAACAGATACAAGGCCAAACAGGTTCTTTCGGCTGAAGGGTTGTTATAAAAAGAGCAGCACCAGGGGGGCCAGGGCCAGCCGGTAGTAAGCAAATGGCTTGAGAGTCAGTTTGCCTAAAAGCAGGATAAATCCTTTGATGGCAAGGCAGGCAGTGAGGAAAGACACCACGAAGCCGATGGCGAGAAAGACGACATCTCCCTGGTTGAATTGCTGGTAGCTTTTGATCAGGTCATACCCGGTCGCAGCGATCATGATCGGCACCGCTGCTATGAAGGAATATTCGGCAGCGACTGTGCGCTTTGTGCCCAGGATCATGCCTCCCATGATTGTGGCGGCTGACCGGGAGAACCCTGGCCAGAGCGCGAGACATTGGAAGAGGCCAATTCCCAAGGCAAGCTGGGGTGTGAGTTCATCCAAAGAGGTGATGGCTTCTTTTTTCGGATTTCTTTCTACGAAAAGAATCATGATAGCGCCGACAATAAGGGCGAACGCGACAGTCGATGGTGTGAAAAGGTGTTGCGTTATCAGACCATGGGTCAAGAGCCCGAGGATAGAGGCGGGCAGAGAAGTCAGGACAAGAAGCCATATTCCGTATAGGCCGGAAAACCGCTTTTGCGTATCCGGCTTCAGCAGACCGAGAAAGCGGTTCCAATAGAGCACGACCACCGAAAGAATGGCGCCCAACTGGATCACTATTTCAAAAGTTTCAGCCTTGGGTCCCGTGTACCCCAACAGGTGTCCGGTAATGATCAAATGCCCCGTACTGGATATGGGGAGGAACTCCGTGAGGCCTTCTACTATGCCAAGAATAACGGCTATGTACCATGCTGTCATTGGACTATCACTCCTTTGAATCGCGAAAATGAAAGGCACCCCATGTGCCAATGGCCGTTCCGATGATTACGCCGGCGGTGTTTGCCGCCAAATCTCCAAGCGAGCTGTCCCTGTTCGGGACGACGGCCTGTACCAGTTCAAGCAGCCCGCCGAGCAGCAGCAGGAAGGCCGCCAGCAAGATCTTGGATCGAGTGGTTTTGAGGCAGGACGCCTGCAGAAAGGCAAGCCAGGCGTATGCGGAAAAATGGTGCAGTTTATCGAGGTGCCCAATGTGTGGAATCGGGGATCCCGGAAGAACCGATAAAACGACAACCAGACAAAGTGAGATAAACCATATTGGTTTGAGTAGTCGAAGCATCATTATCAGGACCGCTCACTGAGTGCGTCGTGGAGTGGTATCATCTTTTTTCGCCTTATTTTTTGAGAGAATGAAGACGACTTCATCCTCTGGGTTGGATCACAGAGAGGGGCATGCCTCCCGTACGCCTGCCGGCTTTCAAGAATCCTGCACACACGTCTTCCTGATGACGCCGAACCGTGAGCATCCGCCTGATAGGGGGGTGGAATCAATATGCAGCGCCATGCGTCAATGTTTCCCCTCGTTTTGGTTTCAAATAGCGGCGTCATGGTGTGTGTGGGTGTGGTTGTCCTACAAAAGCGGAATAACGGTGTTGGTCAGGATTCTTCGCACAATGGCGGATTGAAAAAGTCGCTTTTCCAGACGGTTATGTGTTTTGGCATATTCTTAGCAGTTTGCGTTGCAATTGCTGGTTCCCGTTGTGACAAACTCAGAATCGGGGGTAAGCAAATATTGCTCCAATCATGAAGCACCTCCATCCAATGTACAATATGAAGATGGGATGAAAGAAGTGAGCGTAAAAGACAGCATTGTTGATCGGATAGAGAATATAGCGTTGCATCTTGATTGGTGCTGATTTGTTTTGAGTCTTCGATTGCTGTCTATACAATTCTCAGGAGTGAAATCAAAAATGAAAAAAAATATATTAAAGTCTCAACAACATCATAAGAAAAGTTTTGTAGAGGCAGGATAGCGTGTTCTGTCTGATGCATGCGGTGATGTTACCTGTTTGTTAAAAAGGGTGCCGCGCCGGGCTGTGTGTTTGTAAATGATACAGGCGATAGTCGTGACGTATGTATAGGCATCATTGATACATCCTTAAATTAGGAGAGTTAAGAAATGGCTTCCTTGAGCAGAGAAGAAAACGATTTGTTCCATACCTGTTTCAAGCAGTTTGAACAGAAAATGGTTGATGACAGTGCTCCAGCCATAGTCATCAACGCCTTCAAGAAGCACCTGGCGCAATTTATCGAAGGGAATCAGGCATGTCTGGCGGAAGACGATATTGCTCCGGTTTTTTCGCACGAACTTCCGTCGTTGCACACGATGGATAGATACAAGGATGACGGTATTGCCGCTCTGCCCAACACGGCCATCATCAAGCTGAATGGCGGTTTGGGAACAAGCATGGGGCTTGATGGACCGAAATCGTTCTTGCCCATCAAAGAGGGCCGGACATTTCTGGATTTGATCTTGAGTCAGGTGGAGTTGATGCGCACCGAGTTTGGTGCGCAGCTGCCGCTGCTTTTCATGAACAGTTATTGGACGGAAGAGCAGACGAACGAAAGACTGAAAAATGTGATCAACGGCGATCCCAATATCCCGCTGTCCTTTCAACAGCATCGCTACCCTCGTATACGTGTTGATAATATGTCGCCACTGCAAATGGAGGGAGCCCCTGAATATGACTGGAACCCTCCCGGGCATGGTGACATCTATACGTCCTTGTTGACCTCCGGCCTTATGCGCCGCCTGCTGCTGCTTGGGTATCGCTATGTGTTTGTCTCAAATTCAGACAACCTGGGCGCCATTTTTAATCCGGCCTTACTCGGGTATATGGTGCGCAAGAAGATTCCTTTCCTTATGGAGGTGTGCGAACGCACCAGCCAGGATCGAAAGGGTGGACATCTTGTAAAACGACTTGATGGAACCCTCGGTCTGCGTGAGGTTTCCCAATGCGCACCCAAGGATATGGACGCATTTCAGGATATCAATAAATATTCCTTCTTTAACACGAATTCCATTTGGCTGGATCTGAAGGCTGTGGAAGAGGCTTTCCTGAAACACAGGGAGTTTTCGCTTCAGCTCATAGTCAACCCGAAACGGGCGATTCCAGGTGATCTGACCTCTCCGGAGATCGTTCAGTTGGAGACGGCCATGGGGTCGGCCATTTCTCTCTTCCCCGGAGCAGGCGCTGTCGTCGTTCCAAGAAGTCGTTTTTCACCAGTAAAGACAATCAGCGACTTGATGCTGACAATGTCAGACTGCTTTCATGTCACGGATCAGGATTCCATTGTCTGCAAGGCTGATTGGCAACGGTTGCCCAATATCAGGCTGGACCCGGAGGTGTACACGACAATTGGTGACTTCTTTTCACGATTCCCTGATGGCGTGCCGTCGCTGGCGAATTGTCGAGAGCTGTCAATTCTGGGTGATGTGTGTCTCCACAGAGACGTGGAGCTTTCGGGCACAGTTAAAATTGTCAACAAGTCAAAGCAACAGGTCACAATACCTCCCGGACGGGCCCTGAGCGGAGAGCTCGCCCTATAATGCGGAAGTAAAATGGGGAGGGGATTAATCCTCCCCTCCCCTTGGTAAGCGGTGTCGTTATGCGTTGTTTGTTTCTTCAAATTAGCCGGGAAAAGACAACGGGCTGGTGGCTGAAAAGTGTAGTCGATGGAATACTATTTCAGCGTGGTTTTCTCGACTGTGATATGCCGGTAGTCAATATCATGTTTTTGTAGCAACTCGTAGAGTCGTGCCCGAGAAAGCCCTGCGGCTTTACACGCTTTTTTGATATCGCCGTCCGTCTTTCGCATCAGATTCAACAGGTACTCGGCCTCCATCTGCGATACCACTACATTGCGCACCTCTTTGAGTGTCGGGGGGCTTTCTGCCTTTGTCTCCATTTCGGGCAGAACAGTAACTTTTTTTGGAGCAGGAGACGAATCACTGTTTTCAACAGTGGTTTTGACAATGCACATGCGCAGTTCGCGGGGGAGTGAATATGGATTAAGTATTTTACCTTCATACGAGTTGGTAACCGAATACGTTATCGTATTGATGAGTTCACGAACATTACCAGGCCAGTCGTATTTTTTGAGGTTCTCTATGTAATCTTCGGACAGTCGTTTGACTGGGACCCCTTGTTCTTTGCAAATTTGTTTGGTGCAGTGAGACGCTATGGGCTCCAAATCTTCAAGCCTTTCCCTGAGTGGTGGAAGGGTGATGAGGCAGGACTTCAGCCTGAAATACAAATCCGACCTGAATGTTCCTTCCTCTACCATTGCATGCAGATCTTTGTTGGTGGCGGCGACAAGGCGGAAGTCGCTTTTGACTTCCTTCTTTGAACTGAGCGGTCTGAATGAGCGCTCCTGTAAAACCCTGAGTATGGATTTTTGTGTGGTCGGATCGAGATCCGCGATTTCGTCAAGGAAGATCGTGCCGCCATCAGCCTGTTTAAACAGCCCTTCCTGATTTTCTTTGGCATCGGTAAAGGTTCCCTTTTTATGACCAAACAAAATGCTTTGAGCGAGCGTGTGCGGGAGGTTTGTGCAATCGACGACAGTAAAGCTTTCATTTTTGCGGTCGCTATTGTCGTGAATGGCGCGGGCAAAGAGCTCTTTGCCTGTCCCGGTTTCTCCAAGGATCAGGGCATTGCATTTCGTGCGGGCCACGATTCCAACCCATCGAAGGGCCTTGAGCAGCAGCGGACTATCTCCAATGATTGATCCCCTGTTGAATGGCGTTTCAGCAGAAAACTTCTCTCGGGCGTCTCTCTGCTGAAGGCAGCGGGTCAGGCATTGTTCGAAATCCACCTGGCTGAAGGGTTTGACAAGGTAATCCCATGCCCCCAGACGGATGGCCTGTTCAGCGGCATCGCCATCCCTGTTTTCCGAAATGACGATGACGTCAGGGGTGTTGGGCGAAGAGAGGAGCTTGGGAATATGCGACAGGTCGTCATTGTGCTCCATGTGTACATCCAACAGTACGACATCATATGAATCGCTCTGTAGTTCTGTAAAACCTTCTTCAAGAGTTTCCACATAAATGCATTGCATTTCAAGACGCTGCATAATCTCCTTGAAAAGGAGACAAAAGTCTTCCGAGTGGTCTATAAGTAGAATTTTTATCATTTTCTTTCTTATTTTGCGGTCAAGTATAGAACTGTTAACCGGCTATCTCGTTGATACCAATTGGTTTAGTGCCTTTTACATCTGGTTTTACGACACGCATTCCATGTATCATACCAGAGCAGTAGGCAAAATGCATTTTCCGTAATTACGCGGTGTATGCATGAAGAGAAATAAAAAGGAAATCATGTGCAAAAAAAGTGATCTTTACACATTGCCTGCATTTCCATCCTGCACTTTGTGAAGACTGTGGCGTCTGGTTTTTTCGGACAGCTCTCGTAGAATAACCTGCCTCTCCCCATTTTAATCCGAAATGGTTGAACTATTGAACATTGGCATGATTATTCCATGTAATCGTTGAACAAATTGTGAGTGAATTGTGAATGATGAGATTGGATACTGTGTACCCAAGGCCCTGGCACTTCGGGTGAACGCGATTGCCAGAGAGGCTGGTACTTCTCCTGAGGCCCTGCTCAAGGGAATTGTGGAGCGGTTTGTCCGTCAGCATGACAGTGAAAAGGAGCGGAGAGCCTGTAGCCGTATTGATATCAGTATTCCAGCTGTGATTTGTGTTGAAAAAAAGGATATTAACTCTTCAATATATCAGCTGGTTACAATCAAGGACATCTCGTCTGACGGTGTTAGGCTCATATGCCCTGGCAAGAAGGTGCGCGGACAGTACGTGAGTGTCGGGGAATGTTCCCTGAGGTTTAAACTTGTGTTCACATTTTCTGAAGAAATGGAGCCGATGAAATTGAAGTGCAGTGCAACCCGTGTGGAATTGGTCAAAGGGGATGTTCATATACTGGCTCAGATTATTCAGGCGTATACGAAGAGCTAGGACGCATCCCGGGGTTGTCGCTGTGAGTGGTGTATTTTGAATGGAATGCATGAACAGTGTTCTGTCCCATTGGACTTGAGCAGTTAAAAATTAAGGATGATTCCAGTGAATATAAAGCGTGCCTTGCTGACTGTTGGGATGATTTTCGTTCTCTGTTTTTCATATGTGTCCATGGCAAACGCCGTCTCAATGGATACGTTTACTCTGGGGGCAGGCGATGTCCTTGAAATATCTGTCTGGGACGATGAGCGATTGACCCGGCCCACCGTTGTCGTGCGGCCTGATGGGAAGATCTCATTTCCGCTCGTTGGAGAACTGCAGGCTGCTGGAAAAACGGTAGAAGAGTTGCGCAAAGACTTTGCCAGCCGCATGGAAAAATACATACCGGATGCGTCGGTTACGATCATGCTGCAACAGCTTGGAAGCGCTCAGGTCTACATTGTTGGTAAAGTGAATCGTCCTGGAGTCTACCTTATGAGTGGGCGGGTAACCGTGCTGCAGGCGTTGGCCCTGGCTGGCGGAATAACTCCGTTTGCAGAGAGCGACGAAATTCTGGTGGTTCGCGTAGACAATGGGAAGCAAACATACCTTCCCTTTGATTATGTCAAAGCAGTTGCCGGTGATGGGTTGGACCAAAACATCACGCTTGAACCCGGTGACACCCTTTTGATCCCTTGATGAAGGTTCACCTCCTAGCTTTGTTATATTCCCCTATAGGCAGCTAAATTCATGCAGATATCAACTTTGCGTTTGCTTTCTGTTTTCAGCGCGTTGGTTTTTCTCTTTGTGACAGGTGCATCCGCATTTGCCGGGAAAGGAGAAATCACCCCCTCAATCATGGTGCAATCTGCATACGATGATAATGTTCAGTACAAAGGAAAATCGGACTGGGAGTTCAGGAGTACGCCGGCCGTTAAGCTTGAATACGGACAGGAAAACTGGACGTTGAGCGGAGGCGGCAGCGCGGACTTTTTCAAATATGCCGAACTCACGGATTCCGACCGGGAGAACTACAAATTATGGCTCGGTGGCGAACGTTATCTCACTGAGAGGTTCCTGCTGAACTTTGAGAGTTCTTTCAGCTATGACCACACGTTTGTCGATGAATATACTGAATCCGGCAGTGTGACGGAACAGGCCCTGCGACGCAAATACATGGTCATGCCGGGCGCGATGTGGAACGCCACGGAAAAAGATCAGCTCTCACTGGGGCTCCCTCTTTCCACCATTCGATACGCGGGCAAGGACAACCCTGACAGTACGACCAGAGGGGGTGTTGTTGGATGGACACACGCTTTGAACAACGAACTGGTGAGCCTCATTTGGCAGGGTTCCTATACGAATTATCACTATAGTCGTTTGGACGGGGATACAAACGAAGACGTGTATATGGTCATGGGCGGCTTAAGCTATAAACCTTCTGAACTTATCGATTTAAAAGGACTTGTTGGACTCGGATATGCTGATTCGAAGGTCTCCTTCGATACCCTTCCCGATATGACCAACGAGGAAACATTCTTCAGCTTTGATCTTTCCGGGACGTACTCCCGAGAGCGGTGGAAGTTTACGCTTGGTGCAGACCGGAAAGTCTCACCTTCAATCTATGGAGAGTCGTCTCTGCGGACTCGCGGGCGGGTTTCGGGTGACTATGCCTTTACAGAGCGATTCTCATTGTATTGCGAGACGGCATATTACGAAACCGAAACGAACGGCCTGATCTCCAGTGACAGGGACCGAACCTATTATGTCAGGCCGTGGCTCAAGTATCGCTTGTCAGAGGACATGACAATACGACTGGAATACAAGTTCACCAATACAAAAGATTTGAGAACGCAAAAAGAGCAACAACAGAATCGGATGGCACTACGTTTTGAGTACGCCTTCCCGACCGATTTTTAGAGAGTTGCAAGGAATACAATGGAAACAGCTACAAATGAGATTGCAATATATATCAGTGTATTTAAACGGAGGCGGTGGTTGTTCGCCATACCTGCTGCGGCCGCGCTTCTCGTTGCTTCGCTTGTTATAATCATTCTTCCGTCCATTTACACGGCGTCAGCAACCATCCTTGTCGAAGGCCAGGAGGTTCCGCAAGAGCTCGTGCAGTCAACTGTTACCGGGTATATTGAGGAGCGTTTGCAGTCTGTCAGCCAAAGAGCGTTCAGTCGCAAGAACTTGCTGGGGGTTATCGAGCGTTTTGGCCTGTATAAAGAGGACAGGGACATCCTGACCTCGGAAGAGATTCTTGAAAAGATGCGTGAAAACATCATAGTCGAGAATATTCAGGCTGATGTCGTCAGTGACACCGGGCGTTCGACAACAGCCACCATAGCCTTTTCCATAGCCTTTGACGGTAAATATCCCAGACAGGTCCTGCAGACCACCAACGCTCTCGTCTCACTCTTCTTGGAAGAGAATTTGCGGACGAGAGAGGAAAAGGCCCACACAACCTATGATTTTCTGACGAGACAGTTGAATCAGCTTCGTGAAGAAGTGTCTGCAACTGAATCAAAGGTCGCCCAGTTCAAGGAAAAGCATTACCGCTCCCTGCCGGAAATGATGGCCCTTAACCTGCAGTCTCTGGATAGGGTGCAAAAGGATATTGATGCTCGTCAGGAAATGGTCAAAACCCTGGTGGATCGGAAGGTCTATCTGGAAGGCCAGTTGGCGACTGTCGATCAGACGGCGTATTCGTACACCGCTGAAGGGCAACGGATCATGACGCCTGAAGAAGAACTGAAGTCACTGCGCAGTCAATACCTCTCAGCCAAAGCCATCCATTCGGAAAAGCACCCTGATGTCGTCAAGCTCACCGGCCAGATAGCGTTGCTGGAAGCGGAGTTGACGGCCAGAAACACGGCACGGGATATAAACGCCGAGCTTGAGTCCTGGCGTCGGAAACTCACAAGCCTGGAGCGTCAATACACCGGACAGCATCCCGATGTCATCAAAGCCAGAAGTCGCGTCGCCAGCCTTGAGAAAGCCCAGGCGCAAGCGGAAGCAGACAATCATCAGGGTATGTTGAAGCTGGATGTGGATTTGGATCAGGAAAATCCCGCTTATATCAATCTCAAGACGCAGATTGAGGCGACAACGCTTGAGATTCGCAATGAGCGACAAATGCTCGTTGAGTTGCGCAGGAAGTATGATGAGTATGTGGGCTATATTGAGCACAGTCCGCAAGTTGAACAGACCTATCTGCAACTGCAGCGTGACTATCAGAATTCAAGCCAGAAATATCAGGAGACGATGCAGAAGGTTCTGGCCGCACGGCAGGCTCAGGAACTTGAAAAAGAGCATGTCAGCGAAAAGTTCTCTTTGGTCGAACCGCCTGTACTGCCCGAAAAGCCCTACAAACCTCGAAGAGCAGTGTTGTTCGTTGTCGCAATGGTGCTTTCAATCGGGGTGGGCATAGGTTGCATATTGATGGCGGAGCTTCTGGACAGCTCTGTTCATGACGATGGGACCCTGTCCGGGATGATACCTGCGCCTGTTCTCGGGGTCATCCCCTATGTCCAGACTGCCAAGGAGATCAGGAGACAACGGAGGCGCAAGGTGTTCCTGGTGGTTGCCTCCGTGGGGGGCGTTGTAATGGTAACGCTCCTGTTCCATGTTTTTGTTCTTCCGATTGATATTCTTTTCTTCAAAATAATCAACAAGGTGCAGAGAATTGTCTAACGCTCTGTGCAGTAAGGATATTCAATGAGCAAGATAGCGAAAGCATTGAAAAAGGCCCAGGTGGAAAGGCCGGAAGATGTCCATATTGGAACCCGAAATCGTTCCCGCTCTTCCATGGGAAAGGCCTGGGAAGGGCAGAGCTACAAGAATATGCCGGTTCAGGAGGCCCCTGACGGGCACTTGGAGAAGAATCGTTTGCTGACAGATGGCAGCGCCCAGCATATCCGGGACGCCTTTAACGTGCTGCGGGCAAAGCTCTTTCAGAATACGCGCAACAAGGGGCTGAATTCCATCATGGTGACAAGCCCAAGGCGTGGCGAAGGCAAAACGATTGTTGCCATCAATCTGGCCATGAGCATTGCTCGGGACGCGCGACATACAGCCTTGCTGGTCGATACCAACCTGCGATGGCCCGGGGTCGCAAAAACGCTTGGCGTCTGCCGGGGCGGTGAAGCGGGCCTTGAAGACTATCTGGTCGGTAAGGTCGAACCGTCCGAGCTCATGGTCAATCCGGGGATTGAAAACCTCGTGGTGCTGCCCTCTTGTCAGGCGACATCCGAGTCTGCCGATTTGATCAGCTCTTTTAAAATGCAGCAGATGGTTCGGGAATTCAAAAGACAGTCTTCTGATCGGTATGTCGTTTTTGACTGTCCACACCTTCTGGATATGCCGGACTCCCTGGTCTTCTCAACATATGTAGACGGCGTAATTCTGGTTGTTGAAGAAGGAAAGACGTCTCAAGCCGATATCAGAGCTTCTGTTGAGATGCTGGGAGAGGCCCACATTATTGGTGTCATCCTCAACAAACACATAACCCAGTAGGCTGTCATGTTTTGTGATTTCTACAAATTAAAAGAAAATCCCTTCAACATAATCCCGAACCCCGGGATTCTGTATGAGAGTGAAAAGCATGCACTTGCTCTGATATATCTACGATATGGTTTTTCGGAGAACATGGGGCTGGTGCTTTTTACCGGGGATATCGGAACAGGGAAAACGACCCTGCTGAAGTATCTTCTTACGGAACTGACCGACGAGACCGAGGTCGCTGTCGTTTTCAATACGAACGTGGGTGCCGAAGAGCTTCTGCGATTGATCATGATTGAGTTTGAAGTTGAAGGTGTCGGCACGGACAAGTCCAGGAATCTGGATATGCTCAATCAGTATTTGATTGGCGTGTACCAACAGGGCCGCCGGTGTCTGCTGGTTATCGATGAGGGGCAGAACCTCTCGGCAGATGCCTTGGAAGAAGTCCGGCTACTTTCGAATTTGCAGACGGACACACAGCCATTGCTTCAGATTGTTCTGGCTGGCCAGCCGGAGTTGCGGGAGACCATTCAGAGCCCCGGGTTTGAGCAGTTGGCGCAGCGTGTTGCCATCAAATATCATCTGACGCCCCTCTCCCGTGAAGAGCTTGGTGAATACATTCAGTACAGGTTGAAGATGGCGGGTTCCAGTGATGGAAAGCTGTTTTCCGACGCCGCTCTGGATCTTCTCTATGAAGCTGCCGGCGGGGTTCCGCGTTCGACCAATATCCTGTGCAATGCCGCCCTTGTCTATGGGTACGCGGATTCTCTGGAGCAGATATCCAAGAGCGTCATGCAGCAGGTCATTGATGACAACCTCATCATGCAACCAGGCCTTGAGCCCGGAGAGTTTGCGGTTGAGGCTGGACATTCCCCTGTCGCTGAAGGCGAAAGCCTGGGCAAGGTTGACGAGTCTGTCCTGAATCGAGTGCGCGCGTTGGAGGGGCAGGTTGCCAACCTCACGGCCATGGTGAGCTGGCAGGCCGGACAGATTGATGGCTCCCTCGCCAAGGGGCATGAAAATATAATCAAGTCATTGACTGATCTCCTTGATAAGGAGCGCGTTCGATCAGAGGAATATTACGGGCGTTTCTTAGCCTTGTCTTACGAGCAGAAGCGTTTGAAATCACGAATTGAGAGTCGTTCCAGTCCGTGCATGGGAAAAAATGATCTGGAAGAGAACGCTCTGGAAGAGAAGGGTGAAGTGATTCGAAAGAAGAACTTGTTGAAGGCTTTTTCCAATCTGTTTTTTGCCTTCTGTATGTAGCGCCCTTCCCGAACGGAGAAAATAGAACTGGTGGACTCGATGATGTGCAGGTTGATCGGAGTACATGGGTATTCTTTTGGGGTGATTCGTTTGTCTCATTGCGGTCGTCTTTTTCTTCAAAAGAGTAATGATGAAGATACCAGACGGGAGCTGATATATGTATAAAGAACAAGTATATGTCACAACGAGTGTCGCCTTGTTGCTGGACGGTCTCGTTATTATCATAGGTGGCTATGGCGCGTTCTACATCCGGTATGTGGTGGGCGGCTCTTCGTTGGTCATGGAGGGAAGCCTGTTCATCTCCATTGTCCTGTTTCTGATGCTTATTAACTGCTATGTGTTTGGACAACTCGGCTTTTATGCTTCGGATTTCAATCCTCCGCCCTGGTGTGCCTTGAGAAAGATTGTCTTTGCCGTTGCCGTTGATTTTTCCCTGCTGACCCTGGGCTTGTTTTTTCTCAAGTCCGAGAGCATATCTCGAATATTCCTGGGGTCATACGCCATTCTGGTCTTTATCGGACTGGTGTTCATCCGCGCTCTTCTCTTTTTCTTCTTTCGTCGGCGAAGCGATGCCTATGGTTTGAGAAGGGTTTTGCTCATAGGCAGCGCGGACAGGGTTCAGGCGCTGTACGACGCCTTCCAGCGGCAAAAGAGCTGGGGGCATTCTCTTGTCGGCTCGCTCTCCGTTGGCTCCATCTGTGAGATTCAGGGGGTTCCGTACCTGGGAGTGGCCGATGACCTTGCGGCCATCACCACAGAAAAGGACATAGACGAAGTCGTTTTTACTGTGGCGGGAGGAGTCCCGTTTGATTTCCCCCGCTATTTGGATATCTGCAAAAGCATGGGGTTAACCTGCAGTATCGTGCCCGCCATGTTCACTCCTCAAGATGGTAAATGGGGGGTCAAGGTTAGCAGTATTGATGATATCCCGGTCCTGAGTCTCTACGGCTTGTCTATCGATGCTCAAGGCTTGTTTTACAAGCGCCTGCTTGATCTCATCGGTGGAGCTGTCGGCTTCATCATCTTCGCTTTACTGTATATCCCCATTGCAATCGCCATCCGGGCCGAGTCTTCAGGGCCGATTCTCTTTTCCCAGGTCAGGGTTGGTCAGAACAACAGGAAGTTCAGGCTGTATAAATTCAGATCTATGTACTGCGACGCTGAAGAGCGAAAGAAGGAGCTGATGGCCCAGAACGAGATGAACGGGCATATGTTCAAGATGCAGAATGATCCCCGGGTGACGCGCGTCGGAGCCTTTCTTCGGAAAACGTCTCTGGATGAATTTCCGCAGTTCATCAACGTGGTTCGAGGCGAGATGAGTCTGGTGGGGACGCGGCCGCCGACGCCGGACGAAGTTGCACATTACACCGAGTCTGAGCGGCGAAGAATCTCCATGAAACCGGGAGTTACCGGGTTGTGGCAGGTCTCTGGTCGTAATCAGATAAACGAATTTTCAGACGTAGTGCGTCTTGATCTTGATTATATTGATGAATGGCGTTTTATGCGCGATCTTAAAATCTTATTCAAAACTGTCTGGGTAATCTTTCGTAGAGAAGGAGCATCTTGATACATGTCTGCACTTGGAGTCAGTTCGATGATGAAAAAAATATGCTTATGTGTGCTGTGTGCCCTGGTTCTTGTCGGTTGTTCTTCCTCTAAAGAAAGGGGGGCTGAATATACTGAGCGTGCGATGCAGTATTATGAGCAGGGCAAAATAGCAGAAGCCAAGGTTGAGGCGAAGAATGCGATCAAGCTCGCCCCGAAAAATGCAAAGGCATTTCTTGTGTTGGCCAATTGCGCCGCTACGGAGCAGGATTGGGGTGCCGCTTTCGGCGCTTATGAGCAGGCCGCTCAGCTTGATCCGGATTTGTTGGACGCCCAGCTTGGCCTGGGTAGAATGTTCCTGCTGTCGCAGCAGTACGATAAGGTCAATGAAATCGTTGAGCTTGTCTTGGCCAAGGACGAGGAAAACATTGATGCACACCTCTTGAAGGCGGGGAGCCTGCTTCAGTCTGAAAAATATGAAGGGGCCCAGTCTCTGCTCAAAACCATCCTGGCCGAGCATCCCGAGAACACCGACGCCGTCATGGGCCTCGTATCGGTGTATCAAAGAAAGGGGGCGACTCAGGCGGCAGTCGACATTCTGGACAAGGCATTACGGGCAATGCCCGACAGCGTTGCGTTGCAGTATAAGGCCGCATCCCTGGCAGGGGATATGGAGGAGTATGCCAAGGCTGAAGAGCATTACATGAAACTCCTTGATCTAGCCGAAAAAAAAGATCCTGTGCGGTTGATGATCGCGCGGTTGTATGAACGTTCGGGAGAAAAGGTCAAAGCCGAGTCGATGCTCAGAGAGTTGGCGAGTTCCAACCCGGAGAATGTCGAATTCAGATTAGGGCTTGTGGGATTCCTCGTTCGAAACAAGGACTACGACAAGGCTTTGGCCGTCGTTGAAGAGGCATCAGAGGAATCAACCGATGACATACGGATACTGATGGCCCGTGCGGATATTCTCATTGCCAAGAAGAAGTATGATGAAGCGGTATCCGTTCTGCAGGATGTGGTGGAGGAGTATCCGGATCTGCCGATGTCGGCAAAGGCGTTTGTAAAACTCGCCGCTTTGTACCTCATGGAAGAGAATTTTGAGTCGGCCCTTGCTTCGCTTGAAGAAGCCCTTGTACGCGACTCATCCCCGGAGGTCCTGTTCCTCAGGGCGCAAGCCCGGTTGGGGCTGAATGATACCGAGGGTGCGATCGCTGACTTGAGAATTGTCAGAAAGGAGCTGCCGGAGAACTATGCCGCGCGGCAGTTGCTCGCCAGAGCCTATCTGGCTCAGGACAAGGGCCTGATGGCTGTAGAGGAGCTTCATGATATCCTTGAAAGCAATGGGGACTACTCTCCTTCCCGGAGTCTTCTCGTCAAGTATTATGCTCGATACGGGCAGTGGGACCTCGCAGAAGAGGAACTGCACAGGCTCCTGGAGCAAACACCTGACGATCCTTCTTTGCTGCTGGCACTCGGAGATGCCAAAAAGATGCAGGGAGCGTCTGCCGAGGCAAAGACCTATTATGAATCCGTACTCAAATTGCCTGAAGGACACGGCCCGGCATTGTTGCGACTGGGGTTGGTGGCAGAGGCAGAAAAGGAATACGCCAAAGCTATTGCGTACTATGAAAAGACGTTGAAACTCCACCCCAAGTCTGCGGCGGCGATAGAGCGGAAGCTGTTCGCACTCTTTGCCTGGGGCAGGATGGAGGAAGTGCGGGCGTTCCAGCAGCAGCTTCTGGACACCATGCCGGAGAGTGCTGCCCTGCACGACATGTTCGGACGGTTGGCGCTGTCTGGAAAAAACAGTGACCTTGCTGAGCAGGAATTCAGAAAGTCCAGTGAACTGGCTCCTGATTGGTCAGTGCCGTATCAGCGTCTGATCGGTATGCACTGGGCAGACAATGAAATAGACAAGGTCATCAGGGAGTGCCGTCTGGCGTTAAAGAAGAATCCGGATCTCTTTGTTGAGGAGTTCCTGCTTGGGCTGATATATCAGACGAAAGGGGACGTTATCCGCGCTACAAAGGCATACGAGTCTGTCCTGAAGAAGAAGCCCGACTTCCTGCCTGCGGCCAATAATCTTGCCTACCTCTACGCACAGACTGCGCAGGATGATGCCACCTTGGACAAGGCCCTGGACCTGGCAATGGTCGCTGCGGAAAAGGGGAACCCGGAAGCCATGGACACGCTTGGTTGGGTTTACCATCTGCAAGGTAACCGGGAACAGTCCATCGAAACCTTGAGCAAGGCCTATGAAAAGGTGCCCGACAATAAGGTGGTGGCCTACCACTTGGCCGTGGTGCTGGCAAAATGGTCGTACACGACCGAAGCGCGTAAAATCGTGAACAAGGCGTTGGCCGGCGGAGAGGTGTTTCCCGAGCGGAAAGACTTTGAAGAGTTGCTCAAGACGCTTTAGGGCAGCGTCCTTTTTCAGGATTCTGGCTTTGACATAATAAGAGCCGTTGCACTGTGCGTGCAACGGCTCTTATTTGTTGGGTGATCGTTTTTACTGCTGTTTGCTGCGCAGCCCAACCAGTCCGATCAAACCGGATATGAGGAGCAGGGCTGCTCCGGGAAGCGGTACGGGGCTGGTTTTTACTTCGGATATCGAGAAAGTGCCGTCCAGGACAATTTTATCCCAGGTTTTGCCGATAGCACCCGAAATGTCGCAGAAGTGCGTGGCGACATTTCCCAGATAGGCTGTGCCGGGGAGTGTATTCCAGGAATCATAGGTCATGTCATCCAGAACAACAGCGGCATCAAAAGCAATGGAAGCAGTAGGGTTTGGTACCATGAAATAGTCATACAGATTGCCGTCATGGATGAGGGTGAAGTCTGTAAATTCAGCAGATACACCTTCTTCCTGCATGGTAAATCCACTGGGGTCGGTTGCTGCTGGCAGGTTATCAAAGGAGAAAGTAGCCGCGTGACCACTTCCTGCTATGAGGACCAAAGCCAAAGAAAAGAAGAGGGCCATTTTTTTCATTTTTGAACTCCACGGGTTACAGGTTTCAATACTCCACAAAGGTCGTTTGCATTTGCTGTGCCATGGTAAAAAAGCTAGTTAAATCAGATGATAAGCACATTTTATCAAATGAGGAGAGCAGAATTCTTGTTTTTGCAGATACAGGCTGTAATGCGGGTCAGGGGCGCATCGTGGGCGACAAAAAAATCATATTCACCACCATTTCAAGTGGTTATAATATTTTATTGTCTGTCTTTTGCGCTCTTGAAACATCGCCAAAACGTATGTGCTGCAGGAGTATGCGGGGGGATTCATGTCTGATTTTTTCAGACTGCCAGGCGTTGGTGAAAGGTCAAATGACCCTTGTTACTTCATGCTTGCGAGTATCATTCAAGGGGCCTTAAGGCGATCCATAAAAAAAGGCTGATGCAGGACGCATCAGCCTTTGTTCATTCTGGTAGTCGGCCATCCTATTCAGTGATCACGATAAGGTGCATTTCGCGGGGGCCGTGCGCGCCGTGGACCATGTGGGCTTCGATGTCTGCGGTTTTTGACGGACCGGATATGAAATTGAAGGAGACCGGAAGCGATGCGCGGTTTTCCAGTTGGGCATACAGCTCGGGGAGGTCGGCCACCAGTTGGTCGAGCGTCAGGACGGCCACGTGAACCGAGGGGACGAGCGAGGTGGCTCTGCCCCGGCCCGGTCCTGCCATCACGGCGATGGCGCCGCAGTCGGCGGCACACCAGTCCGCGCCGGTGATGCCCATGTAGGCGGCCTCGGCCTGGTGGCGCAGGCGCAGTTTCTCTGTCAGTTCGTCCTTGTCGGGATCAATAGCGGATATATCGACGGCGATACCGTCCTGCTTGCAGTGTCCTTCCAGGTTCAGTCCATGCAGGAGCGGATTGTCGTGCATGGTGATCCGCTTTTCGCCGCCCCACTCCGTGTCCGTGGTCCGGGCTATCTCGGCGATGGTTTTGCCTGCCCCGTCAGTGGATGAAGCCGTGTGGATCCGGAGATTCAATATCGCGGCAAATTCCTTGAGCGTTGCCAGCAGATCCAGTCGTTCCTTACGGGTGCGGTTGGTCCGGGCGAGCAATGCATCCAGTTCGCCGGGCTCGCGGGAGTCGAAGAGCGGTTCCCTGACCGCCCTGGTCGAGCTGTTCCGGCCCAGAGCGTCCCGCAGTCGAGTGAAGAAGGTCTGTTCCGCATTATTCATTGGAGTCTCCTTTCAGTCGCGGAGCGTGCACGGTTTTCCATCGTTCGCCGAAGGTCTGTCGGGCAATGGGCGGGAAATCGCGGTCAGCTGTCCATTTGCCCAGGGGCCCGATGCCTTTTTTGAGCATCCCGTCACTCACGAAGGGAGCCTGGGCCAGCCGTCCCGTCTTGACCAGGAGATTGTAGGCCGTGCGGCTGGACATGGCCGCGTACCATCCTTTGAAGGCCAGAGCTTCGCCCTTGTCCACGGGGGCAACGTCCCATTGCTCGTCTCCGTAGGCGAGCATGTGGCGCAGCTCGGAGAGCATGCGCGGCAGGTCGTTGTTGACCGGACAGATGTCCTTGCACGCGCCGCACAGGCTTTCACCCCGGCAGAGGTCGGCGTGTTTGTTGACGCCGTTGAACAGCGGCATGACCACGGCGCCGATGGGACCGGGATAGGGCGCGTTGTACGCGTGCCCGCCGATACGCCCGTAGACCGGGCAGATGTTCAGGCAGCTGCCGCAGCGGATGCAGGACAGCACTTCGCGAAACCGGGGGTCGGCCAGCATCTTCATGCGTCCGTTGTCGATGATGACCAGATGAAATTCTTCGGGACCGTCTGGTTCTCCGGGCTGGCGCGGCCCGCCCAGAAAGCTGACGTAGGTGGAGATTTTCTGTGCCGCCGCACCGCGTGTGAGCAGGCGCAGGAGCATGTCGTGCTCGGCCAGGGTGGCGATGACGCGCTCCATGCCCATGAGGGCCACATGGACCTTGGGCATGGTGGTGGACATGCGGATGTTGCCTTCGTTGGATACCAGCGAGATGTGGCCGGTCTCGGCGCAGGCCAGGTTGCAGCCCGAGATGCCCATGTCCGCGGACAGGAGCTTTTCCCGCAGGGCCTTGCGGGCCGCCTTGGTCAGGGTCGGCGGGTCTTCGGAGTAGGGGATGCCCAGTTCTTTTTCGAACAGACGACCGATCTGCTGTTTGTCCATATGGATGCAGGGCGCGATGATATGAGAGGGTGCGTCGTGGGCAAGCTGGATGATGAATTCGCCGAGGTCGGTTTCCACCACCTCGATGTCGTGGGCTTCCAGCAGGTGGTCCACGCCGATTTCAGCGGAGGTCATGGACTTGCCTTTGACCACGCGCTTCACTTCGTTCTTTTGCGCAACCTTAAGGCAGTAGTTGCGGGCGTCCTCGGCAGTCTTCGCAAAGTAGACATGGCCGCCGTTGGCCCGGATTTTTTCTGTCAGGGTGGTGAGCACCTTGTCGAGGTTGTCCAGGGTGCGCATGCGCGCTTTCTTGGCCTTGTCGCGGAGTTCCTGAGAGATTTCTGTCTTCCAGAGGTGGCGGGTGCCTTTGCCGATACGGTCCTGGATCATGCGGATGGCGCTGTGCAGCCGTTCGTCGCCAAGCGCTTCGTTGGCCAGTTCCCGATAGGATTTGTCGCTCTGTTCGTGCATGGTTATTTTCCGGTGTTTGCCAGGATTTCGGCGATGTGCAGGGCGCGGACCGGGGAGTCGATCCGGCTCAGGCGTCCTTCGATATTCATGAGACAGCTGACGTCGCACCCGGCAACGGCATCGGCCCCGGTGGCGAGGATGGTCTGGATCTTGTCGTCGACCATGGCCGTGGAGATTTCAGGATACTTGACGCTGAAGGTGCCGCCGAAGCCGCAACACCTGTCGGACTCGTCCATCTCAATAAGGGAAAGACCGGGGATATTCTCCAGCAGCAGGCGGGGTTGCGAGCGGATGCCGAGTCCTCGCGAGAGGTGGCAGGAGTCGTGGTAGGTGACAGAGCCGTCAAAGCGGCTGTTCAGCTGACTGCCGGGGTCGGTGACGCCAAGGACATCAACCAGATATTCGGTGAATTCATAGGTGTTGGCCGCGACTTTTCTGGCTCGGGCGAGCATGGCCGGCTCGTCGCGGAACAGGTCGAGATAGTGGTGACGGACCATGTGGACGCAGGAGCCGGATGGGCAGACGATGGCATTGTGGTTTTCAAAAATGTCAATGAAGCGTCTGGCGGCCTTGGTCGCCTCCCGGCGGTAGCCGCTGTTAAAGGCCGGCTGACCGCAGCAGGTCTGATTTTCCGGGTAGACCATGGAGACGCCGAGGGTGTCGAGGACGTGAACCATGGCGTCGCCGATTTCGGGCTTCAGGCTGTCCACAAGGCATTGAATGAAGAGCGTGGCGGTATGTTTTGTCATATTTTTTACATCGTAAGGGAGTCATGCGTGAAAATAAGGTGCCGATGGTGCCTTCTCTTGTCTCAACTTGCAAGGAGTTTCATGTTGAGCTAGAAAAGCCAACGCCTTGGCGTATGTTGCACTCTTGTCAATTTTTACTTTTTTCCCTGAGAGGTCTCATGAAACGTTGTCTCCTCTGCTTCGCCATGGTGTGTATCATGTGCGTGGCCTCCGTCGCCCATGCGGGCAAGGCCGTTATCGCGGTCAGCCAGTTTGTTGAACATCCGGCCCTTGACGCCGTGCTTGAAGGATTCAAGGACGAGCTCAAAGAAGGCGGCGTGGACGTTGAGTACAAAATCTACAACGCCCATGGAAACATGAGCGTCGTGTATCAGATCGCCACGCAGATCGTCGGCGACAAGCCAGACATGATCGTGGCCATTGCCACCCCGACCGCCCAGGCCTGTGTCAAACAATACGACAAGGTGCCCGCACTTGCCGGAACACCCATGCTGTTCACCGCCATCACCGATCCCCTGGCCGCAGGACTGGTCTCCAACTACGAGAAGCCGGGCGGCGACATTACCGGAGTGTCCAACCAGATGCCCATGGGCGAACATCTGGACATGATCAGAAAGTTTTTCCCGCAGCTGAAAAAACTCGGCGTCATCTACAACGGCGGCGAAGTGAACTCCATTTCCAGCCTGAAGCGGTTGCGTCCGGCAGCAGCCGAGCGCGGTGTGGAGCTGGTGGAGACGACCGTGACCAACTCGGCGGATGTGCAGCAGGCCGCTGTCAGCCTGGTCGGCAACGTGGACGCCATCTTCATCCCCACAGACAACACCGTTGTTTCGGCCATGGACGTGGTGGTCAAGGTCTGCCGTCGCAGTCAGACCCCGCTGTTCGTTGCGGATACGGACTCCGTGTCACGAGGCGCGATCGCAGCCCTCGGTTTTGATTATTACCTCCACGGCCGCCAGACCGGCGCCATGGCGATCCGTATCCTCAATGGTGAAAAGCCTGCGGATATGCCTGTTGAATTCCAGAAGAAGCTGGCTTTCCACGTCTTCCCCACCGCAGCCGAAAAAATGGGTGTCACCATTCCCGAGGCGCTGATCAAGGAAGCGGACATCATTCACAAATAACCGATTTGTTACGCTCACCAGCAGGGTGCCGTCCTTTTTTGAGGGGCGGCACCTTTTTTTGTGCACAGCGCTCCCCGGCGAGAGATATGGTGAGTAGCTCCGGGGGCTGCTTTATGGTATTTTTGCCTTCCTTTTTCATGAACAAACAGCAGAGAGTGACCATGAGTACATTGACTGAAATGCTTGAAAGAATCAGCGATCTTGAAAAGGAACTGGTGCAGGAGCTGGCTCAGAAGCATGAGAATCTGCTCTATACCATCGAGAAAAAGAAGATACGATTCAGTGCGGAGGTACAGCTCCAGCACGAGTTGCTGGTCACCAAATTTTCCGACTATGTGTACGACTCCGGCCTGTTCATCATTCTAACGATCCCGATCATCTGGCTGGCTCTTGTTCCGGCCTTGTTCCTCGACCTGGTTGTCGTGCTTTTTCAGGTCATTTGTTTTCCTGTGTATGGCATCCCGCGCGTGAAGCGCAGCCAGTACATTGTCATTGACCGCCACGGGTTGAGTTATCTCAACTGGCTGGAGAAGCTGAACTGCATGTATTGCGGCTACTTCAATGGGCTGATGAGCTTTGTCCGGGAGGTGGCGGCTCGCACGGAACAGTACTGGTGTCCGGTTCGGCATGCGAGGCCGCTGAAGTCCGTGCACAGCAGATACAAGACGTTTTTTGATTATGGCGATGCGGAAGGGTACCGTGACGGGCTGGAGGAAGTCAGGAAAAAATTTGATGACGTGCAGTAGGGAAGAGGCGCTCCCGGTCGGTGCAGGAAGTGGCCGGATCAGCGATAAATGGTTTGCATTTCGATGTGACGGGGGAGCGTCAGACCAAAGCGCTGAAGTTGTTTCTTGTTGAAGTAAAACGTCCCTTTTTGCTTAGCCAGTAGTGACAATTCAGGGAAGTCCTTTCCTTCAAGAATACCGTTGACCAGCAGAGCGGCGATGCGTCCGTGCTCCATTCCGTGGAGGGTGAAGGCTCCGACTGCGCCGGTATCGCCCACCGCATAATCCTGGAGGGTGAAGATCGGCACCGGGCTGTTCGTTGAAGTCCAGTAAGCCACGGTATCATTGGGGATGTTTTCGCCTGCGTCGTTCTTTAAGGCATGGAATGTGGGCATTATGAAGATGTCGTCCGGTCCCGCCTCCAGCACAGTGCGTTGCCACTCGGACCAACTTGCAATGATCGTGTACCGGATCGTGCTGTTGTCAAATATAATGCTTTTTCTGTCTGCAAAGGTGACCTTGACGATCGCTTTGGAAGTATGGCTGTCGTCCATGATCACGTGAATGTTCTTGGCTTCAGGGGCGATCAGCCTGAGATGACGCACCCAGGGAAACAGGGGGACGCGCTCAATGATGCCAATGACATTTTTCGGCATGACTTCGAAATAGTTGCGCGGATTGTTGTTGATGCCGAAGTACACGATGGGCGTGCCGATTTCACTGATCGTCGGGCCGAGCAGGCGCAGGGCGTTGTCGTCACCGAGCATGACCACATCAGGCTGGAACTGGTGAAAAGTGCCCATCGCTTTTTGCACCTGATCCGGGAATTGCGACGCGGGAAGCCGTTTGGTGTCAAGATAGACATGCTTCAGCCTGTGGGTGTCCGCGAATACACTCATCATTCCATCATTGCATTGCTCGGCCCAGGGTAGATCTTCATGATAGCTGTGTACGATGAGAATCCTTGCCTGTTCAGCGTATGCGGATACGCTGGCAAGCACCCCGATCACAAGAGTGACTGCAACCAGAAACCGATTTATCGGCCCTGCATTCAACAAGAAAAAACTCTCGTTGCCAGAGTGAACGGCAGGGAGGGGTGTGTCCTCAGGAAGTACATGCGATCTCATCTTTTTCTTGGGTTGCGAGAGCTTTCTGTATAGCTGAGCAGCATTTTCCTGACAAGGACAATCATTAATTTTGGCGAAATCGGATATTCTGAAAGTCATTCGCTTTCCTTTTCACTCAAAGCAGGGCAGCCGAGCATCGGGCGTGCCCGCTATCGCAGGGCCTGGTCCAGATCCGCCTTCAAATCCTCCACGTCTTCGATGCCCGTGGAAAAGCGGATAAGGCTCTCGGGGATGCCCATGGCCTGCCGTTCTTCCGGCGTGCATTCCACATGGCTCGTGGTGGCGGGGGTACCGGCGATGCTCTCCACCGCTCCCAGATTGGCGGCGCGACGGGCCAGCTTGAGTCGAGACAGAACATGGCAGGCGTCTTCATAGGTATTGCCCCTGGCCACAAAGCTGAGCACGCCGCCGAAGCCGCGCATCTGTTTGCGGGCGATGTCGTGTCCGGGGTGCGATGTGAGGCCGGGGTAATTGACCTGCACCACGCCGGGATGGCCTTCTAGAAAGCGCGCTATCTCCATGGCGTTGGCGTTTTGTCTTTCGATACGCAGGCTCAGTGTCTTCATGCCCCTGAGCAGCAGATAGGCGGCCATGGGGTCCAGCACGTTGCCGACGATTTCCCGGTAGCTGTTTATGGTGGAAATCAATTCTTTGCTGCCCACGGCCACGCCGCCCAGCGCGTCCGCATGGCCGCCCAGAAATTTCGTGGCGCTGTGCAGAACCAGGTCCGCACCCAGCAGCAGCGGGTTCTGGTTTATGGGTGTGGCAAAGGTGTTGTCCACCATGACCACGGCGCCAACGGCCTTGCCGGCACTGGCAAGCCGTTCCAGATCGAGAATCTTGATGGTCGGATTGGTGGGGGTCTCCAGATAGAGCACGTCGCATCCTTTGGCGACCTCGGCTTCGACCGCTTCGAAGTCCACGGTGTCACACAGGCAGACCTCAACCTTTTGCCTCGGCAGGAACTCGGAGAAGAGGCGGTTGGTGCCGCCATAGGTGTCCTTGACCGAGACCACCCGGTCTCCGGGGGCCAACAGGGCGAAAAGCGCATTGGATATGATGCCCATGCCGGATGAGGCGCTGGTTGCGGCCTCGCCCTGTTCAAGGACGCGCACCTTTTCTTCGAACACATCCACGGTCGGGTTGGTGTTGCGGGTGTAAATATGTCCGGGGCGTTTGCCCTGGGATACCTCCAACCACTCGTTCATGTCGTCATAACCGAAGGACACGCTGTGAACCACGGGCACTTGGGTCGCGTTGTCGGCAAACAATGCTTCTTCTCCGGCCCGGACAGTCTGGGTCCCCATGGCATATGTGTTGGTTTTATCCATCTGTTCTCCTGCAGGATATAGCGTGATAGCTGGTTTGCAGTATCAAAGATGCAAACCATTCACAATAGTGAAAGAAAGGGACAAGAGCACGCATGTGCTCATTTATTTTGGCTTTTTTGTGGGAGAGATGGGTGAGGCTGGGCCTTTGCTAGAAAACACTCTAGCGCAAAAGAAGCAAGTTTTAAAAAAAGTATAATGGACACAAAAATGGAAGTGATCTAATACTTATATTGTGTGAGAAATAGTAACATGGGAGTGTGTTATGGGTATTAAATTGAAGTTGCTGCTCCTGGTTGGGTTACCTGTAGCTGCAATGGTTATTATTTTTGGAGTTGGCCTGACGAGTTTCTACGTCATTGATTCGGATATGACAGAGGTGAATGCTCTCCATCTGGATCGAGCCACCATGATTGATGCCGACCGGGATGCCTATCAGGCTCAGGTGGGCGTCATGGAAGTTTTCGAGGCTCATTCGCGAGAAGAGCTGAAAACGGCCAAAGAGACCAGTGACGAAAATCTGAAGCAGGCGTGGGACAGGATTGTTGGCCCTTCGAGCAATTTTTCTGAGGATATGATGGGGACGCTCGAGGAATTCAAGAAAGGCTACCTCAAATGGAAGGAAAGCAATACTTCCGTCATATCCCTCTCGAACGAGACTCTGGGCGCCAACATTCTCCGTGGTCAGGCTGAAGCAGCAGCGCTTGCCTCCTTTGATTCCATGCGTGATATCATCAACAATCTCGGCGAGATCATTGATAAGCGATTGCAGGACCCCAACCTGGGACAGGCTGAACGCATGCGGATGGAGAGAGCCCTTTCAAAGGTTCTCAATGCAGACCGTGACGCGTATCAGGCGTATGTTGCGCAACTTTTGATCACAAATGCGACTGATGTAGAGGTCGTGAACTCCTTGGCAGAGTCCTTCACCGAGAACGTTGGACAAACCAAAGACCGAGTCATTGGAGGAGCAGAGCTCGTAGGGTATGCGGCCGAAGGACTGAGCAAGGACTTTTCCATTCAATTCTCTGCATGGGAAGAGCAGAGCAAGAAAGTTGTCGACCTGACGCGAGCCAATTTCGACAAAAATCTGGAAAGAGTCTCGCAATTGGAGAAAAGCAAAAGTGCTTTTGGTGCGATGCGTGACAAGATCGACAAACTTGGTGTTATGGAAATGGCCAGAGTGGAAGCCAACCTTGTCCGTTTGGATGAGGTGATAAGCACAACTATTTGGATATATATCCTTGTGACAGTTGCTTTTGTCATAATATCCATCTTGATTACGTTGGTTGTTGCCTCCCGTATTGCAAATGCGATGAAGGAAAGCGCTGATGTGGCGACTGCCTTGTCCGAGGGAGACTTTTCGGTCAGGTTGAATATCGATCGCAATGATGAAATCGGTCAGTTGGGCACTGCCATATCGGCCATGATCGCCAAGTTGAGCGAGGTCGTCTATAAGGTTCAGGAGGCTTCGGGCAATGTCGCGTCAAGCAGTGAGGAGCTGGCGAGTTCTTCTGAGAGTCTGAGTCAGGGAGCCACGGAGCAGGCCTCGGCAGTGGAGGAGGTCTCCTCTGCCATGGAAGAGATATCTGCAAGTATCAGCCAGAACACGGACGGCTCCAGCAGGACTGAAGGCATTGCCCGCAAGACCGCAGGGGAAAGCAAGGAGGGTGGCGAGGCAGTTCGTCAAACCGTCAACTCCATGAGCCAGATTGCCGAAAAAATATCCATCATTGAGGAAATCGCACGACAGACCAACCTGCTGGCGTTGAATGCCGCCATTGAGGCAGCACGCGCCGGAGAGCACGGCAAGGGATTTGCGGTCGTGGCTGCGGAAGTACGCAAGCTTGCCGAGAAGTCCGGGCTGGCAGCCAATGAAATCAGTGAGCTTTCCAGTGAATCGGTGGATGTTGCCACCAAGGCGGGCAAGCTGCTTGATTCCATTGTCCCGAATATCGAACAAACCGCTGAACTGGTTCAGGAAATAACCGCAGCAAGCAATGAACAAAACTCGGGTGCAGTAGAGATCAATCGGGCATTGCAACAGTTGGACAGCGTGGTCCAGGCCAATGCTGGCTCGTCCGAAGAAATTGCTTCTACCGCAGAACAGATGTCGGCGCAGGCAGTAGAACTTGAGAAAGCCATGTCGTTCTTCCGCCTGGGGAATTCAAGTGCTTCGGCCAGTCAAATGATCGTGAAGGAAGCGCCTCGGGCCATTGAAGGGACGTCCCAGGGCAGTGGTATCCCCATTGAAATGGATGACAGCTTTGAGCGATTCTAACCGAAAGAGTGCATGATTCCGGCAGGTGAATGCACGCGGAGTGCTTTCACGGTCGGGACAGTTGATTCAATAAAAAAGTCCGCCTCGAATGAGGTGGACTTTTTGTGTTTTGTCCGTCTCTGTCGAGACGTTGGACTGTGCGGTTATTCTGCGTTTTCGGCTTTGGGCTTGCTGATGATCTTGTGGACCCAGCGGGTCTCGGACACCTGATCCGAGACTATGTAGCCACATTCCCTCAAGTATTGCATTTTTGCGCCGCCATCGCCATATGAATAGATTCTTTGCCCTACGGTATGCTGCTTGAGGAAGTTCAATCCGGCCTTTTTGTAGTTGCCTGCGAACAGTTTGAACATGGAACCTCCTTTAACGTTAGAAGAGCCTCCTCTACCACCTACACGTCCGCCGGTCCATCCCAAAAATCGTGGGAAAATTGGGGGATTGTCCCGTTTTATCTCCCTTTGATCTTTGGGTGTTCTAGACCGTGGAGGTGTGGTTTTTGCGGGTATTGGCCGAAGAATACAGGAGTATTGCCGTTGAGTCGTCGGCAGGATGAGGCAAGGGTGACAGCGCTGCACAGACGGGGCGATACGCATTCTGCATATTTTGGCATTTTGGTCTTTTTTTGGCAGTATGATTGATGTATAGAGCTGTGGTTTTATATGGGTGACCCGTCAATTGAAACAATCCGTGATTTATGTATACAGTGTTTTCAATTGGTGTTGGTTTGTGCGGGAGCATTGTTAATGGGGATTATCTTGAGGAGGAGTCTCATGCGTCAATTGTTGTTTTTTCTTTGTTGTGTCCTGTTCATGCCGACAGCGGCTCTGGCTGCGTCTGATGTCGTCGCAACCTATACCTATTCCGATGGTTCAATGGTGACGCTCGTCACCCGGGATGCAGAGCATGTGCGGATGGACACTTCGGAAACGACCTACATGCTGCTTTCCGGCGGCAAGGCGTATTCTGTCAGTTGCGAAAACGGCCAGTGTTCAGCCATGGACATGGGGGCCATGATGGGCATGGTGAGCGGCTCCAGCATGTTCGGCGGCGGCGAAGATGATTATGATGTCCGCTATCAGGACACAGGCAGGACGGAAACCGTGGCCGGATACAAGGGGTCTGTCTACACCGCTATTGTTTTCGAGAACGGGAAGGAGATCTCCCGCGACGAGATCGTGCTCGGCTCGCATAGCAATGTCCGCAAACTCACCGAAGGGTGGATCGCATTTGCCGAAGCCCTGACCCAGACCCTGGGCCAATCGTTCAAGGACTCGCTGGATGAGGCCAAGAAGATGGGCTATGGCGGCATCCTGCGGTACGGCGATGACATGCGGCTGACCAAGCTGTCGGTCAAGAATCTGCACTCTTCCTATTACAAACTGCCTGCCACCACGCAGCAGTCCAATTCCCAGCCCGCCATGCAACAGCAGTCCACGGAGCAGGGTGACTCCATGGTCGAGCAGGATGCCAAGGAACTGGGGCAGGAAGCGCGTCAGGATACCAAGAACGAACTCAAGGACGCCATTGGCAGCGCCATCGGCAGTCTGTTCGATTAATACCTATACACACCACCATCAATGGGCCTGCGAACTTCCTTCACAGGCCCTTTTTCGTTGGCAACCCCGTGTATAATTGACTACACTCTGTCAGTGAGTCGCGTCATGAGGTTTCGAATACGGCGCGGAAGGATGGAGCCCGACACGAACCGATTTGGGCACAATTGTTGTCAACTGTGTGAAAATATGGCTTTTTCACGTAAACCGTGGAGGATGAATGTCCCGCAAATTTACCCTGATACTCGTCGTTGCCTTGGTTCTGGCACTCTGTGCCGGCAACGCCCTGGCATTCAAGCCCGCCGTTATTTACGACATGGGCGGCAAGTTCGATAAATCTTTCAACCAGTCAGCCCATATGGGCGCAGAGATGTTTACCAAGGACACCGGTGTCGCCTACCGGGACTTCGAGCCCACCAACGAATCCCAGTACGAGCAGGCCATGCGTCGCTTCGCAACCCGCGGCAGCGACCTGATCGTGGTCATCGGCTTCTCCTATGCGTCCGCTCTGGAGAAAATCGCTCCCGAATTTCCTGACACCAGGTTCGTCATCGTCGACATGGTGGTCGATCAGCCCAACGTCCAGTCTGTCGTGTTCAAGGAGCATGAAGGTTCCTTCCTGGTCGGCATGCTGGCAGCCATGAAGTCCGAAACCGGCAAGGTCGGTTTTGTCGGCGGCATGGATGTCCCGCTCATTCGCAAGTTCGCCCTTGGCTACAAAGAGGGTGCCCAATACGTGAACCCCAAGGTGGAGATTTTCCAGAACATGACCGGAACCACTCCGGCCGCCTGGGGCGACCCCATCAAGGCCGGTGAGCTGGCCCGCTCCCAGTTTGATCGCGGTGCGGACGTCATCTTCACCGCAGCAGGCGGCTCCGGCATGGGCGTGCTCCAGGCCGCTGCCGATCTGAAGCGCTTCTCCATCGGCGTTGACTCCAACCAGAACTACATCCACCCCGGTAGCGTGTTGACCTCCATGGTCAAGCGCGTTGATCTGGCCGTGGCCGAAGCCATGAAGTCCGCCATGGACGGCACCTGGAAGGCCGGCGTCAAAGAGCTTGGGCTGGCCGAAGGCGGCGTGGATTATGCGCTGGACAAATACAACAAGGATCTCATTACGGACGAGATGAAAGCCAGGGTGGAAGCAGCCAAGGCCGACATCATCTCCGGCAAGATCAAGGTTACCAACTACTTCGACATCATGGACAAGTAGCATGGCCGACCATGCCACACATGACGGCAAGGCGGCGGGAGGCTCTCCTCCCGCCGTCGAGTTGATCGACCTCAATAAATTTTTTGGTCCTGTCCACGCCAACCGGGACGTGTGCATGGCTGTTGCGCCCGGCACCATCCACGGAATCGTGGGAGAAAACGGTGCGGGCAAGTCCACCATGATGGGCATGCTCTATGGCTTTTATCAGGCCAGCTCGGGGCGTATCAGGATCCATGGCCGCGAAGTGAAGATCACCAGCCCGTCCCACGCCATCAGGCAGGGCATCGGCATGGTGCATCAGCATTTCATGCTGGTGGAGCCCTTTACCGTGCTCGAAAACGTCATTCTCGGCGCGGAAGAGGGGAAGCTCATCAAGACCTCTCTGGCCCATGCACGAACCGAGTTGGAGCGGCTGGCCCGGGAGTATGGTCTGGAGGTCGACCTCGATGCACGCGTCGGCGACCTGTCCGTGGGATTGCAGCAGCGGGTGGAAATCCTCAAGGCGCTCTATCGCGGTGCCGAAATCCTGATTCTGGACGAGCCGACCGGTGTACTCACGCCCCAGGAAGCGGACCAGCTGTTCCGCATGCTCGATACCCTGCGTTCTCAGGGCCGCACGGTCATTCTCATCACCCACAAGCTGCGCGAGATCATGGCGATCACCGACACGGTGTCCATCATGCGGCGCGGCACCATGGTGGCCCATCGCCGGACCGCGGAAACGAGCAAGGAAGAGTTGGCCGAACTCATGGTTGGGCGCAAGGTCCTGCTTCAGGTGGACAAGGGTGAGGCCGCGCCGGGAGAGCGTATTCTGGACGTGAACGGCGTGAGCTACAGCGACCAGACCGGCGCTCTCCGGCTCAATGATATTTCCTTTTCCCTGCGGCGGGGCGAAATCCTCGGCATCGCGGGCGTGTCCGGCAACGGGCAGTCCGAGTTGCTGGAAGTTCTGTCCGGCGTGTCCCGGGTCTCCGGCGGCACCATCAGTTATCTCGGTTCGGTCATTGCCGGTCCCGGCAAACATACCAATCCGCTCGGCATGCATGAGCTGGGAGTGGGACATGTGGCCGAGGACCGTCATCACACCGGGATGGTCATGGATTTCACCGCGGCCGAGAATATCATTCTTGGCTACCATAACGGCCCGGACATCAACGGGCCGGTGCTCATGGACCTGAAGAAAGTGGACGCGCTTTGTGCCGAGTACATGGACAAATTCGATGTGCGGCCACGCAACCCCAGGCAGGCGGCCACCGGTTTTTCCGGGGGCAACCAGCAGAAGATCGTCCTGGCCCGCGAGATTGAACGGGACCCGGAGCTACTGCTGGTGGGCCAGCCCACGCGCGGGGTGGATATCGGGGCCATCGAGTTCATTCACAAGCGGATCATCGAGCTGCGCGATCAGGGCAAGGGCGTGCTCCTGGTGTCGGTGGAGCTGGATGAAATCCTGTCGCTGGCCGACCGTATTTTGGTCCTGTTCGAAGGGTGCATCGTGGGCGAACTGACTGCCGAGGAAGCTGACGAGTGTACGCTCGGGCTGATGATGGCGGGTATTGATCCCGCGTCGGAAGCCGCACAGCCCAAAGGGGAGGTGGCCTAGATGGCAGAGAAGAAACTTCCCGGCTGGGTCAATGCCGGGCTCATCCCGGTCCTGAACCTGCTGACCGCATTTCTTGTTTCCGGTCTGGTCATTCTGGCCATGGGCGAGAATCCGGTGGATGCTTTCAGGTATCTGGTATTTGGTGCCTTCGGCTATGCCGAGGCCATCGGCTACACATTGTTCTACGCCACCAATTTCATCTTTACCGGACTGGCCGTGGCCGTGGCCTTCCATTGCTATCTGTTCAATATCGGCGGTGAAGGGCAGGCCTATGTCGGCGGTCTGGGGATCGGTCTGGTCTGCCTGTATCTGGGCGACCTGCCGTTCTGGATGATCCTGCCGCTCACGGTCCTTGGCGGCGCCCTGTTCGGCGCGGCGTGGGCTGCCATTCCGGCCTATCTCCAGGCTAAGCGCGGCTCGCATATCGTCATTACCACCATCATGTTCAACTTCATTGGCTCGTCGGTCATGACCTTCCTGCTGGTGGAATGGCTCAAGCGGCCCGGTTCGCAACTGCCGGAGACATCCCATTTTCCGGATCAGGCCTTCATGCCCAAGCTGTATGAGCTGGCCGGGAAGTTCGGCATCGAGATGGCCCGGTCACCGCTGAACCTGTCACTGATCATCGCTTTGCTCTGCTGCCTCGGTGTCTGGATATTCATCTGGCGCACCCGGTGGGGCTATGAGATGCGGGCAGTGGGCAAGAACCCGGATGCGGCCGTGTACGGCGGCATATCTCCGGCCAAGTCCATCATGATCGCCATGCTGGTTTCCGGCGCGCTTGCCGGATTGGTCGGGCTGAACGAGCTTATGGGTGTCCAGCATCGCGTGGTCATCAATTTCACCAACGGGTATGGATTCGTGGGCATCGCCATCGCCTTGATGGGCCGCAATCATCCGGTGGGCATCCTGCTTGCCTCGTTGCTCATGGGCGCGCTCTTTCAAGGGGGTGCGGAGGTGGCCTTTGAGATGCCCAACATCACCCGCGACATGATCTGGACCATACAGGGGTTCGTGATCCTGTTCACCGGCGCACTGGAGCATATGTACAGAGGCCGCTTGGAGAGCCTCTTCATCAGGGCGGAAAGGGAGGCAGCATGACCGATATTTTCACCTATTTCCTCCTGGTGGCCGACGCCACCGTGCGCATGGCCACGCCGCTCATTCTGGCCGCATTGGCCGGGTTGTGTTCGGAACGGGCCGCGGTCATCGACATCGGTCTGGAAGGCAAGATGCTCGGCGGCGCGTTCGTGGCCGGTGCCGTGTCCTATCTGACCGGTTCGGTCTGGCTGGGTCTTGTCTGCGCCGTTGTCGCCTGCCTGCTGTTGGCGCTCCTGCACGGGTTTGCCTGCATCACCCACCGGGGCAATCAGGTGGTCTCGGGCATGGCCATCAATATAGTGGTCGCCGGACTGGCCCCGACCCTGGGGCACGCCATCTTCCATATCAACGGCGACACCCCTTCTCTGCCGATGGCTTCCCGGTTCATGTCCATTACGCTACCCGGAGCGGAGATGCTCCATGGCGTGCCGGTGATCGGTCCCATCTATTACGAGCTTATCAGTGGACACAATCTGTTGACCTACGTGGCCTTTGCCATGATTCCGCTTGTCTCCTGGATGCTCTACAAGACCCGTTTCGGTCTTCGGCTCCGGGCTGTGGGCGAGAACCCCGAGGCCGTGGATACCGCCGGTATTTCGGTGGAATGGCTGCGGTATCGGGCCGTGCTCATTGCGGGCGCATTGTGCGGTCTTGCCGGGGCGTCGCTGTCCACGGCACTGGGCGCGAGCTTTATCCGCGACATGACCGCCGGAAAGGGATATCTGGCCCTGGCAGCCATGATCTTCGGCAAATGGAAGCCCGGCCTGACCGTTACCGCCTGTCTGTTGTTCGCCTTCTGCGATGCGCTCCAGGCGCGGTTGCAGGGTGTGGAGCTTCCCTTGGTCGGCGAGGTCCCGGTGCAGTTCATCATCATGCTGCCCTATGTCATGACCGTGATCCTGCTGGCCGGTTTCGTGGGCAAGGTCGTGGCCCCCAAGGCCGATGGCATCCCGTATGTAAAGGAACGATAAATGATTGATATACAGGAACTCATACGCTTGGCCACCGAGGCGCGAAACACGGCCCATGTGCCGTACTCCAATCATCCGGTGGGCGCGGCCATCGTCACGGACAGCGGCAACATCTTTACCGGGTGCAATGTGGAAAACGCGGCGTATCCCCTTGGCAGTTGTGCGGAACAGTCGGCCATCTCCGCCATGGTGCGCGGGGGCGAAAAGACCATCTCCGTCATTGTGGTGGTCGGCCCTACCCTTGAGCCGTGTACTCCGTGCGGCGGATGCCGTCAGCGCATTCGCGAGTTCAGCACCCCGCAGACGATCATCCACGCCTGTAATGAGCAGGAAGTGCTTTTGACCATGACCATGGACGAACTGCTGCCCCAGTCGTTCGGCCCTGAAAACCTGAAAAAAATATAGATATGAATGAACAATTGAAACAACTGGTGGCCGAGGCTGAAAAGGTTTGTGCCAATGAGGAATATGCCCTGCGGACCCTTGCTTCCATGGACCTGACCAGTCTGGGAGAGGACGACACTGACGAGCGCATTAAAGCGCTGTGCGTCCGTGCGGTCTGCCCGGCAGGGCATGTGGCCGCGGTCTGTGTGTATGACCGGTTCGTGCCTCTCTGCCTCGCGGAGCTGGAAGGGACCGGCGTGCAGGTGGCCACGGTCTGCAATTTTCCCCACGGCGGGCCGGACGCGGCAAAGGCTGTGGCCGAAGCCGGAGAGCAGGTCAAGGCCGGTGCCAACGAGGTGGATGTGGTCCTGCCATACAAGCGGTACAAATCGGGAGACAAGGACACGGCCATTGCGCTGGTGCAGCAGGTTCGCGTGGTCTGCGGCGAGGAGGTCAAGCTCAAGGTCATCCTTGAGACGAGCCAGCTCCAGTCACTGCGTGTTACCGAAGCGGCCAGCCGGGACGCCATCCTGGCCGGGGCTGATTTTATCAAGACGTCCACCGGCAAGGTGCCGGGCGGCGCGACTCTGGACGTGGCAGCCGTCATGCTCTCGGTCATCAGTGAGATGCAGCCCAAGACCAACAGGGTCCTTGGGTTCAAGCCGTCCGGCGGTCTCAAGACCGTGTCGGATGCCGCAGGATTTCTGTATCTCGCGGACAGGATCATGGGCCAAGGATGGGCCACGCCCCGGACCATGCGTTTCGGAGCGAGCGGACTGCTCAATGACGTGCTGGCCGAGCTGCGGCTTACCGGTGAGACAGCGGAACAATCCGAGTATTAGGAGCCAGTCATGATCTGTTTCATACCCCAGGAAGTCATTCGAAAAAAACGGGACGGGCATGCGCTCTCACAGGATGAAATCGAGGCCATGGTTCGGGGCATCACGGACGAATCCGTGTCCGAAGGGCAGGTGGCCGCCTTTGCCATGGCCGTATATTTTCAGGGCATGACCATGGAGGAACGTATCCATCTCACCTGTGCCATGAAGGAGTCCGGCACTGTGCTCGACTGGCCTTCGCTGGGCATCGAATCGGGCGTGGTGGACAAGCACTCGACCGGCGGTGTCGGCGATAAGGTCAGCCTCATTCTCGGCCCGTTGGCCGCGGCCTGCGGTGTGAAGAACCCCATGATCTCCGGGCGCGGTCTGGGGCACACGGGCGGCACGCTGGACAAATTTGATTCCATCCCCGGCTACAATGCGCGGCCCGATCTCGAAACTTTTGCCCGTGTGGTTCGGGACGTCGGGTGCGCCATCATCGGACAGACCGGGGATTTGGCACCGGCGGATCGGCGGTTGTACGGGGTGCGTGACGTCACGGCCACCGTGGAGTCCGTCGACCTGATCACCGCGTCCATTCTGTCCAAGAAACTGGCAGCCGGATTGAACGGGCTGGTCATGGACGTGAAGTTCGGGTGCGGCGCGTTCATGAGCAGATATGAGGATGCACAGGAGCTGGCGCAGTCTGTTGCCACGGTAGCCACGGGCGCCGGGGTGCCCACGGTGGCGCTGCTCACGGATATGAACGAGGTTCTCGGGCACAGCGTGGGGAACTCCCTTGAAGTGCTGGAGGCCGTTGATTTTCTGAATGGAACCTATCGTGACCCGCGCCTTATGCAGGCGACCCTGGCGTTGACCGGCGAGATGCTTCTGTTGGCCGGTGTGGCGGATGACATGGCACAGGCCATGGTGCAGATGAATGCGGCATTGGAGTCCGGTGCGGCCGCCGAGATCTTTGGAAAGATGGTCACGGCATTGGGCGGACCGGCAGACTTCATGGAGCGGGCGCACGCCCATCTCGACGTGGCCCCGGTGGAGCTGGCTGTTCATGCCGAAACCTCCGGGTTTGTCACGTCCATGGACTGCCGCGCTGTGGGCATGGCGCTGGTGGGCATGCGGGGAGGGCGTTCCCGTGCGGATCAGGACATTGATTACGGGGTGGGCATGACCGGCTTCGTCAATATCGGCGACGCAGTCAGCCCGGACAGGCCGCTGTGTACGATTTATGCCCGGACACAGGAGCAGGCTGAAGAGACCGCCCTGTGCATCCGCAAGACAGTGTGCGTCGGCCCAGCCAGACCGGCTCCGGCCCCGGTTGTCTGTGAACGTATTGTCGGAGGTTTGTAAATGGCGCGCGCCTTCATTCTTGTGCTCGACTCGCTCGGCATAGGCTGGGCGCCGGACGCCGAAAAATTCGGTGACGCCGGTGCAGACACCCTCGGACATATTGCCGAGGTGTGCGCCAGAGGCGGGGCCGACATGGAAGGCGGGCGATCCGGTCCGCTTCACCTGCCGTGCATGAGCTCGCTGGGCATGGGGCTGGCCGCCCAGCTGGTCTCCGGCGTGGTGCCGCCCGGGCTGGAGTCTCCGGTTCTGCGCGGTCGTTTCGCCGCAGCCCGCGAGGTCAGCCACGGCAAGGACACCCCCAGCGGGCATTGGGAGATGGCGGGTGTGCCGGTCCGTTTCGATTGGGGCTACTTCCCGCCCGAATATCCCAGTTTTCCTGAAGAGCTTATCGCCGCGCTCGTGGAGCAGGGCAACCTGCCCGGTATCCTCGGCAATTGCGCCGCCTCAGGCACCGAGATCATAGCTGAACTCGGAGCAGAGCATATGGCGACCGGCAAGCCCATCTGTTATACCTCGGCAGATTCGGTTTTTCAGATCGCGGCGCACGAGGATTCCTTTGGCCTGGAACGGCTCCTTGAACTCTGCATACTCGCCCGAACGCTGCTGGAAGGCATGAACATAGGGCGCGTCATTGCCCGGCCTTTCATTGGTGAACCGGGTGCCTTCACCCGCACGGCCAACCGCCGCGACTACTCCCTGCCGCCGCCGGCACCCACTGTGCTGGACCGGCTCAAGGAAGCGGGCCGCGAAGTCGTGTCCGTCGGCAAGATCGCGGATATCTTCGCCCATCAGGGCATCACCAAAAAGGTCAAGGCCCCGGATTCGGACGGATTGTTCGATCTGCTGGAAGAAGAGGTCGAGAATGCCCCGGACGGCTCCCTGACCTTCGTGAACTTCGTGGAGTTCGACTCGGAGTGGGGCCATCGCCGTAATGTCGCGGGCTATGCGACCGCGCTGGAGAATCTCGACAAGCGTGTGTCCGGCCTGACCGGAACATTGCGTCCCGGGGACCTGGTCATCATCACTGCCGACCATGGCTGCGACCCGACATGGGAAGGCACGGACCATACCCGTGAGTGTGTGCCGGTGCTCCTGTTCGGTCCCGGGGTACTCCCCGGTTCGGCAGGCATGCGCACGACCTTTGCGGACGTTGGCCAGACCGTGGCAGAGCATCTCGGAATCGATCCGCTGCCCGAGGGTGAAGCCATCCCCCTGAGCTAGATCACTCGCCGAATTCGTCCAGCGCATCCTGTGTGAGCTGGTAGAACCTGCCGATGTGAATACCATCGGCCAGGGCATGGTGCACCTGTACGTTCACGGGCATGAGCCAGCGTTCGTCGTGCTCATGGAACTTGCCCCAGGCTACACGCGGGAAGCTGTCGTCCGGTCCCTTGATGGGGTGGTGCATGGATGTGAACACCACCCACGGCAGGCATGTGGTGAAGATGAGGTCGTCGCGCGCGGCAGACCCATCCTTCAGTCCGGTCTGTTTTTTCCCTACCTCAATGGCCGTCAGGCAATGTTCGTTGAAGACCGACCACTCTGGGGCGTAGTCAAAGTAACAGAACGCGAACCGATCTCCGTCAATGGGGACCGTGGGCGCGGGGTGGACCTGTTCGAACTCCACGACCTCGTCCCCTTGGATGCGCTGACGAAATTCAGGTATCGCGTTGCATGCCTTCATCACGGCATACAGAGCCGCATTGAAAACCGATACGCCTTCGGGTTTTGCCTGTGTAATCAGTCCTGTGACATCCACATCGGCCGTAACCGAAACATGAGGCTGGGGCAGGGTGCGGAAATAATCATACAGGGATTTGCGGGGCCAGGTGGCCAGATCGAGCGTTTTCATGGTGGAAATCTACGAAACAGGTCGGCCTCTGTAAAGGGGGTGGCCGCACAATCTCGACATCTCATTCGGGCCAGCGGCAGTGCTGTTGATGCCAGCGTTGTGTCAAAGTCGCAGTTGAGCCGTCAGAAAAACACGCTGACAGTTCGCGTGTCAGGCTGTGTGAAAAAATAATGGCAGTGTTGCCCTGTCTGCGCTTCAGTGAGTTTTGCTCAAGTAAATCAATGAGATGTTTCAAACAAAAGTGGAGAGTACGGGTGTGCGTTGGTTCGGAACGGAAGATGAGTTTTAAACAGAGTGCTGTTGATAAAAAATATAAAAATTAATATTTATAGAATATAAATGATATGTATATGCTTGTCGCCATGCGGTCAAAACTGGTGACAGGTGGACATTTACACAGGATAACTATTTGGTATAATTAATATATAGTTTATTGACTTAATTTGAAGCAACTTGTATATTCATACCATAAAGAGAAGAAATGTCGTATATATCCTGTGAGGAGGTTCTCCATGGCAACTTCAAATTCCCCTACCCTGAATGTCACGCTCCCTGGCGCAGGCCAGACGCAAGTCTATCAGATGGATGCCGGGCATTCGGTCCACTTTGGCTTTGATATTTCAGAGGCCGTGTTTACTGGTTCAGGCGACGATCTTGTCATCACAGTAGAGGGCGGAGGTTCCGTTATCCTGCAGGGATATCAGACCTTGGCCGAGCAGGGTGCGTTGCCGGTCTTTGAACTGGTCACTGGCGAAACCGTGGCTGGTGATATGTACTTGTTTGCGTTTTCCGAAGGCAACCAGACGGATGCTGCGGAGCTAGAAACCGCTGCGGACGGTGCTGCCGGAGGTTCCGGTGCAGGCGCATACAGCGATGACGCGGGCACTTTGGGTGACTCTGTCGATGCTCTTGGTGGACAGGGGGATGCCTTTGGCGGAGACGGGCCTACGCTTCCCGAATTCAATCCTGAGGCTTTGCTTATCGGTGACGCAATAGAGAATATTTATCCTGAGGAAGAAGCTGTTCAGATCGTCCTTAACCCGAGCTTCGAGTCCTATGGCAGGACGAGCGGCGGCTGGGATTATACCAACAATGTGGACCACTGGGAAAACACTGGCGGTCGGATGGAGGTGTGGGATGGAAACCGTATGCAGACTGATTCCTTTGATGGCGACAGGCATATGGAACTTGATTCCGAGACCCGCAGCCATGATACGCTGACTCAGTCCATCGCTGTGCAGTCAGGTGAAACCGCGACCATCAGCTTCGCGTTTGCCCCCAGGTTGCATGGTCGTACTGTTCAGCCTGAAGAAAATGAATTCGATATTACGCTTGGTGACGAGAGGGTCGCCATGCTTCGCTGGAACCCTGAAGCCGGTATGGAAGAACCTCTTGATGGTGGCGAGAGTGGCTATCCTGAAAATCAGGAAGGTCATGGCATGTATGAACTGATCGTCTTCGACGAAAACGGTGAACCTTTTGTTCAGCAACAGTTTGAGCATGAGCCGGGCGAGTGGACAACTCTTTCCTTTGATACCGTTGCGACAGAAGATCATGCTGCACTCTCTTTCGTGGAAAATATCGAACACAATACCAGCCATGGTGCCATGCTAGACAACGTGACTGTTATGCGTAACTTCCATCAGGTGTTGCAGGGAGATGAGGGGCCGGACAGCCTTATCGGTTCTGAAGGAGATGATGCCATTTTTGCCACCACCCGAGATATTATCGACGGCGTTGAAGACGGCTTTGGCGGCGGTGACCACTTCATCTACGGTGGCGGTGGTGACGATGCCATCTACCTTGGTGAGGGGTTTGCTCCTGTGGCAGGCGGTGCCGGTAACGATTTTATCGTCAGTGGTTCAGGGTCGCATAATATTGCCACAGGCACAGGGAACGATCATTTGGTTCTGGGGGAAGGTAACGACCGGATATTCATTGATCAATCCATCATGACTGACGGTGTAACCGTTACCGTGGAAGACTTCACTGCAGGCGGTTCTGGCGGTGATGTTATCAATATCGGTATCGGTGCCTCGTTGACCGATGTGGTTCAGGACGGTGACGATTTGCTTCTGACAATCGGTGCTGATAACGGCAGTGAGGTCGTGATTGAGTTACTGGGCGTGAGCCAACTGGATACCAGCTCCTTTGTCATCGATGGTTATACCACCACCGAGGTGCTGAGCGAGGCCATTCAGACACTTATTGATTCCGGCAGCAATACACCTACTTAATCATAATTGTGAATTAACAATCCCCCCCCGGTCCATGATGGACCGGGGGGGGGATTTGCATATAAAAGCGGCTCATCCTGAAAGATGGAGCCGCTTTTTTCATGTCTGTGTCGAGTATCTTTATTCCACGACAAAACCGCCGACCGATTTGGGTGGCTGCTCAGAGGAGGACGGCCCTTTTTTGGCTGTAGCCCGTCTGGGTTTGGCTGTGGGATTGCATTTTGTTTGAGAGAAAATCTCCGTGGCCGTGGCGACCATGGCCCCCATGTTGGCCATGTCGGCCGGGATGATCATGGTGTTGTTCTCCTTGGCCAGGTTGCCGAACTCTCCGATATACTGCTCGGCCACCTTGAGGTTCATGGCCTCGGAGCCGCCGGGCATGTTGATGACTTCGGCGACTTTCTTGAGTCCCTGTGCCGTGGCCTCGGCCACTAGCATGATTTCCTGGGCGCGGCCCTGTGCCTCGTTGATCCGTTTCTGCTTTTCACCTTCGGACACCTGTACCGCTTCCTGGCGCAGGCCTTCGGAACGGTTGATGCGGGATTGGCGGTCGCCTTCGGAGATGGCGATTTCGGCGCGCTTCTCGCGTTCTGCTTTCATCTGCTGTTCCATGGCGACCATGACAGTGCCGGGAGGGGTGATGTCCTTGATCTCGTAGCGCATGACCTTGACGCCCCATTCCTGGGCGGCCTCGTCCACGGCCATGACCACGGAGGCGTTGATGGTCTCGCGTTCCTCGAAGGTTTTGTCCAGATCGATCTTGCCGATGGCGGAGCGCAACGAGGTCTGGGCCAGTTGGGAGGCGGCGATATAGTAGTTTTCAATGCCGTAGCAGGACATCTTGGCGTCGATGACGCGGATGTAGAGCACGCCGTCAATGGTCACGGACACGTTGTCGCGGGTGATGCAGGACTGGGCCGGGATATCCATGACCTCTTCCTTCAGGCTCCGCTTGTACGCAATCTTATCGATAAAGGGGATGAGGATATGCAACCCGGCGCTCAGTGTTTTTGAATACTTACCGAGCCGTTCGACCACGAACTGACTTTTTTGCGGAACGACCACCGCGGTCTTGATGATCAGGACAACCAGTATCAGTACAAATACCAGCGCCGTAATCAGTGATGTTGTGGTTGTAGGGTCCATGTTACTGCTCCTTTTTTACGGTGAAGGTGTTTGCATCGTTTTCAGTGCGGTTGACGATGCGAATCATGGTTCCAGTCTCTATGGTTTCGTCACAGAGGGCGTTCCAGAATGATCCTTGAAATTTGATTCGTCCCACATGGGGCGGCTTGATCGCTTCGACCACTTCGGCCATCTGGCCGATGGCCGAATCGTTCTCTTCCGAGTCGTCGTCTGCATCAGATCCGGCAAAGGTCTTTGCCATGGTCTTGCGGAATACCAGTATCATCACCAACGAAGAGACGCCGAAGACTATGAGTTGTATCGGGATGGTTGAGCCGAAAAAGGCTGTGGCCCCTGCGATGAGCGCACCCACGCCAAAGAAAACTATAATGAATCCCGGCACGATGAGTTCGGCAACGATGAAAATCACGCCGACACTCAACCAGATGAGCCAGAGCACGTTTTCCATTGAACTGAAATATTCCATAAGCCCTCCTGCTTGAGGATTCCTGATACTCTTTGAGGAGAGTTTTGTCGACTCTCTTTGACGGCCATTCTGCAAGCTTGAGCATAATATGCTGTCATGGATTCCACCTTGCGAAACCCAGTTCACTGGTATACCTTACTTTCGATTCTGGCTCACTACTACATCAAGAGTTGTTGAAATATATGAAGTTTCGCTTTTTACTTACAGGTTTGCTGTTTTTTTTGATCGCGTTGCCCTCTGTGGCGGAGGAGCCGGACTACCTCGCTCTTCTGGCTCGGGAATCCGAGATCAAGGCCATTGCCACGGTCGCGCAGGTTTACCGCATGGGGCAGAAGTCCGATGGCACATTCACCCAGGTGACCTTCAAGCGTGTCTATGCGCTCACGCCGTTTACGCCCAAGTCTTTTGTAGGGGGCTGCAAGATTCTCGACAGCAATTGGCAAAAGCGTATTGAGGGTCGGGTCTACTTCCGTCCCAAGCGTGGCCAGAAGGTGTTTGTCACCATCTCCACCAATGGCGGCGCCATCACCAGCCTGACACTGATGAACCCCGAGTTGAACCACATCGTCCGCGAGGAGCCGAACAGGCTTTCGTACAGCAAGGGGCACGCGACTATCCTGCCCGACGATTCCTAGACTGCACGGTTTTTCTCTCTATCTTTTCGAAAAATATGATCCCTGCTCTTGACAGCGAAGTTCATTTGGCTATATTGCCAAATGAACGACGGAGAAATGAATATGCAAACAGATATCGTCATCAAAAATCAGTTCGAGGAGCGTGCCAAGGTGCTCAAGGCCATGGCGCATCCGTCGCGGCTGCTCATGATAGATGCATTGTCGCAGGGCGAAAAGTGCGTCTGTGATCTGCGCGACTTGGTGGGGCACGATATGTCCACGGTATCAAAGCATCTGACCGTGATGAAGAAAGTGGGCATCGTGGAGGACGAGCGGCGGGGAAAAAAGATATTTTATCGTCTTAAGGTCCCCTGTATCCTGAACTTTTTCCATTGCGTCGAGTCGGTCGTCCAGGCCAATAACGAGTAGAATTTTTTTTTGCATAAACATTTGGCAAAAGCGCCAAATGAAAAAGAGAGTAGCATCATGCCAAATACACCCAATAACGCATCCTGCGATTGTCAGTCCGGCACGTGTGAGAACAAGGGCGAGAAAAAAAACGATCAGGGTAGTCTGCTGCGCTATATCATCTTTGGCGGGCTGGCGCTGGTGGCCTGGTTTGTTCTGTATGAGCAGTTAATGCCTTTTGCAGACTGGGTCTCCTACTCCGTGTTGGGTTTGTCTCCCGAAAGTCATCTCGGGTCAGCCGTACAGTTCTTCCTCTATGATTCTCCCAAGGTGCTCATGCTGCTGGTGCTGGTGGTCTATGGCGTTGGCATTCTGCGTTCATTCGTCACCGTGAACTGGACGCGTAGTTTCCTGGCTGGCCGCCGGGAATCCGCAGGCAACGTGATGGCCGCGCTACTGGGCGTGGTCACGCCATTTTGCTCCTGTTCCGCGGTGCCGTTGTTCATCGGCTTCATGACCGCGGGCATCCCTCTGGGTGTGACCTTTTCCTTTCTCATTGCCGCGCCCATGGTCAACGAGATCGCCCTGGTGCTGCTGTATGGGTTGCTCGGCTGGAAGGTTGCCGCTCTCTATTTCGTCACCGGCATTTCCATTGCCATCGTCGCAGGCTGGGTGCTCGGACGACTCGGGCTGGAAGACCATGTGGAAGACTGGGTCAAGGAGATCCGTGCCGGAGAGGCAGCCAAGGAAGCCGCCATGAGCTGGCCTGAGCGGTTCGATTACGCGCTTGATTCGGTCAAGGATATCGTGGGGCGCGTGTGGAAGTTCGTGCTGCTCGGCATCGCGGTGGGCGCGGCCATTCACGGCTATGTGCCCGAAGGGCAGTTGGCCGGCATCATGGGGCGTGAGGCGTGGTGGTCCGTGCCTCTGTCAGTGGTCATGGGCATTCCCATGTATACCAATGCCGCTGGAATCATCCCCGTGGTCGAGGCGTTGCTGGGCAAGGGCGCCGCTCTCGGTACCGTGCTGGCCTTCATGATGTCCGTTATCGCGCTTTCCTTTCCGGAGATGGTCATCCTGCGCAAGGTGCTCAAGCCCCGGCTCATCGCCGTGTTCATTGCCGTGGTCGGCTCGGGCATTCTGGTGGTCGGCTATATTTTTAACGCAATCATCTAATCTCATCCAAGGAGTTACCAATGAAGATTCTCGTAATGGGCCCCGGTTGCCCCAAGTGTGAACAGACCGAAAAAACCGTTCGTGACGCCTGTGCCGAAGCCGGAGTGGCTGCGGACATAGAAAAGGTCAAGGATTTTCAGGAAATGGCCAAGTATGGCATCTTTGCCACCCCCGCGGTGGTCATTGACGGCGAAGTCAAGGTTGCGGGCAAGGCGCCCAGCAAGAAGGATGTGCTTGGCTGGTTGAGCTAGCAGCCGTTGAGCGGCCGGGGAGAGAGGATCGGGTCACCCTTTCTTTTTCCTCGGCCTGTCGGGTTCGGGCAGGGAGAAGTCAGGGCTTGTCAGGGATGAGGAAGGTGAAACAGCTGCCCTCGTTCATGGTTGAGGTCACGAGCAGCTTGCTGCCGTAGTGGCTCACTATCTGATGGCAGATGGACAGTCCCAGCCCAGTGCCGAACACGGTGCTGGAATGTTCGTCAAGGTCATGGACCTGATAGAAAATGTCGAAGATTTTCGAGATGTCCTCTTTCGGGATGCCTCTTCCCGTATCGCATACGGAAAATTCCACGCCTGTGCGCGTCACTGTGGCCGAGAGCGTGATCTGTCCCTCGTTCGTGTTTTTGAAGGCATTGCTCAGGAGGTTGATCAGAACCTGGTGTATCCGATCCGGGTCCACGGTGATGATGGCCTCGGGCTGGGGCACGTCCAAGATCATCGAGACATCCGGCTTGTTGGTGTCATAGGCCGCAATGGCCTGGGCGGCACGGCCTATGATGGTCTCCAGAGTGAGGGACTCATCCCTCCATTCCATGCGACCGGCTTCGATCTTGCTCATATCAAGGAGATCGTTGACCAGCCTGCCGAGTCGGTCCGCTTCGATTTGGACGATGCCGAGATTCTGTTGGAATTGTATGGCGTGGGGTTCAAGCTCCGCCTTGCCGACAAGCTGCGGGAAGAAGAGAGTGGTGAATTTGCGCTCCATCAGTTTGATGAAGCCGATGATGGAGGTCAGCGGCGTGCGTAATTCATGAGAGGCCATGGCCAGGAACATGGATTTTGTCTTGTCTATGGCGATGAGTTCTTTCTCTGTCTTGCGCCGGACAGCGATTTCTGTTTTCAGGCTGTCGCTGTATTCGGTGAGCTTCTCCATGAAGGAGTTGAAGTACCCGGCCAGCAGGCCGAGTTCATCTCTGGAGTGGGCGTCCATGCGGACGCTGAAGTCGCCGTTGGCCGCTTTGGCGAAGCTGTCCTGCAGGCCTTTTATGGGCCGTGTTATCAGCGCGCCGATGACCATGGAGACAGGAATCATGATGAGCAGGGTCAGGGCCAGTGCGATCATGAGCACAAAGCCGATGTCATCCAGGGGGCCCTGAAAGTCCTCATAGTAGCTTGATGAGGCGACTACCCACCTGAGTTCCGGTATCTCCTTGAAATAGACTATCTTCTTCCGTTCACATTCATCCCCGGGATTCTGCCAGTCGTATTCGAAGAATCCATTGCGCTCCTCGATGATTCGTTTGGCCACGGCACTGAATTTTGGGTGGTTGTATTCGGTGAAATGTTTGTTTTCCAGATAGGGATGGAGCAGCATTGTGCCGTCAAAGTCGAGTACAAAGGGATACCCGGTTTCTCCTGAGCCAAGCTCAAAGAAGTGCTCCCTGAACGTTTCGACATTGACCACCTGGCTGAATTCGTCCCGAAAACTGGAAGAGGTGATAATCCAGTCCCACGGTTCGAAATAGGTCATGTAGATGGCCTTGGATCTGGACGTGGCTTCTAGAGGTTCCTTCCACTCATATTCGAAATACCCCTCTTTGAGTCTGATCTGATCCCGCACGAATTGGAGGCCGGACATGTCCAGTCCAACGAGGCTTCGCTTGTGGTTGATGAGCATGATGCCCTTGCTGTTCAGGCAATATACGCGACCAGTCTTGCCAATGGACTGGCTGAGGAGGATCTCCTGCGCCCGTTGCTTGGCCTCTCCCATGGAGATCTGGCCTCGCTGGGCCTGACTGTAGAGATACCGTGTTTCCGCAAGGGCCTGTTCGGCCACGGCGCGGACGTAATGTTTGATGGAGACATCCGCAGCGGTGCGGACCATGGTCTGGATGGTGGAGGTGGTTTTGCTCAGTTCGGCCTGGATGCTTTCGCGGACAATGGTGCGGACCTGTGAATAGACAACGGCTCCTGTCACCAGAAACAGAATGGTGAAGGCCACGGAATAAGCGATGAACAGCTTGTTGCGGATACGTATGTTGTTGAAGGACAGACGCATGGCTTAGTGTGCCGGGTCAAGGTTGAAAATCGGAACATATCCTCTGGGACCGAAGAGTCCTTCATAGGGATAGCTGGCGATGTTGTCGGGCGTGATCATGGGGCTGAACGGGCCGGAACGGAACGGAAAGTCCTTGCCCGGGATTTCTCCCCTGAGTACGCGGACACACATGTCCACGGCCATGCGGCCTTGAAAGATGGTTAAGTCGGACGGAGAGGCTGCCACGTCCCCTCTGCTGAGACTGTCATAGAGTGTGGGCGTGATATACGTGGAAACGACCTGTGTTGTTCCCTGTCTGCCCAGTCTCGCCAGCGCTGCCGGAGCTTCTGCCGCTGCCACGGCATTTCCGACGATATAGTCCACGGGGCCGGTTTTTTCTTGGCTCCACTCGATCAGTTTGCGTTGGGTGTCATGGCCGGTATCGCCCCACACCACATCCCTGATTTCCACGGGGCCGGGAAAGTGGCGCATGGCTTCCTTGAATCCAATCAGACTCTCGGGAGCCCAGCCAGAGCCGGCCGGGCCTGGAAAAAAAGCGATGGAGACCGATTGCAGTCCGGCCGTCTCAGCCTGTTCGGCAACGAATTCGCCGGCAAAATAGCCCATCTCATAAAAGGAAACCATGGCTTTGGCTGTGACGGCCGGAGCGAGGACGTCATTGACGACCTCTATGACAGGGATGGACCGGGCAACGGTTCTGGCGATGCTCTGGTTGTTGTCGGTGTAGCTGATCGCGCTGAGAATGATGGCATCCACACCATCGCGCTCCAGTTGGCGCATCTGGCTGATCTGGGTCTGCAGGTTGTCGTAGCCGCCCGCTTCGACCAGCCGTATGCCGACGCCGAGCCTGCGGGCTTCGTCGATGATGCCGAAATTTAGGGCTACCCAGTACGCATCTTTCATATGAGGAAGGCACACCCCCAGCGTGATGGGCGTGTCTGGCGGGGGTGGGGGAACCCATTCTTCCAGTTTGGGGCTGTTGAGACTGGCTGAAGCATGACCCGCCTGCTTTTGTCTTGTGTCATATCGGCCGTAATAACTTTTGACCTGGAGAGGCCACCACGCTGTTTCCTGAGCTTCGGCAGGGGTGGGGATCAGGCTCAGGAAAAGGAACAGGACTACGGCCAGGCTCCATCGGAGTGAATATGCATCGTAAGAAATGGATTTCATATCAATATGCCGTCAGCAGTAAATGGTCCATGCTTCCTCGCAGGTACACTGTGCTTCAGGATGAAGAGAGGGTGCTCTTTGACCTGCCTGAAAGAAGGAAAGGATATGTATAGCAAAAGAGTTGTGGAAGACCTAGTAATATAATACCGCAAGATATACCAATGGTACGGCCCACCCGGGTGCGGGAGAAACCTCCTGGCTGGAAAAAGCCCGGTGCGGGCTCTTGTTCTTTGCAACCGGTACTGATACATTTGGAAGATAATGAGTACCAATGTTCGAGGGCGGTTGCTGCCGCTCTTCCTGACGATATTCGTCGTTCTTTTTTGGGTGGGGCCGGTTTTGGCCCAGACGTTGACCCTGACAGCCCCTTCTCTGGCCAATGTGCGTGGCAGGCTGACGGCTCGTTTCGGTGTTTCCGTTGCCGAACTGCCTGTTCTCAAGGGGGAGTTGATGGACGGGGATGTGCTTGTGCTCAAATGCCGCGTGGGCTTATACAAGGACAGCGCCTATTGGCTGGACGATGAAATTTCCATGGCCTACTTCTGGAGTTCGGTAAAATACGACACCGCCACCAACGAGTTTGTGATGAAACTGGCCTCTGAAGAGGCGCTTTTGCGCGGCTCTGATCTTGGTCAGTTGCTGGCCAGGGGGTGGAGCAAGCTCGAAATACAGCTCGGGTCATGGGCGTTGCTCGACCGGGGGCAGAAATACAGTCTCAAGATCGACACCAGTCTGAAAGAGCAGGGCGCCCACGAGGGACTCATGCGCTATGTTTTCTTTTGGGACTGGGAATCCGGTTCAGACAATTCCTTTCAGCTGGACTTCACGTACTAGAGGTCTGTTGTGACGCCTGATCCCATACGCATCAGCCCGACCACGCACCGGGACAAGCGACGGCGTAAAAGAGAATACATCTTTGCCCTGATTTTTCTGGTGCTTATTCTCGGTCTGACTTGGGCCGAGCTCAAATATCTGAGTGGTGATTACTATCTCATCCTGAACCTGCTCATCCTCAACGTGGTGCTGTTGCTGGCCATGTTGTTTTATGTGGCCCGGAACGCGGTTCGACTCATCCTGGATCGCCGCCGCAAGGTGCTTGGTTCCAAGCTCAGAACCCGTCTTGTTCTGGCCTTTATCTCCCTTTCGCTCATACCCACCGCCCTCATCTATCTGGTCTCCGTGAAGTTCGTGCAGACCTCGGTGGACTATTGGTTCAAGGGGCAGGTGGAGGAATCCATGGAGCAGGCGCTCGAACTCGGGCGTGCGTTCTACGGCTCGGCGCAGGATCGTCTGGAACGGCGCGGCTCCGTCATGATCGATGAGATCGTCAAGCAGAATTATGCCTGGGGCGGCAAGTCCATGGACAACTATCTGAGCAGAAAATTTGACGAATACGACCTCAGTCTGGTGGGAGTCATCAATCCGGAGGGCAATGAGCAGAACGCCCATGCCACGGCGCAATGGAGTCAGGCATGGCCCGAGATCAAGGAAAAGATCGACTGGCAGTCCCTCAAGGCGGACCCGCGTTCGTGGACCACGATCATACCCAAGCCGGGCAGTGATCTTGTCCTTGGCGTCACCCCTGTGGATCAGGGGGAGTCAGGGTATCTGGTCATCGGTGAAACCGTGGGGCAGGGGTTGCTGCATCGGCTCGATCAGATCGTGCGCGGTCTGGATGAATACAAGAAGCTCAAGACGCGCAAATACCCGTGGAAAATGAATCTCTATCTGACGCTCGGGGTCATGGCCCTGCTCATTATTCTGGGTGCCATCTGGTTTGGATTCCGGCTTGCCAAGGAGCTGTCTGCCCCGGTGCAGGCCTTGGCGGCAGGAACGGAGCGTATCGGACGCGGTGATCTTTCCGTGCGCCTGGAGGACCGGTCCGATGACGAACTCGGTTTTTTGGTGCAGTCCTTCAACCGTATGGCCGAAGATCTGGAACAATCCCAGGAGTCCGTGCAGCAGGCCAATGAACGGCTGGCCCAACAGAATCAGGAGTTGGAGCGGCGCGGACAATATATCGAGGCCGTGCTCAACAATATCACCTCCGGCGTTATTTCCATGGACGCAGAAGGGCGTATCGGGACAGTCAATACTGCGGCCGAAAAGATTCTCGGCATCCCGGGTGCGCTGCTGATCGGCAAGATTTCCCATCACCTGCTTTCCGGCGATTTTGCCAAGATGATGGAGGACGCCCTGAGCCAGCTTTCGGCCAAGGCGGGAGGCTGGCAGCATCAACTGGATCTTCCTGTTCGCGGCAAGACGATCAAGGTGCTGGTCAACGTGGTCTCCCTGACCAATGTGGGTGGCCGGGAGGCTGGCCATGTGGCCGTGTTCGAGGATATTACGGAGCTGGAGAAAATCCAGCGGCTGGCGGCCTGGCGTGAGGTCGCCCGGCGCATCGCGCATGAGATCAAGAATCCGCTTACCCCGATCAAGCTTTCGGCCCAGCGACTTCAGCGCAAGTATGGCCCCGGCATCGGCGAGTCCACTTTTGACGAGTGCACCGGTCTCATCGTCAATCAGGTGGAACGGCTGCAGAACATGGTCGCCGAGTTTTCCGCGTATGCCAAGCTGCCGGAAGTGCAGCCGCAGCCGGATTATCTGGCTCCACTGCTGGAAGAAGTCACGGGCATGTTCAAGAATACCCACCTCAACATCGACTGGAATCTCACTTTTGACACGCCCATTGCCGAGCTGCAATTTGATCGCGAGTCCATTCGCAAGGTGCTCATCAATCTGTTGACCAATGCAGCCGAGGCCCTCAAGGGCGGCAAGGACGGGCGCGTGGATATCAATGCCTCCCACGACATAAAGGCGGGCAAGGTCATCATCACGGTGGCTGACAACGGTCCGGGACTGCCCAAGGACTCCTCCCGCCTCTTTGAACCGTACTACACCGAAAAGAGGGGGGGTACCGGTCTTGGGCTGACCATTGTCCGCTCCATCATCTCCGACCATGGGGGGACGGTCAGCGCCCGGTCCGGTGCGGACGGCGGTACCGTATTTGTCATAGAACTCCCGGACACTTGATTTTTTTACGCACTATAATTGCAGCGACACTCTTGCTGTGATAATTTCAAACCATGTCTGTACTGTTCTCTTCTTCAAGGGGAGTGATTGTGTCGTTTCGTCACATAAGCGTCCTTGCCGCACTTCTTTTCCTCCTGGCGTGGAGCTGGGAGGGGGAGGCGCATGCCCGACGCCCCCTGGTCATGATTATCAACAGTTACAGCCTGAATTACTCATGGGTGAGATCGCATAATGAAGGGCTCACCTATGTGCTTGGGGCAGACGTTGATCTTTCCATCCATTATCTCGACACCAAGCGGCTTGCGCCCGAGGAATATCAGGGCAATGTCGATCGTGCCTGGGCGGCTGTGCAAGAGGACAGACCGGATGTGGTGGTCCTGACCGATGACAATGCGATCCGTTTGCTGGGCAGGCGGGTCATGGATGCCGGCATCCCGGTGGTCTTTCTGGGTGTCAGCGAGAATCCGCGTGTATATCTTGATGACATGAAGCTGGCGACCGGTGTGCTGGAACGGCCATTATTCAAGCGCTCGATCCTTTATTTCAAGGATATCCTGGGGCCAACCCTGCAAAGAGCCCTGATCCTTTTCGATACCAGCAACACGTCGCAAACAATCATGAACAGCATCTTCAAAGGGAAGCGATCCCATATGCTGGCGAACACCGCGGTGGAAGTTCTGCTGTTGGAAACCTTTGAAGAATGGCAGCAGGCTATTTTGACTGTCGAAAATACCGGCAACAACATCGTGTTTGCGGGGTTGTATCACAACCTGAAGGACGCGAACGGACAGCATGTGCCAAGTGAGACCGTTATCCGTTGGACTTCTGCGCATTCACCTGTCCCTGTTTTCGGATTCTGGGACTTCTCAGTGGGCAAGGGCAAGGCCGTGGGCGGTCTGGTGAACTCAGGCAGAACGCAGGGTGAGGATGCGGCCAGGTTGGTCCAGCAAATCCTGACCGGCACAGAACCAAAGGAACTGTACCCCATCACAGCGGAAAATGGGATTTTTCTGTTCAGTTTTCATGAGCTGGACCGTTGGGGCCTTGTTCTTCCCTATGATTTCCATCCGATGACCGATCCTGTGTATTTTGTGGAGTAGGGGGCGGTGAAGTTTTCGGCCTAAGAGAAAAAAAGGATAATTTTAGTCACTTAACAGTGTTCGTGGCTGGTATAACCGCTCAAGGCATGGTAGTTTGTATGCACGCTTGGGCAATTGCTTCAGGCTGAAAGGGAAGGATAGTCATGCGTGCAATTATTGCCGGGGGAACCGGCTTCATAGGCCAACAGCTTGTCAGGGAACTCAAGGAGCATGGTTGGGAGATCGTGGTCTTGTCGCGCAACCCCGGTAAGGTTGCGGACGCGTTTGGTGCCGGCGTCATCGGCATGCCCTGGAACAACGGCTGGAGCAGTCTGCTCGGGCCGGAAACCACGGTGGTCAATCTGGCAGGCGAGAACATCGCGGGCGGTCGCTGGTCCGCCGCAAAAAAGCGGCGCATACTCGACAGCCGGGTGCGGGCGGGACAGCAGATTCTGCGGACCATCAGGCAGAGCGGCAAGACGCCCTACGCACTCATCCAGGCTTCGGCCGTGGGCTATTATGGTCCGTGCGGTTCTTCTCCCATTGATGAATACGCGAACAACGGGACCGGATTCCTGGCCGAAGTGACCCGTGCATGGGAAGCGTCGACAGCCGAGCTGGAATCCATGGGCGTGCGGAGGTGCATACTTCGCACAGGCATGGTGCTCGGGCATGGTGGAGCACTCAAGAAGATGCTGCTCCCGTTCAAGCTGTACATGGGCGGTTCTCCGGGCACCGGCTTTCAGGGGATGTCCTGGATTCATATGGCCGATCAGGTTGGGGCCATCCGTTTTCTCATGGAGAATCCCGAAACCAGCGGTCCGTACAATCTGACTGCCCCCGGTCCGGTCAGCGCAGAGAAATTCGCCCATACGCTCGGCACCATTCTGGAGCGTCCTTACAAGGCCCCGGTGCCGCCCTTTGCCCTCCGTCTTCTGTTCGGTGAAATGGCAGATGAGATTCTGCTTTCCGGCCAGTTCGCGTTGCCTGAACGCCTGATCAAGGCGGGGTACGTGTTCCGGTTCCCGGAGCTGGCAGACGCGCTTCTGGATATTCTCAAATAGCGCTTCTTGACCGAACTAGAGCCTTGCCGTTTTCAAATGGCATCCTGACGGGTGTTGCTGTCGTTATTTCGTCCCGGAGAGTATGGGCCGAGACACATGGCAATTCTGACTCATCCCGTATGTATGCACTGCTGACCGGAATACGCACATGACACGTGGGTGTGCGACACTGTTTGTCGTGCTCACTGGCTGCGCGTGCCGTCTGAGGTCGCTGTACTCTCTCCACAAATGCAACAGGCCCTGACCGGGCAATTCAGTCAGGGCCTGCTCACAGGGGGTTACGAGAATGTGAGATCGTAACGTGATGGCAATTGGCTATCTCATCTTTAGGAGGAGGTGATATTGAAAGCCGTTATCAAGATAATAGGGAGGAACGCTGGCGGGGTCAAGCTCTTTTTGAAAACAATTATCAATATAAAAATGATAGTATACACTAGTGGAGCGTGCCGTTATTTTCAGGCGTATCGGAGCAGGCGTCATCACCCCTGCACGGGCTTTGTCTGGGGGTATTAAACAAGACACCCTCCATGGACGATCCATGGAGGGTGCTGCATGCAACAGGAGTTACGAGAGTGTGAAGATCGTAATCCGTTAGTCGTTCAAAGCTTCGTACACATTGCCGACCAGCTTTTCACTGGGGGTCAGGGTTTTTTCACCCGGTGTCCACTTGGCGGGGCAGGCTTCTTCGGGGTGATCCTTGAGGTAGGAGTTGGCTTCCACCTTGCGGACCAGCTCGTCGGCGTTGCGTCCCACATTGTAGAAGTTGACCTCGGAAGAGACCAGCAAGCCGTCGGGGTTGATGACAAAGGTGCCGCGCAGGGCCAGACCTGTGGCGTCATCCCAGACATCAAAATAGCGGGAGACTTCGCCGGTGGAGTCGGAAGCCATCTTGAATTTGACATCGGCCAGCAGACGTTCGTCGTTTTTCCAGGCCAGGTGCGTGAATTTGGTGTCCGTGGACACGGAGATGACTTCAGCGCCCAGCTCGATCAGTTCCGCATGTTTGGTTGCCAGGTCAGCCAGCTCGGTGGGGCAGACAAAGGTGAAATCAGCCGGATAGAAAAACAGGATGACGGATTTACCCTGCTTGCGCAGTTCGCCGAGGTCCACTTCGCAGAATCCGCCCTCGGTGGGGTCAAAAGACTCCATGGTGAACTCGGGCACAACCTGGCCCACTTTGGCAAATGATGTCAGTAGTTCAGTATTATCGTATTCGTTACTCATGGTTTTATCCTTTATGTATACTTGGTTGCAATCGATCTAGTAATGATTACCTTTCTCAGCAAACTAGGCGCGGACTCGGTCTACGTCAAGTCTTTTCTGTAAATTTCCGTACTTTGCCCTTGGGGCGAGGTCGTGTATGATTCCCCTTCGCCTTTGAGGCGTGTTTATGACTTTTACCGCGAGGATAGATATAATGAGCCACGGCTTTACCAAAGTGAATGTGATTGAAATTCCCGAAATGGCCACAAGTGCCATTGTCTACCGGCACGACAAGACCGGGGCGCGGGTGCTGTCCATGGTCAATGACGACGAGAACAAGGTGTTCGGCATCTCGTTCCGTACCCCGCCCGAGGATTCCACGGGCGTGGCCCATATTCTGGAACATTCCGTGCTTTGCGGGTCCGAAAAATATCCCATTAAGGAGCCGTTCGTCGAACTCCTCAAAGGGTCGCTTCAGACCTTTCTCAACGCCCTGACCTTCCCGGACAAGACCTGCTATCCTGTGGCCTCGGCAAACGTGCAGGACTTCTACAATCTGGTGGACGTGTATCTGGACGCGGTGTTCTACCCCCGCCTGACCGAGAATACCCTCAAACAGGAAGGGTGGCACCTGGAGCTGGAATCCAGGGACAAGCCGCTGACCTACAAGGGCGTGGTCTTCAACGAGATGAAAGGGGCGTACTCGTCGCCTGATTCCCTGCTCTACGAACACTCCCAGCAGTCACTGTTCCCGGATGTGACCTACGGCATCGACTCCGGTGGTGATCCGGCGGTCATTCCTGATCTGACCTTTGAGCAGTTCATGGCCTTTCACCGGGACCATTACCACCCGTCTAATGGCTATGCCTTTTTCTACGGGGACGACGACCCGGACAAGCGTCTGGAAATTCTGGACGAAGTGTTCTCCAAATTCGAGCCCATTGACGTGACCCCGACCCGCATCCCCTTGCAGGAGCGATTCACCGAAGCCCGCTCCGTGCGTGCCGGTTACCCGGCCTCCGATCGGTTGGCCAAGGGCATGTTCACGGTCAACTGGCTGCTGGCCGAGACTGCGGACGCCAACCTGAATCTCGCGCTGCATGTGCTGGAGCATATCCTCATCGGTCTGCCTTCCTCGCCGCTCAAGAAAGCGCTCATGGATTCGGGCCTCGGCGACGACCTTGCCGGTGTGGGCCTCGAGGCTGACATGCGGCAGATGTTCTTTTCCGTGGGCCTCAAGGGCATTCATCCGTCCAATGCCATCAAGGCGGAGCACGTCATTTTCCAGACCATCAAGGATCTGGTGGACAACGGTATCGACGCCCGCGACATCGAGGCGGCCATCAACTCCGTGGAGTTCTCTCTGCGCGAGAACAACACCGGCTCCTATCCGCGCGGCCTGTCCCTTATGTTCCAGGCGCTCTCCACCTGGCTTTACGACGACGAGACCGAGGGCGATCCGTTGCTGCTGCTGCCCTTTGAAGCGCCGCTCAACAATATCAAGGCATGGGTCGCCAACGGCGACAGAATTTTCGAAGAACTGCTGGCCCGGTTGCTCCTGCACAATCCCCATCGCACCACTGTGCTGCTGGAGCCGGATCACAAGCTGGCCAAGAAGAACGCCAAAGCCGAAGCGGAGCGTTTGCAGCAGGTCAAGGACGCCATGTCTGAAGCCGAGCTTGATCAGGTCATTGCCGATGCCGAAGAATTGAATCGGCTTCAGGCCGAACCGGATTCGATCGAGGCACTGGCCACGGTGCCTCGGCTCTCCCAGTCAGATCTGCCAACTGAAAATCGGATCATCCCCACTGAAAAGCATGAGGTCGCCGGTCGAGAGCTGTTGCTGCACGACCTGCCCACCAACGGCATCGGATATTTCGATTTCGGGTTTGATCTCGCCGGTGTACCTGACGAGCTGTTGCCCTATGCCGGAATTTTCGGGCGGGCACTGCTCGAATCCGGCACGGCCAAGCGGGATTACGTGGATCTGTCCCAGCGCATCGCACGGACCTCAGGCGGCATCTGGACACAGCCGTTTGCTTCGCCTGTGCGCGATTCGGCAAACGCGGCATCCCGTCTGTTCGTGCGGACCAAGGCCACGGTGGACAATATCCCCGCCACCCTGGAAATCCTGGCCGAGGTGCTGACCGAGGCCAAGCTGGACAACAAGGAGCGGTTGACCCGTATCGTGTCCGAAGCGCGTGCCCGGGCAGAGCAGCGGCTGGTGCCGTCCGGTCACATGATCGTGGCCACCCGCCTGCGCGCTCGGACCCATCAGGCCCACGCCATGGAAGAAGCCATGTCCGGTCTGACCAACCTCAATTTCCTGCGCAGTCTGGAGCAGCGCATCGAGGACGACTTCCGTTCCGTTGCCAAGGATCTGGAGAAGCTGCGCTCGCTTCTGCTCGGCAGGAACACCGTGATCATAAACGCCACCATGGATCAGGCGTCGTATACCGGCATTGAGTCCGAGGTGGCCGCGCTTGTTACTGCGCTCCCGGATGTGAATGCCCCCGCCGCCACCCGCGTCATGCCCGATCTGCCCGGCCGTGAAGGCCTCGCCATTCCGGCTCAGGTCAACTATGTGGGCAAGGGCTGCAATGTGGCCGAGCACGGCTTCACATTCAGCGGTGCGGCACAGGTGGTGAACAAGCTCATCCGTACCGGCTATCTCTGGGAAAAGGTTCGCGTACAGGGCGGTGCCTACGGCGCGTTCTGCATCATGGACCGTCTGGCCGGGGCGTTGGCCTTTGTTTCCTATCGCGACCCCAATGTGGCTGACACGATCACCGCTTTTGACGGCGTTGCCGACTATCTGGAGAACGTGCAGTTGTCCAACGACGAACTGGAAAAATCCGTCATCGGCGCCATCGGTGAAATTGACGCCTACCAGTTGCCGGATGCCAAGGGATTCACCGCCCTTGTTCGCCATCTGACCAACCAGGATGACGCGTATCTTCAGACCATCCGTGATCAGGTGTTGGCGGTGACGGAAAAGGATTTCCGCGACTTTGCCGAAGCGGTCCGCATCAACGCCGAACAGGGCGATATCTGCGTGCTCGGCGACTCGCTGGCCATGGAAAATGCCGGGCTGGATCTGGATTTGAGACAGGTGCTGTAGCCCGGTGGAAGCATCCGGTCGCCACTGCTGTGGCTGATATTGATTGAATAAGAAAAAGTGGAATGACGGCGTACCATGTGCATGCATGGTGCGCCGTTTTCTATCGTCGTCCTACCGACGTTCGGACTGTATGGAATACGGCTGGTTAGCCCAGGCCCGGCTCGGTTTTCCAGGCAAAGAGGGGGTTCATGGGCTTCATGTTGATGAAGTCCACACGTACGGCCACGAATGCCCCCACTGACGGGGGGAATATTTTGGAGTTGAGCATGCTGGCAATGCCGGTGGATTTCCAGGTCTTCATGGGGCCGGGCAGGACAGAGCGGGCCATGGTGGGGTGAAAGCCCGTGGCACGTTTGATGAGGTCTTTCATTTCGCACCAGGTGAACCAGTTCCCCTTGCTCAACGTGGACTCGGCCTTGCGTATGTCCATGGTGTAGTAGAGTGAGTGCTTGTTCAGGAAGCCTATGAGCAACCCTTTTTCGGCCACCCTCGCGGCCTCGACAAGCATGGCTTCGGGATCTTTCGAGAATTCCAGCACACTCCAGATACAGGCGTAGTCGAATTCGTTGTCCGAATACCCCATGTTTTCGCCGTTGCCGATGTGCAGGTCCGCGCGATTGCCGAACCGTTTGCGGGCCGCCATGATCATTTTTGAGGAACTGTCGATGCCCGTGACATCCAGTCCCATCTGATACATCTGCTCCAGAAACAGTCCGGTTCCACAGCCGATCTCAAGCATCTTGCGTTTGCGGCGCGGCCATCCGGCCAGCACGTTCTGCAACAGGCGAATCTCCTGATCAAGCGCAAAGCGTCCTTCAGGGGTATCAAACCATGCTTCATATCGTTCCGGTTCCCAGGGCATCATCACTATCCTTGGCGTTGCATATCCTCTGCTTCATAAATAATGACCTTCTTAATGCAGGCTGTAAAGTCCTACACAAACTTTACCAGGCCACGAAGTTAACGGGCTGAAATAGCGTGCAGAACAGCGGGAGGGCGACTGCACCGTGGTGGGAGCAGGGACAGGCCGCCCTAATCCGTCTGGATGTTATACGTCTTGAGTTTGCGGTAGAGGGAGCTACGTTCCAGACCGATGGCCTTGGCAAGCTGCGAGATATTGCCTTCGAATTCCTTGAGCTTGGCTTCGAGGAACCGGGCTTCGAAATCGGCGCGGGCCTGCTTGAGATCGTCCGGGCCGCCTGCGATGAGATCATCCATGGAGGTCTCGGGCGTGTGTGGAGCAACGACCGCGGGTTGTTCCTCGATGGCTTTCTTGAATTCGGGCGGCAGCCGGTCGGCGGACACAGCCTCGCCGGCGTACATGATGAACATGCGCTCAACGAAATTTTTCAGCTCGCGCACATTGCCGGGCCAGGGGTAGGCGGTGAGCGCCCTGATGGCGTCCTGTCCAAAGGAGATGGGCTTGAAGCCGTGCTGTTTGACCAGCGAGTTCATGAAATCGGTGATGAGCAGGAGGATGTCGTCAGTCCGGGTTCTGAGTGGAGGCAGTTCCAGCGGAAAGACCTTGAGTCTATAATAGAGGTCTTCGCGGAAATTGCCCGCCTTGATCTCTTCGGTCAGGTCCTTGTTGGTGGCCGCGATCACGCGCACGTCCACGGTGATGGTCTTGCGTCCGCCCACATGTTCAAAGGCCTGTTCCTGCAAAATACGGAGAATCTTGGCCTGCGTCTTCAGGCTCATGTCGCCGATCTCGTCGAGGAAGAGGATGCCGCCGTCTGCCAGTTCGAATTTGCCTTCCTGCGCTTTTTCCGCACCGGTGAACGCGCCCTTTTCATGGCCGAAGAGTTCGGATTCGATGAGCTCCTCGGGAATGGCTGCGCAGTTCACGGCCACCAGCGGCTTGTCTGCCCGGCCGGAGAGGTGATGAATGGAGCGGGCCACGATCTCCTTGCCCGTGCCGTTCTCGCCGGTGATGAGCACCCACGCGTCGGTGGGCGCCACGCGGGCAATGACATCCTTGAGTTCCTGAATGGCTGCGGACTGCCCGGTCAGGCTGACAGGCTGCTCCGAGGTGATGCGTGTCTTGAGGGCCTGGTTCTCCTGACGCAGGCGGGAGAACTCCAGAGCGTTGCGCGAGGAGACCACGACCTTTTCCAGCGAGAGCGGTTTTTCGATGAAGTCAAAGGCGCCTTTCTTGAGCGCCTGGACCGCGGTTTCAATGGTGCCGTGTCCGGAAATCATGATGACAGGTAGCCCTTCGTAATCGCGCGTCACGTTTTCGAGGACTTCGAGACCGTCCATGCCGGGCAGCCAGATGTCGAGGAAAATCATGTCCGGGATGTCCGTACCGATCAGCTCAAGCCCCTGCTCGCCGGACTCGGCTTCGGCCACGTCAAGCCCTTCGTCTTCAAGAATCCCGCGCAGGGAAAAGCGGATACTTTCTTCGTCATCTATGATCAGGATTTTTCCGCTCATGATTGCTCCGGGGTGAATGCGATAATAGGATGTTTCACTGGCTTATATAGACGGTCGCGGCCAAGGATTCAAGGCAACCGCCGAAAGAACTCAAAAATCCCAGTGTTTTTTTCTGAGCCACGCGTAGGAACGGATGCCGTGCACCATTTCGGTCAGAGGACGGCCTGCCGCTTTGACAAAAAGTTGTAACCCAGTGGGACCGATGGCTTTCATGCTCTTGAACAATATCCAGCGCAGCCGGTCGGACGCCTTGAGTTCAGGGAGGATGAAATGATTGAGCCGTGCCGTGTAATATTGGCTGGCGTCCGTGTCGGTTTCAAGTCCCTGGGCCACGGCTTCGCCCGCATACATGCCTGAGCACAACGCAAAGAATATGCCTTCACCGAACAGCGGCTCCACCAGCCCGCCCGCGTCGCCTGCCAACAGCGTGACGCCATGGACCGGCGTTTCCAGATAGTTGCCGTAGGGCAGGGGGTGACCATGCAGCTCCGGGAAGGGGCGCATATTGATCCCAAGAAAATCTATAAATTTTTTAAATACCTGTGAAATATTGAAATTGTCCTGTCTCAATCCGCAGATGCCGATCACGACCTTGTCCTGATTGGGGAAGACCCAGCCATACCCCGCGTCAATGAACCCGACGTACAGTTCCGGGTTCCTGATCGGTCTGAAGAGCATGGTTCTGGGAATCGATATTTCAATGGTGGGGGCCATGAACTGTTTCATGCGCGTTCGATCAACATCCGGGAATGAGGCCCGGACTGTGGAGTTGGCCCCGTCCGCACCGATGACATATTTCCCCTGGAGAGTGTGCCCGTTGTCGAGGGTGACCACGCCTTTGATCGGATCGCAGCCCGTGATCTTGTGCCCATGAATCGTCTCGGCTCCGGCGTTGCGGGCGCATTCCATGAGGTGCGTATCAAATCGGGTGCGGTCCACAAAGTGAAAGGGAACGGGCAGCTTTCCGTTGACCAGTGTTTTGGTCAGGGTGCGGATGGAATAGCCGTCGGCTGAACAGGTGAGCGCGCCGGCCCGGGTCAGCGACTCCGGGGTTTCACCGAAATGCGAGGCAAGGAGCTTGACCGATTTCCATGTGAGCAGCCCGCCGCAGAGTTTCCTGCGCGGGAACTCGGCCCGGTCGAGCATGAGCACGCTGTGCCCGCGCCGAGCGAGGGCAAGGCCTGCCGCACTGCCTGCCAGGCTGGATCCGCATATGATAACGTCATGTTTTTTTGTCATATAATATCACCGTTTCGGCGAGGAATGTACACTGTGAAGCCGGTCTCGTGCAAGCCCAAGCCGTCTTGCATCAGGATGGGCGGTTTCTGTTGAGCCGGGGTGGTCTCTGTGGCGGAATTGTTCAGGAGCGGAGCCGTGGTGACAGTTGCAGGCGGATATGTATCGGGTGCGAGGGCATTGTCTTTCAGCTCGGCAAATGGTGCGAGCCTGTGACCGATCACATCGTGTTGACCAACCCCTTCATTTTCTTTCCCTGTTTCCGCATTTCGAGATAGGCCCGCACGTCTTTGTCGAGCTTGGTCAGGATACCGGAGACCAGTCGTTTTCGTTTGGAACGACGCAGGGGAGTGGTGAACGTGAATCCGTCGTCCATAGTCACATGGACTTCAAAGAGAATCTCTGTGTCAGGGGTGATCTTGCGGTAGGAATCCTGGGTGGTGGCCTGTATTTTGACCTCTTCGAGCAGCTTGTTTCGTGTCTTGATGTAGCTGAGCAAGCGGTCCACTTCCCTGTCCGTATACTCCTTGCGGGTGAAGTTGCCGGAGAACTTGAGCTTTTTACTGGCCGTGTTGGAGAACATGGATTCTCCCTTCTTGATGATGTCCAGACTGAAAAAGACCCAGATCACGACTCCGGCCAGGAGGATCAGGAAAAAGTTTTTGGTCCATTCTGTTGATTTGGAGTGGCGTTTGCTTCTCATGGCATTTCAGGAAAAAGTGTTTGGGTGCGTTCAGTGTGTGGCTGACCATACTATGAATTCGTTGAATGGCAAAGTCCGGTCTTTGTTCGTCAATCGGTCTGGTCGCCTTGACAAAAAGACGCTCCAAAGCCAATTTGCTACAGTCAGGGTATCGGCTTCAGATAATTCGCTTTCAGGGAAGAGAAACGGACTACATGGAAAACAGTAAAATCGCAGCGTTGGTGGAACTCGGCATCCTCTGCCGGGGTGAGCCTGTGGAGGTTCATGGAGACGGCGCTCTCGACACGGGACCGCACACAATATCGGCACACAATCAGCTGTGTCGATTTGAGAACCCCGGTTTTCAATTCCCTTTTGCCGACAGCGATTCCCCTACCTACACGTTTTTTCCGCCGGAAACGACGATGCATCAGGCAGTGGAGGCCACCCGGCTGGTGGTCCTGCTCGGTGCAGCGGACAGCCCGGAAATGCGTGCCTGCCTGAAGAATCAGCAGCTCATCGTGGTGGTCTTCGAGCCGGACGACAGGGCGTTGGTCAATTTTCTGGAATCGGTCAAACTGGCCGGACTGAACCGCCAGAATTTCTTCTGTTTCACGGGCAATCCGTATTCATTCAATCCCGCTTTGCAGGACCTGCTTCCCCCGGACATGTTCCGGCAGGGCACGCCGGTTTTCCTTGTCACCGAGCGGATATCCCGACTCTATGGCGACTGGGCTGCCGAGGTCATCGAGTATCTTGAGGTCCTGCATTATCGACACGCCATCTACGGCATCTCCGGGCAGTCCTTTGCCCGGTCGCGCCCGGTGCGCAATATCAGCCGCGGGCTGCTTCATGATCAACAGGTACATGCCTTTGAAAATATCGGCGATTACCTTCGCTTTCCACCCATTGCACACCTGACGGATCGCTTCATAGGGCATACGGCCATTCTGGTGGCCGCCGGTCCTGACCTGTCTTCCAAGTTCGAGTTCATCCGTCGCAACAGGGATCGGGCCGTGATTATCTGCGTGAACAACGCGGTCAAACCGCTGGTGGAAGCGGGTATTCACCCCCATTTCGTAATTATCAACGATACCTCCATTGCCTCGGGGGCCGTGTTTCGGCACATTCCGGTCCTGCCGGAGACCATCCTCGTGGGGCACGCCCTGTCCGACCTGGGCGGGGATCACTTCGGGCAGAAATATCTGTTCGGCAGCTTTTTGCCGGAGTTGTTTGGCGCCAGGGAGATGATCAAGCTGCACGGGTCGGTTATTTCAACGGCCTTCGGACTGGCCGTCCACCTCGGGTGCGCCCGGGCCGTGCTGGTGGGAGCGCAGCTCGCCTCGGAAAATCCGTGGGGACTGGGGTACGCCAAGGGGACGGTCAAAGAAGAGCATGGCGTGTCGGAAAAGCCGCTCATCAACAGGCACCCGCAGCTGTACCCGGTGACCGCGCCATCCGGGAAGCAGCTCTATACCACCATCAATTTTCGTGACGCCGCCCTGTGGCTGGCCGAGGTCGTCCGTTTGTCAGGCATGACCTGTATCAACACGTCCGCAGACAGCATCCTGTACGGGCAGGAGATCGTCCATGACCCGATGCCGGTCTTGCCCGAGGCTGATGTGGCCACGCCGATGGAGGCGTTGTTCGAGGCTGATCCGCCCACGGTGGAGCGACAGCCCGTGCTGCGCTACCTCAACCATGAGGAGCAGAAATGGGTCAGCATCCGTGATGCGGCCAGAGTTGTTTTGGGAGAGGAGGGCGACATGCTCATTGCCAAGGGCATGGCCGTGCTTGAACAGCTGGACCAGAACGGCGTGACCAGTCTGGTGGAGCGGTTTGATGATTTCAGAAATACATTATTTCACGAGAAGGTGTTCGAAGGGAGTGCGTCAGACCGCCAGGAAGGATTGCGCTATTATTTCAAGCACATCTTCAGAATGAGTCAGGAATTCTTGACCCTCATTGACAAGGCCAGACACGCCTGCCTTTAGCTATTCCCTGATTACAGTTCCCGTTTGCAGGCCAGCGGCATGCGCCACCCCGTACCGAACGAGCGCGGCGTTAGCTTGATGCCGGGCGCGGCCTGCCGCCGTTTGAATTCGGCGAACCGGACCAGTCCGAGCACCTTGTCCACCGTGGGTTCCTCAAAACCGGCGGCAATGATTTCGTTGCGTGATTTGTGCTGTTCCACATGGAGTTCGAGGATGGCGTCGAGGATGTCGTATTCGGGCAGGGAGTCCTGATCCTTTTGATCCGGTCTCAGCTCTGCGGACGGTGGTTTCTCAATGATTTCCACCGGGATGTGCGGGGCAATATGCTCGTTGTACCAGCGGCACAGGGCGAACACGCCGGTCTTGTCCACGTCGGAGATGACGGCGAAACCGCCGGACATGTCTCCGTAAATGGTGCAGTATCCCACGGCCAGTTCACTCTTGTTGCCTGTGGTCAGCAGCAGGGCACCGAGTTTGTTGGACATGGCCATGACCAGATTGCCCCGGATACGGGACTGAATGTTTTCCTCCGTGGTGTCCACTGGTAGTCCGGCAAACGGTTCGGCCAGCGTTTTCTCGAACTGGGCCATTATCGGTTCAATAGGCAGGGTCACGGCCTTGATGCCGAGATTCCTGGTCAGGGCCAAGGAGTCATCAATGGACCCCTGACTGGAGTAGGGCGAGGGCATGAGCACGCAGGTGACGTTTTCCGCGCCCAGCGCTTCGGCGGCCACCACGGCGGTGATGGCCGAGTCAATGCCGCCTGACAGGCCGACAATGGCCTTTTTGAATCCGCTCTTGAGCACATAGTCACGGGTACCCAGCACCAATGCGTGCCAGGTTTCGGATTCCCGGCAAAAATCATCGTCTGCCAGTGTGCCCTCGGTCATGGCGTCCAGATCCACGACCATGACCTCTTCCTTGAATCCGGCAGCGCGGGAGCACAGTGTGCCGTGTGCATCAAAGGCGCTGGAACGACCGTCAAAAACGAGGTCGTCGTTGCCGCCTGTCTGGTTGGCGTAGAGGAAGGGGGTGGCATATTTCTTTGCCATGGCACCGAGCATGTCCTCCCGGAGCAACTGCTTGCCCAGGAAGAGCGGCGAGGCCGAAAGATTGAGGATGGCGTCAGGGGCGTGGGCTGTCGCAGCCTCCAGCGGGTCGCGGTCATAGGTCCGCTTGTCCCAGTAATCTTTGTCATTCCAAGCGTCTTCGCAGATGGTCACGGCCAGGATCTTCCCCGCGTATTCCAGGATGTTGGCCTTGGGATCGCCTTCTGGTGCCGGTTCGAAATAGCGCGCCTCGTCAAAGACGTCATAGGTGGGCAGCAGGGTCTTTTTGAATGAGCGGCGGACCTGGCCGCCTTCCAGCCATAACGCGCAGTTGTAGATGGGCTTGCCATGGCCCGAGTCATTGCGTTCCACCGCGCCCAGAAGCAACGGCGGACCGTCCTTCAAGGCTGCGGCCAGTTGCTTGGCCTGGTCTTCCACCTGCCCGATGAATTCGTCATAGAGCAGTAGATCACGTGGAGGATAGCCGGTCAGGGCCATCTCCGAGGTCATGCACAGGTCCGCACCAAGTGCGGCTGCCTCGTGCGCAGCAGCCTGAATTCGGGCTGCATTCCCTTTCAGGTCCCCTACCACGGAATTGAGCTGGAGTATGCCGATTTTCATGGAGCTGGAAGTTACGCCAAAACCTTGGGAGGGGCAAGAACAGTCCGCTTTTGATGGGAAAAAATTATTCATGTGTTGAACGATTAAGTCTTGATGGCCTTTATTTTGCAATGTATTTCTGAGCAGTCAATTTTGTTACACGGCTGTCTGTAGAACCCTTTTACAAACGATACGCGTCATGACCACAGCACTTCCTCGCCTGGCCCTCATCGGTACCGGTTACTGGGGCAAGAACCTTGTCAGAAATTTTCACTCCCTTGGCTGCCTCAAAATGTTGTGCGACCGCAGCACTGAGTCGCTGGCCGTTTTTCAGGGACAATATCCCGGACTGGAAATATGTACCGCGCTCAATGAGGTGCTTAAACGTGATGACATCGACGCCGTGGCCATAGCCACCCCGGCAGAGCATCACGCCATTCAGGTCAAGGAAGCTTTGTTGGCGGGTAAGCATGTGTTCGTCGAAAAACCCATGGCACTGGACGAAGACGATGCGCGTGAGCTTATTGATATTGCAAAGGAGCGCGGTCTGACCCTCATGGTCGGCCATTTGCTGCAATATCATCCTATCTTCAAGGCACTGCTCAAGTATGCCCGGGAAGGGAATCTTGGGCGTATCAATTACGTTTATTCCAACAGGCTCAATCTGGGCAAGATTCGCCGTGAAGAGAATATTCTCTGGTCTTTTGCCCCTCATGATATTTCCATGATCCTCAGTCTGGCCGGAGAGGAACCAGAGAGCGTGTCCGCTGAGGGCGGCTGTTTTTTACACAACTCCATCGCCGACGTCACCACCAGTCACCTGAACTTCCCATCAGGTATGCAGGCGCATATCTTCGTGTCCTGGCTCCATCCCTTCAAGGAGCAGAAGCTCGTGGTGGTGGGTGACAAGAAGATGGCCGTGTTTGACGATACCCTGCCGTGGGAAGACAAGCTGCTCATTTATCCTCACGACATGCGGTGGGAGGACGGCGTTCCCGTGCCGGTCAAGGCAGAGCCGGAACGTCTTGAAATTACTCAGGATGAGCCGCTCAAGCTGGAGTGCCTCCACTTTCTCGAATGCGTCCGTGACAACGTGACTCCGCTCACTGACGGTGAAGAGGGCGTGCGCGTCTTGTCCGTGCTCAATCGCTGCCAGAAGGCCTTGGATCGGAAAGAGTTCAGGGATATCAAAATTGAGTACTCAGCTCATGAGTCGGCCGTGGTGGACCCGGCTGCTGCAATCGGCAAAGGCACCAAGATCTGGCATTTCTCCCACGTCATGAAGAATGCCGTGGTGGGCGAAAATTGCAACATCGGGCAGAATGTAGTGGTTTCTCCTGGCGTACGTGTGGGCAACGGCTGCAAGATTCAGAATAATGTTTCGCTCTACACGGGTGTAGAATTGGAGGACTTTGTCTTTTGCGGGCCGTCCATGGTCTTTACCAATGTTTTCAATCCTCGCGCCGAGATCCGGCGCATGGACGAGACCCGGTCCACGCTGGTGAAAAAAGGGGCCACCCTTGGTGCCAATTCCACCATCGTCTGCGGCAACACCATCGGCTCATACGCCTTTGTGGGAGCCGGGGCCGTGGTCACCAAATCAATCCCCGATCATGCGTTGGTTATGGGCAATCCCGCTCGGCAGGATGGCTGGATGTGTTCTTGCGGCATCAAGCTCAAGGATGATCTGACATGTTCCGTCTGTGGCAAGGCGTATGTCGAGACCGACACCGGCTTGCAGGCCAAATAACCGAACCCGGAGAATCTCGTGGCACCTTACGGCAAACGCATCGCCTTTCACGTTCCTTTTCGGTTGGGGTACGCCATCTCCGGCGGAGGTATCCGTCCGGGCAAGATGATCGCTGCCTTTGAAGAGTTGGGCTATGCGGTGGATGTCGTCTCCGGTGACAAGGCCAATCGCATGAAGGGTATTGACGAAATCCGGCAGCGTCTGGAGCGTGGTGAAGAATACGCCTTTTGCTACGCCGAGAGTTCGGTCCTGCCGACCATGTTGACCGAGAAGGGCAATAAGCCGTTCTATCCATTTGTGGACTTTGACTTTTTCCGCATGCTTAAGAAACGGGGCATCAAAGTAGGGTTGTTCTACAGGGATATATACTGGAAGTTCAGATACTTCATGCAGGATAAACCGGTCTATGAGCGGTGGTGGCGCAAATTTTTCTATCACTTGGACTTCCATTACTACACCGAGTTGCTGGATGTCTTCTTCTTGCCGAGTATGAAGCTGGCGTATCTGCTGCCGGAGAATTTGAAATCAAGGGCATTTGATTTGCCGGCGGCCCATGACATGAAAGAGGACGTGGTACGCCCGGCACCAAAGCTGCGTGAGGACCTCCGGTTCATCTATGTGGGCGGAGTGTCCAACCCTGTTTACAATATTTCTCCGCTCATCCGTATGGGTGAGGAATTCGCCGTGACCGTCTGTACTCGCGAGGGAGAGTGGGCCCAATGGAAGGGGTTTTACGGCACTCTGCCGAAGAACGTGACCGTTTGCCATCTTCACGGCGATGCTCTCAAGGCTGCATTCAAAGAGCACAATGTATACGCCATTGTCCGTACCAATCATGAGTATTTGAATTTCGCCATGCCCAACAAGCTGTACGAGGCCGTGGGGCAGAACATGCCACTTCTTGCCACCGGGGCGACCAGTGTGGGAAATTTTGTGGCTGCCAATGATATAGGTTGGGTGCTGGACGGAGACTTTTCCGACTTTGATCCTGACAGGATGATTACCGAGTTTGATGCCAAGGTCGAGCATATGCAGCGGATCAAGGCTGAGCATCATTGGGTCATGCGGGCCCGCAAGGTGGAGTCGTTATTGTCTTAGGTGTTATTTGTTCAGGCTACGGATAAGTGTCTCCAGAATAACGTGCGATGTATCACCCTTCCCGTAGAGTGTGTGGCCCCAGTCATATTGCTTGTTGAGCATGCTCTTGACGCTGGTGGCAATGCTCTCGGCTTCGACTCCCGCAAGATCATTAAATCCGTGTTCCACGAGTTCCACCCATTCGGTTTCCCGTCGTAGAGTCACGCAGGGTGTTTGCAGAAAGTACGCTTCTTTTTGCAAACCGCCGCTGTCCGTCATGACCAGAGATGCTCGTTTCAGGAGTCCGATCATATCCAGAAAGCCCACTGGGTGGAGCAGGAGAATATTCTCGTCTTCAAGGGGCAGTCCGAATTCCTGCATTTTTTTGCGTGTGCCGGGATGCACAGGGAAGACCACGGGCAGACTTTTAGCGACCTTACGAATACCATCAAGCATGCCTGACAATCTCCCCCTGTCCGAGGTGTTCTCGGCCCTGTGAAGGGTGACGAGTGCAAACTGTCCGTTTTCTCCGGCAAGGGTGTCAAGCTGTTGCTTTAACGCGGGATTCGGTTCACTGGTCTGGGCATAGTGTTTCAGCGTTTCGAGCTGGATGTCTCCGCATTGAACGACCTTGATTGAGTCGCTGTCCGCAATTCCTTCATGTGCGAGATTGGTAATGGCGGTGGTTGTGGGACAGAAAAGATATGAAGCCATATGATCGGTAAGAACCCGGTTGGTCTCTTCAGGCATGGCTGTGTTGAATGAGCGTAATCCTGCTTCTACATGGGCCACGGGAATGGAGAGGTGCGAGGCCGCCAATGCCCCGGCAAGGGTGGTGTCCGTGTCGCCGAACACGAGCACGACATCCGGTTTCTCCTGAAGCAGAAACGGGCTGAGTCCGGCCAGCATCTCGGAGAATCGCAGGGTCCGGTCGGATGCGCTTGCGGCCAGTTTGAGCTTTGGACGGGGGATATTCAGTTCCGAAAAGAACACGTCCGACATGTCGATGTCGTAATGTTGACCCGTATGCACGATGGATTCCGTGATGGAGTTGCCTTCGCGATTCAGGGCAGCGACCCCCCTGGACAGGGCCGAGGCCTTGACGAATTGAGGGCGCGCGCCGAGTATGGTGACGATTTTCATTATTAATTCCCGATAGCCACGCCGAATTCGGCCATGAGCTTGTCTGCCACAGCCTTGCTGCGGATGTGGTAGCCGATGTCGCGGATATTGCGGCCTTTGACGCGGCAGGTGTTGCAGCAATCGGGTTGACCCGACGTGTTCACCAGTTTGCGGAATCGGGTGATCTTGTCCCCGTACCACATATCGTCAAAATCCTGTTCCAGCAGATTGCCGATGGGACCGCCCGTACGACCACAGCAGAAGAGTACATCGCCATTCAGATTGATGATGCAGTTTTTCCATGGCGAATGGCAGGTGGAATCCATGCAGGCGTCTTCAACCTGTGCGGTGTTTGTGGAGAAGAGGTCGGGAATGGTCACCTCAAGCCCGTGTCTGCGGCCCGCTTCAACGGCCTTGATCATGTTTTCATCACTGAGTTCCTGATGGAAAAACAGGGACTCGCGGGCGATGTCCTCCCGGTTGAAGGCGTTCACATAGAGCACCAGCAGCTTGTCCACACCGATTGATGCCGCGCGTTCGACCAGGGCGGGCAGTTCGCGGATATTCCGTTCCATGGCCACGAAGTTGATCTGGAATGTGGGGTTGGCCTGTCCCATTCGGGCGCGTTCCTCAGCAAACTTTTCCAGATTGCCGAGCACCTGCTCCAGATCGCCGCCCCGGATGGAGTCATAGGTCGCCTGGGTGGCTGCCTCAAGGCTGATCTTGACGATGGAGGCATTGTTTTCAAGCAAGGCCCTGCGTTTGCTTTCGGTAAGGGGCGATCCGTTGGTGATGACTTCGATCTCGCAAAAATTCTCTCCTGCCAGATCACAGAGCTCTTCAAACCGGTTGTAGAGCAGCGGCTCCCCGCCAAAGAGCTGGAAGGTCTTGACCGACGGCAGGACATGCCTGATCTTTTCCACGACCCGCCAGTCCAGATCGCCGGTGAAATCTTCCTGATAGCACATCCAGCAGCGATAGTTGCAGCGCAGGGTGGTGGTCAGGGTGATCAGCTTGGGGTAGGTGATCACGTTCTCGTATTCGTTGGCCGGAACATACCGGTCGTTGAGCTGGTCATTGAGTTTGGTCAGTCGTTCGTTCGTGTTCATGCGAGCTCCTTGGCATCGATGATTTCGCCGCTGAGGTAGACCCCTTCCTCCACCCACAGGGAGTGGTAGGGCCGCCAGCTGTCTGCCTGATCCGCCGTGATCCGGTGACGGATGTTGACCGTGCAGGGCAGGGGATATCGGGCGCGCACCTGTTGTGCGAGAGCATGGATGCCGGATTTTTCCAGATCGGTGACAGGTTCCGTGAAATCGAAATAGGCGGTCTGGCGTGCAAGCGCGGGGCGGGAGCGGATATCCCAGTTGTTGGCCAGTTGTTCGTCACGCATGACCTTGAAATTGCAGGCTTCATGCACCCGGTAATAGTACAGTCGTTCCTCAACGAAATGGATTTTTTCCGGTCCGGCCAGCTCGGCCATGGGCAGGTACAGGGAAAGATCGCCTGCTGCCCGGAAATAGGTGCCGTTACGGTCGCGGAACGTGTCGTCTTCAAGCTGGTTGAAGAGGTACGCCTTGAAGGAGCGGAGTTGGGAGAATCCCCATGCCTGAGCGCGGGCCGGAGCTGTCCTGATGAACGGTTTGCCCACGGAATGTTCCTGCCCCTGAATATCTTCATCCGTGTAGACGAGATCATAGCCGCTGCAATGGGCGTCCCACAGCTTTTCAAGGCAGGTAGGGCGAATCCAGTCGTCGCCGTCCAGCACGGCCACCACGTCATCGGGGTGCAGGTCTAGACTGCGCAGCCCGGCAAGGGTGTTGCCCATGAGCCAGCCGCGTTCTTCGCCCGTGCGTACCGTGATGCGGTCGTCGCTGGCCGCGTATCCGGCAGCCACCTGCGCCGTGTCGTCACCGGAGCAGTCGTTGGCGACCAGGGCGGTCCAGTCGGTAAAGGTCTGGGCTTGCAGTGATTCCAGACATTCACCGATGTATTCCTCGCAATTGAAGCAGGGAATGACCACGAAAAATCGGGAGGGGTGGAGTGCGCTCTGCTTCATTTCAGCAGCTCCTCTGGTGTGGCGTAGAGCACGGTTTCATTGAGAAAATTATGGTAGTGGCCCAAGCGGTATACGTACCTGTCGAGGCGATCGTTCAGCATGAGTGGCAGACGGTAGAAGTCATCCTTTCGATGGTAGATGCACACGGCCAGTTGGGGGCGGCAACGGTCGATAGTGCGTCGCGCTCCGTTCAGGACCCGCTCTTCAGCCCCCTCCACGTCCAGGCAGATGTAGTCCACCTGTTCGATGCCGAACTCGTCAGTGAATTCATCAATGGATACCGTGTCGATGCTTCCGGTGACTAATCCGGGTGAAGCGTCCGGGTTGAGCGTGGTGTGCTGTCCCTCTCCGGTCAGGGTAACCGAGGTTGCCTCGTTCCAGAGTCCCTTTTGGTGGATGTGGACGCGGCCTGATCCGGTGACGGTTGTGAGGGCCGTTTCGGAAAAGCGTTTCGTTCCCTGAGGTTCAAATCCGTGTACAGTCGTGAGTTTGGGAAATCCGTCAAGGAATTTGACGCAATCCGTGCCGTCAAAGGCTCCGGCGTGGAGAACTGTTCCGATGGCTTCAATGTTGACGAAATCCATGTATTGTTCCGTCAAATGACCGAAGACTGTCTGTCTGATGGCGGGGTAGTCCCGTATTTCCGGGGAAATTTTTTCTGTGGAAACCAGTGGGGAATTTTCCAGACGGCACTCAGTCATGAAGCGGAATATCTCCCTGTCTTTCGCGGTGGCGAGCATTGCGTTGACCGCTTCCAGTTCCGGGACGATTCGGTCCATGTCTTCACGGGAGTATATGTACTTGTGCCACAGGGAGGGCGCGGCCACCTTCCAGTTGTTCACCCCCAGTCTGGAGAGGTCGCGACTGATATCGCGCCACCAGGCCGAGGCAATGAGAATGAGGTCATAGGATCCCGAAAGCTGTTCTAGGTCGGCCAGTCTGAAAATGCGAAGCCCACCGGCTTCCCCCGTATTGAAGGTGTCCAGTAGGCAGGGGACAGTCACATCAGGCCTATGGATGTGGAGTTGTTTCACCACGGTCATGGCTGCTCCTCCGCTGCCGTAAACAATGACGCGGCCCTGGGCGGGGAGTCCGTCCAGAGCGGTGAAATGCGTGGTGCTATCTGTCGTCTGTTCGTTCATCAATCGATCGTTCCTCGTCAGTATTTCGACTCTTTTTGCATCCTGGGGAGTCATAGCAAAATGTATGCTACAGTCCCGGGACGCTCCGACCCAGTTCAGTGAGGACTCGGCCCACATCAAGTTCTGTCATGCAGCGATAGTTTAGCTCACAGCCGTAGTTACCCGGACCCAGCCTGCCTGGTCCATCGTCCTTTCCCTGACAGGGCTGGCAGTCGAGATCAAGGTTCAGACTCCGCACGTTAGTCCGTTTGTGCTCATTTTTTTCCATGGATGATGGCCCGAAAAGCATCAACGTGGGTACTCCGGCGGCAGCGGCCATGTGTGCCGGTCCGCAGTCGTTGGCGATCACGCCACGCGCGGATTTCAGCAGGCAGGCAGCCTCGTTGAGGGAGAGGGTCGTGAGATACTCGGCATTGCCAGCCGTGATGGGTGTCAGGAAGTCGAGGGTCGCATACGCGTCCAGATCCTCCTGTCGGCAGAGGACCACGGGATTGTCCAGCCGCCGGATGAGTGCGTCCATGTGCGGCCACCGCTTGGAGTCCCAGCCAACCTTGCTGCCGGGGCAGATCACGATCCGATCCCGCCATGATTGCGGCAATTCGGTGGGGGCTCCGCCGATGAAGGTGTCGCCGAGATCAACGTCCACCCCCAGAATATTCGTGAAAAATTGTGCGGCGAACCCCGGTTCATGACCCGGCGTGCCCACCCTGTACGGGCCGTGGAAGAAATCGGTCTTTTCGCGGTTGTTGTGGTCCTCGATATTGAGGCAGATATCCGCAGACATGTGTGCCAGTTCGGTCTGGTTAACGACGTGTAGGCCATCCCTGCCGTGTCCCAGAAACAGGGAGTCGAGCGGGGCGTTCAGATCGGACGTGGGGCAGAACCATGTCTCCCAACCGTGCCTGAGCGCGGCTGACACGAGGCAGGTGTTGAGCACGATGTTGCCGATCCCGCCGGTGGCCTTGATCACGAGTGACTGTATGGGCGTCCTGGGAAGCGGCGGGATCGTCTGGGGCGTCGCGTCGTCCGTCCATACCCTGACGACTTCGGTATGCCCCAGCAATCTGAGCGCGGTCAGGATGAACGGAGCTATCTGCGGCGACTCCGAGACTACGTGCAGTGGAGTGTGTTCAGGTGGGAGCAACAGGGTGGCGATTTTGTCCAGATCGTTCCGGCAGGGGGCGATGTTGCCGCCTGCGTAGGTGCGGACAGCTCTGTTTGATCCGGCAAAATATTCCTGGTCATCCTCATGGCAGATCACCATGGCATAGAGTGCGTTGGACGCCAACAAGGCTGCCTTTTTATGTTTGCCCAGTCCTTTTTCCGGGAAGAGAAGCGTACCTGTCCGTGCCTGCATCAGAAGATCGCCATCTGGGTTTCGCCGAGGATGTCACAGGGCGCACAGTTGCCGAAATCCGGGCAGACCGAAACCGCCTCCGGGGTTTTGAGTGGGCCTTCAAGCATGTTTTCCAAGGGGTGGTCGTTACGCATCATGCGAGACACGCATTGGTACCGGGTTCCGTCCGGGCCGATAAGGTAGATAGTCTTGGCGCAGACCGCAGTGTGGAGCGCGGGTTGGCATGAACCGTCAAAAGTCCGTTGGTCGGCATCTTTGTCCAAATGGAGCCCCTGGCTTGAGAAAAAGGCAAGATCGTCATCGAGCGTTGCCCGTGTCTCCTCGGCATCGATGGCGTGGATGTCCGCTGTAAACAACGGATTGGCATACATCTTTTGTACGTTGGCAAGGAATCGCTTCCGGTCGGCGCGTTTTTGCGGATGCCAGCTGATATAGAAATGCACGGGCCGCTTTATGGCGCTTAGGGCGTCCTGTAAATCCAGGCAGAAATTTGAATAGATACGGATTTTTAACTCTGCTGTAACTCCGTTGACCAGATCAGGTAACCCTTTGTAAAGAAAGGGTTCTCCACCAGTAAGGACGATGTGTCGGTGTTCCCTGTTGATGGCTTTGCTCCACATTTCTGGAGGGGCTGTCCGGTAGACGTGTGGTCGCTGGCCCATCTGCTCATTTACGCAATATCCGCATCGCAAGTTGCAGGCCAAGGTGGGGTATATGCGTAGATGCCCGTCGAATTGAGCCGAAGAGGCATACTCCTGGAAGGGCTTGTGTGAGAATCTTTCGATGTGATGGGCAACAGTATCAATGAAGTTCATATTTCATTCGGTTGGCTAGTGGTTTTGTTCTTTCCTAGTAGAATAGTGTAGCAAAAAGTGATCCGAAAAGACATGGGGCCTCTGTATTAAAGAGGGCTTGTTCATGAAGTCGTACTCTAAACCTTTTGGGCGAAAGAGACGATGAATACTTTAATGACAGGTGATTTGTCGTTCGGCATGGCTCCTGCATTCAAGTTGTTGGAGAGTCATTTTTTGGTCAGTGGAGAAAGAAGATGTGTAGTCAACTGATGGGAAATCATTTACAAACCGATTGAACGTTGAAGATAAACGCAAGAGGTTCTGATGGGTATCAAGGTGTTGGTCACAGGAGCCAGAGGGTACATTGGGAGTGCGCTTACTCGCAGGTTGGACAGCCTTGGAGTGAAATGGGTGCCTTTCCAGGGTAATGTGTGTGATCCTAAAGTCTTTGAGAGCTTTGAGGATTGCTCTTCTGTTGTGCATTTGGCTGGCAAGCTCAGGGTTGAAAGTAATCTTGAGGCACAAACGGGACTGATGGATACCAATATTATCGGTACGTACAATGCAGCTCGTTTTGCCGCTCAAGGTAATCGTTCGTTTTTTTATGCATCCTCGTGCCATTACGATCCGACAGAGCCGGTTCCCAGCGATGAAAGTGTTCAGATTACACATTCTTCACCCTACAGTTTTTCTAAATTTTCAGGTGAGACTTTGATCGAAGGATGGCGCAGGTATTTCGATCTTACTGGTGCCGTGTTCAGGATTTTCAATGTATATGGTCCCGGTCAGAATAAAGGATTTGTCATACCCGACTTGCTCGCTCAGGTTGCCTCTGGTGAAGTCAGTGTAATGAATCTCGACGATGAAAGGGATTTCGTCTTTATTGATGATGTAGCGAGACTGATGGCCACGGCAGTTATGACCCCACACGATGATCTGGTTACAGTCAATGTCGGAAGTGGGCAAACACAGAGCATCGGACAGGTTTTGGATCAGATGTTTGCCCTGACTGGCAGAACCTTGCCGGTGAAGGATCGCGGTCTGCGGTCTGCGATCCCCCATAGCCAGGCCGACATCTCATTTGCCAAAGATTTCTACCAATGGACGCCACGCGTTTCGTTTGATGCGGGACTTGCGTCCATCGTCAAGCACACATTTCAACAGCACCCAAAGGAACAAAATGAGCACACGAGCGGATTTGGAAAACTTTTGGAAAGGTGAGTTCGGCAACGAATATGTGGATCGTCATGAGGCCGAGCGGCTGGTTCCCGCCAAGAATTTCCAGTTCCAGACTATGCTGGAAAAAGTGGAGGGGTTGCAGAGCGTCATAGAACTGGGCACAAACCGGGGATACAATCTGCAGGCCATTCACGAAATGGTACCTGATGTGGAGTTGCATGGCGTTGAAATCAATGATGTTGCTGTGGAAATCGTCCGTCAGCAACCGGGAGTCAACTCCGTGTTTCACGGTTCACTTTTTGATGCGCCCGAAGACCGGACGTATGACCTTTCATTCACGACCTGTGTGCTCATTCATATAGGCCCAGACATGATCCAGGAAGCGTACCACAAGCTGTACCGTCTTTCTCATCGCTATATCCTTATGTGCGAGTATCACAATCCCACCCCGGTCATGGTTACTTATCGAGGACATGAAAACCGGCTTTTCAAACGTGACTTTGCGGGTGAAATACTCGATTTGTATCCTGACCTCTCTTTGGTTGATTACGGGTTTTTCTATTCGAGAGATCCTCGATATGGCCTGACTGACACCAACTATTTTCTTTTGGAAAAGAAGTAATTACAGGACGATGCCATGCAGTTAGTGTCTTTGGAAGAGGCCTTTTCTGGCTTGAACAAAGAGGAAAAGACCAAAAAATATAGAGAATTGTGGCATAAGGCGGCCCGGTTTGAGATACTGACGGATTATCCTCTGCATCTTGATCTGGAACTGTCTGGTGTGTGTAATCTCAGTTGCAAGGATTGTTTTCAGGAGGCCTTGGATAAGAAAAATCTTGGCCTTATGGATCCTGCGCTCTTCAAGCGGATCATTGATGAGGGCGTCCCCCGCGGACTGTGTGCCATCAAGCTGCAGATTCGGGGTGAGTCTTTTCTGCATCCTGATATCTTCGAGCTCATCAGCTATGCCAAACAGGCGGGAGTCCTTGATGTTCAAGTGACGACCAACGCGACATTGATCCGTGATGAAACTATCGATCAGATTTTGGTGAGTGGATTGGATGGGATTATTTTTTCCGTGGATGTGCGTCATCAAGAGGCGTGCGACAAGGCGTCGGCCACCCCGGAGTATGACCATGTGTCCACAGTGGTGAACACGCTCCTGGCTCGGAGGGCGGCGCAGGGTACCCCTTGGGTGCGGCTCAAGTCGAGCATTGACGACCCGTCGCCAGAAGCACAACTGGCTCTCAAGGCTCAATTGGTGGAAGCGTTCCCTCTGGCTGACATACATATCGTCGGCACTATTTTCGATTTTCACAAGGACCGCGACTCCTACCCGGACCTGCAGCAGAATTATACCCTTAATCCATGCTCGTACCTCATGCAGCGGATGGCTGTTTTCTGGAACGGTCAGACCACAGTGTGCTGTATGGATTATCATGGTGATTTTGGTTTGCCGTGGGTTTCGGAAGCCTCGGTACAATCCATCTGGAACTCGCCGCAAATGGAGCATCTGCGTCAGGCTCACACCTCTGGGCAGCGTCCCAAGTTGCCCATTTGTAAACATTGTCATTTGAATGTCTCTTCTGCCACGGATCAGGTTTATCTGGATGACACCCGACGTAACCGGCTGGACCGCGATCTGGGTGTTGTATGCGAGGGATAACAAGGAGTTCCTATGAATTGTAGAATGACCAGAGGCATATACATGCGGGCAAACGGTGAACTCAACTGTTTTTGCTCGACTGGCGAACAGGTCACCCTTGGGAAGCTGGGGGATGCCGATGACGGATCGGACTTCATCAAAGATATCTACATGGGAAAGCGGTTCGAGAGAATCCGCACAAGCATGGAGCGGGATATTCTGCCTTTCCCCCGTCAATGCATGAAGTGCAACTACCTTCAGCCCAAGGACAATTATGATCCTGCTGCCACAAGTAAGACCATCGAGTGGATGCATATCGAGACCTCGGCGTTGTGCAATCTGCGCTGCCCATTCTGTGTTCACGGTGTAACAGGTGACAGGAAGCCACATCGGCCTAAGCCGTATTTCCTGCCACGTGAGAACTGGGTCAAAATGCTCGACGACATCAAGAACGCCGGGCTCGCAGTTCAGTGGATGTATTTCAGTGGCCGAGGTGAGCCGACCCTGCACCCCGAAGTGTGGGAGATGGTGCAGGATGCCAAGACACGGTTCGACACCAATTTCCTGATGAACACCAATGGAAACACTCCGTTCAACCCTCTTATAGTGAAAAGTGGACTGGACAAAATAAAAATTGCAATCGATAGCCTGGATCAGGATACCTATGCCAAGTACCGTATCGGCGGTAAAGTGAAGACCATGCTGGATCTGACCAGAGGCATTGCCGAATATAAGGCAAAGCTGAATGTTCAGTCGCCGACCATTATCTGGCAGAAAGTGCTGTTTGATTTCAACAGTTCTCCCGAGGAGATCTACGAATACCAAAAGAAGGCCCAAGAGTGCGGTGTCGACCGTATCCGTCTCTTTTTTACCTGGACAAAGGGATTTTCTACCCATACCCCGGATGACTATGATCTCTTTTTCCCGGATATCGAAATACACAATCCCTATCAAAAGGGCTTGATCTCAGCCGATCAGATGGATCTGGACAGGCAGAACTCTGTGAGCAGTAAATCTGTTCCCGGCCTCATCAAAGTTCTCAGCGATTTTATGCATTGGGTCGAGCTTGGTACTGAAGATCGCATTGATTATGATCGGTTTGCCGTTCTGAATCTGCATAGCAAGGAATTGTTGTCCTTACGTCAAGATGAAGTTGAAGGCCCCAAGCATCTGGCTGTGTATCGTAAGAGCATACGTGACCTTGCCAATCTCTATCAGGATTTGGGTCAGCCTGGGCAGGCCTGTCAGTACAACGGTATTGCAGACAGGATAGACTCATGAGGCAGGAGATGAAGTTGGAGGATATCCGTCCGGATGGTCCTATGTTTACCCTGCTTTCGGAGCGAAGGAAAATGATCGAGCTGGGGAGTACCCTGTTTGCGACTCAGCCAGAATTGTTTTCAGAGAACCTGAGCTGTCCCCTGTGCGGTTCCACTGACAGGGAAGAGTTCGGAGCCAAAGGCTATACCCGGTTTATGCGGTGCCGCCAGTGTGAAATGCTTTACCTGGAGCATGAGCCCAAGGACAGCCTGCGTTTTAGTAATATCACTGCATCTCCGGCCGCGGATGCCGCCGTGGAAACTGTGCAGGTCGCTACATTTGAAGCACGAAAGAAAAAAAAGTTCGAACCTATCCTGAATAGGTTGTTGCAGGACGCACACTCAGATCAGCCATTGCGTATTCTCGATATCGGGTGTGGTTCGGGGTATTTTCTGGAATTGGTTCGGGAGCGTACTTCGTGGCAGGCTGTTGGCCTTGAAATGAATAGCAAGGCAATCGAGATAGGCCGTGCCCATGGGCTGGATATAGTCAAGGGATCCCTCGAAGCCTATAAACCGGAAGAGCCATTTGATATCGTTGTGTGCGTGGGGGTATTGGCCCATATCTCCAATCCGAAAAAATTGGCTATGGATTTAGGCCGAATGGTCAGAAAAAATGGCTTCCTACTTGTGCGTACGCCCAATTATCAGGGATTCGAGTATACCATGCTCGGCATGTCCCATTCTCATTTCGATCCCATGGAATGTATACATTCTTTCAACCCGGTCAGCATTGCCGAGCTGTTCCGTGCTGGTGGATTTGAGACAGTGGAAGTGACCACACCAGGTCTGCTCGACGTGGATGTGGTGCGTCAGCATCTGCGAATATTTCCTGAGACCTTCACGGCTGGGCCTTTTGAATCCCAATTGCTCTATGACGATTCTTCGGACATGGACGCAACGCGACGGGTCTTTTCTCGTTTTCTGGCCGGAAACTTCATGAGCGGTCTTATGCAGGCCGTTGCCCGAAAAGTGACAGGCTGAGGCAACCCATGGGTGATCTCATGTCACATGTGGAGAGGATGGCAGAGCGTGCTGCTCTCGATCTCGCCGGGTGGGTTCGTGTAAATGGATTCGCCGGATATGACCCTTATGATCTGCCTGGATATCTCTTTGACCGACGTTGTGCGGGTGATCCCGTGTCTTCTAATGACGAGACGCGGCTTCGCGAACAGGACCGGGTCGATCCCGGAGGGCTGCGCGCGGAGTTGGGGCTGGCTCCTGCCGTCAATGCCAAGGCCCTTGGGTTGCTGTTGGGTGCCTTTTCCATTTTGCATGACGGCGGCCTCGGTGACTGGACGGATGAGATGGCCCTGTGCGTTAACTGGTTGGATGAAAATGCCATTCCCGGTTTTGCCGGAACCGGATGGGGATATCCCTTCAATTGGGAATCCTATCAGGTCATCCCGGCAGGTACTCCCACGAGTGTGAACTCCTGCCATGTGGGGGACGGTTTTCGGCAGCGGTATTTGGCCACTGGTGATACTGTCTGGCTCGGTCGCTGTCAGTCTGTTGCTGAATTCTTGTTCTCTGACTTGAACGAGGATCATGTCTCCGGCAGGGGGCGCTGCTACAGCTACACTCCCATCGATTTCTTTCACGTACACAACGCGAATCTCGGTACGGCAGAGTTTCTTGTCTGGACCGGATTGACCTGTGGTCGCGAGGAGTTTGTGCTCGCAGGACAGGATGCGTTGGCCTTTACCCTGTCAGATCTGGATGATCGGGGGACGCTGACCTACTGGGCGCGGGGATTCGAGCCCAATGAGGGGTTGGTGGGGTTCATGGATCATTATCATACGGCAGCCGAGCTGCGTTCGTTGTTGCGTCTGACACGCATGCTCCCTGAACAGTCCGAAGTCCGGGCGGCATTTGATCGCTATTTCCATTACTATCTGACCGAATTTTTTGATGACCACTCCCGCCCCGTGTTGCGGCCCGGATTCTCCTGGCTTCCTTTTGATATTCATGCAGGGGCCGAGGCTGCGTACATTCTCGGAGAGTCTGTACACGAGCACCCCGCTGCAAAGGACAGGCTTGTCGAATTCCTGCCGTGGTTTCTCTCCACCTGCCGTAACCCTGACGGGAGTTATCTATTTCGTATTGAGGAATGTGAGGGGAAGGAATGTGCGCGTACCTTTCCCTTCCTGCGATGGGGGCAAGCTTGGACCCTACGGGGGCTGTGTGCTGTTTTGACTGGTTTACGAGGTATATGATGAAGCCAAAGGTATTGATTATATTTGAGAGTTATTCAACCGCGATTCATATGGCTCCGGTTTATCAGGCGCTGATGGAGAGAGGGCGTGTCGAACCGGTCGTTTTTGCGACGTTTGCAGAATCAATTCCGGTAACGGTTTTTGAAGAATACGGTGTGCAGTTTTTGAATGTGAAAGATGTGATTGACGACGATGACCGTGAAGTGCTGAACGGGTTAAGGACAGACTATGCCGAAATTTTTAATGCGGCCGTTGAGCAACATGGACTGGATACGTGCCGGTATAAAGGAGTACCCATGCTTCCCTTCATCAGGGATGAGGCCTTGCGCCTCAACCATATGAAGGTGTTTTGCCATAGAGTCTTTAAAAAATTGGTAAAAATGGTGGATCCGGCTCTGCTTTTTGTTGGATATTGTTCGGGCGGTAAACTGAAACAGTATGTCACGTTGGCCAACCGGATGGGTATTCCGACACTGAATCTACAATATGGTTCAGGGTTGATAGCCAAAGGCACGAGTCGTCGGGAATTGTTCGCTCAGAATTATTGTGTTTGGGGTGAGGCTTTTAAGGACTTATACGTAGATAAAGCCGACAAGCGCAAGAATACCGTAGTTGTCGGTGATCCCGCTTTTGATAAATATGGTGACATTGATTCAAGCTCGGTTCGGGAAGCCTTGAACATATCTTCTGACAAACGGGTCATTTTGGTGGGGCTCGCATATCTTGAAGAATGCAAAAAGGCGGCGAGTCAATTGGTAAAAGCTCAGGTGCACCCCGGTGACGTTTACATATTCAAGCTTCATCCAGGGCAAGCAAATATGAAGGACGAATATCAGAAGGTGGTCGATAGCATCGGCATGGATTCTCGAGTTGTTGCTATGGAATTGTCCCCTTATGAATTGTTGAAGATTTCAGATCACTATATTTGTTTGGAACAGGAAACTCTCTGGGTTTCGTGCTTCCAATTCGATGTAATTCCGACAGTCATAGAGAGTTTTACACGTCTTCCCATTGAGAAGCACCCAATGCCGTGGTTGTTTGACTGTTGTGCCAGCCTGGAGTCTCTGGCCTCCATCGATCAGTTGGATGATGTTGTTGCACAAGTTGACAGGGAGTTGTTTGAGCAGGCCAAGCACCGTCTTTGGGATAAAGCTGATTACAAGGCCGCTCCACGTGTCGCGTCTGTTGTGGAGAAGCTGGCATTTGGTCAGACCATGTCGCAAATACAAGTTGAAATGGAGGCGTAGGATGGATTTACAGAGCTACCCCATGCTTTCGGACAGGGTTCTTGGTTTAGATGAGCTGAAGAACAATTCGGCCCTAACGCGGAAGAGCTTGATTGTAATAACCTCTCCTGAACAGCTCGACACTGTGAGCCGACTTACTGATCTGCGGCTGGCAGGCTGCCGGGAGGACGTGGCCCGGCAGTGTGCCGAGCGAGGCATGGAGTGCGTACAGCCTGCTGATTTCGGATATGCATTCATACAGATTTCCGAGACGCTGAACACCATAAATTATCGCCTGTATAAAGGGCGGTTCAATCTCTATGACTATCAGTGGCCGCTCATAGAAAGTCTGGAGGATTTTCTGGCAACGGATGAGCGGCTCGCATTTTTTGATGGTGAACCCCTGTATACTGGGAGTGACTATAATCTCTCACATTTTGCGGGCAATCTCATTATGTATCCGATCGACGTTTTGAATGGATTGCTGGAGTTCTGTGCGCCGGACCTGATTTTGTGCGTGGACCCGGATGGCTCCAGTATGGAACATTATATCTTACACCATCTGGCGGCCGAAGTCGGGCTGGAATACATCAGAGTGGGGGAGAGCCCGCCGTGTGTGGCATAGCCGGAGTCCTTCGCCTGGACAACACCGCTCCTGACCCTGCCGGGGTCAACGCCATGCTCGACGTCATGAGCCATCGGGGGCCGGATGATCGTGATGTGCGTTCGTTCGGATCGCTGGTACTCGGCCATCTGCGGCTATCCATCATTGCACCGTCACCAGAGGGACGGCAACCCATGGCTGATGTCAATGGACGGGCCTGGATCGCCTACAACGGTGAACTGTACAACTATCTTGAATTACGGAGAGAGCAGCGGGACAAAGGAGCGCGGTTTGCCACTGAAACCGACACGGAAGTTTTTTTGTCGACCCTGTTGGATTTCGGCCCGGATGTCATGAACCGTTTTAACGGCATGTGGGCGGCGGCGGTTTGGGAACCGGCTCAGCGGCGGCTTCTGTTGTGCCGGGACAGGATGGGCATCAAGCCTTTGTATTGGTATAGGGACGCTGATCATTTCGTGTTCGCGTCCGAGGTCAAGGGTGTTCTGGCCTGGATGCTGTCAGTAGGCAAACAACCCGAACTGGCCGAAGATTCGGTACAGACGTATATATCCACCGGGCTGGTGGACGGGTTGGAAGAGACTTTTTTTAAAGGCGTGCACCGCTTCCCGGCAGCCCATTATCTGGAGATCATCGACGGTAACATAGGCCCGTTTCAATGTTGGTGGAATCTGGAGGAACGCGCTGCCGAACTCCGTGAGGAACGTGGCGATTGCTCCGGTGAATCTGCGGTTGAGGAGCTGAGATTTCTGCTGGACGACGCCCTGAAGCTGCATTCCCGATCCGATGTTCCCGTGGGCGTGTGTCTGTCCGGGGGGCTGGATTCCAGCGCGGTTGCAGCCCATGCTTCTTCTCATATTCCCGGTCTGCACACCTTTACCTCTGCGTTTCCCGAGGGCGAGGAATGGAACGAGACCGAGCATGCCGAGGCGGTCAACACTCATTTCGGCCTTAGTGGTCATACCCGGATGGTCGATGGTGCGTGTCTGATTGATACCCTGCCGGACATACTCTGGTATCTGGATGAGCCTTCGCTGGCCCTGGGGGTTTTCCCGCAGTGGCATGTCATGCAATTGGCTGCCGAGCGAGTCACTGTAGTGCTGGACGGGCAGGGGGGAGATGAACTGTTCGGCGGTTATGATCCCTATATAGCCATATACCTTTATTCACTGCTTCAAGCGGGCGACCTCCTGAAATACCGGGAAATCTTGCGCGGGTTCCATGGCAATTATGGACAGGGTCGCGCCATGATGCTGGGTCGTGAAGTCAAGGATATCTACCGGGCCGGAAACCGTGCTGGAGCACCGGAGGGGGCCACTGAATTATTGAATGCCCGGCTGCATCTGGAGCTGACCAAAACTCGGCTGCCAGCCCTGTTGCGCTATGAGGACAGGTTGTCCATGGCATTCAGCATGGAGTCCCGGGTGCCGTTGCTTGACTACCGGCTAACGGAGTTTGCGCTTTCACTCCCGGAGTCTCTGAAAATCGGTCCCGGATGGAGCAAGTACATGCTCCGCCTCGGGCTTGATTCGACCCTGCCGGACTCCATTGTCTGGCGAAAGGACAAGAAAGGGTTTCCCACACCGCTTATGGAGTGGATGCAGGGGGCTATGGGGCCGGAAATTATCAACACCATCAAAACGAGTGGGTTGGTGGTTGAATTCGCCGGTCAGATCACCTCGGATCAGGAGCGTGGCTGGCTGGCTGGCAACGGGAGTCAGTGGCATCTGTGGCGACGTATCTGCCTTGCAACCTGGGAGCAGAGCTATCTGTCGCGTCTTGCAAGTGAAATGCGATCACCGTCCCCTATACGCAGGAGATACGAATCATGATGTGCAGTTACCCGCGCATCCAGCCGGGGAAAAGAAGCGTATGGAGGATGGTCGACACATCTGGACCGAGAGTGAACACGGGAACAGAGGCCTGCCACATCTTTCAGCTCATCAAGCAACGTGGTACAATGATTCTAGCCGCCAAAACGGAGTAACTCATGCGCATGTTGGGAATTATTCAATGTCGAATTTCATCCACAAGGTTGCCCGGCAAGGCGCTTATGGACTTGGGTGGGCGGACCATTCTCGAACGGGTGGTAGCACGTTCTCTCATGGCCAAGGAGCTTGATCAGGTGGTGCTGGCCACCTCCATCGAGCCTGAGGACGATGGTGTTGTCGAAGTTGGTGAGGCCATGAACATTCCTGTTGTGCGGGGCGAGCTGGATGATGTCCTGGCTCGGTACATGACAGTGCTCAAGGCGTATCCAGCCGACGGCGTGGTTCGCATTACTGCGGACAATCCATTCACCGATCCGGTCTCTGTGGACAGGGTCTGTCGTGTTTTCATGGATGAGGGGTTGGACTATGCCTACGCCGCCTGTATTCCGTATGGAGCCGGTGCGGATGCCTTCAAATCGTCCATGTTGGAACAGGTCTGGCGTGACTCTACGCTGCCAAGGCATCGAGAGCATATCAACACCTGGTTTCTGGATAATCATCTGGCCTGCAGTATTGGTTCCGTACCTGCACACCCAGGAGAGTCACGGCCTGACGTCTCCGTCACCTTGGACACAGCCGAAGATTTGGCGCGTTTGAGGCAGTTGGTCCTGCTACTGGATAATGCTGACACCGCTTCGCTTGAGGCCGTGATCAGGGCGTATGACTCTTTGCCTGCGGTTGTACGGTAAGGTCGGTTTTACTTCAGCCACGAAACCGTGGTGCGGGCAAATTCTCTATATTTTTCATAATCAGCGACGAAGGCGTCATTACCCGCTTCCTTTTCCTTGAGGATGAAGGCGAGTTTTCTGATGAAATCTCCGGCAAGCAGAAGGAGACCGAGTTCTTTCTCGCTCTCATCGAGTGGTCGGATGGCTGCATACGCTTCCATAAATGTATCGAAGCCCTCCGGTATCCCTGCTGAGAGCCGGAATGCTGCGAACATGGCATCTGCAATGATCGGATTGTGGGAGAAACTTTCGAAATCAATGAGCAAAACTTTTCCGTTGACGGGGAAAATGAAGTTGTCCTGGTGCAGGTCATTGTGAACCAGAGCTGTGGGTACATGGTTTTGAGCCTTGTCTGCCTCTGCGACTATGGGAAGGAATTCTTCAAGATCAGTGCCTGCCAGGAGGCGATGAATGTCTGGTGCAGGCACGAACAGAGGCGGTCGAGTTAACGGTGCTTTGACCGTTATCATGGCTTCATGGATACATGCCACAGCTTGGGCGGCACTGGATAGCTTCACCTGGCGACTGTCGTGAATGAAATCGAAGAGGGCAAAAAAACCATCAGTGTGCTCCAGAATGAGTTTGCCTGACCTGGTTGGATGGTGTGCTGGTATTCTGCCTGTCGGTGCACAAGCAGAGAGAATGGATTCCAGAACGGATGCACGATCTGACTCAAGACGCCAAAAACGTTTGAGGAGCAGGCTCCTGTGTTCATGTTGAACGCTGAACAAGGACCTGCCTTTGTCAAAGGGGGTTACCCGAATGTCTTTCGGCAGGCTGAAAGCGTGCAGAACCTCACTTGGGATGACAACCTTCCTCGTCACGAGATATCTTCCCAGCGTATGAACGCGCCCTCAGAGACAGGATTGCTCAGGGTGTGCCCTTCCAGTTCGTCCCAGTGCTCCACACCAATGCCGAGTCGGGGTTTGCCGAAAGTGATGTTGGTCAGGTTAATTATGTCGCCTTGTACGAGGTTTCGTTTGGCGACCAGGGCTACCCGATGAGGGCTTTGGGGACGGAGTCCCGGTTTCATCGGTTTTTGTGGCTGACCCATGGCCTCGTATACCATGTGCATGGTGCGCAGGACTTCGGGCAGATCCTCTATGGTTACGGACCAGATGTGTTCACACGCCTCCATGAATCGGTCTCGCGAGATGGGTTTTTCGATCACCTGCGCCCCTGCGGCAACGGCGGCATGGACCATTTCATAGCCGTCAAAATGATCTGACAGTCCAACTGGTGTTTGGAAGAGCTCCATGTATCGGCTCATGACCCGAAGATTGTGCTGCCATGGCTCCCCCGGGTGTCCGTCAGGCTGGTGGTTAACGATAAGCCGTTCGCAACCGGCATCACGAGCTATCTTGACCGCCATCTCCACTTCATGCTGCCACGCTCCCCCGGTATCCAGAACAAGCGCAAGTCCGCTCCGCGCCGCATAGCGGATGAGCGGGTAGTGTACGATGTCTGGTGAGGCAATCTTGATTGATTCAGCGCCGATCCTGACAAGAAAATCCACCCGTTCTTCGTCGTGGGCCGTTGCCATGAAAGGGACACCTAATTGGTCTGCGAGCTTTTTTATTTCATGGTGTTGGTCAAGAGTGAACTGGTAACGGCGCATGTGATCAAGCAAGGGGACTTCATACCGTTTTCCCCGGATGCTGAAAGTCTTTATTGCCGAGTTGTCGCGCACTTCGGTTTCATAGAACAGTTCGGATTTGATGCAGTCGGCTCCTGCCTCAACTGCTTTGCGAGTCAGGTCTAGTGCCACATCAAGGTTCCCCTCATGGCAGGTCCCCAGCTCAGCGATGAAAAAGGGAGGATGACCTTCTCCGATGAGTTTCTCTCCAATTTTCACGGTATTCATTTTTTTTCACCTTCGCTGTTCGGCTGTTCATTTTCGAGATATTTGATGATGGGAATTTCACGGCCGTCTACATTCAAGGTATCACCTGTGTACTGGCCACCGTCCGGGCACAGGGTGCATCCCAGATGGTCCAGGCGTCGTTTTTCTCGCATGTCTTTGCGAAAGACCTGAAATTTTGTGGAAGTCCAGATTGCTTTCAGGGAGGTCTTCTGCACATTGCCCATGGCGTGATGCAGGTGGTAGTCGCCGTGGCAGGGGATGACCACGCCGTCCCAGGTGATGAAAACCCGCTGAAAAGGGGACTGGCACACATACTCCGGGTCGTGTTTGATGAGCTCGGGATTTTCCCGATGCTGTTCCGCAATGACCGCAATCCTGTCTACATAGGGTTCCCAGTAGTCGAAGTATTCGGGAGTGTTCGCAATCACACCGGAAATGGTCTGCACGCGCACAAGCGGCTTGGCAGTGTTTCGGGACTTCTTCAGGCGGTATAAGGTGCGGACTATGTTGGTTATGTACTCAAAGGTGATGGGTTTGCGGATGCGTTCATACTCTTCGTTCAGTCCATCGATTGAAAACGATATCCAGTCCAAACCTGCGTCCATGAACGCCTTGAGGGACTCCTCGTTCAGCAGTCCGCCATTTGTGAGGAAGGCAACATCTCGGATGCCTTTTTCTTTTGCATAGCGCACCATCTCCACCAGCCGTGGATTCATGGTTGGCTCGCCTCGCCAACTGAGTTTGACGGAAAAGACATTGTGCTCCGCACATTCGTCAATGATCTTGGTGAAAAGATCGAAATCCATGAGACCGCGCATGGTCCCGTCGTCCATTTGGGAGCGGGTGCACATAGGGCATTGCAACTGGCAACTGAGTGATGTCTCGATGTCCACGGTCTGTGGGAAGTCAGGGACAATGTTCAGGCGAGGGAACCAGTGCCATTTGATACGATCCCAAAGTAGGAGCAGGAAGTGCCCACGCCGGAAGAAGTACCGGAGATTGTCGAACCGTTTGTTCACCACGAAATAGTTCAGATTGATTTTCATCGTACAGAGGCTTCACTGGGTTTGAGATTATGGGGTTTCAAGGCCATCCAACGCTTCGGCGATGATAAGGTCTTCGGGTTCATCAATGTCCACCGATCTGAGTCGAGGCATGAGATACCCCTTTTGCGGAGAGCCGTGAAACGTTTTTGCCTTGAGAAAAGCTGGAACCGAAAAAGCGTATGTGCTTCCGTTGTCGATGACGAATTTCGGCAGATCCTGCCGTTTTTTCAGCGCCCATTCGGGGAAGGCAAACTGGAGCAGACCGTTCACTTCGATTTTTGCCATGTTCGGTGGGAAGGGATATTCGGAAACCGCCACCGAGAAATCACACTGCCCTGTTGTAATCAGATCGACCGTTCCCTTGATATCTTTAGCCTTTCTCAATGGCGCAGCAGGAAAAAGGCAGCAGAGTATATCCCATGTTCGACCGGCTGATTTTTCGGTGTGCAGGAAGTCCATACAGACTTCTGCCAGCCCGACGGTGTCTCCTGCCAGAGCGGGAGGTCTTTTTACGGTCTCCGCGCCGAATTTCGTTGCGATGGAGGCAATTTCATCATCGTCAGTTGAAACGACAACGCGATCGAAAAGACCTGTTTTTTCAGCTTCTTGAATGGTGTAAGAAATGACGGGCATTCCCTTGTATGGAGCGATGTTTTTGCGCGGAAAACGTTTGGATCCGCCGCGGGCAGGAATGAGTGCCATGATTTTCTTCATGCAGGGTCCCAGGAGCTGAAGTGTTTGTTGATCCATTAATATATTACGATTAATTTAAAAACAACGGTATGACAAGAAGAGACACTCTGCGGGGCGTGTTTCAGACGGTCTGTTCCGGTTTTGAGTCAGGCGCACAATTTGCATGGTATGGATCTTGAGGCAAAAGTCGCTCTCAGTTGCAAAGGCGATGTGAGACGTTGTCAGATCAGTTGGTTGGCTGGACAAGATTGATCATGCTCTTTATGTTAAAACACTTGGAGTGATTGATTCTCATGGTGAGTTTGGAGTGGTGGTGTCGGGAATTTGTTAAGTAAACGAATAAATTTGATGAGGGGTCTGTGAACGTACTGGCAATCGGGGCGCATTATGATGATGTGGAATTGGGCTGCAGTGGTACTCTGCTGAAGCATGTGGCTGATGGGGACACGGTTACGTTGATTGTGGCCTCCAAGTCCGCGTACAAGGACCCCAAGGGGAATCTTGTGCGCTCTGCCGAAGTGGCTGAAGCAGAGGGAGAGGCCGCAGCCAAGATCATGGGAGTGGACTGCATCCGCTTGGACTACGAAGCCTTGTATGTTCCAGACGATGAAGAGTTGACTCGAATTATCCGTCAAAAGATCGAAGAGTTATCCATTGATATTGTCTACAGCCATTGGGTGCATGATGTGCATCGTGACCACCGCAATTTGGCTCGGGTGACTCTGATGGCGTCGAGACCTGTGCCCAGAGTCCTCATGTATCGCAGTAATTATTACGACACATACGAACCTTTTAGGGGAACGTTCTACTCTGATATTAGTGTGTTCATGGATACAAAGGTTGAGGTTATCAGTGCACACGAGTCTGAGTTGGAGCGGGTGCGATATACATGGATCGACTTCATGAAACGACAAAATGCCAATGATGGTCAAAAAATTGGCGTCAAATACGCTGAAAAATTCGAAGTCGTAAAGTACTTGGTTTAGATCAAGCGAGGAGAAATACGATGTCTTTCAATAAAAAATTTCTGATCGGCGACCGGGAAGTTGGGGTTGGTTGTCCTGCCTATCTTATTGCCGAGATCGGGCGCAATCACAATGCTGATATGAACCTGGCAAAACAAATGGTTGATGGTGCGCTGGGGGCTGGTGCCGATGCCGTCAAATTTCAATCTTTCAAGGCTGAAAGCCTTCTCATAAAAGAACTGCCCAAGGCTTCGCATATTCAAGAGACGTCGTCCGACACCAAATCTGCCTACGAAAGCACAGAAGAAGTCGAGTTGCTTCCGGAAAATCATTCACTGCTCCAAAAGTATGTGCAGCAAAAAGGTGGAACATTCTTCTCCACGCCAGAAGATCATTCCATGGTCTCACTGCTGGACGAACTCAAGGTCCCAGTATTTAAAATCGCATCCCTTGATATCGCGTATCTCGATCTTATCGAGGCTATCGCTGCAACAGGCAAACCGATTATCATGTCCACAGGGATGTCCTATCTCGGAGAAATTGAGCAGGCTTTGGGTGTTTTGGAAAAAATGAGCATAAAAGATGTTGTGGTGCTGCATTGCACATCCAATTATCCGCCTCGCGATGAAGATGTGAACCTGCGGGCTATGCAAACTATTGCCCGCGCCTTTGATGTGCCCGTGGGCTATTCGGATCACACTCCATCAGTTGGCATCAGTATTGCCGCCGCCGCCCTTGGGGCGTGTGTCATTGAGCGCCACTTCACTTTGGATAAGAATTTACCCGGCCCGGATCAGCGCCTTTCGCTGACCCCCGAGGAATTTGGCCTTATGGCCCGCGAAATTCGGAGCGTGGAAAAGGCGCTCGGTTCCACCATGAAGAAGCCGGTAGAATCCGAATTGGAAATGCGCCGACTGCACCGGCGTCGCCTTGTTGCTGCGAAGGATTTGAAAGCGGGACAGACACTTGCTCGAGAGGATGTTGCTTGCAAGTGCAGTGAGTTCGGTTTGGACCCTGTACACATTCCGGCCCTTGTCGGACGAAATGTGCTCCGAGATCTCCTCAAGGATGCTCCTCTGCTTCAAGAGGACTTCCAGTCATAGAGGGCTCCATGAAGAAATTGGCCATTCGGGTTGACGGTAACCGCCATATTGGACTGGGACACGTGTTTCGCTGTCTTCACTTGGCTGAGTACTTACAGGGATGTGGCTGGGAATCGACTTTTCTTGTTCTGCAAAGCAGTCTGGAATCTGGCATACATCGTTTTTTTGAAGATCAATCATTTGATTTTGTACCTGTTTCACGCCCGGATGATATATGGGAACAAGATCATGAAGTCTTGCGTCGTGCCTTGGGCCAGGGTGATTTCGATGCGGTGGTGCTGGATCTCATACAGCCGGACAAGGAAGATGACGACCTGAACAGCAACACAGAGTTTTGTCCCATGGACGTTCAGGCTTGTTTGGCCCTTATACGCAGTATGGGGATACGGAGCCTTGCCATCTCAGATAGGTTTGAACCGGTTGATCTTGTTGCCGATGTGGTTGTCAATACTTGTCCCGCTCAGCGTGCAGAATGGTATGAAGGGAGCGAATCCCGGTTTTGTGTGGGGCCACGCTATTATTTCCTGCCCACCAGTTTCCAGGGGTTACGTCATACCGCCAAGGTCTTTCGGGAAGATCGACCCCACATCGTTGTTTTTTGCGGAGGCAATGACCATCGAGGGTTTACTCCGGTCGTCCTTGATGCCCTGGCAACGCTTTCAGAGGCGATGACGGTGGAGGTCATTTTGGGGGCGGCAACGCAAAACGGAGAAGAGAAATGCCTTTGCTACGAGAAGCAGGGCATTGCCTGTCAATATGGGGTTGAAGATATGGCACCAGTCCTCTTCAACGCGGATTTCGTCATTTCGGCTTCCGGTAACACACTTTTCGATCTGGCTGCGCTGGGTATACCGGCCGCTGCTGTTTCAACACGTCCCAGACAGTTGGTGACAGCAGAATATTTTACCGATCAAGGGTGCTGTTTGAACCTGGGGATGGAGCACGATGAAATAGCCACTAATATCAGGCTATTGTTGCCTGATGTCATATCCTCTCGTGCACGACTTGAGGCCATGAGCTGTGCAGGGAAGAAAGCGGTTGACGGGAATGGCATGGAACGGGTTGCAAGTGTGTTGGATTCTTTTGTGTCCCTTTAGGAGTTTTTTCAATGGGATGTGAGCATGACAGACGCTGATTTATATAGGGCATTATCGCGAATCCGCATGACGGAGGCCGCCATTTTGGAGATGGCTTCTGCAGGAGTATTGCGGGGAACATGTCACGTTTGTATTGGCCAGGAGATCAATGGTGTGGCTGTGATGGGTGCCATGGATTCGAAACTGGATCATGTGGTCAGCAACCATCGTTGTCACGGTCATTATTTGGCTTTTGGCGGAGATGTGAAAAGTCTGTTGGCAGAAGTACAGGGGCTCAAGGCAGGGGTCAGCTCAGGTCGTGGCGGAAGCCAGCATTTGAAGCAGGGCAATTTTTTTTCAAATGGGATTCAAGGTGGTGGAGCGCCTATAGCCTGCGGTTTGGCCATGGGAGAAAAACGGCGCGGAACGCAGGGAATAGTGGCCTGCTGTATAGGCGATGGCACTCTCGGACAAGGGGTCCTGTATGAGTCTTTGAACATGGCCTCCCTGTGGTCTTTGCCCGTGTTGTTTCTGGTGGAAGCAAACGGGTATGCTCAATCGACTCCTACAGCCGCTGGTGTTGCCGGTTCCATCAAGGATCGGGCGGGTGCTTTTGGCATTCAGGTCATGGAGACATCTTCAACCGATGCGCAGGAGTTGTGCCGGTTTGGAGAAAAAGCCGTCAGGACTGTTCGCGAGTCGGCAGCGCCTGTGTGGGCTGTCATACATTCCCGCCGGTTATGCGCACACAGCAAAGGTGATGACACTCGTCCTGCAGAGGAAGTTGAGCGTTTATGTCAGTCTGATCCTCTCGAGTTGCACGCACAAAAGTTGTCTCAGAGCGAACGTGAACGCATAGACACAGCCGTGACCAAAACGATAACCGAAGCACTCGCTTCCTTGGAAAAGGGGATGCGATGACCACTGTTCTTCAGTCGCTGAATCAGGCTTTTCACAGGGTGATGGAGATCCATCCCGATGTGCTGGCCATTGGGGAAGACATTGTTGATCCGTATGGTGGTGCCTTCAAGGTGACCCGTGGATTGAGTACGGCTTTTGGTGACAGAGTCATCTCCAGTCCCATTAGCGAGGCTGGCATCACAGGGTTAGGCATAGGATTGACCTTGCAGGGATTTCGACCTGTGGTTGAAATCATGTTTGGTGATTTCATCACGCTTTGTGCTGACCAGCTTGTGAATCAGGCTTCAAAAATAGCAACTATGTATAGCGAACCGGTCAGTGTGCCTCTGATAGTCAGGACACCCATGGGGGGGCGCAGGGGGTATGGCCCAACCCACAGCCAGACCTTAGAACGGATGTTTCTTGGTGTGTCTGGCTTGGATGTCATTGCACTGTCGCCCTTGGTTGATTGTGGCAGCCTCTTTGAGCAGGTTGTCCTGACCACGGATGTACCGACTCTTTTCGTTGAGAATAAATCCCTCTATGCGATGCCTATTCTCAATGCTGAGTCCGTCAGCAAACGGTATGGCATGACTCTCAAAAGCTCCAATCAGGCGATTCCGACGATGACAGTTTCATTCGGGGGAGAACCTGATGTGACCGTTGTAACCTACGGTGGTATGGTGCCGGTCGTCCTTGAGGCGGTGAAGCAGGTCTATGAGAAAGAGGATTTGCTCTGTGAAGTTATCGTGCCCCATTGTATTTCATCGATCCCTGATGTCGAGTTGTGCGAGAGTGTAAGCATTTCCCGACGGCTGGTCGTCGCCGAAGAGAGTGGGATCGGGTATGGATGGGGGAGCGAAGTGATCGCCAATATTTCAAGGATTGCATTGGATGCTCCTCCTCAACGAGTAGGGGCATCGGAATCCTCCATCCCTGTAAATAAAGCGTTGGAAGCCGAAGTGCTGCCTCAGGTAGAGAACGTGGTTCAAGCCATAATAAACTCCGTCGATGAAGATCTGCAATAGCTGTAAAGAACCAAGGACAAGATACATGGCTCATAAAGTACTGATACCCCGACTCAATCCCAACGAGGATGAAGTGCTTGTCGTAGAAACTCTTGTGGACGGTGATCGTGTCGAAGTTGGTGATGAACTCTTTGTGGTGGAATCAACCAAAGCTGCCATGTCTGTTGAGAGCGACTTTGCTGGTTTCGTGCGTGGTCTGGCTATTGAAACGGGTGAGTACGCGCACGTTGGCAGCATTGCCTTATTCATAACAGCAACGCCCGATGAGTCTTATTTAGACGAAGATTCGCCCACGCAGACCCCGTCAGATGAACCAAAGAAGTCGACGGCAAAGAGCCGTTTGCTCGCCAAGAAGCGGTCTCGATCGACACGAGGAAAAAAACAGAAGGTCGGAGCAGTGACGGATGTTGCTCTTGCTGCTGATCTGGACTGGGTCCGTTCGGCCAAGGGAGAACTCGGTGAACTTGCTCTTGCTGAAGAGTATAGGGATTACACTGAGGACACTCGTTGGGATAATGCGGGATGTTGCAGCATAGGAGAAGGTGTCACTTTCGGTGCCGGGAGTATGGTTCGCGCCAAACGGCTGGTCATTAAGGATGGAGTGTCCATTGGCCCCAATACCTTCATTGAAGGGGATGACATTTTTCTGGGAGAATTCGTCAAGGTAGGCAAAAATACAAGCATGGTGAGTGTGGATATTATCTTGGGTGCTGGGGCCTATGTCGGACATGAGGTTGAAGTGGACCTCAGTGGTGGGCGTTCAGGTGAATCCAGATTCTGGGGCGGGCCAGCTTCACTGATTTCCCCTCGATGTTATGTGAATACGGCTCGGGAGGTCGTTCTTGAAACAGAGTCTGCCCTGAGTCCGGGAGTGAGCGTTTTCACTCATCGTTTCTGGCAGTCTGTGCTGGATGGGTATGACGCCCTGTTCGCAGGGGTTCGCCTGTGTGAGAAATCCTGGGTCGGTTCGGGATGCCAGGTGCTGCCTGGAGTCGTGGTCGGTCATGGAGCTGTTGTCATGTCCGGTTCAACCGTTGTGGATCAGATTCCCCCTGCCACGCTGTGCGGTGGTGTGCCGGCAACCGTCATCCGCAAGTCGGTGAAAAGAGACCTTTCTCAAGAGGACAAGGTTCAGGTGCTGGAGTCCATTTTAGATGAATTCTCCACGGTCTTGAAATTCAAGGGATGTGAGGTCGGCATGTTGATCACTGGCAAAGGGATAGCAGTAACAACGCCGGACACTGTTGAACGACAGATTGTTATTTGTACTGATTCTTCTTTAGAGGGGATATTGCCCGGGAGCATTGTGCTGAGTTTAAACGGTTTTCTGCCTGAAATGACCGAGGTCTATATTTTTGATCTCGTGGGCGGTGTGGTCCGAGGGGATGAAGACAGGCTGGTTCATGAAGTGCGTAACTTCTTGCGTCGGAAAGGTATCCGTTTTCAGCCGTATGCATGGGATGCAGATTACCGACGCGGCCTGTAGAGGGGAATCCTTATGTCAGCTATCACTTTAGCCCTGCAGGGCATAGTGGCCCCGGAACTCAGAGACTATGGAGTCCGTATTCCGTATGCGGCCAAAACGTTTGGTCACCTTGTCGACGGACTGGAAATTGGTATGCATGCCCATATGGCCCCCAATATTGCCCAGAGGATTCTCCGTCCTGATGTGAAGAAAACCTTGCGAGAATTTTCGCGCAACTCGTTGCATTTTGCTGCTCATCCAGATCATCCCGTGGACAGTGAAGTCCTTTCTTCGATTATCGGACTGAGCTCAAGTCTGTATGAAGAAGGGCTTATCCATACCGTGAGCTTCCATCTGGACATGCAGCCTTTTCTGGATACCATTCGGCAATCTCTCCCTTTAGAGCTGAGAGTGCTTTTTGAGAATCTAGACGGGAGGAGTACAGCCTTCAACACGCTTGAGGCGATGGTCCAAGCCGTGCGAGATTTTCCTGGTTGGGGCGTATTGCTGGATGTGGCTCATGTTCTTGAAATGCAGGAGCATACTGGTCAGTCCGTGCAGGATTTTTTCTCTGCTCTGGGTGACTCCATTCGTCAAATTCATTTTTCTATGCCGGGACATCTTTACGAGAAAGATGATCTCTGGCCCGGTTTTGAAGCCATGCACAGTTTTGCTTTCCTGGGTGGTGAGGCTGCGTTTGGGGCCTATCAATCTGTGGATCTTCTGTCCATTGAACACATCACGCTGGAGGGGGTGATCCCCCCGAATCATGAGGACTATGTCGCTCGGGAAATCGAGTACCTCAAGAGTCTCCGGCCTTCCTCCAAGTCCTTATCCTGAAGTCGAAAACACCCTGACCTTAGGGTCTTGAAGGTCCAATATGGCCAGAAGGCCACTGCGGCTTGTTGTTGGTGAGAGGCTCTGCACATTGATTGTTTTGTGCGCTGAGTTCAATTGTATTGTTGAGTTCGGATCGCCAGTGGCATCGCAGGAGTAGAGCCGGTTTTGCATGGCGATAACAATACAACCATTTATGGTGCCAGCACCCCGGCACTCATGGGAAAAAACCGTGCGTTTCCAAGGCCTGAAGTCTGTTGACTCAAGGCGTTCGATAATAGGGAAAAAATGGTCAGTCAGGAACAGGTTGCCCTTCCACACAACGAACTGGCGAGGCCAGAGGAGCACACTGCTTGGATGGATGACGGCTCGTGCGTGCGGTGCATTGAGGTCAATGGAACAGATCGTTCGCCTGGTAGTGCTGTCGTTTTGGAGGATGAGGTAGAGGCGATTTTGGTGACGGGCAAAATTGATGAGGTGTCGAGCCTCTTTTCTATCGGGTAACTGCTGTTCAAGATCGAGTGACACATGCTCTTTGAATGTGGTGTCTATGGCAATTATCTTGCGACCTGCGTCTCCGGCAATCCAGAGGATATCTTCGTCAGGCCAGAGGTGGGCAGAACGAAGCCAATCCCCATTCATTTCGTGGAGGAGCTCCTCTTTTTCAAAAAAGTGAAGGACTGGGTCGTTCAATTCTGTGACAGCGAGGATGTCGCTGCCGGAAATCCACGCTAGGTTCACAGGTGTTTTGAGTATTCCCTGCCCGTAAATTCCTGCAGGTTCCCAGCCAACGCTATTGACCGGTAAAGTGGCAAGGTAGTCCTCGCCCACAGAGTGAATCCTCTGTACCATCATTTTCCATATGTCACTATGGACAAACCCGGCTCTTGCCGTGTGATCAGGTAATGACTGAGCCAGTGCCTGATATGTATCAAGGCAATAATTACTGTCACTGTCGGGCGAGGTGAGATTATTCATTGACCCTTCGTTCATCGAGTATGTCCATCCTGAGTATATCTATTGAGTTCTGGACAAGGAGCGCCTCCTCTTCATGGAGAACGACACCTCTCGAATTTGTCCTGTCTTGATGCAGCAAGGCTTCCAATCGTCCTATTTTTATATGCTCTGTTTTTTTGAAGACTTGAGGAAAAGCCTGTCGGCCCCAGATCTTTTTTCCGTTGTGATCCAGCGTAAGGCATTTGGCGTTGTCACGACTCCAGAGTCCACACTCGGGTTCATAATGATTTTCTGCATGATACTGTCCGCCATGGATTTCCTTTTTGATTATGCAGTGCAGGGTTGAATGGGGTTCAAGATTGAACGGAAGCGTTGTCTTGAGTACGCCATTGGTGATCGGTGCATCGAGCCTTTCAAATCCATGGGATGTTGTCGCCAACAGGGTGGCAACGCCGTGTTGATTCTGTTCAAGTACGGTCTGGCAGACACGGTTCTTTTTCCGGTCAAGAGCCTCCTCGGGAAGCGGCTTCACATTTTCGATTATATGAAATTTCCTGAACTGGCAGGGATGGTCGCTTGGCTCTACACACGATGTAATGAGTGTGTCTGGTGCATCTTTCAGCAATGAAATCCCTTCTTCGATCGAAGACGGTGAAATGTGAGGGGCGAAACCGGAGAGAAGTACAAAAATATCGTCCTCTGCACCCAGCTGTTGCGCTGCGGCTTTGATTGTTGAGCCTTTCCCCACACAGCCGATAACCGAGAGGAAGGGGAGGCCCAAGTCCGTCAGAATTTTCTGGCTCTTGACTGAAGTCGCCAGAAAATTGACCGTGTGCTCATGTGGGATATGGCTCAAAAGTGTGTGGAGGTGGGGGAGTGCGATGTTGCAATACTCCCGGCTCCATGAGCAGCTCTCGTTGTAGCTATCTGTTATTAGGATTTGTATCGGCATGGCGCTGTCAATCAAGCTGCTTTTTCGAAGTTGTTGAGTCCGCGGCAAATGATCCTTTCTGCAAGCTCCATGTCGTGTTGTGTGTCGATATCAACCCATTCGATGGGATGTTGTAAAATATGGAAATACGGACTGTTGTGGACTTTGGGCTTCTGGCCGAAGAAGTATCCGTAACTCCTGTACCAACGACCAGAGGGTGTTTTTATCTGATTTTGGGGCACGATCGGCGTCAACTGCCCGTTGAAATCACGGCTTACGTAGTCAGAATATCCAGCCACGGTTTCCCGGGCGGTGAAGACAGGACTCATCCCCTCCTTGCCTTTGCTCACCAGTTCGGCAACGAGCCTGGGATTCCTGAACGGGTGGGTCGGATAGAGAGTGGCGTAAAAGTCTGGATAGTAGTTGTCCTCTCCAAGCTTGAGTAAAAGATGGTTTACTGCGCTCGTCGTAGATTCCTTGTCGCCTGCCAGTTCTTGCGGGCGCAGGAACGGAATTTCAGCACCGTACGCAACGGCAACTTCGGCGATTTCTGGATCTTCGGTTGAGACTATGATCCGGTCAAAACAGCCGGCCTCTTGTGCTGTAAGGATGGCGTGGGCTACCAGTGGGATGCCGCCCAGAAGGCGGATGTTCTTCCTGGGCAGCCCCTTGGAGTTTCCCCGTGCAGGAATGATGGCGAGAGCCTTGAAGTTATCCATTGTCTACTCTGTTGTTTGCAAATCGTTCGTTGAGATCAGTGACGATTCGTTGTGCTGTTTTGCCATCCCAGAACGTGGGAATTCTTGGTGTGGTAACACCTGACCCAAGAGCATCGTCTGCGGCGGAGGTGATGCTGTCCGGCTCCACAAGTCGGTTGGTTCCTTCAGTACAGGTGATTGGTCGTTCCGTGTTCGGGCGGATTGTCAGGCAGGGGATTCCGAGTATAGTGGTCTCTTCCTGCAAGCCGCCGGAGTCGGTGATCACCAGGGCTGCCCTGTGCATGAGTGATGTGAAATCGAGATATCCCTGAGGGGGAATGATGTGGATAGAGCCATGTTGCTCAAGAGTGGGAAGCATTCCCATATTGTCGAGCTGCTGGCGGGTCCGCGGATGCAGCGGAAGAACGAGAGGCATTCGAACCGAAAGCTCCATGAGGGCATTGATGATGGCCTTGAGTCTTGTCGGGTCATCAACATTGCCGGGACGGTGGAGGGTGACCACACAATATGTGTCGGCTTCAATGTCGAATTGTTCCCAGGCCCTCCGGCTTTGGATGGCTGGCATCATTGTGTTCAGGGAGTCGATCATGCAGTTCCCGACAAACGAAATGCGATTGGGCTCAACACCTTCTTGCAGAAGGTTTTCGGATGCATCTTCTGATGGCGTCCAGCAGATGGATGAGATGGCATCCGTGAGCACTCTGTTGATTTCTTCTGGCATCGTCTTGTCCCGACTGCGCAGTCCTGCTTCGAGATGGGCAACGGGGATATGCATTTTTACGGAGGTCAATGCACACGCCAGAGTCGAGTTGACGTCACCAGGAACCACAACCACATCCGGGGTCTGCTCAAGCAGGTACTTCTCATAAGCCACCATAACGGCAGCGGTCTGCGTAGCGTGGCTGCCGGAACCCGTTTGGAGGTTTACACTTGGCTCAGGAAGCTTGAGCTCATCGAAAAAGAGCTGGGACATGCTATAATCGTAATGTTGGCCAGTGTGCACGAGTTTTACGGTATAGTCGTTTTCACTGGACAGAGCATGCCAGAGAGGGGCTACTTTCATGAAGTTGGGCCTTGTGGCCGCGATTAAATGGATTGTCTTCATACCAGCTCTCTTTCCAACGCAGCGTATGTTTCAACCAAACGGGTGGCATCATGTTTCCAGGCATAGGGACCGGTTGCTGCGGCGAATCCATTTTCCGCTTTGTGCATCGCTTCTTCCTCATGGGAATGGATGTGAGCGAGCTGTGCCGCGAAGTCCGCTGCATTGTTGGCTTTGAATAGATAGCCTGAATTGGTTTCTTCAAGAATGCGTTTGAGCGGTCGGCAGTCACTCGCGAGAATGGGCCTTTTGCATATCATGTATTGAAAGAGCTTGTGTGGAACGGTGGTGTGCGTGTGCTCAAAGTCATTGTGTGGTACGAGACAAACCCGACTGGCGTGGATGTAGCTGTTTACCGTGTCAAACGGTTGCCAGTTAATGATTTCAACACTGTTACCGAGGCCCAGTGAATCAGCATAGTTTCGGATTCTGGCAGCGCTTTCGTCATTGGTCCCGACAAAGGTCAGGTGGAAGTTCGGAATCAGTTTCGCGGCATGAGCAGCACCATCCAGGGCTGTATCCCAGCCTCTATGCGGTCCAATTCCGCCAATGTATGAAACCATCCATTTATCTTTATATTTATCCAGGATGTTCTGGTCTGCCCTTTCGACCGGGAAGTCGAAAGTCGTTGTGTCTTCGGTATTGGAAACAGTCACAATTCTTGCCTGATCAAGGCCATACTTCAACAATCGTTCAGCCCCTTCAGGGACCACTACCACCACGCGTTTACATTTTTCGACAGCCGCTTTCTCATGCCATCTCCAGAGAGTGTAGTTGAACAGAATTGATGCTTTGAAGCGCATATATGGTGACAGATGAGATCGCCATGCCCGTTTGGCAGCCGGCATGTTTTCGTGAAAGTCTGCGACAACAGGGAGGCCACGGGGTATGGCGCAGTCCAGAACAAGGGGGAGATACGGAAAGTCATGGACATGTACGATGTCCGGTTTACATGTGTCGAGATAGTTTTCCACTACTGGCTTGACCCACGCCTCCCTCAGAGTGAAATTTGCCTTGCGACGTGCAAACCATGAGGGAGGGCCGCTGACATCTTCTCTCATGACATCAATTCCCGGCTCGAAAGTTTCGAATTTTTTCGAATGAGCACTCGTGGTCTTGGTGCAGATAGTGATTTTGTGCCCAGCCTCCACCAACGCATGTGCCTCTTTGGATATGCGGATATCAGGAGGAAACCCGTTGTTACATAAGTGGATCATGGCAATATGCATAATTGGCGTCCCGATTTGCGGCGTTTTACTCGTTGTGTGAACAATTTTCCCACTACTGAGTGAGGTTGTCAAAAGTCGGACAGAGCTGAGAATCTGTATCTATCTGTTTTTATGAGACTGTCTTGATTCTGGCCTTAGATGCTCATATCAGTATGTTTCTATGAAAAAAATATGCCAAAAGAATCTGTTTTGATGCTCTCTACTGTTTTTTCGGATGTTTTTCAAAAATGTTTACCGGGTGAATAAAAAAATGCCTACCGTCAGAGATGTGGCCTTCGCTGAAAACTCTTGTTAAGTGTTAGTGTATGGCCGATATCTCCTTCACCCATCCTGAACCGCCTCCGGCATCATCGCGTGTCTGGCCTGTTTTCCTGCCCTTTGCCGGGTGCCCCTACAGGTGCCTTTTCTGTGCTCAGGACAAGCAGACAGGGCAGGGGACAGCCGAGCTTGCATCCATTTTTCGTGATCTGGAGCTGGATCTGGAGCAGGCCCGTGTCGCAGGGCGCGGCCCGTATGAACTCGCTTTTTACGGCGGCACGTTCACGGCCCTGCCCGTTCCATGGCCCGAACGTTTTCTCGGGCTGGCTGTGCGTTTTCGGGAACAGGGGCTGGTGACGCGCGTGCGCTGCTCAACCCGGCCCGACTGTGTGGACGCGGCTTTGCTGTCGCGACTCAAGGCGCAGGGGCTTGATATGGTGGAGCTTGGTGTTCAGTCCTTTGACGATGCGATCCTGCGCGCCTCCGGTCGGGGGTATGATGGAGTGACCGCTCGTCGCGGTTGTATGGCTGTGCAGGAATCCGGCATGGGGCTGGGCATCCAGCTTCTTCCCGGTCTGCCCGGAGACCGTCCCGGTGTTTTTCAGGAGGACGCCCGGCTGGCCGCCGCCCTCAAGCCCGAGGTCGCACGGCTGTATCCCTGTCTGGTGATCCGGGGCACGCCCTTGGCCGCAATGTGGGAACAGGGCGACTACGCCCCATGGACGCTTGATCGTACCCGAGAGGAACTGGCTCTGGGCCTTTTGTCGCTGTGGGACACGGGCGTTCGTGTCATTCGGCTCGGCCTGCCTCCCGAAGGTACCCTTGCCGAGCATATCCTTGCAGGGCCGTGGCATCCGGCTCTGGGGCAGTCGGTGCGGGGGCTGGCACTCCTTGAAATAGTCCGAACGCAGGTGGAAAATGCAGGTTTCACCCCCACGGCCATGGATGTACCGCGCCGCTATCAGGGGGAACTGTTCGGCCATGCCAATGAGCTGGCCGAGAAGTATGCGGCCCTCGGTCTGGGGGCAGGCGCTGTCCGGTATGTGGACAGCACCGTATTCACTGTGCGTTGAGTCGGATTTCCCTTTACCCTGGATTAAAAAGAGACTATCTCTTATGTTCAGCCCGTGCGCGGGCACTTCACCGAACTATATGACCTCAAGTCGAGGAGCTAACTACACAGAATGGTAGAGCTTATTCGTGCGGCCAAAGCCGCGACCATGATCCCAGGAACGCCCGTCATCAACGACGCCGCTATTATTGTAGATCAGGGAATTATCCAGAAAGTCGGTACCTATGCCGACCTGGGCCCCACTTTTTCCGGTAAAGTCATGGACCTCGGTGACGTGTTCCTTGTCCCCGGTCTCATCAATGCCCATTCCCATCTCGAACTGGCCCACCTCAGAGGCAAATGCCCCAGTGGAAAGGGGTTCGTGACCTGGGTGGAAAACCTGCTCAAACAGCCCATCTTTGATCTTGACCCGGAAGCCCTTGAGTCAGCCTGTCAGGAACTCAAGCGAACCGGAACCTTCATGGTCGGGGACATCGCCACCCGTTTTGCCAAGGAGATGGCCGGAACGCTTGAAGCTTCCGGTCTTTTTTTCGTGGTGTTCTGCGAGGCCATTGGCGAGACTGTTCCCAAAAAGACGTTCATCCCGCAAGGGGAATTCGAGGCTGGCCTTATCTCCGTAGCCGGACACTCTCTGTATACAACACATAGAGATGTGCTTCGGGCGGCCAAGGCCGAAACCCGCCTCAAAGGGCTACCGTTTTCCCTGCATCTGGCAGAGCACGATGAAGAGGTCGCCATCATGGCCGACGCTCCGAGTGAGTTCCTCGACATGCTCCATGCGCGAGGTCGTCTGCTCGATTTCGAACCTCCGGGGAAGCGTCCCGTACAGCAGGCCGCAGCTCTTGAGCTTCTCGACGAGACCACCCTGGCGGTGCACTGCGTCAAGGTCACGGATGCAGACATCGAGACTGTGCGTCAGTCCGGGGCCACGGTCTGTCTCTGCCCGCGATCCAACGAATTTATCGGCGTGGGCCGTGCGCCATGGGAGAAGTGGCTGGCTTCGGGCACGCCGCTTTGTCTCGGCACAGACTCGTTGGCATCCAACACCGACCTCGACCTATGGAACGAGGCGGTGTATCTTACCCAGAATTTTGATGGTGAGCTGCGCTTTGATGACGTGCTCGCCATGATGACGCGCACGCCCGCAAAAATCATGGGCGTGGAGCATCTTTTAGGTACACTGGAACCCGGCAAGATCGCAGCATTTGCCGAGGTTCCTGATAAAATACACGATCTTTTCTAAGAATGTCGGAGGCAAACGCGACATGAAATGGCTACATAAAGACCTGCTGGATGTATCCCAGCTTTCCAAGTCCGAGGTCATGGCGATCTTTGAGACAGCAGGGCGTTTTCAGGAATTGCAGGAACGACCCGTCAAAAAGGTGCCTACCCTCAAAGGGCGGTCCGTCATCCTTTTCTTTGCCGAACCGAGCACACGCACCAAGACGAGTTTCGATGTGGCCGGAAAGCGGCTCTCTGCCGACACCTTTTCCCTGGCCAAAAGCTCGTCCAGTCTGACCAAGGGCGAGTCCCTCAAGGATACGGCCCTGACGCTCCAGGCCATGGCGCCGGACGCCATCGTCATCCGTCACTGGTGTTCGGGAGCGGCCCGGTTCCTGGCTGACCGTCTTGATTGCGCGGTCATCAACGCGGGTGACGGGCGGCATGCGCACCCCACCCAGGCGATCCTCGACTCTTTCACCCTGCATCAGGAGTGGGGCGACATCGCGGGCAAGACCATCCTTATTCTGGGCGACATCGCCCACAGCCGCGTGGCCCGGTCCAACGTGGTCATGCTCAACAAGCTGGGTGCCAAGGTCCGCCTTTGCGCGCCGCGTACCCTCATGCCTCCGGCAGTCAAGTCCTGGCCGGTGCAGGCTTACTCCGATCTGAACGAAGCCGTGAAAGGTGTGGACGCGGTCATGTGCCTGCGGCTCCAGCTCGAACGGCAGAAAGACGGCCTGCTGCCTGATCTGCGTGAATACGCCCGTACCTTCGGACTGGGGCAGAAGCATATTGACCTGGCCAATCCCGACGTGCGGATCATGCATCCCGGTCCCATGAACCGAGGCGTGGAGATCAGCTCGGATCTGGCTGACAGCGCCGGGTCCCTCGTGCTGGATCAGGTCTCCAGCGGCGTGGTCACACGCATGGCCCTGCTCTTCCTGTACATGACCCGCAAGGGCGAGGAATAGAAGGCAGGCGAGGAGGGAGCAAAGCCTCCTGCCCCCTATATGCTTCGCAGGAAAAGCGACAAAGGGGATTGAGACAATGCGGCGTTATTTGGCCGCAGTGACATAAGTAGCTGACCCAAGCCGCTTCAAGCGGCTTGCTACAAAAAGTTTTGGAGATTCTTAAGAACCTTTTTCAATAAGGTTCTTGAGTCCCGCCAAAGGCGGCCCCCGGCAGGGCAGCCAAAGGCACTTAAGGAGATATATACCATGGCTAAGATTGATTTGATTGTCAGACGCGCCACGCTCGACGGAAAGGAAGTGGACGTGTTTGTGTCCAAGGGCAAGATTGTTGAGGTCAAGAAATCCGTGAAGTCGCTCGATGCGGATGACGCCAAGGTCGAAGAGGCTTTTGGGTTGACCTTGATGCCCTCCATGACCGACGTGCATGTACACCTGCGCGAGCCGGGCTATGAATATAAGGAAGATGTGGAATCCGGTTTGCGGGCCGCTGCCTGGGGCGGGTTTTCCAATATCATGTGCATGGCCAACACCAAGCCGATCAATGACAACGCGTCTGTCACCGAGATGATGCTCGACAAGGCTCGCACATATTGGCCCAAGGGCCCCCGCCTGATTCCCATCGGTGCGCTGACCAAAGGATTGTCCGGCAAGGAACTGGCTCCCATGGCCGAGCTGGCCGAGTCGGGCTGCGGCGCGTTTTCCAACGATGGCGTGCCTGTCAAATCCACCAAAATTTTCCGTCGTGCCATTGAATATGCCTCTGACTGGAACCGCGTGGTCATCGATCATTGCGAAGACCCGTACATGGGCGTGGCTGCCGGTGTGAACGAGGGCGAGGTGTCCAGCCGCCTGGGCTTGCCAGCCCAACCTGATATAGCCGAAGCATTGCAGGTGGGCCGTGATGTGCTCCTGGCCGAATATCTGGACCTGCCCATCCATCTGGCGCATATTTCCTGTAAGAAATCCGTTGATCTCATCCGGTTTGCCAAGGAGCGCGGGGTCAAGATCTCGGCGGAAACCACGCCGCATTATCTGACCATGACCGAGGATTATCTGGAGGCCGAGGGCACTGAATACGACACCAACGCCAAGGTCAACCCGCCGTTGCGTACTGAAGCGGACCGCCAGAGCATAATCGAAGCGCTTAATGATGGCACCATCGACTGTCTGGCCACGGATCATGCGCCCCATGCGACCTTTGAGAAGGAAACCGAATTTGACGTGGCGCCCTGTGGCATCACGGGGCTGGACACGGCCCTGAGCGTGACCTGGCAGCTGGTCAAGGACGGGGTGCTTGACAAGGACGCCTTCACCCGTGCCTGGACCACGGCGCCGTGCGGGATTTTCAATCTGCCGGTGAATACGTTTGCACCAGGTGATCCTGCCGATTTCTTTCTTTTTGATGAGGGCGAGGAGTGGACAGTGTCCAATGAAACCTTATATTCCAAGGGTAAGAACACCCCCTTGCTTGGTTCCACGCTGAAAGGACGGGTAAAAACCCATTTCATTGCGGGCAAAAAGATAGTATAAACAGAACTTGACCTTACGGGTTCGTTAAAAAGATACCAAGAACACTACGAGGAGTTTATGAGTCAGCCTTTCAAAGATGCTGTCGGCTTTTGTAAAACGATCATGCGCAACGGATACGATGCGTATGTGATCAATGTTCGTCTTCAGGCCCTGACCCTGGACGAAACAGGCAGCGAAAAAGAACTCGATATCTGCACCGAAGCTGCCTTTGACGAGCTTCAGAAATATTTCCCCAATATTGAAGAGTCTGAGGACATGAGCATACTCGGCTCCCTGACCGAGGGAGGCGTGCAGTATTTCTTCTACCCGGCATCCACCGAAGAGGCGGCCTACACGGATGAAGCCGTGGCCATGATGACTCCCCGTCTGCTCAAGAAACTCGAGCAGCGTGGCGATATCCCGTTGTCTTCGGTCTGCCCGTTCATTCCCAAGGCCAAGGACCTGTACGCGGACTTTGCGGACTTTGCCGAGGGCCAGATTCGTTTCAAGGGCGTGCCGGATCAGGCACTCAAGAAAGATTATTCGCTGGCCTACCGCGCCCTGCGCTTTGCCGCCAACTTCGACAAGGAAATCGAAGCCAACTCCTGGGCCGCCATTGTGCGCAATGTCCGTCGGGTGCTCGACTATGTCCCCATGGCCGATTTCCTGGACGAGTGGCGCAAGGTCGAAGCCGAGGCCATGCACAAGTTTTTCCGCCTGTTGTTCGACGCCATGCTCCTGCACGGGTTGATCCCCGAGATCGCGGCTCTGTCCCGCGTCACTCAGATCAAGAACCCGGAAGAAGGGACCGAGGAAACCGTGCTTGAGCACACCTTGGACGTCATGAAGGCGTACCCGGAAGAGCTGCCGTATGACTGGTTCGGCACCGTGGCCTGCCTGCTGCATGATGTGGGCAAGCTTTATACGGCAGAATACTATGACGAGAAGTGGAATTTCCTTCAGCATCACCGCGTTGGTGCCAAGGTGGCCCGCAAGATCCTCAAGCGACTTCGTTTCGAGGAGCAGGACATCGACCTGATCTGCGATCTGGTGCAGAACCATATGCGCCCGCAGTTCATGCTCACGGACAAGGGCATCCGCCGTCTGCGTTCCCTGGACGAGTACCCGCGCATCATGGAAATGGTCAAAGCGGACATCAAGGCCCGTGGCGGCTCCTGGCGTGAGTTCAACCACAACCTCAAGATGGCTGAACGCGCTGATATCCCGGAAGAGGAGATCGAACCCTTCCTTGACGGCAACCGCATCATGGAATTGTCCAAGCTCAAGCCCGGCCCGGCCATTGGCAAAATCCGCGAACGGCTGCTCGCAGCCCAGGTCCGCGACGATGTCCAGACCGTTGAGGACGCCGAGGCATTTGTGCTCGCCTATGTGGAAGAGCACCGTCTGTACTAGTCATATCCACAAGAAAAGGCCCTGGCTGCACAAACAGCCAGGGCCTTTTTTTGAGTAACCGGTGTAGGCTGCCGGACTGCGGCGCAGCAAAAGAAGCGGTTCTTGACCAGCTTGGCAAATCCTGGCTAAACGAAGATAACGAAAAAGAGGTGTGTGGTTGAATTTTTTGCGCGCATTCAGGAAGGTTGTTTATATGGATAAGGGGACACGTATTCGTTGGCCGTTTCGTTTAGCCATTATTCTGGTTGTTCTGGTGTCGTGGGTTTCTGCTGGTGCCCCGGCGGCCCATGCGGAAGGATCGGAACTACAGGTTATCACCGAAATTGCTCCCCCCTCGGCCTTTTATGACGAACGCGGCAACCTGGCCGGATTGGCGGTAGAAGTCGTCCGGGCCATCCAGCGGGAGCTCGGCACGCACACCGAGATTCAGGTCATGCCCTGGGCGCGTGGGTATCAGGAGTTGAACAAGACCCCGGATATTGCCTTGTTTTCAACTACCCGGACACCGGCTCGTGAACGCCTCTTCAAATGGGTCGGGCCGTTGTTTACCACCCACTGGGTGCTGTACGCCCGAAAAGATAGCGGCCTGCACATCACAAGCCTTGAAGATGCCAAATCCATTGAACGCATTGGAGTCTACCGCGATGATGCCCGGGCACAGTTTCTGACTGCAAAGGGGTTTCACAATCTGGATATCGCAGACAGGCAGGAGCGCAGCGTGGTGAAACTGCTGGGTGGGCGCATCGACGCTGTCCTGTATTCGGACCTGGGCCTGAAAGCGTATCTCGCCAAATCCGGTACGGACCCTGATTTGGTCGAGGCTGTCTATGAGCTTGGTGCCAGAGATCTCTACATTGCCTTTTCAATGGACACGGCCCCTGAGACGGTTCGCGCATGGGAGCAGGCTTTTGCGCGGCTGGAAGAGCGGGGCGACCTTCAGCGCATCCGCGAAAAGTGGCTGCCCTGACAGTACATACAGGCTGCATTTTCACACTCCATATCCACTTGAATACGTTCGTTAGCACAACGTTGAAGCGTGCTTGCTGAAAAAGGATGATCTGAAGAGGGCGTGGGCCGCCCTTGATGGGCACCCGCAATGCTGACGTCGTGTCTTACACTGTCATGCTGGCGAGCTGCGGCTCGGCGAATTGAGGCGTGGCCCCGTAGGCGGCCATGGCTGCTTCGGTGGTCGCCTTGGTGGGGTTGAACTCGGCTTCGAGCTTGGAAGTCAGGTCCTGAAGTTCGGCCACCTTGTCGAGTTCGGTCTTGAGGTCTTCAAGCAGCTGCTCCGTGAGGTCGATGGAATCGGCTTCATCGGCAGATGCGTCCTGAACCTGGGCAAAGAAGCGGGTCGTGATGTCCTGACTTGCGGACATGCCATCGGATTGCGCTCCGGCGTCGAAGAACAGTTCACTCTTGCCGTTGTCGAAATAGCTGTTGAGTTCCTGATTGATACCGGAGTTGAACTCGGCCATGACCGCGTCACCGGCCGAGATGCCGAAGTTGCGGTCAATGAACTTGAGCGTGTTCAGCAGTCCCTCTCCAAGGGTGCCTTCCTTGACCCCGGACGAGGTGGACTGGAGGATCATGCCCGCGGCGGCGGCAGCGGTATCATCGCCGAACCTGTCACGTATCCAGTCCATGGTGGAGGCCAGCGACGCATTCAGCCCAGAGGTATCCTTGGGCTGGCCGTCTTCCCCGAGCTCTTCGCCCATGCGGCGTATGATTTCATTGGCAAAAGTCTGTCCCAGAGTCTGGGACGAGGCGTCGTCGATTATTTTTTTAACCTGACCGGGTGCACTGGCAAGTGCAGTGGCTGCTGGAGTGAGACCATCCTTGGCCGGGTTGATGGTGGCCATCTGCCCCAGGCGCAGCCCCGGCTTGCCATCAAGCAATGCGGCGGCATCTCCAAGGTTTTGTCCCTGGTTCTGCTTGGTCTGCAACTGCTGCATGTAAGCATGGTTCATATGTGCGCCCTGGATGATCATGAATATATTATCGGACGCTGGTTGCGTTTCTTTATAGGAAAAGTGTAAAAAAAGCGGGCCGGATTATCCGGCCCGCTTACATAAACGTATTTTTGTTCCCTACACCCTTTTCAACTGCGCAGATGTAGTCGCTTATCGCACGTCGAGTCTATGCCCCAACATGCATCTTGAAGGCTTCGAGTGTGTTGACCATCAGCTGGGCGATGGTCATGGGACCGACACCGCCGGGAACCGGGGTGATGGCGTGGACTTTGTCCTTGAGTGCGTCGAAATCGCAGTCTCCGGCCAGCCCTTCATCGGTGCGGTTGATGCCGACATCCACCACAACCGCGCCTTCCTTGACCATGTCGGCGGTGACGAAGTTGGGTACGCCGATGGCGGCGAACACGAAATCCGCTTCCAGGCATTCGGCCTTGAGATCGGCGGTGCGGGAGTGACACAGGGTCACGGTGGCGTTGGCGCAGGGACCGCTTTGGGAGAGCATCATGGCCAGCGGCTTGCCCACGATATTGGAGCGACCGATGACCACGGCTTTCTTGCAGGCCGGGTCCAGGTCATACCGCTTGAGCAGGTTGATGACACCGGCCGGGGTGCACGGTTTGAAACCGGGGATGCCCAGGGACATTTTGCCCACGTTGACGGGGTGGAAGCCATCCACGTCCTTGTCCGGGTCGATGAGATCGAGAATTTTCTGGGAGTCGAGGCCTTCGGGCAGCGGAAGCTGCACCAGGATGCCGTCCACGGTCACGTCGTTGTTCAGTTTGTGGATCAAGCCTTCCAGTTCGAGCTGGCTGGCATTTTCCAGACGATGCGGGATGGATTTGATGCCACAATCCTCGCACGCGCGTTCCTTGTTGCGAACATAGACCTGACTGGCCGGGTCTTCACCCACCAGCACAACGGCCAGACCAGGCTTGCGGCCGTACTTGGCCTCCAGTCCGGTTGTTTCCTCTTTTATTTCGGCCCGAATAGTGGCCGCCGTTTCTTTTCCGTCGAGAAGAATCATTGTATCAGCCTCCGATGGCTTCAAATAGACATGGGATTTGAAACGACGAAGATGACCGCCCCCCGGTTTCCTCGTCGGCGTTGCTCGCTACCTAGAGAAAAAGGCCGTATAATGCAACCTTTCATAATCGACAGGATGTTATAAAATCACGCCTACTCGATAAGAAGTACCTCTCGTTGATCCTGCAATACCGTGCGAACGCGCCCTCAAAAGAGTCTGGGAAAGAGAGGGATGGGCCAGTTCCTTGCAGAACAGACCCATCCCCTTTTTACTCCTGTGAGGCTTGCGAGCAATGTGCAGCTACAAAAGGCGAGCGATATCGAACCTTCCAACGGAGTACCACTATCGCAAGTCGTGTTTAATTCTCCAATCCCATGTTGTCGTGGTGCATGGGGGTGTCCATTGGCTCTATGTGGCAGACTGTGCAGTTGCCCTGCGCGCCCATGGGCTGTGCTTCGTCCATGTACTGCAACGGCATGACGTTGTCGCGCATGGTTGCCGGATAGATGGCGTGCGGGCTGCCGTGGCATGCGCCGCAGTGCATGGCGTCCATGTCATCGCGGCGGGCGGCGAAGAGCGTGTCCGCTCCTTCCGTCCACGTGTTGAACGCGGAGTCTGTTTCCGGTGCGGTAAAGCCGACATGACAGGTCAGGCAGTCCGGTTGGTTGATCCACGGCTGGCGAGGGTTGATCGCCTCCTTGTTGGAGGCTGTGCGCGGGGTCAACTGGGCAAGCAGGCGTCCGGCGCCGGGAACCTCCGCCTCCTGCTCGGCCTTGAGCAGCGAGATGGCGAGGTCCTCGATCTCTCCATGGCAATCCGTACACACGAAGCCGAGGTCTTCATGCTGGCCGCGCAGGGTGGAGACCGGGTGGCACTGTAGGCACGACCGGTCGGCCTCGCGTCCGGCCAGGAAGATGGCGTGTACGCCGTGGATGGCAGCGGACAGGTTCGGCTTGTTATTGTTGCCTTCGACTCCCTGCAGGGGGTCGTCGTGGCAGGTGGTGCACTCGACCACGTCCTGTGACTGGGACAGAGTCGTGGAATTGATGCGGTCGTGGGCGGCCAGAATGTTTTCGGCAGTGACCGAGCTGATGCCCGATCCGGCCTTGTCCCATTCGCCGTCATGACAGTTGCGACAGCCCATCTGATCGGATGTGGGCGCGACCATGTTGGTGGTCGCCAGTACCGTGCCGTCCGTATCCGTGGCCGTGATGGTCACGATGGGCAGCGGGTTGTAAACGCCTTCCGCGTAGGGCGGGATGGCGACCCTGGCCTCGAATCGTTCGAATTCCGTGTTCAGCTCAAGCGTGCCAGTCAGGGCATCGGATTCCTGATCAGGCTCAATGGAATAGGTGAGCTCTACGTCCTCCAGCACCCGCTCGGGGCTGGGGTCACGCCTGACGAGCTGGGCGCGGATGGTGTTCTGGGGTGGCAGGAGCACCCACTTGTTGTTCTGGGCAAAGAAGCCCATGCCGCGCGAGCACCAGGCTGTGAGTACATACTCGGAAGTCTCGGTGTTGAACGGCTCGGGGGTGGCCTCGACCTGGTCGGGCCGTGTGGCCCGGACCACCGGGGTTTTGCCGTTCAGGTCCACGGCAATGTACTGGGCCAGCACGAGCCGTTCTTCTGCTGTACCCACAAAGGGCGGCATATATTTGTTGATCTTGCCCATGCCGGACAGGAAGGCGTCCATGCCGTCCACATCGTATTGGGCGGTCCGTTTGGTTATCTCGTTCATGGGGCCGTGGATGGAATGGCAGGCCGCACATTGGAGCTGGAACAGGAATTCGCCTGCCACTGTCCGGTTGGCGTCGGTGATGCCGCCAGCCAGTTCAGGGGGTGCCCATTTGGCTGAAGCGATGGCACCCTTCTGATTGATGACCGGCACATGGGCCTTGAGAATCTGGGTGGAGTAGACCGTGTCCCAGATGAGGTAGGGCTTGCGTCCGGCTTCGCGCACGAATTCAAAGGACCCGAAAAGGCCCTGCCCAATCAAGAGCACCACGAGTGCCATGGTAAAGGAGATGCGGCGCGGAGCCTTGATGGCGAGGAGCAGCCCTCCCAGCATCGTGGCGGTGCCAAATATCCAGAAGTATTGCATGAAATGCGCAACGCGGTTGGATTTGAAGGCGACCATCTCGTATTGGGCTGAGGGCAGAGACGCGACATACCACCAGCCGGAGAGCATGACGGCCAGCACGCCGAGGACGGTCCAGACCGAACAGGTGCGGACGGCCAGCATGCGGGTTTTCACGTCCTGGATACGGGTGGCGGTCACAAAGCCGAACAGCCCGGCACACGCTGCCGAGAAGAAGGTGCGGAAGACCAGTGAAGGCCAGAAGGTCGGGTTGAAGAAGCCGTCCCAGAAGTCCTTGGTCTGCACCCAGTCGCCTGGGGTGAGCATGAACCCGATGATGCCGTTGATCAGGAACAGGGAGAACCATCCGAAGATGAAATAGAGCCAGCCCACCCTGAGGTGGTCCCGGCGGTCCATGTTCTTCCAGGTATAATAATAGATAATGAGCGCGACGATTTCGCCAAGGAAGCAGACCCACTCTGCTGCCCACCCGAACACGAACTGATGGATGAGCGTGATGGTCGCCTGTGGCGCGATGAGCGCGATGCAGAACCAGATGGCCACGCCGGAAACGCCGCCAAAGGCCATGGTCAGGAGCAGGAAGAACCGTGAATGTTTCTTGGTCCATTCAAGGAGATGGATGTTGTTGGTCCGATACGCGGCCATTTCGGCCAGGACCAGAAAGAGTCCGCCGCCCACGGCAAAGTGGGCTACGTATACATGTACCGTGGCGATGAGCGCGATCCAGAAACCGCCGGCCAGCGAGGTGAGTTGCCAGATGGGATATTCCATGACCTACACCCCCCGTCCGCGAGCTTTGAGATAGAGTTTGACCATGTACGCGACGGCGATAAGTCCAGCCACAAGGAATCCGAGGAAGAGATAGAAGGAGCCGTACTGGTTGGTCACGGGCATGGAGGAGAAGTCGAAATAGGGCTGAATGGACAGCGTGCGTAGCCAGTGGCGCGAGCAGACCATGAGGAAGACCGTGAGGCTTGCCCAGACCGCGGCCTGCCGGGGTTGTTTTTTGAATCCTGCCATGAGCAGGGGCACCATGGCGGCCAGGGAGGCCACCAGAGTCAGGGTGGCCGGGAGGTTCTTGCCCATGAAGGCGAGGATTATGTCGCTTGGCAATGTCATGAGGAACCACACGCCCACGGCCAGGTTGGTCAGGGTGGCGTGGGTGAACCAGCGCATGCCGAGGTCGATGAATTCCGTGTTGTCACGCACCTGACCGAGCAGGGCGATGAACAGGCCGCCCAGGGCGATTGCTCCGACAATGAAGTGCAGGAATCGGGGATAGAGCGTCGGGTCGCCCCAATTGAGGAACCCGTCACTGCTTTCGAAATATTGTGTCCAGGCTTCGGGTCTGAGCATGAGGGTCATGTTGTTGGTGAACATGAATCCCACATACAGCAGGCCGAGCAGGGAAGAGGCGTAGAGCAGAGTGCGCAGGCCCGGGTTCATGGCGTCGTATTTGAACTTGAAATAGTAGAATCCGTAGTAGGAGTATAGCAAGACAGCCACCACCGCGAACCACCAGCCGCCCATGAGCACGGAACTGACATAGTCGAAATGACCGTAGTTGACCTGCAGGAAGAGGAGCGGAGCCACACCCATGTTGATGGTCAGGGCGAGCAGCGGGGGCAGCTTCATGCCCACCTGTTTCATGACCTCATGTTTGCCGCGCAGTGATCGGGCCAGGCCGATGAAGGCCGAGCCGAACAGCGCATTCATGAACAGCAGGTGCGCTGTGAAAGTGACGATGAGCAGGATATCGAACCAGGCCCAGTGTACGGGCAGTGGTTCAACCACCGGGATCAGTGTTGCAGGGTCCATTTCTCCTCCTTGAATGGGTCGGAATATGTATACGTGATGACCGGTGCTGTGCGCAACAGACAATGACATTCTTCGCTTGCGACACTGTGTTTTCTTTGGAACGGGGGGGGATAAAATTAAAATTTTTTTGCCTTCTCTTGAAGTAGCATGTTTGTTATTTGGAAAAAGTACCCTTGTCCAATTGAACATATTTATAAGGGGGAGAAATGAAACTGGGACCAAAGATGACAGCACTCGGTGCTGTTCTGGTCGGACTGACTGTTTCGTGTATTTTAGGAATCATGTTGTGGCAGAGCGCTGTCGTGGGGGAAAGGCTCACGTTGTATTTCGACAAACAGTCACAGCATGAAATCGAACTGGCGGTCGTTGATGCCAGAAATCTTTTGGTCACACAGCACGCGGCGCTCTCCAATGAGCTTGAGAATGACATGCGTGTGCTGCTTGATATCGTGGAGCGCAATGGCGGTCTGGCCTTGTCCGATGAACAGGCTGAGTGGACCGCGGTCAATCAGATTTCCAAAGCCGGGTCGCCTGTCCGCCTGTCCAAGATGACTCTGGGCGGACAGTGGCTCGGTCAGAATGCGGCCGCAGACAAATCCACTATTCTGGTGGATGAAATCATGCGGTTGACCGGAGCCACCTGTACGGTCTTTCAGACCATGAACGAATCCGGCGACCTGCTTCGAGTGGCTACGAATATCCTCAAGACAGACGGCAACCGGGCTGTGGGAACCTATATCCCCAGTTCCAGTATCGTCGCACAGACTATCAGATCCGGCGAGACCTTTCACGGTACCGCCTATGTGGTCAACGCTTGGTACCTGACACAGTATCGGCCCATTAAGGATGCCAACGGCAAGGTGCTTGGCTGTCTGTATGTGGGCATCCTGCAGGAAGGCGTTGAGCAGTTGCGCGACGGCCTGAAATCCGTCGTGGTCGGCGAAACCGGCTTTCTTTCCATTCTCGGCAGTTCGGGCAATGGCGCCGGGGTTGTCAGGCTGCACAAGGACGCGGGCCTTGAAGGTACCAATCTGATGGGTGTCACGGCAGATGATGGAGAAAATATTTACAAGACGCTTATACAGGCGGCCAATGACGCAGACGGAAAGCCCGTGACAAAGAAGGTCGTGCTGGATGGCACGGAAACCATTCTCGCTGCAGTCGGCTTCAAGCCGTGGGGCTGGGTTATTGTCGGTAACGGGTATGTGCAGGAGTTCATGGCAGGCAAGCATGTCGCTGATGCCGCGTTGTCCGCCATCAGTTGGTGGACGGTGGGTATCGGCTCGATCATGCTGGTGCTCAGTATCCTGACATTCTACTGGTTCGCGCTGAAAGTGAGCCGGTCCATTGGCAATGCGGTGTCTGTCATGGTTGACGTCAACAGCGGTAATCTGAACGTGCGCGAACTGCCTGTGGAAACCGGTCGTTTCCGCGATGAAATGGATGTTCTGGGTGAAGCCGTGAACTCCATGGGTGATCGGCTGCGTGAGGTCGTCTCCAGCGTGCAGCAGTCCACCAATAGCGTGACCAAGGGCAGTGCCGAGTTGGCGCAGACGTCCATGGCCCTGTCCGAGGGGGCGTCCAATCAGGCCAGCGCCGTGGAGGAAGTCTCCGCTTCAATGGAAACCATGACCGCCAACATCCAGTTGAATACGGACAATGCCGGACAGACCGAATCCATCGCGCGTGAGGCGGCCGACGACGCCAAGCAGGGCGGCGAGTCCGTGGACAAGACCGTGGTCGCCATGCGGCAGATTGCGGACAAGATCGCCATTGTCGAGGAGATCGCCCGCCAGACCAATCTGCTGGCGCTGAACGCGGCCATCGAGGCAGCGCGCGCCGGAGAGCATGGCAAGGGTTTTGCCGTGGTCGCCTCCGAGGTGCGCAAGCTGGCCGAACGCAGCGGTATCGCGGCTGCCGAGATCAAGGATCTGTCGGCGCACAGTGTCAGTGTCGCCGAGCAGGCCGGAAAGATGTTGGAAAAGATGGTGCCGGATATCACCCGGACAGCCGAGCTGGTGCAGGAGATCGCTGCCGGAAGCTCCGAACAGAGTTCCGGGGCCGAACAGATCAAGACCGCCGTTCGGGAGCTGGACAACGTCGTGCAGCAGAACGCCTCTGAGTCAGAGCATGTGGCGGGCGCCTCGGAAGAGCTGGCTGCCCATGCAACCCAGTTGCAGGAGACCATAGGCTTCTTCCGTTTGAGTGAAGGCGGCGTCGCGCCCAAGGCTTCTCTGGTCACCACCGTCAAACCGGCTCCGCCCAAGCCGCTGCCTCAGGCTGCCCCCGCTCCCGCTGGGAGCGGCGTGGCTCTGGAGATGGATTCGGATGACGATTCGGATTACGAACGTTTCTAAGGAATGACTCTCCCCCGAGGCCCGCGCCACCTTCTCGTGGTGCGGGCCTTGTCTTTTGCTCCAAAAAAGAGGAAATATCCTCCTGAAAGGAGAACATGCATGGGTACCATACTGCTTTTTGATGCGGGTAATACCAATACCAAGATCTGTCTGGCCGATGAAGAAGGGCTGGGCGAATCCTACACGCTGCCTACCCGACCGGCCAATACCGGTGACGACTGGGGCCTCAAGATTGAGTCCATCCTCATGCGCGAGGACGTGTCACCCTCTGACATTGAGGCGTGTGTCATTTCAAGCGTCGTCCCGCCGCTGGACCCGTTGATCTCGCACATGGCTTCACGTTTTTTTGACTGCCAAACGCTGTTTGCGGCACGCGATCTGCCCATAGACCTGATCAACGAATATACCCGGCCGGAAAAGGTGGGTGCGGACGTACTTGTAGGGTGCTATTCGGCCCGCATGACCTATGAGGAGAAAAACCTCATCGTCATTGATTTCGGTACGGCCACCACCCTGGCCTGCGTGGCGGAAAACGCGTTCAAGGGCGGGCTTATCTGTCCCGGCGTGCTCTCCTCTGCCGGAGCGCTTGCCAGCGGTACCGCCAAACTCCCCAAAGTGGACCTTGCGGTTGCCAGTGATGCCCTTGTATGGGGAAAAACCACTGAGGAGTGCTTGAGTCAAGGCTTCCTGTTCGGGTTCGCGTCAATGATTGACGGTCTTGTCACCAAGCTCTCTGCCCAGCTCAAAGATCCTTTTGTGGTGGCGACAGGCGGCTTGGCCCGCGACATCGCCCAACTCTCAGGGGCCATTGACGAGCTACGTCCTGACCTGGTCATGGAAGGGCTGTGGATGGCATACTACAACCGCTGAGCCCTTTGTCGATTTTCAGTATAAAAGCCCCCGCACTCATGCACGAGTGCGGGGGCCTTGTTGCATTTTCTACGCTCGCTAGAACCGTTCGAAGTCGTCTTCCCGTTGTCCGCTGTTGGATGCCGGTGGCAGCGACATGGGTTTGCGGTCGGTCATCAGCATTTTCTGCGGCATGGATGCCAATGCGACGCCATTGTCCGTGCAGATCGGATCATTGCCGGTTTTGAAGAAGGCGATGGCTGCTTCGAGGTTGCAGCTTTGAGCCGACAGCTCTTCACTGGTGGCCGCCATTTCTTCGGATGCGGAGGCATTCTGCTGGATGATGGCATCGAGCTGGGCAATGGCCGTGTTGATCTGGGTGGCGCCGGCTTGCTGTTCGCTGCTGGCCGCAGAGATTTCCTGCACCAGCGTCGCGGTCTTCTGGATATTGGGCACCAGATTGTTGAGCATCTGTCCGGCATTTTCGGCCACGTTCACGGTTGTGGTGGAAAGCTCGGATATTTCGCTTGCCGCCATCCCACTGTGCTCAGCCAGCTTGCGCACTTCGGCTGCGACTACGGCAAAGCCCTTGCCGTGCTCTCCGGCGCGCGCCGCCTCGATGGCCGCGTTCAGCGCCAGCAGGTTGGTCTGGCGGGCGATGTCTTCTATTATAGAGATCTTTTCCGCGATGTTCTTCATGGCCGTAACCGCTTCGCTCACCGCTGTGCCGCTCTTGTCTGCATCTTCGGCAGCCTGGGTGGCGATCGTTTCGGTCGTGGTCGCGTTTTCGGTGTTCTGCTGGATATTGCTGGTCATCTGTTCCATGGAGGAGGATATCTCCTGAATGGACGAAGCCTGTTCGGTGGCACCGCTGGACAACGTCTGCGCAGAGGCCGACAGTTCAGAGCTGCCGCTGGCCACATTGGTGGCACCTTCCCGGACATCGGTGACAATATTCTTGAGCTGGTTGCTCATGCGCTTCATGCTGTCATACACGCCCAGTGCCTTGTCCTCATAGTGCATATTAAGGTTACCCTGCGAGATGGTCTCCGCGATATGAGCAATTTCAGCCGGGTCCTTGCCCAGCTGTTTGCCCGTGGTGCGGATGATCAGTGCGGATGTGCTCAGGCCGAGGATGGTGGCGATGGCACCCAGGATGATGAGCATCATGGTTGTCCGCGAGTTGGACGCCTGAAGTTCCGGACCAAGGATACTCTGATCAGCGATCACGGAGGTTTTGATGTTCTCCATGGCCTTGGCGACCGCCGGTCCCAGCGTGTAGAGCTGATTGGATATGATGTCATCGCTCTTGTTGGTGATGTCCACCAGGTCGTTGAACGCCATGGCATATGTCTTTTTGATTTCAAGGGTTTCAGTCAGGAGTTTGCGGCGCTCAGGATCAATGAGATTGGCGTCCAGTGTTTTCATTTCCTTGGTGAAAGTCATCAACTCCTTGTTGACCGTGTCCACGAACTCCTGAGTATTGTTATCAAAATATTTGACAACATTCAGACGGGCGAGAAGTAGGTCATGCAGCGCCAGACCGCTTCGATACGCAGCCTCCATATCGTCGTCATCCTGCGCAGAGCGTAGAATCTGAGACAATTTGGTCTCCATAAGAGGGCCTTGCACATTCAGGATATGGATGACGATTCTGTCTCGATCGGCACGATACCCCTTTAACTGGTCAAAATATTTCCCGTATTTTTGTACAGAATTGTCCGCGTCATCAATGTGTCTGGCCCGTTCAGGATTCTTGATTTCCTCCTGTGCCTGCGCCATTGATTTGGTGACTTCTTGGAAATAGGCATCATATTCTTTTGATGCCTGCTCGCTGCCGGAAAGAATGAACTCCTTGACATTCATTCGGACCATGAGCATGTCGGATTGCAGTTTTCCGCTCAGTATGGTGTCTCTTGCAAGACTGCGGTACTGCTTGAATCCATCGCTTGAGGTATGCAATGCCCATAAGGACATGACTACCAGTATTAGTAAAAGAGTGACCACTCCGCCAAACCCAGCCGTCAGTTTGTTTGAAAGCTTCATTTCTCCGTTCGCCTTGTTTTAAACATTGCCGCCTCGGGGCAACACGTATGAATAAGACCACACATTTGCAAGCGTTTTTTTTGACAATAAAGACCCAAATTTGCTGTGTTTATGATAAGCCGTTGTAAGATATAAATTTTAATTATTTGTACAATAGCACACTAGTTGATTGACTCATCAATTCGGGGAAAAGAATGGCTATATGAAAATAATAACTGCATAAATGACACACAGAATATATACAATTGAGAATCGTGTGGAATTCGTCTAGGATTCGGGCGATCAACGAGTTTATTCTATTTTATCAATCATAGAAGGAGATGCGATCATGAGTATCATCACTGGCGTATGGGCCCGCGAAATCCTCGATTCCCGCGGCAACCCTACCATTGAGTGCGAAGTTATTCTGGAGTCCGGTGACATCGGCCGTGCAGCCGTCCCGTCCGGAGCGTCCACCGGGTCTCGCGAGGCTCTGGAGCTGCGTGACAAGGAAGACCGCTACATGGGTAAAGGCGTCATGCAGGCCGTTGAAAACGTGCGTGGTGAAATTGCCGGCGCTCTCATCGGCATGGACGCCGTGCGTCAGGTCACCATCGACAACGCGCTCATCGATCTCGACGGAACCGAGAACAAGGACCGTCTTGGTGCCAACGCCCTGCTTGGCGTGTCCATGGCCTGCGCCCGCGCAGGGGCCCGTTTCATGGGGCTGCCTCTGTATCAGTATCTTGGCGGTACCAATGCCAAGCTGCTGCCCGTCCCGCTCATGAACATTATCAACGGCGGCGAACACGCTCCCAACAACCTGGACATCCAGGAGTTCATGATCATGCCCGTGGGTGCGGAAACCTTTGCCGAAGCGCTCCGCATGGGTGCCGAGGTCTTCCACAACCTGAAATCCATCCTGCACAAGGACGGTCACGTCACCTCCGTGGGCGACGAGGGCGGCTTTGCTCCCAACCTCAAATCCCACGCTGAAGCCTTTCAGTATATCACCCGTGCCTGCGAAGCAGCCGGATACGAACCGGGCAAGGACATCGGTTTCGCCATTGATGCGGCCGCGTCTGAATTCTACAAGGACGGCAAATACGTCTTGGCCGGCGAGAACAAGACCCTCACTTCCGCAGAGCTGGTCGACTTCTACGACGACCTGGCCACCCAGTTCCCGCTTATCTCCATCGAAGACGGTTTTGCCGAATCCGATTGGGATGGTTTTGCGCTGCAGACCGAAAAAATGGGTGATCGTATCCAGCTTGTCGGCGACGACCTGTTCGTCACCAACCCCGACATCCTTGCCGAGGGTATCGACAAGGGCATCTGCAACTCGATTCTTATCAAACTGAACCAGATCGGTACCGTCACCGAGACCCTGGACACCATTGAGCTGGCCAAATGCGCCGGATACACCAACGTCGTGTCCCATCGCTCCGGCGAGACCGGCGACCATTTCATCGCAGACCTTTCGGTGGCTGTGAACGCGGGTCAGATCAAGACCGGCTCCCTTTGCCGTTCGGACCGTCTGGAGAAATACAACCAGTTGCTGCGGATTGAAGAAGACCTCGACGATGATGGCGTGTACTACGGCCCCATCCTCGGCGGTAGTTTTTTTGAAGAAGACTAGGTAAAGAAAGACATGCAGGTCGCTCCATTTCGGGGCGACCTGCTTTTTTACACCCTCAGGAGGACCCATGAAAAGAACGCTGTTTTCTTTGTTGACGTGTGCCTTTTTGCTCATTGCCGCCAGCGCGTTTGCCGGAGACATCCCCGACATGAAGGGGACATGGTACTGCGAGGGCACCCTGGTTGCCGGAGTGGAAAGAGGTATCTACAGCAACCCGGAGGCAAAAAACTCTCTGGTGATCGAAAAACAGGAGGGCAGGGTCTTCCTCGGCTACAAGGAATGGACGCTGAAAGGCAAACAGTATTCCGAAAAACTCTGCGGTGGCATCGCTGTTGACGGTGAAATATATATCGCCGAGCATGACGATGGGGTGATGCACGGAGACCTCAGCGAAGACGGCACAAAGCTGACCGTCTTCTATGTGGAGAGCGGTCCTGACGCCAAGGTCATCGAGCTGATCTACATCAGGAAACAGTAGCGCCCACACTGAATCTAATACGAAGAGGCCGTCTCGTTTGAGGCGGCCTCTTTCTTTTTAAGACGGTCGACGGTTTCTGCCGCCGTTACCGGCTCAGGATGGGGGTGATTTTTTCGAGCGCCCAATCGATCTCTTCTTTGGTGATCACGAGTGGGGGCGCGAACCGGATGATGGTCTGGTGCGTTTCCTTGCAGAGCAGTCCGGCGTCCTTGAGCTGTTCGCAATACTGTCGTGCGCCGCCGGCAGTGTCGTGAAATTCGAGACCGATGAGCAGGCCCCGACCGCGCACTTCCTTGATTTTCGGATTGTCGATCTGCTTGAGGCCTTCCAAAAAATAGGTCCCCATTTCCCTGGCATTTTCGATGAGTCCGTCCTCGACGAGCACCTTGAGGGCGGCGCGGGCAATGGCGCAGGCCAGCGGGTTGCCGCCAAAGGTGGAGCCGTGTTCGCCGGGCTTGAGCACGCCGAGCACTTCGGTGTTGGAGAGCACGGCTGAGACAGGGTAGAACCCACCGGACAGCGCCTTGCCTATGAGGGTGAGGTCCGCCTCGACCCCTTCGTGCTCTTCGGCCAGCATTGCGCCGGTGCGTCCCAGGCCGGTTTGTATTTCGTCAAAGATGAGCACGATGCCTTTTTCGGTGCAGATACGCCGGACTTCCCGGAGATAGCCCTCGGGCGGGATGATGACCCCGGCTTCGCCCTGGATCGGCTCGACCATGAAGGCCACGGTGTTGTCGGTGATGGCGTCTTCAAGCGCGGCGGTGTCACCGAAATCCACGATCTTGAATCCAGGGGTGAACGGGCCGAACCCCGTGGTGGAGACCGGATCGGTGGAGAAGGAAATGATGGAGATGGTCCTGCCGTGGAAGTTGTTGCGGCAGACGATGATTTCGGCCTTGTTCTCCGGGACACCCTTGACCTGGTAGCCCCACTTGCGCACGGCCTTGATGGCGGTCTCCACGGCCTCGGCCCCGGAGTTCATGGGTAGCACCTTGTGCGAATTGGTCAGATCGCACAGCTCCTTGTAGAGCGGGCCGAGCTGATCGTTGCGAAACGCCCGCGAGGTCAGGGTGAGCCGTTTGGCCTGTTCGACCATGGCGGCCATGATTTTCTTGTTGCAGTGCCCCTGATTGATGGCGGAGTATGCGGAGAGGCAGTCGAGATATTTCTTGCCGTCCACGTCCCAGACCCAAATGCCTTCGCCCCGTTCTATGACAACATCGAGGGGCTTGTAATTATGTGCGCCGAATTCGTCTTCGAGCAAAATATACTGATCGGACTTCATGTTATCTCCTTGTTACCTGGTGAGTTCGAATTGTTGAGGGGCGGGCTTCGTCTGCAAAGTCCTTTGCAAGATGTTTGTTGCTTTTGGCCATGGGGGGCTACGCTGTGCCGTGTCTGGTTTCTTTCCACACTACCTGCCATTGGGGAGGGCTTCAAGCGAAGGCTGAAAATAATTGGTGTTTATGATAAGAGAACGTATAACTCCTGGCGAGGAGACCTTTGGAATATGAGCAGCCGGATACAAAGCCTATGAAGAACGACGAACCAAATTCCCGGGCCCTTCGTACGGAGGAACTTTCTCCTGCACGGGATGAAGAAGAAATAGTTATGAATTCCGAATGCTTTCAAGGTCTCTACACGGCTATCGGCGATGGCCTTGTCTATACGGATACCGTGGGAAGGATTCTGAAGGTCAACCCTGCCTTTTGCTCCATAGTCGGTTTCTCCGAAAGCGAAATGCGAGGACGGACCATACTCGACTTCACATCGCAGTCTGACCGGGAAGAGGAGAAGCAGCGTATTCTGGCCTGCATGAACAGCGACTGCCGATCCGGCGAGTACGAGAAACGGCTTATTCACCGGGAGGGCCGCCAGATCCCGCTCAAGGTCCAGTTCTGGGTGGACCGGGACGAGAAGGGTGTTGCCCTGGGCATGTGGAGCGTTGTCAGGAACATGACCAGCCAGCGGGCTGCCGAAGAACAGGCGACCCGCTCCAGATTGCAGTATCTGTTCATGACCGACAATGCCGAGGACGTTATCTGGGCTGTCGATCAGACAATGATGTATACGTACATCAGCCCTTCGGTCGAGCGTCTTCGTGGTTTCACTCCCGATGAAGTTATTGGCTCGTCTTTCAAGGAATCGATGACCGATGCGTCCTTCCGCGTCGTCAGTGACGCCCTTGCCCGGGGGTTTGCCGCACGAGCGCGCGGGGCGGCAGAGATTGTTGATCGTTTTGAAATCGAACTCAGGTGCAAGGATGGCGGCACCATCTGGGTGGAGAGCGTGGCAAAAGCCATGCTGGACGAGTCCGGCGTATGGATAGGCATTGTCGGGTCCACCCGTGATATCTCCGACCGCAAGCGGATGGAGGAGAAGCTCAAGGAGAGCCAGCAGTTCATGCGCGCTCTGCTCGATGCTCCGGTCGAGGCGGTGGGGCTGTTCAGCACGGAGGGAACGACGCTTGTCGCCAATATGAAGATGGCGCAGTTTCTGGGGACGTCGATGGAAGCCATGTCAGGACAGTCTGTCTATCCGTTTTTTCAGCCACAGTTACAGGAGATCATCCAGAAGGCATTTGATGACGCCGTGGAGTCCGGGGAGTCTATCGAGGTCGAGAGTGTGCATTCCGGCAGGATTGTTGCCGCCACTGTATATCCCTTGGTCGAGGAGGGAGTCGTGTCTTCCCTGGCAGTGTTTGCCAAGGATGTCACTGATGTCCGCTTTGCCGAAGAGACCCGAAAGAAGACGCAGGAAAAATACAAGCTCATCGTCGAGACCGCCAATGAGGGGATTCTCGGAATGGATGCCGATCAGCGCATCACCTATGCCAACGCCATTTTTGCGGATTTTATCGGGTGCGATGTCATGGAGATCATCGGACAGCCTCTTACCCAATATATCGCGATAGATGAGCACACGAAGAACGAGAATCGTCTGGCCCTGCGCAAGCTGGGCGAGCGCGCGCGGTATGATTGCAAGTTTCGGCGCAAGGATGGCGTTGAGGTCTGGGGGCTGGTCTCGGCCACCCCTCTGGCGGCCGAGGATGGGAGCGTTCTGGGGGCATTCGCCATGGTCGCCGACATCACGGATGTGAAACAGGCGCATCAACGGCTGATTACCATTCTTGACGGCATTGATGCGGATATCTTCGTGTCTGATCTGGAAACCAATGAAATTCTGTTCATGAACGCCCATCTGGATGCCCGCTTCGGCCCATACCAGGATGGATTGACCTGTCATGCACTTTTTTACAACCAGAATGTCCGGTGTCAGGACTGTCCCAAGCCCAGACTGTTGGACAAGGACGGCCTCCCTTCGGAAACCGTAGTCTCGGAAAAGTACAACCCCAAGCTGAATATATGGTCGCTCAACCATGATCGGACGATCGAGTGGTTGCAGGGGCAACGCGTGCACATGCATATGGGGGCTGACATCACGGAGCTCAAGACCATAGCCGAAGAACTTCAGGTCGCCATTGGCAAGACCAAGGCCGCCAGTCTGGCCAAGAATGAGTTCCTGGCCAACATGAGCCACGAGATACGAACGCCGCTTAACGGGCTGCTTGGCATGCTTCAGTTGCTGCAGCTCTCTCCGCTTGATGATGACCAGTCCAAGTCGTTGAATACAGCACTTGGTTCCGGGCGGAATCTGCTCCAGATTTTGAATGACATATTGGATATTTCCAAGGTGGAGTCCGGCAAGCTGGAGCTGGAAGAACAATATTTCGAATTGGGAGACGTACTGGATTCCGTTGTCTCCATTTTCAAGCCCACTGCAGAAAAGAGAGGGGTAAACGTGAGCTGGGCCATTGATGAATCCCTGCCTCGCCAGTTCATGGCGGACAAGGGACGGCTCAGACAGATACTGTTCAACCTGGTGGGCAATGCGACCAAATTCACCGAAGAAGGGGCCATTTGCGTTGAAGCCTACCCCATTCAGTCTACCCTGGACCATGAGGCCCCTCATATCTTTTTCAGGGTTAAGGATACGGGCATCGGCATTCCCGAGGAAAAGATTGATAACGTGTTTGATCCGTTTACCCAGGCGGATGGGTCCATCACGCGCAAGTATCAGGGAACCGGTCTCGGCCTCGGGATAGTGCACAGGCTGGTCCTGCTTATGGGGGGCACTATCTCCGTCAGTTCCGAGGTGGGCAAAGGGACTGTCATAGCGTTCACCATCAAGGCCAAGCTGGATTTGCGGAACCAGAAAATGCATGTCCGGGAGCTCGTTCCAAAGGAACGCAAGGCGGCATATTCCATTCTTGTTGCCGAGGACGAACGGGTCAACCAGCTCGTTGTCCAACGGCTGTTGGAAAAGAACGGACATTCGGTTCGTTGTGTGTTTAGCGGAGAAGAGGCCGTGGAAGTGCTCCAAACGGAAACGTTTGATCTTTTCCTTACCGACATTCAGATGCCCGGTCTTGATGGTGTCGAGACCACCCGGATCATTCGTCAGGATCTCGGATTGACGTTTCCCATTGTGGCGCTTACGGCCCACGCCATGAAAGGCGATCAGGAGCGGTACATCGGTGCGGGAATGGACGGATATGTGGCCAAGCCGTTTGAACTCAATGAATTGCGGGCCGAGATCGAGCGGGTCATGACCCGGGTCGTTCCCAAGTCGAAATAATACGCATTTACACGATGGAAAGGCGGGGGGTGCCCGGCTCATGCGCGTGGGCGGTGCCTATGTGCGCGGCCATGTCTCCGGCTGTTTCGAGCCTGTCCATGACCTGGACAAGCTGCGCTTTCGGGACGGCCAGTATCAGGCCGCCCGAGGTCTGGGCGTCGAACATGAGATCAAAGTGGATGGGGTCCAGCCCTGGCGCTTCGTTGACTCTGGGGCGATAGTAGTTGCGGTTGCAGATGGACCCGGCAGGGAGCATGCCCATGGAGGCCAGATCCAATGCGCCTTCAAGCAGGGGAACGCTCTGCATGCGCAGCTCCATGACCACGTCGCTGGCATGGGCCAGCTCCAGCATATGTCCCCCCAGCCCGAAACCCGTGATGTCCGTCGCCCCTTTGAGGCCGAACTCGCGTATGATGTCGCCGCCCGTCTTGTTCAGGCGTCCGCAGACAGCGGCGAGCAGAGTCTCCATGGCTTCATGGCCGGGCATCTCTCCCTTGACCGCCGTGGCCAGCACTCCGGTGCCGATGGGTTTGGTCAGGACCAGCTCGTCGCCGGGCTGTACGCCTCTGTTGGAGGCAAAGCGGTCCGGGTCCACGATGCCGGATACGGACAGGCCGAATTTCAATTCATCATCTTCCACACTATGCCCGCCGGCCGGGATGGCGCCCGCCTCGGCCACGGTGTCGCCAGCGCCCCGCAGGATTTCGGACAAGACCTCCATGGGCAGGCTCTTGGCCGGGAAGCAGACGATGTTCATGGCCGTCCACGGCTCGCCGCCCATGGCATAGACATCGGACAGGGCGTTGGCCGCGCCGATACGTCCGAACTTATAGGGATCATTGACGATAGGAGTGAAGAAATCCAGAGTCTGCACCAGCGCCTTGCCCGCAGGAAAAGACACAATGGCAGCGTCCTCGTTGTCGCCGGGGCCTCCGGTCAACACGCGGCTGTCATTGTGGGCTGTAAGCCCGGAAAGTGCTTTCTCCAGATCCTCTGGAGCGATCTTAGCGGCTCAACCGGCCGCTTTGACCATGCTGACAAGCTTGTACTTCTGCATGTAGTCTCCTTGGTTATATCTCCTACCAGAGAGTCGATGAATTGCAAAGATGCTCTTTGGCTTTGTTGTACCAGAGTCGGTTGGTATGATTGCCTTTGGTGTTGATGCTGGCTCTTTCCAAGCGAAAGAAAATGAAGGTTCGCCGTCTTTCTTCCCCTTCCATTCAGGGGAGTCATCCCCTATAGTCCCTGCACCGTCAAAGAATCCCTTGTGAGGAGCCGTTATGTTGGAAGGATTGTGGACACTGGAAAATCTTATTGCCCTCATCACGTTGGCAGGGCTGGAAATCGTCCTTGGCATTGACAATATCGTCTTTGTCGTGGTGGTCACCAACAAGCTGCCCGAGGCGTCCCGGGCCACAGCCCGCAGGTTCGGCATCGGGCTGGCCATGCTCACGCGCATCGGGCTCCTGCTGGCCATATCCGCCATCATGGGGCTGACCGCGCCGCTCTTCACGCTCTTCGATCATGTGGTTTCAGGGCGGGATCTGGTTCTGCTTATCGGAGGACTCTTTCTGCTGGCCAAAGCCACCCACGAGATTCATGACAAACTGGAAGGACCGGGACGTGATGAAAGCGCGGTGCGCGCCGGATATTCATATTTCGGGGCCATTGTCCAGATCATGCTGCTGGATCTCGTGTTTTCCCTGGATTCCGTCATCACTGCCGTGGGCATGGCAAAACACATTGAGGTCATGATCGCCGCCATTGTCATCGCGGTGATGGTCATGCTGCTCTTTGCCGGTCCGGTCAGCGAGTTCGTGTCCGCCCATCCTACGGTGCAGATGCTCGCCTTCTCCTTCCTGCTTCTGGTCGGGATATTCCTCATGGTCGAGGGCATGCACAAGCATATCGACCGGGGCTATATCTATTTTGCCATGGCCTTTTCGCTTTTTGTGGAGTTCCTGAATCTGCGTATGAAAAAGCGCAGGGAGCGGGCCGCCAACAGCTAAGGTGGCAGGGAGTCGCCTGAGTATGAGGGCACAGCCGGTGGAGAAGAGGGCTGTCGCTATCGGGCCAGATAGACGCCTGCCCACCCGGACATGAATGTCTCGGTGCACTGCGCGTCCAACCCCGCCTGTTTGAGAAACGTGTCTGTGCCGCCACCGGCCATGTACCGGGAAAAATGCGCGTGATGCTCTTTCCCGGCGATGCGTTCGATGGTGGCGATACATCGTCCGGCCCATGCGCCGCTGCCGTGTTTCGGTAACCTGTAATCCGTCACCAGAATCATGCCGTCGGGCCTGACAATGCGCCGTGCTTCGGTCAGGATCGCATGGGCTGTGGGCTGCGGTTTTTCATGCAGGGCAAAGCTGATGGTTGCCGCATCAAACTGTCGGTCCGGCAGGGGAAGGGTCGAGGCGTTCGCCTGTATGAAGTGCACGGACGGCCGTTTTTTTCGGGCCACTCTCAGCATGGCCGCTGAACTGTCCACGCCGATGACCGTCATGCCCGCCTGATCGAGTTGACCGGCCATGGCTCCGGTCCCGCAACAGAGCTCCGCTATGGTAGTACACCTGTGCTCTGTGAGCAGGGCGTGCATGTGTCCGTGCATTGGGCGCATGGCCGGGGTGATGAGAAAATCATAGAGGCGTGCATACCGGCTGTATTCATCCATTGCGCGACTTGTTGGCATCCAGGATTATTTTGATGTCTGCATCAGACATCCCGTTGGCTTTCAGTATGTCTTCCAGTTCACCGGAGACGGTCATTTCCCGCATGCGTCTGTCATAGACATCGCGCAGTTTGCGGCCTTTTTCATTGTCAGTGAAGATGGGGTGAACCTCCATGCTCCTGATCTTGGTGATCATGAACGCACTGGTCGGAAGTTTGGACTCATAGAGCGCGTCCTTGAGCAACTGTTCGTCATCGATGATGTACGTCACATGACCGCGATCAAGCATGTGGAAGGCGGAACTCAGGTCATACGACAACTGCGGTTTGACCTGTACGGGCAGGACCGACTGAATGTCGAAGCCATGAAGATACGCCACCCGTTGTCCATCCAGCTCCTTGATGTCCTTGAAACCTCTGGTTCGCAGATAGGCCACGGCCAGATCATAGGCGACCAGCATCTTGGCAGCCTGGGCAACACCTTTCTGTTTGTCCTTGATGTCCAGTGTGCAGTCAATGGTGCCTGCCCTGAGGTTTTTCAGCGCCCGTTTGTACGGCAGGTCCTTGTGCTGGAAGGCATATCCTGCTCCATCGAACACGGCTTTGAGGATGCTTGAGACCAGCCCGGTGCCGCCCTTTTTTACGGCCTGGCCGAGATAGGGCATGCCAAAGATGACCGCCTTGGGCGGTTGCCATTCAGGGTAGCCGGAGGCCATGGTTGGGGTCACCCAGGGGACGGTCAACAGGACGATCAGCGGCAGTAATATGAAGTGTGCAAGGCAGTGTTTTTTCACATTTCCAATATCGGGCAATTACCGAAAGATGGCAACAGGAAATCACCCATTGGACGGAATATAGACCTGCATGGTAGGATTCTTCTTCAACCCGGGAAGGATTATGAAATTTTCAGGAATAAACCTGCTGGATGAGTTGGAGCGCGTAGAGCTGGCGGAACTGCGCAGTGTGTTCAATGAACGGACATATGCCAAGGGGCAGGTTATTTACAGGGCCGATGAGCAGGACAACCTTGTTTTCATCATCGCCCGAGGGCGAGTACGGATATATCTCGCCTATGAGGACAAGGAATTCACCCTTGCCATTCTCGGCTCAGGCGACCTCTATGCCACCCACGCCGGATGTTATGTTCAGGCCTTCGAGGATGCCGCTCTGCTTGTTACCGATGTTCAGTCCGTCAAGCGCTGTATGTCCGAGGTCCCGCTTTTCACCCGCACCATGGTCCGAGTGCTCGGCCATATCCTGCAAAACGCCTTCTCCATCATTGGCGGCCTTGCTTTTAAAGATATATACAACCGCCTCATGGATTATATGGTCAGTGAGGCGCGGGAATCCGGCGTTCCTGAAGGCAAAGGTGTCGTGATCAGAATCGACCTGACCATTGAACAACTTTCCCAACTCATGGGAGCCACACGACAGACCGTGTCCACATTGCTGAACGACATGGAACGCGCCGGCCTGATGAAAAAGCGCGTCCGGGGTGAATACTTCATCCCGGACGTGGGCGCCCTGGAGCGAGCGGCCGGCGCTGATTTTTAATGATTATTTAAACCAGTCCTTTACCCGTTCAAACACAGGGGCACTGACAACAAGATTGTCATAGTTTGGGAGGTAGCTGCCTCTCCAAAACTGCGCGCGGTCATTAATCCGTGCGAGAACTTCTTTCGTCTTCTTCTCCGATATGTTGATAGCGCTCGCCATCTCGGGAACAGTGAAGCAGAAGGGCTCCTTCCCTTTCGTATACCCTTTACGAATGAAATCCAGAGCCGCTTTGAGATCAAAGTGTTTAACCATTGTTCCTCCTTTGCTTGTTTCACTCAAGGATAGCCTTACGCGCGATCCTGCTTCCTTCTCATATCGTAAATATTTATCGAGAGCATATGTCACTTGTAACAATGTGTCACCACGGAAATTGTAATCGGTCACATTATTTTTTCGCACTTTTCCTCCCCATTTGTCGGCTTCCCGACATACACTCAGGACCTGGTAGTGTTACTGATACGGTTCGAATAGAGGGTATCCATTATCTGCCGGGCGGGTTGCATTACATGACCCGGCGAACCTGGGATTAGGAGGGAAAATGGCAAAGGAACCAAGACCAATTGACGATCTGACCATTTGGGATGATGCCAAGGCCATGCTGAAAAAGGCGCGTGCTGAGGGAATCGAAACCGTCCATGAGCGGTTGGACAGGCAGACACCACATTGTAAAATGTGTGAGCTGGGCACATCCTGCCGTAACTGTACAATGGGGCCGTGCCGGATTACCGCCAAAAATCCGCTTGGTGTGTGCGGTGCAGATGCCGATGTCGTCGTGGCCCGAAATTTCGGCCGATTCGTGACTGGCGGCGCTGCCGGACACTCCGACCACGGCCGCGACCTCATTGAGGTGCTCGAAGCCATTGTCGAAGGCAAAACCAACGACTACAAAATCGTTGAGGAAGGCAAACTGATCGCCATTGCCGGCGAGGTTGGCATCGAAACTGACGACCGTGCTATCATTGATATTGCCCATGATGTCATGGAGTGTTTTTTCGCCGATTTCGGTTCCCGCAAAAAGGAAGTCTCCTTCCTGTCTCGCGTACCGCAAAAACGCAAGGACCTCTGGGCCAAACTCGGCATGACACCGCGTGGTGTTGACCGTGAAATCGCCGAAATGATGCATCGCACCCATATGGGATGTGACAACGACGCACCCAACACACTCATTCATGCGGCCCGGACTTCGCTGGCGGACGGTTGGGGCGGCTCCATGATCGGCACCGAACTGTCAGACGTCATATTCGGCGTGCCCACACCAAAGATGTCCACCGCCAATCTCGGTGTCATCAAGGAAGATCAGGTCAACATTCTGGTGCACGGGCACAACCCCGTTGTCTCCGAAATGATTCTGGCCGCAGCCCGCGAACCGGAACTGCTGGCCCGCGCCAAGGAGCTCGGCGCAACCGGCATCAATGTGGCCGGACTTTGCTGCACAGGCAACGAATTGCTCATGCGCCAGGGTATTCCCATGGCGGGTAATCATCTCATGACCGAGCTGGCCATCATCACGGGCGCAGTCGAGGCCATCGTGGTCGACTATCAGTGCATCATGCCGTCTCTTGTTCAGATTTCCGGCTGCTACCACACCAAATTCATCGACACTGCCAACAAAGCGCGCTTCACCGGCGGCATCCATGTTGATTTCCAGCCCAACACCGCCATGGTCCAGGCTCGTGAAATCGTGTCCATCGCTGTGGAAGGCTATGCCCAGCGTGATGCCGGGCGCGTTGATATTCCGTGCGAGCCTATCGACATCATGACCGGCTTTTCCAATGAAGCTGTAATCGAAGCTCTCGGCGGCTCACTCGATCCGTTAGTTCAGGCCATCGCAAGCGGAGACATTCGGGGCGCGGTCGGCATTGTCGGTTGTAACAACCCGAAGATTCAGCAGGATTCCATGAACGTGAAGCTTGCCGAAGAGTTGATCAAAAAGGATATCCTCGTCCTTGTCACCGGGTGTGTGACCACCGCGGCAGGCAAGGCCGGACTGCTCGTGCCGGACGCTATTGAAAAGGCTGGCCCGGGTCTCAAGAAAGTCTGTGGTTCACTGGGTATCCCGCCCGTTTTGCATTATGGTTCCTGTGTGGACAACGCTCGTATTCTGCAACTGTGTGCGGCCCTTGCCAATGCGTTGGATGTGGATATTTCCGATCTGCCTGTGGGTGCCTCCTCGCCTGAATGGTATTCGGAAAAAGCCGCTGCCATCGGACTCTATGCCGTGGCGTCAGGCATTTACACCCACCTCGGGCATCCGCCGAATATCCTCGGTTCCGAGACCGTCACCAATCTTGCTGTCTCGGGACTCGAGGATCTGGTCGGTGCAACCTTCTTTATCGAAGGCGATATGGTCAAGGCCGCAGAGATGTTCGACACCCGCATCAAAACCAAACGCAAAGCCCTGGGCCTCCCTGAATAGGAATGCCTTCGGCGACCAGAGGGGAACCTTTCGAGAAAGGGTTCCCCTCTGGACTCTCTCTTCAAAGCATTTTGTCGCACCGTCTGGTTGGGGGGATCCCAGGTTTGGAGGACGGCAAATATACGCCTCTAGAGACGATTTTTTGGACAACAGTTTTTACAAAGATTCAGTATAATTAACATTGAACCGCCCTCCACCGCTTCCGCGTAACGACGACAAGAAATTTTGGAAATGAGAGGGATGGGGGCAATCATGAAAATAGCGTTCGCAGGTAAGGGTGGAGTCGGGAAAACGTCCTTGTGCGCGTGGGTAGCCGATTATCTGGCTCGGCAGGGGAAGAATGTATGGTTGGTGGATGCGGACACCGCGCTTTCGTTGGGTCAGGCTTCCGGGTTGGTACTGGATCAGTTGCCGAGCCCCCTTATTCAGCGTGAAGATCTGGTGCGTGAACACATCCATGCCGGTGGTTTCCTGAATCTCAACCCGGATGTCGGCAATCTGCCGGATGAGTTGGGTGTGGATGTGCCGTTGAGCGGTCCGCCCATTGCCGGAGTCGATCCAGGGCGTAAACGGCTCCTTGTCATGGGAGCTGTGACCAATGCCGGCGGCGGGTGCGCCTGTGATGCAAACGCGCTGCTCAAGGCCTTGCTGGGACATATTGTCATGGACCGTGACGAATGGGTGCTTGTGGACCTTGAGGCTGGTGTTGAACATTTGGGGCGCGGAACCGTGGCTCATGTGGATGGGCTGATCGTGGTTTCCGAACCATCCATGCGTAGTTTGCAGACTGGTGCTGAAGTAGGTCGTATGGCTGGAGATCTGGGGTTGAAAAACCAGGCCTTGGTGCTTAACCGGCATGAGGGCGGGCCCCCGCCAAAACTGGACGGATTGCCGCAGTGGAGCGTGACCATACCGCCTCTGCGTGGGGTGATAGAACGGCAGATGACCGATGCCTCTGTGCTGGGCCTGCCGGAGACGGATCTGGTGGATGGAATTGTGCAGGCGCTGCTTGATCATCTGGGGCAGTGATCTGACTACGGTCTGGCGAGCCGGGACATGGTAGTATGCCCATTAATATATTCATTGGAGTGAGCAAAACAAACAAGCCGTCGAAGCATGCTTCGACGGCTTGTGTTCGTTCAATGGCGGAGATGGTTAGAAACGCCAGTTGACGATGGGGAAGACCGGAGCCAGCCCGTTGGGCATTTCGTTGAACCACTGGTTTCTCTTGATGACGTTGATCAGACCGATCTGCAGACCGGGCTGGGCTGTGTCTGCATAGTTGATGAATCCGGTTTGCAGGCCGGTCATGGTGCTGGATGCGTTGACGAATCCTGCCTGCCAGCCGGTGAAGGAGTGGTGGTTGTAGTTGACCAGCCCCCACTGTACGCCGGTGTAATTGTCGGCGTAGTTGACGAACCCCCAGGAAAAACCGGCACTGTCGCCGCTGGAGCCGTTGATGATACCCAGAGCCAGAGCGGATTGCGGGTTCTCACCCCAGATGCTCAGGGCCACTCCGTCGATGCGGGTGGATCTGGAATGAAGGGCAACATCGGGAACAAGGCTGAGCTGAAAGGGCTCGGCAGCAAATGCGGGCAAGGCCATAAGACAGATAATGGCTGTCAGAATAATTTTTTTCATGCAATCCTCCTTTGTCATGTGCGTACAGGAATAAGTGAACGTTTGATTCGTGAAAGAACACTGTTGGCGGCCAGAGCGGGCCGATGGAACATACCCTTAGAGCACGAAAACAACGATTTCAAGTGCGTGCAAACACTCGCACATAAGTGAAAAGGGAGACGGTCAGGTCGTGAGCAGTTCGGTCAGTCTTCGAGTGGTCAGCTGGTGGATGGATGTGACAAGCAGGTCGGCTTTAACGAGCGTCTGCCCCGGTGAGTTGGGGTTGTCGAACCCCACGCACCGCATGCCCGCCCGCTTTGCTGCGATGACGCCGTTGGTGGAGTCCTCTATGACCACGCAGCGGTCAGGGGACACGCCGAGTCTGTCTGCGGCCAGCAGGAAGATGGCCGGGTCCGGTTTTGCGCGTGACACGTCGTCGCCGCCCACATAGGTGCTGAAGGTCTCCCTGAGTCCGATGGACGTGAGCGTGGCCTCGATGACGTCGTTGTTGTTGGAGGAAGCCAGGGCAAAGGGGATGGCTTCGGCTTGCAGACCGTCGAGCAGCGCCGTTATGCCGGGAATGGGTTTCAGCCCGGTCGTCGCGGCCAGATATGCCTTGTACCGCTCCATTTTTGCGTCGGAGAGTTCCTTTGGCGTGCCTTCAAGGTCATGCATGGCCTTCATGTCCCGCCATTGGCTGATGCTGGAGGTGCCGATATAGCGCTGGTAGACGTCGGGCGTGATGGAAAACCCGAGTGAGCGCGCAAACTCGATGAAGATTTTTTCATGAATGGGTTCGGAGTCGAATATGACCCCGTCCATGTCAAAGAGGACGGCGATGGACATGGCTGAAACCTAGGCCGCGGTTGTGTCGCCGTTTTCCGGGATGACGATGATTTCATCCGGCCGTACGAGGACGCCGACCTCCTCGCCGGATTCAAAGACACCCGCATAGGCCGGGGCACGGGTAAAGAGCGGCCCGCACTGGGTGTCGATGGTGTATTCGATGACCGGTCCCATGTAGGCGTTCTGCTTGATGGTGCCTGAAAGGGCGGCCTCGGTTGTCTCGGACTTGTGTACAACTTCAATCACCTCCGGTCGCAGGGACAGGCTCACCGGACCGTCCGAGTGGTCGGTCTGCTCGGTTGTCGGCAGTTCGATTGTGGCGTCGCCGTAAGTGATTATCTTGCTTGTCCCTTTGCTGGACAGGATTCCCTTGACCACATTTGATTCGCCGATGAAGTTGGCCACAAAGGACGTCTCGGGCTTGTGGTACAGGGCGCGGGGCGGCCCCTGCTGTTCGATGGCGCCGTCTTTCATGACAATGATCTCATCGGACACGGCCAGGGCTTCAGCCTGGTCATGGGTGACGTAGATGGAGGTGATGCCCGATGCCTGTTGCAGGCGGCGGATGTCGTCCCGCATGGAGCGACGAAGTTTGGAGTCGATGTTGGACAGGGGCTCGTCGAACAGGAGCACCTTGGGGCGCAGGACCATGGCCCGGGCCACGGCCACGCGCTGCTGCTGGCCGCCTGAAAGCTCGTTGGGATAGCGGCTCTGATAGCCGTCCATGTCCACCATCTGGAGGACTTCGCGTACCCGCTCCTTTGTCTCGTCAGCCGGGACCTTGAGCACGCCGAGGCCGTAGCCCACGTTCTGCTCCACGGTCATGTGCGGGAACAGGGCGTAGCTCTGGAAGACCATGCCCACGTCTCGGCGGGTGGCCGACAACGCGGTCACGTTTTCATCGCCGAACCAGATTTCGCCGGCCGTGGCGGGTTCCAGCCCGGAGACGAGGCGGAGCAGTGTGGTCTTGCCGCAGCCCGAAGGGCCGAGCAAGGTGGTCAGGGTGCCGGGCGCAAATTCGATATCTATATTGTCCACGGCCCGCACCTTGCCGAAGTGCTTGGACACGTGCTTCAGGGTCACTTGTATGGAATCATTCATGTCAGCCTCGGATTGTTTTCACTTCCCGCTCCGTCTTGGAGCGACCGGTGAAAGCCTGCACGAGCAGGGTGAAAAAGAGCATGATCAGGATAAGGACCGAACCATAGGCCACGGCCACACCGGTCTCGCCGCTCTCCACTCGGGAGAGGATATACGTGGTGGCCACATCGGTCCCGGCCGTGGCCAGAAAGATCACGGCGGACACCGTGGTCATGGCCCGAATGAAACTGTACGCCATGGAAGAGACGATGGTGGACTTGAGCAGGGGCAGCAGGACGGACTTGAGGGTCTTGAAGCTCCCGGCCCGTTGCAGCAGCGACGCTTCTTCCAGGTTGGTGGAGATCTGGCTGAGGGCCGACATGCCTCCTCTGATGCCCACGGGCATGGCGCGGATGGCCATGGTGATGATCAGGATGGCTGCCGTGCCGGTCAGCTCCAGGGGCGACGTGTTGAAGGCGAGGATGTAGGCCACGCCGGTAACCGTACCGGGAATGGCGAAGATGAGCACCGTCCCGAAGTCGATGATGCCGCGTCCCAGGAATTTCCGTCTGGTCAGGATGTAGGCGATGAGTATGCCCGCCATGGTGGTCAGCGGGGCCGCCAGCATGGAGTAGGACAGAGAGTTGAAGAAGGATGGCCACCCCCCGCTGGAGAAGCCGTTGAGCCACAGCTCCGTGTGGTGCTTCATGGTCAGGGAATAGTCCGCGCCCCACTGGGTGACGAAGCCGCCCAGGAAAATGGAAACATAGAGGAAGCCCACCAGTACCAGCCAGATGGAGATGAAGAGCGTCAGCCCGCGTTGCAGCCCTGCGGGAAGCGGAGTCAGGTTGCCTGCGGTCTCCACGCCCGTGACCGTGACATAGGATTTTTTGCCCACCCATTTCTTCTGGATGAGGAAGACCGACAGGGAGAGGATCAGCAGGATCAGGCCCAGTGCCGCGGCCTTGGTGAAATCAAGCTGCGCTCCGGCAATGGAGAAATAGATTTCCGTTGAGAGCACGTCATAGTCGCCGCCCAGCACCAGCGGGTTGCCGAAGTCCGCGGCCGACGAGATCATGCCGAGCAGGAAGGCATTGGCAATGGCTGGCCGGAGCAGGGGAAACGTGACGTTCCACAGGGTGGCCCAGCGATCGGCGCGCATGGTCAGGGAGGCTTCTTCCATGGCCGGGTTGATGCTGGAGAGCATGCCGGAGATGACCATGTAGGACACCGGGGTCAGGGAGAGAACCTGCGCTAGAAAGATGCCGGGGTAGCCATAGATGTAGCCCGATCGTTCGAAGATGTCGGGGATCAGCGAACCGTGTGGGCCAAAAAGCATCATCAGGCCGTCATTGATCATTCCGGCCCGCCCGAAGAGCAGGATCATGGCCATGCCGACCACAAAGGGCGGGGTGATGATGGGCAGGATGTAGAAGACCCGGATCAGGTACCGCAGCCGGGTAGTGGCCCGGACCGCGTACAGGGCGAATATCAACCCGAACAGCGTGGTGGCCGCGCCCACGGAAAAGGCAAGCTTGAGCGTGTTCCAGATAACGCGACCAATGCCGAACGAGGTGATGATTTCAAAGAACTGAAAGGGCGCGAGTTCACCGGAGCCATCAAAGATCAGCTTGTTGAAAATCTCCCACACCGGAAAGAAGATAAAGGTGATCACCATGAAGATGACAAAGATCACTGCACCCGCGATAAAGGTGTCGCCCCGCTGATAGCCCAGCTCCGAGACGCCGATTGCACCCAGTGCTGCCAAACACAGAATGACCACGCCAGCCCCCAGTCCAAGGGCGGTGTTGGTAGAGATGAAGGCATACAGGATGCCGGTGATGCCGAGACCGGCCAGGGTCGTGAAGACGATCCCCTTGCCCTTGCCGGGCAGTCTGATCCAGGCAAAGGGCATGATGAGCGCCAGATAGGCAGGAACGATCATGGTGAGGCTGGAGTAGTTCCAGGCCATGGCGTCGAGCAATTCCTCCATGGTGGAGTCGGTCAACCCGTAGTCAAGAGCGATCCAGGGGAGCAGCCAGTAGGCGAGAAAAGCGATGATCGTCCAGGAGAGGATGACCCAGGGGCCAACCTCTCCCGGAGCGGAGTAAGTGTGTTTGCGCATTAATTAACGGGCCAGCGGCTTGATTTCCCTGACCCAGCGGTCGATGAGGTGCGCGCGCATCTCTTCGGAACCGTATTTGACGAAGTCGTAGTCGATGAGCTTGACCTGATCCAGACGAATGGCCTCAGGTGGCACGTTGGCGTTCACGTTGGTGGGAACCTGGAACATCTTCACGCGCTGGGGCACTTCCTGGCCTTCTGCGGACAGCATGTAGTCCACGAAGAGCTTGGCATTGTCGAGGTTGCGGCAGTCCTTGATGATGGACAGGCCGCCGATTTCATAGCCGGTGCCTTCGGCGGGCACGATGAGTTCCAGGGGGAAGCCGTTGGCCTTCTGGAGGGCGTGGTCATGCAGGAAACCGATGCCGATCATGGTTTCGCCACGGGCGGCGGCCTTGCCCGGAGCAGAGCCGGACTTGGTGTACTGGTTCACGTTCTGGTGCAGCTTGGCAAGATACTCGAAAGCGGCATCTTCGCCCAGAAGCTGAACCATGGTGGCCAACACGGTGTAGGCGGTGCCCGAGGACTGCGGGGAGGCGACCTGGATCATGCCCTTGTACTCGGGCTTGGTCAGGTCGGCCCAGGAACGCGGCATGGGCAGGCCCTTTTCCTTGAGCACGTCGGTGTTGACCGAGTAACCGAGCACGCCCGCGTACACGCCTGCGGACTGATGCTTCTTGCTGGTGGCGGGGTTCTGGAATTCGGGGCCGATTTCCACGAGCATGGGAGATTCATAGGATTCCAGCAGGCCGTTCACGCCGGCCTGGGAGTGGGGGTCCAGGGTGCCTGCGTACCAGACGTCGCCCTTGGGGTTGTCCTTCTCGGCCAGGATCTTGGCATAGGTGGAGCCGGAGCCGGACCGGGTCATCTGCACCTTGACGTCATACTTTTCGGCAAAGGCGTCAGCGACCGCCTGGCAGGCAAACGGCTCGTTGGAGCAGTAGATGACCAGGCGTCCTTTGGCAAAGCTGGCACTGGCCAGCCCCAGAACGAACACAACCACGAGAAACATTGTCAGCCGTTTCATACCGTTCTCTCCTCAAATAAAAAGTCATACACGAGATTGATGCTTCGAGTCCCCATTCTCTCGGCCTGTTTCGGAACAAGACCGTCGCTTGAACGTAACAAAGGCAGGGGGATGGAGCAACCCTGTATTCGTAAATAAAAGGTCGTTGCATCCGGTTTGCGTCAGTGGTCAGTCAGCGTGTGTGTTGATATAAACTTGACGCAGCACCGTATATTGGTCATGAAGCGTCTCGCTTGAGAGTCCGCCATATTTATGCACGCCATTTCGACGTCCCGTTTCAGATCTTCGTTTTGTTCTTCATAAGTACCAGCAGCCATTCCAGCTAAGCCGTTACCCGGCTTCAATCATATGTGCCTGCAGCCGTCTTTTCGGTTGCTCGATTTATCGCCGTTGCCAAACATCGTGACAGCGAGTGTACCCGATACCCAAGGATTTTTTGTGGAGTCCAACCCCGTTCTTGTTTCCAATTCCAAAGGCAGCGTCCAAGCCGACATCTTTTCCGGTCTGACCGTTGCGCTGGCCCTTGTTCCCGAGGCCGTCGCCTTTTCATTCGTTGCCGGGGTGTCCCCCATGGTCGGCCTGTACGGCGCATTCATGATGTGCCTGATCACCGCCGTGCTCGGCGGCCGTCCCGGCATGATCTCCGGTGCGACCGGAGCCATGGCCGTGGTCATGGTCAACCTGGTGCTCGAAGGCAATGCCCTTGGTGGCGCAGGTTCTCACGCCGGACTGCAATACCTCTTTTTCACGCTGTTGCTGGTGGGTGTCTTTCAGGCGTTGGCCGGTATATTCCGGCTGGGCAAGTTCATCCGCATGGTGCCCCGGTCTGTCATGATGGGCTTTGTCAACGGACTGGCCATCGTCATTTTTCTGTCTCAACTGAAAATGTTCCAGGCGGCGGAAGGCGTGTGGCTCCAGGGGGAACCCCTGTGGATCATGGCCGGGCTGGTGGCCCTGACCATGTGCATCCTCCTTGCGGTGCCGAAAATTCACAAGAAATGGCCCGGTGCGCTCATTGCCATCATCTCCGTGTCCCTGCTGGTGCTGTTTGCCAGGATCGACACGGCCACCGTGCTTTCCTTTATCCAGTCCAAGGGCGGCACCGGCATTGTTTCGGGACTGCCGACCTTTGCCTTTCCCCGTGTGCCCCTGACCTGGGGCACGCTGGTGTTCATCACACCCTACGCGCTGATTCTGGCCGCTGTCGGCCTCATCGAATCGCTGATGACCCTGACGCTCATCGACGAGCTCACGGATACGCACGGCAGCGGGAATCGGGAATGCATGGCGCAGGGACTCGGCAACTTCGTCAACGGTCTGTTCGGCGGCATGGGCGGGTGTGCCATGATCGGCCAGAGCATCATCAACATCACCTCCGGCGGCAGGGGACGGCTGTCCGGCATCGTGGCCGCAGGCGCGCTGCTGTTTTTTATCCTGTTTACGTCCCGGTATATCGAGCAGGTGCCCATCGCGGCGCTGGTGGGGGTCATGTTCATCGTGGTCATCAAGACTTTTGCATGGTCCACGTTCAACATCATGAACAAGATCCCCAAGTGGGACGTCATCGTCATCGTGCTGGTGACCTTTTTGACAGTGAAATACGACCTGGCCATCGCGGTCGTTGCCGGAGTCATCATCTCGGCCCTGATCTTTGCCTGGAATAACGCCCTGCGTATTCGCGCCCGCAAGATGGTGGATGAACACGGCATCAAGCACTATCAGATTTACGGCCCGCTGTTCTTTGCCTCCACCGCGCTCTTCCTGGAGAAGTTCGACGCGCAGAACGATCCGCAGGAAGTCGTGATTGATTTTGAAGAGTCGCGCATCATGGATCAGTCCGCCATCGAGGCCATCAACAAGCTGGCGGAAACGTATGAACGGTCCGGCAAGAGCATCCATCTGTGGCACTTGAGCAAGGATTGTGTCCGGCTCATCAGGAAAGCAGAGAAGATTTGCGTGGTGAATATCCTTGAGGACCCGGATTATTTCGTCAGCATAGACGATTTTCGTCAATACCGGGAAAACCTGGAGTTCGAGGCGCTGTAACGCATCAGAACGGACCGCGTGTTGGTACCCAATTCAAGAGGGCCGGCGAATAGTCGTCGGCCCTTTTTTGTGGTCCGTCCGGCGGGATCGGTACAATGGGGGCTGCAAACGGCAGATTCAAATGAGTAGGGAAATTTTTGGGTGCAAAAATGTATGTTCCGTTCGTGCATAATTGTCATTTATAAATATATTTAAATAAGGAATTTTATTGTGTTGGAGCTATGTCAGGCGTAGGTTGTCCGTCGCTTGAAGTAGGATTTGCCACTTGAAGCATGAATCTGGATATGGTGTCCGGGTTTTGTTATATTCTGTGTCATTTGAGCAACCGGCTACCCATACAGGTCAAAAGGCTTTGCAAATCGTACACAAAACTTTCAAACCAAAGGAGTCGCATATGCGCAAATGTAAACTTTCCATTGTCTTGGCCCTTGCCCTCACACTTTTTTGTGCTCTTCCCGCCCTTGCAGAAGGTCCCGTGAAGACCCTGTCCGGTGACATCACACTGGCACAGGCCCAGAAGATCCTGGCCGCCGCAGTCAAGAAGGCCGAGGCCATCAAGGTTCCCATGAACATCGCCATTGTTGATGCCGGTGGCAACCTCAAGGCTTTCTACCGTCAGGAAGACGCTTTCATCGGCAGCATTGATATCTCCATCAAGAAGGCCATGACCGCCCGTTATTTCAACATGTCCACCCGTACCCTGGGTTCCGTTTCCCAGCCCGGCCAGCCCCTCTACGGCATCGAAGCCAGTAACGACGGTCTGATCCTGTTTGCCGGTGGTGTGCTGCTGGTCGACGCCAATAACGTCATCATCGGTGCCATCGGCGTCAGCGGCGGTAGCGTTGACGAAGACGAGTCCGTTGCCTTTGCCGGTGCCGCTGTCATCAAGTAGCTACGCTGCACTGCACGACTGGGGAGGAGTGGCCCGACACGATCATCCGTGTTGACCATGCCCTCGCGGTCGAAGAGAGCGCGCGTTGCAGAACACGCTGTCATATAAGCCGAATCAGGGGATATGTTCCGCTGGTTCGGCCTCTTTGCGTGGGGTGTTGGCCGGGGGGAATTGCGAGGGCGTGTTTGTCGTGAAGTCGACCCGCGACACGTGGGTGGGGATGCCCTTCAGTTTCAGGGTCTTGACCAGACTGATAGCCATGTCGCTCTTGAGGTTCCATGCGTCTGCCGGAGAGTCGGCCCAGGCCGCAATCCAGCAGACCACGCATTCCTTTTCCATGCGCATGATCCAGAACTGGGGTATCTCGTCCGAGGTGTAGTATTCGCTGTGTGTGGCTACATCAGTGGCGATATCACGGACCTCTTCCAGGTCGGCGTCATAGGAGATGCAGAATTCCAGATAGGCCCAGAGCCGGGAATCGTTGAGGTTCAGGTTCGTGAACTCCTTGGTCAGCATGCGGCTGTTGGGGATGACGTACCGCTTCCAGTCCCAGGTCTTGATCTTGGTGTGGGTGATGGAGATGTCTTCGACCGTGCCGTACTGCTGATCGATCATGAGGGTGTCTCCCACCCGGAGCTGGTTTGAAAAGCTGATCACGATACCTGAAATCATATTCTCGACCAACGGTTTGGCGGCAATACCGATAACCGCGGTGAGCACGGCCATCAGAATGGAGATCATGGTGGTCGGCAATTTGCCGATAAAGGGAACGATGAGGGCGACCAGCCAGATGGTGACGGCAAAAAACAGCAACGCGCGTTGAATGATGGTGAAGCGCGAATGCACACCCTTGACCATCTTCTGTTTTTGCCGTTTTTCCTCCTTGCCGCTCAGGACTTCCGTGGGCATGGACGATATGGTCTCCGCTTCGTTGACCAGATCTTCAATGCGGGTCACCCGCTGCCTCTTGAAAGAGGTCAGGCGGTAGTTGATCCAGAGATAAATCAGGATTGCCAGAAGCGTCACACCGCTCAGGTAGGTAAGGAGGGAAAAATCAAAAGGCATGTCATACCTCAAAAGCTGGGGTTGTTCATCCAAAATATGGCTGATCTTCAGGTTCTTACACGGAATGGTCTGGATAGACCAGTTTGTGGCGGAATGCGGAATGCGCGACCGGGTCTTCTGGTCAAACACGCCCTTTTCGGCTACCTTCCTGGTGAATGACTTCAGCCATGTAAAATCGGGCTTTTATGAAAGATACCGACCTCTCAGAAATACGCGCAACGTTGCAGGAAGATACCAATCTGAACCGTGCGACGCCCTCGGCCCTCACGGAGCTTGCCCGGCATGTCACCCGGCTCGATTTCGACAAGGGTGAGTATGTCTTTCAAATCGGCGACGATGCCAGCTATTATTATCTGCTGGAGAGCGGGCGGGTGGTCCTGTCGAGAGAATCGCCCACCGGAAAGGTCTTTACCTTTCGTATTGCCGTGCGCGGCACCCCGCTGAACGCGTTCGCCTGTTTTCGGACACGGGTCCGTATCTTTTCTGCCCGCGTGGCTGAAAAAGCCTCTGTCATCGCCATTCCCTGCCCGGTCTTCAAGCAGTGGGTCCTTGATAATCCGGCTGTTGCTTCCGGCATTATCAATACCATGGGCGATCTGCTCGACGGTGCCTACACACGGATCCTCGACCTGATCGACGAGAGCGTGGAGACGCGCATCCTGAATGCCTTGAGCATGTTATCTTCACGTATAGGTCTCGACCTGCCGCTGACCAACGAGGACGTGGCCGAACTCGTGGGCACCTCCCGCGAAACAGCGGCGCGTGTCATCTCCCGTCTGCAGGAGTGCGGGCTTATTGCCAAGTCACGCGGGACGTTGCAGATCCTTGATAAGACGCGGCTGGACGATTCGAGCACCAGTCCGTTTTTCATTGTGTAAGGAAATCCCCACTCAGTGACCGGGGTCATTGTTCCCGGTCCTCTTTCCCTATAAAAAATGCGTGGAGGGACCGCCCGGTCTCCTTTGATCCGTCCCGGTATGGGACGCCGCAGGTCAAGGCACCGGTCCGCATCTCGGTACGAGTGCGCACGCGGCTGGGCCGTGGGTACGGATGGCACAACAACGAAAGAGCAACAACTCGCTACAAGAGGTAGATGATGCAAGGATATTTTGTCACTTTTTTTACGCAACAGAACCGCACGTATGACGATATGCCGCTGGCCAGATGGATCATAGAAGAGGCGCAGAAGATGGGCGTCGGCGGTGCTACACTTTTTTCCGGTCAGGAAGGATTCGGGCATGACGGGCGCTTTCATTCAGATAACTATTTTGATCTCGAAGATCAGCCTCTGCAGGTTGGCATGGCCCTTACTTCCAAGGAATACGATATGCTGATGGCGCGTCTCAAGGAGAACGGCATCCGTATTTTCTACACCAAGTCGGAGATTGAATTCGGTTTCACTTCAGAGTGTTAATCCTCTTTTCAAGCGATACTCCCTTCCCTTCTTCTCCCGATTTTTTACTCAAGAGTGGTGCGTGGTTCGGCCCGCATCCCTAAAGGAATTGCTATGATAGGTCCTTATGTTAACGGAGCGGCCCTGGTGGTCGGCAGTGTTGCCGGTGCGCTTATCGGCCCCAGGCTCAATGCCAATGTTCGATTGAAAATGCCCATGGTGTTTGGTTGTGCAGCCATGGGGCTTGGCGTGGTCATGGTGATCAAGGTCAAGTTCCTCGCGCCGGTGGTACTCGCGTTGGTGCTGGGGTCTCTTATCGGTGAGCTGATTCAACTGGAGCGACTTATCCAGAAGGCGGCAGGGAGTGCACGTCGATTGGTCGAGAAGGTTGCGGCACCTGTCGACGGCATCAGCCAGGAAGAGTTTCTGGATAAATTCGTGGCGCTGCTGATGCTTTTCAGCATGAGCACCACAGGCATTTACGGTGCCATGACAGAGGGCATGACCGGTGACCCGACCCTGCTCATTGTCAAAGCCATTCTGGATTTGTTCACGGCACCCATCTTTGCCTCGACCATGGGCATCGCCGTCGCCGTACTGGTGGTGCCGCAATTCGTCATCCAGGCCGGGCTCTATCTCGGAGCGACACTGATTCTGCCCCTGACCACCCCGGACATGCTAGCGGATTTTTCCGCGTGCGGTGGACTCATCATGCTGGCCACCGGCTTTCGTATCTGCGGCATCAAGCAGTTCCCTGTGGCGAGTATGATCCCGGCCTTGCTGCTGGTCATGCCCCTGTCATGGGTGTGGGCCACCTTTTTGGGGTAACACCCGGACGACTATGGGGCTTCCCGGTGGGCTGCCTGCAAGGCATTGTCTTTGGCCTTTCTCAAGCCTGGGATCAGGCAGAACCAACGGTGTCGGGGATCATCGTGCTAGGTGCTTGAGCGTGGGAGATGTCGAAGGGCAGTGTAAAACAGCACATCAGTATCAGAGAGAAAAAGCGGATGGTTGTCATTTCTCAAAGCCCTCTATTGAGTGGCTAGAGCAGATATGACGCAGAGAATCAAATGCAGTGCAGGATTGGGCTGTCTGGCGGAGAGCCAGCCCGGTGTTCGGTGGCGACGACAAAGCAGATAGCGGTCACGACGATCCGTCGTAACCGCTGTCTGCGTAGAGAATGTCCATGCGCACAACGCGCAGAGGACTCCTTCCTATTTCGTGCCGTTCAGTGGCCCGGAAGGAACGACCTTCCGGGCCTTGGCAGGTGTATGCGGTTACAGTGCCTTCAGGTAGATTTCCGTGACTTCATCATCCGTGGCGCAGCGCGGGTTGGTGAACTTGCAAATGTCCAGCTGGGCATTGGCAGTCATGGTGGGAATATCGGATGCCTTGACGTCCTTGCCGTAGCGTTTGCCCAGCTCGGTCAGGGTCTCCGGGATGCCGACGTCGACCGACAACTGGCGGATGGCCTTCAGTGCCAGTTCGGCAGCGTCGCGCGGTGACAGGCCAGCCGTGTTTTCGCCCATGATTTCTGCCATTTCGGCAAACTGTTCGACCTTGGCGACCATGTTGAACTCTTCGATATGGGGCAGGAGCAGGGCGTTGCATTCGCCGTGCGGCAGGTTGTAGAGGCCGCCGAGCTGGTGGGCCATGGCGTGGACGTAGCCCAGGCTGGCGTTGTTGAATGCCATGCCCGCGAGATACTGGGCAAAGCACATGCCTTCACGGGCTTCCAGGTCCTGACCGTTTGCCACGGCCTTGCGCAAATACTTGAAGATCAGCTTGATGGATTCAATGGCGCAGGCATTGGTCATGGGGTTGGCGATGGTGGAGACAAACGCTTCCACGGAGTGGGTCAAGGCATCCATGCCGGTGGACGCGGTCAGCGCCGGAGGCATGCCGACCATGAGGACGGGGTCGTCAATGGCGATGCCTGGGGTGATGCGCCAGTCTGCAATGGCCATCTTCACATGGCGGGAGGTGTCGGTGATGACCGCGAAACGGGTCATCTCGGAGGCCGTTCCTGCCGTGGTGTTGACCGCAAGGTACGGCATCAGGGGCTTGCTGGCCTTGTCCACGCCTTCGTAGTCGTGAATTTTGCCCCCGTTGGAGACGATGAGGCCGATGCCCTTGCCGCAGTCGTGGGAAGAGCCGCCGCCCAGGGTGATGAGGCTGTCGCAGTTGTTCTTCGTGTACAGCTCAATGCCTTCCTCGACATTCTTGTCCGTGGGGTTGGGCACGGTTTCATCATAGATGACATAGTCCATGGATGCGGCATCAAGCAGATCCGTGACCTGTTTGCAGACGCCGACAGCCACTACGCCCTTGTCGGTGACGAGCAGGGGTTTGCTGCCGCCGAGCGCCTTGATCTTTTCAGGTATCTGCTTGGATGCGCCGATACCGATCAATGTCATGCTGGGAATAAAAAAGCCGTATACCTGTTCTTGAAGCGCCATTACTACCTCCTGAGTGTGCTGGAGCTGTTATTGAACCTGTCGACACCGCCTATCAGGTGCATGGAACGCCCATGCCATGCAGTGACGAATGTGCCCTCTGTGGATGGTGTTCAGCCCTGTGCCAGCCTTGTTCTTCAGAACCCGCAACTCGGATCTCTCGGGATACCCGTGCACGGAGCGTGTTCACAACATCCTGTTTAAGGTCACACCCTCCAAAGCAAGAGGTGGGCCAAGTGCTTTTCAGAACGGTAAAAGTATATTCAGTCGTTATTTCAATAAGATATAAGAATGGGGTGCTTTCGATGGGGTGCAGTCATTATGTCCGGAAACTGGACATGTTCACTGGACATGTCGACATGCTGGACACAAAAACACAGGGCAACATGCGCGTTTCAACAGGGAACCGCAGGTGGGGGGGGGCAGGCTGTTCCGGGGTGCAGGGCGGAGCGTTCCCTATGCTCCCCGGAATGTCTCCACCTCAATGCGATACTGCTTGAGTTTGGCATACATGGTGGTGCGCGAGATATTGAGGATGGTTGAGGCGCGCCGCAGATTGCCGTTGGTCTCACGCAATGTCTCCTGAATGATCGCCTTCTGAAATCCTTTGAGGGACACAGGTGAACTGGTGATGTCTGCGAGCGGTTGCTGATTTGTCTCTGTCGTCATGTTCTGAGGCAGGTCGGCGACGTCGATGGTGTCGCCTTGAGCCACATTCACCAGTCGCTCAATACAGTTCTCCAGCTCACGAATGTTGCCCGGCCACTGGTAGGCCTTCAGCGCTGCCATAGCGTCATCGGACAACTGCAAGGGCTTTTTGCGCAGGGTCGTGATGAATTTGTTCAGGAATACTTCGGTCAGGAGTTCGATATCGCCGTCGCGCTGGCGCAGGGGAGGGATGGCGATGGTCAGCACATTCAGCCGGTAATAGAGATCTTCCCGAAAGGCCTTGTTACGCACGGCGCTGGGCAGGTCCTTGTTGGTTGCCGCGATAATGCGCACATCGATGCGTTTGGCCTGTTTGCCGCCAAGGCGGGTGACTTCGCTCTCCTGAAGCAGGCGCAACAGGCTGACCTGGGCCTCCAGCGGCATTTCGCCGATCTCGTCGAGAAATAACGTGCCGCCGTCCGCCAGTTCGAACTTGCCCGGGCTGCCTTCCTTGAGTGCGCCGGAAAAAGCCCCGGCCACGTAGCCGAACAGCTCGCTCTGGACAAGGTTGCGCGGCAACGCACCGCAGTTGACCACGACAAATGGCTCCTTGCGCCGGTTGCTGGCGTTGTGAATGGCCTGGGCAAACAACTCCTTGCCTGTGCCGGATTCGCCCACCAGCAGCGTAGTGGCTCCGCTCTGCGAGGCGACCTGCGTCAGGCGGACGGTCTCGTGCAGCGCTGGAGAAGCGCCCACGATGTTGTCGAAGGTGTAGACCGCCTTGGCCCCGGCCACTCGTGCCGCGTAGTGGCGCATGCGTTTGACGCCCCTCAGGGTCAGGATCACCCCGGCGTCGCCGAACGGGACACAGGACAGGGCGCAGACGAGTTTTCCCCTGCGCAAATCAAAGGAGACTTCCCGGTCATGAAAGGCGGTTCGATCGGTCAACATGGATTGGAGCACCCCACTGGAAGGGATGTAGGCTTGTATCTTTTCACCTGTGGGCTGGGTGTCCAGACCGAGCATCTTGCTGGCCTGCGGGTTGATGTTGGTGATGACACCGTCGCCCCCCAGGACAATGACGCCTTCGTCCAACTGTTCGAGGATGACCTTGTTGTTGTGCATGAGGCTTCGCAGCCGGAGATGCTCCTCAATGGCATGCGCGGCCGCTTCCACCAGTCCCAGAGTGTGCTGGTGGAAATTTTCCGTGTTGATGGCCAGATTCAATGCGCCGATCAACTGGCCGTCGGGATCATGAATAGGGGCGGCGGAGCAGCTGAGGTAGTGCAGCGAGGAGCTGTAGTGTTCGGAGGCGACAACATGGACCGCCTTTTTCTCGATGATGCAGAGCCCCATGCCATTGGTGCCGATGGTGCTCTCATCACACCGCCGTCCCGGCATGCCATAGGGAACGTTGTCGAGGTCCTGGCTTGTGGCAGAGGCATACAGCACCAGTCCGGTCGTATCGACCAGCGTCACAACGCTTTTGGACAGGTGGATGGAGTGGGCCAGCTTGTCCATGATGCGCTTGGCACTTTCCACCAGATGTCTATTGACAACAGTGGCCTTTTCAAGGGCGAGGGTGTCGATGGGGCAGAGCGGCAGTGAACCGCTGTGCATGTTGGCTCGGCGGCACCGCTCCCAGGAGGCGTGGATCATGGGACGCACAAGACTGGTGTCCACGGGGCAGCGGGCCTGAAAGCGCTGCCATTGTTTGGAAACCTTGGTCCTTTGGTTCATGGAGAAAGGAGGACAGACTGTTTTTTCCATTGATCAACCTCACTGAGACTATGTCATGACCCGGGTGGTCGGTACGTGTGCTTCCACCATAGGATCGCTTGGCGGAAAACAGTGGATACGCCTGCATGGACAGGGGGGCTACTGGCACACTATCCCGATGACCATACTGCGGAGTTTAATAAAACAGTATGAAATGGAGGGAATAATGACAAGTGCATATGCGGACTCTTTTGCATTGAAATAGAGCTTCAATATCAGACGTATACAGTATGAAATGTGGTGTCGGAACAGATGGTGGGTGTGCAACCGAGATGGGTAAGAAAGAAAGCGGCTACGACGAGCTGTCGTAACCGCTTGAAAAAATCGGTCAGGTCGGATTCTGGTTCGATTGAACACAAGGGCCTGTGACCTGAAATCCAATAATCAGGCTCGGGCTCTGTCTGCGCACAAACAGGGGGCTTTTCCCGCTTATTGCGTCGATTCTTTTACCTCAAGGAAGGCATTGACGGCAGAGATGAACACTTCCGGCGCCGCTTCATAGGCCGCATGGCCTGCATAGGGAATGTTGAGGAAGCCGGATTCGGCTATCCGGTTGCGTAATTCGGCGGCCTCCTCAAGCGAAAAGAGATGGTCGTCGTCGCCGCGGGCTATCAGCACGGGGGCCTTTATGGCGCAGACGCTTTCGCCCGGGTAGCCCGTAGGCTGTACGTTTGTCCATAGCCCCACAACGGCCTTCTCCAGTGCGTCGAAATTCGGTTGGGGATTGATCTTTGTATAGTACGCCACTGATTCGGGGAATAATTTTGACCATTTTTTGGCGGTCAGGCTCCGCAATATGGGCAGGGCCATGTCATCAGGCAACAGTCTCCAATGAGAACCCAGGGTGATCAGCTGCCGGACCTTGACGGGACTGCTCGCCGCCATGCGGTAGCCGACAGTGCCGCCGTCGTCGACGCCGAGGATGGAAACATTGGTGATGCCGAGCTTTGTCAGCACGGCTTCGACGTCTTCCTGGTGCTGGGCGTATGTCAGCGGGGCTGTGCCCATGGTGGATTTGCCATGACCACGAAAATCAATGGCTATCATCCGGTATTTGGTGGGCAGTTTTCCGACAAAGCCGTTCAGGTCCGTCATGCTGCCAAGACCACCGTGCAGCAGGAGGAGTGGCTTCCCATCCGCTTTGCCTTGTATCTCATAATAGATGTCAGCCCCTTTTACAGCCAGTGTATGGCCACTCTTGTGGTCGAATTTGATAAGGGCTTTTTTCTTTGGTTTTGCAGGCTTTGGTTTTACTGCCGCCGGTTTTACTTCAATCGGTTTTGCTTCCGTTGTTGTAACTTCCGCCGGTTTCTCCGGTTGTTGTGGCTCTACAGGCGTGGGAGTATGGACGCAGCCAAACCCGGTCATGGCCACCAGCAGCACCAGGAAAAATGTCAGTGTTTTGGATCGGTTCATATCCCTTCCTCTCCGTTGTGGACCGGTTTACTTTCGCCGGACGGCAGCCCTGCTTTCCAGCAGACCGCCGCACCTCTTTCGTGCGAAGTGGCTGGCAATTAAACATATTATGAGAACAATGTCGATGAAAGGAGGGGATTGTGCAAATGCTGTCGCACCGGAAGAATGCGTCGGGGGTCTGCCCTGGTCATTCCTGAGAAAAAGTGGTGCGCCAGGGAGGATTCGAACCCCCGGCCGTTGGCTTGGAAGAGGGCTGCTTCGAGTCGGTTCTTTAAGTGTGTTACGAGGTTGGTCCGTTCGACAGGCGCGTGAAACGTATGAGATTCAACTCGTTTTGTGGTCGGTCTTGTGGCTGAATGTTTGGTAAGCGTTCAATTGGAATGCAGGCCATGGCTCTGTGATCAGCATGCGAGAGTTTTGATGAATCGATCCGAACACAATATGAACAGCCCCGAAGCCAAAACTCCGGGGCTGTTCCTGTCGGTCAAACCTACCAATGAACAAGCCAGGCGTTCATTAGCCCTCCCACAACGAGATAGATGCCGAGAATTACGGCGCTTAGACCTATAACGTAGGACATCGCGATTTTGATTGTTGGTGCGTCCGAAGCAATCTTGTTTTCCAGTTCGTTGTTTGTACGCAATCGGGTAATCCAGGCAGGACGTTCTTGAGAAGACGTTTCAAGATCGGCATCGCCGGAGAACATGGCCCGGTCCATGGGGAAAGTGTGTCTCCGTAGATGGGCGACGGCAAAGTGGATGATGAATATATGCAGCATGGCCAGGCATGCCTCAATGCGGTGTACCCACAGGGCTACATTGAGCCCCCATCCCTTGAAGTACCGAGAGGTTTCAATGGGTGAGTAGAGCATGAGGCCGGTGCCACCCAAGATGAGCATGCCCCAGAATACGGCCCAGTAATCGAATTTTTCCCAATAACCCCACCGGTCGAAGCGGGGGTGCTCGCCACCAAACATCCAACGCAGGTGGGCAAAGGCTTGCCTGATATCCTTGCCTTGCGGCCAGAGCGAGTCGTCGCGGTCAACCTTGTGGGCAAAGACAACGAAGAGTGCATAGATCAGGTGGCACAGGAAGAGGAAGAGCATGAACAGCCCTACATATTTGTGTACGACCAAGCACCCGTTATACCCGTTAAATGGTGCCGCCAGCATCCGGCCCCAATGAGTCTCGATGTACATCCTGGCTGTGCCGGTAACGGCCTGCGTCAGGAACGAGAGCATCAGAAGGATGTGGAAAGCCTTTTGGATCGAGGTGAATCGTTTCAGCCTCATTCTTCACCTCCCGTGTTTTTGCGGGTAAACAATTCTCGCAACATCCACAGTCCTGTGTGGGGAAGGAAGAGTGCGAAGGTTGCCACGGCAATGCAGAGCAGTGTCCATACCGCCCAGTAGAGGACCGGGAAGCTCTCCGCAGTTCCTGCTAGCAGGGGCGATGGCTCGTGCACCACATACATGGCGAACGATCCGCTTGCACCTTGGTGGCACTTTGCACAGACCATGGCATGCCTGCGGATGGGGTTGAGGGGGGAGAAGTAGTAGTTTACCCCTGCAATGGGTTCGCTACCATGACATTGGCGGCATGCGATGTTGTTCCGAGTGACGTGTCTATTGTTCTGCGCATGCGGTTTATGACAGCTTTCGCACCGCTGGCGTTCATAATAGGGCACCAGGGCGTGGGAATCTGCCTGATAGGTGGCTGCAGGCGTCCGTCCACCCAAAGTCACAGGGGTGACAGGAGCGTTCCATTGCAGGAACGGACTGCCTCGGTTGGGCATGACCTCATATTGTTCATAGTAGCCCGTGCTTTCTTCCCACATTCCATACCGGTCAGCCCCGGCGACCTCCTCTTGCGCTGCGCATGGCAATGCAAGGAAGAGGCCCGCCAGGAGCAGGGCTATACGTTGTGCTAATTGTTGCATGACCGCCCCCTATTTGTAGGCGTTCACTGACTCAATGGCCTTCCCCTTTGGGGTCGGCATGGAGGCCAGAACCTCAAACCGCTTTTGTAATTCGATCAGATTGGCGTCCTTGTGCTTGTGACACGTCTGGCAGGAGTTGGGGATTTCCGGATTCTGCAAGGTTTCGGATGGCAGCAGTGTCTTGAAGACGTGGCTGTGAATGTCTGCCGATTCCGCACTTTTAGCGATACGCGGCATATGACAGCCTATGCAATTGGCAAACGAGTGAATGGAATGCGCCATGTTTTGGCTTGTCTGTACATGGCAGCTGAGACAGGATTTGGAACCGGCTTCCTTTGTCTGGAAGCGCGTCGTAGGCATACCCAACTGATGCACGGAATGGCATGATGTACACGTAACACCTTCGCGGCGGTGTTCGGATTGCATCCAGTCAATGTATTGCTGATGGTGTTTCTTGGCAAATTCGTTGGGATAAACGTGGCTTTTGTCTCCGGCGGCGTATGACGTGGAGGTGTAGTAGGGCTCAAGCGCCTTGCCGGGCATGTAGCCCACGGGCCATCCCGCGCCTTTCTGCATGGTGGATTTGCCTCGATTGTGGCAACTGCCGCAGATCTGGACAGCGGTGCCGCGAGGAAGCTTGGCCGGATTGACTATGGTCTGGCGTTTTTCGAACAGCGCTGTTTTGGGCAGGGCAACGTGCCAAGACCCGGCACCATGGCATGCCTCACACCCAACTCCAGGCTCGGTAAATGAACCCATGGCAGGGTTGTCCTTGTCGAGCTTGACGCCAGTGGTGTGACACCCGCCACACTTGAGCAGCCAGGGGCGCTTGTCCCAATCATGTTCATGGTAGTTCACCCAGCGGCCACTTTCGGTGTTGAATTGGATGGGCGTGATATACAGTACACCCTCTTTCTCAACGATGAATCGCTGTTTCCACTCGTTGCCAAGGGTGTATTTAATTTCGTCTTTTTTTGGGAAATATATCTTGTCTATCGGTAGCTTGAGTTTGCCTGCGGCTTCCAGCTTTTTGAAGTCGGCCGTTATAACCTTCTGGTTTATGTCCACGATAAACGCATCTTCGTTTTCGGTTACATCCTGAGCCATACGGCTGTGGTTGGTGGCTTTCCACGAATCGTAATGTTGCAGATGGCATGTTTTGCATGTTTCCGATCCGACATATTCCTTGGGCTGTGATGTTATTTTGGCCACATCCACCATCTGTTCACCAGAGGTACATCCGATAATCAGCAATCCTATCGCAGCAATGACAATGATTGATAGACACCCGTTTTTCATGTCCCCTCCTATAATTAATAGATAGATTCCTATTGTGGAATTATTGGCACATTTAAAACATGTGGAGTATTATAATTGTAATTAGATGCACGAGTTCATTGAGGGAAAATCGAGACAATGAATATGAGGGGTGAGATGATCAGTACATCCAAGCTTGTGGCCGGTACGAAAAAGGGGCTAGCAATTTCTCGCTAACCCCTTGATTTCTTATGGTGCGCCAGGGAGGATTCGAACCCCCGGCCGTCGGCTTAGAAGGCCGATGCTCTATCCAACTGAGCTACTGGCGCACTGGTGGTCTTGATAATAACGAGGGGCAATAAGGTCAAGGATATTCGTACGGTCTTTTTGATGGGGTGGTCTGGTGTCAGACCGTAACGAGAACACAGAACGTGCGCGGCTGCATATAATCATGGCATTGTTGTGTCTGGATTTGGCATGGTCACATAACAGGATGTTTGATTGGAGCAGTTATGATGAGTCCGTCCGAGAGGTATGGTTATGAAGGCATATGTTGATAGGAAAGGGACCCCGGAGGCATTGCAGGAGTTGTTCGAGACCGCCCTGCGCGAAGGGCCTGTCGGGTGTCTGCTCGTTCTTTCCTGTGATGAAAACGCCTTTACGCCCGAAGTGTTGGACCCGATCCTGAAAGCGGTCCCGGTTCCGCTTTTCGGCGGTACCTTTCCGGCGATTATCAGTGAGCATCAGGTCCTGACCCGCGGCAGCATTGTCGTGTCCATGGAGCGCAGCGCCGAGATCTACCACGTGTCGAACATAAGCGACCCGGAGGTGGACATCGAAGCTGTCCTGGATTCCCAGGTGGGCGAGGAAGAGTGCAAGACGCTGCTGGTGTTCATGGATGGGCTGGCGTCCCGCATCAAGGTTTTCATCGATTCCCTGTATACCATCTTCGGCCTTGAAATTAACTATGTGGGGGCAGGCGCCGGATCGGCGTCACTGATAAGGAAGGCCTGTCTGATCACCAACAAGGGCCTTGTGAAGGATAGCGCTGTTCTGGCCACGCTTGATATGGAGAGCGGGGTGGGGGTACGCCATGGGTGGACCTCCATCAGCGGTCCATACAAGGTCACCGAGTCCGAAGGCAACGCCATAATAAGTCTGGATTGGCACCCGGCCCTTGAAGTCTACAGAGCCGTTGTAGAGGCGTATTGCGGGTGTTCGTTTGACGATTCTCCTTTTCTGAATATTGCCAAAGGGTATCCTTTCGGCATCGAAAAGCTGGGGGCCGAGAAAGTTGTCCGCGATCCGGTTGGACTGGACAAGGACGGCAATATGGTCTGTGTGGGAGAATGTCCTGCCGGTGAGTATGTGGACATCCTGCACGGCAGGCCTTCGGGACTTGTCAAAGCCTCCGGGGATGCAATGCGGCAGGCCCGGGCCGATTTGCCAGACTCGGTCACGCCGGGGCTGCGGCTGTTTCTGGATTGCTTCTCCCGTCTGCTCTTTTTGGATGACGCATACGCGGCAGAGCTGGATGCCGTCACCTCCGACGATGTCATCAATATCGGCGTCTGTTCCATCGGGGAGATTGCCAACAGCGGCAAGGACTATCTTGAATTTTACAACAAGACCTCGGTGATTGCCCTTCTGGAGGGTGAATGAAATCATTGATCCAGGAGCGCCTCGCATACGAGATTGTCATGTCCATCGGCAACAGCCTGGAGCTTGTCCCCATGCTCAGGGAAGGACTGCCGACCTATTTACGCAAGCTCAACTGTCTGGCCGGGGCCGTGTTGCGTCATGTGGAGTCGGAAGGGACCCACTCCTTTGAGACCGTGTATGCCATCCCCAAGCGTATGGGGCGCAACAGTGTGCTCAAGACGGTGCTCGGCCTGATTCCTCAGGAACTCGACACGGATGCGTATGCCGCTTTCATGGATGGACTGCCCCATCTGGAAACATGTGACGACTATCGGTCCTATCTTCTGGATCTTCCCGGGTTCGGGTTGCTGCTTCTTATCCGCAGCGCGCCGGGATTTTCTGACACGGATATCAAATCCCTGGCCCCGATAAACGTCAAGCTGGGCGGGGCGTGCCGATCCTGTGACGCCAATGAACGGTTGCAGGCCGAGATACTGGAGCGCAACAAGGCCGAGGAAAAGTACCGTGCCATTGTCGATAACGCCATGGACGGTATCTATCAGACAACCCCTGACGGGCGATATGTCCATGCAAATCCGGCTCATGCGCGCATGATGGGGTATGCTTCACCTGAAGAGCTCATGGCCCAGGTGAATGACATTGGGAAAACCCATTATGTGCATCTTGAGGACAGGGAGCGGTTGATCGAGATTATTGAACGGGACGGGCAGATTCATGGCTATGAATTGGAATTTCGCCGAAAGGACGGCTCTATCGGATGGATGTCCACATCGGCCCGCCTGCATACCGACGCGCAGGGCAATGGCCTGTATTTTGAGGGGACGTCACAGGATGTGACCCGGCAGAAATTGGCGGAAAAAGCCCTGCTTGAAGCCAAACTGGAAGCGGAGCGGTTGAGTCAGGTGAAGTCAAACCTGCTCTCCATGGTGTCCCACGAGTTGAGAACGCCCCTGACATCCATCCTCGGATTTGCCAAGATAATCCGAAGAGGACTGACGCAACTTGATTCCAGGGATGAACAATGTCTTGAGTCCCTGACCCATTTCCTGAGTCGGCTGGAGGGGAATACGAAAGTCATCATCACCGAAGGAGAGCGGCTGACAGAGTTGATCAACAATGTCCTGGATCTGACCAAGCTTGAGGCCGGCCAGTATGAGTGGAATATAGAGCGGATGTCAGTCGCCGAGATGCTCAGGCATTCGCTCGACACGACGAACGTGCTTTTTCTCGATAAGCCCATCACCTTGGTACGGGATGTTCCCGATGATCTGCCGGAGATCGAGTCCGACCACGATCGGCTGGTGCAGGTGAGCATCAACCTCATTTCCAATGCCGCCAAGTTTACGCCGGAAGGCGAGGTGACCGTGTCCGCGCGGGAAGAAGGCGACCGCGTCGTGGTCCGGGTGGCTGATTCTGGCATCGGTGTCCTGGATGATGAAAAAGACCTTGTCTTTGAGACCTTCCGTCAACTGGGCAACACGCTGACGGACAAGCCCAAGGGAACTGGCCTGGGATTGCCCATCTGCAAGGAGATCGTGGAGTACCTGGGCGGGCGGATCTGGCTTGAGGACAACACGGGTGGTGGCAGTGTCTTTGCCTACTCGCTCCCTGTCAAGGCGTCATGCCCCCTGTCTCCCGAAACTGATTGATCGCTACCCGTCGCGGCAGCAGCGAATCGTCCCGATTGCGTTTAGTCGCAGTTGAGCCGACGTGCGATTTCCTTGGCAGCCTTGCGTCCGGCCCCGGCAGCCAGAATGACTGTGGCCGCACCGGTCACGATATCTCCGCCTGCAAACACGTTTTTCATGCTGGTCTCGGAGGTGTTATCGTCCACTTCCAGGTAGCCCCACTTGTTGCATTTGAGGTCGGGCTCGGTTTCCAGCAGTACCGGGTTCGAGGTGGTGCCCACGGCGATGATGGCCAGATCGGTTTCAAGGACGCTGACATCTCCACTCACAGGGACCGGGCTTCTGCGGCCTGATGCGTCGGGTTCACCCAGCTCCATGCGCTGAATGGAAACCGAGCCGAGCTGGCCGTCGCTGTTGGCGTGAAATTCCGTCGGGCCGGAAAGGCAGTCCATGATCACGCCTTCTTCTATGGCGTGTTCGATCTCTTCTTTTCTGGCAGGCATTTCTTCTACTGTCCGGCGGTAGACGATGCGGGTCTCTTCCGCGCCCAGCCGCATGGCGGTACGGGCAGCGTCCATGGCCACGTTTCCGGCTCCGAAGACCGTGACCTTGCGGCCACGCAGGACCGGGGTGTCGTAGTCGGGAAAATCATAGGCCCGCCCCAGGTTGACGCGGGTCAGGTATTCATTGGCGGAAAAGACGCCGCGCAGGTTCTCGCCCGGAATGTTCAGGAAACGGGGGAGGCCCGCGCCCGTGCCGATGAAGACAGCCTGATAGCCCTGGTCAAAGAGCTCCTTAATGGTGAAGGTCTTGCCCGCAACAGCGTTGGTCACGAACTCGACGTCCAACTCTTCCAGCGCCTTGATCTCCTTGGATACGATGCTCTGCTTGGGCAGACGGAATTCGGGGATGCCGTAAACCAGCACCCCGCCAAGCTCGTGCAGCGCCTCGAAAACAGTGACCTTGCAGCCGCTGATGGCCAGGTGTCCGGCTACTGTCAGGGAAGACGGGCCGGAGCCGATGCAGGCCACTTTCTTTTCGGGGTCGATGATGGGACAGGCCCGTTCGCCTGAAAGCAGATCGCAGGCATCGCGGTGCAGGTACACGTCGGCCACGTACCGCTCCAGACGACCGATGGCGATGGGGTTGCCTGTCTTGCCCAGAATACATTGTCCTTCACACTGAATCTCCTGAGGGCAGACTCGGCCACAGACAGCGGGCAGTGCGTTGGTTTTCTTGATGATCTTGTAGGCACCTTCAACATGGCCGGCAGCCAGCTTCTTGATGAAGGCGGGGATGTCCACTTCCACGGGACAGCCCTGAACGCATTTGGGCTTCTTGCATTGCAGGCAGCGTTTTGCCTCGCGCATGGCCAGATCCAGGGTATACCCCAGAGCGACCTCGTTGAAATTCGTGATGCGCACCTCCGGGGCCTGGTTCGGCATGGGGACGCGCTCTTCGATCTTTTTGGGCTTTTTCTTCTTGTTCTTGCCGCAGGTACATTTGTGGTGTTCCAGAGAAGAACTTTCTATGTCCTTGAAGGATTGCAGCCTGTTGCTCAATTCGTCGAAGTCCACTTCGTGGCCGTCGAACTCGGGGCCGTCCACGCAGGTGAATTTGGTCTTTCCGGCGATGGTCACACGGCAGGCGCCGCACATGCCGATGCCGTCCACCATGAGGGAGTTCAGAGACACGGTGGTCTTGACGTTGAAGGGTTTGGTGGTTTTGGACACGGCCGCCATCATGGGAACCGGGCCAACGGCCACGACCTCGAAGACGCTGGTGTCTTCCTTGAGCCGCTGTTCGAGTAATTCGGTGACCCATCCCTTGTGGCCGTAGCTGCCGTCGTCCGTGCAGATCAGCACTTCGTCGGCAAAGGCCTTGAGTTCGTCCTCAAAGAGCAGCAGGTCCTTGCTGCGTGCGCCGATGACGGCCACGACCCGGTTGCCGGACTCGTGATGGCCCTTGGCGATGTGGTGCATGGCCGCGATACCGGTGCCGCCGCCCACACAGATGACCGTGCCTTCTTTTTCGATATGCGTGGCCTTGCCGAGCGGGCCGCAGAGGTCGAGGATCTCATCGCCCTCTTCCAGCTTTTCCAGCATGAGCGTTGTCTTGCCCTGCACCAGATAGACGATGGTGATGGTGCCGTTTTCCTTGTCCGTGTCGGCAATGGTCAGGGGGATGCGTTCGCCTTTGGGGTCCACGCGAAGGATGACGAAATTTCCTGGCTTCGCTTTTGATGCGATCTCGGGTGCCTTGATGACCAGCTTGCTGGTTTGTCCAGGGATAAGCTTGTCTTTCTTGAGTATTTCATTCGCCATAGTATAGTCCTTCTATCCTTTCCAAAGTGAGTCCGGTTGAACAGAGCCTGTAGCTGCACAGGTGCGTATGTCGGGTCGAGGGTTTTTACGTAGATGTTGCAACTTTTGCAAGAAGAGGTCGTTTAAATTTGCTTTCTTCTGCTTATGCAGGGGGTAACCTGCCCTTGTATCGGCCGAAATGTCCAGTCAAAAACAGGTGTTTGAGTGGAAGTGAAGCAGCGAATTACCAGTGCACGATCGAAGAAGTGTCGGGGTTGTATGCCTTTGTCTGCATGAAACACAGGAGGTGATGGCAGAAAAAGAACAAAGCATGAGATTGGTCAGGGTAAGGCTGAAAAAAGAAAACAGCGATACTGCAAAAAAGATGTTTGAACGGAAAGAGTTGGCTCTGCCGAGAGGGTGTGACTATGTCTTCTCCCAGTCGGCGATGTCTCCTGCCTCCACGATGAACTGTGGGTGGGGTTCCGGCTGTGACGTCTTATGGCGCTCCCATCGGGCAGGGTCCCGTTTTTGGAGCTTGCGCAGCAGGTGTTTCCATTCGTAGGCAAGCTGGCCGGTGGTCGCTGCAACTCGGGGACTATGCGCGGATGTATCGATTTTGCTTGCATCGAATTTGTAGCCCCGCTCGCGGGATTCAGCCAGGACGGCGGCGAGGTAGGCGTCAATGGCCAGGAGGGGGTCGGATTGTGCTCGAAAGCGGATGAGCTGAGGGTGGTTGGTGTACCCTTTGGTTTCACCGTGCAGGACCTTGCGCGCCAGCAACCCTTCACGCCAGAGCGCTGTCAGGCCCTTGGCGTCGAGAAAGCGGGGGTGAACGGTCCAGAGCCGCATGATTGATTAGCGGGTTGCGGCCAGATAGCCGATTTCACAGGAGAAGTCGTTAGTATCCACGGGTCTGCCGTTGAGCAGGTGGCCCAGGCGCATCATGGGGCCGGCGGGAAAGTCCTTGTCCCAGCGTTCGTAATAGCCGGTGAAGCCATACATCCAGAGCATTTCCGAGGCCTGGGTGAAGACCTGCTGAGCCAGATCCTGCCACGTGGTCGAGGTCTCGATTTTCCAGACCGGATACTCGTCCCCGTGTACTTCGCGTTTGCCCTTGAACTCCACCGTGATGTCCAGAACGCCATTGGGTCTGGGCGTGATGTTCCAGTAATAGAGCCAGCCTTCGCCTCCCCACTCGAACTCGCAGTGGCGGTAGTCGGTGTCCATGTCAGTGGGCGCTTCCAGTCCGTGCACGTCGCACAGGCAGCGAAACAGATCCTTGATCGGCTCCGAAAAATTGGAGTGGATACTCAGATCATAGTGGGAGTCATCGTCTATGAGCCGAGCTTCCAGCCAGCCGGATCGCGCCTCGGTAAGATATATTTCAAAACGACCTTCAGACATGCACACGCCTCCAGGGACTAGGGACTATTGTACTTAAAGCGAATGGACTCTACACAACTCCGTCAAGATTATCAAAGGATGCCTTTCCCTTGGGTTTGCCCATTATCCGGTGTCAAACCTTGCGAGAAAAGAGTTTACAGCACACCTGATTTCCGCTACGTACATATCTCTTCTTTATATGGGAGGTCTTCTTTTCGCCAACCGGCTTGAATTCCAAGACTTCTTTTTTAGGAGCGTAAAGATGTCGGAATCAGTCCTCGGACTGACCGCGCTGTCGGGGCTCGCCTGCCTCGGAAACGATGACCCGGAAGCGCTGGTACCGTCACCTTCGAAATATACGTTAAATCTAATTTGACCGAGGTCCGTTGTGGAGGTAACCCATGGAAAAAACTACTGAATCTGTTGAAGTCCCTGAAATGGACATGGAAATGAATTTTGCTGATGCTCTTGATGAGTATCTCAATTCCGATTTCGGAGACCTGGACGAAGGCACCATTGTTGCGGGTGAAGTTGTCAAAGTTGACAAGGACTACGTGCTTGTCGATGTGAACTTCAAGTCCGAAGGCCAGATCCCCGTGTCCGAATTCACCGAGGCCGACGGCACTGTCGCTGTCCAGATCGGTGAAAAGGTCGACGTTTTCGTCGCCCGCAAAAACGAAGCCGAAGGCACCATCTACTTGTCCCGTGACAAGGCCAAGCGGATGCAGCTTTTTGATAAATTGGAAGAGCTGCAGGAGAAGGACGGCGAAGTCGTCGGCCGCATCATCCGTCGCATCAAGGGCGGTTACACCGTCGATCTCGGCGGCATTGAAGCATTCCTGCCCGGTTCTCACGTTGACCTCCGTCCGGTCCCCGACATGGACGCTCTGGTCAATCAGGAATTTGATTTCAAGATTCTCAAGATCAACCGCCGCCGCAGCAACGTCATCGTTTCCCGCCGCGTGCTTCTCGAAGAGCTCCGTTCCGAACAGCGCGACAAGCTGCTCGGCACCCTCGAAGAGGGCCAGGTCGTGGAAGGCAAGGTCAAGAACATCACCGAATACGGCGTGTTCATCGACCTCGGTGGCCTCGACGGTCTGCTCCACATTACAGACATGTCCTGGAAGCGTATCAAGCATCCCAAGGAAATGGTCAACCTGGGCGACGATCTCGAACTGAAGATTCTGAACTTCGACCGTGAAGGTCAGAAGGTCTCCCTCGGCCTCAAGCAGCTCGTTGCTGACCCGTGGGAAAATATCGCTGAAAAGTACCCCGAAGATTCCCGTTTCAACGGCACCATCACCAACCTCGCCGACTACGGCGCGTTTGTTGAGCTGGAGAACGGCGTTGAAGGTCTGGTTCACATCTCCGAGATGTCCTGGACCCGCAAGCTCCGTCACCCCTCCCAGATGGTCAAGGTTGGCGACGAAGTCGAAGTCATCGTGCTCGGCGTCGATCAGGACAAGAAGCGCATCTCCCTGGGCATGAAGCAGATCTCCCCGAACCCGTGGGATGTGGTTGCAGAGAAGTACCCCGAGGGTACCGTGCTCGAAGGCGCCATCAAGAACATCACCGAATTCGGCGTGTTCATCGGCATCGAGGAAGGCATCGACGGCCTGATTCACGTGTCCGACATCTCCTGGACCAAGAAGATCCGTCACCCTTCGGAAGTCTACAAATCCGGCGACGCTGTGCAGGCCAAGGTCCTCACCGTGGACAAGGAGAACGAGAAGTTCACCCTGGGCGTCAAGCAGCTGACCGAAGACCCCTGGACTCAGGTTCCCTCCAAGTACCCTGTAGGTCAGAAGGTCAATGGAACCGTCACCAACATCACTGACTTCGGTCTGTTTGTTGAGGTCGAGGAAGGCATCGAAGGTCTGGTTCACGTTTCCGAGATCAGCCGCAAGAAGATCAAGTCCCCCTCCGAGATGTTCAAGGAAGGCGACGTCATCGAAGCCAAGGTCATCCACGTTTCTGCTGATGAGCGCCGTCTCGGCCTGTCCATCAAGCAGACCACCGAGGAACCTGCTCGCTCCGGCGGCGGCAAGTCCAAGTCCTTTGGCGGCGGCAGCGTAGACGCTGGCTCCACCCTGGGCGATCTGCTTCGCGAGAAGCTGGAAGAAGCCGCTGGCGAAATCCCCATGGATGAGCCTGTCGCAGAAGCCGCCCCTGAGGCAGCTGAAGAAGAAAAGTAAGGAACTCCATCATGCGCGTTGAAGGAACCAGAACTCGTTTCTCTCAACGTCACCCCTTTGTCTTTGGGGTATTGATGATTATATTGGCCGTGGTCCTCTTGATGGGGACCATGGCCTTTTTCCGTTCCATGGGCTGGACGCCTGAATCGCTGGCCATGTCCGGCAAGGACAAGATCGGTGTGGTCCATGTAGAAGGCATGATCTTCGACTCCACCGAGGTGGTTCGCTGGATCAAGGAACTCAAGGACGACACCTCGGTCAAGGGCGTGCTTCTGCGCGTCAATTCGCCTGGCGGGGCCATCGCGCCTTCCCAGGAGATGTATCAGGCCGTCAAAGAGCTGAACATGGTCAAGCCGGTGGTCGCGTCCTATGGATCGGTGGCCGCATCGGGCGGGTATTACTGTTCCGTTCCTTCCCAGCTCATTTTTGCCAATCCCGGTTCCATCACCGCGTCCATCGGTGTCATGGCCGAGTTCGTGACCGTCACCGAGTTCATGGAGAAGGTCGGTATCAAGCCGGAAGTGTTGACCACTGGCAAATACAAGGCCGCGGGAACGCCTATCCGTGATCTCACCGATGATCAGCGGGCCCAGATGCTTGACTTGATGCAGGACCTGCACGAGCAGTTCGTGGACCATGTGGCGGCAGCCCGGCATATGGATCGGGACAAGGTCGCAGCCGTTGCAGACGGACGTGCCGTATCCGGTCGTCAGGCGTTGCAGCTGGGGCTTATCGACGAGCTCGGGTCCATGTCGCAGGCCGTTGTCAGGCTCAAGGAACTGAGCGGCATTCAGGGCGAAGCGGTTCTGCTCGAAGGGCCGGTCAAGGAATACAGCCTCATTCAGGAAATTCTGGGGGCCGTGCATATTGATATTTCATCCGGCATGCCGTCGGGCGTGTCCTTTTCCTATAAATAGCGTACACGCGCTGCTTGTTCAGTCAGCAGGAAAGCCGCCTTTTGGCGGCTTTTTTTGTGGTCACGAAGGGAGCCGGATGAGAGGTGAATGAGAGACGGGAACGCGGTGCTGGCAGCGGAGTCGAGGCCGGGCTGTTCGTGGCGAGAGAGTGTTTCCGTATTGGCTTGAGGTCGTTCGGGCAGGAAGGACTATGCGCGAATCGTCGGTGCCGTGTGGAGAAAAGGACTGGGAGGCTGGCGCTGGATCGGCGCTGTTCAGGAGAGCGGCGTAGCAAGGGGGAGCGTGACCTTGATGGTCGTTTGTCCCGGTAAATCCGTATCCACCGTAATATCACCGCCATGGGTGCGCGCTATCAGTCGTGCGGAGTAGGTTCCCAGCCCGGAGCCGCTGGCAGTGTTGGCGGTTGAATATTTTTCAAAGAACGTGTCGCGTATGGCCGCGGGCACTTCGCCCTGGTTGCGGATGGAGAGACTGATCTTCTCCCTCTTGTCCAGCGTGATGACGATGGCCCCTGAATCTGGTGAGGCTTCCAGGGCGTTGAGCAGCAGATTGGAGAGCATGGAGCACAACAGCTCCTCGTCGCCATTGACGGGGAAATGCCTGTCCGACTGGTGCGAGAGCATCTCAAGACCAATGCTGATGCCCTTGTCTCGTATCTGGGGCTGTACTTCGGCCTTGATTCGTTCGAATATGGCCAGCACATCCACGGTTACGCGATTGAGCACGTAGGTGCCGCACTCCATCTTGTAGAGATCAAGAGAGCGGTTGATGAGTTGCAGCATGGTCTTGCCCGCATTCTCCACGGTTTCAAGCATTGTCTTCTGGGCAGGGCTCAGTCCGCCCCGGCTCCGTATTTCAGCAGGCAGGCCGATGACGGCGCCCAGCGGAGTCTTCAGGTCATGTTTGGCCATGCGTTCGACGTCTTCGCGCAACGCTTCAGCCAGCTTCCTGTCCGTGATGTCTCGTCCGACGCCTTGCATGCCGATTTTTTCGCCGTCATCGTTGAGGAGCAGGCCGATGTGCACCTCCAGCCAGACCGTGGAGCCATCCGCGCAGATGAATTCCATGTCTTCCGTAATGGATGGTATGGTGCCCTCGCGTACCATCTGTCCGTCCAGCGCAGCCACGCTTTCCATAAACCGGGCCTTGGAAGCCGGAGACAGAAATTCTTCCACATGCCGCCCCAGCACGTCGTAGCGCTTGAAGCCGCGCACGGTTTCATCCGACGGGCTGACATAGGTGAAACGAGTATCCGCATCGAGTCCCCAGATCACGTCGCTGACGTTCTCGGCCAACAGTCTGTACTGTTTTTCACGTTGCCGAAGGGCTTCTTCCATGAGCTTGCGGTCCGTGATGTCAGTGCCCACGCACAGCAGGCCGATGGTGGTGCCGTCAGAGGCCACAGTGGCGTCGTTGGCCCAGGCGACCCAGACGATTTCGCCGTTCTTCCGCATATTGACGGTTTCGTTGAACGGGTGTGCGGAAGGCGTTTTGAGGAGTCGGTTCCAGTACCGCTTCATGGAGTTGCCTTCCAGGTCTTTCTCCGGGATCAGTGACCCGACAAGGGGTTTGCCTATCAGTTCTCCGGGGTCGTAGCCGTAAAATTCCTCGGCGTACTCGTTGCAGAAGGTGATGGTGCCGGCAAGGTCCATGTGCAAAATAATTGATTTGGCGTTCTGGACGAGTTGGCGATATTTTTCACGGTCCTTGAACCGTCCCATGATCATGATCAGTACGGCCCACAGTGACACCGGGATCAGGAAAATACAGACACCGCCTCCAGCCAGAATATAGGTGCCGTAGGGCGATCTGCCCCATCCCTGTTTGGGGACACCGGCCAGTTGCCAGATACCGGACGGGAGCGCTATCTCGCGGATTTCCGGGTTCATGTCGAAAACCACCGGGGCACCTGCCAGCATGATGCTGCCCGTCCCCTGCGACTCTGGCGAGCGCAATCCCAGGAGCAGGGGGCCGTCCCGCCTGTCCAATTCGCTTTCCCGGAAAAAGGTTGTGGCATCGGCCACCACTGAGACCACGCCGATCACGGTGTCTGTCTCTGCTGCAAAGACCGGCACAAGCACCGTGAGAATGGCGTCATGACCTTTTTCATGGGTAACAATCATTTGGGACTGGCCTTTCTCCATGGCCAGGAGAGCCAGCGCGCGAACGCCACCCTCTGCAAGACTGGACAGGGGGGCTCCCACTTTGCTCAGTTCACTGGCAGGGTAGACCAGTGAGATCGAGGTGCCGCGGGCAAAGTGCATTGAACGGATGCCCCCGACTTCGGCAAGCAGACCTTGTGAGAGGGCTTCAAATTCCTCTTGGGACATGGTGGGGCTGGCTGACAGGGAGTGGTTCAGGGAGTTTGCCAGATGGAGTCTGGCATTGAGTGCGCCATCAAGGGCGGACTTGTAATCGGCCAGAATATGCATGACCTCGGCGTGCTCCTGCTGCCGATATTTTTCACCGTCCGCATAATAGCCGAGCGCGGTCACACCGGCCACGAAGAGGGCGGCCAGGAGCGGTATGAGGTAGACAAGGCGTTTGAACATGGTGACTGGTTGTATGGTATTGCGACGACCCTTATGGCCGCCTCGCGTCAGTCATAGCAAAACAAGGGGGAAAATGAAATAAACCCGGTGAATGCGTGTGGTCGCGCATCAGCCGACCACGGAGGCCGTGCTCTCCGGGCTGCGAGTGAACGCAGGACGGTCCAGGCAGGTCAGTTTTTTCGGGAGCACAAAGGGGAACTCCACCGTGGTTTTCGCGCCCGCCCGCAGGTCCCGGACCACGCGCAGGTTCCGGCTGCCGATGGGGTCATACGAGACGGCCGGGGATTGTTTGGGGTCGGCCAGAAAGTCGAATACGATATTTTCGGACAGGGTATACATCTCGTCAAACTGTCGGTTGGCGAGCGGCCCGGGCAGCAACCTGTCGGCCAGACGCAGGGAGCGTCCCCACGACTTGCGACCGGTGAAGACCAGGCTGCCCTTGATGATCTGTTTCTTGATCAGGAACGGCCAGCGTTTTTTTTCCATGGTGGACAGCAGGGTGTCGTCCGGGGCGCGGTTGGGCGCACGCAGCACGGCCAGCGCTGTCTCGTGTTCGGCACGGAAGCAGCGATCTGCCTGCATTTCCACATAGATATGCGATAATTTGGAGCCGGCGTTTCTGGCAACCATGGCATTGGGCACGAAATAGTTGTGCGCCACCACGTCGGCGGCGAGGTGGGCCAGATATCCGTAGCCGTATGCGAGGACACGGGCGTCCTGTGCGGATTTGAGCAGCTTGAATCCGGTCACCCAGTTATGGCTGTGGCCCGGACGGAAATCCGTTCCCTTGCCGATGAATATATCAGCGGACAGACAGCCATAGAGGAAAGCGTTGGGATGACGTCCCAGCAGACCGGCAACGAGCGGGGGCAGCGCACCGATGTTCGACAGCACGGAGTTGCCCAGAGCAAGGTGCACACCCGGACCCCAGGCAAAGGCCTGATCCGGCATGATGGCTGCGATGACAAATACGCATATGGCTATAAAGAGCTTCATAAATGATGTTCCCCGGACAAGGACTGTAAGGCTCTGACCGGGAAAGTCAATAAAAGGTGTGTAACAATCCGCTGGCAGAATATCTAGGCCATGCCCTTTTCCCTGATGTCGGTGATGAGGACTTCCACCAAGTCTGCGTCAGCGTAATTGCCTGCCAGTCGGCGGAGGCTTTCAAAGGCTTCTTCGCCTGTCACGCCTTTTTTGTACGGGCGGTCCGTGGTCATGGCGTCAAAGCAATCGGCCACGGCGAGGATGCGCGCCCCCAGCGGAATGTCGGGGCCGTGCAGGCCGCGAGGATACCCTTTCCCGTCAATGCGTTCGTGGTGCGCGTATACATAGTCCAGGGCCGGGCCGAGGAAATCGAGCGCCTTGAGGATGTCGCATCCCCACTGCGGGTGGCTGTGGATTTCCTCCAGCATGGACTTGGTGAGCGGGGTGTCGCCATGGTTGAACATTTGGTCGCTGAAGCCGATCTTGCCGATATCGTGCAGGCTTCCGGCGATGCGGATGTATTCCACTTCGGCGGACGGCAGCCCGAGCCGCTGGGCCATGCGGCGGGCATAGATGCTGACCCGTTCGCCGTGCCCTTCAGAGTAGGCGTCGCGTGCGCCGAGGGCGTGCACGATTGCACCTATGGTATTGATCGAGTCCTGTTTGATCTTGCGCAGCAGTTGCTCAAGTCGGGCCTCTCTCGCCTCGATCTTAATCATCATTATGCCCATGGCCTCGGCCAGCTCCTGAATCTCCGGCTCGATCTCCGGGCCGGTCAGTTCCATCAGGTCTTCGGTGTAGTCGCCCAAGGATATCTTGCGGATAATCCTGAGCAGTTCATCCTGGCCTTTGAGCGGAGTCATGCTATTTCCAGGCTTCGGCGTTGTCGGCAACGAAGTCGGCAAAGGTGCGGGCAGGAGAGCCTGTGAGGTATTCAACGGCCTTGGTCACGTTGCCCGCCATGCCGAGCTTGACCACGCGGCTCAGGCTGACAAGCATGTCGATGTTCCACTGGGGCAGGCCAGCGCCCTGAAGGTTCTCGATGAAGGCTTCCTCGGAGATGGGAGTGTACGTGACGTCAAGACCGCTTGCCGCCGCTATCTGCCCGGCCACCTGGGAGAGAGAAAGCCCCTCGGGACCTGTCAGTGCGTAAAAATTGTTTTCGTGTCCCTCGCTGTTCAGCAACAGCCTGGCCGCACAGTCTGCGATGTCGCGTACGTCGGTGTAGCTGACCGAGGCGTCCTCCTCGGGCAGCGCGATGACGCCGGATTTGATCATCCCTGCGTAGGGGCCGATGAAGTTCTGCATGAAGGTGTTGGGGCGCAGGATGGTGAAGGGAATCTTGGAGTCTTCGATGAACTGGTCCACCATGCCGTTTTCGCGGCCGAGTCGCCAATGGGCGTCAGATGAAGCGGCATAGCCGGAAGAGCGGACGATATATTCGATGTCTGCCTGCTTGGCGGCGTCCACGGCCAGACGACCAAAACGGGTCAGCCGCTCCTGCAGGGGAATCACCAGGAACAGGCGGTCGCATCCGTTCATGGCCTGGACCATGGAGTCGACGTCAGCGAAATCGAAAACGCGCGCGTCAATACCGGTGGCCGCGAGGGCGTCGCCCTTGTCCTGGGAATGGACACCCGCGACCACATCGACATCTTTTTCCGCCAACACGTTCATCAGGGCCGAACCGATGTTTCCGGCGGCTCCTGCAACAAATATCTTACTCATCCATGGCTCCTTCCCCTGTCAGGCAGGGGGCTGATTCGTTTTGACCGGCTCACGCTACACGAATATGCGGGGCCATGGCAAACCCTTGACCACTCCCCGGACCATTTTGACCACTGACCGATAATCGTTGCGCCTTTGGCGCAGGCGGTGATAAATCCAGTCTACACTTGTAAAAAAGTTTGGAGCACACATGCTTTTAGGAATAGACGTAGGCGGCACGCACACGGACGCGGTCGCCATTGATACAGAGGATGGTGTCGAGGTTGCCGCTTCCTGCAAGGTCATCACCCGCCATGATGATCTGCTTACCTCGATCACCGAGGCGCTTGCAATCATACTCGGCACTGTGGACAAGGACGCTGTGACCCAGCTGAATCTGTCCACGACCCTGTCCACCAACGCCATTGTTCAGGGCAAGACGGAAGACGTCGGCGTCATTGTTTCGGCAGGACCGGGGATCGACCCGCACAACTTCATGCCGTGCAAGGATTTTCATGTCATTGACGGGTCCATTGACCATCGCGGCAACGAGGTGCGAGCGCTGTCTACCCGGCAGCTTGCCAAGGCCATTGATTCCTGTAGGGAAAACGGCGTGCGCGTGTTTGCCTCGGTGGGCAAGTTCTCCACCCGCAACCCGCGTCATGAAAATTTCATCCGGCGTACCATTGCCAGCAAACAGGATGCGAACGGTGACCCCTTGGCTGATTTCGTGACCCTGGGGCATCAGCTCGGCGGGGCGCTCAACTTTCCCAGGCGCATGGCCACCGCCTATTTCAACTGCTCGGTCTGGCGACTTTACAATGATTTCGCCACTGCCGTGGAGAACGCGCTGGCCGATATGGGGCTGTCCCATGTCAAGGTGAACATGCTCAAGGCCGATGGCGGGACCATGCCTCTGGCCCAGTCGCGCACGCTTCCGGTACAATCCATTTTCTCCGGTCCGGCCGCTTCGGTCATGGGCATTATCGCGCTGACCGACATCTTCCATGACTCGGTCATTCTCGATATCGGCGGCACCACAACGGATATCGCCATCTTTGCGGATGGAGCGCCGCTCATCGAGCAGGACGGCATCACCATCGGTTCCCATCCAACGCTGGTCTCGGCCCTGAAAGTCCATTCCATCGGCATTGGCGGCGACTCCTCCATTTCCGTGGTGGGCGACGAGGTTCGTGTGGGACCGCACCGGCTCGGCCCGTCCGTGTGTCGGGGTGGGGAGCGGGTGACGCTCACCGATGCCCTGAACTGCATAGGAGATTGTACCGTCAATGATGTGGCCGCGTCGAAAGCCGCCATGGACGCCTTTGCCGCAGAGCATTCCATGTCCGGCGAAAAACTGGCTGAAAAGGCCGTTGCCTATGCCTCGGATGCCATCCATGAGGCCACGCGCGGGCTTATTGACGAGATCAACTCCAAGCCGGTGTACACCATCCATGAACTCATGGAAGGCAAGAAGGTCATCCCCAAAAAGGTCTATCTCATGGGCGGCCCGGCTCAGGCCATGAAGATGAATCTCTTCAAGCGGTTCCAGATATCAACCGAGGTTCCCGAAAACTTCGACGTGGCCAACGCCATCGGTGCGGCCCTGACCCGAACCACATGGGAGCTGGAGCTGTTCGCCGACACGCAGCGGCATGTGCTCTTCATCCCCACGTTGTCCTACCGGGAGAACGTCCATTCCAGCTATGATCAGGCGGACGCGGAAAAGGATGCGGTCAACCAGCTGATCATGCAGCTCGACTCCATGGGGGTTTTCCTCCGGACCGAGGACGCCCAGATTACCCATGCCGAGAGTTTCAACATGGTCAAGGACATGGAGCAGGTGGGCAAGAACATTCGCGTCAAATGCCAGGTTCGCCCCGGCGTTGTGAACACACTGGTGGGGAGATAGGACAATGCTCAAGGCAAACAACAAACTCGGTATCATCTTTTTCCCGGCCTTTGACTGGGCCATCTCGTCCACCCATCCGGAGCGGCAGGAGCGGCTCCTGTACACGCAGGACCAGCTGCGCGAGGAAGGGCTTTTCGAGATAGACGGCATCAGCGAATACAAGCCGGATGTGGCGACCATCGAGGACGTGGAGCGCGTGCATTTCTGTTTTCCGGAAGTGTCCAGCGTGGCCACTCGGTCGCATCTCATCTCCGCAGGCGGGGCCATGAAGGCCGCTGATTTGGTCATGGAAGGGGAGCGTGATTGCGCTTTTGCCATGGTGCGCCCGCCCGGACACCACGCAATGAAGGTGGTCCACGGTTCGCGCGGGTTCTGCACCATCAACATCGAAGCCGTGATGATCGAGCATATCCGCGAAAAATACGGGCGCAAGAAGATCGCCATCGTGGATACCGATTGCCATCACGGTGACGGAACCCAGGACGTGTACTGGCACGACCCGGACACCCTGTTCATCTCCATCCATCAGGATGGGCGCACCCTGTATCCCGGCTCTGGTTTTCCGCAGGAGCTTGGCGGGCCGAACGCCATGGGCAGGACGCTCAACATCCCCTTGCCGCCCAATACCTCGGACGAGGGGTTCCTCATGGCCATGGAGCGGATCGTCATGCCCATTCTCGATGATTTCAAGCCGGATTTGATCATCAATTCGGCAGGACAGGACAACCATTTCACGGACCCCATCACCAACATGAACTTTTCGGCCCGTGGCTATGCCACCATGAACGAGATGCTCAAGCCCGATATCGCGGTGCTCGAAGGCGGCTACTCCATTCAGGGAGCGTTGCCGTACATCAATCTCGGCATCTGTCTGGCCATGGCCGGGGTGGATTATTCCCAGATCAGGGAGCCGAATTACAACCCGGACAAGATCAGGCAGGACGCGCAGACCACGGCCTACATAACCGAACTGTGCGAGCAGTTGCCGGATCTCTATTTCAACCCGCCCAAGTTCAATGCCAAGGATGATGGCAAGCAAGGCGTGATCTCCGGTGATTCACTCCTGCGTCACAAGCAGATTTATTATGACACCGACGGCATCAATGAGGTGCAGCTCGAAACCGTGACCATGTGCAGCGATTGCCGTGGATTGTTCAAGGTCGAGACCCGCGCGGACTCGGGGCCGCTCTGCCTCGGCGTCGAGATTCCTATTGATGCCTGCCCCAAGTGCCGGAATCTGGGATACCATCTTGTGGAGGAGGGGTTGATCAAGGGAACGTACCGCTATATTCAATTGATCAATCGGCTGGACAAGGAATACCTCCGATACGGCTTCTAGGTGGGGGCTTCGAGCAGCCGGCCTTTTAAGAGAAAAGGATTGCTGCCTGCGGCAGCGATGCAGAATGAGAGGAACGCTCCTTTGGAGCGAGATCCACTCTTGGGTGCGTACCGCACCCAAATTGTTCCATGCCCTTCGCGGGCGGCGGTCTCTTTTTGAGGAGCAAAAATAGACGCAAAAAGCTCCTTGCGCGAGCTTGCCCGCCCACGGTTTGACGGCAAGAAGCTGATCAACTCGGGACGGCTCCATGCTGGAGTAATAAAGGGATCCCTTCTGCGAATTCTGCCGGGGTGAGTCAGCGCATGTCGTATTGCCTAGCCGGAGCCGCCGTCCCGTCGTTGTCAGCTTCTACTCCTTACAAACAGGGCTAAGCGAGGACGAGTTGAGCAGAGCCTATTCGGCAAGACTACCCAATAGGCTCCCGACAGCCTCAAATCCAAACATCCCACACCAAGAAAATCCTTACGTACAAAGACGAGCAATCGGAAGCGAACCTTAGAGCCTGTCTTGGGCGACGCAGCGTAGCCCGACCGAGTCTGATTATCAAGACATCCTGTCGGGCAGTGCAGTCGCCTACAGGCTCTTGGGTTCACTTCCTCGCTCACACACAAAAAAAGCGTTTTTTGCCTCCTTTTTGCCGCTTCGCAAAAAGCAGGTCGCCGTAAAGGCGAAACCTTTGGAATAAATTCGTTTGAACTTTCACCGCGCAGCGCGCAAACCATCAAGGACCAAGCACGCAAAAAAAGCGTTCTTCATTCTGCATCGCTGCCGTAGGCAGCCTCCCAGCTCTTCAACAAAAAAAAGGCCCCCCGCCAGGGGAGCCTTGGGTGTCTGCGTTAGTCGTTCAATTTTTTTAGCAACCACGCCATGTTATCCCCCAACACTGTCATTGTCAGGACGCCTTCCTCGTCGTTGAGGACATCGCCCTTGTCGCGACCTTGAGCCATATTCCAGTATCTGGAACCGGGAATCACCATCTGCTCGATGAGGAAAAAAGCATTCAGGGCGTTGAAGGCCTGAATCGCCCCGGCGCGTCGATGCGCGACCACGGCCGCCCCGACTTTGCGGACAAAGATATCGCCATTGGCGCGGGCAACCATGCCGCAACGGTCGATGACGCACTTTGTCTCTGGGGTCAGGTTGGCAAAATAGGTGGGCGACCCCAGGATGATGCCATCTGCTTCGTCCATGGCACTCATGCACTCATTGATGAAATCGTTGTCCACCGCACATTTGCGATCCTTGTTTTTGAAACACTTGTAGCAGGCGATGCACCCGTGCACGTTCTTGCCGCCAAGCTCAATAAGCCGGGTCTCGATGCCGTGTGTTTCCAACTGGGCAAAGACTATTTTGATCATCTCCGCAGTATTGCCGCCCCGGCGGGCAGAGCCGTTTATTCCGACGACATTCATGGCAGTCTCCTAAAATGTATTGTAGTGAATGCGATCCTGCTTGAACCGGCTTTCGGATTTGACTGTCTGGGCAGGCCAGCCAATGGGGGCAAAGCCCAACGGAATGACGTGATCCGGCAGTTTGAACTTGGCGCGGAAGGCCGCAACCCTGTCTTCTATGGGGTGGATGCCGGTCCAGACCGCTCCCAATCCCAAGCCGTGGATGGCCAGCAACATGTTTTCCATGGCAGCAGAGCAATCCTGAACCCAGTATCCCGGATATTTTTCTTCGTTCAGGTCCGCACACACGATGATGCCAAGCGGCGCCTGTTTGACCATGCTCACATACGGGTGCAGGTCGGCTATGGAGTCCAGAATGGCCCGGTCCGTGACTACGATGAACCGCCACGGCTGGGCGTTCCCTGCACTGGGGGCCATCATGGCCGCGTCCAATATCTCGTGGATCAACTCATCGGAAACAGGTTTGTCTTCATATTTACGAATACTGCGTCGGGTGCGTAGCGCTTCCATAACTTCCATTATACAGTCCTCCTGTTTGTGCCTGAGCACGTTATTTACGGTCGTATTCTTTTCTGCTATTGGTATAAGAAGGTCAAGTATGCACTAATAAGTACTATAGTTACCAAAAGGATACTATGCGGAATGCCCGAACAGACCGTACATCAGTCGGGCTTTTGGCGACACTATAAACGGAGCAGATATGCCAACTCCATGTTCTCTCAAATGTCTCGGTGAAAAGAAATACTACTGCACTGTAGAACTGACGTTGCAGGTCCTGGGCGGTAAATGGAAGCCTATCATCATTCACCGGCTAGGCGAACAGGGCACCTTGCGATTCAGCGAGGTGAAACGCGCCATCCCCAATATCACGCAGAAAATGCTGACACAGCAACTGCGGGAGCTGGAGACAGACGGCGTGGTGCATCGAGAGGTATACGCCCAGGTGCCGCCCAAGGTGGAGTATTCCCTGACTTCGTTAGGGCAGACAGTGTTGCCGGTCATTGCCACGCTGGGCATGTGGGGCAAAACATACGTCCAGTGGTACGAGGAAAACACCTGCACCGAGGCCGTGATATGACCGTTTTCATGAATAGGATTTAAGGACTTTCATCATTCTGTATTATAGTGTACGTTGCGCCCAATTTGGAGGCGTAGGATGTTTGATTTCTGTTTGGATTCCCCCGGCAGCACCCCTGTGCTCGACCTGAATCGTGTGTGTGACTACCTTGACATGAGTGTCGAGGAGGTCATGCTTTTCATTCCGGGAGCCATGGAAGAGATTGGTTTGCGGCTGGGACTTATCGGTACGGCCATGTTGTCCGGCAACCTGTCCGATATAGCCCTTCACAGCCACACGCTGAAGAGTGTCACCGCCTCCATCGGCGCCCCTGCCGTGCACGTTGCCTTTGTTGCCCTTGAACAAGCCGCCAGAAACAATGACCCAGCTGAGTGCATGCAGTACATCCGGGTGCTCAAAAGAGAAACAGAGCGGCTGACCTCAGAAATTTCCCGACTTTAGGCGACCAGCCATTCAGGCAAAGAAAAGGGCGCATCGGAGATCCGATGCGCCCTGTGTTGTTCTGCGGTGACTGGAAAGGGATGCTATCCCTTGCAGTTATGTTTCATCGAGGTGCCTTCCACGATGAAGACCACGGATTCGGCCACGTTGGTTGCCAGGTCGCCGATGCGCTCCAGATGGCGTGCGCCGATGATGGAGTGCACTCCCCGTTCGACGATGCGTGATTCAGTGACCATTTCGCTGACCATCTGGCGCAGGATGGCGATGTTGAGATCGTCTGCGCGGTCGTCCATGCGGCAGACCTGAGCAGCCAGGTTGACATCGTCGTCAACATAGGACTTCAGGGCGTCGGACAGCATGGTCTTGCAGATGGTAGCCAGTTCTTCCATCTTGGGGTTGTTGGGCATGGGCGGACGAGTGGACAGGAACATGGCTCTGTGGGCCAGGTTCACGGCTTCGTCGCCCAGTCGTTCCAGGTTCACGGTAATCCGCTGGGCACCGATGATGGTACGCAGGTCAACTGCCATGGGCTGGTCAAGGGCGAGAAGTTCCAGACTGAAATTATCTATTTCGTCTTCCATTTCGTTAATGACATCATCGCCGACAATGACGGATTCAGCCAGGTCGGAGTCGTTCTCAAGGTATGCTTTGACAGCCTTGTGCACGGCGGACTCACTGAGTGCGGCCATACGCAGGGCCATTACTTTGAGGTCCTCAAGTTTTTTTGAAAAATGTGCTCTCTGTTCCATATACGTATCCCCTCCAGGAGAACCAGCTTAGCCGAAACGGCCAGTAATGTAATCTTCAGTCTGCTTGTTCGCCGGGTTGGTGAACATGGCCTTGGTATCGTCTACCTCGACGAGCTTGCCCATGTAGAAAAAGGCGGTGCGGTCCGAGACACGGGCTGCCTGCTGCATGGAGTGGGTCACGATAATGATGGTGAACTCTTTTTTCAGTTCGTGAATGAGGTCTTCGATCTTCTGGGTTGCGATGGGATCGAGCGCGGATGCAGGCTCGTCCATGAGCAACACTTCAGGTTCTACAGCCAGGGCGCGGGCGATGCACAGACGCTGCTGCTGACCGCCTGAAAGACCGAGCGCGGAGGTGTGAAGACGGTCTTTGACTTCATCCCACAGGGCGGCGCCCATGAGGGATTCTTCGACTTTCTGCTCCAGAAACTGTTTGTCCTTCACTCCGTTGACGCGCAACCCGTAGGCGACGTTTTCAAAGAGGGTCTTGGGGAAGGGGTTGGGTTTCTGAAACACCATGCCGATGCGGCGGCGCAGGGAAACGACGTCAATGCCGGAAGCATAGATGTCTTCGCCGTCCAGGACCAGGTCTCCATCCACGCGGGTACCGGGGATGAGGTCGTTCATTCTGTTGATGCATCGAAGGTAGGTGGACTTTCCACAACCGGACGGGCCGATGAGGGCGGTCACCTTGTTGCTTTCAAAGTCGATGCTGATATCTTCCAGCGCCTTGAAGTCTCCGTAGTGGAAATCAAGATGTGTGGAAGCTACTTTGATGGCGGTTGTCATGCCGTATTGTCTCCGTAAAGAAAAGATGTGTCGCACAAACTATGCGAAGCAACAACAGTACCCTCGGGGAGTTACGTCACAATGACCTGAAAGTTACAGTTGCGTGACAGAGATGTTATCGGAGCGGCACTGAGATCGTTACGTTGTCGCCTTTTTGGGTAAAGACCGGCTGCAACTTTCCCTTGGGCGAGGTGTTGAAATAGATGACCAGGCGCAGCTTGTCGGCATGTTCGCCAACCACCACATGTTTGACCACGCCATTGGTGCGGATCACGTTGTCGCCCTTGAACGTCCAGATGCCGAGCAGGTCGACGGCCAGCCGTTTGGGATCGCTTAGATTCATATAGGCCATGTCAGCGACCGGGGCAGTGGCCTTGAGGGTGAGGACAAAGGTGTCCGGGTCCTCGGACGTGGAGGTCGTGCTGATGGTTCCGGGTGTGGATTCCTTGATCTCGACAAGAGCGGGTGTCGTGTCCGCCTCGGGTGCGGGAGCGGCGCTGTCGGCGGGGGGAGTTTCAGCCTGCCTGTCTTCCTGTCCGTCCTGTTCCGGCGCGGCAGTGGTGTTGGTCTGGTCCGCAGTGGCCGCTGTCGTGTCTTCACTCATGAGGGCTTCCGATCCATCGGGCAGGACCTTGGGCAGCACTGTGAAGTCCACAGGCATGCGCACCTCATGACCTGGCTGCTCCTGGGCCGGAGCAGAGACGGCGCACAGAACGGTGAGCAGAATTCCCGCTGTCAGGCAGAGAGCGGTATATACTATCCATTGCCGGAATGATTTCGACATCCATTGACCTCGCTTGATGAAATCTGAAAGGGATATACTGGAATCGGCCTGAAATGGAAAGTCGGATGTAAAATCAAATTGCCTCATAGACTTCGGCAAGGTGCTCGACGATCCGCTTGTCCGACCAGTGATTCTCCATGAACGCGCGCCCTTTGTCCCCTGCCGCCTGACAGCGTGCGTGATCCAGGGCGAGCGCATTCAGGAGCGCGGTCAGTTCGTCCCTGTCATAGGCCAGGAGCCACGGGAGATCGTCTGTCCCGGCGAATTCACTGACCCTGGCCATGTTCCATTCGTCCAGCCCGGTGATGACGGCCACACCCTGCGACAGGCCTTCCAGGCTGGAGACACCATAGTATCCCTGCATGTGATCAAACAGGACATGGCAGCGTCGTTTGCGGGCCAGGCATTCATGGTTGGGTACATCGTCGATGAGGTCCACGGAGAGGTAGGTTTTGCGTTTGTTGACTTCCTTGACGGCGGCCAGAAAGTCATCGGTGTTCTTGAGGTCCTTTCTGGTGGGGGAGTGGCAGACCTTGAGCTGTCCTGTATCGTCATAGCGCCCCCACAGGGGGGTGAACAGCGGCTCGTTGATGGGCACCAGGTTCGGCTGCCATCTTGCTTCGGGCAGCAGTTTCAGCAGATCAGGGGTGGAGACCAGCAGGTTGGTGCGGCCCAGTTTCCTGTATTTGTCGCTGAACGCGCTGGGGTTGGACCGGAAATCGTGATGGCCGTGATGGTGGTGGACAATCCCCTTGCCCTTGAGAAAGTCTGCCGGGACAAGGCCGCCAAAGGACTGGTGCTCGTCGCAGGTCATATGAAAATGGAAGATGTCCGCCTCCTGCATGAGTATGCGGACTTCCTCCATGCCGTCAGGGCCCAGATCAGGGATGTGGAGATCTTTTTCCCAGGCATGGGTGTACCGGGTTTCCAGAGTGACCAGGCGGGCCGAGTGTTCCGTGTAGGTGTTGAGAGCCTTGCAGAACTGGATGGCTGTTCCGGCAGGGTCGTTTATGGCGAGCATGAGGATACGCATGAGTGGTCCTTGAGTTGTTCTACTGCTTTTGGGGGTGACCTTTTTCCACTGCTTCAAGTTCCCTGCCCTTGTCTTTTGACAGGTCCAGTGTGTCGAATTCGCGAGAGTCCGGCAGGGAGACAGTCAAAGAGCGGAGGGCGTCCAGGTGCGCAGTGGCCGGGCCAAAGGCGCAATCCAGAACGTGTCCGCCTCCGGAGCGGTCCCGGGTCAGGAAATGCCAGTGAAAGCCGGGAACATTAACACCTTTGACAAAGGGGGGCGAGTAATATCCCACCAGTGTGCCCGGCCCGGTAAACGGCACAACCACCTGCTCTTTGACCACCACATGGAGCGGGGCATAGGGCGGCTGCTGTTTGGGAATGGCCCGAGCCTCGACCTGCGAGAATGTGGTGTCGATGCGAAGGGCGTAGAAGACGTTTTGTGACGGCAGGCTTTTCAGGACAGCGGCATTCAGCGCCTTCAAGGAGCTGACGGCGGGCAGGTCGAGCGAGGTTTCAGGGGTGAAAAAGGAGACCGTGGCAAAGGGCACGCGGGTCTGATCGTCCGGGATGGAGGCGGTGCCTCCGGCTGCGATGTGGTAGGCCGTGCCGTCGAGCACCACCAGCTCGCCGTCAATGCCGTTCAACGTGCCAAGGCCGAAGTCGCCCTGTCGCTTGAGGGCCTGCATGGTCAGGTCTCCGTCATAGAATCCGGCCAGCAGGGCGTCGATGGTGGAGTATTGAAACAGTGTTTCTCCGGCCATGGCAGGCTGGAGCAGGCACAGAGCCAGCAGCAGAGGAAGACAGAGTCGAGAAAGGTGCATTGTGATCCGGTGTACTGGGGGCTTCATGGTGTCTCCTAGTATTTTGATCCAGGCGCGCCCATGCCCTCCATTTCCTCGAAGTGCTTGCGCAGCTTCTTGACCCAGACTTCGCCGGTCTGGGTATTGAACATGAGCTTGCGGCCTCGAGAACCACCGACATCCTCCACCTGAATGGGGAGTCTGACGAAGTTGAGGAGCTTGCGCGCCATATCTATATTGCGCTTGCCGATATTGAAGGTGCTGGAGCTTTTGATATTCTGTACAGCAACGCCGGAGCCGCCACCAAACATCTTGACGACCAATTCCCGACGCGGGACGCCGATTTTATCCATGGTTTCAAGCATGTTCTGTAAGGCTGTGTCCACATATCGGCAAATCTGCGGCTCTCGTCCCTTGAGTGGAGTGGATTCCATGCTGTCAGGCAGGAAAGCGTGGCAGATGGTCCCGATGCCGACCTTGGGTGCGTGTATGGTCACTGCCAGACAAGAGCCCAATACCGTTGTGACCAACGTCGGTTGGACACCGATGTAACAGTCACCGGTTTGCAGAAAAACTTTTGGAAGTCCCAATCCCATACCTTTCATTTCTTTAGTCCACTGGAATACGTGTATGCAGATTAATATGTGTCTTTGATAACCAAAAGTACCAAGATACTACGTTAAGTCAATGGGTTGATTGACTTTCTGCGTAACTGTGCAGGGATAATCTGAGCCAATAGTAATGATATCAATGACATGGCTACCGCAGCCAGAAAAACCGATCGGTAGTTGGATATCCAGACCAGTCCTCCCATTGCCGGAATGAATACAGCGGCCACATGATTGATGGTGAATCCGACAGCCATGCCGGATGCGATGTCCTGAGGATCGGCGATCTTTTGGTAGAAGGTCTTGATTCCCATGGAGAAGTTGAAAAGGATATTGTCCAGCACATAGAGCGACGCTGCAAGCCAGGCACTCTCGGTGTAGGCGTAGCCAAGGAAAACCAGGATCAGGGAGCTGTATTCAATGGTCAACACGGCCCGTTCGCCGAACCGGTTCACGGCCTTGCCGATCAAAGGGTTGGCGAAATAGTTGAGCACGTTGTTGAGCACAAAGAGTATGGTGATGTGCTGGATGGTGAAGCCGAATTTCTTCACCAGCAGGAACACGGCAAAGGCCACGAAAATCTGCCGTCGCGCTCCTCCCATGAACGTCAGGGCATAGTACAGCCAGTACTTCATTTTGAAGGTCATCTTCTTGCGCTGCGGCGGAAGGTCGCTCTGCGACGGATCACGGGTCAGTCCCCAGAACCCTGCGGCCACGGCGACAGTACCGAGGATGGCGAACATCTGGGAGTATTCGAAGTAGCGGGCCATGACATAGATGGCGCCGCCCACAACGATGTTCGTCAAGGCACCGACGCTCCGTAGACGCCCCATGACCAGCGGGGCTTCCGTATGGCTGAAGTATTGGAGGGTCAGCGACTGGTTCATGGTCTCGAAATAGTGGAAGCCGAAACTCATGAGCAGGGTTGTCAGGATCAGGCCCGAAAGGGAAGGCAGCAGGCCGGTCAGGACCACGCCCAGCCCCATGATGGCCACGCTCAGTGCAGCCAGTCGGTGCTCCCGGATGAAAAGAATGAGGTAGATGGCCAGCAGGGCCAGGAAGCCGGGGACTTCACGCACGGATTGGATGATGCCGATACCCAGACCATCCAGGCCGCCGACATCCACGGCAAAGTTGTTGAGCAGCGTGCGCCATCCCTGGAAGGCTGCACCGCTGCCGATAGCAAGCAGAAGGAGGAATATATACATCCCCCGTTTCTTATATTGGTCTGTCATAGAGGTTCCTTTGTGCGGTTGGCAGACAATAGGGCTTTGAATCAGGAAAAATCAAGGGTAGACTTATCGTCATGAAGCACTCTCCCTGTATTGTCTCTGCCTGTCTGATTGGCATGTTCTGTCGCTATAGCGGCGAGGTTGTATCCTTTGGCCCTGCGGTCGAACTGGTCAGACAGGGACGCGCGATCCCTTTTTGTCCCGAGGCAATGGGTGGCCTGTCCACTCCCCGAAAACCCTGTGAAATCAAAGATGGTCGTGTCGTCGACAGTGACGGCGTGGACCAGACCGCCGCGTTTCGGCGCGGCGCCGAAGAGGGCTTGCGGCTGGCCAAGCTCGCAGGCTGCACCGAGGCGATTCTCAAGACCCGGTCTCCCTCCTGCGGGTGCGGAATCATCTATGACGGGTCCTTTACCTCCACCTGCATTCAGGGTGACGGGGTGTTTGCCGCATTGCTCAAGGAGCACGGCATCACTGTTCGCTCCGAAGAGGATCTGGTCGGGTGAAGACGTACGCCGGTCTTCCGTTGAGCATCAAGACACATCCACGCGCCAAGCGGGTGTTGGTCAAGCTGATACCCGGCAAGGGATTGGAAGTAGTTACTCCCAAAGGTTTTGGCAAGCATTTGGTCGCTGGAATCCTGGATGAGAAACGACCATGGATAGAGCGGACCCGTGATCGGCTGCTGGCTGATGGGATGGACTTGTCAGGTTCGATACCTGATCTGCCCAATATCCTGGATTTCAAGGCCATGGACCGGATATATCAGGTCGATTATCTGGATCGCCCGGTCAAGGTCAGCGTGATGGAGAACGTGGCTCGACTTCAGGTCAAGGGACCGGTGGAGGATCGACCCGCCATCTTTGAGGCCCTGCAACGATACACGGTGAAAAAAGCACGCGAAATAGTGCTGCCCATGCTTATCGCCATGAGCCGGCGGACCGGTCTCGAATACACGGCCTTGCGTGTTCGACGACAGAAAACCCGCTGGGGCAGCTGCTCCGCCCGCGGGACCATAAGCGTCAACGCCAAGCTCCTGTTCCTTCCTCCGGAATTGGTGAACCACCTGCTTCTGCACGAACTCTGTCATACGCGCCATCTCAATCATTCACAGGCATACTGGGACTGCGTGGCCTGCTACGAGCCGGACTATCACCGTCTGGAAGAAGAACTCCGGTGCGGCGGCAGGTTCGTTCCGGACTGGTTTGCATGAATCCGATGCCGAAACACTGTTGACAGTGGCTGCGGTTTTCCATAATGTTCGAAACATGTCGAAGTCCGAAACGAATAATCAATGCCCGCCCGTTCCTGATGAAGAACTCGAACAGATGGCGCGGATGTTCAAGGCGTTGTCCAATCCACACCGTTTGCGGATATATCGCGAGTTGGCAGGCTGTGTAACCAGTACGTTGTCGAAGTCTTCCGAGGAATTCCAGAACTGCCAAAGCAGTTTTGCCGAACGTCTCGGGTTGGCTCCGTCCACGGTTTCGCATCACTTCAAAGAATTGCGCGAGGCGGGTTTGGTCCACACGAAACGTGAGGCCAGGAACGTCCTTTTCTGGGTTGACCGGGAGGCCGCACAGAAACTCAGTCATTTATTGAACGGATAGGTTTTTTTTACCATGTATATTCGATGTGTTTCGAAGTGTAAAACATTCAATGCGCCATGTCATACTTTGTGGTGCATGAAGGAGTCACCATGAACGTATTGGCATTCAACGGCAGTGCGCGGAGGAAGAATTGGAATACCGTGACCATGCTTGAGCATGCTCTTGAGGGAGCGCGTGAGTCAGGGGCTGAAACCGAGCTGATCAACCTTTATCAACTCGATTTCAAGGGATGTTCGAGTTGTTTTGCATGTAAGCGGCTTGATCGAAAAAAAACCGGGGTGTGTGCGTTCAAAGATGATCTGCAACCTATTCTTGAAAAGGTGCGTGAAGCCCACGCGATCATCCTGGGCACTCCAGTGTATTTCGGTAGTGAAACAGCGACCACGCGAGCCTTTCTTGAACGGTTGCAGTTCCCCTATCTGAACTACAAGGATTACAATAATTCCCATTTCCCTCGCCATATGCCCACAGGGTTGATGTATACGATGAATGTGACAGAGGAACAGCAAACCGTGTTGGGATACGAGAGCGTTTTCGAACGGACGCGGAATTACCTGGCCAGAATCTTCGGCTCCTGTGAGTTGGTCATTGCGAACAATACGACGCAGTATACTGATTACGATAAATTCGAGGCAGCCTACGAGAAGAATGAAAAGGCCCGGTACAGGGAGGCATTTTTCGCTAGTGACTGTCAGCGTGCACGAGAAATGGGTGCCCGGCTTGTCTGCGGGGAATCGGCATAGGGGAAACAGAATATTGGCGAGATACCGCCAAAGATATGCATTTGAGGAGTGTTCAGGGAACTTACACCTGGTTCCCTGCACTCCTGAGGTTAACTCTCGACGTCTTCAAACTTGTCGCGGATGATGGCGGCATCCTCTTTCCGGGCGGCGAGCGCCAACCCTTTGGACTGTCCGTGACAGCGGAAGCCGTCGGGACCGTAGGAAATGTATCCGGCAGAAACTGCCTTGGTGTAGGGCATCTGTTCACGCATCTCGCCGAAATTGATGCGATTGGGGAATATGATGGGCACATCAGCGCCGGAAAAGTCTTCGAACATGATATATTTCATGAATTGTCTCCTATTTGATGGGTGCAGGGTACTGACAACCGGCCTTCAGATCAAGCTGTTGCCTGAAAATCCCAGACAGGATACACCTGACCTCAATGCAGGAATATACTAAAATTGCCATCTGGCAAACCGCGTTTTTGGGGGATGCCGTCCTGACCCTGCCGCTCGTACGTGCTGTGAAGGATCGTTACCCCGACGCTGAAATACATTTTTTTGTCCGAAGCGGTGTTGAATCCATTTTCGAAGGCCAGCCTGAGATTGCGCAGGTGCATCCCTTTGCCAAGCGTGGAAAGCAAAAATCCCTCAGCGCCGCTATACGCTTTGGCAGGGAGATCGGCCAGCAGGGCTTTGACTTGTGGATTTCCACCCATACCAGTCTACGCACGGCGTTGATCAGCAGGGCCACTGGGATACAGCGGCGTATAGGCTATTCCGCGCCGTGGTATAACCGGTTCGCCTACACCGAAACCGCTGATCGCCGCTTTACCGAACTGGCCGAGATCGAGCGGCTCATGCAGCTGCTGACACCGCTGGGCATCACTGGTCCGGCTCCCAAGGCAGCGCTGGTTGTGGCTGCGGAAGCCCAGGTGCAGGCGGAGACATTCTGGGCCGAATCAGCCTTTGATCGACCTGTTTTGGGGTTGCACCCAGGGTCGACCTGGCCGACCAAGTGTTGGCCTGTGGAATATTACAGTGAGATCGTGCGAACTGCCTCGGAGAATGGAGCACATGTCCTCATCTTTGCGGGTCCTGATGAACAGGAAGTCGCGCGCAAGGTGGAGCAGGGGGCCAATGCTGACCCGTCACATGTGACAAATCTGGCGGGCAAACTGAATCTGCCTGCGCTGGCAGCTTATCTCGGCAAACTTGACGCCTATCTCACCAATGATTCCGGTCCCATGCATCTTGCCTGGACACAGGATACGCCGTTGGTGGCGCTCTTTGGTCCCACAGTGGAAAAACTCGGGTTCTTTCCCCGCGGTGAGAACTCCACGGTCATGCAAATCGATCTGGAATGCCGTCCCTGTGGCCTGCATGGTCCGAAGAAATGCCCGAAAGAGCATTTCAAATGCATGAAGGAACTCACGCCGGACAGTGTCTGGCGGGTCTTGCGCAGCAAGCTCGGCCTGTAACAAGGTTCCCCTCTTCCCAACGCGCTCATTGAACGCACCGCCTTGCAGCTATCCTGCGGGGTACTTACTCACATCATACGGCGTCCCTGTACGCATGTCCCCGGTTGGTTCTTTCGACTCAACGTAAAAAGGGCAGGCTCATATGAGCCTGCCCTTTTATTTGTAGGGTGAGGATCAGAATCGACTAGCAGGTTCCTGCGGTCTTTCCGGAGGACTTGCAGTTGATACGCGAGACAGCTCGCTTCAATGCAGCCTGGTTCCGGGCAGCTTCGATCTTTTCCTTGGCTGTGGCAGCGCGCTGTTCGGCACGCTCCTTTGCCTTGGAGGCGCGGTCGTGATCGATCTCAGTGGCCATTTCAGCGACTTCAGCCAGGATGGTTACCTGATTGTTGCTGACTTCGGCGAATCCACCGGACACGAACACATAGTGCGTCTTGCCATTTTGATTATAATGAAGATTGCCAATTCCCAGAGCGGACAGGAAGGGAACGTGGCTCGGCAGGATACCGAATTCACCCATGATACCGGGTGCGCCAACGTATTCCACGTCCTCGGAAAGTACTTTCCGATCGGGAGTGACTATCTCAAGCTTCAATGTTGCCATGAATTACCTCGCTTACTGCTTGGCTTTTTCGATGGCTTCCTCGATACCGCCGCACATGTAGAAGGCCTGCTCAGGCAGGTCGTCGTACTTGCCGTCGAGAATGTCGCGGAAGGCCTGAACAGTGTCTTCAGTCTTAACGTACTTACCAGACACACCAGTGAAGACCTCAGCAACGTGGAACGGCTGGGACAGGAAACGCTGGACGCGACGTGCGCGAGCAACAGTGCTCTTGTCTTCGTCGGACAGCTCATCCATACCGAGGATGGCGATGATGTCCTGAAGGTCTTTGTACTTCTGCAGTACGGACTGGACTTCACGAGCGGTAGCGTAGTGCTCTTCACCGATGACATCGGGGGAGAGGATACGAGAGGTGGAGTCAAGCGGGTCAACAGCAGGGTAGATACCGAGCTCGGAGATGGCGCGAGACAGAACCAGAGTACCGTCAAGGTGAGCAAAGGTCGTTGCCGGTGCGGGGTCAGTCAAGTCATCAGCAGGGACGTAAACAGCCTGAACAGAGGTAATGGAACCCTTGTTGGTGGAGGTAATACGTTCCTGCAGACCACCGAGGTCAGTACCCAGAGTCGGCTGGTAACCAACTGCGGAAGGCATGCGGCCGAGAAGTGCGGAGACCTCTGCGCCAGCCTGGGTGAAGCGGAAGATGTTATCAACGAAGAGGAGCACGTCCTGGCCTTCTTCGTCACGGAAGTACTCAGCGCAGGTCAGTGCGGTCAGAGCAACACGAGCGCGGGCTCCCGGAGGCTCGTTCATCTGGCCGTAAACCAAGGCGGCTTTCTCGAGAACGCCGGCTTCTTTCATTTCGTAGTAGAGGTCGTTACCTTCACGGGTACGCTCACCAACACCAGCGAAGACGGAGATACCACCGTGCTGCTTGGCGATGTTGTTGATCATTTCCATCAGAATAACGGTCTTGCCAACGCCGGCGCCGCCGAAGAGGCCCATCTTGCCGCCTTTCGGGAACGGGATGAGCAGGTCAACGACCTTGATGCCGGTTTCGAGCAGTTCAACCTTGGTGGACTGATCGGTGAAAGCAGGAGCTTCACGGTGAATGGGGAGACGCTTTTCACAAGGAATCGGTCCCATTTCATCGGAGGGCTCACCAACAACGTTCATGATGCGGCCCAGAGAGCCGGAACCAACAGGAACGGAGATGGGCTGACCGAGATCGACTGCTTCCATGCCGCGGACGAGACCTTCGGTGGCGTCCATGGCGATGGTGCGAACAACGTTGTTACCCAGGTGCTGAGCGACTTCGCAGACGAGCAGCGGAGCGTCAACGTTGTTGGGATTTTTAATCTCCATCGCAGACAGAATGTTGGGAAGATTCCCTTCGGCAAATTCGACGTCGACAACGGCGCCAATTACCTGAACGATTTTACCAGTATTAGCCATTTTCATAGCCCCCTTTTATCCTTTCAGCGCTTCCACGCCGCCGACAATGTCCATAAGATCGCCAGTAATGGCGGCCTGCCTTGTCTTGTTGAAGAGCAAGGTCAGGGAATCCGTCAGTTCGTCACACGCCTTGGTGGCGTTGTCCATGGCAGCCATACGTGCAGCATGCTCGGAACAAGATGTGTCGAGCAGGCCACGATAGACCTGGACCTTGATGAACCGAGGCAGCAGCTCGGCCAGAAGGCCTTCAACTGACGGTTCGTATATGTAGTCTCCTGCGCCACCTTCAGCTGCTTCGGTCTCTTCTTCCTGGGCTGCCATGGGCAGAACCATGAGATCCTTAGCCGGCTGTTTGGCCATGGAAACGAATTCACCAAATACGACATGAACTTCGTCTAGCGCTCCGGAAATGTAGCCATCGATGAGCTCGTTACCGACGCTTGCCGCGAGGGTAAAATCGAAACTTCCCATGGCTTCGGTTTCGGCACGCACCATTTCGTATTCAGTCTTCTTAAAGGTATCGTAGGCTCTCTTGCCGATGCAGTACATCTTGACAGTCTTGCCTTCAGAAGCCTTCTTTTTGGCCAGTTTCAGGGCCATATTGATAATATTGATATTAAATGCGCCACAGAGGCCGCGATCTGAAGTGGTGACCATGATACCCACGGTCTTTACTTCGTCCCGGACTTCCAGCAGCGGATGTACCGATTCGTCAGCGCCGGCTGCCAAGTCTCCGAGCATCTCATAAAACTTGTCGGCATACGGGCGGAACCGTTCGATACGGTCCTGCGCGTTCCGCAGTTTTGCCGAGGCCACCATATTCATGGCCTTGGTGATCTGCTTGGTTTTCTTGACGCCAACAATCTGATTTTGGACGTCTCTTAACGATGCCATTCGTTACCCCTTAATTAAGCGCTGAAGCCTTTCTTGAACTCTTCGATAGCGGCCTTGAGGTCAGCTTCGACAGCGTCGTCAATCTTCTGCTTCTCAACGATGGAGTTGAGGACAGCGGATTTGGTGTTAGCCATGAATTCGTGGAACTCAGCCTCGAACTTCTGGACTGCTTCAACAGGAACGTCATCCAGGAAACCGCGAGTAGCGGCGAACAGGATGGAAACCTGCTGCTGAACGGTCTGAGGCTTGTACTGGCCCTGCTTCAGGACTTCAACCATACGTGCTCCACGAGCCAGCTTCTGCTGGGTAGCGGCGTCGAGGTCGGAACCGAAGGATGCGAATGCGGCGAGCTCGCGGTAGGTAGCGAGGTCGAGACGCAGAGTACCGGCAACCTGCTTCATGGCCTTGATCTGTGCGGAACCACCGACTCGGGAGACGGAGAGACCGACGTTGATGGCCGGGCGAACGCCGGACAGGAACAGGTTGGGCTCCAGGTAGATCTGACCGTCAGTAATGGAGATAACGTTGGTCGGAATAAATGCGGAGACGTCACCGGCCTGGGTTTCGATAACGGGCAGGGCGGTCAGAGAACCGGCACCGAGGCCATCGTTAACCTTGCAGGAACGTTCGAGCAGTCTGGAGTGAAGGTAGAAAACGTCACCAGGGAAAGCTTCACGGCCCGGAGGACGACGAAGCAGGAGGGACATTTCACGATAAGCAGTAGCCTGCTTGGAAAGGTCATCGTAGCAGATAAGGGCGTGCTTGCCGTTATCGCGGTAGTATTCAGCCATGGTTGCGCCGGTGTATGCAGCAATGAACTGCAGCGGTGCAGGCTCGGATGCGGTTGCGGAAACGATGGTGGTGTATTCCATTGCGCCGTGCTGACGGAGAATGTCGGCAACCAGAGCGACAGAAGCTTTCTTCTGACCGATAGCTACGTAGAAGCAGTGCACATCGGTGGTCTTCTGAGCCAGGATGGCGTCGACGCAGACAGCGGTCTTACCGGTCTGGCGGTCACCAATGACGAGCTCGCGCTGGCCGCGGCCAACAGGAGTCATGGCGTCAACAGCCTTGAGGCCGGTGTAGCAGGGCTCGTGAACGGACTTACGAGCGATGATACCGGGGGCCTTCATTTCGACCGGACGGGTCTCAGTGGATTCGATGGGGCCCAGACCGTCGATAGGCTGACCGAGGGGGTCAACAACGCGGCCCATGACGCCGTCGCCAACCGGGACGGAGTAAATGTTGCCGGTACGCTTGACCGGGTCACCTTCTTTAACACCGGTATCAGAACCCAGAAGGGCGACACCAACGTTATCTTCTTCCAGGTTGAGCACCATGCCCATCAGGCCGCCGGGGAATTCCAGCAGCTCCATGGCCATGACGTTCTCAACGCCGTGAACACGAGCAATACCGTCACCAACGTAGAGGACGGTACCGGTCTCGCTCATTTCAACACGAGACTCATAATTCTGAATCTGGTCCTGAATGATTTTGCTGATTTCTTCTGCTTTGATCTGCATTGCCCTACTCACCCCTTTTAATATTTTCTTTCAAAATCTGCAGCTGAGCCTTGAGGCTGGCATCCATAACCTTGTCCCCCACCTTGAGGACAATACCGCCAAGGATTTCCTTGTCGGTAGCGAAAGACAGTTCCAGCTTTTTGCCGGCCTGCTTTTCGAGATTGGCTTGGATTGCGGATTTTCTTTCCTCGTTGAGTTCGCTCACCGTGATGAGCTCACCAGCGATGACACCGGAGACAGCGTCAATCATTGCCTTATAGTCAGAAGCGATGGCAGGGAGCATCTCGATGCGGCTTTTGTCAGCCAGCAATCCACAGAAGTTCTTGACCATCGGGTCTACCGAAACTTTATCGATCAGCTGATTCAGGACCGCTTTCTTCTCATCGACATTGAATGCCGGATTTTTGAAGAACGCGGCGGCCTCGGGTGCATCTTCAATGGATGCACCGATGGCGACCAGCTGCTCACCGTATTTCGCCTGTTCTGCTTCGCCCTTGGCAGCGCCAACGGCAAACAGAGCTTTAGCGTAACGGCGGGAAACTACGTTACCAATCAATTGAGCACCACCTTCGTTAAATAGTCATCCACGAGTTTGTCGTGGTCTTCGGCGCTCAGCTTCTCGGCAACGATCTTCTCGGCTGCCTCAATAACCATGTCGGCCATTTCGCCGCGGATGGTTGCGATGGCTGCTGCGGCTTCGTTGGAAGCGGTGCGCTTTGCCTGTTCAGTCAGCGCGGCGGCATCTCTCTTGCCTTTCTCGATGAGCGCGGCTTTCAGGACTTCGCCCTGCGCTTTGGCGTCTTCAAGTATCTGAGCTTTTTCGGCAGCCATGTTGGCGATGCTGGATTCCACTTCCTTGAGCTTCTTCTCAGCTTCTGCCTGGCGGGCCTGCAGATCATCAAGCTCCTGCTTGATGCCATCACGACGGCCAACGAAAAATGCTTTGATCTTGGATCCGGCCGCCCAGTACAGGACACCGAGGAAGATAGCGAAGTTGCCTAAGCGGAAAGCATAGTCTTTCAGCTTCTCTGCCGTGAAAAGTTCGTGGGTGCCTTCTGCCGTGTTAGCAAATGCTACAGAGGAGACAGCCAGTGCGGCGATGAGTACCGCAAAAAACACATTAAACCGTTTCAAGATGAAACCCTCCTCTCTCTAAGCCTGACCCAGGATCTTGCCTGTAGCCTGCTCAGCGAATTTGTCCACATCCTTAGTCAGCTGGTCCATGGCGCCTTTGACCTGAGACTTAATCTCGGTACGTGCGGCCTGAATGGTGCTGGAAGCCTCTTTGCCTGCTTCGGCCAGCAGCGCCTGCTCTTCAGCAGTGCCTGCATCCTTGGCAGCGTTGCGGATTGCTCCGGCTTCCTTGCGCGCGCTGGTCAGAGCGGCCTCATAGTCGACCACTTTTTGTTCGGCGCTTGCGTTGAAGCCTTCGATTTTTTCCAGCTGTCCATCCATCAACCCCTTGCGTTTACTGATGATCTGGCGAATAGGATCGATGAGAATCTTATTCAGCAAGAAGATCATAACCAAGAAGTTGACACCTTGGATTAGAATTGTTGAATCAGGTATAACCATACCGTATGCCCCCGATGAGGTTGTGAATTTTAGCGCAAAGTCACTGGGAAGTACCCAATTTCAAAGACTGTGTCAAAGGCTTTTTGCCTCTGCACCGCTTGAATTTATGGGTCCCGTGACCAATCTGCGACTCTTAGGAATCCTCTTCCGGCTTTTCCGTGGAAACAGTACCCGTGCTACCCATGTTGAGTTGGCCTTGGAGAACTGCACCTTCTTCGACTACCAGGACGGGCGTCCTGATATTCCCATGCAAATTGGCAGTCTTGTGCAGGACTACCTTGTTCTTTGCCTCGACTTCGCCCTTGATGCTCCCGGAAAGGACGAGCTGACCTACTTTGATCTGGCCTTCCACAGTTGCCTCCTGGCCTATGACCAGCGTTCCTTCGGACACCACCTCACCCTTGAAGTTGCCATCTATGCGCACTGCGCCTTGAAAGTGCAACTTACCGTGATAATTGGTTCCGGCCCCCAAAAACGCATTGATCTCATCTCTCGCCATGGAAAAGCACTCCTGCTCACATCAGATTGTAATAACAGGACTTGTTCTGCAGTGGCTACGCCTGTTTAAACAGGAATCGTCGCATTGACACATTTAGCACAAGCCCGACGAGGCAAAAATTTACCAGAGTAGCACTTCCCCCGTAGCTGATGAACGGGAGAGGGATGCCAACTACTGGCATCAGCCCGAGGACCATACCCGTATTTATAAGGATTTGCCAGAAGAAATAGAAGAACACTCCTGCCGCAAGATAGGAACCGAAAAGGCCGCGAGCGTCACGAGCTATCACTAGCATTTGATAGAGAAAAATACAGAAAAGAGAGAGCAGAATCATCGTTCCGACAAAGCCCCATTCCTCTCCGAAAACCGCGACGGCAAAGTCTGTGTGACGTTCAGGTAAAAATCGTAACTGTGACTGTGTGCCCTGCAGAAAACCTTTGCCCCAGAAGCCGCCTGACCCGATGGCGATTTCCGACTGGATGATATGATATCCGGCCCCCAGCGGATCGGTGGTCGGGTCCAGAAAGGTCATGATGCGTTGTTTCTGGTAGTCGTGCAAAAAGAACCAGGACAGGGGCAGCAGGGCCGGGATGGCCACCAGGGCGGTCTTGAACACGCGCGGGGTGACGCCGCGGAACAGGATCATGCCGCCGAGGATCATGATGATGGACAGGCCGGAACCCAGGTCGGGCTGTTTGATGATCAACCCGGCCAGGATGAGGCCCACGCCCAGGACATACCCCAGGCGAATGAAGTCAAGCGGTTCCCTTTCCTTGGATAATATGCGGGCACCCACAAGGAGGACGGCGATTTTCGCCATCTCCGATGGTTGGAAGTTCATGAAGCCGAGATCAAGCCAGCGCCGCGCGCCGTATATGGTTTTACCCACCAGAAAAACCGCGATGAGAAAACAGACCGTGGTCCAGAACATGGGCCAAGCCAATGTTTTCAAGTGGCGGTAGTCAAAGAACATGAACAGGACCATGGCGAACACACCCATGAATCCCCACAGGAGCTGGCGGTGATAGTAGGGGGCCATGTTCATGCCTTCCTCCAGCCGGGTGCCGCTGGCGGAATAGAGATTCAGTACACCCATGAGGAAGAGTATGAGAGCCAGGCCGAACAGGGGCCAGTTGATGTAGAGCAGTAACCTGCGATCAATTGGCATTGGTTTTCACCTTCTTTTTCTTTGGCTTGTATGAGAGTGCGCGGGCGGCGCGCGCCTTGGCCTTGCGTTCCTCGGGCTTGGGTGTGACCTTGCCGTAGAAGAGATAATCGATAACCGCCTTGACGATCGGCCCTGCGCCGGACCCGCCATGCAGACCGTGCTCGACCAGTACGGCGATGGCGAACCGTCGGCCGTCCTTTTCGGCAATGGCTGCCATCCAGGCGTGATCACGGAACCTGTAGGGGATCTGATCGTCTTTGAGTTTCTTGAGCTCGTCGGTCAGTCGGACAACCTGGGCCGTACCGGTCTTGCCACCCACCACGACATCCTTGGTGCGGATGCGGCGACAGGTGCCATGGTCGTCCTGGACCGTCTGAATCAGCGCTCTTTTGATGAGTCCGAGCTGGTATGGTTTCAGCGGAATCTCGGCCTGCACAACGGTCTTTTCATCCTTGAGCAGAAGCGGCTTGAGCAGCTTGCCGCCATTGAGCACGCCGCCAAAGAAGCGCACGACCTGCAGGGGGGTGACCAGTGTGAAGCCCTGACCAATGGCCATGTTCAGGTTGTCGCCACCCTGCCAACTCTCGCCGAACCGTTTACGTTTCCATTCGCGGGTGGGGATGTTTCCCGACTTTTCATGGGGCAGGCGGATGCCTGTTTTCTGGCCGAAGCCCACGGCCTTGGCGAATTCGCTCATGCGGTCCACGGTGAGCTTCTTGCCCATCTTGTAGAAATAGACGTCACAGGATTGGACCAGAGCCTTCTCCAGATTGACCTTGCCGTGGCCGCCCCTGCGCCAGCAGCGGAAGATGCTGCGTCCCAGCTTGATCGCTCCCCCGCAGTGGACGGTTTCATTGGGATCAAGCATGCCGTAGTGCAGTCCGGCCCCGGCCACGACGTGCTTGAAGATGGACCCCGGAGGATACACGGACTGGATGACCCTGTTCTGCATGGGGTGCAGGGGGTTGTCCCGGAGTGCGGCCCATTGTTCCGGGGTCAGGCCCGAGGAAAAATCATTGGAGTTGTATGACGGTGCAGTGGCCAGGGCCCAGAGCTGGCCCGTGTCGGCATCCATGACGGCGACACCGCCCGCTTCTTCGGACAGCCAGTCCATGGCGAGTTTTTGCAATCCGAGGTCAAGGGAGAGAGATATCTCATGCCCGGCACGAGGGTGCTTGATGATGCGCTCCTGCAAGCGCCGTCCGGTGACATCGACCTCATATTGCATGCGACCCTTGATGCCGCGCATGCGGTCTTCAAGCATGTATTCAATGCCCTGTTTGCCGACATTGTCGCCCAGTGCCAGTTCAGGCTGTTTGCCCATCTCTTCTTCGTTGGCCTCGGCCACATAGCCGAGTACATGGGCGAACAGAGTGCCGTACCGGTACAGTCGGCGAGGACGGAACTGGATTTCCAGACCGGGCCAGCGGACCTTGTTGGTGTCGATGAGTGCGAGTTGATTGTAGGTCAGGTCAGGGATGACGATCAGCGGCTCGAACGGCTTCACTCGTTTCTTGTTCTTGTTGTACAGCGTCTTGAGGGCGAAATAATCCTTGCCGGTCCACATGGCGATCTGGTGAATGAGCCTGTCGATGTCCGGGCAGTCCTCGCGGATGATGCTGAGCGCATAGGCGGGTTCGTTCACGGCCAGGAGTTCGCCGTTGCGGTCGCGGATCAGGCCGCGAGGTGAAAATATGGATTCCTGACGAAGCTGGTTGTCGCGGGCCTTGAGCGCGTACTCTTCACCCTTGTGGATCTGGAGGTACCACAGGCGTATGGCAAACAGACAGAACAGACCGAGAATGAGCGCCTGGAGCAGGAGCAGACCTGACCTGGGTGGCTGCTGGTCGGTTTCGCTATAAAGATCTGACATCCTGCCTCAGTCTTGTTGGATAGAAGTAGTCGATCACCAGCCAGATGATCGGGAACGTGATGGCCTGGAGGCCTCCTTCGATAAGCACCGGCTTCATGAGGATGGTCAGGTCGGCCAGGCTGGCCATGGCGTAGATCAGGAACGGGTGCAGGACGCCCAGTGCCAGCCCGAGCAGTCCCATGAAGAGAAAGGACCTCGACTCGAAGAGCCACTGCCCGGCGAGGTAAAAGCCGATGAGCAGGCTGTACTCGGCCAGTCCGTAGCCAAAGGGGAGGTTGCCGGTTCCCTCTATGAGCAGCATCCATATGGCGGCCAGCCACAGTGTGCGGGTTCCTCCTTCCTTTTGCAGGCAGAGGATGATGCCGGGCGCAAAGAAGTCCATGCCGGGAAAAGTGCGGTGTCCCCAGACGCCGAAAATGGTATAGGTCCCCCACCAGAGCAGGGACAGGGCTTTATTGGTCGGAGGCACCGGTGTCGCCCTCCTCGTCTGCAGGAGTTGCATCCGTCAGCGGCAGCTCCTCGGGTTGACGGCTCAGAAGCAGGACTTCCTCAAGCTTGGCCACGTCCACCAGCGGCTCGGCCAGCACGGTGAGGAACAGGGAAATGTCGGAGCGTTGGACTTTGGTCACACGGGCCACGGGCAATCCCTTGGGGAAGATGCCGGACAGGCCGGATGTGAGCAGAAGCTCGCCAGGATCGATCTTGGCGTTCTGGTTGATGTAGCGGAGTCTGAGAGACTGGCCGTATCCCTGACCGGAGAGCATGCCCGGAGAGCGATGGGTGTCGCCGATGACGGCGATGCGGCTGTTGGTGTCGGTCAGGAGAAGGACGGTCGAGGTGCCCACGCCGGTACGCCATATGCGGCCTACCACGCCGTCAAGAGCGGTGACGGGCATGTCGTCCGCAATGCCTTGCGCGCTCCCCTTGTCCACGGTGATGGTGGCCAGTGCGCTGGCCGGCCCCATACGGTGGCCGATGACGCGCGTACCGGAAAACATCCATTGTTCGGGAGCGGTGAACCCCAGGATTTTTTCCAGCCGTCCGGCACTCTCGGCCTGGGCTTTCATGAGCAGGTTGGCCTTTCTGCACATGGCGGCTTCTTCTTTGAGAGCATCGTTTTCCTGCTTGAGGCCCACCAGATAGATGTAGCGTTCCCAGAATCCCACGACATTGTCCTTGACCCAGATGCCAGGCCGCAGGATGACGCCGGAGATATCCAGCCCCGTGTAGGTGGACAGGGCGTCGAGGTGTCCGGTGCGCAGGTTCCAGGTGTGCAGGGAAAGGTACACAAATAGACCTGCCACGATGATGATGGCTATTTTTTTTGGTCCGGTCATGTATTTCTACCTTTCAACTTATGAAAGCGCACGATTGCTGCTGTGGTGCAACCGTGCGCTTGTTGATAACCAGTGTGTGGTCATATCGACCCGGCTAGTCCGTGGTGATATCCTTGTACAGGTCAATATTGTCGAGCGCCTTGCCCGAGCCGAGGACAACCGCTGTGAGCGGGTCTTCAACCACGGTGATGGGCAATTGGGTCTCATGCTGCAACAGCTGATCAAGCCCCTTGAGGAGCGCGCCGCCGCCGGTGAGGACGATGCCTCGGTCAACGATGTCGGCCGCCAGCTCGGGCGGTGTCTGTTCCAGCGCGATGCGGACGCCCTGAACGATGCCTTCCACCTGCTCACTGATGGCCTCGCGGACCTCTTCGGCGGTGATGGGGCGGTTCTGGGGAATACCAGTGACCAGGTCACGACCCTTGACTTCCATGATCGGCTCTTCGTCACCCAGAGGGTAGGCGGACCCGATGTTGATCTTGATCTGTTCCGATGTGGATTCACCGATGAGCATGTTGTACTTGCGTTTGACGTGCTGCATGATCGCCTCGTCCATCTTGTCGCCGCCGATCCGGACGGAACGGGCGTAGACAATACCGGACAGGGAGATGACGGCGATCTCGGTGGTGCCGCCGCCGATGTCCACTATCATGTTCGAGGTCGGTTCAGTGATGGGCAGGTTGGCCCCGATGGCTGCGGCCATGGGTTCCTCGATGAGGTAGACCTCACGAGCACCGGCACTCTGTGCCGATTCCCTGACAGCGCGTTTTTCGACCTGCGTAATGCCCGTGGGCACACAGATCATGATTCGGGGACGGACAAGCCGTCTGGAGTTGTGGACTTTGGAAATAAAGTGGCGAAGCATGGCTTCCGTGACTTCGAAGTCGGCGATGACGCCGTCCTTCATGGGTCTGATGGCAACGATGTTGCCGGGCGTACGGCCGAGCATCTTCTTTGCTTCGGCGCCGACTGCCAGCACGGCCTTGCCACCGCGCGAGTCTTTTTTTACAGCCACGACCGACGGTTCACTCAGCATGACGCCCTTGCCTTTGACATAGACCAGCGTGTTCGCTGTGCCCAGGTCAATGGCAAGATCACTGGAAAAAGAGCCGATGATTCTGTTGAGCAGGCTACCCATGTATCCCCCGTTCAATACGGTGCTAATGTAAGATTTCTTATTCGACAGCGTTCTTCCCAAGTGAGGGCAAGTACGCTAGTTTGTATTTTCAACTGAAGATTCGTACCAAATGTAACCCGCTCTAGCAACAGACCATTGAAGGTTTGAGCAGTTTTTCTCAACTTTTTCTAAAAAAACATGTATCGCACCTTTGGACTTTCCTCATATATGCGTCAACGGTTTGGTCAGCGCGTCCAGAAAATCCCGCTGGACGGGGGCTTTTCCTGTCCGAACAGGGATGGCACCATTTCCCGCGAGGGGTGCGTCTTCTGCAACCCCATGGGCTCAGGTTCAGGCATGGCGGATCGCGGTCTTTCGCTGGAGGAGCAGTGGCGGTTTTGGCGCAATCACCACTATGAGCACCACGGGCTGGAACTGTTTGCCGCCTATCTTCAATCCTACTCCAACACGCACGGCCCCCTCGACAAGCTCGCTTCGATTCTGGAGAAGCTCGCCGGACTCCCCGGGTTGACCGCGTTGTCGTTGGGCACGCGCCCCGATTGTCTGGATGATGCCAAGCTCGATCTGCTGGCCGCCCAGCAGGAACGCCTTGGACTCGGCGAGATTTTCCTTGAGCTGGGGTTGCAGTCCGCCTGCGACGTCACTCTCGATCATATCAACCGTGGACATGATGCCGAGGCCTTTGCCGTGGCCACCCACGCGGCTGCGCAGCGCGGGCTGACCGTGGTGGCCCACATCATCGGGGGCCTGCCCAGGCCGGGCGGTCGCGAAGGACTGACCGAGATGGTCGATTCCGTGAGGTTCATCAACTCCCTGCCCGTTCGGGGGGTCAAGTTTCACAATCTGTATGTGGCTCGCGGCACACGGCTTGCCAAATGGTATGAGAGCGGAGCCTATGTCCCCCCCTCCCAGGACGAGTATCTCATGTGGCTGGCCGAGGCTGTCATGCATCTTGATCCGAAGATCGTTGTACATCGCCTCAACGGCAACCCTGCCAAGGGGGAACTGCTGGCCCCGGACTGGGCGGCCAATATGCGGGGCCTGCACAACGCGGTGCGCGGGTATTTCAAACGGCATGACATCTGGCAGGGACGGAAGAACGGTGCCGAAGAAGGGCCGTCCGCGTGGTTTGATCCGGCGTATGACAGGACCGCTTCAGACGAATCCTGATTCTGTTTTTCTGAGATATTTCAAGACAATTTTTTTTCTTTGTAGTAGGAAAAAAAGCAATAACCATCGCAGTGTTTATTACCAGCGGTTATTGTCTGGACGTTAAGCGGGCATCGGGTCCGTGTTCATGGCTGACCGTCCGACTCATGCAACGTTGATATTCCACTATCTAAGAAAGACATCTTGCGTTCTTCCGAAGGAGATATGACCATGCCGAAATATGTTATCGAGAGAGAAATTCCCGGTGCAGGGAACCTGACTGCTGAAGAATTGCAGGGTATATCCAAGCATTCCTGTGGCGTATTGCAGGATCTTGGCCCCCAGGTTCAATGGGTCCAGTCCTATGTGACCGACGACAAGATCTACTGCGTCTACATTGCCCCCGATGAAGCCGCGGTGCGTGAACATGCCGAAAAAGGCGGTTTCCCTGCCAATTCGGTAGCCGAAGTCAGGACCATTATTGATCCGACAACGGCTGAATAACAGTCGAAAGACGACGAAGTAAAAACCCCCGGCGCAATGGCGTCGGGGGTTTTTGTCTCGTACGCGGCGCATGTCACTGTTTGTTTAAAATGGTTTCGAGACTTCCGTCGGTGCGCATGGCTTCCAGTGCGCGATTGATGTCGTCCAGGTGCTGTACCAGAGGCGATTTTCGAGACAGGCCGATATGCCAGTAATAGCTGGAAACCGCCCTCTGGGTCGGGCGTATGTCTTTGGACCAACGCGGGTGCCTGTCCAAAAGCGGTCCGGCCACGGTCTCGTCTTCGACAATGATATCGACGCGCCCGGCATGCAGCATGCTGAAATTCAACTCGGAATCCTTGGCGTATCTGACAGGGATGTTGTGGTGGCGAATGGTTTTGAGGAGCCTCTCACTGTATGTATATCCTCGTACCAGTCCAATGGATAAATCCTTTAAATCATCAAGGGTGTTCCACCGGAAATTACCCAGTCGGTCAGGCCGATAGTATATTAGATCACTGTTTTCCACGACAGGATCACTGTAGGTCAAAAAAGCTGCTCGCTCTGTGTTTTTCATCAGCAGGGGAATGCCGTCACATTCTCCATGTTTCGCACAGTACAAAGCCCGTGCCCAGGGGACAAGCCTGATTTCATATCGTATCCCAAGCCGGCCAAAGAGTTCATCAAAGATTTCTTTTGTGATGCCCCGTTTGCAGATGCCGTCCTCTTCGCTGAATATATATGGGGGGATTGGCTCATCCATGAATATGTACGTGTCTTTATCCATGGCATGGCCTGGTGCAGGCATCAGGCAACAGAAAGCTGAAAGCACGATGCAAAGAACGGCTGTTGCAAGATTCTGTTGACGCACAAAAGACATTGTCCCTCCCTGGCAAGGTTTATCAGTATTCCGTTGGACGGAATTGGTACTGTCGGACATTTCTCTTCAAGCACATACTCATGACAAGGTCGGAGTCCTCAACCTGTAGCATGTTTTTTCAGTTTTAGACAGTATGGCAGACAACATGAGCAGGCCCGTGAAATCAGCGTGTAACCGTTGCTGACTCCGCGGGCCTAGTTGTTTTGCAGTAATATGGTCGCTCACGGGACGCGAGGGGAGCCAGGCCTGGGTTGCTGATTACTCGACAACCTCGAAGCCGATTTTGGTGACAGCCTCTTTGATGGCGTCAAGAGCGATGGGAGTGTCTTCTGAATAGGTGACATCTCCGGAAAGGAGGTCGATGGACACGTCTTTAGCGCCCAGCTTCTCCATGGCTTCGGTGACAGACTTCACACAATGCTGGCAGCTCATGCCTTTGACTTTGATGACGGGCATATCAGTACTCCTTGTTGAGTTGATGCGATGTATTCTATGAAAAGGATAAGCCTATAATGCGCCGAGGTCCATCTTGTCGGCTATGGCGGTCAGAGCGTTCATGTCCGGGTCCTCGTCCGCGTCCATGCCGACCATGCAGAGGATGGTCAGGCTCTTGTCATTGCCCAGCAGAATCATGAGTCCGCCTGAACCGGGCATGCCGACCTCGAAAAAGAACGCCTTATGCCCTTTGTAGCTAAAGGGGTGCACGGTCGGTGCCTGCGGGTCCTGATCCGTGGAAAGGGTGAACTGGTAATTGGTGCCTTCGGCCTGCACGCCGACGAGCGCGCCGTATTCATCGGCACTGGAAGCCATGACCTTGCCGTCAGGCACGGCCTTGGCAGCCTCGGCCTTGAGCGCGGTCAGGTTCCATGTCGCAGCGAGAGCAGCCGCACAGAGAAGCAGGGTAGCCAACAGTATCAGGGGAATCGCAATCTTTTTCATATGAACTCCAGAGTGGTTATTATGTGGATGCACGAAAGGGTCTCTCATATCGTAAACCGCACAATAAGCAAATAAAAAAAGGTGTTGTCTAGGCCCCTTTGAACCAGCGCAGCCTGAGGGCGTTGGAGACCACGGTCACGGAGCTCATGGCCATGGCCGTCCCTGCCAGCATGGGGTCGAGGGTCGGTCCGCCGAAGATGTGCAGCACACCGGCTGCCACGGGAATGCCAAGGGTGTTGAAGGCAAAGGCCCAGAACAGGTTCTGCTTGATGTTCGTCATGGTGGCACGGGAGAGCCGCAGGGCCGTGAGCATGGCGTTCAGGTCGGATTGCATGAGCACCACGTCGCCTGATTCCACGGCCACGTCGATGCCGGACCCCATGGCTATGCCGATGTCCGCCTTGGCCAGGGCCGGGGCGTCATTGATGCCGTCGCCCACCATGGCCACGGTACGGCCTTCGGCCTGGAGTCGGGCCACTTCCTCGGCCTTGCGGTCAGGGAGGACTCCGGCGATGACCATGTCGATGCCTGCCTTATCCGCGATGACGCGGGCATTGGTCTCCTGGTCGCCGGTGAGCATGACCGGGGTCAGCCCTGAAGCCTTGAGCCTGGCGATGACCGATGGCGTCTCCGTGCGCATCTCGTCGCCGATGGCGAACAGGGCCAGCACGGTCGTGCCGCTGGCAAGGTAGACCACGGTCGCCCCCTGCTCTTCGTGCAGCCGGACAGCGTCTTTGCTCGCAGCGGTCAGCGTGCAGCCGTGTTCCTCGATGAACGGGAAATTACCGATAATGATGTCCGTGCCGCCAATGGTGGCCTCTATTCCCTTGCCAAGCGTGGCAGTGAACGCTTCGGGCGTGGTCGGCGTGAGGCCTCGTTCTCTGGCGGCCTTGACCATGGCCTGGGCCAACGGGTGTTCGCTCTGGCTCTCGGCAGAGGCGGCCAGTGTGAGCGCGTCGTCCTTTGTGGTGTTGGTGTCCGTCAGGGTCATGCCGACCAGCGTGGGCTTGCCGTGGGTGAGGGTGCCGGTCTTGTCAAAGACCACGGTGTCGAGGCTGCCTGCTTCCTGCAAGGCGCGACCTGACTTGATGAGCACCCCGAGCTGGGCGCCGCGCCCGGTGCCGACCATGATGGAGACCGGAGTGGCCAACCCCATGGCGCAGGGGCAGGCAATGACCATGACGGCCACGAAAATGCGCAGGGAGAACGGGAAGTCCGCCCCGCCGATGAAATACCAGGCCAGGCCGGAGATGAGGGCGATACCCATGACTGCGGGGACGAAATAATAGCTGATTGTGTCTGCCAGATTGGCGATGGGGGCCTTGGACCCCTGTGCGTCCTGCACCAGCCTGATGATGCGGGACAGCATGGTGTCCGCGCCCACACGCTCGGCCCTGAGCGTCAGCGCGCCGTGGGTGTTGAGTGTGCCGCCTGCCACGGGATCGCCGATCTCCTTGGTCACAGGCATGGGTTCGCCTGTGAGCATGGATTCGTCCACGGAGGATCGGCCGGCCACCACCTCGCCGTCCACGGGGACCCGTTCGCCCGGTTTGATGAGCAGCAGGTCGCCCGGCTCCACCTCATCAACGGAGATGGTGGTCTGTTCTCCATTCACCAGCAGGGTGGCGGTGTCCGGGGTGAGCTGCATGAGCGCCCGGATGGCGTCCGAGGTCTTGAGCTTGCTGCGCGCCTCGAAGTATTTGCCCATGGAGATCATGGCGATAAGCACGGCGGCGGATTCGTAATAGAGGTCCATGGCCAGCAGGTGCACATCGCCCAGCCCAAGGCCGAGCGCGATGGTGTTCCACAGGGAATATATGAAGGCCGCGCCCGTGCCCATGGCAACCAGCGAGTCCATGTTCGGGCCGCCGCGCAGGAGGGCGGGGATGCCCTGAAGGTAGAAATTCCGGCCGGACCAGATCACGGGCAGCGTCAGGCAGAGCTGGGTCAGCGCAAAGGTCAGGGGTGCGTGCATGGGATCGAGAAACGCGGGCAGCGGCATGCCCCACATGTGCCCCATGGAAAGGATCAGCAGTGGCAGGGCAAAGAGAAAGGCGGGGATGAGTGCCCGTTTCTGGGCGGTCAGTCTGTCTTCGGCTTCCCTGCGGCGTTCTTCAAAGATATTGGCCGTGTCGGTCTGGACCTCGGAGGAAAATCCTGCGTCACTGATGGCCTGTCTGATGGCGCGTCGCGAAACCAGCGAAGGATCAAAGACAAAGGTGCCGGAGTTGGTGGCCAGATTCACGGCGGCGGTGTCCACCCCGTCCATGTTGCCCACCACGCGCTCGATGCGCCCCGAGCAGGCCGCACAATGCATGCCGCCGAGGTCGAGCTTCAACTCGGCAAGGGGATCGTCAGAGGCAAACAGGGCTTCGAAGCCGAGGTCCTTGATACGTTCGCCCACGGCCTCGGCAGTGATGATGTCCGGGTCAAAGGACAGTTTCATGCTTTCGGCAGCCAGATTCACCGCGACTTCGTCTACGCCGTCCATGCCGGAGACGACACGTTCGATTCGCCCGGAGCAGGCGGCGCAGTGCATTCCTTTTATCTGTGCATGTTTTGTTTTCATTTGATTTTTCCTTTTATACATAGTGCGCATTCGGTTTTGTTTTGGCAAGCCGGTGGAGTGTAAAATGCGGCATGTGGGGCCTGCACCGGGCTGTCAGCCTTTGTTGCGGAAAGATTAATTGGTGATATTTATTGACCACATATTTTCCCTGTTGTTACTACTACAGTAGTATTCCGTTCTTCACATGTGTGCTTGTGGGCGGCTACAAAGGGGTACCCTTGGATAGTAAAGAACTTGAAAACCGCATTTCTGAGTTGCGGCGTGAACTGAGTCTTGCTGAGGCGGAGCTGGAATCGTTGACCGGTTCCTCTGCTCCTCATAAGGGAATCTCGTTTTCCGATCTCTTTGAGGTGGACGAGATTCAGGCCATTCAGGACGCTTTTGCCAAGGCAACAGGCGTTGCCTCCATCATCACCCAGCCCGATGGCACTCCCATTACCAAGCCGAGCAACTTCTCGTTTCTCTGTGAAAATATTATTCGTAAAACAGAGAAGGGATTCTCCAACTGCATGCGATCCGACGCCTTCCTCGGCCAGTTCAACTCGCGGGGACCGACCATTCAGCCCTGTCTGAGCAGTGGCTTGTGGGATGGTGGAGCCAGCATTTCCGTCGACGGTCAGCATATCGCCAGTTGGCTCATAGGCCAGATTCGCAATGACTATCTCGATGAGGAGCGGATGATCAGCTATGCCCGGGAAATTGGTGCGGATGAGACCGAATTTCTCCGGGCCTTGAAGCAGGTCACGGTCATGCCGCTGGAGCAGTTCAAGCAGATCGGCCAGGCCTTGTTTCTGCTGGCCAATCTCATGTCATGGACCGCCTACCAGAACCTGCAGCTTGAGAGTCATATTCAGGAACTCAGGACCTCCCACGAAGAAGTCTCTACCTTGCGGAATCTATTGAGTAACATTATTGACTCCATGCCTTCCATCCTCGTGGGTGTGGATACGGAGGGGCGGGTAACGCATTGGAACATGCGCGCTGCCGATATCACGGGCTTTACGCAGGAAGAGGCTCAGGGGCGCCTGCTTGTGGACGTGCTGCCTAACATGGCCGATGAAATGAACCGGGTGACTGAGGCCATCACGGAGCGCAGGCCGCTGGTGCAGGAGAAGGTCGCCGAAGACGTGGAAGGGGTCCTTCGCTACAAGGACGTGTCGGTGTATCCCCTGATCGCAAACGGCGTGCAGGGAGCCGTGCTCCGTGTGGATGACGTGACCGAGCGCGTGCGAATCGAGGAGATGATGATCCAGTCCGAGAAGATGCTCTCGGTGGGCGGACTGGCAGCGGGTATGGCCCATGAAATCAACAACCCCCTGGCAGCCATTCTGGGGAGCGCACACCTTTTGAGAAAGCGTCTTCTGGAGGAGACAAAGCTGAATAAACGGGTGGCGGCCGATTGCGGGATCACTTTTGACGCGGTCGCGGAGTATGCGGATAAGCGGGATGTCCGGGCCATGATTGAATCCATCATCACGTCGGGCGAACGGGCTGGCAATGTGGTCACCAACATGCTTGGATTCAGTCGTATGTCTGACGGGTGTTGTCGTGACGAGAATGTCGCGGAGATCCTGGATAATGCCGTGGAACTGGTCAAGAGCGGGCATGACCTCAAGCAGAGTTACAATTTCAAGGATATCGAGTTCATCCGGGATTACGACGACCCGCCGCCGCTGGTCAATTGTGAAGCGAGCAAGTTGCAGCAGGTGTTTTTCAATGTCCTGAACAACGGCGCCCAGGCCATGACGCTGGCCCACAAGGAAACGGAACGGGTACCCGGCTTCGTGCTGCGGTGCAAGGCCGTGGACGGTCGGGTCAGAATCGAAATCGAAGACAACGGTCCCGGAATGGAAGAACCTGTGCGTCATCGGGTGTTCGAGCCGTTCTTTACGACCAAGAATGCGGATGTCGGCACCGGGCTGGGCATGTCCGTATCCTATTATATCGTCACCGAAGGGCTGGGCGGAACCATGGCCGTGGAGTCACAGCCGGGATTGGGCGCCACCTTCATTATCGAGCTGCCCCAGGCATAAACGGGGGGGGCATGGATACAGTTGCTCTCCATACCTACAGGCCGGACAGCGTCCCGGAGGGTCGCTCCTTTCTCCTTGAAAATGTGGTTCACCATCATGCCGCATATTATGGCGAGCACTGGGGGTTCGATGCGCGTTTTAAGGCGCAGGTACTTCGCGAATTCACCGAGTTTCTGGAGACCTTATCCCCGGACCGGGATGGCTGCTGGTGGGTGCGTTCCGGCGACGGGTTTGGCGGTGTCGTGGCCGTGGATGGCAGCCGTTCAGGCGTGGGACAGGCGCGTGTGCGCTGGTTCATCGTGCCCGAATCCTGTCAGGGCAAAGGCGTTGGCGGCAGGCTTTTTGAGCGCGCCATGGTCTTTTGTCGGGAGCGTGGATTTTCTCAGGTGTATCTGTGGACGTTTGCCGGTCTGGGAGCCGCGCGTAGTCTGTATGAACGCAATGGTTTTGTTCTGACGGAAGAAGCCGTGGGTGATGGCTGGGGCCCGGAAATCACCGAACAGAAGTTCGTGTTGGAGCTTACGCGCACGCCCTGAGAAACCGGATCAGGTCGTAGGAATACTGCTTGTCCAGCGCCTCGAAGACCGGGGTCATGGACACGACGCCTTTGGCCTGGAAGGCCTTGATCGAGTTAAGGATCGTTTCCAGCTCCTCGTCGGGCAGGTCCACCACGTTTCGGTAGTCGATCTTGCCCCTCTTTGCGGCTTCACCCAGATGTTTCCAGACGGAAGGCGGCTTGAGACCGCGTTTTTCCGCCACCTTTTCCACGCTGCCCAACTCGACAAAGAGGTCCAGTGAAGTCTGTGCCGTGGAGGTAAATTCCACTTTCTTGGTTTTTTTCTTTTCGTGCTGTTCCCGTACTTCTTCCGGTATTTCCGGAGTTGACGCCGGGCGTCCATGTTCTGCTTCATGCGCTGTCAGGCATGCCAGAAACGTTTCGCCGTAGTGGTTGAGCTTGTTGAGCCCCACCCCGGACATACAGCCGAGTTCGTCGAGATCGCGTGGGCGGTAGCGCACGAAATCGAGCAGGGTCTTGTCTGCAAAAATGGCGTACGGCGGTGCGCCCTGCTCTTCGGATACGCGCAGGCGCAGATCGCGCAGGGCGTCGAACAGGGCCTCGGCTTCCCAGTTCGTGAGCACGTCCACGGCCAGTGCGGGCGCGCGTTTTTTCTTTTTGGAGGCGCGGGGCAGGACCGGGTCCGTGCGAAAGCGCACTTCCTGTTCGCCCTTGAGCACGGGCCACGAGCGTTCGTTCAGGGCCAGGGCGTTGAACCGGTCGAGGTCCACGGAGACCAGCCCGCTGGCCAGCAGTTGACGGTAGACCGATTTCCATTGTTCCTGCGTCATTTCCTGGCCGATGCCGAAGGTGGACACGCGGTGGTGGCCGAACTGTTTGATGCGGTCGTTTTCCTTTCCCACAAGCACCTGCGTGAGGTAGTTCACGCCAAACCGTTGCTCTGTACGAAAAATATTGGAGAGCGCCTTTTGTGCGGCCACGGTGCCGTCCCATGTGTCCACGGGGCTGAGGCAGTTGTCACAGTTGCCGCACGGCTCGATGTGTTCGCCGAAATAGCCGAGCAGGGCCTGCCTGCGGCACCCGGCGGTTTCCAGAAAGGCGAACAGCGAGGCGAGCTTGGAGTGTTCCACCCGCTTGCGGGTCTCATCGGCTTCGCCGGATTCGATCATGGAGCGCAGCACCGCGATGTCCTGCATGCCAAAGCACATCCAGGCCGTGGCAGGCAGTCCGTCGCGGCCGCCGCGGCCGGTTTCCTGATGATACGCCTCCAGTGATTTGGGCGGCTCAAGGTGGCAGACAAAGCGGACGTTGGGCTTGTCCACACCCATGCCGAAGGCGACTGTGGCCACGATGATCACCCCTTCCTCGCGCATGAATCGGTCCTGATTCCGGGCGCGATCACCGGGCGTCATTCCCGCGTGGTACGGCAGGGCATTGAAGCCGTTTTTTTGGAGAAATTCTGCGGTCGCATCCACTTTCTTGCGGCTGAGACGGTAGACGATGCCCGCGTCATTGGGATGGTTTTCCTTGATGAATCGTTTGAGCATGGCCGTGGCATTCTTTTTGGGCGAGACCATGTACCGGATGTTTGGGCGGTCGAATCCGGTGGCAAATACCTGGGCCTGTTCGAGCTGGAGGTTGCGGATGATATCCGCCTGGGTCGGCTCGTCTGCGGTGGCGGTCAGGGCTAGGCGCGGTACATGGGGGAACCGTTCCTTGATGACCGAGAGCTGCATGTACTCGGGCCGGAAGTCATGGCCCCACTGGGATACGCAGTGTGCTTCGTCAATGGCGAACAGGCTTGGATTGCACCGGCTCAAAAAGTCGAGAAAGCCGGGTTTGCACAATCGCTCCGGGGCCACATAGAGCAGGTCGAGCTGGCCGTTCTCCACCATGCGTTCAATGTCGTAGGCCGTGTTCGGGTCCATGGACGAGTTGAGGCAGGCCGCACGAATGCCCATCTGGGTCAGCCCCTGCACCTGATCGTGCATGAGCGCGATGAGGGGCGAGACACAGATACCCACGCCGTTTCGGAGCATGGCCGGGATCTGATAGCACAGCGATTTGCCGCCGCCCGTGGGCATGAGGACCAACGAATCGCCGCCACGCATGACATTGTCGATGATCGGCTCCTGCAATCCGATGAAGTCGGAAAAACCAAAGACGGAAGCGAGTATTTCGCGTGGGGAGGGTACGGTGTCTGACATGAAGGCAGAGCCTAGGGCAAAGGGTCGGGGAAGGCAATGAAAAGGGAAAGCGCGCCTGATGTGATGACGGTGAGAACCGGGATAGGATGCCGCCTTCGGCGGTGTATGTCGGGTGACTTCGCCTCTGACGGCCAAAGGATATATCCTTTGGAATCCTGTTTGGCGCCGTTGGTGCGGGTACGAGCTAGGTATCAGATCAGCACAGAAGGTGTACAAGAGGGATGCAAGGGCGAGAGTCCTTGCCCGTCGGAGACGAAATCACCCGACCAATTCCGCCGAAGGCGGTATCCTATCCTGATTTCAAAACAGAAGGAGCGAAAGAAGGTTCGTGCCGGGTTGGGTGGTGTTATCAGATCACTGATGCCAGCATGTTGCCCGGGGGCGGGTAGATGGTCTCTCCGCTTTTGGCATAGGCTGTGAGTGCGGTGCGGACGCGGTTTTGGGACGGCGAGTCCGTGGATGAGGATGCGGTTTCCTGTTCGCGGAACGAAGCGCCTTCGGCTCCGACCTTGGCGCGCAGGGATTCCACTTCGGCTTCGGTCTTGAATGCTTCGGCCTGTTCTTTCTTCTCGCGCACATCGCGGGAAAGGGAGGGATCGAGCGTGGTTTTTTCGGATTGATAGTCCAGGCCGAACTTGCCCAGCCGAAAACCGAACGACGTGGTCGTCGTCCTGGCCTGGGGCGTTACCGTCCGCTTTTCGCTCTTCTTTTCAGCCAGAGCGGAAGTCTTGCGGTATTGTTCTGATGCGTGGCCTGAAATGCGCACGATCGACTCCTACGATAGCAACCTGCTCGAATCACTGCTTGCGTCACTGTTCGTGAACACTGCACACTGTTCGGCTGTCTTGGCTCCGGCCCTTTCTTGCGAACAAAAAAAGGCCAAGGCGCATTATATCGCAGCCCGGCCATCCCTGCACTCATGTGAAAAAGAGTGCGCTCAATCCAGAGGGACCCGTGGTTTTCCGCTTCCCATCCGTGGGAATTGGCAAACTGAGTTCGTTCAATTCAAGTCATACCATACGCACTTTGCCCAGTATTGACAACCCTTCCCCTCCCGGGGGGGAGGGCAATCTGCGGTCTTTGCGTGGGTGTTTTCATAATAGTGTAACTTCTTCAGCCCTTGTCGCGATAAATCATGGAGCAGAGGATGGATTTGAAATAGTGGTGTGATGGTCTGCATTCATCGAGGGGATTGGAGAAAAAATTATATGAAGAAAACGCTTCTGTTGATTATTGGATTTGTTGTGGCGACAGGGCTTGCCGTGGCCGGGGTCAATTTGAAATACCCCATTGTCGATACGGGACAAAATGGTTGTTTCGATTCGCGGTCACAGAGAGACTGCCCGGAGCCGGGCAAGCCATTCAACGGCCAGGACTCCCAGTACAAGGGGAATCAGCCGCATTACAAGGACAACGGTGACGGTACGATCACCGATCTGGTCACCGGCCTCATGTGGGTCAAGGAGCGCGGTAATCCTGTTGGCTGGCAGCAGGGCATGAACGGCGCAAGTGAATGCCGCGTGGGTGGCTATGACGACTGGCGCGCGCCCACCATCAAGGAGCTCTATTCTCTCATTGATTTCAATGGCTGGGTACAGGGTGACGAGAGCAGCTCCACGGCCTATATCGATACGAGATTCTTTGATTTCAAATGGGGCGACACCAACAAGGGGCAGCGTCTCATTGATTGTCAGGATTGGTCTGCCACGGTGTATACCGGCACGACCATGGGCGATTTCAAGACCGCGTTCGGTGTGAATTTCGCGGATGGACGGATCAAGGGATACCCTGTGTATGGACAGGGCGGGCGTTCCAATCGCTATATGCGGTATGTGCGCGGCAACCCGGACTACGGCAAAAATGATTTTGCGCTTGGGGCCGAAGACACGGTGGTCGACAAGGCCACGAGCCTGATCTGGCAGCAGGCGGACGACGGCACCACCCGCAACTGGGAAGAGGCGCTTGCATACTGCGAGGAGTTGACTTTGGGCGGCCGGTCCGACTGGCGTCTGCCCAGTGCCAAGGAACTGCAATCCATCGTGGATTACACGCGCAGCCCGACGGCCACCGATTCGGCGGCCATTGATCCCATTTTCGATGTGACGGATATCGAATCCTATTACTGGACCTCCACCACACATCTGGATGGTCCCAGACCAAGGCATGCCGCGTATGTGGCCTTTGGCCGGGCCATGGGATATTTCGCTTCTCCCCGGAGCGGCGGAGCCAGGGAGTTCATGGACGTGCACGGAGCCGGCGCCCAGCGGAGCGATCCCAAGGCGGGCAATTCGGCCCGGTATCCGCAGGGGCATGGCCCGCAGGGTGACGACATTCGCATCGACAACTCTGTGCGCTGCGTGACCGGCGGCGGAGTGGCGTACTACGAACCGTCCAATGACCCGATTCCCTCGTGGAATAGAGGGAATCAGGAACAGCGTCCCGGCCGAGCCGGACATGGCGGCGGACCGGGTATGCAGAGCGGTGGCCCTGGCATGGGTGGAGGAACACCTGGCATGAGCATGGGCCAACGTCAGGGACCGCCTCAGGAAGCGTATGCTGCGTGTAATGAAAAGGAACAGGGTGACGAGTGCATGGTGGAAACGCCCCATGGCACTGTGAAAGGTATTTGTCGTGACACCTCTGATGGCACTGTCTGCGTGCCGAAAGACGGTCGTCGTGGTGGAAAACCCATGTAAGAAACAGAATCGGAAAAAGAAGATACAACGCCGGATATCCTGGATGTCCGGCGTTGTTTTTGGGAAAGGCAGTCTGCGAGGCAGCGTCTTCGGCCCCTCGTGTTCCGATAAGGGCTTGTACGGGGTACGGCTGTTGCTTCGGCTTAGGTGATGGTGTCCTCTTTCGTTTCTCCCATGATTCTTTCCAGACGGCGTTGAATCATGCGGATGTGCAGGCGCAGGGAGTAGATGTAGTCGGTGTACGAGAGCGGCACCGAGGTCTCCAGCACCATTCGGTCCATCTCCTCCAACTGATCCAGCATTCTTTGCGCGTCTTCCTTGCAGGTCATTTCATAGGCTTCGGTATCGAGCTGCTTGAGGTGCTTGTACCACTTGAAGATGCGACGTCTGATCTGCCAGCGGTAGGCGGGCGGCGTGATCTTGAACAGCGGGAAGAGCAGGGTCAGCAGCGGGATGAGCAGAATCTTGAGCCGTTCGATGGTGATGGCGAGCTGAAAGGGCAGATAGCGCATGAGGAACGGCGGGCCGGATTTGTAGAAATTTTCGCCCTCGCTGCTCAGCGGGAAGAGCAGGGCGTCCCCGTTGGGAAAGGTGCCGGGCGCGGCGAACAGGTCGCCCTTGCCGTGGACCTCGTTGGCGGCCAGCAGGAAGAGGTATTTCAGGGACGGGTGGAGGTCGTCCTTGACCACGAGGTTGGCCGTGGGCGCGAGCAGGGTGATATCGTGGTCCGGCAGATTCTCGACCAGATCAATGCCGCCCTGCGGCAGGACCAGCTTGCGCATGTAGTGATGGGTGCGGGTGTAGGCTTCGGCGCGAGTGAAGGAGTACAGGTTCACGTCTTCATTGCGGATCAGCGTGCCGACCGAAGAGGAGCCGACCCCGCCTATGGTGAACAGGGCGTCGATCTTCCTGTCCAGAAGTTGAGGGATGGCTTCTCCAGCCCCAATTTTCTTGAGCGTGGCGGTGTCCGGGGTGACGTCGTTTTCGGCCAGCAGGGCGGAGACCAGATGTTGCGTGCCGCTGCCTTCGGAACCCACGGCGATGGTTTTGCCCCGGAGGTCGGGGAGGGTCGCTGTGTCCAGCCTGGCAGACTGGAAGAGCCAGATTGGCTCGTAATAGAGGCTGCCCAGGCTTTCCAGGTTGGGATGGTCTTCGGGGGCGGCGATGCCTCCTTGAATAAGAGCGGCCTGGACAGTGCTTTCAGGGTCGGACAGCAGTGCCAGATTGTCGGTGGAGCCGCCTGTCTCCAGGACTTCCAGCTCATATCCCTGCTTCTTGAAATAGTCGGCGTATTGCTGGGCAAAATCGTAATAGGAGCCGCCCGGTCCGCCGGTGGCGATGGTCACCTTGGTGGGAGGCAGCGGGTCGACATATTGAAATGCGACCCAGAGCGAGAGGGCGAGCAGTGCCAGCGCGGTGCCGTATATGAACAGGGTCATGGTCTGATGCGACTTGAATATCTTGAGGAGTGTTTTCAGCATGGTAGTTGGGGTGGTTGAGTTGTGATTGTTTACATGTAGAGAAAATGGCGGGATGGGGCAAGACGTGCGCGTAATTAATTGCCTGTTTGATATCGCAGGGCAACTGTCTGTGCGGCGGGGACGTCCATCCTTGCGCCTTGCTCCAAATATGGGTAGAGATAACGAAGGATTGTAGATACCCGTAAAAATACAACACCGATGCGTCATCCATGCCCAAGCTGAAAACATTGCTCGTCCATACTGACCCGGAAGTGAGAGCCGCTCTCCGGGAAATCCTCGCCGAAGTCCACTTCATCCAGGTGCTGGGTGAAGCCGCGACCGCGTTTGAGGCTCTGGAGATGCTCGAAGCGATCCCTTATGGCGTTTTTTTCGTGGGCACCGAGCTGACAGGGGACGCCAGCGGGATCGAGATGGCGCAGATGCTGGCCGGTCGCAAGAACAAGCCCGCCCTGGTGTTTATCTCCGACTCGGAGAATCAGGCGTACGCCGCCTTTGAACTCGGTGCCACGGATTATCTGTTGTGGCCTCCGGCGCCCGGACGTATGGCCCGGACCATGGACCGGCTCCAGACGTTCAAGTCCAAGTTTCGCGAAGTGCCGCCGCCCGCTGCCTACCCGGACGATCAGGACGCCGATCCCGGTCACGATGAGCTGACCGTGAAGCTGCCCCTGCCTGAAGACGAGCAGGATTCCTTTCTGGCCGCATTGAAGTCCGCATGGGACCAGACCGCCAATCGGCGGCCGGAAATCGAAAAGCTTGCCGTGACCCAGGACGGACGCACCATCCTCATTCCCTACGATCAGATTATTTTCGTGGAGGCGTTCGAGGATTATTCGTATGTGCACACGGCCAATCAGAAATTTCTCTCTTCCTACAGACTCAAGAATCTGGAAGACAGACTGGAACCGCATCGCTTCTTCCGGGTCCACCGGAAGTACCTCGTGAACCTTGACATGGTCACGGAGATTGCTTCAATGCCCGGCTCCAACTTCATGTTGCGAACAGCCGGACGAACCCGCATCGAGCTGCCCATTTCACGGCGGCGTATTGCGGAGCTGAAAAAGATCATAGGTTTGTAACCGTTCATCTTCCCCCGTCAACCGCTGACCGAATATGGCGGGTATTGCGGTGGGAAGCTGGTATGAAAGAGACTCGCAGAATTGCCAAAGGGTTGGTCGGCGAGGAGGATGTATGGATCAGAAAGGAACCGTAGACAATCTACTGCAGGAAGAACGGGTATTCCGTCCGCTTCCGCAGTTGGTCATCGAAGCCAACGTCAATCCCCAGGAGCTGGAGGGGGCGCACAAGTTTGCGCGCATGGACCCCACCGGATACTGGGAGGAAGCCGCTGACGAACTTGACTGGTTCAAGAAGTGGGATCAGGTGCTCGATGACAGGGACGCGCCTTTTTATCGCTGGTTCCCCGGTTCCCGCTGCAACATCGTCTACAACGCCCTTGATCGGCACATTGAAACCGCCAACAAGAACAAGCTCGCGCTCATCTGGGAAGGTGAACCCGGCGATCAGCGCAAATATACCTATTTCGAACTCTACCGCGAGGTGAACCGGTTCGCCAATGCCCTGCGCAGTCTCGGCATCAAGAAAGGCGACCGCGTGGTCATCTACATGCCGCCCCTGCCCGAGACCGTGATTTCCATGCTGGCCACCGCCAAGATCGGGGCCATCCACTCCGTGGTCTTTGCCGGGTTCTCGGCCAAGGCGCTTCGGCAGCGCATCAATGATGCCCAGGCCAAGCTGCTGATCACCGCGGATGGGTTCTACCGCAACGGGCAGATCATCAAGCTCAAGGAGACGGCTGACGAAGCCCTGGTCGGCGCGTGTGCCGACTGCGTGGACTCCATGGTCGTGGTCCGTCGGTGCAATATAGGCGTGGACATGGTGGATGGGCGTGATTTTCAATACGAGGACCTCGTTCGTCAGGAGCGCAACGAAGCGCCCACCGAGGTCATGGACGCGGATGATCCGCTGTTCCTGATGTACACCTCCGGCACCACGGGCAAGCCCAAGGGCGTGGTCCATTCCCATGCCGGATACATGGTCGGCGTGCATCGGACCCTGACCACGGTGTTCGACATCAAACCCACGGATATCTTTTGGTGCACCGCTGATCCGGGCTGGGTCACCGGTCATTCCGCCGGAGTCTATGGCCCGCTCATGGCCGGCACCACTTCGGTCATGTACGAAGGCCACCCCAACTATCCGCAGGCCGACCGCCTCTGGTCCATCGTGGCCAAATACGGCGTGACCATTTTCTACACCGCGCCCACCATGATCCGTATGCTCATGCGCTTCGGCGCCCAGTATCCCAAGCAGCACGATCTCTCCAGCCTGCGTCTGCTCGGCTCCGTGGGTGAGTCCATTTCACCCGAGGCCTGGACTTGGCTGTACAAGAACATCGGCCGCAGCGAGTGCCCTGTCATCGACACCTGGTGGCAGACCGAGACCGGCATGTTCATGATCGCGCCCATGCCCATCTCCCTGCTCAAACCGGGGAGCGTGACAAAACCGCTGCCCGGCATCGAGGCGGATGTGGTGGACAGGGACGGCAATCCCGTGCCTCCTGGCAAGGGCGGGCTGCTGGTCATTACCAAGCCCTGGCCATCCATGATGACCGGCATGTGGAATGACGACGAGACCTACAAGGAATACTGGGAGCGCATCCCCGGCGTGTATCTGGCCGGAGACGTGGCCCGCAAGGATGAAGACGGCTACATCTGGATTCAGGGCCGGGCCGACGATGTCATCAACATTGCCGGACACCGTATCGGATCTGCCGAGCTGGAAGCCGCGTTCGGCATGCATCCGGCGGTTTCCGAGTGCGCGGTCATCGGCGTACCGGACAAGATCAAGGGTGAAGCCGCCAAGGCGTTTGTCCAACTCAACATCGACTTTGAGCCGGATGACGATCTCATCAAGGACCTCAAGAGGACCATACGCAATGAGTTGGGGCCGGTCGCGGTGATCAAATCCATTGAATTTCGCGAGAGCCTGCCCAAGACCCGTTCGGGCAAGATCATGCGCCGCGTGCTCAAGGCTGAAGATTGTGGCTACGAGATCGGTGATCTCACCGGGCTCGAAGAAGACTAACCCTCCGGCGGTTGCTCCGACAGCATGGATTCAACTGGATTCTTGCCGTGCTCTCCACAAGGGTATAGGTTGGGCACATGACCCGTTTCGCCATTCTTTCCGACCCCCACGCCAATTTTGAGGCCCTGAACGAAGTCTTCAAGGATATCGAGACCTTTGGCGTAGACAGAATCTATTGTCTGGGCGACGTGGTGGGCTACGGTCCCGAACCCCAGAAGTGTGTGGATCTGGTGCGCGAGAAAGGGGCCAAGGTGGTCATGGGCAACCATGAGCAGGGGCTTATCAACATCCACTATCTTCGGCGTTTCAATCAGCCGGCCATGGATGCCCTGCGTATGACGCGGGAACTGGTCACCGAGGAAACCTACCAGTGGCTGGTTACACGGCCCAAGGCCATTGCCGAGGACGCCTGCCGTTTTGTCCACGGTTCTCCACCTGATTCAGTGAATGAGTATATCTGGAAGCACGCCGAGGACATGACTCCCGTGTTTCGGCGGTATACCGAGGAATTCTGTTTTGTGGGCCACACCCATGAGCTGGTCCGGTACAGCTACCGGGGGGGCGTATCGGAAAAGCTGCCGCTGCCTCAGGGAGAGACCCTGCTCGTGCCTGACATGCGCCACCTGTTGAACATGGGGTCCGTGGGGCAGCCGCGTGACGGTGACAGCCATGCGAAGTACGGCGTGTTCGACCTGGAGGCACGGACCATGCATATCCGTTTCGTCAAATATGACATTCAGAAAACCGTGGATCTTCTCAAACAACACGGGTTCCACAGCGCTTTTGGAGACCGTCTTTGGTAGGAAGGGGCCGAAGGGTTTCCACGGATACTTTCATCAAATTTACCCCCTCACATACGGAGAGTACGTGAGGGGGTATTGTCTGTGTGTCTTTCCCCATTTTTCTTGGAGCGCCTGTGGGGCGGTTTCGTGTCTGGTCTGTTATCTGACCAAAACTTCCACTCGTCTGTTTTTTGGTTCGTGCTTGTTGTCCGCAGTGGGAATGATCGGGTTCTCTTCGCCATGGGATATGGTCTGAATGACGTCGGCAGGCATGCCCTTGTCAAGGAGCATGGCCCTGACCTTGTTGGCGCGCCGGAGTGACAGCTTGTAGTTGTAGTCCTTGTCACCGGCCCTGTCCGCATGCCCAACCACCGAGACGTCTGTTGACGCGCGGTCATGGAACGCCTGCATGATCTCCGGGAAGAGTTTGACGGATTCATTGGTGAGCGTCGTGGAATCACTGCGGAAATAGAGCAGGAATTTGGCGGTCGGCTCCGGCCGGGCTGCGATGGCACCGCCAAAGGTCTTCTGTACATCTTCGTCAGACATGGTGACCACGGTGTCCTTGCCTTTCACGGCCTGGTTGGCCTGGACCAGCGTCACGGTTTCTCCGGTTTCGGAAGTCACGTCGACCGTGCCCACATGGCCGTCCATATCGGGCAGCAGCACAACGGTTTGGCCGTTGCATCCGGCCAGCATCATGAGAAACAGGGTAATGAGTATGATTCGTTTCATGTCTTGGTCCTAGTCCACTTTGATAAGGATATGGGTGCCGCGGATTCCGATAGTGGAAACCGGGGTTTCAATACGCATGTTGTCTGGCGAAATCTTGGCTATCTGGCCGGAGAAGAGTTCCGCTGATCCCTTGCCGATTTTGACCAGGAAATTCATGTTTCCCTCTGCGGGTTCAAAGAGAAAATCGTCAACCGTCACTTCGGATCGGGGGCCAAGAGAAAGCATGGAGTCGTCACGAAAAATGAGGCCCAGGCTCGACTTGTCGTCCGTTGTCAGTATGTCGCCATTGTAGAGACGGCTCCCCTTTGCGGCTTGAATGTCTCCCCCATTGCGTTTGATGACGGGGGTTCCTGATGTCGTTTTTACCGTGCCGACGACCTCGGCATTGGCTCTGGTGGATTGTTCCGAGGCTGTAGCTGGGGAACCCAAGGCCAAGGTGAGGGTCAGCGCAATGATGAGAATCGGGAAGAACAAAAGCGATAAGCAACGGTTGCAGAGCCGGACTTTGAGCAACATGGGACCTCCAGAATTTATGAAATTGTTATCTACATATAAAGAATCACATGGGTTGTCACACAAAAAAATAACTTGCCCCTCCTTGACACCTATACCCCGTATGGGTATATGGAAAGAAACAGAGCCCGTACCGGGTAGAGGTTATAATGTCCATTTGCATACATGTTTTGTATGTGAGGGCTATGTTCAGACAGATATTCTTGATAGGTAAAAACACAAATTTGGAGGAAACATGAATCGTAAAATCGTTCTGGCCGTTGCTTCGGCGCTGGTTACCGCCTTTGTCTTTTCCATGGCCTTTGCCGCAGGTGGAGAAGGCAACGCCCGCAAGGGTAAATTTCTGTACCGCAAAAACTGCCGTTCCTGTCACGGCAAGACAGCCAGCGACCTGAGCCCGGCAACCAAGACGCAGGCCGAATGGGAAGCGTTGTTTGCCGACAAGGCCAAGATCAAGTGCTCCGGCGACTGGACCATCAAGGAAAAGGACCTCATTGATATTTATTCGTACCTGCATGGCTATGCCAAGGACTCTCCGTCCCCGGCCAAGTGCTCCTAGTGGTTCGAAAGAGGGCCGCCTCGACCTGGTCCGGGCGGCTCTCATGTCTCCTCTATGAGGGTATGAGGGGGCGTATCAAGTGACTCTTTTTCGGTGGGGTGCATCTTCAGATTCCTGCCGAAAGAGGGATGCGATACACGTCTGATCAGTGGATATCCGGAGGTATTCAGTGTCACATTCCAAACAAAAAATGTCTCGTCGTGATTTCTTTCGGGCTTCCGGTCTGGTTGCGGCCGGGGCAGTCGGCGGTCCGGCTCTGCTGGGCGGGCTGACAAAGGCTCGGGCAGCGACACCGGCCGCACCGGCCTGGGAATCGAAATTCTCGGCCTGCGACATGTGCTTCAACAAATGCGGGCTTATTGCCCAGGTTGAAGACGGCGTCATCAAGAAGCTTGATCCCAATCCCAAATTTCTGAAATCGCGCGGCATGCTTTGCGCCCGTGGCAACGCGGGCCTTGCCCAGGTCTATGACCCTGACCGACTCAAGCACCCCCTGCTCCGCAAGGGTGAGCGCGGCGAGGGCAAGTGGCAGCGCATTCCCTGGGATGAAGCCATCGACATGGCCGCCCAGAAGATGGAAGAGACCCGCAAGAAGTATACCCCCTGTGGGCACCTTTTCTCTGCCGGATCAGACCTGCATTCGCAGTTTGTGGGGCGGTTTGCCGAAGTGTATGGTTCATTCAACGTCACCTCGCACGAATCCCTGTGTCTGGTGTCCGGCAACCGCGCCTTCCTGGACACCTACGGAGAGGTCCCTTTCCCGGACGTGCTCAACTCGAAATATATCGTCATGGCCGGTGCCAACCGGTTCGAGGCGCTGGTCACGCCGGATTCCATTGACCTGATGACCGCCATGCGGGAGCACGGCTGCAAACTGGTGACGCTTGATCCGCGATACACCAAGACCGCGTCGTTGTCCGATGAATGGTATCCCATCAAGCCGGGAACGGACATGGCGTTCATGCTCGCTGTCGCGCATGTTATCATTGGCGAAAAGCTGTATGATCCCCAGTGGATTGAAGAGAAGACCTACGGCATTGAGCAACTGACGGAACACGTCAGACAATACACTCCCGGGTTTGCCGCGGAAGAGTGTGGCATCCCGGCCGAGGCCATCGCGCGCATTGCTCGCGAGCTGGCTGCCGCCGCGCCCGCCTCCATGATCTATCCCGGCCGTCGCACATCCGACTATGAAGACTCCACGCAGATTCGTCGCGCTTTTGCCATCGTCAATGGCCTGCTCGGCAACTGGGACAGGCCCGGCGGGTTGCTGGCTGCCCGTGCCGTGGGTCTCAAGGGTGTTCCCTATGACGCGCCCTGGTACGATGAGAATCAGGAAGACCGGATAGACGCGGACAAGGTGCCGATGATGTTCGAGCATGAAGGCTCCTTCCTGGTCACTCGCGACTCGGTTCTGGCCGATGATCCGTATCCCGTCCGTGGCTGGTTCATCTACAAGACCAACCCCATGGGCACGGCTCCCAATCGCAGGAAGACCATCGAAATGATGAACAAGATGGATTTCGTCACCGTGGTGGACATCGCCATGAGCGATACCGCCTGGTATGCCGATCTGGTCCTGCCGTCCCAGAGCTATCTGGAGCGTTTGGACCCATGCTCCGGTCTCCAGGGGTCCGTGGCCTGCGCCTGTGTGGTCAAGCGCGACCCGATCATCGATCCCCTGTACGAGTCCCGGTCCTGTTTCGATATCATGAAGGATATCGCGGGCAGGATGGATCTGGGCGAGTACTTTGATTTTACCATTGAAGAGTTCAGAAAGAAGCAGACCCGCGAGATCCCCGAGGCGCTTGAAGTCATGGATCGGGACGGCGTCTACTATAACCCTTCCAAAGTGTACGGCATCTACGAAGGCAGGATCTACAAGACCCTGTCCAAGAAGATCGAGCTGTATAACCAGCGCTACGAGCAGATGGGCCTTGATCCCCTGCCGATATATACGCCGCCGACCAAGGTGCCGAAAAATCAGTTCCGGCTGGTCCTTGGCAGGAATGCCATGATCACCCAGAGCTCCACGACCAACAACGCGCTGCTGCATCAGTTCATTCCTTCGAACACGTTGTGGCTCAACCCGGACGCTGCCCTGTCGCTCGGCATCAAGGACGGCGATCTGGTGGAGGTGTCCAGCTCTGTCGGCAGGCAGGAGCTGCGGGCCGAGGTCACGAAGAAGATCAGAAAGGACACGGTGTTCATGCTGTCCGGGTTCAATACGCTGTCCACGATGCAGTCGTTGTCCCACGGCAATGGCGCTTCCATCAATGAAGTGCTGGAAGATGATTATGACGCTGTCACGGGCAATGCCTCCATGCACACGACTTTTGTCACTGTAACAAGGAAGGTGGCGTAATGGCACAACAGTTGGCAATGGTCATCGATGCGGCCAAATGCATCGACTGCAAAGGGTGTGTGGCTGCCTGCAAGGTGGCCAACGATGTTCCGACAGGACAGTGGCGAAACTGGATCAAGCCGACCGTGGAGGAGGTTCCGATCCCCGGTCTGCTCAAGTCCAAGCCCAAATTCCAGCCTGGTGCCTGCATGCACTGCGAGAATCCCACCTGTGTGGACGCGTGTCCCACTGGTGCCACCTACAAGGACAAGGAAACAGGGGAAGTGGTCATCAACAATGCCTTGTGCATCGGGTGTGGCAACTGTATTCCGTCGTGTCCTTACGACGCCCGCTTCCGTAACGAAGTCACGCGCAAGGCAGACAAGTGCAACTACTGCCCCGAACGCCGCGCCGCAGGATTGCCGCCGGCATGTGTGGATACCTGCCCGACCAAGGCCCGCGTCTTCGGTGATATCAACGACCCGGAAAGTGCGGCTGGTATTTTGTACCGCAAGAACAAGGATCGACTGACCCGCATTTCGGCCCGGACTGATACCAAGCCGAACATGTTCTACGTTGGCGATCCCGGTCACGGCGACTGGGGAGGAGAGGCCGTTGTGCCCGCTTCCATGGTGGCCATGAAACAGTCCGCGCCGCTTATCAAGGGTATTGTCGGTCTGTCAGGTCTTGGCGTCCTCGCCATGCTTGGCCGTCAACTCTTGGTCGGTTCCGATGCGGAACACAAGGAGGACTCCGATGCCTAAGGTCCATAAACGGCACGACCCGTCCGATATCTTCATTCACTGGTTCAATGCTGCCTGCTGGTTTTTGCTGTTGCTCACCGGCATCGGCCTTATCAGGAATCCGGCCATAGACCCGTTCGGCTCAGGATACCCTGAAGCCATGCGCGCCATGGTCGGCGGGGGCGGGAACCTGCTCCTTATCCATGAATTCATCGGCCTGGCCTGGCTGGTCGGCTTCCTGCTGTATCTGGTCGTCAATTTCAAGGGCGCCCTGTTTTTTCTGTCCGAAGTCTTCCCGGTCTCCATGGGCCGTGATATGACATGGATGATGAAGAAAATAGTGCTGATGACCCTAGGGCCCAAGGCGCTGAAAATGGTCGGTCTGGACCCGGAGCTGCCTGATCAGGGATATTACAACATGGGCCAGAAGGCCTTTGCCCAGGCTTCGGTGGTCGGTGGTGTGGTCATTGCCGTGACCGGCGTGATCATGTTTCTGTCCGACCGCTCCTTCGGGGCTGAGGCGACCGGTATGATCAGTTGGTCCATCGCCCTGCATTTCATTGCAGTGGGGCTGGTCTTTGCCGGTCTGCTGGTTCACATTTACATGGCCGCCATCTCGCCCGAAGAGCGTCCTGGCTTCAAGTCCATGTTTACCGGCGTGGTGCCCGACGGCTACGCCAAGCATCACCACAGATTGTGGTGGGAAAAGATCAAGACCGAGGGTGAATAGGTCTCGGAAAAGATAGGGAAGAAGAGGGACTCTGCCGATTGTCGGGCAGGGCTGAACACAATCCTAAGAGAAAGGGAGTGTCGTATGCACAAGAGAGTGATTGCCGCAGTTGTTATGCTGATGTTTGCCATGGTGGCATTCGCTGGCCCGGCTGCTGCTGAAGAAGCCAAGAAACCCAAATTCAAACAGTTTCATTCCATCGTGGACTACGCTTACGTGGCGCAGTATGCCAAGATGCCCAAGACCGATGATGCTATGATTGTCGACTCCAGGCCCTACAAGCCCAAGTATGTTGACGGGTATATCCCGACAGCGGTCTCCATTCCTGCCAGTCAGTTTGACAAGATGGTGGACAAGCTGCCCAAGAACAAGGATGCCCAGCTGATCTTCTATTGTGGTGGACTGGCCTGCGGCCTTTCGCACAAATCCGCGTTCAAGGCAGAGAAGCTCGGGTACACCAATGTCCACGTCTATGCAGCCGGTTTCCCGGACTTCAAGAAGTGGGCGCCGTATTACTCCATCGGTCTGGAGAACCTGCAGGCCCGCATCGCCGAGGGTGGGAAGTACATGCTCATCGATGCCCGTCCGTACCAGAAGTTCCTGGCTGGCTCCATCCCGTCCGCCATCGGCATCCCTGATTCCGCGTTTGACAAGAAGCTCGGCATGCTGCCCATGGACGTGGTGAACACCACCCTGATCTACTATTGTGGCGGGTACAAGTGCGCCCTGTCCCACAAGTCCGCCCTGAGGGCCAAGAAGTACGGCTACAGGAAGGTTGTGGTCGCCGAAGCCGGGTATCCCGGTTGGAAGAAGATGTTCGGCGGTGCCGAAACAGCCGTCAAGGCCGGTGAAGCCGAAGGCGCTGTGGACACTGCATGGTTTCTGGAAACCATCAAGTCCAACCCGGACGCCATCACTCTGATCGATGTCCGTGATCCTGCCGAGTATGCCGCCGGTCACTTCCCGTCCGCCATCAACATGCCTGTTGACGTGATTGAGAAGGACGGCAAGTCCATTCCGACGGACAAGCCCATCGTCTTCTCCTGCGCCACAGGTGCGCGTGCTGGCGAGGCTTATTATATGTATATGGATATGTTCCCGGATGCGAAGAATGTCTATTATCTGGAAGCCACCAACGACTTTGGCTCCGACAACACATACATGGTCAAGCCCAACAAGTAAGCGGACTGACCAGAGGGCAACACGCCCGTAAGAAACCGTAAAAAGGCGGGGAGCGATATGCTGAGACATCTTTTCTCAAGTGCATGGATGCTCCTCGCCTTATGTCTTTGTATAGTGCTGCCTGCGCATGCCGGAGACAAGGAGGTCTGGTGGAGCGCGGCTCTGGATGAGGCGAACAGGGATGGGTACAGACTCATTGATGACGCGGCCATGCTGGTTTTGGTGCAGTCCGGGACCAAAGCCGTTATTCTGGATGCCCGGGCTGATTATGAATTCGAGGCGGGCCATATTCCCGGTGCTTCAAATCTGGAGTTTGATCTGGGGGACCGCATAGAGCTGCCTTCGGCAAAACGGGCGGCCTTGAAAAAACTGATCGGCCCTGACAAGAAGCGGACCCTTGTCATTTACTGTCGGAGTTTTCGCTGACTGCGCAGCTCCATCGCGGCCCGTTGGGCTGCGCAACTCGGATACACGGATGTGTATCGGTATCCGGCCGGATTCCACGGCTGGAAAACAGCCCACCCCCGGTTGATTGACGGGGTGGAGATGAAACAGCACATCCTTGCGGTGGGCGATACGTTCCCGGCCTGTCGGGTGGCGGTGCTCAACGGAGAAGAGGACAGGGAGTACCTGGCTCTTCCGGCTGGTTCGAAGTGGTTGCAGCTGTCTGAACTGTCGGCGCGTTTTGTGCTGATCCAGCTCTATAACACCATGTGCAACGACTGCGTGAATGAGACCAAGTTGCTTTCACGCTTTTTTGAGAAAGTGGAGGCAGACCCGGTGTTGTCCGGTCGGCTCAAGATCATCGGGCTGGGCATATACGATTCCAACAGGGACGTGGTGCATTTCAAGCGGCATTATGAAGTGGCGTACCCGTTGTTCTCTGACAAAAGTGGCCAGATATTCGAATGTCTGGGCCAGGCGGAGTTGCCGCTGGCCTATCTGGTGCGGGCCGAAGGCAACGGCGAGTGGACCATCGAGCTGATCAAGCGCGGGTATTTCGTGCCGGACGAGACGTTCCTTCAGGTTCTCAAGGATGCCGTTATCCGGGCGGAGGGAACGGATTAGGCCGTGTCCACGGCTTCTACTGCGTACAGGGCAATGTCCGCTGTCTGCAGGAATACGGGGTGCGGGTCGCTCTCGGCCAGAGCGTCGCGGAAAAGACGCATCCAGGGGAGCATGATGGTTTTGGCGAAATCCGCGCCCATTGCGGCCTGTGCGTCATTGCCGAACCAGCCTTCGGAGAGCAGGAAGAAAAGGTATTCAAGCTCAATGGTCAGGTGATCGGGTGGCTCGTTGGAGTCGAGGGATACTGCCAGTCCGACCTGTTCGAGGCGAGCGCGCATCTCTTGGGCGCTGTGGCCCATGGTTTGTGGTTCGTCTGCATGGTAGCAGGACTCGTACAGAGGCGCGGGGACGCCACCTTGTCCGGCGATGAACAGGCGGACATATTCGGTTTCCAGAGAGCTGATGCCCTCAGCGGAAGCGAGACTTTGATCGAGGACGGAGCGCATTTCCTGAATAACAGACGCGACAGGGAGAGAAAATTTCTGGACACGTTCGAGGAGTTCAGGCAATCCAGCGGAGTTGATTTTGTCCCATGTGGCCGCATCAGGACCACGGAAAACGGCAACGGACAGCTCAATGAGCTTGAGCAGAGTTATTTTTGTATCGGTACTGGACATGAATGGGCCCCTTTACAGCTGTGTTTATACCGTACCAGAGTAAGGTAAAGCCTGCGTACAGGCAATGTGAAGCTGATGAAAAATCAAGGAGAGAATGATGACTGATACAACCACTGAAGATCAAGAAATCAAAAAAAACGTCCTCTCCCGCATGAAAAGAATTGAAGGTCAGGTCCGAGGCATACAGGGCATGGTCGAGGCTGGCAAGGAGTGTGAGGCCATTCTGGTACAGGTGAGAGCCGTCAGGAGCGCCTTGCAATCAGCGAACAAGCTGATTTTGAAGCGGTACATGCTCCGGTGCTATGCCGATGCCATGAAAGAAGGCGCAGACGAGAAAGAGGCGCTGGATAAATTCATCAAGGTCCTGACTGGATTTATAGAAGGATAGGGATATATCGAAATATGGAGTTAATAATGAAAAAACTGTTTTTTGCCATGGCATTTGTCTCGCTCATGTGTCTGCCTGCGCAAGCCAATACCAATTACAATGTCTGTTTCAGCTCTCTTGATGCGGACATGGACGGGTCGCTTTCCAAGTCCGAATTCATCGTCGCCTTTTCAGACGGTGACATGGCGGTCTTTACGGCTGCCGATACTGACGAAGACAACGTGGTGACCCACGAAGAATGGGAAGCGTACAAGCAGAGTCAGGGTTGGGAGGAGAACCACTAGTCTACTGGTGTTCATTCCCAAAAAAAACCGCTGTCCCGAAAGGAACAGCGGTTTTTTTTGTTCTGAAATGAATGGGATTATTCGCCCAGGCCCATGGCTCGGAGGAAGCCCGGATCTTCGGTCCAGCCTTCGCGGACCTTGACCCACAGCTCCAGGTGTACCTTGGTGCCGGTCAGCTCGCTGATATCCTTTCTGGCATCCGTGCCGATGCGCTTCAGGTTTGACCCCTGCTTGCCGATGATCATGCCCTTGTGACTTTTGCGCGAGGTGTAGATGACCGCGTTGATGATGACCATGTCGTCGCGCGATTCTTCATCCCACTGTTCAATCTCCACGGCTGTGGAGTAGGGCAGCTCCTGCCTCAGGGAGTAGAAGAGCTTTTCCCGGATGATTTCTGAGGCCATGAAGCGGAGAGGAGCTGTGGAGATCTGGTCCTCGGGGAACATGGGCGGTCCCTCTGGAAGCAGCGTGAGGATCTGCTTCATGAGGTCGTCCGTGCCTTTGCCGCGCAGGGCGGAAACCGGGATATACTGGGCCTCGGGCCAGAGCTCGGCCACACGCGCCATGAGCGGCAGCAGCCTGTCCTTTTCCTTGACCCGGTCGATCTTGTTCACGGCCACCAGCACCGGACGGCCGGATTCGCTGATGGGTTTGACCAGCGGAGCGATCTCTTTTTCCAGCAGGTGCGGTTTGGTGCAATAGAGCGCGGCGTCGATGAGCACCACCACGGCGTCGGAGGAGCTGAGCGCGTTCCATGCCGATTCCAGCAGGAAGCGGTTCATCTTGCCTCTGAGCTGGTGGATGCCCGGCGTGTCCAGAAAGACGATTTGGGAATCATCGGTGGTCAGGATGCCGCTGATCCGGTTGCGGGTGGTCTGCGGTTTGGGTGATACAATGGCCACCTTCTGCCCCAGATACTGGTTCATCAGGGTGGATTTGCCCGCATTGGGCGGGCCGATCAGGGCGACCATGCCGAATTTATGCATATTATTTCTCTTTGGTTTCAGTTTGACCGAACCGTTGTTCGGCAATGCGCACCTTTTCCACGATGCGGCGATAATATTCTTCCGAGCCGTCCAGATGCACCGTACGACCTCTTTTCTCGTTCATTTTCATGATCATGATGTTCAGCTTCTGTATCTGTTGATACCGCTCCCCCTCGTCCTTCATGTAGGCGAGCAGGTCGATGGTGCGGGTTATCTCCTGTTCCTCGGCTATTTCAGCCGGGACATAGCCGGAATTTTTGAGCACTCTGTAGGCCATGCGCAATTCAGGCGGCAGGTTTTGCGCCTCATCGGGTTTGAGGGGTTGCCCCTTTCCTTCGAGATTGTCAAATTTGCCTTCCTTGATGGCCCTTTTGATGAGGTCTTCCGAGACTATTTGCGAAAAGGTGAACATCCCGTAATTTCCCACACACAAAGGCGAGTGTCAAAGTGTGTGTTGTTTTGCCCTGCGGGCTGACTAGAGTGAGGGGAGGGGATTTTTCTTTATTGTTGGGGGGTGCGTTTCTTTGATTTTAAGGTTTGCGCGCTACGCGGTGAGAATGCAATCGAAATTTATTGAATAGTTTTCGCCTTTACGGCGACCTGCTTTTTGCTAAGCGGCAAAAAGGAGGCAAAAAGGAGGCAAAAAGCGCTTTTTTGTGTGTGATCGAGGAAGCGCACCCAAGAGCCTGTAGGCGACTGCACTGCCCGACAGACTGTCTGCGATGCAAACTCGGTCGGGCTGCGTTGCGTCGCCCGAGACAGGCTCTAAGGTTCGCTTCCGATTGCCCCTCGTTGTAAGTGACTGCACTTTTGGTGTGTGAGGCGTGGATTTTTAGGCTGTCGGTAACCTGTTGGGCGGCCTTGGATGCCGAAAACAGTTTGCTCAAGTCGTCCTAGCTTAGCCCTGTTTGCAAGGCCTAGAAGCTGACAACGAAAGGACGGCGGCTCCTGTAAGGCAATACGAATGCAGCCACTCGCCTCGGCAATTCACGGAAAGGGAGATCCTCTACTTTTCCCCGCGTGGAGCCGTCCCGAGTTGATCTGCTTCTTGCCTGCAAAACTCGGGCGGGTATGCTCGCGCAAGGAGCTTTTTGCGTCTCTTTTTGCTCCTCAAAAAGAGACCGCCGCCCGCGAAGGGCATGGAACAATTTGGGTGCGGAACGCACCCAAGAGTGGCTCTCGCACTGCAGGTGCATGGAAGTACGCAGTACTGCCTCTCCTTCTCGCGCAGCGAGAAGCCTGGAAGTGCAGCGCACTGACTCTTTCTCATAAAGGAATCCAAAAGCGAAAGGCCACCCATAAGGTGGCCTTTCATCTTTTTAGGAGGTTCCCGCTGCTCGAAGCGGAAATATCAATACTATACGCTCAGCCCAAGAGCTTCGAGATAGAACTCTCCCTTGAATGTCAGTTCGGCTGCTCCCTGGAGAAAGATGTTCCCTTCTTCCAGAAAGACGGTCAGTACTTCATTGCCGGTGGTGGTCAGGTTGGCATACTCGTCGGTCAAACCGAGCGCGTTGGCTAGCAGCTGGGTAGCCGAGGCGCCGGTGCCGCAGGCAAAGGTCTCACCCTCCACCCCGCGTTCGTAGGTGCGCAGCAGCATGGTGTTCCTGTCGAGAACCTGGGCAAAGTTGACGTTGGTCCCGGCAGGGGCGAAGTGCTCGTGGTAGCGGATTTTGGGACCGATATCCATGATATCAAGCGTCTTGATATCGTCGACGAACACGACAACATGGGGCACGCCGGTGTCGGAGTAGTGAACGGTCAGCGGCTCGCCGTCGATATCCAGCACGATGTTGGTTTCCGTGTTCTGGGGCGGGGTAAGCTGAACCTTGACGCGACCGGCATCCGGGCCGTCGAGCAGCACCTGGGCCTTGATGGACCCTGCATCTGTGCCGAAGACATGTTCGGCAGGAGCCAGCCCGATGGCGTGGGCGAGCTTTCCGGCACACCGAGAGGCGTTGCCGCACATCTCGGCGCGGGAGCCGTCGGAGTTGTAGAAATGCCAGCGGTAATCCTGATCGGGATCATCGGAGTTTTCCAGAAAAAACAGGCCGTCTGCATAGATGCCGAAGGCGCGGGCGCACAGGGCGATGGCCCAGTCCTTCATGGAGGACTCGGGGACGCCCAGTTCGCGGTTGTCGATGATGACGAAGTCGTTGCCGCAACCCTGCATCTTGTAGAATGAAACGGATGTGCCGAATATGGTCATGAAAAATATCTCCAGTCTTTTGTTATGGGATAAATGAGGCTGTTGGATATGGTCCAATTCTTTTTGCCTATTGATTGATTCAGGTTCAGGCTTTGTAGGGAAAAGTCAAGTATGGCGGCTTGCATTTCATGTGTGCCAAGGGTATCGCTTGATCACGTCAATCAGGAGAATCTCATGTCTAAACCCTGTGTGGGATGCGGGTGGTGCTGTCTGCAGGACCCCTGTATGGAATCACATCGAAGATACGGCTACATGCCTCGCTGCCCCGACCTCTTCTGGGATGAAGAGCAGGGACGGTATCTGTGCGGTCTCATGCTCAACCCGGAAACGGCTGAGCAGTTCAAGCGTTCCCAACATGCCGGCGAAGGGTGTTATGCCCCCCTTAACGGCTGGCGTGATGATGTTCGCAATAGAGATAACAAGAAATAGTAATCCTTACTTGCTCTATGCTCCTTTTCAGGGAATAATATTCTTCTATATCTGAATACTCAGTCGTGGGAGACATATATGATAGTGAGTTTTGCCGGGGTGGGCGAAGCCTTTGATGAGACTTTGCCCAATACTTCAGTATTGGTGGAATCCGGTTCCTCCTCCATACTGCTTGATTGCGGTTTTTCAGCTTCCTGCGGGTTTTGGGGGTTGGCAAAAAACCCGCTCGATCTGGACGCAGTCTACATTTCACATTTTCACGGAGACCATTATTTTGGCCTGCCGTCGCTTATTGTCCGTTCCGTTGAAGAAGGACGCAGAAAACGCTTGACCATCCTCGGCCCGAGTGGAATTGAATCTCGAGTCAACCGATTGCTTGAGCTGGCGTATTCCAATGTTCGGACCAAGGCGAAATTCGAGCTGTTTTTTATCGAGTGCGATCCTGATGAGGATATCAAACACTCCGGTTTCAGATTTCGTTTTGCCATGAGCAGCCACTCCATGCCTTCACTTGGTGTTCGTCTGGATGCCGGGGGTAAATCGCTGTTCTATTCCGGCGACGGAGCCCCCACTTTCGCTACTGCGGAGCTGGCCAGGGGATGTGATATGCTTATCATGGAATCGTATATTCTGGATGCGGATGCGCCCGGCCACGGCTCGGTGGACTCCTCTCTTGAGCTTGCCAGGCAGACCGGGGCCGGTATATGTGCGTTGGTCCATGTGCAGCGCATTGTCAGACGGACGCAGAAAGGGCGCATCATGGCCAAGCTGAACGGTGTCGATGGTTTCAAGGCCGTCTTGCCTGAAAGCGGAGATAGTTTCGACCTTTAATGCACCTCAAGAGCCAGTCTGTATCAAGATTATCATTCCAGATGATGTTGACCTGTAGCACACTTTCATAATGCCATTTAGGATCAACCTGTGATGATAAGAGGATTGCATGTCAGGTAAATATGATCTGATAGTTCACGATTATTTTGAGAAGGCCCAGGGAACCGTTGTCTTGATAAGTGAGGATTCGCTGTTCAAGAAGACGTTGTCCTCGACCATTTTCAAAACGTTGGGCGTGAAGCGCAACTGCTTTTATTCTTTCGAGAATGTGCAGTCTGGGCTCAATAAAATTAATGAACTGGAAAAAAACGGTATCGATACCATCCTTTTTCTTGAACGGAGTTTTAACGGTCGCGCCAGTTCGGATACGGTCATTACGTTGAAACGGATGTTGCCCGAACTCAAGATTATCGTATTGGTTGGTGAGGTCAAACGGGAGAACATCGCCTATTTCTATGAAGTAGGCGTGGCCAACGTCATTTCCAAGCCCGCCTCCATGAACAACATCATCGAGAAGCTCGCCTTTACGGTTAAACCGCAGGGTAAGCTGAGTGAGTATATGTCCATCGGCAAGCGGTGCCTGGCTGCCGGTCGTTTCATGGAAGCCATGAAGATTTCGGACAAGGTTCTGCGTGTCAAGCCGGAGAGTCCGGCCGGCCTCATGCTCAAGGGCGATGTCTACACGGCCGAGGGGAACCTGGACAAGGCGCTTGAGTGCTACCACCGGGCACATGAAAGCTCACACCTGTATCTGGAGCCTATCAAGAAATTGGTGGCTGCCTACCATGGCGTGGATGAGGAGAGCTGTTTGAAATACATGAAGCAGCTCGATAGGCTCAGCCCGCTCAATGCTGAACGGAAAACGGAAATCGGCAAGATCTACGTCAACCGCAAGGATATGAAGCTGGCCGAGAAATATTTTGACCAGGCCATTGAAACCGCCACCCGTGAGGCCATGAGCCTGATCAGCCTGGTTGCCGAAGAAATCTCTGGCGCAGTGACCAATTCCTCTCCGGAGCTGTCAGAGAAATATCTGACTCAGGTGCTGGAAGCGCGGGTCAAGAATCTTGGCCCTGATGATATCACCCTGTTTAACAAGCTCGGTATTGCCTTGCGCAGTCAGGGAAAATGGAAGGAAGCCGTGGAAAATTATACCACGGCGTTACGCATTTCTCCTGAAGATGAAGGGCTGCATTATAACATGGGCATGGCCTATTATGACGGTCGACAGAATCGATTGGCAGCCAAATGCTTCAGTAACGCCCTGGAAAAGAATCCGGGGTTTTATCGGGCCAGTGAAACGGTCTCCATGAACCTGGGCACCATCTTTTTTGATCTGCGCGAACATGAAAAAGCCAGGCCGTGCTTTCAGAGTGCCCTTGCCCTGAACCCAAACAATGCGGAAGCGCAGCGTATGCTGGAAGCCCTGCCGGATTCGTAGCCCTGGGTTCTCCTCTGCAAGAGCGCAGAATCTCTGCCGGAATCGTCCTTGCCGGAGGTTCTCGCGCCCTTCCTTGACCCGCTTCCGAAAAATCACGTATCTTCTAATTGAAAAGTGGTTGCCTGTATCCGGCTGGCGGGGAGTAAGGAGCATCTATGAACATTGCACGCTATGACACCATAGTACGTGACTTCATCGAGAGAGATGGCGGGGTTATCGTCTATGTTTCGGACGATTTGGTTTTTACCCGCGCCCTGCGTAATATCGTGTCACGCATCATCGGTCTTCGGGGCGAGACGCTGCTGCCTTTCTCTTCCGTTGATATGGCCATGACCAGATGTCTCGAACTCAAGGAGCAGGAGATCCCCTGTGTGGTCTTTATCGAGCGGATGATCAACAACCGTCCTTCCACGGATTTCATCATTCACCTGAAGCGGGAATATCCGACAGTGACAATGGTCGTGCTCACCTGGGAGGTGACACAGGAGACCGTGGCCTATTTCTTCGAGCTGGGTGTGAGCAGGGTGCTGATCAAACCCGCTTCGGCCAACAAGGTGATACAGGAACTGGCCGGTGCGCTTTCACCGCCGTTGGAGCTGGGGGAGCACCTGGAAAAATGCCAGGAGCTGCTGGATGAAGAGCAGTATGATGAAGCCCTTGGAGCCTCTGATCACATTCTGTTGATGCAGCCCGACAGCGCACGCGGACTCGCCATGCGCGGGGACGCCCTGATGGGCATAGGCAAGACCGATTCAGCCATGCAGGCCTATATCGCGGCCCATGAGGCCAAACCGATTTTCATGGCTCCGCTCATCAAGCTGGCCGAAGCCTTTCGCGAGATGGAAGATGAACGTGCGCTGGAATATCTGAAGGAACTCGACGAGATCAGCCCCCTCAACCCTGAGCGCAAGATCGACATTGCTCAGGAGCATCTGCGGATGGGTGACCCGGAAATGGCCGAAGCCTATCTCGACAAGGGCATGGCCGTGGCCGAACGCGAGACCGGCTCCATGGTCGGCGATCTGACCCAGCGTATCGTGGACGCCGTGTCCGGCATTGCGCCCGAACTGGCGGTGAAATATCTCAGTCGGGTCATTGACTCCAAGCGCGTTCTGGGGCGTGACGATCTGGTTCATTTCAACCGTCTCGGCATCCTCCTGCGTGGTGGAGGGCGGTGGAAGGATGCCGTGGAAGTCTACGAGAAGGCGCTTTCCATTGCTCCGAAAGATCCTGTTATTCATTACAATATGGGGCTGGCGCATTGGGAGGGCGAACAACGGCTGTCCGGTCTGGATTGTTTTGAGCGGGCGCTGGACATTGATCCTCATTTTTATGCCGGGAGCGTGGGGGCGGCCTTGAATATAGGGTCACTCTATTTTGATCTGCGCGAATACAATAACGCCATGCCCTACTTTGTGCATGTCCTTGAGATCGATCCTGAAAACAGTATGGCCATGGCCAAACTTCAGGAAGCCCGCATCAAGGCCAAGACAGCCTCTGTTTCCGTGCGCAGCGAATCAATGAAGATCGTTGATTCGGATGACGATGCTACGCTTTTTGACCTGTCCGAACTGTCGCCGTCCAAAAAGAAAAAGAAGAAAAAGAAGCGCAAGCCGTTTATCAATCTCGAATTGTAACACCTGTTTTCTTCCCGGTTCCTGTTGCGTCCTTGTGGTGACAGACAGGCCCTTTGTCTGTTGGCTACACTTTTGCTCAGCCTATCCCGTCGCAAGGCGCTCCCAACTCCTATCTTTTCGATATCAGAACAATGCCGCTTAGGACGCAGGCGCAGCCGGTCAGTTGCGGCCAGCCTATGGGCTCGCCCAGTATCAGGGCTGACAGGATGAGGGCGGAGACCGGCATGATGGCCGTGAACACGCCCGCGGTGGAGGCCGGAACGCGGGTGATGCCGGCGAACCAGAAAATATAGGCCAGCACCGTGACAAACGCGCCGTAATAGAACACCACCAGCCAGCCGGTGAGGGTGATGGCGGCAAAGTGCATGTGCCCCGCTTCATATAGGCCCATGGGCAGGAACCAGAGCAGACCGAAGAATGAGATGATGGTGGAGACGGCCAGCGGAGAGAGTGGCTCGGGCACGGTCTTGCGGACGAGCAGGAAGAGGGATTCGAAGAGCACGGCGCCGAGTACGAGCAGGTTGCCGAGTACCGGATTGGTGCCTGTCACCGCGCCTCCCTGCACCAGATTGATGACCAGCACGCCGATCACGGACAGCAGGATTCCCATGCCGGTTTTGGTGGATGGACGATCCTTGAAAAAGAGCCAGGCAATAATGCCCATGCTGGCAGGGGTGGTGGAAGTGATGATACCTGCAGAGGCCGGCCCTGTCCGGGTCAGTCCCCAGAGCAGGAAGACCGTGAAGAGAAATGACCCGCACAGGGATTGTCCGGCCAGCATGAACCAGGAGCGGCCCGAGAGACGCGGCAGGCCACCTTCTCGCAGATAGATGATGGGGACAAGGATGACCAGCGCCAGAACGAACCGGAGCGCCGAGGCCAAGAAGATCGGCAGCTCGTCCACCATGATCTTTCCGGCCACCACTGAACTGCCTACCAGTACCATGGCCAGTGCGAGATTGAGATATGCTTTTGCGTTGTGTGACATGGCAGGACCATGCCCCAAACAACGTCAGGAGTTTTGAATGATCTTGCGGTATTTGCCCGGTGTGATGCCGAGTTGACGTTTGAAGAGCCGGGTCAGATGGGCCTGATCCGAGAACCCGCATTCCATGGCGATATCCGCCATGCGATCCGTGCCGGCCAGTCGCTCCCGGGCACGCTTCACCCGTGTCTGGGTCAGATGGGCATGGGGCGTGACGCCGAGCTGTTTTTCGAACACCCGCACCAGATGGTACGGCGACAGACCGGACAGGCGAGCGAGCTCCGTCAGGGAGAGGTCTTCGGAAAAACGGTCTTCGATGATCTCGCGGGCGCGATTGACCGCTCCATGCTCTGTGGTGTCCTTTGGCCACGAGCCTGCGTCTTCCGCATACCGGGATATCCAGTTGGTCAGCAGCCAGAGCAGCTGTGTTTCCTTTTCAATGAGGGAGATGTCAGGGCATTCCATCAAGGTATGCGTGCGAAGAATGCACGAGGCAAGGGCGGGGTCGTCGATGACTCCCATGCGAAAATGGGGCAGGCGGGGTTTGGCCATCAATGCCGTGGCCGCCTCCATGAGCGCCTCTGGCCGGAGGTAGAACATGCGATAGGCCCAGCCGGTTTCATCGGCGCTGTGCCCGTCGTGGACTTCGCCCGGCACCACCAGGTTGACCTGCCCTCTGGACGCGACCACATTTTGACCAAGGTAGTTGAAACGCATGGCCCCGTGGTCGATGCACCCAACAGCGAATCCTTCGTGGAAATGTCTGGAAAAAGATTGGGTCACGAACCGGGCGCGTAGCATCTCCACGCCGCCCAGAATGGGGAGGGTGCTGACATGGGAATGTTCTTTGGATCGTTCGCGCGCCATAGCGAGAGTATGCCAAGAGTGGGGAAAAAAGCCAATGTCTCCCTGTTGACGTGATGCGGAAAATTTGCCACCGATAGACTGAACCAAAGGGTTCCTATGAAATATACGAATAAAGATTTGGATTGGGCAGTGGAGAAACAGATCATCGCGGCAGAGACCCGTGACGATCTGGTCGCGGCTTTCGTAAAAAAAAATGAACATAAGCCCTCACTTTCGTTTGCAAATGTCTTCTTTTATCTGGGTGGTCTCATCGTCATCATGTCCATGACGATGTTTGTCGGCTCGGTATGGGATGATATGGGAGGCGGAAGCCATCTGTTTGTCGCGCTGCTGTATGCCCTGGTCTTTCTTTCAGTGGGCAACTGGCTCTGGAGAAAGGGACAACGAATTCCGGGCGGCATCCTGATCACGGCGGCGGTCTGTATGACCCCCATGGCCGTGTGGGGTTTTCAGGAGATAACCGGTTTGTGGGTTTATTATAAATCCGGAGAAGACCTTTTTGCATGGATGGCAGCCGGCTGGTTGTTTATGTACGTCGCCACTGTGATAACCGGGCTGGTGGCGCTGCGTTTTTATCGCTTCCCGTTCATAACCATGCCCATAGCCTGTGCCCTTTGGTTCATGGTCATGGATCTCGTGCCCATTATTTTATATGGTGATATAACCTGGGGAAGGAGTTGGCTTGTCTCCGTCTGGTTCGGGCTGGCCATGGTTGTGGGCAGCTTTTTGATTGACCGGCGCATCAAAGAGGATTTCGCCTTTTGGGGGTATCTTTTCGGCATGATCGCTTTCTGGGGCGGCCTGACGGTTATGTACATCGACTACTTACCGGAAATGTTTTTCTATTGCTGTATCAATGTCGGGCTCATGATTGTCTCAGTCCTGTTGCAACGCCGTATCTTTGTCATTTTTGGCAGCATAGGCGTATTCCTCTATTTCTGGTTTCTGGTCGACAGAGTTTTTAATGACGTTTTTGGCTTTTTTGCTTTGAGTGTCATCGGCTTGGTTGTCATGTTTCTTGGCTTCCAGTACCATAAGCACAAGCATTTTATCGAAGAAAAGGTCATACGCGCCCTTCCTGAAGGGGTGAGAAACACCCTCCCTCAATACCGACGACGATAACCTCCGCCTCCACTCCGCAAAGCGGTGCTATCGCGTTGAGAAAAGAGAGGGGGATGCGACTGGTGAACGGCGAGGCAGCCGCCTAAAGACAAGAAATTCGGCGATATGTCCGTGAACGTGGCCATGATGCTGGCCAAGCAGTCCAAGAAGGCCCCGCGAGCCATTGCCGAAGATATCCAGGGCGCCATGCAGAGCGATGCGCTGATCGAAAAGATCGACATCGCCGGGCCCGGATTCCTGAATTTCACTTTTGCCCCCACTTTCTGGCAGGCGACCGTTGGTGTCGTGCAGGAAGCCGGCGAGGCATACGGCAGCTCGGATATGGGAAAAGGCACCAAGGTGCAGGTGGAATATGTTTCCGCCAATCCCACCGGTCCGCTGCATATCGGGCATGGCCGCGGTACGGCTCTGGGCGATTCCCTGACCCGCATCCTTGAGAAGGCCGGGTATGATTTGTCGAGGCCGAATATTACATCAACGACGCCGGTCGTCAGATGCTGATTCTGGGCGGCTCCATCCTGTACCGTGCCAAGCAGTTGGCGGGCCAGGACGTGGCCGAGCCGGAGAATTACTATAAAGGCTCGTATATCACTGACATCGCCCGCGAGGTGATGGATCTGAATCCCGGCCTGCTCGACATGGACGAAACCGAGGCCACCGAGATCTGCAGGGTTGACGAGACCTTTGCTGACCTGACCGCTTCCGGCATGGGATACGAGGCAGACGGCGCCTACTGGTTCAAGTCCACCGAGCTGGGCGACGACAAGGACCGCGTCCTGCGCAAGAGCAACGGCGACACCACCTATTTCGCTTCTGACATCGCCTACCATGACAACAAGTTCAAGCGCGGCTTTGATCTTGTCGTGGACATATGGGGCGCGGATCATCACGGGTATATCCCGCGCATGATGGCCGCCTGTGAAGCTCTGGGCAAGAAAGGGGAGGGTGCTGACATGGGAATGTTCTTTTGATCGTGCGCGTGCCATGGCGAGAGTATGCCAAGAGTGGGAAATAAACCAATGTCTCCCTGTTGACGTGATGCGGAAAATTTGCCACCGATAGACTGAACCAAAGGGTTCCTATGAAATTTACGAATAAAGATTTGGATTGGGCAGTGGAGAAACAGATCATCGCGGCAGAGACCCGTGACGATCTGGTCGCGGCTTTCGCAAAAAAATATGAACATAAGCCCTCACTTTCGTTTGCTAATATCCTCTTTTATCTGGGTGGTTTTATCATCATCATGTCCATGACGATGTCTGTCGGCTCGGTATGGGATGATCTGGGAGGCGGAAGCCATCTGTTAATCGCGCTGCTGTATGCCCTGGTCTTTCTTTCAGTGGGCAACCGGCTCTGGAGAAAGGGACAACGAATTCCGGGCGGCATCCTGATCACGGCGGCGGTCTGTATGACCCCCGTGGCCGTGTGGGGCTTTCAGGAGATAATCGGTTTGTGGGTTTGTCATAAATCCGGAATAGACCTTTCTGAATGGATGAAAGCTGCCAAGTTGTTTATGTACGTCGCCACTGTGATAACCGGGCTGGTGGCGCTGCGTTTTTATCGCTTCCCGTTCATAACCATGCCCATAGCCTGTGCCCTTTGGTTCATGGTCGAGGATATCGTGCCCCTTATTTTTTATTTCGATATAATCGGGGGAGGGAGTGAGCTTATCTCCGTTTGGTTCGGGCTGGCCATGGTTGTGGGCAGCTTTTTGATTGACCGGCGCACCGAAGAGGATTTCGCCTTTTGGGGGTATCTTTTCGGCATGATCGCTTTCTGGGGCGGCCTGACGAATTTTTACACCGACCAATACTTGCATGAAATGTTTTTCTATTGCTGTATCAATGTCGGGCTCATGATTGTCTCGGTCCTGTTGCAACGCCGTATCTTTGTCATTTTTGGCAGCATAGGCGTACTCCTCTATCTCGGCCTTCTGGCCGATAGAGTTTCTAATGACTTTCTTGGCTTTTCCATTGCTTTGAGTGTCATCGGCTTGGTTGTCATGTTCCTTGGCTTCCAGTACCATAAGCACAAGCATTTTATCGAAGAAAAGGTCATACACGCCCTTCCTGAAGGGGTGAGAAACACCCTCCCTCAATACCGACGACGATAACCTCCGCCTCCACTCCGCAAAGCGGTGCTATCGCGTTGAGAAAAGAGAGGGGGATGCGACTGGTGAACGGCGAGGAAGACCCCCTCTGCAAGCGGGGGCCTGCCTCCTTCTCCCCAGCCGCCTGAGGGTCCCCCTCAACACTTGGATTGCGTGGGGTTTCGTGCTAGAGCGTTCGTCCACGACCTATGTTTAAGGAGATATATACTCATGAGAGCTAAAATACATTTGGAAGGCGCACTGAAAAAAGTGCTGGCAGATTTCGGCTGGGAGTGGCCGGAAAAGGCGGTTATCGAGCCGCCTAAAGACAAGAAATTCGGCGATATGTCCGTGAACGTGGCCATGATGCTGGCCAAGCAGGCCAAGAAGGCCCCGCGAGCCATTGCCGAAGATATCCAGGGCGCCATGCAGAGCGATGCGCTGATCGAAAAGATCGACATCGCCGGGCCCGGATTCCTGAATTTCACTTTTGCCCCCACTTTTTGGCAAGCGACCGTTGGTGTCGTGCAGGAAGCCGGCGAGGCATACGGCAGCTCGGATATGGGAAAAGGCACCAAGGTGCAGGTGGAATATGTTTCCGCCAATCCCACCGGTCCGCTGCATATCGGGCATGGCCGCGGTGCGGCTCTGGGCGATTCCCTGACCCGCATCCTTGAGAAGGCCGGGTATGATGTCGAGGCCGAATATTACATCAACGACGCCGGTCGTCAGATGTTGATTCTGGGCGGCTCCATCCTGTACCGTGCCAAGCAGTTGGCGGGGCAGGACGTGGCCGAGCCGGAGAATTACTATAAAGGCTCGTATATTACTGACATCGCCCGCGAGGTGATGGATCTGAATCCCGGCCTGCTCGACATGGACGAAGCCGAGGCCACCGAGATCTGCAAGGTGTACGGAAAGGATCAGATTCTGGAAGGCATCAAGGTCGATCTGGCCGCATTCGGCGTGCGTCACGATGTTTGGTTTTCAGAGAAATCCCTGGTCACCGACGGCAAGGTTGACGAGACCTTTGCTGACCTGACCGCTTCCGGCATGGGATACGAGGCAGACGGCGCCTACTGGTTCAAGTCCACCGAGATGGGCGACGACAAGGACCGCGTCCTGCGCAAGAGCAACGGCGACACCACTTATTTCGCTTCTGACATCGCCTACCATGACAACAAGTTCAAGCGCGGCTTTGATCTTGTCGTGGACATCTGGGGCGCGGATCATCACGGGTATATCCCGCGCATGATGGCCGCCTGTGAAGCTCTGGGCAAGAAAGGGGGGCTGCATGTCATCCTGGTCAATCTGGTCAACCTGCTTCGCGATGGCGAACCCATTGCCATGTCCACGCGCGCCGGTCAGTTCGAGACCCTGAAGGACGTTGTGGACGAGGTCGGCAGTGACGCCGCCCGGTTCATGTTCCTGTCCAGAAAGTCCGACTCCAAGCTTGATTTCGACCTGGAGCTGGTCAAGCAGAAGTCCATGGACAACCCGGTCTACTATGTGCAGTACGCCCACGCGCGCATCTGTTCGCTCAACGCCAAGGCCGCAGGTGCAGGCATGGCCGCCGCCAGTGTCAACGATGACTCGCTTGCGCTTCTGGATACCACATACGACATGGATATCCTGCAGTTGCTCGACCAGTATCCCGACTTTGTGGAGGTCGCCGCGCGGACCCAAAGCCCGCATATGATCTCGATGTATTTACAGGAACTTGCCTCAACGCTTCACAGATACTATAGTAACTGTCATGTTCTCAGTGCCGAGGCCGATGTGGCTTCAGCCAGGCTTATGCTGTTGAACTGCGTGGCCGGAGTGGTCAAAAACGGCTTGGGGCTGCTCGGCGTGCATGCACCCGAGTCCATGTAAGTCAGCAATTCGGTAGGAAAATGGCAGAACAGAAAGAACCCAAATACAAGGTCAAAGTTCCAAAGGGCAACGTGGTAAAAAAAACGTATGATTTCTCCTTTTCTTTGTCCGGAGTGATCAGTGCCACCGGTGTCCTCGTGGTCGCCCTGACATTCTTCTTTGTCATGGGCATCCTCATCGGACGCGGGTATCGGCCTGAAGCGGATATCCCGCAGCTGGAGCCGATCATGCCGAGTAAGGGACACGGCTCGTTGGCAGATGAGAAACAGGCTCCCACTGTGCTCACACCGGAAGAACTGGAGTATCCGGATCGACTCAAGGCTTCTGCCGCACAGATCATGGACGAGACCGCAGCTCATCAGGACACAAAGAGCAAGAGTGTGGCGCCTGAGGCAAAACCGGTGCAGCCCAAAGCTGTGGAATCGGTCAAGACCGAGACCAGGGACAAGCCTGTCGAATCTGCGCCTGTTCAGTCCGGCGATCCTGTGTTTGACTATGTGTATCAGGTGGCTTCGTTCAAGCAGGCTTCCATGGCTGAATCCCTCAGCAGCAAGCTGGTGGCATCTGGTCTGCGGACCCGTATTCAGACTGGGCAGGCCAAGGGAACGACCTGGCATCGTGTCCAGGTGCTGTATCACGGCACTCCGGCTTCCACGGCAGACATGAAGGCCGTACTGGCAAAGCATGGCATAAAGAAGCCCCTTCTCAAGAAGAAGACAGCAGCTCAATAACGTTCTGTTTCATTGATTCAATAAAAAAAAGGCGACCCGAACGGGCCGCCTTTTTTCATGGGATTACGCTGAAATTATGCGTTGTTTTCCACGGCGTGGCGCGAGGCAAAGAGACGTCGTGCCAGATAGATGAACGGGGTGTCCAGACAGGCGACCACGAGCTTGATGATATAGGTGGAGAACAGGATTTCCATGAACACGCCAAAGGGAAACAGGCCCCAGAAGGCGATGGTGCAGAAGATGAGCGAGTCGAGCAACTGGCTGATCCAGGTGGACAGGTTGTTGCGGAGCCACAGGTGCCTGCCTTCGGTCCATCTCTTGACCAGATGATAGGCATATACATCGTGCATCTGGGAGACCAGGTAGGCAATGACGCTGGCAACGGCTATGCGCGGCATGAACCCGAACAGAGCGGCCAGGTGGGGCTGGGCGAAATCATCGGCAGCCGGAATGAACTTGAGGGCAAGCTGCATGTAACCGACCATCATGACCAGCGAGATGAAGCCGAGAAGAACGCCTTTGCGGGCTTCCTTTTTTCCATAAAATTCACTGAGCATGTCAGTGGCCAGGAACACGCTGGCATAGAGAATGTTACCAAGCGTGGTGGTCAGGCCGAAGAGCTCAATGGTTTTGAGCACCTGGATATTGCACAGCAGGAGGTTGAACACCATGAGGCCGAATAGGCCAACGCGACCGAAAAAGCGGTACACGACCAGGACCATACACAGGTCCACCAACGCGAAAGAGATCCATAACATTTCATTCATGAGGGGTGGTTTGCCTGTCTTTTTGGGTAAGGTCAAGGGGCGCTTCGAGCAGCGGGCCTTTAAGCGGTAAGGGATGCCGCTCTTGGCGGCTATGAAGAATGAAGATGCGCACCTGCGGTGCGAGAGCCACTCTTGGGTGCGTGCCGCACCCAACTTGTTCCATGCCCTTCGCGGGCGGCGGTCTCTTTTTGAGGAGCAAAAAGAGACGCAAAAAGCTCCTTGCACTATCTTGCCCGCCCGGGGTTTGACGGCAAGAAGCAGATCAACTCGGGACGGCTCCATGCCGGAGTAATAAAGGGATGCCCTCTCCGTAATCCGCCTGGTTGAGTCGATGCATTCGTGCCGCCTTACCGGAACCGCCGCCCTGTCGTTGTCTGCTTCTAAGCCTTGCAAACAGGGCTAAGCCAGGGCGACTTGAGCAGATTGCAGGCGAGATCCAAGACTGCCCAATAAGTTGTCGGCAACCTAAAATCTACGCCTCGCACACAAAAAGTGCACTCCCTACAACTACGAGCAATCGGAAGCGAACCTTAGAGCCTGTTTTGGGCGACGCAGCGTAGCCCGACCGAGTGTGCATCGCAGACATCCTGTCGGGCAGTGCAGTCGCCTACAGGCTCTTGGGTGCGCTTCCTCGCTCACACCCCAAAAAGCGTTTTTTGCCTCCTTTTTGCCGCTTCGCAAAAAGCAGGTCGCCGTAAAGGCGAAACCTTTTAAATAAATTTGGATTGAACTTTCACTGCGTAGCGCGAAATTCTTAAAATCAAAGGCAAGTACCTCTGGGTGCATGTGCCCAAGGACGGGGCGAATCGAACCTTTTGAATACATTTCGGTTGAACTCCAACCGCGTTGCGCGCAAACCCAAAGAACCACAGAGAGCCCCCTTCCACCCCAAAAAAAAGCGGGCCACTCACTTGAGCAGCCCGCATTTATTTCTTCTAAAGGCGTTGAGCTATATTTTACTAATAAGCCCGTAGTTCTTTTTCCCCTTGCGGATGACAAGCAATTCGCCAGCCATGAAGTCGCTGTCAGTAATTTCATGTCCGTCTTCAACGCGATCTCCATTGATATACACGCCACCGCCCTTGATGTCCTTGCGGGCCTGTCCCTTGGATTTGACCAGACCGAGGTCCATCAACATCTGGGGCAGATCGGGCACATCGCCGGGAGCGTAGCGGAAGTTGGGCGCGGATTCGAGCGCGGACCGCAGGGTGGCGGTGTCGATGGTCTTGAGATCGCCTTTACCGAACAGGGCGTCAGTGGCTGCCAGGACTCGTTCCAGTTCGTGCTTGCCGTGGATCATGGTAGTGATTTCCTCGGCCAGCCTCTTTTGGGCGGCGCGCAGGTGCGGAGCTTCTTCAAGCTGTTTTTCCAGATCAAGGATTTCATCCTGTTCAAGGAAGGTGAAGAGCTTGAGGAACTTGATCACATCGGCGTCATCGGTATTGATGAAGAACTGATAGAAGGCATAGGCCGACGTCAGTTCAGCGTTCAGGTAGACCGCATTGCCTTCGGACTTGCCGAATTTTTTGCCGGATGCGGTGGTGATGAGCGGGAAGGTCAGGGCAAAGGCCTCGGCCTGCTCCTCATCGTGGGCATAGCGGCGGCGGATGAATTCACAGCCTGCCGTGATGTTGCCCCATTGGTCGCCGCCACCGATCTGCAACTTGCAGTTGTAGTTCTTGTACAGATGAAAGAAGTCATAAGACTGGAGGATCATGTAGGAAAATTCGGTGTAGGAGATACCGGACTCTTCGCGGCCGATGCGCCCTTTGACCGATTCCTTCTGGAGCATCCAGTTGACCGTGAAGTGCTTGCCCACGTCGCGCAGCAGCTCGATACAGGTCATGTCCTTGGTCCAATCGTAGTTGTTGACGATATCCGGACGTTCGCCGGTGTTGCGCTCAACAAAACGACGGACCTGGCGTTTGATCAGCTCCAGGCGTTCTTCAAGTTTATCGTCGTCGGATAGCTCGCGTTCCTTGTCCTTGCCCGAGGGATCGCCGATACGGCCGGTGGCTCCACCCATGAGGTAGAGCGGGTTGTGGCCCGCTTTTTTCATGCGGACCAGGCAGAGCAGGGGAACGAGATTGCCAACATGCAGGGATTCGGCGGTGGGGTCAAAGCCGCAATACATAGAGGCCCCGGGCGTAGCCAGATACTCCCGTACCTTGTCTTCGTCAGAAACCTGATTGATCAGCCCTCGCCACTTCAAATCATCGTAAATATTCACTGTAATCCTCATTATTGCAGTGCTGGAAATGTCTGTTTCACGGTCTGTCGTTCTGCTTGAACGTGGTCATGGAGACCGCGTTGCCGGTGCTATCATCTATGTCAAAAATCGCGCCTTGTAAAATCCCTTTTCCGCTGGCGGCTTCGAGTTGCCTGGGCAGGCCTGTCAGGTATCGGTCAAGGATGATTTCAGGCTTCATGCCCAGGCAGGAATCTTCGGCCCCGCACATGCCAAGATCGGTCAGATATCCTGTGCCGCCGGGCAGTACCTTGGCATCATTGGTCTGCACATGCGTGTGCGTGCCGACCACGGCAGAGACCTTGCCTTCAAGGAAATAGCCCATGGCAATCTTTTCGCCTGTGGCTTCGGCATGGAAATCGACGATCTGCACAGGAATATCGGCTGGCAGGGCGTCGATAACGGTTTCGATGGCCGCGAACGGACAGTCGATGGGCGGCATGAAGGTTCGACCGATGATATTGATGACCGCTACCGGCGGGAGCCCGTCTTTTCTGAATATCTGGACACCCGAACCGGGCAGGTGTTCCGGGTAGTTGTGCGGCCGCAGCAGACGTCCGTCCGAGTCGAGCATGGAATAGAGGTCTTTGAATTTCCAGATATGGTTGCCGCCGGTAATACCATCCACGCCCGCTTTGAAGAGCTTTTTTGCGTGTTTGGATTTGAGGCCGTAGCCGCCGCTGGCGTTTTCGCCATTGGCAAAGGCGAGATCAATACCTTCTTCCCGTTTGATGCGGGCAAGGTTATCCGTGACGGCCCGCATACCAGGGTCGCCAACGATATCGCCGAGAAACAGAATGCGCATGATACTCCTTGAAAATGGAACGAAAGAAAGAAAAAGGGCGTGCCGGTCTGCTAGAGACGTTGGAAGACTGTGGGCGCGACCTGTTTGATGGGCAGGTTCATGCCGGACAGGGACTCTGAATGGCCGATGAACAGATAGCCGTTAGGCTTGAGATTATTGCAGAATTTGTTGAAAAGCATGGTTTGTGTGTTGCGGTCGAAATAGATGACCACATTGCGACAGAAGATGATGTCCTGTTTCTGTGGCAGTTTGAAATCTTCCATGAAATTCAGCTGTTTGAACGAAACCTTGTTTCGCAGGATGGAGTCCATCTTCACTTTGGTCTTGTCTTTGGACTTGAGCATGTACTTTTTCTTGTATTTCATGTCCACGTCGTCGACCTTGTCGATGGAGTATATGGCGCGCTTGGCCTCGGCCAGAATCTTCTGGGAAATGTCTGTGGCGAGAACAGAAAAATCAAAACCGGAGTGCGTGTCTGTCCACTCGTGCAGGACCATGGACAGCGTGTACGGCTCTTCACCGCTGGAGCAACCGGCAGACCAGATGTTCAGGGGAGAGTGACGCCCGATGCCGCGTTGCCATAGCTCGGGAAGTACTGTGTTGTTCATGATGTCCCAGTGTTTGGGCTCGCGGAAGAAATGGGTGGTGTTTGTGGTGACCACGTCGATAAGGTTGGTCCGCTCGGCTTCACGGCCTTCCTTGGAAAAAACGTAATCACAGTACTCCTTGTAACTGGACATGCCCAGCGCACGCAGGCGTTTCTGGAAACGGCTTTGAAGCAGAATTTTCTTGGTGGGCGGCATCTTGATGCCGAATTCGGAATGGATAAGCTCGCTGAATCGTTTGAATTCAGCGTCACCCATTTCCGAACGAAAGACTTGCAGATTTCCAGCTTCAGCAGAATTGTTTCCGGCCATGCCATTTTCTCCATGTCGTGAAATACACACTCTCAATCATACTACGCAAAAACATCACTGTGTTCCATGATAAAGTTTATGAACAACAGAGATGCCTTCAGGGGAAGTCTGAATTAAAAGGCCCCGAAACTACATGAAGTTCCGAGGCCGTTTGTTTGCGTGACTATTTGGCGTACCCGACGGCCCGCTTTTCCCTGATGACCGTTACCCGGATCTGGCCGGGATAGGTCATGTTGTTCTCTATTTTTTCCGCTATATCCTTACAGAGCACGTATGTGTTCTCATCACCGACCTTTTCGGAGTCGACCATGACGCGAATTTCACGGCCAGCCTGGATGGCGTAGGCCTTTTGCACGCCGTCGAACCCGGTGGCCAGCCCTTCCAGCTCCTCAAGGCGCTTGACGTAGTTCTCAAGCAGCTCCTTGCGTGCACCGGGACGTGCGCCGGACAGTGAGTCCGCGGCCTGGACCAGATTGGCCAGGATGGACATGGGCGGCGTGTCTTCGTGGTGCGCGGCGATGGAATGGATGATTTCCTTGGATTCGCCATGCTTCTTGGCGAGGTCTGCGCCGATGATGGCGTGGGGGCCTTCAATTTCGTGATCAACGGCCTTGCCGATATCATGCAGCAGACCTGCGCGCTTGGCTTCTTTTTCGTTGAGGCCGAGTTCGGCTGCCATCACGCCACACAGGAACGCGACTTCCATGGAATGTTGCAGGACGTTCTGCGAGAAAGAGGTCCGGTAGTGCAGGCGTCCCAGCAGGTTGATGACCTCGGGGTGGATGCCGTGGACTCCCACGTCAAAGGTGGCCTGTTCGCCGATCTCCTTGAGCTTGGTGTCCATTTCGCCTTCCACCTTGCGGACGATCTCTTCGATGCGGGCCGGGTGAATGCGGCCATCGTGGATGAGCCGCTCCAGCGCCTGCTTGGCGATTTCGCGCTTGAGGGGGGAGAATGCGGACAGCACCACGGTCTCCGGGGTGTCGTCGATGATCAGGTCCACGCCGGTGGCGGCCTCCAGGGCGCGGATGTTGCGCCCCTCACGACCGATGATGCGGCCTTTCATATCTTCGGATGGCAGGGTCACCGCGGTCACGGTCTGCTCTCCGGCATAGTCGCCGGCATAGCGTTGCAGGGCCAGAGAAAGGACTTCCTTGGCCTTTTTGGAGGCATTTTCCTTGGCCTCCATCTCAATGTTGCGAATCATCTTTGCGGCTTCATGGCGGGTGCGGGATTCGATCTCCTTGAGCAGGTTCTCTTTCGCTTCTTCCACTGTCAGGCCGGAAATTTCCTGAAGCTTGCGTTCGTGTTCGTCCGCTTTCTGTTCCAGATCTTCTTCAAGATCACCCAGTTGTTTTTCCTGTTTGATGAGCTGTTTTTCCAGCTCTACCATCTGGGCTTCCTTGTCAGCGACCTGTTCCCGTTTGGCATCCAGGCGCTCTTCTTTGGAATGGAGTCGCTTCTCCTCGCCTTTGAGCTGGGCCTCCCGGTCCTTGAATTCCCGTTCAAGCTCGGTTTTCTGACTATAAATTTCATCCTGTGCCTGAAGGCGGGTCTCTTTTTTCAGAGCCTCGCTTTCTTTTCTGGCTTCTTCAATTATGCGGTCTGCCAGACCCCTGGAATCTTCTACTTTTTTATTGGAGATGAATTTGCTGAGAATGAGTCCGATTCCCAGCCCTGCAAAAACTCCACCGCCAACTATGGCGATTTCGGTTATCATGGGGTTACTCCTTATTGTATGTTGACAGGCTAAAGGGCGGCCTGTTGACGCCATCACTGTAAGCAACTCGGAGAGCACAAAAAAGCGCTCCATCGCGAAGAGAAGGAGTAGGGGTGGTTTGGAGGAAAGGTCGCAGTCAATATGATCGTCTGAAAACGCCGGCATGGCCGGTCAGACAATATAAGATCCCCGGGGAAGCCGTGTTGCCTGTTTGTTTTGAACCTGGCATATCCAGGTGGGCATGTCTCGTGTCCCTTCAGGCTTCCCGGTCGAACCGGGCCTGCACACCAGGACACTGGAGTCGTCGCCCTTTTACAGAGTATTGGCTCAATAACACTCCGGGCAATCACGCGCGCCCCAGGGTAATTCCTTGCCAACCTCGGTATCGGACAGTTATCAGTCCGATTCCGTTGAGGTTTTTTCCAAAATCTCTCCGATCTTCTCTTCCTGTCGCGTTCGTTTTTCTTCCGCGACAAGGAAATCATCCGCCAGACTCAGAAGGAGGTAGGTGAGCAACCTTTCTTTGCTGATATCACCCGCGCCTTCAACAAGCTCCTTGTGCTTGTTCTCAATAAGCGTCTGTGCGGCTTTGATGCGAGTACTGTCCGCATCTGTCTTGAAGGATATATCAAGTCCCAATAGGGTCAACGTATAGCGTGGCATCGTAAAACGCTATCATTCCAGCTCGTTTTGGATTTTCTCCAAAAGCAAATCGATGCGAGATTCGATTTCGCGACGTACCGTTTTCTCGGTCTCGATCTCTTCCCTCAAGCGCTGGTTATCGTTCTTTAATTCACTAATTTTATTCAACAACAAGTTGAATCGCTCTTCAAGTTGGGTAACTAGTTCCATGATTAATATCTATTCTTTTTTTGCAAGCAACGCAATCCTTTCTTTCCCAATTAGAGGGTGCAAAAACGGACTTATTTCTTGAGGCGTCGCTTAATGTTGATCTGCTTTCCACGCGCAATGCCGGCCTGGTTTTCAGGCACGTCCTTGGTGATGGTGGAACCCGCGCCCACCAAGGCGTTTTTGCCGACAGTCACCGGGGCAACGAGCGCGGTGTTGGAGCCTATGAATGCGCCTTCACCGATCTCGGTTTGAAACTTGTTCTTGCCATCGTAATTGCAAGTAATGGTACCGGCTCCGATGTTGGCTCCGCCTCCCACAATGGTATCGCCGAGATAGGTCAGATGTCCAGCCTTGGCGCATTCGCCCAGAGTGGCTTTTTTCATCTCCACGAAGTTGCCCACCCGTGCGTCTTTTTCGAGCTTCGCGCCGGGCCGCAGTCGGGCATAGGGGCCGACCCAGCATCCTTCGCCGACCTCTGCGCCTTCGATGTGATTGAACTGGCGCACGTCACACCCCGTGGCAAAGGTGGAATCCGTGATGTACGAATATGACCCCATACGTGCGCCGGTGGCCACGAACGAGTCACCGTAGATTTCGCAGTGGCCGAATATTTCCGCGCCCGGCTCCACCTTGACGCGGGGACCGATGATCACGGTGTCCGGGTTGTGAATGAGCACGCCGGAGTCAATGAGGTCGTCCACCACCTGCCGTCTGAGAGCTGTTTCCGCCGTGATCAGCTCGCGGGGGGAGTTGATGCCCATGAGGGAGATGTCGTTTCCGCACTGGACGCCGTCCACGCTCAGGCCTTCCTCGACCGCCAGTTCAACGAGGTCGGTGATATAGTATTCGCCTGATTTGTTGTCGTTTCTCAGCCGGGACAGCAGCGGGCCTATGGTGTTTATCTTGAGCAGGTAAATGCCCGCATTCACTTCACCTGTGACCGGGCCATGCACGGCCATGTCAAAGTCCTTGGCCTCCACAATGGCGGTGATCTTGCGGCCTTCGCCACGGACCACTCGACCGAACTCGCCGGTTTCGCGGGGGGTGATGGTCATGAACGCCAGATCGCAGCAGTTTTCGGCCTTGAGCAATCGATCCAGAGCCTCTACGGTCACGAGCGGGGTGTCGCCGTTGATGACCAGGCAGTGGGTGGCGCCGGTTTTTTCCACTGCGTCCCAGGCGACCTGAAGCGCGTGGCCCGTGCCGAGCTGCTGCTCCTGCATGACAAAGCGGTCGCACATGTCCGGGAAGGCAGTCTTTACACCATCGGCATCATGGCCGATGACGGTCAGGATGCGTTCTTTCATGATCGGTGTGAGCGCGGCATATACATAGTGCAGCATGGGTTCGTTCATTATGGTCTGCAGGACTTTGGCTTTCTGGGAGTGCATTCGTGTACCCTTGCCGGCAGCCAGAACCAGTGCGGTTATTACATTCTTAGGCATATATTCTCCGTGGTTGCGGATTGTTACTACAGTGTCGAGGCGTTAAAATACCTGCTTGGAGAGAAAAGGACAAGCCGCAAAGAGAGACTCTTTGCCGATTCGATGATACGGCATGCATACGTCAATACAAATACGAAATGGAAGGACTTGAAAAATGGCGATCAATGAGAACACCATTCCGAATATACTCGATTTTCTTCGTCGGGCCGAGGGACTCAAATCCACGCTGCGGACCTCCTGGACACGGAATGGCCGCCAGGAAAGTACGGCCGAGCACAGTTGGCGGCTGGCCTTGTTCGCCATGCTGATAACGGATCAGTACCCGGACCTCGATGCCCTCAGAATACTCAAATTGTGTCTTGTCCACGATCTCGGGGAGACCATCAACGGCGATATCCCGGCTCCCAAGCAAAACGGCTCCAAGACCGAAGATGAGCGGGCGGACATGGTCGATCTGTTGCGTCCGTTGCCTCAGTCCATGCAGGACGAGTTCATGAGCCTGTGGGAGGAGTACGAGTTCATGCAGACCCCGGAAGCGCAGGTGGTCAAGGCGCTTGATAAGCTTGAGACCCTGCTCCAGCACACGCAGGGCATCAACCCCCCGGATATCGATTACGCCTTTAATTTGGACTACGGCACCAGGTATACGGATTGTGATCCGTTCATCCGTGAGCTTCGGGCAATCATCGACACCGAGACCCGCTGTTGCCAAAAGGGTTCCCTCGGCAAATAACCGGTTTTATCTTCTCCTGCAGACGAGAGCACAGCTCTCCCACCTCCTCTGCAAACTGGCAATACAACCGTTTTGGAAAAAGCGAGATAGGGTCGTCAGAAGCGCGTCAATATGCCAATCGGCCCAGCGATTTCATGATCAGGGTGCAGCCCATGGCGAACATGCCGGTGAGGCCCATGCCGCAGGAGAACCCGGCCAGCAGAACTGGGGCGTAATGCCGCCACTGCTTGCCGTATTTTTTCATGAAATAGAATCGTCCGAGCAGTGCGCCGATCACTTCGAGGAGCAGGCCGTGAGGCGTGGACTGGCCCAGGCCGCGCACCACGCCATAGACAAGCAGTACGGGCAGGCCGAGTACGTTGAGCACCGAGTAGAGGATCAGCCCGAGACCCAGCCCGGACGCCACGACCGGCCCGGAGAGCGCCTCGAAGAAGAGCGAATTGCCTTCCAGGGTGGAGGTCTGCATGAGCAGGGTGTTGAGGGCCTGCAAATGCCAGAGTTCCTGGGCAAAGGGATATTCCGGTGAGGGGATGGGTGCCAGTTGCCACAGGAATTGCGAGAAGAGCAGCGAAGAGATCATGACGATGGGAAAGACGATGATCTCCGCCTTGATGATCCCGCGCAGGCTGGTTCCGGTCAGTTCGATCTGACGGAACTGGACAGTGGCCTCGCCATAGTTGTGGATGGGAATGGGGGCGTACCAGATCTCCAGTCCCTGATAGCCGAAGAACTTGGCTCCGGCGATGAAGGAGAATTCCCGAACCATGGGGAGCGAGATGAATTGACCGGCCACACCCTCCATGCGTGCGGTGATGTACGAGATCACCGGGGTGTAGATGAAGCCGTAGAGCACGAAGAAAATCCAGGGGAAGGACGGCACCAGCCAGACGCAGAAGGCGATGTAACAGAGCGTGGAAAAGACATAGATGCCGATGGACACCCAGAAGTTGATGTCGCCCCGGCCTTCCGGCGGGTTGAACAGCACTGAAAAATCAAGTCCTTTACCGCTGGTGTCGCGGAAAGATTTGATGACGTAATAGATACCGACCACACCGATGGCCAGACCGAGCCCGATACCGAAACTCATGTAGAAATCAAAGTTGTTGGCAAAGACCGTTTCCACGGTGGCCATGCCCGGATGCCAGCGATGCAGGATGCCGTGGGCGTAGAGAATGGGGTTGGCGATGATGGTGACGATGAGGCCGACCAGCCCGCCGATGACCGCCCAGAACGGCAGCACCATGCCTATGAAGACCAGCCCGAGATCGAACTGAATACCTGTCGCCACGGCCGGCAGCGTGTCCTCGGTGTGCATGGTCAGCTCTATCCACGGGATGGGGATGAGCCGTATCGGTTCGGTAAAGAGCAGCCCCGAGAGCGCAGGCAGGAGCACATAGAAGAAGCCGAAAGCGAGTCCGATGACCCCGCCTATGGAGAACACCCGCCACTTCCAGCCGGTTTTCTTGTCTTCAGTGGATTCGGCCAGGGCCATGGTGCCCAGTGCGCCCACCGGAGCCATGGGGAAAGGCAGTTTTTCCACGTCCGAGGTGATGCGATACAGGGAATAGCCCAGCCCGAAATGGTCGATGCGCTGCACGAGCTGCGCGCCGATGAGCAGCATGATCGGCACCAGCCAGTCACGATGCATGAACGTGCGTTCGAGATAGGAGCCGGAACCGAGGGCCGGGGCGATCCAGTGCGGGATGAATTCGGTCAGGCCGAGCATGCGGGCCGCGTCGGACTGCACCAGATACTGGTTCCAGAGAAGCCCCTGAAAGGGCGATGCCAGCGCTGCGCCTGCCATGTAGTACAGCAGGAAAATTTCTTGTTGTTTCAGATGGGTATACGATCTCTTGGCGATCTCGGCAAAGAGGATGATGGTCACCCACCGGGCCGCCGGGCCGATTCCCTGTCCGATGACCAGTTGCAGATACATGGAGCCGGGCATCATCAGGAAGCCAATGAAAATGGCACCGACAATAGTCTTCCAGTCAAAGCCCTCTTCGAACTTGTCCGGCGGCTTCATCAAGTCGCGATATTCTTTTAACTCTTTATCGTCGTACATGGGTGTGGCTCCGACGGTTCCGTTTGTTACCTGTATTGATCGAGAATGGCGGGCAGGGTGCCATCACGTTTCATCGCTCTGAGCTGTTTGTTGAATTCGACGACAAAGCGTTCCCATTGTGGCGTTTTGATGAAGACATATCGATACCAGGCGCTGTCGAAAGGGGTTTGGTCCATTCTGAATCGCTCTGGCTCAAGGTTGGGGTGGTTCCTGAGAAACCACTGTGTTTCAGCGCGGTTGACCATGGCGGCATCCACTCTGTGGCGCGAAAGCAACTCCAGCATTGTATAGGGCGAGTTCGTGTCCACCCGGGTTATCTGGCCGGTGGCGAAATAGGGCTCAAGGGCCGGATACACAAACCCGGTGATGGCGGCGACCGATTTGCCGAACAGGCTCTGGGGCGCGGTGTACTGCAGATCACTGTCGGCCAGGTACAGCAACACGTCCTCGTTGAGCATGAAGGGTTCGCTCCATAGGAATTGATCCGGGTTGGCTGTCCACTCCTTTGCCATTGCAAGCGCGTTTACCTCTCCTGTTCCCAACAGCTCCCATGTTCGTTTGTCAGGAAGGTGGACGGCGCTTGTCGTGTACCCCATGGGCTCGGTGATGGCCCTGAAGATGTCGATAAGCACGCCTTTGTGCTGGTTGTCCGTCGTGGAGATGAGATAGGGCGGCCAGTCGGTACTCGGCATGCCGATAGTGATGTCTTTCTTTTGCAATGCGGTTTGTGCCGCGTGCGTCATGTCAAACGCGCTCGCGATGAGCGCCATGGTAAGGGTGAATGTGGTTATGAGGAATGTACGTTTCATGAGTGTCCAGTCAAACGGTTAAAGTGGGAAGACTGTGTATGCCTGTTCGTTGAACAGACCGACCACGGCATAGGCTCCGCCCATGAGGAAATCGCCCAGAATCAGCCCGATAAACAGGAACCGAACCCGATTGAACAGGGAGGTTCCGCCATAGTGTAACACCAGATGGTTGCACAGCCAGCCAAGGAAAAACGGAAACCACAGGATTTTCATGCCTGCGGAGTAGGCCACGAGATACCCCAGCGGATGCAGGGGCCACCATGGCAGCTTGTAATAGCAGTAAATGAGTACGACCATGATCAGTGCGCCCACACCGGCATAGGTGAGGAGCCACTTGTTGGGACCGACGGGCAGGTCCACGAGGCGTTGCGCGTTTTCATAATTGGCCAGCACGGTCTGGGTCGCCCATTCGAGATTCAGCTCGCGCAGACCGTATTTGTAGCCGAGATAGAGCATGGTCACAAAGGCGGTGGCCAGGGCCAGGACTAGAGATAGGCCGATGGCGACCAGGACGAGATTGCGCCGTCGGGTTTCCTGGCGGATTTTTGATCCGTGGAAGAGCGTGGGGGCCACGGCTTCACGGACATCCAGAAAGAGGATCTTTTGCATGACAGCGGTGGCGGCGATGCCCACAGGGCCAAAGAACGGTGTGCCGAAAAGCCCCATGAGACCGTCCGATGGCGCGGCGGTGAGCGTGAAGTAGGGCAGTCCTCCCTGGCAGACGATACGGCTGGAGACCAGCATGACCAGCATGAAGGCGAGCGGCAACAGAACGGCCGCGCTGATGGACAGCCCGAACCACCAGCACCAGGCCATGAGAAAGGCCATGCCGATGACCAGCCCCCACAGGGGCCAGATGGGTGGTCCCCATTCCTTGGGCGGGATGCCGAATTTGGGCTCATGGAGGTTCTCCCCGCCAAGACAGCTGGGGCGGAGAAAACAGGTGACGGTTTCCATGAGGTGATGGCGCGCCAGCCAAATGAGGAAGATGAAGAAAATGGCATAGGAACCGATGGTCTGTGCACCTTCCGGGCGGGCGAGATCAGGGCCGAACGTGGTGCCCAGCGCGGCCTCGGGCAGTTGCCACCCGAACACGTAGAGCAGGCCGAAGAGGAGACAGCCGAGCAGATAGAAAGCCCACATGGAAAAGGATATCTGCCGTGTTGTCAGGAAGGCGAAGCCCACAAAGGCGGGCACGAAGTAAAGCTTGAGTTTGTAGAAACCGGAAAAAAGCCCGAACTTGGGAAAATAGGAACCGGCCAGTATCAGGGTCGGCAATTGCGGGACTGACGGATAGTAGAAATGCAGGCCGTTCAGCAGGTGGAGCAGCCCGGCAAAGGTCAGGCCGATGAGCAGGTATTTATTGGACCACCACGAAATGAACTGTTTCTGGTCCAACGCCTCTCCCATGAGCATGGGCACGCGGATCAGGGGAAAGTCCACCCGCTCATTGACTACCCACTGGCGACCGAACAGGTTCATGAGGCAGATCATGACAAAGAATGCGGCCAGGATGAACAGCGACCAGACGGATAGGACCGGCAGCCAGACATCCCAAGGGATGGCGGAGAGTACCGCGGTCAGGCCCATCTCCTTGCCACCTTCGAGCCCTTCGAAGAAGAGGGTGACGGCGTCCGGCGAATGGGGGAACCACGCCTGTGGCAGCATCGGCGTCAGGGCTTCGGTCCAGCGGTAGGCGTCTTTGGCGAACCGTTCGGGAGCGGTGATGTTGATGAAAAAGGTCTCGCCCAGTCCGGCAAAGCCTATGGCCGAGAACAGGACCATCATCAGCCAGACGACCATGAGCTCCACGCCGGAGAAGAAGGGCGGGCGTTTGGTCAGCCTGGAGGCCAGGGCGTCGAAGACGAACAGCCAGGTGACGATGAAGAAGGGGGCCAGCGGAAAGTGCCCGCCGCCCAGGGGGGCGTTGTGCAGGAGCGCGTTGTTGATCGGCGTGTATATGCACAGCCCCAGGCCCAGGATCAGGCCGGTCAGGAGCGCGCGAAGGCGGAGTCGTCCGTTCATGCTTCAGCCTCCTTGCCATTCTGGTTTTTGATCACGCCGTTCAGATCCTCCGCATATTTGCCCACGGCCTCGTCATCCAGCGAGCGCCAGGCCAGAAGTTGTTTTCTCAGATCATTAAGGAAACTCTTGTTCAGGTTCTCCCATGCCTTCAGCTCGCCCGCCTCTCGATGGAGGACAACCTTGATCTGCCTGAAGCCGTGATAGATGGTTGACGGGCAGAACACGAGCTTGACCTTCTGGCGCACGCCGAAGTCAAAGGGGGCCAGCCAGACACGCAGGTCCATGGAGAAGCAGAGATCGTCCGACACGTTCGTCTGTTCCGGCAACCCGACCAGGAGTCCGGTCTGGAGTTCGTGCTGTTCGAGGTCCAGGAAATTGCATTGCATGTCATCGGTGCAGAAGAGCCCGTGCGATACGTCGTGGTGCGCCATGTAATACTGGTGTAGAAATCCGCCTGCCGAAGGCATCTCATTGAGCTTTATCAGGAAAGGCAGGGTGATGATGAGTTCATCGCCGGTGGGCTTGGGCATGGTCCACGATTTGTTGACGTCGGGGATGGCGATGCGCGCAGCGACCCTGGCCGGATAGATGGCGGAGACGAGTACTACGCCGATGACCAGAATCATGGCGGCCACGCCCGCAGTGGACGAATAGTTGGCGGTCATGCCTGCCCACAGGGCGGTCCCGGCAAGGAAGGCGGAAGAGATCTGTGCCAGCAGATAGCCCACCACCACGGAAATGACCGCAAAGGCCAGCGCCTCGGCGATGAACAGGAAGGCCACATGGGGCGGAGCCAGACCGACCGAGGTGTAGACCGCGATCTCCGGCTTGCGTTCATAGACCGAGCCGATCATGGTGTTGAGTACGATGAGTATGGAGATAGCCAGTGGTATCAGGATGTTGGAAACACCTGAATAGCTGACGGCGTCGTTGGCAAAATAGAGAGACGTGCCAGATGAGCTACCCTTGAAAAGGAGCATGCCGAAGCGGTCTCCAAGGTCTCCCGATCCGGTAAAGAAGCCATCTAGGGGCTTGATGGCAATACCCTTGAGCTTGCCTGCGCCAGTGCCGATCGCGAGCATATCTTCAGCCGGGATAATGACGGTTTCGAAGCCCGGCACGTGTTGATAGCGGGACTCGGTCGAGACCACGTCCTCGCCGTTCTCAATGGCTTCAGCCTCCACTTCGGAAAGCTGTGTGGCCGCCTGGTTGGGATAGGTGATAGGCGTGATGGGTTCGCCGTCCAGATCGGGGTTGTCGCGCAACCCGTCGTCGGCAAAGACGCCCACCAGCGTGAGCTTGAGCCCCCAGACGGTGAGGGTGTTGCGCGTGGGGTCATCGGGGTCAGCGCCGAGCTGGTCGGCCATGCGTTCCGGCAGCATGACGACAAAGCGTTCGCCTTCCTTGAACCAGCGGCCTTTGACGAGGATACGGTCCAGGCCGGAGACCTGCGGCTCCAGATAGGAGAGGCCGATCATGCCGCGGCCACGGCTTTTCTTGTCGCCCATATGCACGGGGATGAGCGGAGCGCGTGACTTGTCCGAGGTAAACCCGGTATCATACCACACGCGAGGGGCCACGATGCCCGTGGTCGAGTAGGTGTTTTCGATCACGCCCAGGGCCTCGGGCAGGACGTCCTGCCAGTTGAGATATTTGAGCATCATGCCCGTGTAGGTGGCGTGATCGCTGAAGTTGGCCCATCCTTTCTGCCGTACGGATTTGACCGTGGTGAAGTTCATGATGGTGAATGTCAGGATGACCAGCGTGGCAAAGGTCAGGAACGTGCGCACAGGGCGTCGTTTCAGGTTGCCCACGCCAAGCACGAAGGCCGCGCCAAAGGCGGCCATGGGCGAGATGCCGGTCAATTTCACATGCGCGCTGCGCTTTTGCAGTTCGACCATCTCCCGCTCGAATCGGAAGAAGATGATCAGGGAAACCAGAAGCGACAGGGCCAGGATGAAGAACGCGAGGATGACCACCATGGGCGAGTAGGTGAGCTGGAACGCGGGATGCACCAGATAGACCACGGTGATGATCAGCCCCAGAAAACCGAGGAAACCCATGATCCGTTTCCTGATGTCCACAAAGGAGAAGAACAGCCGCTCCATGCAGTAGGCAAAGGGGACGAACAGGGCCACATAGAAGAGCACGCCGAACAGCACGTCCTTCTGGGTCTTGTCCACGTCATTGTAGACCCGGCTCGCCTTTGCCAGAGAGGCGCGGGACGCTTCCACGAATTTGTCCCACTGTTTCTGCTCCTTGAACTGGCGGGCCTTGGTCAGGTCCTCTTCACCCAGCCTGTGCAGCAGGCGGATGCGTTCGTTGACAATGCCTTTCTGTTCCAGGTTGTTGATGCGCGGATTGAGCAGGCCCCACATGTCCTTGGCGGACTGGTATTCAGTCATGGGAATGACCGGCCACTGGCGGGCGATGAAGCCCAACCCTTGCGGGTGTTTCTCGTCCGTGTTCAGGAGCAGGACCTTTTTTTCCAGCACCGTGTCCGACAGGGTCAGCTTGATGGGCGTGTCCGGTTCGAGAAACAGGGTGCCCATCGTGGAACGGCGTGTGTCCATGCGGCTGTACCAGTAGCTGACGGGCGGGCCTTCGGTGCGGCCATCGATCAATGTCGGGCGATAGAGAAACTTGAAGGTCCTCGGGTCGTACATGTTGAACAGCGTGGTCTGGGTGCAGGCGAACAGGATGAGGTCCGTGGCCTGCACGGAGCGATTGAGCTTGATGCGGTAGGCGGACTTGCCGGTCTTGGGCTTGTTGATGGCCCAGTCGGCCAGCCCGTTCTGCTTGTTGAACTTGAACGCCTCGACCACCGCCTTGTGATAGCTGACCTTTTTGGAGGCCAGGCCGGGAATGCGGAAGTTCCCCTGCGTGTCCACCATGGCGTAGTTCCTGGTCATCCACTGATAGGCCAGGACCACCATGCCGGTGCCGGGACGGTCCGGGAAAATTTCACCCTTGCGGAGCAGGTTGGCGCGTCCTTCCACGGTGACGAATCGGTTGTTGCTCCGCTTGCCAGCATCGCTGATGGGATCATTGATCAACGCACTGACGAGATGCCTGACCAGTGTGGTCTGTCTGCGCAGGAAGTCGAAGTCGACCCGGCTCGCCTTGTCATAGGGGGTGCCCCAGGCAGGGCGGACATCGTGCACGGTGGCCAGTGTGAAACCGGGCAATCCGGCCAGGGCCATGGGTTCGCCACCCAACTGCGGTCTGTCGGGAAGATAGGACTGCCAGGCGCGTTTGCCGGGTCTCAGGGTGTCCTTGAACAGCCCCGCCGTTTCGGGATCATTGGCTTCCAGTTGCTTGACAGCGTCCTTCATGGCCGTGTCAATGGGGCGGAAGAAGGCGGTTCGGTTCACGTCGGGCTTGAGGTCGATGAGCCAGCCCTTGTCAAATCCGCCCAGACCGTCGCCATGGCTGGACAGATACAGGGAGACATGGGCCGCGATGGAGGTGTCGCCCAGCGTGTCCCGCAGCTCGCGCGCTGTCTTGATATCCTTGAGCTGCCCGGTGGCGTCGGCCAGGATGGCAGCCTGATGCAGTGTGGCCAGTTGAATGAAGTCGTTCAGGACCACCCGTTCCTTGTCCGTGAGGCGGTAATCCTTGACCGAAGAGTTGATCCAGACGAATCGTTTGAGCTTCATCCGCTCGGCAGCCAGATGTTTGATGCGCTGCTGCCGATCAGCCTCGGCCCCGGTGGGCTTTCCGGTATCGTTTTGCGCCATGAGTCGCAGACGCATGAGTTCGCGGGTTATGTCGTCTTCGGCATTGCGGACCACGGCCTTGAGGGCCTTGCGCATAAGCGCCCGGTCTTCGTCATTTGTCATGCTGCCTTTGGACAGGGGATTGGGCTTGCGCAGGAGCTCCAGGGTGCGCCCGGTGTGTATGACCAGCTCTTCGAGTTCTATTTTGCGCGCCTTGAGTCGTTTGCCCTTGCTCACCAGGGCCCAGGTAAATTCACGCATGCCGGCCTGGGCACTGGACTTGCCGGACGTTGCCACCAGCAGCACAGACCGTTTGGGCGGGGCGGCAGCCAACATCTCGGCCACGTCCATGAGGGTGGCGATGGAGACGGCTTCGTCCGCTCCCGGCGCTTCTCCGGCCACCAGGGCCGTGGAGTCGTAAAAGGTTTCGACAATGGTGGTCTGTCTGGACAGTTCGGGATCGGTTCCGGGGATGCGACAGTAGATCGTGTCGCTCTTTACTTGGTGCCAGGTCGCCTTGCTTGTCAGTCGGACCGAGGCTACCTGCTTGGGGCCGTTGCGGATGATGCCGGTGCCGAATATCCCTTTGGCCTGTTCCCGTGACATCCAGAAAATGGGGAAGTCCACGGGAGTCAGTTCGAATTTGGATTCGAAAAGGGCGCGGGGAGCTTCGCCGCCGTCACCGCCTCGACCCACGAATATGAGGGCGCGTGCGCCGAGCATGGCCGCGTTGTTCCAGTTCTTGCCGGAATCCATGTCCATGAGCACCACGGAGCCGAGGACGTCCAGACCGTTGAAGTCGGCGATCCGGCCCTGGGCCACGTAAATAAGCGGTCCGTCGATGCCTGGCGGGGCGATGGCGCCCGGTGACAGCGCATTGGCCCGGAGCTGCTTGAGGTGCACGGTCCGGTTGGTGTCCTGTATGGCCAGCTGCGCGCCTTCCTGTATGACCACAGGGAGATGAAATGTCTGGCGGCCGATGGTGCTGCCGGGCAGGAGGCTTCGCAACTCCGCTTCCACCAGGTCCGCGGCCTTGTGCGCACCGGGACTGCCGATGGACCGGTCGCCAAGGTTCGCAAGGGTGTGCAGAAACTCCGCTCCGTCTGCCAGAGCAGGGGTCCCCATCGCACAGATCAGGGCGATGAGGAGAGCGCCGAACAGGCCGCGCCTGATCATCTACGCGCCCGCCTGTCCGTTTTTCCGGCCGGTGAGTTTGTCGCCGATGCCGCCAATGGTGATGTCCAGTTCGTCTCGTCTCTCGACCCTGTCCACCATGCCGTCACGGACCCATATCACGCGGTCGGACACATTGAGCATCTTGTAGTCATGGGTCGCGGAGATGATGGTCACTCCCCGTTCCTGAGAGAGCATCTGCAACAGCTCGATGATTTCCTCGCCGGTGGTGAGGTCCAGGTTGCCCGTGGGTTCGTCGGCCAGGACAATGGAAGGATCGTTGGCCAGGGAACGGGCCACGGCCACGCGCTGCTGCTGGCCGCCGGAAAGCTCCAGCGGCTTGTGCTGGAACCGCTCGCCGAGACCGACCAGCTTGAGCAGTTCGATGCCTTTGTCCTGCGCGTCATCCGCATGCATGCCGGCAAAGGTCATGGGCAGGGTCACGTTCTCCAGCGCGGTCATGACCGGAATAAGGTTGAAGGTCTGAAAGATGTAGCCGATCTTGCGGTTTCTGAGCCAGGCCAGTTCAAAGGCGTCCAGTTGGGAGATATCCACCTCGTCGATGAACACCTTGCCTTCCGTGGGCTTGTCCAGCCCGCCGATCATGTTGAACAGGGTCGACTTGCCGGAGCCGGACGGCCCCATGATGGAGACGTATTCCCCGGCATAGATTTCCAGGTCCACCCCTTTGAGCGCTTCCAGTTCCACCTTGCCCATGGTGAAGGTTTTTTTGACGCCGATGACGCGGACGATGGTTCTTTTATCTTCTGTCATGAATATCCTTAGTGTTCCGCTCGAATGGCGTTGATCGGTTCCATGCGTGCCGCCAGCCAGGCTGGATAGAAGACGCCGATGAGGCTTAAAAGGCATCCCGCCAGAATGGCCAGCCCCACCGAACCGAGCATGGACAGGAGCGACAGATCGCCCAGTGAGCCAAAGCCGAATCGGATGCCGCCTGCCAGCAGCGAGAAGAAACAGCCGAGCAGTGCGCCTGCCGAGGCCCCGGCCAGCCCCTGCATGGTCGCTTCCAGCAGAAAGAGCCGCAAAATCATGGAGTCGAGCGCACCCAGACACTTCATGACCCCGATTTCGGAGAAGCGTTCGGTCACGGACATGAGCTGGGCGTTAATGATGCCCACGGTGCAGACCAGCAGGGAGAGGATGACAATCCACCGCTCCTTGGCCGACATGGCCACGACCCCCTGCGCAAGGTCCACGTCATAGCCCGCCTGCGAGAGTGCGCGTGCAGCTTCGCGTCCGCCGTGCTGGAGCATGCCGGTGGCAATATCCAGATTCACCAGTACGAAACTGAGGAACGACACCGCCAGCACCAGACTGGAGATGGTGATCATGGATCGGAAAAAGCGCACCTTCAGACTCTTGAAACTGATCGCAAGAGAGGTGGAAAAAGGCAGGGAGATAAGGCGTTCAACCTGCTTGGCGGATGTGTTCATCAACGTTCCTCACCGGGTTCAAAAAAAACTTTTGCTACTTCTATCATGGTATGTCTAAGTGATAATCATTACAAGTTAAAATAGGGGGTAATGGTAGTATTTTACCAAAAGTACATATATTATAAAAAGTATCGAAGGGGTTCGGATTTTATCGGGATGCGCCCTTGATGACAACCAGTGTGATGTCATCCTCCTGATTGCCGTCGCCTGCAAAGGCCATGACCTCGTCACACAGGGCTGTCATTATTTCTTCAGCGTTCTTGCGGTGATGTGCGCGGATACTGGCCTTGACGCGGCCTGAACCGAACATGACGCCATCGGCATTGCGCGCTTCCCATGCTCCGTCTGTGCCTATGAGAATGACCTGCCCCTTGTCCGGGAAATCCATGGTGTGTTCGCTGAACTGCCAGTCCTCAACCACGCCCAGGGGGATGTTCTCGCCCATCAGTTGGGAGAACGTGTCTGTTTCGGGATCGTAGACCAGCGGCGGCTGTTGCCCTGCGTTGACCCAGGTCGCGGTCTGCGTTGCCTGGTTCAGGCTCATGAAGAAAAGTGTCAGGAACCGGCCTGTCTCACCCATGTCACGTGTCAGGTGACGGTTGGACTGGTCAATGGCCCGGGCAACAGTGGGTTCCGTGGCGGCGTTCTGTCGAATCACGGCCCGCCCCGTGGTCATGAGCAGGGCCGCGCCGATGCCGTGACCGGAGACGTCGCCCACCATGATTCCCAACTCGCCGCAGGCTTCCTGATCGCATTCGATAAAATCATAGAAGTCGCCGCCGGTCTCGTCGGAGAAAACACTGACCCCCGCAATATCCAGACCCGCCATTGCGGGAGGTGCTCCCGGAAGAAAGTGCTGCTGGACCTCCTGGGCGATGAGCAGTCCCTCACGCATGCGCACGCCCTCGCGCAGGGCGGAGATCATGGCGTTGGTGTGTCCGGCGATGACGCCCATCTCGTCTGACGTGGTCACGGGCACGCGCCTGGTCAGGTTGCCTCTGGCCACGTTTTCCAGCACCTGCGTTTCGGTCTTGAACAGCAGGGAGAGGTTGCGCGAGTAAGAAAGGATCAGGTTGACCACCATGAGCAGGAGGATGCCCATGACAAAGACGATCTCTATCAGCACGGACCGGCTCAGGAATCCGATGGTGTCCATGTCGATGTTCTGTGTGGCCAGCCAGTTCACATCACGGATGATGACCAGCAGGATGATGGCCGTGATCAGAAGGAGAATGAGGATGGCGATGAAAGTGAACGTGCGGGTCATGGGCTTGAGTATACGGGGAGGCGCATAGTTGGCCCTGCCGGTCTGCGCCTTTTCAATGATCATGCGCTCGCGGGCCAGGGCTATGTCCAGCCCGGCGAAGAGGCCGACGGTGATTATGCCCAGCACCAGCTTCATGCCACTGTGCAGCAGGGGGAAATCATACATGAAAAGGAGAATGAACGCCGAGGCCAGCCCCGCACCGAGAAAGAGGCCGAGTTCCAGCCTGAATTGCAAGGCGGATTGTCTTATGGAAGGGCTTGGTTCGATCAGCGCGTTCTGGAGCGGCCAGCGCAGGAGAAGTGCCCCTGCCATGGGGATCAAGATGATCAGGCCAAGCTCCCAGACCGGAAGCTGTACCATCAGCGGTCAGACCTGACCGCCGTATACTGCGCCGCCGAAAACGGCCAGGCTATAGTACAGCAGGGGGCGGAGCGGCGACATGGTCGTATCCTTTGTCATCCAACGAGTCCTTTTTTCTTTCTTAACTCTTTGCCAAGTGGCATATTGTTGTTTAATCATAAGGCAGTGTCTGCCTGCCGGACAAGTCTTTATTCTAAAAGGTGGCGTACATTCGATGAAGAAAACAGTTTTCATGATCCTGGTGACCGTAGTGCTTGCTGCATCCACAGCCTTTGCCGCAAAGGGGTTTCCCTCTTCACTGGCAGGGTTTACCCTGGGTTCGGATATTGAGAAGTATGATAGGTATTGCAACCCGGACAAGGCCATCCCTGTTTCGGATGCGCCGTTTCTGTCCGAAGCCCTGATCAAGGGGGATGTCCTGCCCGGAGTCCGTGGCGGAAGCTTGAGTTTCGGCAATTGCCGGAATACGGGAAAACTTATCCGCATCAAGCTCAAGTTCTATGATCGGGGTAAAGGATTCTTCGAGAACATGCTCAGGAAGTACGAGAAGGCCTTTGGCGAGGCGGACACGTATTTGGGTGACGCCTTCAAGAATGTCATCGCCTGGGAGTGGGTGTTCAAGAACACCAAGGGCGAAGAGATTTCGTTGATACTCATGTGGAGTCGGGACCAGGAAGTACGCCCCGGCGTGTCCATCAAAATGACGCACGAGTCCCTCATGCGCGCCGAGTTTGAGTGTTACAAGACCATGGACGAGCACAGGAGGTATGAGATGAAGGGGTCCAAGATCAAGGATCTTGATAGGTATATTCCGCGTTAGCCATGCCTGAGTTCATATGGAACGGAGTGGGCCTGACAACGCCTGAGGCGTGGGAGCCTTCTGCCATCGAAAGGGACGGGCTGACCTTTGCCAGTGGCGATCGGCCCGTCTGTGAACTCAAATGGAATCGCGTTCAGGGGACCTTTTCCTTCGACAAGCATATCAAGCGGCTGACCAAGGGCAATAAGGCGGCCGGAATCATGGGCGTGTCCGAAGAAGAGACCCCGGCCGCATGGACTGCCGCTCTGGATGTGCTGACGGAATCCGGCATCCGCTCCAAGAGCTTTCTCTGGAAGACCGGCAGCCACCGAGGCATGGGCGCCGCCCTGCATAACCCCGGATCCGGCCTGGCCGCGCTGGTCCAGTTTTTCATTTATAGCGATGACGATGAAGGGCGTGCCGCAGCCGTCCTGCACTCCATGCGCGACTACTACCTTGGCCAGAGCCTGCCTTGGGCCATGTTCGGGCTTCGCGGTCGGGTGCCGTCAGAGTTCGTGCTCAACACCTTTTCCTTCAAACCAGGGCATTACCGGGTGCAGTACTGGCGGCCCCGTTCCGGCAAGCAGTCGGATCGTGCGCAAGTCGGTAAAGGACCGGGCACCCATCTTGTCTTCGAGCGGTTCGCTCCGGCCTCGGTGGTGCTCAAGGACACCGCGCTGTCGAGCTGGCTGGGGCACGGCATGGAGGACGCCCCTCCCGCGTCCATGGACGTGGTCGAGATCGATGGCTGCGCGCGCTGGAACGGTGCGGTGAAGAGCAACCTGATGCGCACCGTGCTTCGGCGAACGGTGTATTCGCAGGGCAGAGTGTGGACAACGGCCACCCAAAACGCCATTCTGTCCGTGGTGGCGCACGGCACAGTGCCTGCGCCGGAACCTATCTTCAACGAAATCTGTGAGAGCTATGGCCTTGTTCAGGAATAAACCGATTGAGCCGACCATTTCCCGTACCAAAGCCTTGTCCATGGTGCCGGTGAAGAATCTGGAAGTGGCCATAATTCCGCTTGAGGAAGGATTGGTGCAGCTCGCCTATCCGCTGGCCGTGAAACCGTGGTTCGGGCGATTGGCCGAAAAGGTCGGCATGTGGGACAAGCGGCCCATGACCAAGACCGTGGAGTTGGATGAGATGGGGACATTTGTCTGGGATCTCATTGATGGGGAACGTTCGGTCAGGGCCATTGCCGAGGCGTTTGCCGTGCACTATGAAGTGCAGCCCCGTGAGGCAGAGCTTTCGGTGACCACCTTCATCAAGACCATTGGTCAGCGTGGTATTATCGGTTTGAAAGAGTAGCTCAGAGCTGGGGCAGGATTTCCAGATGCATTTCGGTGGTCACGGCCTTCAGAAACTGTTTTATCTCCCGCTTCAGGTGCGGGCTGTATCTGAGTACCAATATCCCCTTGAATTTATTGACTACCGTGAATATGCCGAGGTTGTCGTAGCCTTCCAGCAGAAAGCGGAACATCCCTATCATTGACGGGTCGATGCGGATATAGGTGCGCGCGGATTCCGCCGGGGCGGGCGGGCAGATGCGCTTGCGGTATTTGCGGCGAGACGAGGACTTCATGGGGGATGTCTATCGGCTCCGGCCTTAAAAGGCAAATGGAAGCTGCCACGGGAGCAGGGACTGTTCGCAGAAGTGCATGAAATGGACACGAAAAAGGCCGCATCAGCGCGGCCTTTTTCACTTGTGATTGTTTTGAACGGTTACTGCTTGTTCGCCGGCATGGCGAGTTTGGTCAATTCGGCCAGCCTGTCGTCCACCTTGCGGTAGAGTGTGCCAGCGGGGTATGCGCCGTTCTTGCCGCGTATGCCGCAGCGCAGGCCGGTCAGGATATACATGGCTTCCTCAATGGTCTTGACCGGGAAGATGTGGAACATGCCGTTTTCAACGGCCTGGACCACTTCGTCCTTGAGCATGAGGTTGACCACGTTGTCCGCGGGCAGGATGACGCCCTGTTTGCCGGTCAGCTTGCGGCGGCGGCAGACCTCGAAGAATCCCTCGATCTTGCGGTTGACGCCGCCGACGGCCATGACGGCGCCGGACTGGGAGACCGCGCCGGTAAAGGCGTAGGACAGGTTGATGGGCGTATCGGACAGGGCGGACAACAGGGATGCCAGTTCCGCGCCCGAGGCCGAGTCTCCCTCGATGCCCGCGTAGGATTGCTCGAAGCAGAGCGAGCCGGTCAGCACAATGGGTTTGTCCTGGGCGAACAGGCGTACCAGATAGGACTTGATGATCATCATGCCCTTGGTGTGGATGGGGCCGCCGAGCTGGGCTTCGCGCTCCAGATCGAGGATGCCGCCGTGTCCCACACCCGCAGTGCAGGAAATCTGATGGGGCAGACCGAATTCGTAGTTGCCGAACAGGGTCACGGACAGACCGTTGGCGCGGCCCGTTGCCTGACCGGTCGTTTCGACCTTGATGACCTGCCGATCATAGTCGGTCATGAACTCCTCTTCATAGAGGTTGGCCCGGTAATCCTTGGCCGCCACGGCCTCGTTCAGGTCCGTGAGGTCCACCTGTTTTTTTCCGGCCATGCGGGCCAGGGCCGTTGCCTCGATCATGCGCTCGCGGATGAGCGGGATGTACAGGGAAAGGCGTTTCTGGTCTTCCACCAGCCGGGAAGAGAAATCCACCAGCCCGGCCATGGCCTCACGGGTGAGCGGGAGCACGTCCGTCTCCTGAGCGGTCTGGCCGATGATGGAGATGTAATTCTTGATGTTGGCGGCGTTGCGCGTGGCCGCGTGTTGCAGGTGCGCCTTGAGCTTGAAGAATTTGGCGAACCGGTCGTCATTGTAGAGCATGATCTCGTAGTGCTCGTCCGTGCCGATGAGCACCACTTTTATGTCGAGTTCAATGGGCGCGGGCTGGATGGTACGGGCGCGAACCTGTTCCGGGTCCACCGGGTCCTCGATGCGCGACTGGCCCGAGCGCAGGGCGCGGAGCAGGCCTTCCCAGGAGCTGGGGTTGGACAGCAGGTCTTCCATGTTCAGGATGAGGAAACCGCCGTTGGCCTTGTGGATGGCGCCCGCCTTGATCAGGGAAAAGTCCGTGTAGAGCGCCCCCATTTCGGCCTCGCGTTCGATGGAACCGAGCAGGTTGAAGGGCGTGGGGTGATCCTCCACCACGACCGGTGCGCCCTTGGTCTTGCCGTTATCCACGAAGAGATTGACCTCGAACCGGGCAAAGAAGTCTTCGCCGCCGGGCATGCCGTCGGGCAGGAGTCCGGCCAGGGAGGAATCCCGGGGCATGAACTGATCCACGTTCTCCACGACTTCCTTGATCAGGGCCTCGAAGTAGTCGGGCATGCCGTCGATGGAGGTGAATTTGTCCATGGCCTTGGTAAAGCAATCGTTCATGACGCCCTGGGCCATTTCCCGTTGTAGGGCGGTCTCGGATTCGCGCATGTCCATTTCATTCTGATTGATCTGGCGCAGCAGCGAACTGACCCCGGCGAGCAACTCCTCGCCTTTGGCCTTGAGCTTTTTGCGCATGGCGGGCTTGAGCTTGTCGAAATCCTTGTCGGACACGACCTCGCCATCCATGATGGGGGAAAGCGTGAGCACGCCTTCCTCGTCCAGGCTGAGGGAGAAGTTTTCCCTTTCCGCTGTTTCGTCCATCTGGTTGAACAGGGTTTCCCGTTTGGCGTTGAACTTCTTGACCATGGCCTCGTGTTTCTTCTGGAAGGTGTCCTTTTCGAAGCGAGCCGGGATCTCCTGACGGATATGGGTCATTGCCTTGTGCTGGGCGGTCTTGAGCTTGCGGCCCTTGCCAGCGGCCATGTGCACGGCAATGGGTTTGTCGTTGTCCTCGAAGTTGTAGAGATAGACCACGTCACCCGGAGGTGTTGCTTTGGCCGCCGTGGGCGTGAGAAAGGCTTTGACGAAATAGGTGCGGCCCATGTTGGGTTCGCCGGAAACATAGATGTTATGCTCGTTCCCCTTGATCTCAAGGGCCAGGGACAGGGCCTGGATGGCCCGGGGCTGGAGCTTGGGATAGACGTTTTTTGCCGGAATGTCCGAGCTGGTTGCATAGGGGATCTTGGCGGGGTCCAGGGTGGCCCGGAGCCTGGATGCAGGGAGTCCTTTCAGCGCAGGAGTAGTCTTCTTCATTGAATGCTCACGTTGTTGGTTTTGTGCGGCAGGGGCACTGTTGCCAAATCTATGCGGTTTCAACCCGATTGTCATCATTCTTGTCAAGGTGGAAAAGGAAAAAGAGCAACTCCCGGTAAAGGAATCGTGCCGTATTGCAGCTGCGTCTGCATACAGCGGCCACGGAACCGTGGCATCGGTATCGGTTCATGATGTCATGCCGTTCCGGCGCGATGTCGTTACCGGATATAATTGGGCAGGTTCAAAAAGAGATTGGTGGTGTAGGACGTCATCTTGTCCATGATCCATGGAAAGGCGAGGAGGAGCGCGATGAAAATGGCAACGATCTTCGGCACCATGGTCAGCGTCATTTCCTGAATCTGGGTGGCTGCCTGGATAATGGAAATGAAAATACCGACGATCATGCCGATACCGAGCATGGGCAGGGATATGATCAATGTCATTTCAATCGCCTGTCTGGCGAATCCAACCACGAATTCAGGAGTCATCGGACGCACTTCTCCCTGGGAAAACTATTGTGTCCCGTCACTGGAACGTGTTGACCAGAGAACCTATGAGCAGGTTCCAGCCGTCGATCAGAATAAAGAGCAAAATCTTGAACGGCAATGATATCATGACCGGAGGCAGCATCATCATACCCATGGCGAGCAGGATGGAGGCCACGACCATATCCAGAATCAGGAAGGGAATATAGATCAGGAAGCCGATGGTGAACCCGGTCTTGAGCTCAGAGATGGTATAGGCGGCCACCAGCATGATGGTGGGGACCTCTTCCTTGGTCGCGGGCCGTTCTTCCTTGGTGATGGAGTAGAAAATTGACAGATCTTTTTCGCGGGTGTGCTTGAACATGAAGCCGCGAATGGGAACCTGCGCCCGCTCCAGTGCTTCGGTGAAGCCTATCTGTTCATCCATGTACGGCTGGAGCGCCGTGTCGTTCATGGCCTTGCCCACAGGGTACATGATGACCATGGTCATGAAGATGGCCAGCCCGGACAGGATCTGGTTGGGGGGCATCTGCTGGGTGCCCATGGCCTGCCTGATGAAGTGGAACACGATGATGATGCGGGTGAACGACGTCATGGTCAACATGATGGCCGGAGCCATGGACAGGACGGTCAGCAGAAAGAGGATTTCCAGCAGTGAGGAGATTTCTTCCGGCTCGGCCTGTCCGGCGGCCAGTTCCATGGTGAACTTGGGGATGGTCGGCACCTGCCCGTAGGCCAGCACCGGGAGCAGAAGACCCGCCAGAGCGAGGCCAAGGATGATGAATCCTCGTTTACTGCTCCGAGTCATTGTTGCCGCTCCTCTTCAGAAATGAGGCAAAGCTTCGGGCCGGTTGCTCCACCTCGATGTCCTCCCCTGCCTCTTCACTGGCGAGCAGGGTGATGTTTTCTTCGGTCACGCCAAGGATCATGTCCTTGTCGCGGTATCGGACCACGGCTATGGACTGCCGGTTGCCGAGCATGAGGCGGCTGATCAGACGGGGACCGCCCTGGCCGCTCATGGCGCCGGGGACGCCAAACCGCTTGAGCAGCCAGTATGCCAGAAAAATGGCGCCAAGCATCAGGCACAGGTATCCGGCAGTGGTTAGGATTGTCGTTCCTGAGTCCACCGCAGGAAGCTGCATGGCAGTGCCTGCTGCCTGAGTTGCAGCCGTGTTAGCCAAGTTGTTTCACTCGCTCGATGGGGCTGATGATATCCGTCAGACGGATACCGAACTTCTCGTTGATGACGACCGCTTCGCCGCGCGCCACCAGCTTGCCGTTCACATAAATTTCCAAGGGTTCGCCTGCCAGTTTGTTCAGCTCGACAACCGAACCCTGACCGAGCTGCAGCAGTTCGTTGATCAGGAGCTTGGTACGGCCCAGTTCGGCCGAGACTTCCAGCGGAATGTCGAGAATGAAGTCCAGGTCGCGTTTGCCGGAAGAGCTACCGGCTTTGGCGTCCGGGCCCATGTCGGTGAACTCGTAGTCATGCGTCTGGGTGGAGAGGAACTGCTGTTCTTTCTCGTGCTTGATCTCGTCCTGTTCGGTGTCGGCCAGCGCTGCGGCCCATTCATCTGCCAGGGCCTCATCGTCCTGGCCCATATCCGCGCCACCTGCATCAGCTGGGTCGGCAACGTTTTCAAGCGCGCCAAGCGGATCATCGGGATCAGATCCACCGTCGCCATCACCATCCAAGAGGGCGTCCGCCCATTCCTGTGCAAGTTTGTCTTGATCGTCAGACATGTCGTTATACCTCGCGAAAAACGTTTGAAATCAGCAGTCCGTCAAAAAACATGACGGTCCGAAGCTGTTTTTGCAAAAAGCGTGCTACTGGATGACCATTTCGGTAATATACACTCTCAGCACGCCGCCTTTCCCGATAACCTGGTTGAGCCTATCCGCGATTTCCTGCTTGAGTTCGATCTTTGCCTTTGTAGAGGACAGGCCGTCGTAGGTCTTGCTCGACAGGAGCAGGAGCAGGGCGTCCTTTATCTTGGCTTCCTTGGCGGTCAGGGCTGCGGACGCTTCTTCATCCCGTACCTCGACTTCGATGCCGAGCTTCAGATACCGGCGGCCCAGAGGATCGGCCAGGTTGACCAGGAACGTGGGCAGCGGCACAAGGGTGCCTTCGAGATTCTCCAACGGTTCCTGATCGCCATCGGTCATCTCCGAGGTGGCTGCGTCATCCTCGCTGGGGGCGGCAATAAACATGGTATAGCCGAAATATCCACCAACACCGAGGGCAATCAGCACCACGAGAATGATGATCCATTTCAGCATTCCGCCTTTCTTCTTTCCTTCTTCCTGCGTGAGATCGTCATCTGCCATGGTGGACACCTTTTTCCTGCTTTATGTTGCATTCTCTCTATATCGACAATTGAGCCAAGTTTCCAGACAAAGTTTAGACACAGATCGTGTGGCCTGTGTGCGGAGGTTATTGATAACCGCCGATGGGCCGGGCCGTCTTGAGCAGTATTTCAACGCGCCGGTTCATTGCCGAAGGCACGGGTTTCCCGAATTCGTTCATCACGGGAACGTCGTTGCCATAGGCGGAAAGACTGAATCGTTTGTTGGGCACGCCCTTGCCCACCATGAACGAGAGGACGGACAGGGCGCGGTCGCCGGACAGCTCATAGGGATTTTGCGCGCCCTCTGCGGCGTCCGTGTACCCGGCCACGTTGATGGGGGCGGTGGTCTCGGTCATCATGGGCACCAGCCTCCCAATGAGGAACTGCCCCTTGGTCGACAACTCGGCGCTGCCCTCGATAAACAGGATTTTGTCGGTGAACACCAGGGCCACGCCATCCTGTTTGGCCAGCACCTCCAGATTCTCGTCGAGCTGCGCCTTTTCGATTTCCTCGGGCAGCTCGTCGTCCGGGAAGAGCAGGTCCTTGATGCGCTGTTTCTTTTCCAGCACTTCCCATGGTTTTTCCATGAGGTCTATGATCATGCGCTCCTTGACATTGACCCGGCCTGAGCCGCGTTTTTCGAGCAGGCCCAGGTCCGCCGTGGTCAGGGTGACGGTGGTCAAGATGGCGTTATCCATGGAGGCCATGGTCAGGAGCAGGACGAAAAAGGTCAGCAGGAGGGTCATCAGGTCCGAGAACGTGACCAGCCAGAGCGCCAGAGGCGGACAGGGTTCGTCTTTTTTCTTCTTGCCCATGGCTACCTCAACTCCGGTGGAGTGGTCACGTCGAATTCAAAGCCGTCCACATCCATGGTTTCCTTGCGGTCCTCTTCCGTGGCTGTGGGTTGGATAATGCGATCGGCCAACTGGCTGGAGCGCTTGTCCAGAACGATATCCACACGGCGGTTGCGGCGTCTGTCTTCCGGTTTGAGCTGCGGATAGTGGGGGCGGAATTTGCCAAAGGCCTCCACCTTGAGCATGGCCGGATTCATGCCGTTCTGAATGAGGTACTGATAGATGGCCAGGGAGCGGTTCAAAGAGAGCTTCCACGACAGGTCCGGGTTGGCCGAGTCGTCGCCGGGTTGATAGTTCAACCCCAGTTCGTCGCGTAGATCCGCGGTGTGACCGGCCAGCAGCAGGGGGTACTTCACCTGCGACAGCAGGGGCAGAAACTTGTCGAGCGTGGCGATGCCTTCAAGGCTGAGCGTGGACCCGTCCGGTTCGAAAAGCAGGCTGGCGTTGATGGACAGAATCTGCACGAATCGGTTGGATCGAAAGTCGATGTCGTCGTCCACGTTTTCCCATTTCAGAGACTGGAGCGGTTCCAGATCGCCCGAGTCGATGGGGCCGGGCTCAACGGTCTTCTTGGTGTCGTTCTTGGAGAACGTGTCGTAGCTGGAGTCATTGAAGCCGAAGGTACCGATGATGGAGCCAAGGGCAACGAGCTTGCGGCGCTGGTCCACGGTGGACATGGAAACCAGCAGGATGAAAAAGGTCAGCATGAGTGTCATGACGTCTGCGAACGTGACCATCCACGGGGGGATCTCTTCGCAGTCGAGTTTTTTCTTTTTTTTGGCCATGACGCACCCTCTCCGGGGTTTCTAGTCTTCGCTGACCCTGTCCTTGGGCGGCAGGAAGCTGTTCAGTTTTTCCTCAATGATACGGGGGTTTTCACCTTTGGAAATGGACAGAATGCCTTCCAGGATCATTTCGCGGAGCAGGAGCTCCTCCTTGCTGCGGGCCTTGAGCTTGCCGGCCATGGGGTTGAGAACGAGGTTGGCGATGATGGCGCCATACAATGTGGTCAGCAGGGCCACGGCCATGGCCGGGCCGATGGAGGACGGGTCGGACATGGTCTGGAGCATCTGCACCAGGCCGATAACCGTACCGATCATGCCCATGGCAGGGGCCAGCGTGCCCAGTGCGGCCACCACGTCCGCGCCGGTGGCGTGACGATCGCCGAGGTAGGAGATTTCGGTTTCGAGGATTTCCTGAATGGTCTGCGGCTCCAGTCCGTCAACGGTCAGCTGCAACCCTTTGCGCAGATAATCGTCGTCGATTTCCTTGATCAGGGGTTCCAGTGACAGGATGCCTTCGCGGCGTGCGCGGTTGGCGTAATCCTTGAATTGCTCGATGATGTCGGAGGGCGCGTCCAAGCTGGAGAAAAAGGTGTTCTTGATAACACCGATGACACCGATGACGTAGTTCATGGGGTAGTTGACCAGCCCTGCGCCAATGGTGCCGCCCACAACGATGAGCAAGGAGGGCACGGAAACGAAGATGATCAGACTGGAGCCTGACAGAATAGCTGACAGCACCAGGCCGAATGAAAGAACAATGCCTATTATGGTTCCGAGATCCATACCGTTTCCTTTGCCTCGCTTTTACGCGTTATCCTTGTGGCGGCCGAGCGCCGAATATCTGGGTCCCGATACGGACCAGTGTCGCCCCTTCTTCCACCGCTGGAACAAAGTCGCCGCTCATGCCCATGGAGAGATGCGGCAATTTTGTACCTACTTGTTTTTCCAATACAACCTTGAGCTCTCTGAGCCGGGCAAAAACAGGTCTGGCCCGCTCCGGATCATCAAAAAACGGCGGCATTGTCATCAAACCGACAAGGCGCACGCCCTCCATTTCCATGACCGCATCGGCCATATCAGGGAGTAATTCTTCCGTGATTCCAGACTTTTGCACTTCTCCAGAGATGTTTACCTGAATAAGGATGTCCTGAACAACGTTCAAACTTACCGCTTTTTTGTGCAATGCCTGGGCCAGTTTACGAGAGTCCACGCTGTGCACCAGCCCGAAATTGCCGCTGACAAATTTTGCCTTGTTGGACTGCAGGCCGCCGATGAAATGGAAATTCAGGTCCAGATCACTCAGCTCTTCCAGTTTGCCCAACGCTTCCTGTACATAGTTCTCGCCAAAATCCATCTGGCCTGTTTCCGCCAGAGCCCGAATGTCCGACGCCGGGTGCAGTTTGGACACGGCCAGCAGGTGTACATCCTCGGGGTTGCGGTCTGCCAAAGCGGCTGCCGCGGCCAGCTGTTCTTTTACCTCGGCCACGCGTTCGGCCAATTCCGTCTTTCTGTCGCTCATAACTTCTCTATGAATTTCAGGCCTTAGGTCTCATTTTCTCTTATCGGCCCGATTATTATTTAGTTTAATGAATTAATGAATTTTTGTTTCTCTTTCCGCTTCAATTCTTCATATAGCACAGCTTTTCCCGCCGTAACTACCCGAAATTTTGCCCAAATTGACAAAGTAAGAAAAAGTGTAACTTTATCAGAATTTTATGTCTAGATTTAGTCTACAAATGGTTTGATGTCGATTTATCTGCAAAAAGGCGAGTTCGGGTGGAGTGGGGGGGCCGTGTCGGGGGGGGGGCAGTGATGATGGAATAGACAGCCCATCCTGGCTGTGGACGGTGTAATTGGTATATAATGTATACTGAAAAAGGGGTGATTGCGATATGTGAGCGTAGGTGTTCAAATATAAAAATTTGTAATACAGGTTCATAATACTTGTATCAAATGGAGTGTCCTGAGTGACAGGGAAAATTATTAAAGGCGTCGGTGGATTTTATTGTGTTCATGTACCAGGCAAAGGTGTCTATGAATGCAGAGCCCGGGGCATTTTTAGAAAAGATAAAATCAAACCGCTCATTGGTGACAATGTAGATATGGCGTTGGTGGATGATGCCAAGAAGATTGGCAACATTGAGAAGATTTTTGATCGTGACAATTCCTTGAATCGTCCCACAGTGGCCAATCTGGATCAGGCTGTGATCGTTTTTGCTGTCAGTCAGCCTGAGCCGAATTACAATCTTCTGGACAGATTTTTGGTGATGGTGGAAGCCAATGGCATAGATGCGATCATCTGCTTTAATAAGATTGATATACTGTCAATAAAACAAGTGGATACCATCGTCAGGGAATATGAAAAAATCGGTTATGCAGTTTTACCGACCAGTTCCATCAAAGACCAGGGCATTGGTGAGCTCAAGGCCTTACTCTATGGTAAGACAACCGTTTTTGCAGGCCCTTCAGGTGTGGGCAAATCCTCCATACTGAACTTGATTCAGGATGAGATGGTCCTCGAAACTGGCTCTGTCAGTGATAAGAACAGTAGAGGAAAACACACCACAAGACATGCAGAGTTGATTTGCTTCCATGATGATTCATATGTGGTCGATACACCGGGCTTTTCCTCTCTTGAAAGTGAAGAGATGGAGGCCAACCAGCTGAAGCACTATTTCAGAGAATTTGTCGAGTACGAATCCGAGTGCAAATTCAGCAGCTGTCTTCACCTGAACGAACCGAAATGCGGCGTCAAAGAGGCAGTTGCTGCGGGGCATATTTCAGAAAGTCGGTATGCGAGTTACAAACAGCTCGTGGACGAGTTACTTGGCTCTTAGAAGTTATAGGGCCGCGTATTGTTCTTCCTTTTTCTCCTGATCCCGTTTTTTTCGGGTGGCTCCATACAAACAGTCGGTGATGGGTTTGGACGCGCAGCAGATCTGTTCGATGATTTCAAATAAAAAAAGGAGACGGTTTACCGTCTCCTTTTTTATTTGAATGAGAGCGAAATACTAGGCTGGGGTGACGATTGAATGCACGGTGCGCACGAGTTCAGCTTCGCCTTGTGAAGCGTATGTTTCGTACAGAGACATGATGGTGGCCTGGGAGAAAACGTAGTTGCGAAACTGGTTGAAGGGCTTTTTCTTGAGGTCGCCTTCACTTATGCCGTAGTCGCGGACTGCGATTTTTTCCATGACCGGCACGATCCACTGGGCTGCCGGGACGGTCAGAATCCAGTCGTGGTCGCCGAGGTGGGTGACGAATCCTTCCTGACGGCGGGGCAGAGGCAGGGTCTTGCCATCCTTTTCGAGCAGCCCGCGTTTGACCGGATCGACTCCGGCGAGGATGGCCCCGGCAGTGAGCCAGCCCACGACCTGTGCTTCGTCCGCAGGCGTGCGGGGGTGATTGTGCGCACATGCCTGAGCCACGATAACCTCGGCGGGCAGGCCGCGGACAATGGATTCGGCAACGCCCAGCGGGTGATGTTCGCCGGTCCCGGCCAGTTTGCGTTCGGTTCTGGATTCGCCGCTTTTGTCCCACTGGAAGACCCAGGGCTTGTGCAGGTCATGCAGGAGCTGGGCTGCGATGACCACGTCCCTGTCGAGGAGGTAATTGTAGGTTTGCTTGTAGTTGTCGTGGATGGCCATGGACACCTGCACATTGAGACCGGTATGCGTGGCCAGTCCGCCCGGGTAGGCGTGGTGGCTGTGGTAGCCGCTGCCGGGTGCGGAGTAGAATGGCTGGGCCGATGTGGTGGCGCTTGAAGAGGGCGGCAGGAAATCCGCTTCCTTAACATCCTTGATAAGGCCTTTGGCGACCAGCTCCTTGTACGCGGCGTGTTTCTCGCTTGTGCCCAGTCCCTTGGTCACCGTGGGCGCGGGGTTGTCGAGAATGGCCTCCACTTTTTTGCGGATAAGGGGATTGCGGATCTCTGTGGCAGCGAGTCGAATGGAACGCCATGAAGCGGAAACCGGAGCAGAGGCGTCGGCCATGGCAACAGCGTCCATTTCCATACATTCGCTCAAAGAGCGTGTGGACAGAGCAGCAAAAGAGGGAGTGGACACGGTGCTAACAGCAACCGCAGCCCCTGCTATAGCTCCGAGTTTGAGGAAGTCACGGCGTTTAAGATGGTCATTAGACATTTTTTCTCCTAAAATATGGATGTGTTAATCAGATGATCGTTGATACGCTTTCATTCCGTGCGCTGTGCGTCGAAGAGGTGACGTCTGCTTGTCGATGTGTGAAAATTTGGTGAAATGGGAGGTCTGATGGTATGGGAAGACCGGGTAAAAAAGGAGATTTCATCCATTATCTATATAAAGAGACTTGACGAGATGCCCAATAAACATGCATAGACCCCCATCAACTGGTCGAGCGTGGGTTTATGGATGTCCACTGGCCCTGAAATCGACAATTCACCCGGAAAAGTATCTAACAGTCTGTTCAAGAATGCGCGAGTGCCGAAGCGGCGGAATGCGCAGGAAAATGATGCAATCGTGCGTTTTTGAAGAGCCTGATATGAGAGCCGAGCATGTCAAAAGATCTGATTATCGTTGAGTCCCCTGCCAAAGTGAAAACCATTTCCAAATTTCTTGGAAAGAACTATATCGTCGATGCCTCAGTCGGCCATGTCCGCGATCTGCCTACCCGCGACCTCGGTGTGGATGAAGAGAACAACTTCGCTCCCCGCTATGAAGTCATTCAGGGCAAAGAGGATGTCGTCAAACGCCTGCGCAGCGCAGCCAAGAAGGCGGACACCGTCTTCCTCGCACCTGACCCCGACCGCGAGGGTGAGGCCATTGCCTGGCATGTGGCCGAGCTCCTGAAACCGGTCAATGACAATATCAGGCGTATCCAGTTCAACGAAATTACCTCCCGTGCAGTCAAAGAGGCGTTGGAAAACGCCCAGGAACTCAACGAGGACCTGTTCGACTCCCAGCAGGCCCGTCGCATTCTGGACCGGCTGGTCGGCTACAAGATTTCTCCCATTCTGTGGAAGAACGTGAAGCGCGGTATCTCCGCGGGACGCGTACAGTCCGTCGCGCTCAAGATTCTGGTGGAACGCGAAAAGGAACGTCGTGCCTTCCGGGCCGATGAGTACTGGCCGTTCAAGGTACTGCTTGAGGGCGGCAATCCGCCGCCGTTCTGGATGGATCTGCACAAGCTGTCCGGCAAAGCGGTTAAGCCCGGCGTCAATCATGTCGGCAATCAGGAACAGGCCGAGTCCTTGCAGCAGGCTTTGGAGACCGGTGAGTTCGTCGTGGATTCCGTGGTCGAGAAGCAGCGCAAACGCAATCCGCTGCCCCCGTATATCACCTCCACCCTGCAGCAGGACGCCAACCGGCGCATGGGCTACTCCGCCAAGCGGACCATGTCCATTGCCCAGCGTCTGTACGAAGGTGTGGAACTCGGCAAGCAGGGCACCACGGCGCTGATCACCTATATGCGTACCGACTCCGTGCGTATCGCCAAGGACGCTCAGGATGCGGCCAAGAAGCTCATCCTCGAACGCTTCGGCGCAGACTACTATCCGCCCAAGACCCGACATTTCAAGACCAAGGGCAGCGCACAGGACGCGCACGAAGCGATCCGTCCCGTTGATGTCTCTGTCACGCCCGATGACGTGAAGTCCTATCTCCCGTCGGAGCAGCACAAACTCTATCGGCTCATCTGGCAGCGGTTTGTTGCCTCGCAGATGGCCGTGGCCACTTTCTGGGACACCACGGTTCTGGTCAGCGCCCCGGAGACAATCTGGCGTGCCAAGGGCGAACGGCTGCTCTTCCCCGGTTTCCTGGCTGCCATGGACAAGGCCAAAGCCGAAGACGACACCGAACTGCCCAAGCTGGCCCAGGGCGATGTGCTGCAATTGAACGAACTGAAGAAAGAGCAGAAGTTCACCCAGCCGCCGCCGCGATTCTCTGAAGCCTCGCTGGTCAAGACTCTGGAAGAACTGGGCATTGGCCGTCCGTCCACTTATGCCGCGATCATCTCCACGTTGCTGGACCGCGAATACGCCCGTCAGGAAGAGAAGCGCTTCGTGCCCACGGAACTCGGGTTCACTGTTTCCGATCAGCTCTCCGAACATTTTCAGGCACTCATGGATGTCGGCTTCACCGCACAGATGGAGTCTCTGCTCGATGACGTGGCTGACGGCAAGAAGGACTGGGAAGACCTGCTCAAGGCGTTTGGTGATGATTTTTATCCCACCCTGGAGAAGGCCCGTACCGAGATGGCCCGGAGCCAGCAGGTCACGGACATCACCTGCGAGAATTGCGGCAAGCCCATGGCCATCAAGTTTGGCCGTACCGGCGAATTTCTGGGCTGCACCGGGTTCCCCAGCTGCCGGACAATCAAGAACTTTACCCGTGACGAGCAGGGTGCCATCCAGGTTGTGGAGCGTGAAAAGCCCGAAGACACCGGCGTGAAATGCGAGAAGTGTGGTCGCCCCATGGCTATCAAGCAGTCCCGTCGAGGGGAATTCCTTGGCTGCACCGGCTACCCGGATTGCAAGTCCATCGTCAACTTTACCCGTGATGCGGACGGGGTCATTCAGGTGGTTGAATCCGAGAAGCCCGAAGTGGTCGGCACCTGCCCTGAATGCGGCGGCGAGTTGCTGCTCAAGAAGGCGCGCACTGGTTCCCGGTTCATCGCCTGTTCCAATTATCCTGACTGCACCTATGCCGCGCCGTTTTCCACCGGCGTTCCGTGTCCCAAGGAGGGATGCGAGGGCGAACTGGTCGAGAAATCCTCGCGCCGGGGCAAGCTGTTCTATTCCTGCTCCACCTATCCCAAGTGCGACTACGCTGTCTGGAACTGGCCCATTGCCGAGGAATGCCCCAAGTGCAAGCATCCCATCCTGACGCGCAAGACCACCAAGGATAAGGGCGAGCATATTGCCTGTCCCAAGAAGGGCTGCGGCTACACCCGTCCTCTTGAAGGCGAGGAGTAGCGGCGCCCTGTTAGCGGGCACGTGTGCTATTTCAGGCTGTCCCGGTTCAAGCGCAGCGAGGCTGCGTTACTGGCCGGGCTACCCCTGTAAACCGGACGCTGCCCATCCTTGAGTGCTTCAAGGTGACAGGGCGTATTGGACAGCATTGTCTGGATTGTCGGTGCAAAAGTTCGTAGTACATACTTATGGCAAACATATCTCCTACCAATACTGAAGTCTGGACCGCTGCCAAGCGGATTGGCCGCCCTGTGGAAGCGGGTGAGGCCGAGCTGCTGGCCACGTATCTGGGGCAACTTACCAAATGGAACAAGAAGATGAATCTGGTCGGCCCGTCGAGCTGGCGGGGCATCTTTGATCGGCTGGTGGTTGATTCGCTGTTTCTGGCTGATTTTCTGGCCGGGTTGCAGCTGCCGGACAAGCCGCTCTGTCTCGATTTCGGGGCCGGAGCCGGATTGCCGGGGATTCCCCTGCGCATCCTCTGGCAGGAAGGCGATTACTGGCTGGTCGAGGTCCGCGAAAAGCGCACCACCTTCATGCGGAGTGTGCTCGGCAGGCTCAAACTGCCCGGCACCAACGTCTTTCACGGCAAGGCCGAGGATGTGCTGACCCGGCTGGAGAAGTCGGGCGTACAGGCTACGGCGGATCTGATTCTGAGCCGTGCCTTCATGCCATGGGAAAAGCTGCTTGATTTCATCCACCCCATGGTACGCAACGAAGCAGACCGCAAGGGCATGGTCGTTATTCTGGCCAATGACCCGCCGCCGGGTGCGGCCAACATCCCCGATGGGTGGGAGCTCGGTGACGTGGCAAGCTACCCGGCAGTCGAAGATACGCGCTACTTCTGGTCGTTGAAGGTGAAGTAGAGACAGAAGATGCCTTCGGCGACCAAAGAACCCTTCGTAAAGGGTTCTCTGGACTCTCCCAAACTTTGTGTGTCGCTACGCGAAGACGGTTCGTTATTTCAATAAGAAAGGCCACCCGGATGGGTGGCCCTTTTTTTATCAACAGTTTCGCCGCAGGCGACAGAGGATTCCAAAGGGGCTCGCCCTTTGGCCGTCGGAGACGAATTCACCCGACAATTCCGCCGCAGGCGGTTTCACAATCTGATTCTACAACACATCCCAGGTCGCGCCATCAGGCGTGTCCATGACATCCACGCCCATGGCGTTGAGGGCCATGCGGATGTCGTCGGATTTCTTGAAATCCTTGTTTTTGCGGGCTTCATCGCGGGCTTCCAGAAATTCCTGTACCTTGGCCGGATCGATGGAAGCGCGGACAGCGCGGTTGTCGCGGAGTTCGGTCAGGAATTCGGCGGGTACGCGTTCGAAGATGCCGAGCACCTTGGCCCAGCCTGCGACGTCTTCCTTGATGCGGGCGAACAGGTCGCGGCCGCCTTCGGACTTGCGCAGATTCTTGTCTTCGGCAACGCGACCGGCCAAGCGGATGGCCGAGAAGATATGACCGATGGCACCGGCGGTGTTCATGTCATCTTCCATGGCCTCGTTCCAGTGTTTTTCGATCTCGTCCAACTCAGTGGTCAGCTCTTCGGGGAATGGAGATTTTTTCCATTTGGTCTTGGCCAGTTCGACCTCAATCTGTGCCAGGGCGGCATAGATGCGCTTGATGCCTTTCTCCGCTTCTTCCAGAGCGTCGAAGGAGAAGTCCAGCGGGCTGCGGTAGTGCATGGTCAGCAGGAAGTAGCGCAAGGTTTCGGCCAGGAACTGGTCCAGAATATCGCGGATGGTGAAGAAGTTGCCCAGCGACTTGGACATCTTTTCGGAGTTGATCTGCACGAAGCCGTTGTGCACCCAGTAGTTGGCGAACGCTTTGCCGGTGTCAGCCTCGGTCTGGGCCACTTCGTTTTCATGGTGGGGAAAGGAGAGATCCTGTCCGCCGCCGTGGATATCCAGCGGCAGGGAGGAGTACTTCTCGCTCATGGCCGAACATTCCAGATGCCAGCCGGGGCGTCCCTGGCCCCAGGGGGATTCCCAGGACGGCTCACCGGGCTTGGCTCCCTTCCACAGGGCGAAATCGAGCGGATCCTGCTTTTCTTCGCCCGGATCAATGCGGGCGCCGGACTCCAGTTCGTCGATGTTGCGGCCGGAGAGCTTGCCGTATCCTTCAAAGGAACGGACTTTGAAATAGACGTCGCCGGACGGTGTGGGGTAGGCGTGCCCCTTCTGGATGAGTCGCTCGGTCAGGGCGATCATTTCGGGAATGTGCTCTGTGCATTTGGGCTCCACCGTGGGGCGGAGGATGGAGAGCTTGTCCATATCCACATAGAACTCGCCGATGAATTTTTCGGCGATCGCGCCGGCTTCCTGACCCACTTCATTGGCTCGTTTGATGATCTTGTCATCAATGTCCGTGAAGTTGCGGATGAAGTTGACGTTGTATCCCTTGTGCTGGAGATAGCGGTACAGGACATCGAAGACCACGCTGGAGCGGGCGTGCCCGATGTGACAGAGGTCATAGGCCGTGATGCCGCAGACGTACATGTTGACGTCGTTGCCGTTTGCGGGGACAAATTCTTCTTTCTGTCGTTTAAGGGTATTGTACAGTCTCATTGAATCGCTCCATTTTTATTTATTTGAAATAATTATGGTTTAATTAGATTCCTTCGCTGGAATCGGTCTCAATTTTCAAGTTCAGCAATTGCAGGTTGTCAAAGATATCCCGCCCCATGAAGAAGTAGAGCACAGGTACCGGCTTCTTGGGCGTGGCGGAAACGGAGAGCGTTCCGGGGTCGTTCAGGAATCGCTTGAGCCCCAGCATGACATCCCTGGCGTTTTGATTATCCTGTTTGCCTGCATATCGTGCAAGACCGTCCAATTCTGTGGAGATTCTGTCAAGGGTCGTTTCCCTGGACATCCCCATTTTTCTGGCCCAGTCCGCTGTAAGGATATTCATGAGTTCATTGTCAGTAAAGGTCAGCCTGACATCCTTGATGCCCACGCCGACTGACTGTTCCGCCCGCATTTCATCCAGGTCGATGTTGTTCAGCGAGCCGCGTAGTTTCATGAACCCAAGCTTGGGATCGTTGAAGGAAAACGATTTGATTTCCAACACGTTGTCATCGGGGTGGTAGGTGTAGTCCAGCTGTGTATCACCGGCAAAGTCGGCGATGCCGAGTGCTGTCATGGGCTGAGCGTAGTCGCCAAAGAGCTTCGGGGTGTTCGGAATTGTCAGCCCCCGGGCCTTAAGCGTGGCAAAGTGGGGCACCTCATGAAGCTGGTCAAAGGCGATGATACGAACTTCATCGGCTGTGAGCGGCACCCCGGAAGGCAGGGTTGTTGCCACGTCCTTGAGGACCACCTGCTTTTCTAAAATATCCACTGACAGGTCCGCATAGGTCAGGGTGAGGCCCGTGGTATGGCTGACCGCCGTATCCAGTTCCTTTTTGACCTCGGAGTTGACAAACCATTGCAGTCCGAACCAGCAGATGATCACGAAGAGGGCGAATGAAAGCAGAAATTTAAAAATATTGGACACGATCTACAACTCCCTCAGGGCAGTGACGGTGGCCACGGCCTTGATGCCTTTCTTTTGCCCCGTGAAACCGAGCTTCTCCTCGGTGGTGGCCTTGAAGTTGACCTGATGCGGTTCCAGGCCGAGGAGTCTACAGACGTTTTTGGCGATCTGTGCGGCATGGGGGGTGAGCTTGGGAACCTGTGTCATCACGGTCATGTCCACATGCTTGATGGCTGCTCCGGCTTCATTGGCCAGGAAGAGCACTTCACGTAACAGCACGGAGCTGTCCGCTCCCTTGTATTTGGGGTCGGTGTCAGGGAAATGCGTGCCGATGTCGCCGCCGCCAAAGGTGCCGAGGATGGCATCTGTCAGGGCATGCAGCAGCACATCGCCGTCTGAATGGGCCACGATGGTCGGCCCGCCGGCAATGGGAACGCCGCCGAGGGTGAAGGGGCGGTCGTTTTCGCCGCCAAAGCGATGCACGTCGTATCCCCAGCCCACGCAGGGAACCGGTGTCTTGGTCTGCTCAAGGCGTTTCAGGTCTTCTGGGACGGTGATTTTGATATTGGCGGATTCACCGGGAATGGTGACGACCTCGGCAATCCGTTCCACCATGGAGGCGTCGTCCGTGACGGTCCAGCCTTCTTTGGCAGCGCGCTCATGGGCTTCCTTGAGCAGGGCCGTCTCAAAGGCCTGCGGTGTCTGGACCGCAGCCAGTTCAGATCGGTTCAAGGTCTCGGTGACCGTGTCGTTGTCCACCCGTTTGACGGTATCAGTCACCGGAATGGCGGGGATGACCCCGCGTGCGCCGGATTGCAGCGTTTCGATGAGGTCGGTGAGGACACGGCCCGAAACAAAAGGACGGGCCGCGTCGTGGACGAGTACGGCTTCGCAGGTGTCGGGCAGGGCTTCCAGGCCGTTGCGCACGGAATCCTGTCGCCGCTCGCCCCCTGCGGTCACCGCCCATTTCACGCCGAGGTTCTCGGATTTGAAATAGGTGCGGACCTGCTTTTCCATGGCTTTGACATCGTCGGGCGGGAAGACGAACACGACTCCCTGCATGGCGGCCACCCGCGAAAACGTGCGGGCGCAATGCCAGAAAAGGGGCGCTGACTTGTATTCCAGATACTGCTTGCGCGTACCCTGGGTGGCTTCGGCGATGCGGGTGCCGGAGCCTGCGGCGAGGATGATTCCCCAGATATGTTTCAGCGGTCTGTCCATGGGGCAACCTATGGTCGAAATATGGTCGTGCGGGAGATCATCTCTCCCGCACGATATGGTTCAAGTCGGAGCCGGTCATAAGCCGGGTCTTGTCTCCCCTTGCGGGGTGGTCATCATTCATCTAGGACGACTGTTACCAGCCGCCTCAAGCAACCTACCCGACAGCTCGGTCGGGCCGACCTACAACGCTGTCCTATTTGGTCTTGCTTCGGACGGAGTTCACCTGGCCTGCCGCGTCACCACGACAGCCGGTGGGCTCTTACCCCACCGTTTCACCCTTACCTTCGGGAAAACCCGGAGGCGGTCTCCTTTCTGTTGCACTTGACGGGGATCGCTCCCCCTGGGAGTTACCCAGCGTCCTGCCCTGCGAAGCCCGGACTTTCCTCCCCGATCAGTGATCGCGGCGATGACCTGTCCGACTCCAAACTTGATAAAACTCTATTTGGCAGCCTTTTTCTTGGCCGGTGCTTTTTTCTTAGCTGGAGCCTTTTTCTTCGGCGTTTCCTCAATTTCCGGTTCCGGCTCGATATGGGCCCGCCAGTAAATGAGGCGCTGACAGTTGGGACAGCTCAGGATCTGGTGGCCTTTCTGCAGGTCGTTGAAGGACTGCGGCGGAATCATGATGTTGCAGCCGGAGCAGACGCCGTGGGAAACAGAGACGATGACCGGGTTTTTCATGCGTTCGCGAATGAATTCGTACCGGCCCAGGATCGGCGGCGGAATGGCCTTGCAGGCTTTCTTGCGCTTGCGACCCAGAGAGTCGAGTTTCTTCTGTGCTGCGGCCATGCGTTCGTCCAGCGTGGTCTTCAGGGCAGCGTACTGCTCTTTGACTCCACTCATTTCTTCAATCAGAGCGCTAGTGGCTTCATCCTGGCGAACCAGTTCCTCGCGCACAGCCTCCTGCTCGTCATCACGCATCCTGTTGAGCTTCTCCAGTGAGTCCATCTCGCGCATCATGGCGTGATATTCCTTGGTGTTGCCCACAAGCATCAGCTTGTTTTTGGATTTCTTGATTTTTCCGGCGTCCTCGTCCATCTCGGAGGTCAGCTTTTTCTGCTGATCCTTGAGGATGCTCATCTTTTCGTTGATCTGTTCCTGCCGTTCATCAAACTCGGCCATCTGGCTTTCGAGATCCGACAGCTCCTTGGGAGCCTGTTCGATCTCATCCCGGAGAGTGAGGATTTCGTCATCCACTTCCTGCAGGACAATCAACTGCTCAATTTGTTTCTGATACATTTTGAACCTCGCTATCTATTTGAAAACACTAGAAAGTGATTCCTTCAAAGTTATTTGGACACATGCACCCGAAAAGGGTCCGTGCCGGTAAAGAACCGGACATCAACGTCGTCCAGCTCTCCATCAAGTTCTTCGGCAAAGAGCCGCATCATTTCCTCTTCCAATGAAAAATGTCCCACATCGATCACGCATATGGGGGTCTCGACCGCCGGATGGTATTTCATGTCGCCGGTGATGAAGACGTCTGCTCCGGCTCTGGCGGCCTTGTCGATAAGTGACGACCCTGAACCACCGCAATAGGCGACAGTGGAAACGGTCTCCGGCTGCGGCCCTGAAATCAGGAGTGCGTCACGCTGGATGAGTCCGTCCAGCTTGGTCATGAAATCATTCCAGTTCAAGGGTGCGGCCAGTGTTCCGACTTCACCGAATCCCACTTCGCGCCGGGGGGCGGTCAGGGAGCGGATATAGAACAACGGGCGTTTGCCCAGGGAAAATTCGATCTTGTTGGCGACGTCATTCCAGTCCGCTTCCTCGCAGACCAGTCGGACTTCACCTGTCCGGCTTTGCGAGACCGAATGGATACCGTCATGATTGGCCCAGATATCAGCGGCCTCTCTGGAGATGGGGTCCTCTGTGTAGAACGAGGCCTCTATCGGCGTGTACCCGGTCTCGATCTCCAGAATTTTTCTGAACTGGAGTCCCAGCTTATCACCCAGCCAGAAAGCAGGGCCGCCCGGCCGTGTGTCCAGAGAAGTATGTGCACTGTAGAGCCACGCGCCTGCCTCGATGGTCTGGCGCAGCACCTCCAGATACATGCCTTCGGCGTTCGGGGCCTTGGGTTTCATGTACAGCGGATGATGCGTGATGACCGCTCCGGCTCCCCATTCATAGCACTTGGACAGGGTCTCCGGGGTCGGCTCCAACGCCACGCCTACACGGTAGGTTTCAGAGACGGTTCCCGCGATCTGAACGCCACAATTGTCCCAGGAACTTTGATTTTCCTCAGGAGCCAACTTTGTGAAAATCGATAAAATATCGTGTATTTTCATATACTTATAACCACCTACCATAAAGAGGATGCTCCCGTAGGGTTTCCCCCTCGGGAGCATCTCTTTCTTCTTCTATAACCCGGCCAACGGCCTTAGTGGGAGACTTCAAGATATATGCGCTGAACTGTTTTCCAGTATCAAACTTCTTCAAATAAGGTTCTCCCGATTGGGGAAATTTGGTGGGCCAGCCAGGATTCGAACCTGGGACCGACCGGTTATGAGCCGGTGGCTCTGCCAACTGAGCTACTGGCCCCAATGGAGTTGTGCACGATAGCCGTATGCGGCAGTGGTGTCAACTCTTAAGGGACTGCCTATACCAGGCTGTGTACATATTTTCTCAGGCCCGCCCGATTCGTGTTGTTTCGGGGACGGGGCAGTGTTGTTATGTCCCCTGTTCCTTTTCAAGGACGTGAATCGTTTTGCGCACGTACCACGTTGCTATCCCTGCGGAAACCCAGACGATACCGAAGATTATGAGCCAGAGAGAGAGGGTGCCGTAGCCGAGTACGGTCGTGGAAAGGGTGAACAGGGCAAAGGGAGCGAGGACTTGTCTGGAGATGCCGAGCCAGATGGCGAACAAGGGGCGCTTCATCCCCTGAAGTGCCGAGGTGGGCACAAATATGGCCACATAGCCGTACAGGGTAAAGGCGTCGATGCGTAGATATTCCGCACCAACGGCGATGACTGCGGGGTCACTGGTGAAGAAGCGCATGAAGTATTCGGCAAAAAAGAAAATGGGGACGGACAGGGGAATGATCATGCACGCGCCGTAGAACAGGTTTTTTTTCAGGTTCTCCTGGATGCGGTCGATCCTGCCTGCGCCGTAGTTCTGCGCGGTGATGGTCAGGGCCGACACGCTGAGACCGATGGTGGGCATGAGCACCACCTGATCAATGCGGGTGGCGATACCGTAGGCAGCGGACGCCTCCGGCCCGAACCCGGACACGAACTTGAAGATCACGAAGAAGCCGAGGGCGATGGTCATGGCGTTCAGCGCGGCAGGAAACCCCTGGTAGGCGATATCCTTGTATATGGTGAGCCGTGGGATGAGGTTGCGCCCGGAGTCGGTTTGCATCAGTCCGGTGTTTCGCGCCTTGAAGGCCAGGTAGATGGCGCCGAGCGACTGAAGGACGACCGTGGCCCAGGCCACGCCTTGAAGACCCATGGCGGGCAGGCCGAAGCCCCCGTGGATAAACCATGGATCAAGCCCGACATTCAGGACAGACGTGAAGATGAGTACATTGCGGAAGCTTCTGGTATCCCCTTGCGATTGGAGAATGGCGTTGAAGAGGTAGATCGCCACAGTGGCCGCGTTGCAGGCGAAGATTGGGTTCATGTACGACAGGCAGGTTTCGAGATAGGTCCCTTCTGCACCCAGCCAGCCAAAGATGCCTGGCGAAAAAGTCAGGCCGAACCACGCCAGGAACAGGGAGACGAAGATGCCGAAGCTGAGCATCTGAACCGCGATGAGTGACGCCTGATTCCGGTCTTTTGCCCCCAGAGCGGCCCCCATCAGCGCGGTGGAGCCGGTGCCGATGCCCGAAGCCAGGGCCGTGATGATGAAGAACACGGGCAGGGAGAGCGCCAGGGCGGCCGCGGCTTCCGTGTCGATGCGGGCGGCCCACCAGGTGTCCACCACATTGAACATGGTATGAAAAAAGAACCCCACTGAAGCAGGGACGGCCACCTGTCGGATGACCTCGGGTATGGGGCGGGTGGTGAGATCTGTCGTGTCGGTCTGCGTCATGTGTGAAGGGTATCAGAAAAGAGGGGAGAAACCGAGATGCAAATTGCAGGGGGCAGAACAGGTAGTCCATCTTCGGTAGTGTCTCCGCGATTCGTTCCTGATACCCGCCCCGTCGTCATATTCGAGGGGTGAGGGGGGAGAATCCACCCCCTTGACCTGAACGGCGTTCGGTCATAGAACTCCACCATGGGAAAATCACCGATCAATACCGACGTACAGTTCTGGCGAGATCCTGACCTTCCGGGTGTGGAAGTTCGCTATTCCAGTTACAACGAAGATGCGTTTTGCAAGCATACCCATCCAGCCTATTCCATCGGTTTTATCGAGACGGGCCGGACAACGTTTGCCCTTGAAGGTGCCGAGCACAAGGCCGAGGCGGGGCAGATGGTCTTCATCGAGCCGGAGGTTGTCCATGTGTGTAACCCGGACCTCGACTCGGACATGACCTATTATATGTTCTACATCGATGCGTCCTGGCTGGAATCCGTGGCAAAAGAGGTGTTTGGCAATGGCGTCGGCGGGGTGCATTTTCCCGTGCCCGTGGTTGACGATCCTGACCTGCTGGCCCATTGGCGCACCCTGCATCAGGCCATAGCCGAAGGTGACGGCAAGCTGGAAAAGGAAAGCCTGCTGGTACAAGGGCTGGCCGATTGCCTGACCCGCCATGCCGAGTTGGGTGAGCCTGAGGCTCCCGGTGCCAATGACATGGCTGTCATGGCCGTCACGGTCCATCTGTCTGCCCGTATCACTGACAAAGTGTCTCTCGATGAATTGTCGGAAGTGGCAGGGCTGAGCCGTTATCACCTGCTGCGGGTTTTTCAGGCGTCCACGGGGCTGCCGCCCCATGCGTTCCAAACCCAGCTCCGTGTGGACCTGGGCAAGCGCATGCTGGCCAGCGGGCGGACCATAAGCCAGGCCGCTGTCGAGGCAGGGTTTGCGGATCAGTCCCACTTCTCCCGGGTGTTCAAGAAGATCACGGGCGCCACCCCCAAGCAATATCAGGACGCGGCTGAATAAACCGCAATTTCGTACAATACCGCTCCGGTCTTGTCCTCTAGTGTCTCCGCAAACACGTTCAGGAGATAAGCTGTTATGGAAGAGAATACGACTGTTGCGCTCAAAAATCCCGCATGGCGATTCGAGGCATGGATTGCCCCGCTGTGTCTGGCCGGAGCCGTGCTGCTCTGGGGCACGTCATTCATGGCGACCAAGGCGGCGCTGTCCGGGTTTGCCCCCATGGCGGCCATGTGGCTACGCATGGCGCTCGCCTCCCTGGTTGTCCTGTGTATCCGCAATCGAATTCCCGCTCCCAGGTATCAGAAGGGCGACTGGAAGGTGTTGTCCTTCCTTTGCCTGATGCAGCCGTGTCTGTATTTCCTGCTTGAAGGATATGCCGTGAGTCTGACGACATCATCCCAGGCGGGGATGCTTTCGGCCCTGGTGCCGTTGCTGGTTGCCGTGGGTGCCTGGATTGTGCTCAAGGAGCCCATGTCCTTCATGGGCATGACCGGCCTTGCGGTGTCCATAGGCGGTGTGGTGTGGTTGTCCCTCGGTGGTTCGCCGGATGTGTCTGCACCGAACCCCGCACTGGGCAACCTGCTGGAAGTGGGGGCGCTGACGTGCGCGGCCATTTACATGGTGGTCATGAAGCGGCTGAGTGTCCGGTACTCCACCTGGTGGTTGACCGGCATGCAGTGCGTGGCCGGAGCGATCTTCTTTCTTCCCGGAATCTTTTTGTCCGGCATCGGCCCGGTTGACGCCATCCCCCTGAGTGCATGGCTGGCCATCGGATACCTTGGCCTGTTCGTCACCCTTGGCGCGTTCGGATTATACAACATGGCCATGACCTACATGTCGGCAGGCCGTGCCGCCATAGCCATCAACCTCGTGTCGCCGGTGGCCCTGTTCGCGGGCTGGCTCATGCTTGGAGAAACCATGTCCCCGGCCCAGCTGGGCGCTTGCGGCGTGGTCGGTCTTGGAGTGTATATGGGCAGGAAGGGGTAAGTGCTGAAAATCTCGGGCTGAGGAGCGGGCGTCGCAAAGTTATTGCTGCATGTAATAGCGGTCCAGAATGGCCTGATACGTCCCTTCCTCTTTCATTGTCCTGAGTGTGTCCACCACGTGTGGCACCAGGGCCGCATGCCGGGTGTTCAGGTAGAGAAAGAGCTCTCTTTTCACAATGGGCGGCAGAATGGGCGAAACCGTGTCGATGTGCATTCTCTTGAGTATCTGCTGTCCTGCCTCCAGTCCGAAGATACCGACATCGGCTCGTCCTTCCTTGAGGAATGTGAACAGCAGCTTCTCATTGTTGAGTTCATTTGTTCTCCAGGCTTTGCTCAGGGAGGAGTTGCAATCACACCATCCACGAACCCACGCCACATGGTACGGGAGCAGACTTTCCCACCCCTCGATCTTTATATGCGAGTCCCTGCTGAAGGCGACAATGATATTCTCTCCCAGTGGTTCCGGTATCCTGATCAGGTTTGTGAACTCATTTGAAATACCTTTGGTGCGAACAAAATTGCCGTCTACCACACCTTCATTGGCGTCGAATATGGTGCGCTTGGATGGGCCGGTCTTGATGGTAATGCTGATGCCCATGCGTTTGAAGCATTCGGCCAGTACCGCGTTGATGCTTTTTGATCGCGCGATATCCTGATCGTCAGCCGTGCTGAACACGAGAGCGGTGTTTCCCTGAGCCGGGAGAACCATGAAGAGAGTGAAGACGAGGGCCGCGATGAGTTTCATTATCCGCTACTATACGGGTAAATGACCCATAAATCTACTCGTTTGTGAGTTTTTTGGCTTAATCTTTCTTTATTTGCGTTTTGGTCAGGCCGGCGTCGTCCGCATAGGCAAAGGCCATGCGTGGTGTGTTGTGGGCAAAGCCATAGTGTCCCTCGGGGGAGATCATGATCACGCCGCCATAGCCGTGGCCGCGGGATTTCAGGATGTCCATGGAGTTTTCGGCCGCCTGCATGGGGGTGTCAGTCCGCAGGAAATCGCAGGCCGTCTTGCAGAGCATGACCCGCAGGATGGATTCGCCATAGCCTGTGGCGGAGGCCGCACCGAGTTGGTTGTCCGCGTATCCGCCGGAGCCGATGACAGGGGAGTCGCCTACCCGTCCGGGGTGCTTGCCGGGAGTGCCGCCTGTTGAGGTCGCGCAGGCCAGATTGCCCTCGGCATCCATGGCCACGGCGCCCACGGTGTCCGATGGCATGGCATCTGAAAAGGCCCTGATCGGTGAGAATGACTCGTCGTTCTTGATCTTCTCGTACAGATCCAGTTCTCGTTCGGTCAGCAGTTCCCGCGGATCGACCTCGGCGATTCCGCATTCCCTGGCGTACTGCATGGCGCCTTCACCCACCAGAAACCGAAAGTCCTTCGCAGTCATGACCCGGCGGGCCAGTGAGACCGGGTGCAGGAGATTGGCCACGGCTGCGACGGCACCAAAATCCAGGGTGTTGCCATCCATGATCAATGCGTCCAGTTCAATGTCTCCTTTGGCGTTGAGGAATGCGCCCCGGCCAGCATCGAATGTCGGGTCTGCTTCGAGAATGTTAACCGCCTGTTCCACTGCATCAAGAGCGGACAGACCGTTTTTGAGCAGCGGATAGATGGTGTCAACAGCCGTGCGGACACCGGCTGTATGGTCGTCAACAAAGGCATCCGGGATATCCCACGCTCCACCGTGTACGATAAGTCTGGGTTCCATAACTATTTCCTGTTATCGATGAAGCTTTGCTGTCGAGTTTGCCGGAAAGGAGGAAGAGTGTAAATGGTCTGCCAAAATTCTTAAAAGTTAATAATGGGTTGGGTATTTTTAACAATGGTAATTTTTGTGAGTCATGTATATGCTTCTTTGCACACCATTGTAAAAGGGAGACTCTATGTTGCTCAGAAAAGTATCTATCAAAATACGAATGTTTGTTTTGGTCGGAGTGATGGCCGCTTTCACCTTCGGGATGCTGGCCGTTTTTCTGAGCGGCATGGGCAACGTCAAAAGTGTAGGCGTGACCAGTTCCGCAGAGGCCATGCATGAAGGGGAAAGGCGCAAATTGCAGGTGGCCACCCACTCCATGGCGGTCAGCCTCGGTACTGCCATTGCCGAAGAGCCTGAACTTGATGTGAAAATTGCCATCATTCGAAAACTTGTCAGTCAGATTCGTTTTGAGAAGGACAAGTCCGGGTATTATTTTGTGTACAATACAACCACCAATGTGGCCTTGCCAACCAATACGTCATTGCAGGGCAAGGATCTCGGACACCTGAAGGACAAGAACGGTGTCTATCTGGTCAAGGAGCTGAATAAACTTGCCCATGATGGTGGTGGATTTGTCACGTATATCTGGCCCAAACCGGAAAAAGGTGACCAACCGAAGCTTTCCTATGCCGAGCTTATTCCGGGAACGGATATGTGGATCGGGACTGGCGTCTACCTGGATAACGTGGCGGATGAAGAGGTCAGAATCGCAGGTGAGATAGACGCGCTTGTTTCAACGTACATGTATTGGATCGGCGGAACCCTGATTGCCGTGTTCGTTCTGATTCTGTTGTTCTGTCTGACCATGATCCAGTCCATTGTCCAGCCTCTGGATGAGGCCGTCGGGTTGGCGCGAGAAATCGCCGAGGGCGATCTGGCAAAGGATATCAAGACGGATTACCATGATGAGCCGGGTAAGCTCTCTACGGCCCTCATGGTCATGACGAAACGACTGCGTGTGATCGTGGGCAAGGCCAAGGTGGGTGCGGAGGATGTCTCGACAGGCAGCATCGAAGTTACCGGGGCGGCCAGAGATTTGTCTGATGGAGCCAATCGACAGGCAGCCAGTGTGGAAGAGGTCTCTTCCGCCATGGAAGAGATGATCGCTCAGATCAGCAAGAATACGGACAACGCCCGCCAGACCGAGAGCATGGCTTCCCGGACGGCCGGGGATGCCCAGGAGGGTGGGGACGCGGTCATGGAAGCCGTGGATTCCATCAAGGATATCGCAGAACGTATTTCCATTATTGAAGAGATTGCCCGCCAGACCAACCTGCTCGCCTTGAACGCGGCCATTGAGGCTGCCCGGGCTGGCGAAGCCGGAAAGGGGTTTGCCGTGGTCGCTGCCGAGGTCCGCAAGCTGGCTGAACGAAGCGGTGCGGCCGCCTCGGAAATCGGCGAATTGTCTACGGCCACATTGGCCAAGGCGGACCAGGCAGGCAAGGTACTGACCAAGATGATCCCGGATATTCGCAAGACCGCCGAGCTGGTGCAGGAGATATCCACTGCCAGCATCGAGCAGGATGCCGGAGCCCAGGAGATCAACAAGGCTATTCAGGAACTGGATCAGGTTATCCAGCGCAACGCCGCCGCCTCTGAGGAACTCGCTTCCACGGCTGAAGCGTTCACCGAGCAGGCCGATGGTTTGAAAAACAACATGGAGTTCTTCTCCCTTGGTCAGGAGTATGTCTCCCGGCCGCGTCGCGTGACAGTCAAGCCTGCCGCTCCGGCAGCGCCTCGACTGCAACAGGCTCCGCCCAAGGCCCAACCTCCCAAGGCCCAGCCGGCAAAGCCGCGCAAGCAGGCCGCTGCACCGGAGCTGGAAGCCGGTGGTATCGATATGGATATGAGTGACGACGAGTTCGAAAAGTTCTAGGTCGGCTCAGACACAGTACAGACAAAGGGTTCCGATTACGGGGCCCTTTTTTCGTGAACAGCAGACAGGAAGGTGCGCAGTTGTCTGTGTTTTTCCCGCTTGAGGCCGCACGGGATCATTGATAGCCTTTGTACATGGATACAGCTACGCTGAAACAGTTTGCATGCGGCGAAGGCGCTTCTCTTGTCGGTATCGGTGCTCTCGACAGATTGGCCGGTATCGAAACCGACCCGGCAGACCTGCTTGAGGGCTTCACCAATGTGGTGAGCATGGCTGTCGCGTTGAGTAATCCCATCATCGACACCATCTCTGATCGCCCCACCCCCCTCTATGCTTCGCACTATTCCCGCGTGAACGCCATGCTCGATACCCTGGCGCTCAAGGTGACCCGTTTTCTGGAAGAGCGCGGAGCCAGTGCGCTCCCTCTTCCCGCAAGTCAGGTGCTTGACTCGATCAAAAACACGTCATTCATTTCCCACAAGGCCATAGCGGTCGCTGCGGGGATCGGCTGGCAGGGCAAGAGCCTGTTGGCGGTCAGCCCTGAGTATGGCCCGCGTATCCGGCTGGTGAGCGTCCTGACGGATGCGTCGCTGGAACCGGATGCGCCTCTCAGGAATCGCTGCGGCGGGTGTACCCGGTGTACGGACGCCTGTCCGGCGCACGCCATCAAGAACGTCAACACCGACTCGCATTATGATTCCCGCGATGAGGCATTGCATTTTGATCGCTGTGTGAAACATGTCCGGGAGGTCTGTGTCGCGATGGAACATATCGGCACGTCCATTTGCGGTGTCTGCATTCAGGTGTGCCCGTGGGGCCAAAAGATCGGATCAGCGCGGTCCCGCGCTCGCCTGCGTTAAGACGCACAACGTTCGAGTATCTTTTTCCCGACCTGTCTTCAGGCGCGGTTAGTGCCCATACATCGGGCGCAAAAAAACCGGGGCCGCGGCGTATACATACGTCGTGGCCCCGGTTTTGAGAATCGAACTATTTCAGGCCCAGTTCCTTTTTGAGGAATGCGAAGTCGAGATTGTCTGCGACCAGTTCTGCGCCCTGCTTGATCTTGATGGCGTCGCGCAGTTTGTGGCGGGAGAGGATATCGTCCATCTTCTTGGCCACGGTGAAGGTGTCTTCACGGACCATGATGATCGGCGTTTCCAGGACTTCCGAGCGGGTCAGGATAATATCGTTGGGGTAGAGATTACCGGTCAGGATGAGACAGGGACAATCGCCTTCCAGGGCGACGAGCTGTACGTCGGACCGGTCGCCGCCAACGATGATGGCGGAGTTCTTTTTCTTGCGGAAGTGGGTCATGAAGTTCTCCACCTGCATGGTGCCGATGAGGAAGGTTTCGACCACACGTTCGCTCTTGTTGTGCGCGGAGATGATCTTGCCGCCGAGACGGTCGGCCAGGTCGCCGACCTTGATGGCGCCCATGAGCGGATCACGGGGGATCACGCCAAGAATCTTGACGCCCTTGGCCTCAAGAGAGGGGCCGAGCAACTGAGAAATTTCGTCCATGAAATTGGGCGGCACATCGTTGAGCACAACACCGGCCAGGAGGTCGCCGAGCGTCTCCTTCATGGCCATGAGGTAGTCGTACTTCAGCTCTTTTTGGAAGCGGTCGATGATGATCGTCTTGACCCCGAGCTTCTTGATGACCGAAACGGCGTCAGTGTCGCAGTATTTGCCGGAGTACATGGAGCCGGACCCTGCGATCAGGGTGACGTCCTTGTCTTCGGACACGTTCTTGTAGCCGTCCACGATCTTGTCGAGCAGGCCGTCCATCTTGCCGGTGAATGCTTTGACCTTGAAGTCCTGCGTGACCACCACGGGGGTGACCATCTCCGGGTCGGCATCAAGACCGAGAACATCCTGCACAAAGGCCGCATCTTCGTCGCCGAGTTTGCCGTTTATTTCCATGGGCATGGCACCCACCGGCTTCATGTAGCCGACATTGAAGCCTTCTTTTTGCAGCCGCAGACCCAGGCCCATGACGATCATGTTTTTGCCCGAGTAGCCAGTTGTCGATCCGATGTAGAGACCTGCCATGCCTGTGTTCCTCCTGAATGTGTGCGAGCTGGCGCTGTGAGGCGAGCCGCTGATCTTTTCACTTTGCGTAAAATCTAGCCGATGGTCAAGCGCATGTCTGTGACCAGCGCACCTTCGGCGTCCACCAGAACCGGGTTGAGTTCCGCCTCCCGGATATCCGGAAAGTCTGTCGCCATTTGCGACATGGATAACAAAATATCTTCAATGGCCGCCAGATTGACCGGCTCTTCGCCCCGCGCGCCACGGAGCAGCGGGAAGGACTTGATTTCGCGAACGATGTCCTGGACATCCTGCAGGGTCAAGGGGGCCAGCCTGTAGCTGATGTCACCCAGCACCTCGGATGACGGACCTGCCAGACAGAACGAGACCAGAGGCCCGAACTGCGGGTCCTGCGTGAACCGGACAATGACCTCCCGCGCCTTGACCGGACCCATTGTCTGCACCAGACAACCGGTAATATAGGCATCGGGGCGCTTGCGTTGGGTGCGGCTGGTGATGGCCAGCCATGCGTCACGGACGTCCCTCGGGGATTGCAGGTTCAGGGCCACGCCGTCGACATCGCTTCGGCTTGAAAGATGGGGGGACACGACCTTGAGCGCAACAGGGTAGCCGAGTTTCTTGGCTGCGCGCACGGCTTGTTCAGAGGTCCGCACCAGACGGGTCTCCGGCACGGGCAGCTCGTAGGCGGCCGCGATATCCATGGCCTCGGCAAAGGGCAGCTCGCTCAGACCGATTTTCCGTGTCTTCTTGATGGTCCATTCCGCCTTGCCCTTGTCGCGGCGGAAGCAGACTTCTACCGGATAGGGGCGTGTCTTCCACCCGTAGTGGGTGTACATGGCGGCAATGGCCTGAATGGCCGGTTCCGGGTAGCCGTAGCAGGGGATGCCCGCTTCCCTGAGCAGGTCGCGGCCGGGGCTGATGCGTTGGTCTCCCATGAAACAGGCGAAGATGGGCTTTTCGCATGTTTTGGCCGTGTCGATGATCGCCTGGGCTGTTTCCACGATTTCGGCAGAGGCCGTTGGCGTGAGCAGGACCAGGATGGCGCTGGACATGGTGTCTTCCGCAACGGCTTCCAGTGTGGCTTTGTACCGGTCCGCCCGGGCATCGCCGATGATATCTATGGGGTTGTATATGGAAGCAAAGGGCGGCAGAGCCTGGGTCAGCTTGTCCAGGGTCTCCTGAGAGGGACGTGCCAGATTCAGGCCGACCGCTTCACAGGCGTCTGCGGCCAGGATGCCGGGACCTCCGGAGTTGGTGACCACAGCCAGGTTCGGTCCTTCGGGCAGCGGCTGCTTGGCAAAGGCGCGGGCCAGGTCGAACAGGGATTCCAGATTGTCGACTTCGATGATACCCGCCTGCTTGAACGCGGCGGTGGAGGCCACGTGCGACCCGGCGATGGAGCCTGTATGACTGGATGTCGCCCGTGCACCGGCCTGGGTGGTACCGGCCTTGATCATGATGACCGGCTTCTTTTCGGTCACGATACGGGCTGTCTGCAAAAAATTCTGTCCATCGTCCACGGATTCCAGATAGCCGATGATGACTTTGGTTTCCGGGTCGTCACCCAGGGATTCGAGTACGTCCGCTTCGGATATTCCGGCCTTGTTGCCCAGACTGACAAATTTGGAGAAGCCGATGCTTTCGCCGTCGGCCCAGTCGAGGATGGCGGAGCAGAGCGCGCCGCTTTGGGAAAAGAAGGCGATGGACCCCTTGGTCGGCTTGGCCTGGGCAATGGTGGCGTCAAGACCGATGGTGGTATTGATGAGTCCGAGCGAGTTGGGGCCGAGCAGGGTGATTTTCTTTTTGCGAGCCAGTTCCGCCATTTCCATTTCGAGTTCGAACCCGTCACGGCCTGTCTCGCGAAATCCTGCTGAGATCACGCAGATGGCACTGACATTCGCTTCAGCCAGTTCTTCCATGGCGGCCAGGACCTGTTTGCGCGGGAGCACGATGATACCGAGGTCCGGCGGCTTGGGCAGCGCGGCAATGGAATTAATTACAGGGAGGTCGAGAATTTCTCCACCTGCGGGATTGACGGGGTAGATTGTCCCCCTGTACCCTGCGGTCACCAAATTCGATAGGATGATATGGCCGAGCTTGAGCGGACTGCGCGAAGCGCCGACGACCGCAATGGAGTTCGGATTGAATAATGAATTGAGATGTGCTTCTGGCTGCATACAAACAGGGGGTTTAATGGATACCGCTGAACTACAGGATTCTATCCACCATAGGTTTGCCCAAGTCAAGTTTCTGGAGAGCGCCCTTACCCACTCCTCTTTTGCCAATGAGCAGGAGGGAAGCGGTGATAATGAGCGGCTGGAATTCCTCGGCGACGCCGTGCTTGAACTGTGTATTTCCGAAGAGGGATTCAAGCGGTTTCCCGATGCCGCGGAAGGACAACTGACGCGCATTCGATCACAATTGGTCAAGGAACAGAGTCTGGCCGTGCTGGCGCGTGGGCTGCATCTGGATCAGTATATTCGTCTGGGTCGGGGAGAGGAGCTTCAGGGCGGCCGGGAGCGCGATGCCTTGTTGGCAGATGCCCTGGAAGCGTTGTTGGGCGCGGTTTTCCTCGATGGCGGATTCGAGGCGGCAAAGAAAACCATCCTCACTATTTTTGAGGATTTATGGCCTGCCCGGGCTGTTTTGCCGGAGACCAAGGACTATAAAAGTCGCCTTCAGGAAGTGTCTCAGGAACGATTCAAAGAGCGTCCGATCTATGTGCTCGCCGGAACCAGCGGCCCGGAACATGAGAAGATTTTCAAGGTGGATGTGACCCTGCCCCAGGGCGAGATATTTCGTGGAACCAGCACCAGTGTGAAGCGGGCCGAACAGGAAGCCGCGCGGGTTGGCTTGGAATATCTTGGCGATGATTAAATGAAAAAAAAGTGATTTTGTTGCGATAGACGCAAAAAAAAGACGCAAAAAAGAGGCGGGATCGGAGCGGAATATCATGCTTCGAGACCGTCTTTTTTTGTGGCTGAGGCGCGGGGTCGCATGCCGGAGTGCGTGGAAACAACCGGAAGCCGAGCCCCGCAACAGGGGTTGCAGGGCCGGTTTCCGATTGTCTTCAGCCGTCGAGAATGCTCTACGACTAGCCGCCGATGAGCTGCATGGCCATTCTCGGCAGAGAGTTGGCCTGTGCCAGCATGGCGACAGCTGATTGTGTGAGAATCTGGTTGCGGACGAATTCCGTCATTTCCTGCGCCACGTCGACGTCGGAGATACGGGATTCCGCAGATTGCAGGTTCTCGGCCTGGATTTCCAGGTTGGTGATGGTGTTTTCCAGTCGGTTCTGCATGGAACCGAGGTTGGCCCGAATCTTATCCTTGGAAATGATCGCCTGGTTGATGGCTTCCATGGCGGTCTGGGCCAGTGCCTGGGTAGAGATGGACTGACCGGCAACCCTGTCTTCCCAGGTATCGCCATTGGCCCTGATTGCGGCATCATGTCCCAGCCCGAAGGCGGATGACGTCGAGCCTTGAACTGCAACATAGTAGTAGTCCTCTGAAGAGTCGTTACCGGTACCGAAGTGAATCTTCAGTGGGCCGGTGGACTGCAGCCCCGTGCCGTCGTGATCGACGCCGGGATCGCCGGACAGGTTGCCGTTCAAGAGATAAATTCCGTTGAAGTCGGTGGCGTTGGCGATACGGTTGATCTCCGAGGACATGGCTTGATACTCGGAATCGATAATCAAGCGCTGATCAGAGTTGTAGGTACCGGTGGATGCCTGCATTGCCAGCTCTTTCATGCGAATGAGCTTTTCATCAATGACCTGCAGCGCGCCGTCCGCCGTTTGAATAAGTGAAATCGCGTCTGATGCGTTTCGGATGCCCTGGTGAAGAGAGCTGATTTCCGAACGCATGAGTTCGCGAATGGCCAATCCGGCTGCGTCATCGGCGGCAACGCCGACTCGAAGACCGGAAGACAAACGACGGGTGGACTTGCCGAGGCGACCGTAGTGCTCGCTCAAGTTCCTCTGCGCGTTCATCGACATGAGGTTGTGGTTAATGACTAAAGACATCGGAACCCTCCTTGTTCGATTCTCAATTCCATTTGCGTTGCTTCAGCATCATGCGTGCCAAATTAGTTTTATTAAGTAATATTAAGCTTATATATGTCTAAATAAAGTCTAGAGTGGTCATTTTTTCCTGCCTTGAAACAGGGGAAAAACGTTCCCTGTCAATGCTTTGTCGGCAGTGGGGTGCAATATGTGCCTTGCTGGCGGCTTTATGTATGGGAAGAAAGGTCGTTTTTTTGAGAAGACCGAGTAAGTGGAGGGAGTTTGTTCCTGTGGAGCGGAGGAGAGTCAGTGCTGTGCACTTCCATGCACCTGCGGTGCAAGAGCCAGTTTTTGGGGCGTGTGCCCCAAAGGCCTTCCATGCCCTACGCGGGCGGCGGTCTCTTTTTGAGGAGCAAAAAGAGACGCAAAAAGCTCCTTGCGCGAGCTTGACCGCCCACGGTTTGACGGCAAGAATCTGATCAACTCGGGACGGCTCCATCTTGGGAAAAGTAATGGGAAAGTCTTTCCGTGACCCGCCTGGTTGAGTCGATGCATTCGTGCCGCCTGACCGGAGCCGCCGCCCTGTCGTTGTCAGCTTCTAGGCCTTGCAAACAGGGCTAAGCTAGGGCGACTTGAGCAGATAACATTCTGTATCCAAGGTCGCTCAACAGGTCGCCGTAAAGGCGAAACCTTTTGAATAAACTTGGATTGCATTCTCGCCGCGTAGCGCGATAACCGAAAATAAAAAGCACTCCTCAAAATACAGTAAGCCTTCCCCTCAGAACAGACACATCAAAGCTGAATGAAAAAAAGCGGCAAGCGCGCCCGCGAAAATCAACCAAAGGCCTGTGCATACACCCCCGGCGTCATCCCCATGGTTTTTTTGAACACGCGATTCATATGGCTCTGATCAGAAAACCCGCAGTGCGCGGCCACGTCAGCCAGAAGCATCCCTTTGGTTATGCGTTCCTTGGCTTCTCTGACCCTGAGCTGGTTGTGGTATTCATGCGGAGGCATGCCATATGCCCAGGTAAAGCAGCGGCTGAATCGGCACGGGCTGAGCCTGGCAATGTCGGCGAGCGTGTCAAGCCTGACGCTTTCACAGGGATGACGGTGCAGATATGCGGCAGCCTGTGCAAGATGGTCGGGAGGTGTGGTTTTCGGTTCATCGGCATGGGTGTTTTCGCGCAACAGCGCAGCAAGGATGGTGACGAGCTGTTCCTGGCATTCCATGGCAAAAGTGGAGCAGCCGACAGACTCGGCGAATCGGATGATTTTTCCGAACAGCACAGGGGAATCAACGATGGGCGTGTGGTGATCCTGACAGATTGTGGTGAACCCCAGCATGCTGACCAGCGGGCACGGGATATTACACATGACGTACTCACAGGCGTCTGATTCAGGGCAGGCGTGTGTGTGTTCGGGTGGGATGAATATGACGCTTCCAGGGCGGGCCTCGAAGGACTCAGAGCCATACTGTATGGTCCGTCTGCCTACCATGACGATGCCAAAGGTCAGGGATTCGTGGCTGTGCCGACCCAACGCCTGCATCGGCCCGGAGGCACGCACAAGGGTGGCGCCCTCCAGGCCGGGGATGGTTCTGAATATGAGGTCCGTGCTTGTCTTCATAGAAATGCTCAGAGCAGTGCCGGGATGAATTTTGCCAGTATGGTCAGGCCTGAACTGCCAGCCTGGACAGTGTGTGGTGCCTTTTCCGGGATCACGCCCACCATGCCTTTCGTGTAGGGAATTATCTTCCCGTTCAACAGACAGTGTCCGCTGCCACCTGTTATCTCGTGCAGCTCCCAGCTGTCCTGGTGAATATGGTCACCGATTTCAGCTCCCGCGTCCAGTCTGACCAGATGCGCGCTGAACCGTCCTTCGGTTTCGGCCCCGGTGATCAGATGTTTGAGAGCAACTCCGGCGAATGTGGGATGCTGATTCCAGTCGAGCGAGGCGACATCGGTCTCCTTGTCTGTGTGGCTGATGGTACCGGACATGATGGATGTAAATAAATCGGACATGACTATCTCCTTGTTGTTTGTGCCACCATACGAACACAGACAGCAGGAGTATTGGACGTTCTTGTCGGTAAAAGCGGAAAAAAGGGGGGCTGTTTCATCCAAAGATCGCCGTAACGCGACGCACTATCCCCGACTGAGCCTTCAACACAGGAAGCGGCCTGACAGTGGGTTAACTGTCAGGCCGCAGGGTCTTCTGTTTGCCCCCTGAGGGTCAGGCAGGGGGCAATCTTGGAGAAGGGGTCTATTCGTATGGGTTACTTAAGACCTGTATGTACTTAACGCTTCATGGCGATAACTTCGCCGAGCATTGAGTCTGTGGTTGTGATGACCTTGGTGTTGGCCTGGAAGCCGCGCTGCGTGGTGATCATGCGCACGAATTCGGTGGCCATATCCACGTTGGACATCTCAAGGGAGTTGCCGTCTACGGTGCCTTTGCCTGCAGAGCCAGCCTGACCGGTCAGAGCCGGGCCGGATTCACGGGTTTCCTTAAACAGGTTGCCGCCGTCCCTGCGCAATCCATGGGCGTTGGTGAACGTCGCAATGGTGACTGCGTAGAGTTCCAGGACCTGTCCGTTGGAGTAGTGGCCGGTGATGACCCCCTCGCGGGACACAGAGATGTTCTGCAGGATGCCTGCGGAATAGCCGTTCTGGCTCTGGAACAGGGTGGAGGAACCGCCGGTATCAAAGCTCTGGGTGGCCAGGGCGCTGATGGCCGGATCCTTGAAGTTGGCAAGATAGCCGGTGTTGCTGATATTGGTGCCGACGTCAGCTGCGCTCAGGGGCAGGGCACCAAGACCGGTTCCCCAACCGATGGTGTCTGTGCCGGAGCCGTTACTTGACAGGTCGGAGTTCTGGATACCGAAATTGATCTGCATCGGTGTGGCGTTGGTCGCTTCGGCCGTACTTGCGTTGGATTTGCCAAGGAAGTTCGCTGTGCATACCGGATAGCCACCGGTGGAGAAATCGGCCAGCGTCCAGTTGTCCAGATCTTTGATGTTGGAGCCGCCGTTACTCTTGAGCGTATACGCGCTCATGCCGGAGAGCTGACCTGTGGTGAACGTCAGGGTACCCATCATGAGGATACCTGCGGCAGAGGTGCCGCCCTGGCCTATCGCGGTCAGGTTGCCGTCTGCGCCGGACAGGACGCGCTTGTCCGCGTTGGGTTCACAGGTGACCATGTATTCCCAGACAGTGTCGCCTCCGGCGTTACTCATGGTGACCTTGTCAAAGTAGACGGTCAGGTTGTGAGCGGTACCGATGTCATCGTACACCTTCAGGGTGGTGGAATAGCTGTACAGAGTCCCGGCCAGCGGGGTGTCTTCGGTGCCGTCCCAGTTATTGAACATGGCGAAATACGGCTGCGTGGCGCTGGTGGAGCTGTCTGCGGCGGACGGGTCCAGGTTGGTGACGATGGAAACGGAAGTCGTCGCGCTTGGCTCGGACTGGAAGTTTTCCATGCGAATATCGGTGGGTGTGCCGATGATGCGTGCGCCACTGGAGGATGCCGCCGAAGTTGAACTGGCTGATGTCACGGACGTGGTGCTCTGCTCGATTTCCCATCCCTGCAGTACATATCCGTGGGGATCAACGAGATACCCGTCGTTGTCAAAGCGGAAGTTACCGGCCCTGGTGTAGAATTTGTCGTCTTCGCCCTGAGGGGAGACAACAAACATGCCGTTGCCGGAGATGGCCATGTCCGTGGCTTCGGTGGATGCCTCGAAAGCACCCTGACCGTAGTCCGAGTATACGCTCGATACACGTACACCACGACCCACCTGGCCCACGCCGTTGACTGTTGAAAAATCCTGGCTCATGAGATCCTCGAAATACATTCGAGCGCCTTTGAACCCCGTTGTGTTCACATTGGCAAGGTTGTTGCCAATGACCGTCATTCGTTCGGAGTGTACCGTCAGACCGGTAATACCCGAATAGAGTGATGCTCCTAAACCCATAATAACCTCCTATCTCTTCTCCAAGAGCCTGCGACCTCGTGCCGCAGGTGAAATTCAACTAGCTCTCTTCTTCAGTGGTTTCCTCTGTATCCACCACATCCGCGCTGCCGGGATCGACGACTTCCTTGATGTTGAGGAAGCTGATGAAGCGACCGTCCTTGAGGCGCAGATACTGAGTCCCGCTTTCATTGACCACTGCGTCGACCGTGCCGGATATTTCCGTCTGGACCATGACGTGCTTGCCTTCGACATCCTCACCGAGGATACCGACGCCGTACTGGCCATCGGCAACGGTCTGTCCGCCTTCGTTCTTGCCATCCCATTCATACTGATAGGCTCCGGCTTCTTTGCCGCCCAGATCGATAGTGCGTATAATGGCACCTTCAGAATCATAAATATTCATTGTGATCTTGCTAACCGGTTCGCCGAATCCGTAGTAGATGGTGGAGACGTTTCCTTCATCCTTGCTGATCTTGTAACCCTCAGCCTTGATCTCCTTGCCGATGAAGCTGACAGCCGACAGCATGTCGGTCTGCTCCGTGGAGTTAGTCAGATCCTTAATGCCCTGGTTGATGTTGGTCAGCTGCTCCAGAGAGGAGAACTGGGCCAACTGGGCCGTCATGTCCGTGTCTTCCATCGGATTCAGGGGATCCTGATGCGTCAACTGCGCCACCAGGATGGTCATGAACGAATCCTGATCCATACTTGTTTTGTGCTCCGGAGTGTTGGAGGCCGCCAATCGCGACTCCTGTGCTCCGAGAATCATTCCACTGTTGTCTACGTAACCCATGATAGACCTCTCTTACGCAATAACGTGTAACCCGTTGTCGGCAGTAATTGCCTGTTCACGTATACTTTGCACGTCCTGCGCCAAGACGCCGCCAGAGTTGGCCCGCATCTGTCTCATGTGGTTGCGCATGGCGACCATGGCCTCGCGTTCACGAGCAAGATTGTGTTCGTTCTGACCAAACCAATCGTTGGAGTTCTGATTGTTGGAAAGCCCGGTCTGGACCTCCAGCTTCTCCACTTTCAATCCTTGGTTTTCTAAAGAATTCTTAATAATGTCGAGATTGTCTGCAATGACCTTTGCAGCTTCGTGACTCTCTGCCCGGATGGTGGCTCCCACTTCCTTGCCCTGTACGGAGAGGATGACGGAGAGCTTGCCCAGGTTCTCTGGAGTGAGCTGCAAAGTAAGTTGCTTGGTGCCGTTTTTCAGGGTCTGCAGGACAGCATTGTCCACCTGCTTCATGACCTTGGGGGCGGAAACTTTTTCCCATGCGGCAGTCTTTACCTTGGCTTGCGCCTCGGTCAGGCCGGTCTTGGACAGCGCTTCCGCCTGGGTGCGTGTCTGTGTCTTGGCCTGGGCACTCTGCGAGCCGTCATCGGTCATCTTGCCAAAAAGATTGTTCCAGTTCTCGTCGTTTTCGCTTTTCGCATCCTGCGCGTTGGGCTCCTGCTTGTCCGAGTCGGTCTTGATGTCGACCTTGTCGGTCACATTCTTTTCGGTGTTACGACGAACCGCGGTTTCAGCTACGTTGTCCTTGGTGGTCTTGACTGCCTGTGCCAATTCTTCCTTGGCATCCGTCTTGACCTCTTCAGCCGTTACGCGCGGCTTCAGATCAATAGCCTCTTCCACCTGTCTGGCGGCAGAGGATTGCTTGTGTTCCTCGTTCATGGTGGCGACAAAAGCCTTGCCAACGGCCTTGGCGAGCTTCTGATCCTTCTTGTCCATGTCTGCCAGTTCCTGGCGGATCAGGGTGAAGGCTTCCTTCAAATCCTTGGGCATGGAGTTGGTGCCGAGAAGCTCCTGGACCTTGGTTGCAAACTCCTTGGAACAGGTCAGGGCAGCGGTGAACGCTTCAACTTCCTGCTTGCTGAGCAGCAGTTGCTGATCCTGCGGCATGGTGTCGATCTTGGCCTGCAATGCGCTCATGACCTTGGAGACATTGCCCTTCTCAAGATGGCTGATGAGCTTGGCGCTTTCCTTGTCGGAAAAACCAAACTTGCCGAAGAAGCTGGTCAGGTTGGCCTTTTGCTCATCCGTCAGTTCGACAGAACGCATCGCGGCGACCTTTTGCGCGACCTCGGCCACGAACTGGCCCCAGGTCAGTCCTTCGTCGGAATTGACCTTCTCTTCGATCTTGGCGATTTCCTCATCGGTCATGCCATATTCCTTGAGGTCATCCTTGACCTCGTCGAATTCATCCTGCGTCATTCGGGCGTTTTCTCTGTGCTGTTCGACTTCCTGCTCTTCCGTGACCGGAGTCTCTGTGCCAGCCGCATTCACGCTCGGTTGTTCATTGAATTTCTGGGGAGTACTTTCAAGCATCTTGTCTTTTGTGGCGACTGGCGCCAGGGCCAGTTCCTTTTCGACAGAGGCGGCGTGTTCGCTGAACAGTTCAGAGAACAGCATCTGCTGATCACTTTCCTTGACGGAAGCGATTTTTACCGTCTGTATTTGTTCAGTGGCCTTTTCAAGGGCGATGCCGGGAATATTCTGCATGGTTTTCTCCTTCGTCACACTTACAATCAAAAGGTGTGCCAAATGGAAAACATCGTGATTCCGGGTAATTATTGTTTTTGCGGTAGGCAGAAATGACCGCTGCCAGGCAGGCGGGGCAGGGGAAACGGGTTAGGCGCAGGCCGCGATAAGCCTTTCGAGCAGCTCCATGACCTTGATCCATCCAAGGCGTGAATAGTCGGTGTTTTCCAGCAGCATGTGGGCATAGCCGGTGAGCGGTTTGACCGTGGCGGGACTCTTGGCCCAGAATGCCTCTTCAAGGATGGAGCCGTTTTTCAGGCCATGCTTGAACTGGCGGCCCATCTCCGGCACATGGGCGCGTATGGCTTCGGCTGTCTGTCCGGCTTCGGCGGTCAGATCGGCCCAGGCCGCGACCTGGCGGGTGTCGTCCCACAACCCGAAGTGATGGCCGAAAAAGGTTTGCCAGAATCGGGAGATGAGTCGTTCTTCGTCTGGTTGGACCGCATCGAGTCTGTTGAGGTGATAGAGGCCGAGGTCCGAACGGGCGGTCTGGAACAGGGTCAGGCCGGGCAGGTCGAGTCCGGCGAGTTGGTCCGGCCCGTCACCGGCCAGTATGCGGTTGGCAAGGATAGCCACACGGGCAGGTTTGAAGGGATCATGGCAGTACAGCCTCTGGCGGGAGCAGGACCAGCACCCTTTGGCGCAGTCAAGGTCTGCGCGGAGTACGTGGTGTCCCGGGCCATAGGGACCGGTCTCCCATGGATTGACGTTCCCCAGCGAGAGATTCAGACACCTGAGTCCGGTCCACGCGGCCAGATGCATGGGGCCGGTATCCGGTGTGATGAACAGACCGAGTGTCTGGCCCACGATACCGAGTTCCTCCAGCCCGAGCTTGCCGCACATGTTCAGGGCCGGGCCTTTTGCCTGTTTGACCACAGCTTCGCCAAGCCCTGTTTCCATGGGGCCGCCGAACAGGACCGGGCGCAGGTCTCGTCGATGCAGTTCGTCCACCAGTGTTCCCCAGAACTCGACCGACGGGCGTTTTGCCTCGTCGCTTGCTCCGAGGAACAGTCCCACTTTGTTGCTGCCGTGCATGGTGCGCGGATTGTCGAAACGGGTGTCCACGATCTGCTTGAACGGGATCGCGTCCAGCCCGTTGAGGTCGGCCCAGTGGTAGCGGTTGAACCCGTTGTTCTTGACCAGCGAGGTCCGGTAGAGCTGCCAGTCGCCGTGAACGAAAGTGGCGCTGTCCGCGGATTGGACCGGGCCGAGCTTGTGTTCGGCAGAGACCTCTTCGGCCAGTTGGGCCGCTTTTTTCTGGATGGAGAGATTGATTACCAGAGCGTAGTCGTGCTGCTTGAGCACATTCGCCCCGGACCAGGGGAAATAGGTGACCGCGGGTGAGAGTTTCATGAGCGGTTTGAAAAATGTCTCCTCGGCCGCCACGAAAATGGGGTGCCCGGGATAGCGGCGGCTGAGCCAGAGCATGAGGGGATAGGAGAGAATCAGGTCGCCCATCCGCTGCATCTGAAGGAGGAGTATCGGTTTCAGAGTCATACCCTTATCCGAAGGTCTGGCGCATGGATTCCATGAGACTGGTCATGCGGTGGTCGTAGGTGTGTTGCGCCAGGACCCGTTTGCGGGCGGCTGCGGCAACGCGCTGGCGGGCGACGTCGTCATGGAGATACCGCTCGATCAGGCCGGGGATTGCATCCGGGTGGCGGTAGAAAACGATCTCGGTTTCCGGTTCGAACAGGTCCTCCATCTGTTTGCGGTGGTCGGTGAGCAGGAACGCGTTGCAGGTGGGCACGTCGAAGACCCGTTGATTGACCGCGCCCTTCATCTGCTGGCTGGTGCAGTTGAAGTTGATCTTGGACAGGGGATAAAAATCCGGCAGGTCGTCATAATAGGACAACTCCGGGTGATACCGCCAGCCGTCGGCGTCCTTGAGCAGGGACTGCCAGCCCGGATCCCCCACGATGAGGGGGGCGAAGGGCAGGATGCGCGCCACGCAATCCAGTCTGTAGAGCAGGGTGGCCTGCCAGGTGATGAAGGTCAGATACGCCTGTTTGCGTGCCGGGTGGAGCAGTGCCTCGAATTCCGGGACGAGCTCCGGGTGGTTCTTGTACAGGAACGCTTCTGCCAGCGGTTCTCCCGAGTCGCTGAACTCACGGGCCATCGTGATGCCGTTCTGAAGGAGTCGCTCTGTGGGGCGGGCCGCCTCCAGTCGCTTGACGGTCTTGGTCAGCATGGAGTTGCCCACAAAGGAAATGGGGGCGCGCCATACATCCACAGGCACGGTGCGGCGGGGCGTGAGTCGGCTGGGGTCAGCGCCCAGCGGCAGGTGAAAGACATGCTTGAAGCCCATCCGGCCGAGAGAGTCGATGGTGTCGGCGTCCCAGGTGAACAGGGCGGTGCGGGCTTCGAAGAGATGCTGATAGGCGTTGAGAATGAGGTGCGGATTGTCCACGAACCAGGAGGCCAGCGGCACGTCGTACCGGTTCAGCAGTTGGGCCAGTATCCCTTCCCGGTCCACGCCCAGGTGGTTTACCGTGAGCACGAAGTCCGGCTTGAACGTGGTCAGCACATCGGTCATCTGCGTCACGAACGTGTCGAGATCCATTTCCTTGGTGCCGAGGTCCAGAAACAGATGCTCCACGCCAAGGCGCTTGCAGGCCGCCTCAAGCTCGCCAATGAGAAAATACTGGCTGGTGAGCAGGAGTATGCGGGGGTGTTGAGACCGGAATTTGGGCCATGTGGTGAGGGCGTCTTGCATTGGTCCCAACGGTAACGACCTCGGGGAAATTTGTCTACATCCCTTCGGTTTTCGGGATTCGGGCTTTTGCTTCGTAGAGCATCTGGTCGGCGCGCTGGGTCAGGGAGTCGATATCGTCCCCTTCTTCATATTGGGCGATGCCGTAACTGAAAGACACCGGAAAACTGAAGGGCGTCTGGCTCGTGGCGGCCCGGATGCGGGTTGCCAGAACCCTGGCGTCATCGGTGTTGCCGTCCATGAGTATGATGAATTCGTCTCCGCCCCACCGGGCAAGCAGGTCCGTTGGTCTGACAGTGGAGGTCATTGTCCCGGCCACATGCTTGAGCACCTTGTCGCCCATCACGTGTCCATAGGAGTCGTTGATCTTTTTGAAATTGTTCAGGTCGATGATGATGGCGGAAAACATCGCGTCATAGCGGTCGCTTTTGTAGGCGGATTGTTCGAATCTGGAGTCCAGCGCCCGTCGGTTGGCCGCTCCGGTCAGCGGATCGGTCAGAACGAGTTTTTCCAGTCGGCTCTGGAAATGATTGATGGTCACGACACACAGGATGATGATCAGGAAGGACGCTATTCCACCCACAATCAGGGTGCGGATCATGTTTTCGCGGGCCGATGTCAGGGCGTCCTCTTCGTTCTGTTCGACGATAAGGTGCCATTGCAGCTCGGGAATATACCGCGCCGAGAGCAGAATATGGTCTTGTTCCCAGTCATACTCGGTGCTGACTTGCTCACCATGTTTGCTCAGGATGGCCTGGGCCACATCGCGGATCCCGCCTGCCTTCGTGATGTAATATTTCTCGATGCGTCGGATATCCTGATGCACCTGAACCAGGCCGTCCTGGTCCACCAGGTAGATTTCCCTGTGGTATTCCTTGCGTGCTTTTGCCAGCAGTTTCAAGGCGGTGCTCAGGTTGACGCCCACTCCGGCCACGCCGAGCAGCCTGCCATTCTTGTCCTCCACCCGGAAGTTGATGAAGATGGTCAGGGTGCCGCCCTCAGCCTCGTTGCTGTCCACGTCCAGGTTGTACTCTTTTTTTGAGCGAACAAACGCATAATACCATATGTCATGCGGGTCGCGTGGTCCGATCTCCTTGAGAATACCGTCCTGATAATAATATTTGTCCGTGGTGGCGGATACGAAGAACGCGGTGATAAAGTTGTATTTTTCCTTGAGTCTGCTGAGGTAGCGGGTAATTTCCTCTTCGTCCTTTTCGCCATTGAGGACCCAGTCCTTGAGAAAGGTGTCATTGGCCATGGACGACGAGACCATGATGGGGCGCATCATGGCAGTCTGGATTTCGGAATAGATGTTCTTGCCGGTCAGGGGGAGTGAGGAATTGAGTAATTCTTCGCGCACCGCGTCACGTGTGACCGTGTAGTTGATCAGGCTGGTCACGACAAAGGAGGACAGCAGGATCAGAGTGAGTGCGAGTAGGAGTTTTATTTTAACCGACATCTAATGAGTGTAAGGAAAACAATTGTCAGATGCAATTAAAGTTCATCTGAATCCAGAATCATGGTCACCGGACCCCAATTGGTGAAATCCAGATGCATTTCTGCGCCGAACCGGCCGGTGGCAAAATTGCCGGGCGCGAGTTTGCGGGCGTCTTCCACGAACCGGTCGTATAGGGATTCGGCGATATACGGATGACAGGCATTGGTGAACGAGGGGCGCCGTCCCTTTTTGCAGTCCGCATAGAGCGTGAACTGGGAGATGAGCAAGAGGTCGCCGCTCGTATCCGTGAGCGAGCGGTTCATTTTGCCTTTGTCGTCCGGGAAGATGCGCAGGTTCAGCAGTTTGTCGAGCATCTTGGACCAGGCTGGGGTTTCGGGCAGGTCGGCGGTGTCGTTACCGCCAAAGCCCACCAGCACGAGGAGGCCGGTCCCGATTGCACCAAGGACGTTGTCGCCCACAAAGACTTTGGCGTCAGAGACTCGCTGGATAATGATGCGCACGCTAGACGCTCCTTGTGTGGACAATGGCCGGGACAGAACGGCTCTGTTCCTGCTGCTGGTCTTTCAAGGTCTCCCGCTGGCACCCTTTGCTCAGGGCCGCGAACAGGAAAAAACAGATGAACACCAGAAAGGCGATGCCGCTCAGGATGCGTTTCGGGTCCGAGCGGGCATTCTTGGGAATGAGCAGGCTGGTCATGATCTTGCCATAGGACATGCCGTTGATCTCGCCGCGTTTCTCCTTTTTTGGGTCGTTCATATTCCTATTCTTCCCAGTAGCTCGCCTTGGAGGAGTCCTTTTCCGATACCGATACCTCTACCAGGGAGATGTTCTCCGGCATGGTCTTGACCATTTCCTTATATATGAACATGGCCAGATTTTCGGAGGAGGGGTTGATCTCGGTAAAGGGCGGCACATCGTTGATGTGTTTGTGATCGAGTTTTTCGAGTATTGCCTTGGTGCGTTTTTTCAGCTCCTTGAAGTCCACGAGATATTCCACGCGGTCATCGAGCTTGTCGCCTTCCACGACAACTTCCACACCGAAGTTGTGGCCGTGCATGTTCTCGCATTTGCCGCCGTAGTTGCGCAGCTGGTGCGAGGACGAGAAATCCTGAGTGATGGTCAAACGCCATTTTCCTGCCATGCTATCACCTATTTGTGTTGATTCTTGTATTCGTGCGGGCGCAGGGGCTTGTCCTGAAATGCGTCCGCCGGGTATTTCCGTTCGTTGATCTCGCATTTTTCGTGCGCAGCCGCAACCAGATCAATGTCCAGCTCCCCGGCAATGCGGGTCAGGTAGATGAGGACATCGGCCAGCTCTTCGGCAACGGCCTGTTTTGTTTCCCCTTCTATCTTCCGGCTTTCCTCCACCGTAAGCCACATGAACAGCTCGTTGAGCTCGCCCACCTCGCCGGTCAGGGCCATGACCAGATTCTTGGGCGACTGGTGTTGCTGCCAGTTGCGGTCAATGACGAATTGTCTGTGCCGTTCGTCCAGTTCCTTGAGTGAGTCCATGCTGTATCCTCAAACGTATTCAAAATGGTTGTGCCGCTTCGTCCGGGGGCGGGCCAGTCGATCAATGGCAGCCTGTGTCGCGTACGGGGCTATCGGTTCCCGGAAACATCCCGCTGGGGAGTGACATGGGGCGGAGCCTTGTGCCACGGGCTTTTGCTTCGGGCAATATCGTATCCCACTTTATACAGTTTGTTCATGTAAACGGGATCGAACAGCTCTTCGGGTTCCTCTGTGAATGTGTAGGGAATGAACGCGAGGTTGAAATCCACGTTGTCCCGCTGGGTCGTGTAGAAGATGCGGTAGATGTCGCCTATGCCCTGACTGCGGATGAGGCCGTCCATGGAGCGGCTGGCTATCCGCGTCAGGTGCGGGGACGTTTGGCAGCCGGGTGTTTTCAGGAGATCATTGCGGATGACATACAGGGAGATTTTTCCGGTTTTGCCGATGGAGTGCAGGGCTTCATTCAGTCTGATTGAAGGAGGGTAGGCGAAAACCTGATTGGTGATCCCGCCGTCCACATGCATTTCATCGTACAGCTTGCCTCCTGCTTCCACCTTGAAAAAGACCGGGGGAAACGCCACGGGAATGGCTGCCGAGGCCAGGACTACGTCGCGGATGAGCGTGCGTGCCTCCGGCGTGTCGTATTGGGCAATGGCCCCGATATCCCAATACACCGGCTCCATTTCATCCAGGTTGGTGGTGCCGATGATCAGTCGACGCCCCTTGCGATGCTGGAAGGCGATGGCTTCGATGATCTCGTCGGAAATATACATCTGTATGGCTTTCTGCATGGGATAGGTATTCAGCAGAGACAGGCTGGTGGGCGTGTAGCCGATCAGATTTTCCGTGGAATAGGTGGTGTAGAGCATGGTGATCAGCGCATCATAGCCGGGGCCGAGAAAGGCGAAGGGCGCAATGAGTGCGCCTGTGGAGATGCCGGTGACGACCGAAAACTCGGGCCGGGTGCCGGAGTCGCTCCAGCCGCTCAGGTAGCCTGCGCCGAACGCGCCGCCCGCACCGCCGCCGGACAGGCTGAGTACGGAAAAATCAGCGTCCGGATCACCTTTGCGATGTCTGGCCCAGGTTTCCAGTATGGCTTTCATGGAGGCGGCCGTGTTGTCATCGTAGAAGCGGATATGCTCGAATCCGGGAATCTGTGCCATTTTTTGATAATTGATGGGCAGCGGATTCCGGGTGGAACCGCAGCCGGTCATAAGCGTCAGTATGAAGATAAGTGCCAGGCAGGTGCGAATCCGGGCCATCGTTTTCCTCAATTAGTTGTTGCTCGACCTATGTTTGAGCGCATCGCCGTTCTGCCACGCCTCAATGTCCTTCCAGAACTCGCGGCTGGGGAAGACGGTCCAGCCATTGCCGAGTTTCAGGTTGACCACGGAGTCTTTGGTTATGACGCCCAACGTGACGGAGGTGGTGCCGGGATAGCGCTGTAAAATGGTCTTGAGTTTGTTGAGATGGGGGTCAACGGCGTTGCGTTCGCCGATCCACAGGGGCACGGGTTTGTCCGAGCCTTTGACCGCATCGGCCAGGAATGTGACTTTATCGGCCAGAATCTTGGCGGATTTGGGGGCATCCTCCGGTCCGGCCTGTTCTTCGCGGATATCGATCTTTCCCTGAATCATGAGCGGACGGTCCGCGTCGATGAGCTCGCGGGCGTCGGCGTAGACATTGGGGAGCATGGTCACTTCGCCCGAGCAGGTCAGATCTTCGGCCACGCAGAAAGCCATGGGGTCGCCCTTGCGGGTGATGAATTGTTTGTAGTCCGGGATAATGACGGCCACGCGGACCTCAGTTCCGTTGGGAATGGTCTTGCATTCCTCAAGGGTGGAGGTGCGGAGTCGGGCCATGTCCTGCCGGTAGGCGAGCAGCGGGTGACCGGACAGGAAGAAACCGAGGACTTCCTTTTCCAGAGTCAGTTTCTCCCGGTCGTCGAATTCCTCGCATTCCGAGCACGTGGGCTGGTGGGCCGGTTCCGCGCTTTCGCCGCCACCGAGCATGTCCAGCATGTTCAGCATGCCGGATTCCTTTTCCTTGGTCTTCTTCTGGCCAATGGCGACAGCCTTTTCCAGATCTTCGAGGAGCGCGGCCCGTGACCGGTCGAAGCAGTCCAGTGCCCCGGCCTTGATAAGGGATTCAAGCACGCGCTTGGTCACGCGGCGCAGGTTCACCCGCTCGCAGAAATCGAAAATATTCTTGAACGGGCCGTCTGCCTCACGCACGACCACGATCTCGTTGATGGCTTCCTCGCCCACGTTCTTGATGGCGGCCATGGCGAACAGGATGTCGCCGTCCAGCACGGAGAAGCGGGCCTGACCGGCATTGATGTTCGGCTGCTTGACCGTGATGTCCATGTCGCGGCAGGCGTTGACGTACATGATGATCTTCTCGGTGTTGTTCATTTCCGTGCTCATGAGGGCGGCCATGAATTCAACCGGGAAGTGCGCCTTCAAATAGGCTGTATGATACGAGATCAGCGCGTAGGCTGCGGAGTGGGATTTATTGAAACCGTACGCCGCGAATTTCTCCATGGTGTCGAAGATTTCATTGGCGATCTTGTCGGGGATCTTGTTCTCGCGGGAACCTTCAAGGAAACGGGACCGTTGTTTGGCCATTTCCTCGGCAATCTTCTTACCCATGGCACGCCGCAGCAGGTCACCTTCACCCAGTGAATAGTTGGCGACCGTCATGGCGGTGGCCATGACCTGCTCCTGATAGACCATGACGCCATAGGTGGGCTTCAGGGTGTCTGTCAGAGATTCGTGCGGATAGGTGACCTCAATGTCTCCGTGTTTGCGCATGATGAACTCGTCAACCATGCTCACCCCGTGGGCGCCGATCATGCCCAGAGGGCCGGGGCGGTAGAGCGCGAGCATGGCCACGATGTCTTCAAAGCAGTCCGGGCGCAGCATGCGGAGATATTTGCGCATGCCGGATGATTCCACCTGAAAGATGCCGTCGGTGTCGCCCTTGGCAAAGATGGCGTAGGTGTCGGGATCGTCCAGGGCCAGGGTGTCGAGGTTGGGCGCTTTTTTGCCCTGCTCGCGGATGATGTCCAGACAGTCCTCAATTACGGTCATGGTGCGCAGGCCCAGGAAGTCGAACTTGATCAGGCCGACCTTTTCGACCTTTTTCATGTCGAACTGGGTCACGATTTCACCCTTCTTCCCTTTGTAGAGAGGAAGGTAGTCGGTCATGGGCCTGTCGGAGATGACCACGCCCGCCGCATGGGTGGACGCGTGACGGCAGAGGCCTTCGAGCCGTGTTGAAATATCTATGAGTTTTTCGACCTTGGGGTCGGTGGCCACCATGTCGTCCAGTTCGGCCACGGCCTTGACGGCATTGGGGACGGTGATCTTGGCCTTTTCCACGCCCAGCAGCTTGGCGATGAGCGCGGGATCGTCCGGGATGAGCTTGGCGATGCGGTCGGTGTCCTTGTAGTCCATGCCCAGGGCACGGCCCACGTCCTTGATGACCGCCTTGGTCTTCATGGTGCCGAAGGTGGTGATCTGTGCCACTCGGTCATGGCCGTACTTTTCGGAGCAGTACTTCACGACCTCAAGACGGCGTCGCTCGCAGAAGTCCACGTCGATATCAGGCATGGACACACGCTCGACGTTGAGGAAGCGCTCGAACAGCAGATCATACGGGAGCGGGTCGATGTTCGTGATCCTGAGCGACCAGGCAACAATGGAACCGGCGGCAGAGCCACGGCCCGGCCCCACGGGAATGCGGTTGCGCTTGGCCCAGTTGATGAAATCCTGCACGATGAGGAAGTAGGCCGGGAATCCCATCTCGGTGATGACGCCCAGCTCATAGTCGAGGCGATCCCAGTAGACCTTTTCGTCCACTTCATATTCGATGGTGTTGAGCCGTTCCTTGAGACCAGCCCGGCAGAGCTTGTCAAACTCCTCGTCCATGTCCGAGACGCCTTCGGACAATTCATATTCAGGGAAATAGTAGTTGCCCAGTTCGATTTCGAGATTGCACATCTCGGCGATGCGCTGGGTGTTCTGGATGGCCTCCGGCACATGCGCGAAGGCGGTCTCCATCTCCTCGGGCGTCTTGAAATACAACTCCTGCGTGTCCATGCGGAACCGTTTCTCGGAGTCCACCGTGGTCTGTGTCTGGACGCAGAGCAGGGTGTCGTGGGCCTCGTAGTCTTCGGCGGTCAGATAGTGGCAGTCATTGGTGGCCACCAGGGGCAGACCGGTCTGCTCCGCGCACTTGATGAGCAGCTCATTGAGGCGAACCTGCTTGCCGATGCCGTTGTCCTGGAGTTCGAGATAGAAGTTTCCGGGGAAAATGGACTCGTAGGTCCTGGCCATCTCCACGCCGGCATCCAAGCCCTCGTTCATGAGTACGCGTGGGACTTCGCCAGCCAGGCAGGCGGACAGGGCGACAAGGCCTTCTGAGTGTTTTTTCAGGAGATTTTTGCATACACGGGGCTTGTAGTAGAACCCTTCGAGGTGCCCCAGTGAGACCAGCTTGATGAGGTTCCGGTACCCTTTGCGGTTTTTGGCCAGCAGGACGAGGTGGTATCCACCGCCGCGTTCCTTACGGTGGTGGGCGTTTTCATCATCTATGTCGCCGGGAGCCACGTAGACTTCGCAGCCGATGATAGGTTTGATGCCGATTTCACGGGCTGCCATGTAAAAGGTTACGGCACCGAACATGGAGCCGTGGTCCGTGATGGCCACGGCAGGCATGCCAAGGTCCTTGGCCCGCGAAAGCAGGTCTTTGATGCGTATGGCACCGTCCAGGAGACTGTACTCCGTATGGACATGAAGATGAACAAATTCAGCCACTTATACTAACTCCTCAATGTAAGAAATCGATGATAACGTAAACGGCTGGTGTTCGCTATAGGAGAATGGGCCCACTCAATGATTACACGGAGAATTCCTGGAAAACGACATTGACCGATTTTGGACAGGTGCGTATTCAGTGAGACTGATACTCCAATCGTCTTAATCGATCAATTCAGAGGAAGCGGAAATGCCAAAGAGTACACCGGTCAAGGTTGACGAACAGGTGGTTCGAAATATCATTAGTTCCAAGGATATTATCACTTTTTTTCAGCCTGTTCTTTCAATTACAACCAAATCCATTGTGGGATTCGAGGCCTATTCTCGCGCCGGGAAAAGTGCGTGTGCCATTGAAGCAAGTCAGTTGTTTTATGGCGATCTCAGCTCAGATCTCAAGGTGGATGTGGATCGGCTGTGTCGTGAAAAAGCATTGGAGCAGTTTAAGCCTATTCATGCTAAGCACAAGGGGATGCACCTCTTTCTTAATATCAACCCGGATATGCTCTCCCATCTCAAGACACGGGAAGTTGTACTTCCCGCTCAGGTTGAGGCTGCGGGGATTCCGCCGTCAAATATTGTATTGGAGTGGCCCTTTTCCCCTAAATATATGGAGGATGTCGCTGATTTTTGCGAGTTGTTCTCAGGGCTCGGCTTCAAAATCTGTTTGGATGGCTGTTCAGTGGATGACAGCTTCAGCCATGTGCTGACCAAACTGCAGCCTGACATGGTGAAGATAGATCGCTCCTTTTTCGGTGAAGATGAGCGCAAGTCCTATTCGGCCAGAACGCTTGAGGCGCTCCGATCTGTGGCAGAGCGTATAGGCGCGGTTGTGATTGGGCAGCAGGTGGAGTCCGAGGCTGAATCGCTCAGGTTGCTTACCGCCGGTATCCATTTACAGCAGGGCGATTATTATACAAAGGACGAACACGACAAAACCGGCGATCCGGCGAAGATGTTTTTCAAGAAGATTCTCGATACCCATGAAGAGTTCAAGTTGTTTAAAAGAAAGCTGGTCAGCCGAAAGAAGGAGCGGTTTGGTACTGCTTTTAGAAGTGTGACCTCCATTTGTTCGAAATTCGCCAATCTATCCGAAGATCGCTTCGAGGAAGGGTGCAAGACTATTGTGAAGACCGTGGGTGACGTCATCTCCGTGTTCGTGGTAGACGAGTTCGGAGTGCAGATCACCTCCCGCGTTCACGGCAAAAGTCAGAACGCCGCCACCACTGCGGATTTCCTCCTCAGCTCCGGCAAGGGGGCGGATCATTCAGTGGAGGACTATGTCCTCTATCTGGACATGGGCTACGAGAAGTTTGTCACCACGCCGTTTAGTTCCCCCTTCACCGGTGAGACCGCGTGCATCATCAGCAAGCCCTTTTTCAGCCAGGACGGCGAGCGTTACACAGTGTGCATCGAACTCCCCTATCCCGGTTGACGTGGTGGACGGGAGCCTTCCTGTACCGTTAAGACAGTGACGGCAGTTGACATTCTTCCGTGAAAACGGTCCATTGGCTTGAGTGAACCTCGATCCTGGAGCCGCTTTGGAATCCTTCGCAGACATCTCCGCCTACCTGTGGCAACGGTTGCCCCTGATCCTGCTCTTTGTGTGCGGATACTTCGTGTATCAGCTCATGGCGGCAACGCGGATCACGGACGGCTTCGTGGCCTGGGCCTTGAAAAAGAGCCGGGGCAGGCCGTCGCTCCTTATACTATATATAATAGGCGCGACCGCCGCGCTCTCCTCGTTTATTCCAAATACCATTGCCGTGCTCACGCTCATTCCCGTGCTCAAACAGCTGGACGAGGACTTCGCCGACCAGGGGGCCAGGGGCATGACCACCGTACTCATGTGTTCGGCCATCTACGGCTCGGCCATCGGGGGCATGGGGTCCATGATCGGCTCGCCGGCCAACGCCGTCCTCTTTGCCGCCCTGGATCTGTTCGAGATCGCCGGACGGGAGCAGATTACGTTCTTCAACTGGTTTCTGTGGTCCGTGCCGCTGGTTTCGGTGTTTGTTCTGCTCGCCTGGGGAGTGGCGGCCGGATTGGGACTGCCTGCTGCCGCACGGGGTATCCGTGTCCGGGTGGAAGCGCTGAAAGACGGCGGTGGGGCGGGAGATCGCCAGCGATATGGAGCCAGACTGTTCTGGTTGTATATGGGCTATTGGATCATGGAGGCCGTGGTCAGCGAGAATGTTCCGGACTTCGCGGCTGTGTCGCCGCTGGTCAGTCTGGGCTTTGCCGGACTCTTTCTGTACCTGCTCTTCATCCGGCGTGCCCCGGACTCGGCATACGCGCGTGGTCCGCTGCTCGCGCCCGGGTGGCTGCTCAAGTCCGTGCCCCGTCGTGGACTGTTTTTCATTCTGGCGCTGGGGGCACTCTTCGGCATAGTCCACTGGCTCAAGCTGGATGAAAAGGTCGTGGTTCTGACCGGCCAGATGCTTCAGGGACACATGGCTCCGTTACTTCTCTATTTCCTGACCATCCTGTCCGTGATTTTTCTGACCGAAGTGCTGTCCAATACCGCTGTGGTGGCGGCCTTTTTCACCATTGCCTATTACGCGGCGCACGGACACGACATGAACCCGCTCTATCTGATGATGGGAGTGGGGGTGTCATCCACCTGTGCGTTCATGACCCCCATTGCCACCACATCCAATGCCCTG